>CACBXW010000017.1 GCA_902543295.1 uncultured Pelagibacteraceae bacterium | reverse complement strand
TCTTACCTACAGAGGTATCACCACACAGATATTTAATTTTTACTCTCTTATGTTTAGTTAATAATTTAATCAATTGAATACCTATGTATCCAGTAGCTCCAGCAACTAATGCATTAATCTTAGACATATTGTAATATAACAGTTGTTTAATAAAATGATATTATCTTTTAGAGAATTGATAACTTCTTCTAGCCTTTGCTCGACCAGGTTTTTTTCTCTCAACTGATCTAGAATCTCTGGTGGTAAGTTTTTCTTTTCTAAGTGTTGGTTTTAGGTTTTCATCAAATTGTAATAGCGCTCTTGATATACCATGGACTAATGCTCCTGCTTGACCTGTATGGCCACCACCAACAACTTGAGATCTAACATCGTATTCAGTAGATTGATTGATAATTTCAAAGGGTCTAAGTATTTGCATCTTATGTGTAGCTCTTGTGAAATAGTCATCTAAATTTTTACCATTAACATAAATTTTGCCAGTCCCCTTCTTTAACCAAACTTTAGCAATGGACGATTTTCTTCTTCCTGTTGCATATTTAGCTTCTTTAAAGTCTAATTTTAGTTTTGTTGATGAAGATTGATTTGTTTCCATTTTAATTTCTAACTATATTTTTTACGTTTAATTTTCCAATCTCTATTACTTCTGGGTTTTGTGCTGAGTGAGGATGTTCTGAGCCTGAATAAACTTTAAGCTTAGTCAATTGTTTTTTAGCCAAAGGACCGCCAGGTAACATTCTTTTTACTGCCATCTTTAAAACTTCACCTGGCTTTGAAGATTGTAATATTTCAGGTGTTGTTTCTTTAATTCCTCCAGGATGACCTGTGTGTCTATAATATTTTTTATTTGAAAACTTGTTTCCAGTAAATTTTAATTGATCTACGTTTTTAACAACAACAAAATCTCCACTATCCATATGAGGAGTAAATGTCGCTTTATTTTTTCCTCTAAGTATTTTTGATACAACGGTTGCTAGTCTTCCTACTACAGCTCCAGTTGCGTCAATTTCAAACCATTTACTGTTTAGGTCATCTTTTTTAAGAAATTTTGTCATAATTGCGGGATTAATACTTATAAATCGATATATTGTCAAACTATATACAGTAAGAACTTAAGTCATTTTTGATAGTTTTAACTAATAAATAGGCTATTAATTAGAGATAATATTAGTTTATAATAGTAACTTAAAAAATTTAAACAGGAGCAACTAAATGTCAGACAAAAAAGGAATGGATCCTAAAACATATAAATTCGATACCCTTAGTTTACATGCAGGTTATCAACCACATAAAAATGCTGGTTCAAGACAGGTACCAATATACCAAACAACTTCATATCTATTTGACGACGTAGATCATGCAGCTGCATTATTTAATTTAGAAAGAGGTGGGCATATTTATAGTAGGATATCAAATCCAACAGTGGCCGTTTTAGAAGAAAGAGTTGCTTCATTAGAAGGTGGTACAGCAGCACTTGCTACTTCGTCTGGGATGAGTGCTATATTTCTTGCAGTAATGACACTTTGCGAAGCAGGAGATCATTTGGTTGTATCATCACAGCTTTATGGTGGAACTGTAAATCTATTTAGATTAACACTTCCAAAATTTGGAATTAAAACAACTTTTGTAAAACCAAGAGATACAGAAGGATTTAAAAAAGCAATTCAAAAAAATACAAAAGGTATTTTTGGAGAACTTGTTGGTAACCCAGGAAATGAAATAATGAATATGCCTGAGATTGCTAAAATAGCACATGACGCGGGTATTCCTTTAATGGTAGATGCAACTTATCAAACACCTTATTTATGCAAACCTATAGAACACGGTGCTGATATTGTAGTTCATTCACTTACTAAATGGATGGCAGGTCATGGATCATCAATGGCTGGTATAATCGTTGAAGGTGGTAAGTTTGACTGGATGCAAAATGATAAATTTCCAACAATGACTCAACCATATGAAGGTTATCATGGACTATCTTTTGCTGAAGAATTTGGACCAACGGCATTTACAATGAAAGCAAGAGCAGAAGGTATGAGAGATTTTGGTCCTTGTCTAAGTCCTCAAAATGCTTGGAATGTCTTGCAAGGTATTGAAACTCTTTCTGTCAGAATGAAAAAACATTGTGAGAATG
>CACBXW010000016.1 GCA_902543295.1 uncultured Pelagibacteraceae bacterium | reverse complement strand
TATTATTGAAAATCCAAATAATACTGTAAATCTTATCTATGATATTAATCTTGGTCAAATAGCTAAAATAAAACAAATAAAATTTATTGGTAATAAAATATTTAGAGATAGTACTCTACGAAATATTATAATTTCAGAGGAAAATAAATTTTGGAAATTTATATCACGAAATAAATTTTTAGACTCTAGTAGAGTAAAAGCAGATGTCTTTAGACTACTTACTTTTTATAAAAATAGAGGATATTTTGATGTTAAAATTAAATCTGCAATATCAACAGTTACTCAAGACGAGCAGTTTGAACTTGTTTTTAATATAGATGCTGGAGACAAACATTATTTTGATAAAATTAAGTTAGAATATAATGAATTACCATCTGAAAATATAAAAAAATTTGAAAAAAAATTTGAAAAACTCCAAAGTGAAGTTTATTCAAAAAAAAAAATTGATAAATTAGTTGATGAATTAAATCAATTTATATTAAGAAATGAATTTATTTTCATAAACGCAAGTTATGATTCAGTAGTTAAACAAAGTAATCAAATAGATATAATAATAAATTTTGATGAACTTGAAAAAAATTACGTGGAGAGAATTAATATATTTGGTAACTTTATTACAGATGAAAAGGTAATTAGAAATAATTTAATAATAGATGAGGGTGATTCTTTTAATAATGGTCTTTTTAATAAATCTATACAAAAATTAAAGTCCTTAGATATTTTTAAAACTATTAATTATGAAACAATGGATTTAGATAATCAAAATAAATTAATCAATATAAATGTAGAAGAGAAACCAACAGGAGAAATCTTTGCAGGGGCAGGAACAGGGACAACAGGTTCATCAATAACTGCTGGAATTAAAGAAAAAAACTATTTAGGCCTTGGGATTAAATTAGATACAAATTTAACAATAACCGAGGACTCACTGAAAGGTAAATTCTCAGTATTAAATCCGAATTATAATAACTCAGACAAATCGATAAATACTAGTATTGAAAGTTCTACAAATGATTTTATGTCAACAAGTGGTTATAAAACCAGTAGAACAGGATTTTCAATTGGAACAAAATTTGAGCAGAAAAATGATTTGTTTGTAAATCTTGAACTTTCAAATTTTTATGAAGATTTAGAGACATCTTCCTCTGCAACAAGTATAGTAAAAAAACAGGAGGGAAATTATTTTGAAAATCTAATTTCCTACACAGTTTCCTACAATAGATTAGATCAAGATTTTCAACCTACAGATGGTTTTATAAATCATTTTTCTCAAACTTTACCTTTGTATTCAGATGACTTATCAATTGAAAATAGATTTACAAGTTCAATGTATCATTCTTTAAATGACAACCTAATTCTTTCTGCAAACCTTTTCCTAAAAACAATAAATTCATTAGAGGACAATGTAAGAATTTCAAAAAGGGTATTTGTGCCTAGTAGAAGACTAAGAGGTTTTGAAAGCGGAAAGATAGGACCAAAAGATGGTTCTCAATACATAGGTGGAAATTATGCTACAGCTCTAAATTTAAATTCTACACTTCCAAATTTTATTTTTGAAAAAGAAAATATTGATCTAAATTTTTTTATAGATTTAGCAAATGTATGGGAGGTTGATTATAATAGTAGTTTGGATTCAAACAAAATAAGATCCTCTACAGGAATTGCATTAAACTGGTTTAGTGCAATAGGCCCTCTTACCTTTTCTTATGCTATACCAATTAGTGAGGAAGAAACAGATATTACTGAAAAATTCAGGTTTCAAATTGGGACTTCTTTTTAATGAAAAAAAATTTTTTTTTTTTTATTATTTTATTTAATCTATTTACCATAAATTCGTTAAGTAGCACAGTTTATCTAGATGTTCAGTATATTATTGATAATTCAAAAATTGGATTATTTTATAAAAATAAATTACAAAAAAAATATAGTAAACTAAAAGACGATCTTAAAAATGAAGAGAATAAATTAAAAGAAAAAGAAACAGAGATTAATAATCAAAAAAATATTTTAAAAAAAGAGGAAATAACTAAAAAATTTAATCAACTAAATATTTTACTACAAAAATATCAAGTAAATAGGCAAAAGTTAAACAAAATGATTTTAGAAGATAAGCAGAGTTATAGTAAAAAAATACT
>CACBXW010000015.1 GCA_902543295.1 uncultured Pelagibacteraceae bacterium | reverse complement strand
TTTATAAAATCAATTATGATTTTGACATATTTATTTTCTTTTATGTCAGCATTTAAATTTTCGATATTAGATCTAAAATTTTGAGTACAAAATACAATATCATAAAATTTTTGTAATATTTTAATATCTTCATTTGAAATTTTTGCCCTTCTAAGTCCTATAAGATTTAGACCAACTAAATTATTTCTATTTCCTAATGATAGACCGTATGGAATTATATCACTTAAAACACCAGTCATTCCACCTACCATTGCTAAGTTTCCAATTCTTGAAAATTGATGTATAGCGCAACTACCTCCGACTATTGCATTATTTTCTATAGTAACATGACCACCAACCTGAACATTATTTGCTAAAACTATATTATCTCCAAGATTGCAATCATGTGCTACATGACAGTAAACCATCAATAAATTATTATTACCCAATTTAGTGATTGTGCCTCCATGTGATGTGCCAGGATTAATGTTCACATATTCTCTAAATTTATTATTATCACCAATGATTATAGAATTTTTTTCACCTTTATATTTTAAATCTTGTGGAGGTGTACCGATTGACACAAAAGGGAAAATCTCATTATTTTTTCCAATTTTTGTATTACCCTTAATATTTATGTGGGAGTGTAATTTTGTATTTGATCCTAATTCAACACCTGGTCCTATCACACAATATGGTCCAATATCAACATTTTCAGAAATTTTTGATTTACTATCAACTATTGATGTTGGATGTATCACTATGAATTGATAACAAATTATTTTTCAAATTGTTATCAAGAATTACTACTGATTATTTCTTTCTATCTACTATTGTAGCGGCCCAAAAAGCATCAGCCATTTTTTTACCACTTACAATAGCCTCCCCTTTATATTTCCAAACTCTGCCATGTGATCTAACAGCCTCAATATTTAGTTCTAATCTACAATCAGGTATGACTGGATTTCTAAATCTAGCTTTATCTATTGTCATTAAAAAAACCAATTTATTTTCATAAGTTTCTTTATCTAAACCTGCTGCTGTTAATGCTGCTGCGGATTGTCCAAATGCTTCAACTATTAATACTCCTGGCATTACGGGCTCATTTGGAAAATGGCCTTGTACAAAAAAACTGTCTTTTCTTACATTTACTATTGCTGTAGCAGATTTTAACCTTTTTATATTTATTAATTCATCTATTAAAAGCATTGGTTCCCGATGGGGTAACAAATTCATAATTTGCGTTTTATTTAATTTATCTGTCATTCTTACTATCTTTTAAAAAATTTCTAATATCTTTAGCAGGATATCCCATGACTTTGGAATTGTCTGGTATATTTTTTAAGACACCACTGCCACCTCCTATCTGAACATTATGACCAATTTTTAAATGGCCTGAAATTCCAGCTTGACCGCCAATCATAACATTATCTCCAATAATAGAACTTCCTGCAAATCCTACTTGTCCTGTAATAATGCAATTTTTTCCAATGTTGACATTATGTGCGATGTGAACTTGATTATCAATAAAAGTATTCTTTCCAATAACTGTATTAGATAGTGAACCTCTATCAATGGTATTATTACATCCAATTTCGACATTATCATCTATTATAACCATACCTATTTGGGGGTATCTAACATTGTTAATCTTGCTAGGAAAAAAACCAAAACCCTTTTTACCAATTATAGCACCATCTAAAACTCTTACGTTGTTACCTATTATTGTATTTTTTATAAGGACATTGTTACCAATAATACAATTCGAACCAAGAATTACATTTGATTCAATAATGGTATTATGTCCTATTATTGAATTTGAACCAATTTTAACATTTTTACCTAATAAAACATTATTTCCAAATTTAATTTTTTTAAATTTTTGTAAGTTGGGGCTCTTAACTGTAAAATCAACCGCATCATCAAGTGAATTCGGATAAAACAGTTCAGTAACTGCATAAACAGAATTTAATACATTTTTAACTATTATAGGTGTACAATAATTCTTAATTTTACTTAAATATTTTTCATTAGTAATAACATAATTTACTTTAGAAGCTTTTAGTAAATCGAGATATTTTAAATTATTAAAAAAAGAAATGTCATTTATTGATGCAAATTTTAAATCAGTAATATCATCTATAATTCTATTTTTAGTAAATTTTTTTTTTCCTAAAATCTGAAGTATATCTGATAAATATA
>CACBXW010000014.1 GCA_902543295.1 uncultured Pelagibacteraceae bacterium | reverse complement strand
TCTTTTAATAAAGATAGAAATTCTTTTTCATTTTTTACTTTTTTGAAATTAAATAAATTTTTTTTTATACCATTGATAAATTGCTCATTATTAAAATTTGTAAATATTTTATCTAATTCTTTATTTTTTATTGTTTCTCTAATTAACGAATTTTCGCATAATTTTAAAACTTCATTTTCTGGTATATTTTCTAAGTTAGGTCTTAGAAATATCAAATATTTCTTTTCATTAATTATATCTATGTTTGTGATTATTTTGTCATTAATTTTATATTTAATTTTTATATTGGCTGAATATGAGTCTGTTAAAGTAAGTATGTAAAACATTATTATAAATAAATACCTGAACATAAATTTAGTTACCCATCAAAGTCCCAATATTTTGAACCCCTATTTCTGTGAAAGGAATAATTTTAATCAAAAACGA
Source organism: uncultured Pelagibacteraceae bacterium (assembly GCA_902543295.1). GTDB lineage: Bacteria > Pseudomonadota > Alphaproteobacteria > Pelagibacterales > Pelagibacteraceae > Pelagibacter. The sequence goes on along the minus strand of CACBXW010000014.1, from coordinate 3,156 downwards.
TAAACTTTTACTTGGTTCTAGACTTCCATCCCTGTAAAAAGATTTGTTAAAATTAAGATTTAAAGAAATACAATCTGTCTCATGAGAGTATGTTAAATTGTAATATTCTGTAAAACTGTCAACTAAATCTTTTGAGACTTCAAAACTTAGGGCATTCTCCTCATTTACAAAAAATTTACTTTTATTTTTTGCACTTTCAACATCAATTAGGTCATTATGCTCTGAATAATAAGAAAAATTTGTAAAAAAATTATTTACACTGACATCTAGACTTAGTTGGTCGATGTTAGAATATTTTAAGTCTTTGTCATATGAAAAAAAATAGCCAAGCTTTAAATTATCTGTAAGGTTGTAATTAAGATTCCCCACTATATCAGACCTTTTATTATCCAACTTTGATTTAGATGGCATATTTGGATCTTCGTCAGTTTTCATAACATTAGCAACTTTAAAATCTAAAATATTTTTTCCATCATTATTATTTCTCATAAATTCGAGACCAATACTTAAGGACTCGCCACCTTCGACTTGAGAATTTGAGCCAATCCTATTTAAATCAAAAACACTATTATAACTTAACAATACATCTTTTGAGGATAAATCATTATTTCCATTAGGACTGTATCTTAATGATAAGATTGGTTTTAAAAAATGGGTAAAGTCTTTCATTCTCTTTTGCATAGGAAAACTAGTGTCTAATTTTGCAATACCAAATAAATTATAATTTAAATTTTCATCATAATTAGTAGAATTTTTAGAATAATTATTTGAGTTTTTTATAAGAATATCATAATTCGAACTTAAACCAGTTTTACTAATATATTCATTTGAGGAAAAAAGAAAATCATTAGTTAGAACAGTTTCTGAAACATTTGTGTCATATAATTTATTAAAACCATAAGAATTAAAATTAAAATTACCATTATAGTTATCTGGAATTTCAATGTTTTTAACAAAATTAAAATTTGGAAATATATATTGATATCTGTCATGGTAATTTCTTGATAAATCTTCATATAACTTAAAAGAAGTGCTCAAACTTGAATCTTTAAAGATCCAGTTTATATCCAAATTAGAAACTAAAAGACTGTCACTTGATATTAATGATGATGTATCAATTAATTTGTGCGTTTTTAAATAGTTATCACCTTTAACATTCTGTAAATTTAATTCAAAATTAATATTACTATTAATATCTCCTACTTGATTATAAAATAAATGTCCTTTTGTACCAGCACTTCCAATTAAAAAACTAAAATCACTATTAACTTTCGAACTTTGCAATGCTTGTCTATATTCATTTTGTAACAAAAAACTTTTATCTGCATATATTCTTGGTTTATATGTAATATCCTTATCATTACTTAGTACTTTAAAGTAAGGGATATTTATTGCTGTCCCTAGACTATCTGAACTAGAGTAAGATGGTGCCAAAAAACCAGATTTCCTTTTAACCGATGGATCTGGATGATTAAAATATGGTAGATAAAATAATTTATAATCAAATATTTTTAGCCAAGATTTTTTGTATTCAAATAATTTTTTTTCTTTATTGTGCTTAAATTCATCTGCACTTAACTCCCATCCTCTACATTTCTTATTGTTAATATTACAAGTACTAAAGACCGTTTTATAAATCTTTAACTCTTTATCATCAGAGTATGAGCTTTTTCCTTTTAATATAGGGTCATTTTTTTCGTTACCAAAGTATGTTTTTTTAAATTTGACTTTTATCTCTCTACCTGCAATTTTATTTTCTTCTAAATCTATCATCAAATCTTCAAAAATATATTTATTTTCGTTTTTATCTATAACGATTGAGCTCTTAGAATTTACTAATTTTGTTTTAATATTTATGTTGAACTTATCTCTAAGTTTGAAAATGTTTCCCTCTTTATCATAAATAAAAGTATCATTTTTACCGTAAATTTTATGAGATAATCTATTAAAAAAAATATCTTTTGAATCAATTTCATAATTAGTGTCTAAATTTATTTGAGTATTTCCATAGCTAGATATGATGTTTGATTTTTCATCGTATTCAATTAAGTTACTTTTTATAATTAAATTATTAAACTTATCATGAAGATGAACATTTTCTGAAAATACTAGAAATTTTTTATTTTTATCATACTTAACTTTATCTGAAACAACCAAAATATTTTTATCTGGAATAAAGGTATTAGATTTAAATGCAATTATAGTATTTCCATCATCTGTTACATTTATTTTCTCTGACTTAAATTCTATTTGTTCTGAAAAAGAATTATTAATATAGAAGAAAAATATAAAGATTATTGATATTATTTTAAGATGTTTCATTTATTTTTAATAAACCAATATTACATATTAAAAAAAGTATTAACAAAGGCACCCATACAGACAGATAAATTGGCAATAAACCACTATTTCCTAAAATTCCTGAAAAATAATTTAGATAGTAAACAACTACAGATATAAAAACTCCAAAAATACTTAGAAAAAATCTTGATTTAACTGTTCTTAATTTATTTATAATTATAAAACCTAATATTGTCATTAGTATGTAAAATATTGGCATACTATAGGTTTTATTCAAATGTATTTTGATATCTGTATTAGAGTATCCAATTTTTAAATAACTATTTGATAATTTATGAAGATCATAAATATTTAATGAGCTTAAATTAGAAAATAAATTTGAAATAATTTCACCATTAAATGTCGAATTGTAAACAAAACTTTTTAAATTTTTGTTATTTCCTTTTATATCTAGGATTGAAACATTATTTAATTGCCAATTAATCGACTCAATATTTGCTTTTTCTGCAATAATCGTTTTTTCTATGTCGTAGTATTTGCTAGCCTCAGTAATTGTTATTTTTTTTAGTGTGTTTTTATCAAATTTTTCAGCATGTATTATATAGAGCTTTTGATCTATTTCTTCTTTTATCCATAATCCTTCATCATTAACAACTGCAAGATATTCATTAGAATTTGAAAAGCTATTTTTTATATCTAAATATTTACTTTTTAGTTCAGATGAAAAAGAGTAGTAAAAAAACAATAAAAAAATTCCTAAAAATAAAGATATTGTAGTTAATAAAATAATAATTTTGAAGTTACTTACTCCATTAGAATTTAGTACATCTAATTCCTTACTATCATTTAAATTTA
>CACBXW010000013.1 GCA_902543295.1 uncultured Pelagibacteraceae bacterium | reverse complement strand
GCAATAGCTGGCAGTGTTAACTATAAGTACAACTTTATCTCGATAATCTTTTAATTTAATGATTTCTCCATTAATACTCTCTATCTCTAGATCATAAAAACTTTTCTGATTATTGCTCATTGCTGAATTTTTAAAAAAAAACATCATTATTGTTAAACTTATTATTATTAATTTTTTCATAAACTACTTACTTATTTGGTGTAAGTAGTATTAAGAAGTACCCAAATAAAGTGGATAATAATGACCCAGTTAAAACTCCTATTTTAACTCCATCCATGTATTGCATATTTTCAACAAAAGCTAAGTTCCCAACAAATAAGCTCATTGTAAATCCAATACCTGTTAAAACACCAACACCGTAAAAATTAAACCAGTTAGAGTTATTAGGCATCTGAGCTATTTTCATTTTTATTGAAACATAAGAAAATACAAATACTCCTAATTGTTTACCTACAAACAATCCTAATAAAATTCCTAATGGAACTTTATCAAGTAAAGATGCAAAAGATAAACCTTCTAATGAAACACCAGCATTTGCAAAAGCAAATAATGGCATAATACCAAAAGCAACGTAAGGACTTATTGCATGTTCGATTTTTATTAGCAGTGAAAAGTCTTTATCTTTTTTTCTATGAGGTATAGTCATTGCTAGCAAAACACCAGCTATTGTTGCATGAATTCCAGAGTTGTGAGTAAAGTCCCAAAGAAATATTCCAACAATTAAATAAGGTAAAAATTTCTTTATATTAAATTTATTTATTACTAGAAGAACAATAAAAGCTAACAACATTAAGCTTAAATATTTAATACTCAGATCACCTGAATAGAATAATGCAATAATTACTATAGCTCCTAGATCATCTATAATAGCTAAAGCAGTTAAAAAAACTTTTAATGATAATGGAACTCTTTTACCCAATAATGAAAGCACTCCTAAAGAAAATGCAATATCAGTTGCAGATGGAATTGCCCAACCATTCATTGTTTCACTATCTCCAAAATTAATAAAAACATAAAATAATGCAGGTACTAACATTCCACCAACTGCTGCAATAATTGGAAGAAGGGCTTGTTTTATATTTGAAAGTTCACCTTGTAAGAATTCTCTTTTAATTTCTAATGTTACAAAGAAAAAAAATATTGCCATTAAAGCATCATTTATCCAATGTAAAACTGATAATTTTAATCCAAAATTATTTATTCCTAAAAATAAATATTTATTCAATGTAGAAAAATATAATTCAGATAAATTAGAATTACTTACAATTAAAGCTATTATGGCTGCAAAAAGTAAAACGAGACCACTAGCAGCTTCTAATTTGAAAAACCATCTAAATGGTTTTGTAATTATCTGAATCATTTTTACCTGACTAAATCTTTAATAAATAATTTCAAGTCATTTATTACTTGAAACAAACTATCTGACATTTGCACTATGCCAGGAAATATAACGGATATTTGATTTTTAAATGTGTCTATGAGCAAAATAAAGGCAATTATTGAAATAATTATTAGAAATATTTTTTTAATAATATTGTTTTCTCTTGAAACTGAACTTTTATCAATGGACACTAATTCTTTTGATGTACTCTCTTTTGTTGAAGATTTTTTTGATATTTTTTTTCTTATTTTTTTTGTTTCTTTTATAGGTGCATCAACTGGTGTTATATTGATCTCTGATTTATTTTCTTCAATTTCATTTATTTTTATAGTTTCAGTTTCTAATTTTAAATTATCTTCCTTTTTATAAAACCATGTGTGATCGCAATTGCCACACTTTAAAAGCCTACCTTCATCTGGAATTAATTTTTCATCAATATTGAACTTTTTAGAGCAAGCTGGACATTCAATGATCATAGATACTTATATATAGCAAATTTTGTAAAATTTCCTTTTAAATAGTAATTAATATACTTTGAAATTTTTTTTATCTACTGTATTAGTACTGCATTCGGGGTGTAGCGCAGCCTGGTAGCGCACTTGGTTTGGGACCAAGGGGCCGTAGGTTCGAATCCTACCACCCCGACCATTTTATGAAAAGAGCAAAAATTTATAAACCATCTAAAACTGCTATGCAGTCAGGATTAAAGAAATTTGATAAATGGATTATTGAATACATTACTGATGATCCAGGCACGAATCCTTTGATGGGGTGGGAGAGTTCTACTGATACTTATGGCGAATTAAAATTAGAGTTTTCTACTAAAGAATTAGCAATTGACTATGCAAAAAAAAATAATATTGATTTTGAACTAATAGAACCTAATAAAAGAAAAGTTACTTTAAAGTCTTACGCTGATAATTTTACAAAATAATGTTTAAATTTTTTACAGAAAGAAAATGGTATGGATGGAGTATATTTGGATCAATCTTCATATTAGTTTCAACCTGGTACCAAGTACAATTAGATGTAAAAATTAATGAATGGTTCGGTGAATTTTACGATACTCTTCAAAAAGCTTTAACAGAACCTGGTTCAGTCACAGAAACTGAATTTATTGGATATTTGTTTACATTTGCAAAAGTTGCTGGACTTTGGATTATAATTGCAATTGTAACTGGATTTTTTGTATCTCATTGGGTGTTTAGGTGGAGAACTTCAATGGCTGAATATTATCACTCTCAATGGTTAAAAGCTCGTTTGACAGAAGGGGCTTCACAGAGAGTTCAAGAAGACACTTTAAAATTTGCAAGAATAATGGAGGGCCTTGGTGTTGGACTTTTAGATAGTATAATGACATTAGTAGCCTTCCTACCAATATTATGGGGATTATCTAAACAGGTCGATGTACTACCATGGATTGGTGAAGTTGATCATGCTTTAGTTTGGGTTGCAATAATATCTGCTCTTGGTGGAACAGTTTTGTTAGCTGCTGTAGGAATAAAGTTGCCTGGTATAGAATACGATATTCAAAAAGAAGAAGCAGGTTATAGAAAAGAATTAGTCCATGGTGAAGACGATCCAATAAGAGCAGCACCTCCAACAATTGGTCAATTATATGATAGAGTAAGAGGTATTCACTATAAATCATATTTTCATTATTTATATTTCAATGCAGTAAAATGGAGCTATTTTCAAGGAATGGTAATTGTTCCATATTTAGCTTTAGCACCAACTATAGTATCAGGTGCGATAACATTAGGTTTCGTTCAACAGATAACTAGAGCATTTGGAAGAGTTGAAAATTCATTACAATACTTAGTTAGAAGCTGGTCTACTATAGTGGAATTGATTTCAGTTTGGAAAAGATTAAGTGAATTTGAATCTAGATTGAATTATAATTCAGAAGAAACCACTGTTGAAAATATTTAATGTCTTTAAATAAAGATCTGATTAATAAACTTGTAAAAGTTACTTCAAGGGCTGCGATAAATTGTTATCAATTTCTTGGTAAGGGAAATAAAAAAATAGCTGACAAAGCAGCAACGGACTCAATGAGAAATGATTTAAATAATTTAGAAATTAACGGAGAAGTAGTGATAGGTGAGGGTGAACTGGATGAAGCACCAATGCTATATATAGGTGAAAAACTGGGAAAAGGTAATGGGCCTAATTTGGATATAGCTGTTGATCCTCTTGAAGGAACAAATTTTGCTGCAAAAAATATTCCAGGGGCCATATCAGTGTTAGCAATTTCAGAAAAAGGAAATTTATTTAATGCTCCAGAAACCTATATGAATAAAATTGCAGTAGGTAAAGATGTTCCATTTGATGCAACAGACTTAGATTATCCTATAAAAAAAAATATTTCTAATATTGCAGAAGCCAAAAACAAAAATATTAATGAATTAACAGTATGCATACTTGATAGACCAAGACATAAAGAGATTATAGAAGAATTAAAATCTTTAAAAGTAAAATTAAAATTAATTTCAGATGGTGATATTTGTGGAGCTCTCTTGGTTACTAATAATAAGTATAATATAGACTTATTTTTAGGGATTGGAGGAGGTCCTGAAGGAGTAATCTCTGCAGCAGCTTTGGATGCTTATGGTTGTAAATTTCAGGGAAGATTTTTATTTAAAACTGATCAAGATAAAGCTAGAGCAAAAAAAATGGGAAT
>CACBXW010000012.1 GCA_902543295.1 uncultured Pelagibacteraceae bacterium | reverse complement strand
GTATTTTTTTAATTTTAAAGATTTTCAGATTATTGGAGCAAGTCCAGAAATACTTGTTAGGTTAAGAAATAATAAAGTCACGATTAGACCGATTGCTGGAACAAGACCAAGGGGGGTAAATAAAAAACAAGATTTATTTTTCGAAAAAGATTTACTGAATGACAAAAAAGAGCTTTCTGAACATTTAATGCTTCTTGATTTAGGAAGAAACGACACTGGAAAAGTATCAAAGATCAATACTGTAAAAGTGACTGAAAGTTTTTCAATAGAACGATACTCTCATGTCATGCATATTGTATCAAATGTTGAAGGTGTATTTAATAATAAATACTCAAAATTTGAAACTATGTTGTCTGGATTTCCAGCAGGAACGGTATCTGGGGCTCCAAAAATTAGAGCAATGGAGATAATAGATGAGCTAGAGACAACTAAAAGGAAAGTTTATGCCGGTGGAATTGGATATTTTTCAGCAAACGGTGAATTTGATACATGTATTGCACTTAGAACTGCAGTAGCTAAAAATAAGAAATTTTATGTGCAATCTGGTGCTGGAATAGTTGCGGATAGCAAACCACAAAACGAATATCTTGAAACAGTTAATAAAGCAAAGGCTCTATTAAAAGCAATTGAGTAATTATGAAAATAATTTTAATTGATAATTATGATAGTTTTACATTTAATTTGTATCATTACATATCTAAGTTTTGTCAAAACGTAGACGTAGTAAGAAATGATAAAATTAATACAAAAGAAATATTAAAGAAAAAATATAATAAAATTGTGATATCACCTGGTCCAGGTAATCCTGATCAAGCTGGAAACTGTCTATCAATAGTAGATGATTTGTATAAAAAAATTCCAATACTTGGAGTTTGTTTAGGTCATCAAATTATAGGTCAAATATTTGGATCTAAAATTATTCAAGCAAAAGAATTGGTTCATGGAAAAACAAGTAAAATCATTTCAAAAAATATAGGGATTTTAAAAGGAATACCAAAAATATTTGAAGCGACTAGATACCATAGTTTAATAATCGATAGCAAAACACTCTCTAAAGATTTAGAAATTACAGCCATGACTTTAGATGGAATAATTATGGGTGTTAAACATAGAATTTATGATGTTCATGGAGTACAATTTCATCCTGAAAGTATAAAGACTAAAGATGGATTAAAAATTTTAAAAAATTTTATTAAATAAATGGAAAAATATTTAAAAAAACTTGAATTAAATGAAAATTTAACATTACAGGAAAGTATTGGTGCTTTTGAAATTTTGATGAATGGAAAAGCTAATGATAATGAAATTTATAATTTTTTAACTCTGCTCTCTAAGAAGGGTGAAGTTTCAACAGAAATAGCAGGTGGTGTCTCAGTGCTTAGAAATAAAGCGGAAAAAGTTAATGTAGATGACTGCATAGATACTTGTGGAACAGGTGGTGATGGCAAGGATACACTAAACATATCTACTGCTTCCGCATTATTACTTTCAAGTATGGGCATTAACGTAGCAAAACATGGTAATAAAGCAGTTTCATCAAAATGTGGATCTGCAGATGTTTTAGAAGCATTAAAAATAAATATCAATTTAGAACCAAAAGATATTGAAATTCAAATTAAAAAAAATCATTTTGGATTTATGTTTGCTCCAAATTATCACAGTGCAATGAAATATGTTGGCCCAACAAGGAAAAAAATTGGAAAAAGAACAATTTTCAATATGATTGGACCCTTGAGTAGTCCAGCAAATGTTAAAAGGCAAGTTGTAGGAGTTTTTGATAAAAAACTTCTAGATATATTCGCTAATGCTTTGAAAGATTTACATATTAAATTTGCTTGGATTGTTAATAGTAATGATGGTTTAGATGAAATATCACCGTATGATAAAACTATCGTTAAACAATTAAGAAATGGGGAAATTAATGAAATGATTATTGATCCTCAAGAATTGAAAGTAAATGCTGAAGGTTTTGATAGGATAGTTGGAAATGATGCAAAATTTAATTCAGAAAAAATTATAGATATATTTAAAGGTAATGATGACGACTTTTCTAAAGCAGTATCATTAAATGCTGCAGCTGGCTTAATTATATCAGAAAGAGAAGATAATTTTAAACTTGCCTATGAAAAAGCAAGAGATCATTTGTTATCAGGAAAAACATATTTACATTTAGAAAATTTGAGAAATGCCTGAAAATATATTGGAGAAAATAATTAATAAAAAAAAAGAAATAAAATTCAAATTTTAAAAAAAAGACCTATCAATAAGTTCACTTAATGATAAAATTTTAGAACTAAAAAATTATGTAAATTTTAAAGAAAAAATACTAAATAACATAAATCATGACAAAATCTCTATTATTGCAGAGATTAAAAAAGCCAGTCCATCAGCTGGTATAATTATTGAAAATTATAATCCTGTTGAAATTGCTGATATATATTTAAAAAATAATGCTACCTGTTTGTCTGTTTTAACTGAAGAAGATTTTTTTTTGGGAAACTTAGTTCATATTAGTAAAATTAAACAAAAAATAAATTTACCTATTTTATGTAAAGATTTTTTTGTTGATAAATTTCAAGTTCATCTTTCTCGGAGTTATGGTGCCGATGCTATTTTAATAATTTTAGCTGGTGTTGATGAAAGAACAGCAGATGAATTATATGAAGAAGCTGAGAAACTTAAAATGTCTGTTATTGTTGAAGTTCATACTGTTGAAGAGGCAAAAAAATCTTTAAAGTATAAAGATGCATTAATAGGGATAAACAATAGAAATTTAAAAACACTTAAAACAGACATAAATACAACCTATGATATTCATAATATTTTAATTAATCATCGAGGGCCAATAATTTCAGAGAGTGGAATAAAAAACAAAGAAGATGTTTTAAAAATATTCTCAGAAACTAAAATAAAAACATTTTTAATTGGTGAATCAATTTTAAAAAATTTAAAAAAATAATAATATTTTTTCTCTTTTATAAAAAAAGAGTTGAATTTATTGGGGTTTTAACTCTTGTTTAATTGAAAGAACTTTTATAGAACATTGATGTACACAATTTGTTCTATGTTAACTAAAAAACAAAAAAACCTGCTTTTATTTATCAACAAGAAGTTGAGATATAGTGGTGTATCTCCTTCTTACGAGGAAATGAAAGAATCACTAAATTTAAAGTCTAAATCTGGAATTCATAGATTGATTAGTGCCTTAGAAGAAAGAGGTTTTATTAAAAGATTGGCTCATAAAGCAAGAGCTTTAGAAGTCATTAAGCTGCCTGAAACAGCATCAGCAAACGATATTTACAATAGTTTTTCACCAAGTGTAATTAAAGGTGGACTTGATGAAAGTTTAAGTGGAAACGGTTCCGATGAAAACGAAATACCTGTTTTGGGAAAGATTGCAGCAGGTACACCTGTTGAAGCAATTCAAAACGAAGTTTCTAGAATACCTTTGCCATCAAATATTGAGAAGAATGGAGAATTCTTTGGACTTAAAGTGCAAGGAGACTCAATGATTGAGGCTGGAATAAATGATGGTGATACAGTAATTGTGAAAAAAGCAGATACTGCTGAAAATGGAAAAATAGTAGTCGCATTAATTGACGATCATGAGGCAATGCTAAAAAGAATAAGAAGAAAAGGTAAGACCGTAGCTTTGGAAAGCGCTAATAGAAATTACGAAACTAAAATATTTGGTCCTGATAGAGTAAAAGTTCAAGGAATTCTAGTATCTTTATATAGAAACTTTATCTAAAATAGTCTAAATAAATCTGATGAAAACTGTAGCAACTAGATTTGCTCCTTCGCCAACTGGACCTTTGCACATTGGCGGAGTGAGAACTGCATTATTCAATTGGCTTTATTCAAAAAATAAAGGTGGTAAATTTTATCTAAGAATAGAGGATACAGATAAAGAAAGGTCTAAAGACGAATTCAAAAATCAAATAATTAATTCCTTAAAATGGATGGGTATTAATTACGAAAATAGTGAATATATTCAATCAGATAAAATAGATGATCATATAAATGTAGCTAATGAATTGTTAATAAAAGGTTTGGCTTATAAATGTTATTGTTCAAGTGAAGAAATTGAAGAGCAAAAAAAAAGGGCAAAACAAAAAAAAATACCATATATCTATAATAGAAAGTGGAGAGATAAGAGTGAAACTGATGCTCCAAAAGAAATTGATCCTGTAATAAGATTTAAAAGTAAACTTGAAGGAAAATCTATCTTAAAAGATTTGGTCCAGGGTAATATAGAAATTGAAAATAATACTATTGAAGACTTTATAATATTAAGAGCAGATGGATCGCCTACATATAATTTATCAGCATCAGTAGATGATCATTTAATGGGAATGACACATATAATTAGAGGTGATGACCATAAAATAAATACATTCAAACAAATACAAATTTATGATGCTATGAATTGGAAAGTACCATCTTTTGCTCACATACCACTAATTCATACTATTGAAGGAAAAAAACTATCAAAAAGAGATAATGCATCAACATTAGATGATTATTCAAAAATAGGAATAATTCCTAATGCTCTTAGAAACTATCTTCTAAG
>CACBXW010000011.1 GCA_902543295.1 uncultured Pelagibacteraceae bacterium | reverse complement strand
GGTATTGATTTTATTAATTAACTTCCATTTGTCTTCATATAAATTTTTTAAGTTTAAAATAATTTGATCTAATAGTTTATTATCTTCATAATTGATGTTTTTTTGATCTAAATTAAATTTGAAGTTTGAATTTGAAAAACTAATTTTGGAAAATATTTGTAAATTTTTTTTATTTTTGTAAAATATTACCACAAAAATATTTTCGAAGGCATACTTATTTGTAATCTCAGATAAATCATTGTTTTCAATATTATTTTTTAATCTTTGAAAAAGACGAAAATTTTCAATATTTTCATCTGGTAAATTATAATTTAATAAGAAATAATTTTTATTAACATTATTCCAATTGTTATAAAAATAATTTTGATCAAAAAACTTAATTTCATTACTTTGTGTATCAATTAAAATTGGGATAAAAAGTACGTCTGTATCTTTTGGAACAGAGGAAATAACATTTTTTCCTCTAATAAATGATAATAATTTTTCTTTGTCAAACTTAACCTCAAAATCAACCTCATAATTATTGTCTACAAATTTTTCATTTGTTATGGAAAAATTATCTATCAATGAATTAATTTTATTGCTTGGTACATTTTTGAATAAATTTTTATCTTTACTTTCTACAATTCTAAAAATTAATGTTTTAAATCCTTTTTTGAAACCCTTTTTTATTACTTCATCTTTGTTAAAATTTATGTCGTATTGTTCTTTAATTTTAATATTTTTAACTGTGTAATTGTCTGCAAATACTATGGTTGTGGAAAACTTGATAAAAACTAAAATGAAAAGTAAAAAAAAAAAGTATAAGTAAATATTAATTTTATTTTTGATTAAAAACATAACTTAAACATGGGATCGAAGAATTTTACATATGAGAAAAGCGGTGTAAGCATAAAAAAAGCAGATAAATTTATTAAATTTATATCCTCAAGCACAAAAAAATCAAAAAAAAGTGGTAAATTTAAGAATATTGGAGGTTTTGGAGCGCTTACAAAACTGCCAAGTAATTTAAAGAATCCATATCTTGTAACTAGCACAGATGGAGTTGGTACAAAAATTGAAGTTGCAAATATGCTAGGTAAATTTGATACAATTGGAGTGGATCTTGTGGCAATGTGTGTAAATGACATTATAGTTCAAGGAGCGAAACCTTTAGTTTTTTTAGATTATATATCTGTCGAAAAAATCGATACGAAAAAGCTAAAAAATATAATTACAGGAATTATTAAAGGCTGCAAATTAGCTGACTGTGAATTAGTTGGTGGAGAAACTGCAGAAATGCCTGGAACATATTCCAAAGGTAAATTTGATATTGCGGGATTTTCTTTAGGCTTAGTAGAGAAAGACAAAATATTATTAAATAAAATAAAAGAAAAAGATTTAGTACTGGCAATACCTTCAAGTGGTCTCCACTCAAATGGATATTCCTTAGTAAGACATATTATAAAAAAAAAGAAAATTAACATAAAAAAAAATTCATTTTTAAAAAAAGAATTATTGGTACCAACTAAAATATATGTAATGCATGTATTAGAATTAATTAAAAAAAAGTATTTGAATGCTTGTGCAAATATCACTGGTGGTGGATTAAAAGACAATATTGAAAGAATAATACCAGATAATTACTGTGCTGAAATAAATTTAGAAAAAATAAAAACATTAAAAATATTTAGATGGCTTAAAAGTCAAGGTGTTAGCGATAAAGAAATGTTAAAAACTTTTAATTGTGGTGTAGGTTTTTGTTTAATAGTAAAACCTTCAAACTGCAAAAAAATAATAAGATTATTTCCAAAAAAATATAAACCATATGTCATTGGAAAAATTAAAAGAAATTCAGAAAAAGTAAAATTGAGTGGAAAAGTTATCTGGTAAAAAAAATACAGCAGTTTTAATAAGTGGTAGAGGTAGTAATCTAAGATCACTAGTTAAATATTCAAAAACGAAAAAATCTTTAATTAGAGTTGTTCTAGTTGTCTCTGATAATTTTAGTGCAAAAGGATTAGATTATGCAAATAAGTCTAAGATCAATAATGTCTTTATTAAAGATTCTAATAAAAAAAGTTTTGAAGATCGTTTGTTAAAATTATTAAAAAAGAATAATGTTGATTTGATTTGTTTAGCTGGATTTATGAAAATACTATCAGGTAGTTTTATAAGAAAATTTAATAAACCTATACTTAATATTCACCCTTCCCTTCTTCCTAAGTATAAAGGCCTAAATACACACAATAGAGCAATTCAAAATAAAGACAAATACTCTGGAGCTACAGTTCATATCGTCAATGAGAAACTAGATTCAGGTAAGATTATATTACAAAAAAAAGTAAAAATTCTAAAATCTGACAGTGGAAAAAGTTTAGAAAAAAAAGTTTTAAAAATTGAGCATAGAATATACCCAAAAGCAATTATTAAGTTATTAACTAGTTATTAAAAAAAAAATCTAGCTCAATCTTAGCATTTTCAAGACTGTCTGAACCATGAACAGAGTTTTTATCAATTGATATACCGTATTTTTTCCTCAAAGTGCCCTCATCTGCGTCAACTGGATTTGTTGCTCCCATTAACTTTCTATTTTCCATAACAGCATTTTCTCGTTGTAGAGTCATGACAACAATGGGGCCTGAAGACAAATAATTGCATAAATCGTTATAAAACGGTTTGGACTCATGTACTTTATAAAACTTTTCAGCTTCCTCTTTAGATATATGGATTTTTTTTTCTTTTATTATTTCAAATCCTTTATTTGTAAATTCCTGCTTAATTTGATCTTGAAGATTTCTTTCAACTGCATCTGGTTTAATTATCGATAGAGTTTGCTCAATATTACTCATAGTTATCCTCAATTAATTTATTTAATAATCTAACTCCATAACCGGTTGCACCACCAGAGTTAAGTGCTCCTCCATATTTTGAAAATGCCATGCCAGCAATATCTAAGTGAGCCCAAGGAGTTTTATTTATTATGAACCTCTGTAAAAATTGTGCTGCTGTGGTCGAACCTGCTCCACCTACATAATTAATATTTTGCATATCTGCGTTTTTCGAATTTATTAATTTGTCAAAGTTTTCGTTTAGAGGCATTCTCCAAAGTTTTTCTTCAACACTTTCACCTGCATCAATTAATTGTTTAGATAATTTATCATTATTTGAAAATAGACCTGCATATTCTGATCCAAGAGAAACAATTATAGCTCCAGTTAATGTTGCTAAGTCAACAATAAATTGCGGCTGAAATTTTTCTTCTGTAAATGTTAGAGCATCAGCTAAAACTAATCTTCCTTCAGCGTCAGTATTTAATACCTCAATTGTTTTTCCACTATAAGATTTAACAATATCACCAGGTCTTTGAGCATTTCCACTTACCATATTTTCTACTAGTCCGACCACTCCAACAGCGTTAATTTTTGATTTTCTTAACGCAAGTGTTTTCATTAAACCAACAACAGTAGCTGATCCTGCCATATCATAGGTCATATCTTCCATAAATTTTGCTGGTTTTAAAGAATAACCTCCAGTGTCAAAGCAAACACCTTTTCCAACAAATCCTAAAGGTTTAGATTTACTTTTTGTGCCTTTCCATTCAATAGTTACTAAGTATGAACCTCTCACACTTCCTTGGCCTACACCCAATAAAGCATTCATACCCATCTTTTTTAGCTTTTTTTTATCATATACAGTAACTTTTAATCCAAATTTTCTCAATTTAACTATACGTCTTGCATATTCATCTGGATGTAGAACATTTCCTGGCTCCGACACAAGGTCTCTAGTAAGAAAGACACCTTCCAAAAGTGAATTTAATTTGTTTCTCAACAGATTTGTTTTTTTTGATTTATGCCCAACTACATATAAGTTCGTTGTTAAGTTTTTTGATTTGTCAGTTTTATAAACATTAAATTCATATGATTTGAGTTGCGCACCATGTAAAAACTTCTCCAATTGTATATTGGTAATTTTAGATAAATTTGTTTCAAAATAAGATTTTTCAATTTTATTATTCTTTAAAAAAAGGAATAAATTGGATCCAAGTTTCTCGTAATCTAAAGAAGTTTTAGACTTGGTGCAATTTACAAAAATGTATATTTTATCATTTATATTTTGAATTAGAAAATTTCTCTCTAAAAATAATTTATTAGAAAATATAGATTTATTTAAAGATTTAACGATTTTGTTTTGAGTAGTTTTATTACTTACTAGAATAACCTTACTATCTTTGGCTACTTTCGGTACTTTAGTTACAAAATCTAATTTTAGCTTCATTTTTTTGAAATATTTAATAGATAATGTTGTATATTTATTAAATTTGTAATTTCAATGAATAAATTAATATTTCGTAAATTATCTTTTGATATTTTGGCTTTTTTTTTATTATCATCTATTGCTATTACATTAATAGTATGGGTGATTCAGGGTGTAAATCTTCTAGATATAATATCAGAGCAAGGTCATGGGATAAATGTTTACTTATTATATTCTTTGTTAAATGTACCAAAAATATTTAGTAAATTAATTATTTTTACCTATTTCTTGACTTTGTTTATTGTTATTTCTCGCTATGAAGAAAATAATGAAATATTAATTTTTTGGACGAATGGAATAAAGAAAATTTCATTTATAAATTTTATAGGTAAAATTTCCTTCTTTTTTGTTCTACTACAACTATCATTTAATTTATTCATTGTCCCTTATACTCAAAACTTATCTCAAGAATATCTAAAGAATTCATCGATTGAATTTTTTCCTAAATTAATACAAGAAAAAAAATTTTCAAACGTAATGAAAAATCTTACTATTTTTGTAGAAGAGTATAATGATAATGGAATCCTTAAAGGCATTTATATTAAAGAAAAATTAGAAAATAATGAAAGTAAAATTATTGTTGCAAGTGAAGGTAAAATTATAAAAAATAGCAAGATGTTCAGTTTTAAACTTTCCAATGGACAAATAACAAATTTAAATAAAAAAGGTAGCTTTAATCTCGGATTTAAAGAGACAACTTATGATCTTTCAGAGATTAATTCAAAAACAAGAAAAGAAAAAAAATTAGATGAAGCTGAAAGTATTTTTTTAATTAATTGTTTACAAAGTAATTTAATTAAGAGAAAAAGTGAAATTCTAAGATGTGGTAAAAAAAATTACTCATTTGAGTTAAAGTCAATTTATGAAGAAATTTTCAAAAGAGTTATTAATCCATTTTACCTAATTATTTTATCTTTAGTTTCCTCTTTA
>CACBXW010000010.1 GCA_902543295.1 uncultured Pelagibacteraceae bacterium | reverse complement strand
ATTTAGCACCAGAACCAGGTGGTAAAAAGTTTGCAGAGGTAGGAAAAAAAATTAACAAAGGTGATACAATTATGATTGTTGAAGCTATGAAAACAATGAATCATGTACCCTCTCCAATAGCTGGTACAATAAAAAAAATTTGTGTTGAGGATGGGCAACCAGTTGAATATGGACATACCATTGCAATAATTGAGTAATAATGTTCAAAAAAATTCTTGTTGCAAATAGAGGTGAGATAGCCGTTAGAGTTATCAGAGCCTGTAAAGAGTGGGGTATTCAAACAGTCGCTATTCATTCTGATGTTGATAGAAATAGCATGCACGTTCGATTAGCTGATGAAAGTATATGTGTTGGACCTCATCAAGCTGCAAATAGCTACTTAAATATTCCAGCCATTATGTCAGCTATTGAATTGACAAATTCTGAAGCTGTTCATCCAGGATATGGTTTTTTATCTGAAAATTATGAATTTGCAAAAATCCTTGAACAAAACAAAATTAAATTTATTGGCCCGTCTTCCTCATTGATTAAAATGATGGGTGATAAAATTGAAGCAAAAAAAATTGCAAAAAAATACGGTCTTCCAGTAATTGAAGGATCTGATGGAGGTGTATCTGATTTTGATGAAGCAAAAAAAATATGTAAAGAAATTGGATATCCGGTACTGATAAAAGCAGCTGGTGGTGGTGGTGGAAAAGGTATGAAAGTTGTTACAAAAGAAGATGAGTTTGAAAATTTATTTTTGACTGCAAAAACTGAGGCAAAAAAATTTTTTGGTAATGATGAGGTATATATTGAAAAATTTTTTCAAAATCCAAGACATATCGAAGTTCAAGTATTGTCTGGTAAGAATAGAACTGTACATCTTCATGAAAGAGATTGCTCTATTCAAAGAAGACATCAAAAATTAATTGAGGAGACACCCAGTCCTTTACTAAATGATCAAATAAGAAAGGATCTTTTTGATAAAACTGTAAAAATGGTAAACCAAATTGGATATGAAGGTGCAGGGACAGTAGAATTTATTTTTGAGGATGGAAAATTTTATTTTTTAGAAATGAATACTAGAATACAAGTTGAACACCCAGTAACAGAAGTAGTAACTGGAATAGATTTAATAAAAGAGCAGATCTGGATTGCATATGATGGCAATACTGCCTTAAAACAGGAAGATATTAAGCCAAGAGGTCACGCAATTGAGTGTAGAATAAATGCTGAAGATGTGAGTAAAAATTTCCAACCCTCACCAGGAGAAATTACCATGTGTCATCAACCTTCAGGTTTTAGAACGAGGGTAGATGGAGCTATATTTCAAGGCTACAGAGTAACTCCATATTATGACAGCATGATTTGCAAAGTAATATGTCATGGAAGGAATAGAACTGAAGCAATTCAAAGAATGCGAAGATCCCTTGATGAATTTGTTATAGAGGGTATTAAAACAACAATAGACTTGCATAAAATACTTTTAAATCATAAAAAATTTTTAGACTCAGATTTTAATGTGAGTTGGCTTGATAAAGAAAAATTACTCTAAGAATAACATTTTTTTAACCAAATGTCATAAACAGGATGATCAAACGGTCTAATTGATGGAGACGAGGCAAATGTCCAATCATTAAAAATGAACACTTTGTTCTCATCTTTGTTTACTGTATCTCTTACTTGCATGTATGCTGTAACTTCTGGATCATCATCAAATTTTGAATTGTTACATTTAAGTATATTTATAGACAGATTTTTAAATTTGTATTCCTTTCCAACCTCAATCTCTATAATATCACTTTGAGAGTTTACTTTATCTAGTATTGTTAAAACAGCGTAAATTTCTGTTCGTGAATGATTTTCACTCAAAGAATTAATCATTAACAAATAATAAGTAAAAAAAACAAGTATATAAACTTTAGCTTTTCCAAGAAGTGTATTTTTTGTTTGAAACATTTTTACTTTTGTTTTTTTTTGGATGATAGGAATTTTCTGTTCCTGTTTGATTTGGCATATGCTCTTTTTGCCAACTATATTTGTCCAATTCGTGGCTGTTTTCAATTTTATTTCCCATATGATGCATCCAAGAATACCATTCGCTTGGTATTTTTGATGCTTCGACTTCCCCGTTGTAAATAACCCATCTTTTTCCTGACTTACTCTCATAATATTTGTTACCTAAATTATCTTCGCCGACTAATTTTCCAAACAAAATTGTATTTAACCTTGTGCCAAACGTTTGCTTGTTCCACCAAGTAAAAATTTCTTTAATCATTTAATTTAAGTTATTTTCAATTTATAATTGTAAATTTACAATTAGACTATAATTAAAAAATGTATATACATAAATCTTACCAAGATTCAATTTACAAATAGGATTATAATGGCAAAATATTTAGTTGAAACATATTACACTTGTAGCTTTAAAGTGTCTCATTATTTAGATGATATAAATGAGGAAAATCTTAACAATTTAGAGAAAAATGACGATGGAAAATTTGAAATTATCGATGTCAAATTAGATAATAGAAAAACAAAAAACCTTCAAGATAACAAAAGTAGTAAAGTAGAAATTGCTTCACAACCAATTAATAATCAAGATATTAAAAATAGTAATAAATCCAAACCAATCGACGAGAATTTTAGAAAAAACATAACTGATAATATAGGTAAAAGATTTAGTATGCCTGATAGAAGAAAAGGTTATATCCAAAAGGCCTCGATAGGTGACCACAAAGTATATTTGCATACTGGCGAATATGAAGATGGTAAAATAGGAGAAATTTTTATCGACACAAGTAAAGAAGGTGAGTTAGTAAAGGCTCTTATGAACAATTTTGCAATAGCAATATCATTAGGCCTTCAATATGGAGTTCCACTAGATGAATTTGTAAATGCATATTTAGATACAAAATTTGAACCTTCTGGTAAAGTTTATGGAAATGATCGAATAATGAGTGCAAGTTCAATATTAGATTATATTTTTAGAGAACTAGCGATTTCCTATTTAAATAGAGAAGATTTAGCTCACACTCCATCTATAACTGGCAATTCTGACACAAATGAAAGTCAAGATAGTGAAGATCAAAATCAACTAATTAAACTTGTAAAAGATATTACAAGCAAAGGATTTGTTAGAAACGATTATAAAAAGAAACTGGTGGATTTATCAGATATAAGAATAAATCTTAAAGGAAAAAAATAATTATTTTTTTCTTTTTGAAATATAAAGTTCTTTTAGTTGATTTTCGTCTACTTCTGACGGTGCATTCATCATTAAATCTTGAGCGTTTTGATTCATTGGAAACATAGTCACTTCTCTAATATTTTTTTCATCAGCTAATAACATCACTATTCTATCTATTCCTGGAGCAATGCCTCCATGGGGAGGTGCTCCATAACTTAAAGCATTAATCATACCACTAAATTTTTCATCCACAGCTTCCTTAGAGTAGCCTGCAATTTCAAATAATTTATACATTAAATCAGGTTTATGGTTTCTAATAGCTCCCGAAGACAATTCAATTCCGTTACATACGATATCATATTGAAAAGCTTTAAGTTTCAATGGTTCTGATAGATCCAAATTATCAATGTCACCTTGCGGCATAGAAAAAGGGTTGTGACTAAATTCAATCTTTTTAGTATTTTCATCTATTTCAAACATTGGATAGTCAACTACCCAACAAAATGAAAAAACATTTTCGTCAATTAAGTTTAATTCACTTGCTATTTTGTTTCTAGCATTACTTAATAATTTCTCAACTTCAGATTTATTTCCACAAGACATAAATATCGTATCACCTATTTCGGCATTCATTTTTGTCATTATCTCTTTAAGGGATTTGTCAGAAAAAAATTTTCCCACAGGTCCTTTTGCGCTCAATTTATCAGAATTTTCTATAGAAAAATACGCAAGACCAGACGATCCTTCATCTTTTGCCCATTTATCAATTCCGTCAAAAAAACTTCTTGGTTTTTCAGATGTATTTTTTGTAACTATTCCTCTAACTATCGATCCTTTGCTTACTAATTTTTTAAATATTTCAAAGTTAACATCATCTCTTTTAAAAATTTCAGTAATATCTGCTATTTCCAAAGGATTTCTCAAATCTGGTTTGTCAGAACCGTATTTAAGCATAGCCGTATCAAAAGGAATTCTTGGAAATTTTTCATGGAGTAACTTTTTAGAGGAAAATTTTTTGAATAAATTTACAAATAACTCCTCAACTATATTAAATACGTCCTCTTGTTCTACAAAAGACATTTCCAAATCAAGTTGATAAAACTCACCTGGACTTCTGTCCGCTCTTGCGTCCTCGTCTCTAAAACACGGTGCAATTTGAAAATATTTATCAAAACCAGATACCATGATTAATTGTTTAAATTGTTGTGGCGCTTGAGGTAAAGCGTAAAATTTACCAGGATTTAATCTACTTGGTACTAAAAAGTCTCTAGCACCTTCTGGGCTAGATGAAGTTAATATAGGTGTTTGATATTCTAGAAAACCATATTTTTGCATTTCGGATCTAATAAATGAAATAATTTTGGATCTTAAAATAATATTATTATGAATTTTATTTCTCCTTAAATCTAAGAATCTATACTTTAATCTAATTTCTTCAGAATATTCTTGATCTGAAAAAACAGGTAGTGGTAATTCCTTAGTTCTTGCAAGTATTTTAAATTTTTCAATTCCTACCTCAATTTCTCCAGTATTTAAATTTTTGTTAATTGTATCTTTTTCTCTAGCTAAAACTTTACCTTCAACTTGTAGTACAGTTTCTAATGGAAGTTTTTCTATTTCTTTAAATATTTTTTTACCCTCATCAATTACACATTGAGTTAGTCCATAGTGATCTCTTAAATCTAAAAATAATAGATTTCCATGATCTCTTTTTTTATTTATCCAGCCTGACAACTTTATTGTTTGATCTTTGTTATTTAAAGTCAGTTCTCCGCAAGTGTGTGTCCTATATTTACTCAATTTATTATCTCTTTTATTATTTTAAAGTTAATAGATTTCTTTTTCTTTAAACTCAATTCATCAATCTTATATATAAATTCATGCATTTTACTATACGATCTCGCAATTCTTTTTATAATATAATCTATAATTTTGTTATCCAATTTAATTTGTCTATCGGAGAAGCTTTTTAAAATTATTGCATAAATCAACTCATCATCTGGCTGCTCAATTGTAGCGATAATGCAGTTCTTTAATCTTGATAATAAATCTGGGAGTGTGAATTTCATTGTATCTATTGGTTTTTTTGAAGAAATTAATAAATATTTATTATCCTGTTCAACTAAATTGAATATAGAATAAAGAAGTTTTTCGTCAAAACTTTCTTCTAGGTCTTCAATTATTATACTGTTTGAAAGTTTAATTTTTTTTAAAATCTTATCTTCGATATTGTTGCTATATAAATATAAAGCGTTACTTTTTTTTTTAAATATGTTTGATAAATGTGTTTTGCCAGAATATTTTTCTCCGGCTAAGTTGACAATTTTTTTTTCCCATTTAGGCCAGGCCTCTATAATATTTTTTGCAAAATAATTACTTTTAGACACATAGTAATCATTTTCATCAAAACTTTCAGTAATTCCAAAGTCTAAGAGTTTTTGATCTAATTCTCTCATT
>CACBXW010000009.1 GCA_902543295.1 uncultured Pelagibacteraceae bacterium | reverse complement strand
GGTATGCATTTTCAATTGGGATGCCAGCTGCAATTGTAGCTTTAATAGTTACACTTCAACCGATTTTAACAAATATTTTATCTGGTCCTATTTTTGGAGAAAAAATATCTTGGAAACAGTGGGTAGGTATCAGTTTAGGTTTCATTGGTTCTGTCACTGTCTTAGGTATCGATTTTGGAAAAGAAATTCCTCCTTTAGGATTGTTAGCTACAGTCTTAGCTTTATTTGCAATAACGGCTGGAACATTGTGGCAAAAAAAATTGAGTGGAAATTTAGCTTTGTCAGTTAACAATGCGTATCAAGCAGTTGGTGGTTGCCTTTTTAATCTATTATTAATGTTTATATTTGAAAATGCTTACATAAATTTTACAACTAGTTTTATATTGGGTATGTCTCACCAAATTATATTAGTTTCATTTGGAGCTTTTACTATTCTTATGTTTTTAATCAAAAGGGGTACTGTGGGCAAAACTACTACTTTATTTTTTTTAGTACCTCCTACTTCAGCAGTGATGGCATGGATATTTTTAAATGAACAATTAACATTTACTGACATAATTGGTTTTTTAATAACAACCGTTGGAGTATTTATAGCTACAAGGGATAAAAAAAATGGATAACAATTTTTTTAAAAAAATAAGAATATTAGACGGTGGCATGGGTCAATTATTACTTGAAAAGGGAATGGTATCTATGGGAACCTTATGGTCTGCAAGCGCTTTATTAGATGAAAAATATCATCAATTGTTAGTTGATACTCATCTATCATATATCAATGCAGGCTCAGATGTTATTGTTACAAATACTTTTAGTTGTAGAAAATTTAGATTAATAGAAAATAATGTTGGTAATCAATTCAAAAAATTAAACGAAATTGCATGTAAACTTGCAATCAAAGCTAAAGATTTATCAAAAAAAAATGTATTAGTAGCTGGATCAATTCCGAGTCAAAGAGATACTTATATTACTGATAAGCGTGATATTAAATTAATAGAGAAAGATATGTTTGAACAAGCTGATATTTTAAGTGAATTAACTGATTTTTTATACTTAGATGTTATTAGCAGCACTAATGAAGTTAAAGCCGCTCTTAATATATCTAAAAAATTAAAAAAAAAAGTTTTAATTGGAATACATTTAAAAAAAAATTGCGACCTACCCTCAGAAGAAAAAATTGAGCAATTACTTGAAATTATTAAAGATGAAAATACACTCGGTGTAGTTTGTGCATGTATTTCTCCAGAAATATCTTTATCTGTATTAGATAAATTTTTAAAGTGTGAAGTGCCATTTGGATTTAAAATAAATTTGTGGGGAGTTGATGAACCAGGCCCAATACAGACATTTAATACAGCAAAACCTCATGAAATTGGAGTAAATCCTAATCAATCTTTAGGAAAGAGGGATAATTTTGATATGAATGAATTTTATAATTTATCAAAAAAATTCATAGAGGGCGGGGCAACAATTTTAGGTGGGTGTTGTGAAACAAAACCAGAGCATATTAGCTCTATATCTTCACTTAAATCATAATTTTTGTATCTGCTTTTCTAACAAAATAAATTCCTACAACTACTGCCAATAAAGATATTAATACCTTATAAGTTATTAATTCATTTAAAAATATAAAACCTAAAATAATTCCAAAGATTGGGATTAAGTATGAGACTTGAGATTGAAAAATTAAACCATTCTTTTTCAAAATTTTAAACCTTAAAAGCCACGCAACTCCTGTTGGTACTATACCAAGATAAATTACTGACATAGTTGAATTTAATGATGGAGTATTTTCCCAAGGAATTTCTAATAAACACATCAAAGGAAATAAAATCAGAGTTGCCCAAATTAATATTGATCCAGTAACGTTTTCATTTTTTTTCTTACTAATTTTAAGTGTTAAAACGCCACCTATTACATAGCATGTTGATCCTACTAAAATTAATATTGCTGAAAGAAAATTATTTTCATCAATTAAAATATTATCAGAAAATAAATAAACAATTCCTGCAAATCCAATTAGTATTCCAACAGTTTTTGCAAAATTAAATTTTTCATTTTTAGTATAAAAGTGACCTAATATGGTAGAACTCAAAGGAGTAGTGGACATCAAAATTGCAGCTAAATTACTTTGTACAGATTTTACTCCATAAGCAATTAAAAAGAATGGTATAACTAAATTGATTAGTCCTATTAACATGAACCAATGCCAATCTTTTGAAAATGCTTCAATTACTATTTTTTTATAAAAACATAAAATTAATACTGGTATAGATCCAAAAAATACTCTCAAAAAAGCAATTGTCATTGGACCGAAAGATTCTGTTGCAATTTTTATATTAAAAAAAGCAGATGCCCAAATTATTGATAATAATGTTAATAAAATATAATCTGTTAAGTTAGCTTGCTTCATTCTGTAATATCTTTAACATCACCTTTTGTAATTTGAATTAATTTTTCATAATTGATCTTAAAAATCACATTAGGATGACCAGCTGCAGCAAAAATATCTTTAAACCTACTTAAAGAATTATCTATAAATATTTGTATTTTATTTATATGACCTACAGGAGATACACCTCCAATTGTATATCCTGTTTGAGACTTAACTTCGTCAGCAGAAGCCATTCTTACATTTTTTTTTTCAGAAATTTTTTTTATTTTATTTAACGAACATCTTTTGTCACCAGAAACTAAACAAAGTAAAAAATCATTTTCTATCTTAATAAGTAGACTTTTAACAATTGCTCCTACTTCACAATTTAATGAATTTGCTGCATCCAATGCTGTTTTTGCTGAATTTTCTAATTCTACAACTGACAACTTTTCATCAAACTCTTTAAGACACTTCTCTGCTCTTTTAACTGGTTCTTTATTTAATAATGTCATATTCAACTTATGATTGATTAAAAAGCACTGAAATTATTAGCAAAATTATATGTTTAAATTGCATAGGTGATATCCTCATTATATGTATTCTTTATTATAACAATATTGGTAATTAACCCAGATATTTAATTCTACAGGAGATTATATGAGCGCAAACAAAGTTCTAAAAATGATGAAAGACAAGCAAATTGAGTTTGTCGATTTAAGATTTACAGACCCAAGAGGTAAATTACAGCACTTAACTATGGATGCATCGGTAGTCGATGGGGACATGTTAACCGATGGTGTATTTTTTGATGGATCATCTATTGCTGGATGGAAAGCAATAAATGAATCTGACATGATATTAAAACCAGATTTAAACAGACAAATCGTTGATCCATTTACATCTCATAATACTCTTGTTTTATTTTGCGACATATTAGATGCAATTAAAAGAAATCCTTATGAAAGAGATCCAAGAGGGATAGCGAAGAAAGCTGAAGCTTATTTAAAGAAGACTGGTATAGGCGATAAAGCTTACTTTGGTCCAGAGCCAGAATTTTTTGTTTTTGATGATGTAAAAATCAAAAACGACATGAACGAAACAAGTTTTTCGATAGATAGTACAGAAGGACCGTATAATTCTGGAAAAAGTTATGAAAATGGGAATATGGGTCATAGACCTGGAGTTAAAGGTGGATATTTTCCAGTCCCTCCAGTGGATAGTGCTCAAGATATAAGAGGCGAATACCTAAAGGGTTTAAGAGACGTTGGTATTACAGTTGAAAAACATCACCATGAAGTTGCCCCAAGTCAGCACGAACTTGGAATGCTTTTTGGTACATTAGTTGATCAAGCTGATAATGTTCAATTATACAAATATGTCGTTCAAATGGTTTCACATTCATTTGGTAAAACTGCTACGTTTATGCCTAAACCTGTAAAAGGTGATAATGGATCTGGAATGCACGTTCACCAATCAGTTTGGAAAGGAAAAACTCCAGTTTTTTCTGGAAATAAATATTCAGGTTTGTCACAAACTGCACTTTATTATATTGGTGGAATACTTAAACATGCTAAAGCGATTAATGCGTTTTCAAATGCTACAACAAATAGTTATAAAAGATTAATTCCAGGTTTTGAAGCTCCAGTGTTGCTTGCTTATTCTGCAAGAAACAGATCAGCATCATGTCGAATTCCGATAACTCTAAGCAAAAAAGGAGCAAGATGTGAAATTAGATTCCCAGATGCATCTGGTAATCCATATTTAACATTTGCATCTATGTTAATGGCTGGAATTGACGGTATCAAAAATAAAATTGATCCAGGCAAATCCTTTGATAAAGATCTTTACGCTTTATCAGAGAAGGAAGTTAAAAAAGTTCCAACTGTTTGCGGATCATTAAGAGAAGCAATGGAAAGTTTAGATAAGGATAGAAAGTTTTTAACTCAAGGTGGAGTATTTACTGACGATCAAATTGATGCTTATATTGCTCTTAAATTTGAGGAGATACACAACTTTGAACATACACCTCATCCTATTGAGTTTGATATGTACTATAGTTGTTAAATAGCTTTTTTATTTTTTAGCTATTTTATTTTTTCCTAAACCTTTTTTAACCACGTAGTTGAGGGTGCCATGTGCGCCCGCTTCTACTGGTTTGATTAAACTTCTGAATAATGATTTTCTTTTTTGAGTTTTAACTTCAGAGTTAATTAGGTTTTTATGCTCAAAAGTGTTCATATCAATGATTCTATCATAGATATGCAATAAACGCAATGCTGATATGCGTATATTAAATACTATATTTTAAAGGATTCTCCGCACCCACATCTTTCTGTTTCATTCGGGTTATTGAATACAAATTGTGAAGAAAATTTTTCTTTTTTAAAATCCATTTCTGTTCCAAGTAAATACATTACCGCTGCAGAGTCTATGAAGACTTTCACACCCTTATCTTCTATTACTTCGTCATTTGGGTTTGCCTCTTTTGTGTACTCCATAACATAAGACATCCCTGCGCATCCACCTGACTTAACTCCAACTCTAACTCCTAAAGAGTCTTTTTCAGCATTAGACATAATTTCTTTTATTCTTTGAGCTGCGTTATCGCTTAATGTTATAATTTGTTTTGTCATAAATTTAGTTCAAGTTTTGCAGCTTCAGACATCATTGATTTGTCCCATGGTGGCTCCCAGACTAAATCAAGATCTACTTTTGAAACTTCTTTAATTTCTAATATACTGTCTTTAACTTCTTTAGGCAAACTTTCAGCTACTGGACAATTTGGTGTGGTTAAAGTCATTTTAACCTTAACTTCAGAATTATTAACTGTAATATCGTATATCAATCCTAATTCATATATATTAACAGGTATCTCAGGATCATAAATTTTTTTTATTTCAGCAACTACTTTTTCTTTAAGTTCCATTTTCATTCCTCTGTTTTTACAATTTGATCTGAATTATCTAATGCAGATGTAAGAGTATGCCAAGATAAAGTTGCACACTTTACTCTCATAGGATATTGCTTAACACCCGATAAGCTCATTAATTTAGTTTTTTCGTCATCTTTTAAAATATTAGTTTCTAAAGAATCTTTTTCTTTTATCATTCCTAGAAAATCAGTTACAATTTCTTTTACCTCTTTTTCTTCTTTGCCTCTAACCATATCAGTCATAATTGACGCCGATGCCATTGAAATTGCGCAGCCATGACCTTCAAATGCAATATCTTCAACTTTTTTGTTTTCATTTAATCTGAGATAGACATGAACATTATCACCACATAAAGGATTATTTCCCTTTGCATCTTTATTATAATTATCAAACTTTCCTAAATTCCTTGGATTTTTTCCATGGTCTAATATTATTTCTTGATATAAATCTTTTAAGTCCATTATAAGTTAAAAATTTTTTTACATTTATTTATTGCTTCATCAAGCTTATCAATATCATCTTTCGTATTATAAACTCCGAATGAAGCTCTTGCAGTTGCAGGTAAATTTAATTTATCATGTAATATTTGACAGCAGTGGTGCCCTGCTCTAATAGCTACTCCATCTTCATCAAGAATTGTTGCAATATCATGTGGATGAACACCTTCAATAGTAAATGATATAACCCCACCCTTTTCTTTTGGATTTCCTATAATATTAACTGAATTATTTTTTCTTAACTTTTCTAGTCCGTAGTCTAATAATTCTTTTTCATGTTTTTCGATATTTTGAATACCAATTTTTTCCATAAATTTTATGGATTCATTAAAAGCTATAACTTGAGCTGTAGCCATTGTTCCAGCCTCATATTTATTAGGTAATTCACCATAAGTAATACCTTCTTTTTTAACCTCATTTATCATTCCTCCTCCACCTTGATATGGGGGCAAATCTTCAAGCCATTTTTTTTTAGCATATAGAATGCCTATTCCAGTTGGTCCGTACATTTTATGTCCAGATATTGCATAAAAATCACAATCAATATCCTGCATATCTAATTTTAAGTGGGGCGCACCTTGGCAACCATCAATTAGAACTGGTATATTTTTCGAATGAGCCAATTGTACAATTTCTTTGATTGGTAATATTGCTCCTGTTACATTCGATAAATGACTTACACTAATTATCTTTGTTTTGTTTGTAATTTTTTTTTCTATAGCTTCTAATGTTACTTCGCCGTTATCATTAATTTCAGCAAATTCTATTTTTATATTTTTTGCTTTTCTAAGAAAATGCCAAGGAACATAATTTGAATGATGCTCGAGTTCAGTCAACAATACTTCATCTCCTTCAGATAAATATTTTTGACCAAAAGTGTTAGCGACTAAATTAATTGCTTCTGTAGCACCTTTGGTAAATACTATTTCATCTTTATCTTTAGCATTAATGTATTTTTGAACTGAAACTCTTGTTTGTTCATATAAATTAGTAGCAGCAACCGCCAAATAGTGAACACTTCTACCCACATTAGAAAACTCTTTTGTATAAAAATCATAAATTCTATCTACAACAACTCTTGGTTTTTGAGATGAATTAGCACTATCCAAATATACTAAATCATTATTTTGAATTTTATCATCAAAAATTGGAAATTCTCTTTTTATGTCATCTATGTTCATTAATTTAATCCAATCATTTAATTTTTTAATTTCTTCATCCGTAATTTTTTCAACAACATCTAAAAGGAAGCCGTTAATTAATAATTCTTTTGCAGTTTTTTGATCTAAACCCCTAGACATTAAATAAAAAATGGAATTTTCATCTAAACTACCTGATGCTGAACCATGAGAACATTTAACATCATCAGCATAAATTTCTAGTTCAGGCTTTGCATTAAATTCTGCTTGTTCATTTAAAAGCACCGCCTTACTTAATTGATAACCATCAGTTTTTTGAGCTTTAGAATCCACATATATTTTTCCTTGATAGACAGACTTTGAACTGTCATCGATTACGCTTTTTATTAATTGATAACTTTTCGTGTTTTCATACGAATGATTAGTATTAGTTCTTATTTCGTGGTGTTTATTTTTTGAC
>CACBXW010000008.1 GCA_902543295.1 uncultured Pelagibacteraceae bacterium | reverse complement strand
TTGGAAATACAGATATAAAAATCTGTGTCTACAAAAATAAATACATTATCAAAAAAATCAGACTATCTACAAATAAAGTCAATTTAAAATATTTAAAAAAAAATTTAAATGTTTTGAGAAAATATGATAAAAAATTAAAACAAATTTTATTCTGCTCCGTTGTTCCTAACTGTTACAAGAAAATTAAAAATTATTTTAAATTATATTTTAATACAAATTGTAATGAGTTAAAAAATCTTAATTTAAATAAATTATTAAGTATAAAAGTTAATAAGAAACAAATTGGCTCTGATAGGTTAGCTAATGCAATATCAGTAATTGACAATAAAAATAATTATATTGTAGTAGATTTTGGAACAGCTACTAATTTTGATGTAATCTCAGCAAATACTTATAACGGAGGGGTAATTGCTCCTGGAATAAATCTATCATTAGAAAATTTATCAAAAAAAGCATTTTTAATACCTAATGTAAAATTTACAAAATCAAATAATGTTGTAGGTAAAAATACTATAAGTGCAATTAATTCAGGATTTTTCTTCGGTTATTCTGGTCTGATTGACAATATAATTCATTCCATTATTAAACAAACCAAAAAAAAATATAAAATAATATTTACTGGTGGACTAGCAAAAATGTTTAAAAATTCTTTAAAACTAAGAGTAAAAATAAAGTCTAATTTAACTACTGATGGAGTTTTAAAGGCTGCTATGTATTTAAATAAATGAAAGAAGAATTAATTTTTTGCCCTTTAGGGGGATCTGGGGAAATTGGTATGAATATGAATTTATTCGCCTATGGAAATCCAGATAATAGAAAATGGATAATTGTAGATATAGGAGTTACTTTTGCAGATGATGCAATTCCTGGAGTTGATTTAATATATCCTGACCCTGGATTTATTGTTGATAAAAAAGATGACTTATTAGGTATTGTTCTAACTCATGCACATGAAGATCATATTGGTGCAATTGCTCATATATGGCCAAAACTAAAATGTAAAATATTTGCTACTCCATTTACATCAGTGTTAATTTCAGAAAAATTTAAGGAAAAAAAAATTGATGTAACAGGATATCTAGAAGTTGTTCAGTTAAATAGCATTGTAGATTTAAGTCCTTTTAAAATAGAATTTGTTACATTAACACATTCTATACTAGAACCTAATGGATTAAAAATTGAAACACCTGTTGGAAATATATTACACACTGGTGATTGGAAGTGTGATCCAGATCCATTAACTGGAGACAATATAAATTCAAAAAGATTAAAGGAAATTGGTGAAGAAGGTGTTTTGACAATGATATGTGACTCAACAAACGTATTTAGTGCAGGAAGAGCAGGATCTGAGCTCGATGTAAGAAAAAATATGCTAAAGATAATGGAAAGATTAAAGAAAAGGATAATTATTACTTCTTTCGCTTCAAATGTAGCTAGAATGGAGTCTGCCTTTTATTGTGCAGAAAAAACAGGTAGGCAAATTGCTTTGGTGGGCCGTTCAATGCATAGAATTTATAAAGCTGCTAGGCAATGTGGTTACTTGCAAAATGTTATTGAACCACTTGATGCAAGAGATGCAAAAAATATTTCAAGAGAAAAAATTGTTTACTTATGTACTGGTAGCCAAGGAGAACCAATGGGTGCGATGAACCGTATTTCAAATTATACACATCCAGATGTTTTTGTTGAGAGAGGGGACGCAGTTATATTTTCTTCAAAAATTATTCCAGGTAATGAAAAAAAATTATACAAACTTCACAATCAATTAGTTAGAGAAGGTGTAGAAGTAATTTCTGAAGATAGTGAATTTATTCATGTATCAGGACATCCAAATAGAGAAGATCTAAAGGATATGTATGACTGGATAAAACCAAGATCAGTTATACCTGTTCATGGTGAACATAGACATATGATTGAACACATAAATTTTGCTAAAGAAATGCAAGTCCCATATCCTGTTAGAGTAGAAAATGGTGATATAGTTAGAATTTATCCAGGCGATAAACCTGAGGTATATGATAAAGCTCCAAGTGGAAGACTCTACGTGGATGGTTCTATAAGTGTTGAAGAAGATGCCCAATCTATCAAAGAGAGAAAAAATTTATCTACCAACGGATTAATAGAAGCAACATTAGTAATCACTCCGAATGGTAATATTCATAACAAACCTTTATTAACTTTTAGAGGTTTACCTATATACGAAAAAGATGAATTTACATTTAATCTTGAAGAGGAAATTGAAAAAACAGCAAAAACTTTTTCTTTAAATAATAAAAAGCAAGAATCTAATTTAATTGATGCTCTTAAAATAACTTGTAGAAAGTACACAAAAGAAAAATTAGGAAAAAGACCTTATACAAATATAAACTTAGTGAGGATTTAATTGAGTATTACAGGCTCAATAGTTGTATATGTGTGCTTGTGGTGGATAGTTTTTTTTGCCATTCTACCTATAGATGTTAATCGTGAAAAAAAGGGAAATATAGAGGGAGTTGACCCTGGGGCTCCAGAAAATCCAAAAATAACTAAAAAAATAATTTATTGTACTTTAATTACGTCTAGTATTTTTATAGTTATATATTTATTAGTAATTAATGAAATTTTAAATTTACGTAACTTTTTAAATTAATGTTTTTTTCAAAATCATTTATTCCGATACTAAAAAATAATCCATCTGAAGCTAAAATTAAATCACACCAATTAATGTTAAGAGTAGGCATGATTAAACAGTCCTCTGCTGGAATTTATTCTTGGTTACCGCTTGGATTTAAAGTCATGAAAAAAATAGAACAAATAGTTAGAGAAGAACAAGACCGTGTTGGTGTTCAAGAAATATTAATGCCAACAATTCAATCATCCGAAATTTGGAAGGAAAGTGGTAGATATGAAGATTATGGTGAAGAAATGTTAAGAATTAAGGATCGTCAAAATAGAGAAATGTTATACGGTCCAACTAATGAGGAACTTGTGACAGAAATTTTTAGATCTTCCTTTAAATCATATAAATCTTTACCTCAATTATTATACCATATTCAATGGAAATTTAGAGATGAGTTAAGACCAAGATTTGGAATTATGAGATGTAGAGAATTTTATATGAAAGATGCCTACTCTTTTGATTTAACAGATGATGATGCAATATTTTCGTACAATAAATTTTTTCTTTCGTATTTAAAAACTTTTAAGAGACTAAATTTATCCGCAATTCCCATGGCTGCTGACACTGGTCCTATAGGAGGAAACTTATCACATGAATTCATCATCCTTGCTGACACAGGTGAAAGTAAAATTTACACAGATAAAAGAATTTTTGATGTAGACAGCTCTAAAACAATTTTAGACAAAGAGTCATTAGGTGTATTAAGAAAACAATATGAAAAGTTTTACTCAGTAACAGATGAAAAATTTAATAAAGATGAATTTGAAAAATCTGTTGCAGAAGAATATAGAGTAAATACCAAAGGTATTGAAGTTGGTCACATATTTTATTTTGGAGATAAATACTCAAAACCAATGAATGCAGCTGTTGATTTTAATGGAAAAAAAGAATTTGTAAAAATGGGATCATATGGAATTGGAGTTTCCAGACTCGTTGGTGCCATAATTGAGGCAAAATATAACGATATAGACGGTATTATGAAATGGCCTATGTCAGTAACACCTTATGATTGTGCGATTATTCCTATGATAAATAAAAATGATAAATCTAATTTAGAAAAGTCTATTAAAGTACATGAATTTCTAAAATCAAAAAACATAGAAACAATCATAGATGATACAGACGAAAATATTTCAGCTAAAATAAAAAAATTTAATTTAATCGGAATTCCATATCAATTGATAATCGGAAGCAAATCTGAAGGGAATTTATATGAGTTTAAGGAAGTCGATGGAGAAACTCAAAAATTAAAAGTTGAAGATATAGCTTCACAAATAATAAAAGCTAAGCAAAATTGATTTCACAACTAGAAAAAGAGATTATATTTAGGTTTTTAAAAGCTAGAAAAAAAGATGGCTTTTTAAATGTAATCTCTATTTTTTCCTTTATTGGTATTGGCTTAGGAGTAGCTGTACTAATAATTGTTATGTCAGTAATGAATGGTTTTAGAACAGAGTTGATAAATAAAATTGTAGGTTTTAACGCTCATGCTGTTGTAAAACCCTATGACAAGCCTTTAATTCATATAACTGATAAAGTTTTCAAAAAAGGCATTGTTTCAAATGATGGGGAAGCAGTAATTCTCTCAAAACTAAACACAAAAGGTGTTCTTTTAAAAGGATATTTGAAAGATGATTTTAAGAAACTAGAAATATCAAATAACCAAAAATATTTTGGATCAACAGATTTAAAAAATAATTCAATTTCAATTGGAAAAGATTTAAGCTTTTTGCTTAATATAGATATCGGTGATCAAATAACAATAATGTCACCATCTGGTGTTCAAACAATTGTTGGGTCTTTCCCAAGACAAGATAAATTTGAAGTAATTTCAATATTTGATAGTGGGATAGGCGAATTTAATGAAAATGTAGCATATATTAATCTTAATACACTAGAAAGTTTTTTCGATAAAAAAAAAGATCTAAGATTTACAGAGTACTATTTTAAAGATCCGAAAAATATTGAATATCATAAAAAAAATTTATTAGATTTATTTCCTGGCACATATGTTTACACATGGGCAGATTTAAATGAGTCATTATTTTCAGCTTTAAAAGTCGAGAGAAATGTGATGTTTATAATCTTATCTTTAATAATAATTGTAGCTGCATTCAATATTATTTCTGGCTTAACTATATTAGTTAAAAATAAAACTAGAGATATAGGAATTTTAAAATCCATTGGTGTAACAAATACGTCGATTAAAAAAATTTTCTTTTTTGTTGGATTTATTATTGGTACTACAGCAACATTATTTGGTATTTTATTAGGGACTTTATTTTCATACTATATTGAAGATATTAGGAAATTTATTTCTAATACGTTTAATATTACATTATTTCCAGAAGAAATTTACTTTTTAAGTACTCTGCCATCAGAAATAAACGTTAATTCAATTATCTTAATTACATTATGTTCAATAATAACAACTTCTATAGTATCAATTTATCCAGCGTCTAGAGCAGCAAAATTAGATACAATACAAACTTTAAAATATGAATAATTTTTTAAAATTAAATAATTTATCAAAGAAATATGAAAAAAATAAATCTCTTAAAGTTTTAAACAATATAAATTTTAAATTTGAGCCAGGTAAGGTATATTCAATTATAGGACCTTCAGGATCTGGTAAATCAACATTATTAAATTTATTGTCATTTATAGACACCCCTTCGTCAGGTTATATTGAATTTAACAAAAAGAAAATTGATGCAAGTAGCTCAATTGAGAATGATCATGTAAGATCAAAAAATATTGGTATAATTTATCAAGATAAAAATTTATTGCCAGATTTTACAGCACTAGAAAATGTAATACTGCCAAATTTGTTAATTTCTAATAATAAATCAAAATCAACAGAATTAGCGAAAAAATTGATTAAAAAATTTGATTTAACTTCAAGATTAAATCATTATCCATCCGAACTCTCCGGTGGTGAAAATCAAAGAATAGCAATTGCTAGAGCACTAATTAATGAACCAAACATTATTTTAGCCGATGAACCTACTGGAAGTTTAGATTTTGATAATGCTAAACAAATATTTAAAATCCTCTTTAATCTAAAAGAAAAAAATAGAATTATAATTTTTGCAACCCACAATAGATATTTTGCAAATATGGCAGATTGTAAAATTAAAATGATTGGTGGTAAGATGAATATCACTAATGAAAGAATCAATTAACAAAACATTTAATCAATTTAAAATACATACTCAATATTCCATTTGTGAAGGAGCTGTAAAAATTGAACAATTAAAAGATTTTTGTAAAAAAAATAAAATTAAATCATTAGGTTTATCTGACACATATAACTTGTCAGGTGCATTAGAGTTTTCAGAAAATTTATCATCTGTTGGTACACAGCCTATTATTGGAACTCAAATATTATTTAAATATAAAGAATTTGAGGGTTTAATACCTCTTATAGCTAAAAATAACGACGGATATAAAAATATTATTAAACTTTCATCAAAATCTTATTTAGAAAATACTGAGACAACCACTCCACATTGTAAACTAGATGACTTATTAAATAATTCTGAAGGAATAATAATTTTGACTGGTTCTATTAAATGTTTTTTCGGCTCACTTTTTAATAAAGGTTTATTCAACGAAATTGAAGAAATAATTATTAAGTTAAAAGAAAAATTTCAAGAAAATATTTATATAGAAATTCAAAGACATAATGACTTGAATGAAAAAGATTTTGAAAATTATAATCTAAAAGTTTCAGAAAAGTTAGAATTACCAATTATTGCTTCTCATGAAGTTTATTATTTAGATAAAGATATGTTTGAAGCACACGATGCATTGATGTGTATCGGTCAAAAAACTTATATAAATGATGCAACTAGAATTAAACTTACAAATCAACATTATTTAAAATCATCTGAAGAGATGATTGAAGTTTTTAAAGATTTACCTGAAGCATTAGAAAATAATTTTAATTTGCCGTTTAGATGTTCTTTTAAGCCCAATTTTTCTAAACCCATTTTGCCAAGTATTTCATCATCTGTAAAAGATCCAAATGATATGCTGAGGCAGTTATCTTTTGAAGGGTTAAAAAATAAATTTAAATTAGTTTTTGATATAGATCCAATAAATAATGAAAAAGATAAAACATATTTGGAATATAAAAAAAGATTAGATCATGAAATTCAAATAATAGTTGAAATGAATTACTCTGGTTATTTCTTAATTGTTTCAGATTACATTAAATGGGCTAAACAGAATAAAATACCAGTAGGACCAGGTAGAGGTTCAGGCGCTGGTTCACTGGTCGCTTGGTGTTTATCAATAACCAACATTGACCCAATAAAATTTAATCTAATTTTTGAAAGATTTTTAAATCCCGACAGAATTTCAATGCCTGATTTTGATATTGATTTTTGTGAGGAAAAAAGAGATTTAGTTTTTAAATATTTAACCTCAAAATATAAAGATAGTGTAGCCCATATTATTACTTTTGGTAAGCTAAAGGCAAGAATGGTAATAAGGGATGTCGGTCGAGTTTTGGGATTACCATATGGTTTTATAGACAATATTTGTAAAATGATACCTTTTGATCCCTCAAGACCAATGTCTTTACAGCAGTGTATAAATATTGAACCTAGACTTCAAAATTTAATTAAAGAAGAT
This sequence comes from uncultured Pelagibacteraceae bacterium, assembly GCA_902543295.1. Classification (GTDB taxonomy): domain Bacteria; phylum Pseudomonadota; class Alphaproteobacteria; order Pelagibacterales; family Pelagibacteraceae; genus Pelagibacter. Next base: position 4,972 of record CACBXW010000008.1, on the reverse strand, counting down.
AAAAGAGTTGATCGCTTAGTTAATTTATCACTTAAACTAGAGGGTTTAAATCGTAATGTGGCAACACATGCGGCTGGGGTAGTAATTGCAGATAAAAAACTAACAGAAACTGTTCCTCTTTATAAAGATAATTCAGCAGATCTATTATTACCCTCGACACAGTTTGATATGTATTCAGCAGAAAATGCAGGACTTATAAAATTTGATTTTTTAGGATTAAAAACACTTACAGTTATTGATAAGGCACAAAAATTGATTAATAAAATCAACCCTGAATTTAATGTTGAAAAAATTAATTATGAAGACCAAAAAGTTTATGAATTATTATCAAGTGGAAAAACTGTGGGATTATTTCAACTTGAAAGTTCTGGAATGAAAGATGCCCTTATAAATATGAAACCTAATCGTTTAGAAGATATTATTGCTTTAGTGGCTCTCTATAGACCCGGACCTATGAGCAATATACCCATATATAATGAATGCAAACATGGAAAGAGAGAGCCTGATTATCTTCATCCGAAATTGGAACAGATATTGAAACCAACTTATGGAGTTATAATTTATCAAGAGCAAGTTATGCAAATTGCACAAGTTCTTTCAGGCTTTACCGCAGGAGAAGCAGATATTTTGAGAAGAGCAATGGGAAAAAAGAAAAGAGCTGAATTAGAAAAGCAAAAAAAAAGATTTGTAGAGGGTGCATTTAATAATGGAATTAGCAAAGATATTGCTGCAGGTATTTTTTTAAAGATAGAACCTTTTGCGGAGTATGGATTTAATAAGAGTCATGCTGCTGCATACGCTGTTATAGCTTATCAAACTGCCTATCTTAAGACTTATTATCCTCACGAATTCTTTGTTGCATCAATGTCAATGGAGTTATCTAATCAAAAGAAACTTAGTGAATTTTATGAAGAATTGAAAAGACTTAATATTAAAATTGTAAGACCAAATATAAACAAATCTTTTGCAGATTTTTTTTCAGATGGAAAAAAATTTTATTATGCTTTGGGTGCTATCAAAAATGTAGGATTTGAATCTATTTCAAATGTAATAGAAGAAAGACAAAATAATGGAGAATTTAAAAATTTATACGATTTTATAAATAGAATTAATCATAAAGATATAAATAAACTACAACTCGAAGGCCTTGTACAAGCCGGATGCTTTGATGAATTTAATAGTAATAGACATTCTTTATTCAATTCTATTCCAAATTTAATATTAAAATCAAAAAATATTCATGAGAACAGATCATTAAATCAAATTGACTTATTTTCTGATGAAGAGAATGAGGATACAAATTTTTTAGAAAAAATCGATGATTGGAATACAGATTTCAAACTTAGTAAAGAATTTGAAACATTGGGATTTTATATTTCTGATCATCCTTTAAATCAATATAAGTCAATATTTAAGCAATATAATATAAATGATTTCAATGATATTGAAAAAAATAATAATATATTAAGTTCTAATGTTGCATGCACCGTGCTTAAAGTTCAAGAAAAAAAAACACAGAAAGGCACGTCATATGGAATTGTAAAATTTTCTGATTTATCAAATGTTTTTGAGCTATTTATTTTTTCTGAAATTTTTGAATCAAATAGAGGTAATTTAATTGAGGGTAGTTCACTTATGCTGACTTTAATTAAAAATTATTCTGATGAAAATAAAACCCAAAAAAGAATTAATGTTAAGAAAATTATATCTCTAAATGAATTAGTGAATACACAAATTTCTAACATTACATTTAAAATTAATGACTATCAGGATTTTAAAAAGCTAGGCCAACTTTCAACAAAAGATGGCGAGACAGAAGTGTCTATACATCTTGAAAAAGCTGATCAAAAGATGTTTTTTAAACTTAAAAACAAACGAAATATTAATAATAAATTATTAAATTCTTTAGATTTAAAAGAAAACGTTATATTTGATTAAAAAAAACTTGTTTTTTATTAAATTTTTAGTATTTATCTCACAAATTAATAACGCACACAATTAATGGTTTTTAAACCTCCGGTCCCTCAGGGGCAGTAATTGTGGTGGCATAACCGGGAAACATTATGAAAATACCAAAGATAACTATTGAGCAATTACTAGAAGCTGGAGTTCATTTAGGTCACAAAACCTTGAGGTGGAATCCAAAGATGAAAAAATATATATTTGGAAAAAGAGACTCCATTCATATAATCGATCTTACTCAAACCTTAGAGCTGACCAATGTAGCTTTAGAAAAAGTATATTCAACAATTTCATCTGGAGGAAAAATCTTATTTATTTCTACAAAAAAGCAGGCTTCTGAAGCAATAGCTCAATTAGCAAAAGAGACAGATCAATATTTTGTTAATTTTAGATGGTTAGGTGGCATGCTTACAAATTGGGGAACAATTTCTAATTCTATAAAAAAACTTAACAAGATTAATTTAGACTTATCTTCTGAAAATAGAGGTTTTACAAAAAAAGAACTTCTTAAAATGAGTAGTCAAAGGGATAAATTACAAAGATCTTTAGGAGGTATAATGGAAATGAAGAAAGTCCCCGATCTTGTTTTTATAATAGATACAAATTATGAGTCACTAGCAATTAAAGAATCAATTAAATTAGGGATTCCTATTATAGCAATATTAGATACTAACTCTGACCCTGAGGGCATAGATTATCCTATTCCAGGAAATGATGATGCAAGAAGATCTATTGATTTATATTGTAGTCTTTTGAAAGAAACTGTTTTGGACGCTATGAGAAATTCAAAGATTTCATCTGATCAAAATCAAAAAGATGAAAAAATAGATAGTAATACAAACATAAATCAAAATAAAAAATTTGAAAAAAAATTAAATTAAATTCAAAAAACAAACAAATGAGTGATATTGAAAGTGTAAAACAACTAAGAAAATCTACTGGCGCTGGTTTTAAGGATTGTAATTTAGCTTTAAAGGAGTCAAATGGTGACCTAGATAAAGCTGCAGAAATTTTAAGAGTAAAAGGTATTGCAAAAGCATCAAAAAAGATGTCTAGAGATGCCAAGGAAGGCGTTATTGTAATAAGTGGGAATGAAAATAAAACCTCATTATTAGAGGTAAATTGTGAAACCGATTTTGTAGCTAAAAATGAGGATTTTATAAATTTTGTTAAAGAATTGAGTGAAATTAATAACAATTGTTCATCTGTGTTAGAAAAATTAAACAAATCTGTGATGAGTAACGGTAAAACAGTTGAAGATAGTCTTGTAGATTTAATAGCAAAAATTGGCGAAAAAATTACAATAGGAAATCTCAAAACAATTGAGAATAGTAATTCACTAAACTTTATTTACCAGCATTCAATAATAAAAGATAATGTATCTAAACTTGGTGTAGTTGTTAGTTTAGAAACAAATGAAAAAAATGAGAAAATAAATTTATTTGGTAAACAATTATCAATGCATATTGCAGCATCCAATCCAATAGCTTTGAATGCTACTGAAATTAATAATGATATAATTGAAAAAGAGGAAAATTTAATTGCGGAAGAGCTAAAAAATTCTGGAAAACCTGCTGAAATTGCTAAAAAAATTAGTTTAGGTAAAATAAGTAAATTCAAGGAAGAAAATAGTTTGATGACACAGGATTGGGTGATGGAACCCAAGAGAAAAGTAAAAGATATCATGAATGACTTAAAAGTACCGAATTTAAAAATAAAAGAATTCACAAGATTGAAAATAGGTGACTAATGTTTGATGATAATTCATACAAGTCAAAAATGTCAAAAACTATAGATGTTTTTATAAAAGAACTAAATTCTTTGAGAACTGGTCGTGCGAATTCTAGTATGCTAGATTTGATCAAGATAGATGTTTATGGACAAAAACTTCCAATTAACCAACTAGGAACAATTACAACTCCTGAACCTAGAACAATAAATATTCAAGTATGGGATATTAATAATGTATCTTTGGTAGATTCATCTATTAAGAAATCTGAACTTGGTCTTAATCCACAAATAGATGGTCAATTAATTAGATTACCAATCCCTGATTTAAGTGAGGAAAGAAGGACAGAAATAAAAAAAATTGTTAAGTCTATGGGTGAGAAGTGCAAAGTTTCAATTAGAAATATTCGTAGAGATGGAAATGATGAATTAAAAAAATTATTAAAATCAAAAAAAATTTCAGAAGATGATGAAAAAAAATATATTAAAAAAATACAAGATTATACAGATAGTAATGTAAAATTAATTGATGAAAAAGTTTTGTCAAAAGAAAAAGAAATAATGACAATATGAATTCACCCATACATGTAGCCATAATTATGGATGGTAATGGTAGATGGGGTTTACATAAAAATAAATCGAGAAATTATGGCCACAAAAAAGGCTTAGAAACCGTTGAAAAGATAATTCAAGCGGCAATAGAAAAAAAAATAAAATATTTAACTCTATTTGTTTTTTCTACAGAAAATTGGAAAAGACCTTTAAAGGAAATAAAATTTCTTTTTACTTTATTAGATAAGTATATTGATAAAGAAATTTTAAATCTAATTAAAAAAGACATAAAAATCAAAATTATTGGAAATATTGCACCATTTCCAAGGACATTAAAAAATAAAATAAAAAAAGTTGAGAAGTTAACTAAATCTAATAAAAAAATTCAAATTAATATGGCTTTAAATTATGGCTCTAGACAGGAAATTTTATATAGCATAAAAAAAATCAGAAAAAAAATTGGAATTATAAATGAAAAAAATATTACTAATAACTTATATACTGCAAACATACCCAACCCAGATATTTTAATTAGAACCGGAGACACTAATAGAATAAGTAATTTTTTAACTTGGCAAATTATTTATACAGAAATTTTTTTTGAAAAAAAAATGTGGCCAGAATTTACAAAAAAAGATTTTTATAGAATTATCAACAAATTTGAAAAAATAAAAAGAAATTTTGGTGGTCTAAATGTTGGAAATCAATAAAAGAATCTTTACATCAATTA
>CACBXW010000007.1 GCA_902543295.1 uncultured Pelagibacteraceae bacterium | reverse complement strand
TGAGATTTTTGTGTGGGCACAAAATAATTTTGGCAAATCTGCAATTCCTAAGTGGAATTTTCATAAAATATTAATCAATAAACAGGGAAATGTAGAGGAAACATATGCTTCTTTTACAAAACCAACATCAAATAAAATCATAAATAAAATTGAAGAAATACTATAGTTCTACAGTTAAACCATCATGTGCTGGTATAACATTTTTAGGTATAACTTTCTTTAACTGATTATAATCTAACACTGGTGATAAATTTGAAAGAATAGCATTTTTTGGTTTAAATTTTTTGATGAAGTGTAAAGATTTTTCTAAATTGAAGTGTGATGGATGAAAATTGTACCAAAGACAATCAATTATTAAATACTTAAGATTTTTAAAATAAAAATAATCTTTTTTGTAAATATCACTTACATCAGTAATGTATGCAAGTTTTTTGTCAATTATAAAACAATTAGATTTGACTGAACCATGTTGAACAACAATCGATTTAAATTTTAAATTTTTATTTTTATGTTTAATAAACGAATTTTTTTTTAATTTATTTAATTTTAAAGTAGCTGGATATTCTTTTGAGAAACTTTCAAAACAATATGAAAAACTTTGTTTTAAATATTTGGATGTTTCATTATCAGCATAAACATTAACTTGTTTTCTACTATTAATAAAAAAAGATCTTAAATCATTTATTCCATGTGTTTGATCAGCATGCATATGAGAATAGAATACTTTATCAATTTTCTTAATTTTATGTCGTAATAACTGTTGTCTTAAGTCTGGAGATGTATCAATTAAAATGTTTTCATTAAAAGTTTTAATAAGGGCTGAACATCTTGTTCTATAATTTTTCTTATTTTTGGGATCGCAATTTCCAAAAAAACCATCAGGTCTTGGCACACCCATTGAGCTTCCACAACCTAATATTATAAATTTTATAGTCATTTTTGAAAAAATAATCGTTCAAAATTATCATTTGTAATAGTTTCTAATTCATCAAAAGTTTTTGATTTTAATTCTGAAAGTTTTTCCAATGTATATTTAATAAAAGAGGGTTCGTTTTTTTTACCTCTCATTGGTATAGGTGCTAAAAAAGGGCTATCTGTTTCAATTAAAATTTTATCATTTTCAATCATTTTAAATGTTTCTTGAAGATCAATACTATTTTTAAATGTTATTATTCCACTTGCAGAAAAATACGCATTTAATGTCATCATTTTTTTAGCAAACTCTTTTGAACCTGTAAAACAGTGCATGAGTATTTTAATATCGCTATTTTTATATTTATTTAAAATATCAAATGTTTCTCTTTCAGCACTTCTAGAATGAACTATCAAAGGATATTTAAGTTCAATAGAGGCTTCTATATGTGTCTCAAAACTTTTAATTTGATCATCTTTATGACTATTTTCATAATAGAAATCTAATCCTGTCTCCCCTACCCCAATTATCTTTTTAAATTTATTGGCATTTTCAACAATGAATTTTTTATCCATATTATCATTACTAGACTCATGAGGGTGAATACCTATACTTCCATAAATTATTTCATCAAGATTTATAATCTCTTTAATATTTTCAAAGCTTTTTGAATTGGTTGAAATAGTTAAAATTTTCTTTAATCCATTTTCCTTGGAACGTTTTATAACATCATTGATATTTGAATAAAGAGGTTCGTGATCAAGATGACAATGAGAGTCTATCATTTTTCAATTTTTTTAAACAAAATATCTAATTTATTTATTTTTAAATCTTTTTTTAAAATTTCATTATTATCAATTGATGTAAAATCAATAGAATTTTCTGTTTCATTAAAAACATTTAGGACTTTTACTGATGTTTCTGGCATTACTGGATAAAGCAAAATAGTAATTTTTCTAATTAATTCTAATGCAGTATAAACAATCGTATTCAACCTTAATCTATCATCTTTCTTCTTCCAAGGTTCCTGATCATTAAAATATTTATTTGCAGAAAACAATCTATCAACAATAAAACTCATATATTGGTTTATATCTTGATTATCTATAAATGATCTTATTTTATCTAGATTATTTAATGGTTTTAAAATTTCAAAATCATCATCAGTAAATTTATGATCAGGTATTAAAGATGAACAATTTTTTTCAGCAAAAGAAAGTACTCTTTGACAGAGATTTCCAAAATTATTTGCCAAATCGCTATTAATACAATTTTCTAATTTTTCCTCAGAAATATTACCATCATTACCAAAAGAAACTTCTTTAAGTAAATAATATCTTAATGGATCTAAACCATAAATATTTATTATTTCTAATGGATCTAAAATATTTCCTTTTGATTTTGACATTTTTTCGTCACCAGAGAGTATCCATCCATGTCCGTATACCCTTTTTGGCGGTTCTATTTTTGCAGCCAATAAGAATGCTGGCCAATAAATAGCGTGAAATCTTAATATGTCTTTACCAATAATATGTAAATCTGCTGGCCAAAAACTTTTATATAATTCATTATTTTCATCGGGATATTTTAAAGAACTTAAATAATTTGTTAATGCATCTAACCATACATAAACGACATGATTTTCATCACTTGGTACTTTTACACCCCAAGAAAATGTTTTTCTACTAACAGATAAGTCTTTTAATCCACTTTTGACAAAGCTTATTACTTCATTTCTTCTACTTTCAGGTAATATGAAATTTTTATTTTTTTCATAAAAATCTAATAACGGTTTTTCCCATTCTGAAAGTTTAAAAAAAAAAGATTCTTCTTCAACCCACTCAACAGCTGAACCGGATGATTTAGCAACTTTTAAACCATCTTTTTCTTCGACCTCTTCTTCATTATAAAAGGCCTCATCTGATACAGAATACCAACCAGAATATTTAGACAAAAAAATTTGATTATTTTTTTCAAGTATATTCCATAAATTTTGTACAGATACTTTATGTCTATCTTCTGTCGTTCTAATAAAATCTGTATTAGATAAGTTTAATGTTTTAGTTAAATCCTCAAATGTTTTACTTATTTCATCACAAAAAGATTTTGGATCCTTATTTAACTTTTCAGCAGATCTTTGTATTTTCAAACCATGCTCATCTGTACCTGTTAAAAAATAGACATTAAAACCATCAATTTTTTTGAAACGTGCAAAAAAATCAGCAATTATACTTGAATATGCATGTCCCATATGAGGTTTTGCGGAAGGATAGTAAATTGGTGTTGTTATATAATAATTTTTATTCACTTAATAATTGATCCTTAAATTCTAAAAAAAAAGTTTCATAATCAAGATTATATTTTTTTACATTAGATAATTTTGAATAATAATATTCTTTAACTTTATATGACAATTTTTTTGTTGTGTTTATATGTTTATAAAAAAATAATTCAATAATCATATTTAAATTATCTCTTATAAATTCTTGTTTAATATAGTGCTTATTATTAATTAAATTAACTAATAAATCATCAACTGTGGTTTCGGATACTGATAATTCAAATTCATTCATATAGTTTATTAAGGATATTAAAAAAAAAGGTGTTGAGTAATAATTTATTAAATTTGAATTTATTTGTTCATAAATATTTTCATTAAAGTAATTATTGATAATCAATCTAGTATTCTCATTAGATAGACTTAATTTAAATTCTATACATCGAGATTTTATTGTGTCTATTAAAAACTTCTCTGAATTAAAAATTAAAATAAAAAAAACATTTTCATTTGGTTCTTCTAAATTTTTTAATAAAGCATTTGATGAATTAATATTTAAAAATTCAACATCGTCGAGAATTATAAATCTCGATTTATTATTAAAGGAGGATTGATTTGTAAACTTTATGATTTCTCTAATTTGATCAATTTCTATATTTTTTTTATCATTATTTTTTTTTATACTTAAAATATTAGGATGGGATTTGTTTTTTATTAGCTCATTATCGTTATTAGAATTAAAAATTTTATATAAAAATTTTTCTGTAAGTAATGATTTTCCAATACCTTTTTTACCAGATAACAAAATTTTATTTGGAAGTTCATTATTTTCGTAAAGTGTTACAAATTTTCCTAAATATGATTCATGTCCTATTAATTTATGTTCAGACATTTATATTATTTTCTCAAGTTTATTTATTATGATTTTTTTTACTTCGTTAATTGTATTAGTGTTTGAATTAATTTTAATATATTTGTTCTTATTGCTTGATATTTTTTCATACCCGTTCTGAACTTTGTTATAAAATTTAAGTTTAAATTTATCATATCTATTTAAGTTAGATCTATTTCTGAGTCTTTTTTGTAAATTTTTTGCATTTACAGTGCTTAAAAAAACTATATCAGGATTAAAATTTCCAATTATAAACTTATTCAGCATTTTGATTACTTTTAAATCAATTTTCATTCCATAATGTTGATACGCAATAGTAGAATCTGTAAAACGATCAATTAATATTATTTTTTTTTTATAATATTTTTTAATAATTTTCTCAAAATTTTCTGATCTTCCAGCATAAAATAACAATAAATCGGTTTTATTATTTAAATTTAGTTTCTTATTTAAAATCAATTTTCTTATTTTTTCTGAAAAAATTGAACCACCAGGCTCTCTTAATTTAATAAAACTTTTTCTTCGCTTTTTTAAATAATTTGCAGCAATTTTAAAATTTGTAGTTTTTCCTGAGGCCTCAATGCCTTCAAATATAATAATTGGATATTTAGACATCGCCCCATATCAAAAAATTGATAGAAGATATCAACCTTGATATTGCATTTTGCTGTTTGATATTTTCTGTAGAAAATAAGTCATGATTAGATATAACTTCATCTTTATATAATACTTTTATTTCTGCTAATTTTTCACCCTTTTTTATCGGCGCTTGTATAGGTCCTTCATAAACAATCTTCACTTTCATATATTTTTTTTTAGCTTTTGGAATAGTCTTATAAATTACATCTTTAGCATTAACTTTTACTTTTTTCTTATTTCCCTGCCATACATCTAGTTCATAAAGATATTCGTTATCATTACTTATTTTTATTGTATCAAAATTTGTAATTCCCCAAGTTAGTAACTTTTGTGATTGTTTTGATCTTGAATTTTTTGTTTCAAAACCACTTGCAACAGCTATTAATCTTCTTTCTTTTCTTAATATAGATGAGGCTAATGAATATTTTTCAGAACCGAGGTAGCCAGTTTTAATTCCATCTACACCCATATTTTTATACAATAATGGATTTCTATTTCCTTGTGTAATTGGATCCCCTCCAGTCCTACTCCAAGTAAATTCTTTAATTTTAAAATACTCATAATATTTAGGATGTTCTTTGATTAAATAATTCGACATAATTAAAATATCTCTAACGGTTGAATAATTGTTATCATCGTTAATCCCTGACGAATTTGAAAAATTAGTATTTTCCATCCCAATTTCTTGAGCTTTCTCAGTCATTAGTAAAGCAAACTCGTCCTCAGTTCCTGCAATACCTTCAGCCAAAGCTACACAAGCATCATTACCTGAAGCAACAATTATACCTAATAATAAATCTTCTACCGAAACTTCATCTCCAACCATTATAAACATTGATGAATAACCAGATGAGGATAATCTCCAAGCATTTTCAGAAACAATAAATTTTTCATCTAAAGTGATTTCGCCACTTTTCAATAAATCAAAAGCAACGATTGAAGTCATTATTTTTGTCATAGAAGCAGGAAATATTCTCTCATCAGGATTTTTTTCATATAAAATTTCACCAGATAAATAGTCTTGTAAAATTGCAGTTCGTGCATTTATGTTAAATTTTGCATAAGAAATATTAGTTATAATTAAAAATGATAGGACAAAACTTAATAATGCTTTTATTTTCATAATTTTATTAGTTCAATATTTTCAAAATTTATATCAGCAATCTCATTATATACATTTTTAATTGATCCTAAATTATAAAAAGGACCTTTATAAACCCTATATAAATTTTTAGACATTTTTTTGATATTTATGTCTTTTAAATTATATTCATCCTCAAGTCTTTTTTTCAATGTAATTGCAGATTCTTCAAAAAATAAATCGGCAAATTTAATTATAAATTCAAATTTTGTATTTTTCACCTTTTCAACTTTTGAATTATTATCTTTTTCAATTGATATGTTTTGGATTGAAATGCTGTCTACTGGAGCTTTATTAGCTACTTTTTTTTCCTCATCAAATGTTTTAGCTTTATTTGCAACAAAAGTATTACTAGAATTTATTGTTTCTACACGTACATAGGGTTGATCAGGATCAATATCAAGTTCAATGGCAATCCTTTCAGAAATTACTGAATTATAAAAAATTGGATATTTTGAATTTTTTCCTACTTTAGCAATTAAATACTTTTCATTTAATAAATTTGTTATTTTTATATCTGTATCTTTTTTAAGTTTATTATTGAAAATAATTAATGATCTTTGATCTATTTTTTTTGAAATTATTCGTTTTTTGAAAATATCATTATTATATATGAGAGCAAATCCATCATTTGAATAATTTTTGAAATCTTTATTCGTGATTACTTTTTTATTAGTAGTTTCACATGCTGTTAAAATTATTGCTAAAAAAATTATTATCTTAAGTTTCATTTTCAAAACTATTTTTTAATGTGCATACAGCCAAACTAAATCTTAATGACCTGTTCCACTTTAAGATTAGCTTATAATTATTAAAAATAATATATGCTGGTTTAAGTTTATTTGCATTTTCAACTATTTCAGCATCAGGAGTAACTATTGCTGCTGTCAAATTGTCATATTTGTCCAAAAAAGACGAATTTTTTATATAATTTTTTAAATATTTTACTTTTCTCTCATGTTTAATTTTTTTTGCTGATGTATTTAAATATTTATCAGGAATATTTTCATTTAGATTAATTCTATAAAAACACGGAGTATTATCATTCCATCCAAGATTACTTAAATAGTTAGCTGCAGATGCAAAAGAGTCCTCAATATTTTTTAGATCAATTGATCCATCTTTATTATAGTCAATGGCATGATTTTCAATTGTGGATGGCATAAATTGAAAATTGCCAAATGCACCCGCCCAAGATCCAAATAATGTGCTTGGATCTATAATTTTTGCGTCTACTAATTTTAAAAGAGTGATTAATTCTTTAGTAAAAAATTCACTTCTTCTTTGATCGAAGCTTAAGGTTGCAAGTGAAGAAATAATATCCATTTTGCCTAAATAGTTTCCAAAGTTAGTTTCAATACCCATTAGTGCTAATAGTAAATTTTTATCTACTTTGTATTCAGAAGATACTTTATTAATAATATTATTTTCTTTATTTAATATAATTTTTCCTAATTTTACTTTTTTTGACGATGTTCTTTTTGAAATATATGTCTTTGTGTCTTCATAGAATTCTGGCTGGTATCTGTCATACTTTATTACATCAGGTAAAAACTTTGTTTTATCTATTAAATTATTAACTGTTGATTTACTAATACCTTCATTAATAGCTCTTTTTTTAAATTTAATTTTCCAATTGTTAAAATCATCAGCGATTAGAATTGAAGAATTTAATATAATTAATATTGATATGATAAATAATTTAATTTTTTTCATACAAATCTTTTAGGTATATCGATACAGCAATCCATATCAAAATAAAGCTGATTAATTTATGTATATCTAATTCCTCATTATATAAGAAATAACCCAACAAGAATTGCAAAGTTGGAGTTATATAAAAAACCATACCAGTCGGACCTAAACCACATAATTCAACACCTCTAACATATAGATATAAAGGAATCACGGTCATAGGGCCTGCCAGCATGAATATTAACATTAATTTAACATTCGATATATCAAAATCATTTAAATCATTTTGTACAATTAAATAAAAAGCAAATATTACCGCTGGAAAAATAAATAAACTTTCAACTAATAAACCAATATCTGTGTCTACATCAATTTTTTTTCTTACTAAATTATAAAAACTCCAACTTAAAGCTACTATTAATCCAACCCATGGAATTGATTGGAAACTAGATATTACTAAATACAAAATTGATATAGTTACGATTAAAAGTGAAATTTTAGTTTTGAAACTTAATTCCTCTTTTAAAAAAAAATAACCTAAAAAAACACTTATTATAGGCATTATAAAATATCCAAAACTAGCATCTATAACTTGATCATTCCCTATTGCATAAATCCAAACAGCCCAATTCGTAAAAATTAATAATCCAGATAAAAATAGCATCATAATTTTTTTTTTATCTTTAAAAACCGAGCTAAATTTTTTCCACTTTGATAAAATAATTGTTGTTAAAATTAGCATAACAGTTGTCCATGCACTTCGATGTAGGACAACTTCAATGTGGCCAGCAAAAGCAATATATTTAAAATATATAACTCCAATAAAACCCCACCAGAAAGAACCAAATGCCGTTAAAATTATACCTTTATTAAATTGATTTTTGCTTAACATTATATTGATCAATTAAACTATTTTGTTTATGAAATATAGAATTTTAATTATTACAAATTAGGAGAGATGGCTGAGCGGTTGAAAGCACCGGTCTTGAAAACCGGCAAAGGGGCAACTCTTTCCTGGGTTCGAATCCCAGTCTCTCCGCCACTAATATTTATTTTTAAATTCTATAAGTTTTTTTAAGATAACTTCATCTTCAAAGTCTTTTGATTTTTCACCTAAACTAAAATTGACTAAAGTTTCATCATCAAAATTAATTAACTTATCTAAAGAAACTAATTCTTTATGATCGAGATTATCAATAATTGAATTAACAAATTTACTGACAAAGATATCCATTTCTTTAGTTCCACGATACTGAGCTCTGTATAAAATTTTATTAATTAAGTTTTGTTTATTTGAATCCATTAATTAAATCTTTATATATATAAATCATGAATGATCACGACTATTTATTGTCAAATATTCAGAATATTAAAGGTATAGGGAAAAAAACAAGCCAATTATTTAAAAGAAAAAATATAAATACAATTTTTGATTTATTGTGGCATTTGCCTACGAGTAAAATTGAAAATTCAAAAGTAACAAATGTTGGTGATATACAAATAGGAAAGTTACAAACAATTAAACTAACACCTATAAAATATAATTTTCCTAGAATAAGAAGATTGCCCAACCGAGTTGTATGTCAAAGTAATGATATAAAAATAGATTGTGTTTTTTTTAATTCATATGAAGGATATATAAAAAAAATCTTACCATTAAATACTGAAATAATAATAAGTGGTAAAATTAATTTTTTTAGAAATAAATATCAAATCACTAATCCGACACAGGTTAAAGAAAGTAATGAAAATATCTTAGAGACTCAAAATAAATATAGTCTTACAGATGGTCTTACAATCAATAAATACAATAATATAATTAATGAAGTCTTAAAGGAATTACCAGATTTAGATGAGTGGCTAAATGACGATATAAAGAAAAAATTTAATAATATTAAGTGGAAAGACGCAATCTTAAAAATTCACAGTCTTGATACTAAAGAAATTTTAAAATCTAAGTATTATAAACGGTTAGTTTTTGACGAATTGTTTGCTCATTTTTTATTATCCTCAAAAATAAGAACTAAAATAAAAAAAATAAAGAAATCACAAAAAATTTTTAAGGATTGTAAGGAAAAATTGATACAGGATTTAAATTTTAAATTAACAAATGATCAAGAAGCAGCAATAAAAATTATAAACGAAGATCTTAAATCAAAAAGTAGGATGTTTAGACTCTTACAAGGGGATGTTGGATCAGGTAAAACAATAGTATCAATGATAGCTGCGGTAAATTGTATAAATTCTGGATATCAAACAAGCTTTATGGTGCCGACTGAAATTCTAGCTAAGCAACATTTTTCTTTTGCTAAAAAATATCTTCCCAAAAATATTAAAATTGAAATGTTAACTGGTAAGTCAAAATATGCTGATAGAAAGAAAATTTTAGAAAATTTAAAACTTGGTAAGATAGACTTTCTGATAGGAACACATGCGTTATTCCAAAAAAAGGTTGAATATAATAAACTCGGTTTAATAATAATTGATGAACAACATAAGTTTGGAGTTCTTCAACGTAAAGAGTTATCAGAAAAAGGTGGAAACAACTGCGATGTTCTAGTCATGTCTGCAACTCCAATACCAAGAACAATGATGATGACGGTTTATGGTGATATGGATTTAACCTTAATTAAAGAAAAACCAAAAAATAGAAAAAAAATAGTCACTTACAGTAAGTTAGAAGATAAAATATCTGAAATAATTAGATTCGTTAAAAAAGAAATTTCTAATAAAAATCAAATTTTCTGGGTTTGTCCTTTGATAGAAGAGTCGAAAAAAGTTGAACAACAATCTGCTGTAAATAAATTTAAGTATTTAGAAAAATATTTTAAGAATAGAATTGGATTAATTCATGGTTCACTTGATAAGGATGAAAGGAATAAAATTTTAAATAATTTCTTAGATAGAAAGTTGGATATATTGGTTTCAACCACTGTTATTGAGGTTGGAATTGATTTTCCTAATGCTAACATAATTGTTATTGAAAATGCTGATAAGTATGGTTTATCCCAATTACATCAATTACGAGGTCGTGTCGGACGTGGTAGTAAACAATCTTACTGTATATTGATGTTTAAATCCTCACTAAGTGAGAATGCAAAAAAAAGAATTAACATTCTAAAAAGTTCAGATGACGGTTTTGTAATTTCTGAGGAAGATATGAAATTACGTGGATATGGGGATTTGTTAGGATTTAAGCAAAGTGGAATTAAAAATTTTAGATTAGCTGATCCCATATTAAATGAAGACTTATTCTTACTTGCTGAGGCAGAAGTAAAAAAATTAGAGATGAAAGGTGATAATTTCAGTAAATATAATAAATTATTAAAATTATACGATCGTGCATCAATAATTAACGAAATTTCTTAAATTTTTTTTGGATCTGAAGTACCGGCTGAAACAATAAATTTAGATGCTTCTTCAAAAGTCATATCTAAATAAATAACTTCATCTTTGGGAAACATTAATAAAAATCCACTTGTAGGATTTGGTGTTGTTGGAACAAATACATTAATAAGATTAGTATTTGTTTTTTTTGATATTTCACCATCGTTTTCTCTGGTCGCAAACCCTACTGCCCAACTACCTTTTCTCGGATACTCAACTAAGACTACACTTTTCTTTGATCCTTTTTTTGGTGCTAGTGTTTCAGTCATTTGACCAATTGCTGAATAAATTGTTCTTAAAATTGGTATTCTTTTTAATATATCATTAAATATTTTAAGTATTTTTTTTCCAATAAATGAAAGAGATAAACTTCCAATTATTGTAATAAAAATTATAGCTAACAATATTTCCAAACCTGGTATTGCAAAAGGCAAATAACTATTTGGATTTAGTTCGTTTGGTATTAATTTTGACGATATAGATATAAAAAATCTAGTTAAATATAATGTGATACCTATAGGAACAAGGACAACTATTCCTGCTATAAAATAGTTTCTAAGTCTTCCAAGAATTGAAATTCCTTTTCTTTTTAATTTTGCCATAAATTAACTGTAACTTGCATATAAAACAAATATGACTGCCAGTACAAATAGTACTATTAAAATTTTGTTATTAAGTATCATATAAATTATTATAAAAAAGGTGTAATATATTAAGTAAAAAAAGTGAATAGAAGAAATTTTATACATTTATTTGGTTGTAGTTGCTTATCTTTTGGCCTATCTGCATGTGGTAGTGCACCGATAACAGATCGAAAACAACTAAAATTAATTCCCGAATCTAACCTCAATGCGAAAGCTGCTCAATTATATGAAAAGGTAAAAGAGAAAGAAACTTTAAGTGATGATACTAAAACATTAAATCAAATAAAAGAAATTGGATCTAAAATTGAATATTCAATATCAGAATACTTTGACCGCAATAATATACCTGACCCAACTATAAATTTTGATTGGGAATATATACTTATTGATAAAAAAAAAGTTAAAAATGCTTGGTGTATGCCTGGAGGTAAAATAGCTGTTTATACAGGTCTATTAGATATAACTAAAAATGAAGATGGATTGGCAGCTGTAATGGGTCATGAAATAGCACATGCAGTTGCAAAACATTCAGTAGAAAGAGCAAGTAGAGGTGTTTTGTTAAATACTGGCACAGCAATTTTAGATATAGCCACTAAAGGCAAAGTATCTCAGATAAATAGAACCACAGGGATGAATGCTGTCGGTTTATTATCACAGATAGGAATTATGAATCCTTTCAATAGAAAACAAGAGAGTGAAGCTGATTATCTTGGTTTGATATTTGCATCACTATCTGGTTATGACATAAGGGAAACAATCAAAGTTTGGGAAAGAATGAAAGAGGCTAAAAAAGGGAAAGAACCACCAGAATTTATGTCTACTCACCCATCTTCAACAAATAGAATTAATAATATTACAAATTGGATAAACGAAATAATTGTTAAATATCCGCCTATTGCTTAAGTGGTGAGCCCTGATGGACTCGAACCATCGACCCATTCCTTAAAAGGGAATTGCTCTACCAACTGAGCTAAGGGCCCCCAAGAAGCGTTTTTATATTGATTTTTTTTTATTAATCAATGTTAAAAATTTACAATTTATTGATGTACTTATCGTGAAATTCATTAAAAGTACCTTGTTTTATATTGTCTCTTATGTTTCTCATTAAATCTTGATAAAAATTGATGTTATTAAGGGTTAGAATCATTGAAGCTAACATTTCATTAGTGTTAAATAAATGATTTAAATAATTCTTAGAATATTTATTTAAATTGAACTTTGTGACATTTTTGTCCAGAGGTGTATTATCATTTTTATATTTTGAATTTCTAATTTGTATTTGACCACCCCAAGTAAAAGCTAAACCAGTTCTCCCAGACCTTGTGGGCATTACACAGTCAAACATATCAACACCCCTCTTTACTGCTCCTAGTATATCAGACGGAGTACCAACACCCATTAAATATCTTGGTTTATCTTTAGGCATATAATCTTTTATTCCATCAAGTACATCAAACATTTCATCTTGTGTTTCCCCTACTGCCAATCCTCCTAGAGCATACCCATTAAATCCAATATCAATAAGGTTATTTAAAGATTTTATTCTTAGATCATTAAATAACCCACCTTGTACTATTCCAAATAAACCTTTGTGATCATTTATGCCAAATGCATCTTTTGATCTTTTTGCCCACTCGGAAGATAATTCCATTGATTTATTAATTTTATCATAGTCCTTAGTATTTTTAGGGCATTCATCCATAACCATCACTATGTCTGAGTTCAAACCTTTTTGAATTCTTATGCTTTCTTCAGGACTTAAAATAAAAGTTTTACCATCAATATGTGATTGAAAAATTGCACCCTTATCTCTATCAATTTTATTTAATTTTGACAGCGACATAACTTGAAAACCGCCTGAGTCGGTTAAAATTGGTAAATCACAATTCATGAATTCATGAAGTCCTCCAACACTTTCAATTCTTTCAACACCAGGTCTTATCATTAAATGATATGTATTTGATAAAATTATCTCACTACCTGTTTTTTTTATATCTTCTAAAAAAACACCTTTAACGGTTGCTTGTGTACCAACTGGCATAAACGCAGGAGTATTAATATTACCTCTATGAGTCTCTATAATTCCTACTCTTGCATAATTTTGAGTATGATGAACATTAAAATTGAAATCTTTTAATGACATTCATTATTTAATTATTGAGATTTAAAACTAATAATTTTATCTGGATTTGAAACTGCTCCGTTATCGCCATCACCTTTTGTAATCATATCTACAAATTCCATTCCTTCTATTACTTTTCCAAAAACAGTATATTGTCTATCTAGGAAAGGTGCTGGTTTAAAACATATAAAAAATTGACTATTAGCACTATTAGGATCTGACGATCTTGCCATAGAAACGGTTCCTCTATCATGAGGAAGGTCATTAAATTCTTGATTTAAATCTGGTAAATCAGATCCACCAATACCCGCTCTTCTTAAATCGAAATCTTTTGAAGATGAATTTCCAAATTTTACATCACCTGTTTGTGCCATAAACCCATCAATTACTCTATGAAAAACAACATTATCATATTGTCCTGAATCAGCTAATTCTTGAATTCTTTTAACATGATTTGGTGCAACATCAGGATACATTTCAATTTTTACATCACCATCTTTTAATTTTAAAATCATTATATTCTCCTTTGCTATTAAATTTGTTGATAAAAAAATAAAAAAAATAATTAAAATATTTAAAAATTTATTCATAAACCTCTTTCAATGATTTAATTGTACTTTTGGTCGTAAATTTTTTCAAATCACCATTATGTTGAGCGATTTCTTTAACAAACCTAGATGATATTATTTGATTTTCAACATCTGACATTAAAAAAATTGTCTCAACTTGATTATTAAGTTTTCTATTCATTCCAGCAAGCTGGAATTCGTACTCAAAATCAGAAACTGCTCTTAAGCCTCTTAAGATTATATTTGATTTATATTTTTTACAAAGGTCTGTCGTTAAAGTATTAAATTTTATAACATCAACCTTGTTCTTTTTAAATTTCAGATCTTTATAAAGAGCTCTTTTAACAATTTCTATTCTTTCATCTAATGAAAATAGGAAATTTTTCTGATTTCCATCTGAAATACCTACAATTACTTTATCTACTATCTTAAGTGATTTTTTAATGACATCTATATGGCCAAATGTAATTGGATCAAAAGTTCCTGGATAGATAGCTATATTTTTCATTAAATAAGATTATCATCTAATTTAATAGCAGAAACTACTTTTTCATCACCAGTCAGTTTAATTATTCTAACACCTTGCGTATTACGACCAGCTATTCTTATTTCTTTAACAGCTGTTCTTATTACTCTACCTTTATTTGTTGAAATTAATATTTGATCTCCTTCAAAAACAGGAAAGGATGAAGAAACATTCCCGTTTCTTTGTGAATTGACAATACCAATAATTCCCTTTCCTCCTCTATTTGTAACTCTATAATCATAATGAGATGTTCTCTTACCGTAACCATTTTCTGTGATTGATAATATAAATTTTTCTTTAGCTTTAATTTCTGATTTTTGGTCTTTATTTTTTGCTTTCTTATTTGAATCATGATCAATAATAGACAGAGATACAATAGTATCATTTTCTGCTAAATTGATACCTCTTATACCTTTTGATGATCTACCTTTAAAAACTCTAAGTTTTTTAGACTCAAACCTTATACATTTTCCTAATTTAGTACTTAAAATTATATCCTGATCATCTCTACAAATCTTAACACCAATAATTTTATCGTTACCGTCAAGTTTCATTGCAATTTTACCTGAAGCATTAATTGAGGTAAAATCTTCAAGATTATTCTTTCTAATTTTTCCTTCACTTGTTGCAAAAATGATATGCATGTCTTTTGTATCAACATCACTATCTGGAAATGGCATAATTGAACTGATTGATTGATGATTTTTTAAAGGAAGAATATTAAATAAAGACTTTCCTTTAGATGCGGCTGATCCTTCTGGAATTTTCCAAGCTTTAACTTTGTATGCTAATCCTTCAGTAGAGAAAAATAAGACAGAAGTGTGTGTATTTACTGATAATGTTTGTACTACAGAGTCTTCATCTCTTGTTTTAATCCCTGTTTTACCCTTTCCACCTCTTTTTTGTTGTTTAACATTACTTAAGGCACCTCTTTTAATGTATCCTTGTAAAGTAATTGTAATTATTACAGACTCTTTTTGAATAGTTTCTTCAATATTATAGTTTAAAACAGCATCTATAATCTGTGTTCTTCTCGGAGAAGAAAATTTCTCTTTAATTTGTGATAACTCGTTACTAATTACTTTTAATAGTTCACTTTTAGAATTTATAATTTTTTTATACTTTGTAATCAATTCAGATAATTTTTTTATCTCTTCTTCAATTTCATTAATTCCTAGAGCTGTTAATTTTTGTAATCTAAGTTCTAGTATTGATGTAACTTGAGTTTCAGATAAGTTGTATGATCCTTTATAATTTTTACTATCAACTAATTTAATTAATTTTGCAGATTTTGTTATTTTCCATTTTGTTTTAATTAGAGTATTTTTAGCTTCCTCTGGATTTTTAGAAGATCTAATAATTTTTATTACTTTATCAATATTTTCTACACTAACAGATAAACCAAGTAAAATATGAACACGATCTTCAGCTTTTTTTAAATCGTATTTTGTTTTTTTAATAACTACATCTTCTCTAAATTTTAAAAAGTTCTCTAAAAAATCTTTTAATGAACATGTTTTAGGTTTGTTATCAACAATGGCTAATGAATTAAAACCGAATGAAGTTTCAATGGATGTATATTTATAAAGTTGTCTTTTTATTGTCTCAGGCTCAACGCTTCTTCTTAGATCGATAGCAACTCTTATACCTTCTCTATTAGATTCATCTCTAATGTCACTTATACCTTCTATTTTTTTGTCTCTAACTAATTCTGCAATTTTTTCATTTAAGTTGGATTTGTTTACTTGATAGGGTATTGAAGTAATTACTAATCTATCTTTACCATTTTTAAGATTTTCTACATTTATTTCACCCCTAATTTTAAAAGAACCTCTGCCTGTTTTATATCCTTCTCGAATAATATCTTTACCGATAATAACTCCACCAGTTGGAAAATCAGGGCCAGGAATATGCTTCATTAACTCTTTAACTTTAATATCTTTATTTTTTATAAGCGCTAAAGTTCCATCAATAATTTCACCAAGATTATGTGGTGGTATACTAGTAGCCATACCAACAGCGATACCTCCGGCTCCATTTACCAAAAGATTAGGATATTGAGCTGGCAGTACTGTGGGTTCTTGCTCAGTTTCATCGTAGTTACTTTTAAATGAAACAGTATTTTTTTCTATATCATCAATCAAAAATTGAGAAATTTTTGCAAGTTTGGTTTCTGTATACCTCATTGCTGCAGGTGGATCTCCATCTATTGAACCAAAATTGCCCTGACCATCAATTAACGGAACACTCATTGAAAAATCTTGAACCATTCTAACCAAGGCATCATACACAGCTTGATCACCATGCGGATGATATTTACCAATTACGTCTCCAACAATTCTTGCAGATTTTCTAAATTGTTTTGACCAATCAAAACCACCTTTGTGCATTGCATATAAAATTCTTCTGTGAACAGGTTTAAGTCCGTCTCTTATGTCGGGTAATGCCCTACTAATTATTACGCTCATTGCGTAAGATAAATATGATGAACTCATTTCATCATACATCGAAATTGGTTTGATATTTAAATCTTTAGTTACTTCGTTTTTTTGCATTTATTTAGAAAGGGATATCGTCGTCTAACTCGTTTTGAGCCATAGAACTATCATCAAAACTTTGTTTGTTGTCTTGAGATGGAATTGAATTTTGATTTCCTCCACCTAACATTGTTAATGATGAATTGTATCCTTGAATTAAAATT
The DNA here is from genome assembly GCA_902543295.1 of uncultured Pelagibacteraceae bacterium. Taxonomy (GTDB): domain Bacteria; phylum Pseudomonadota; class Alphaproteobacteria; order Pelagibacterales; family Pelagibacteraceae; genus Pelagibacter. Next base: position 36,326 of record CACBXW010000007.1, on the reverse strand, counting down.
TCAGTAGAATATTTATCCTGACCTGATTGTTCATCTTTCCATTTTCTAGTAGTCAGTTGTCCTTCAACGTATACTTGTGCTCCTTTTTTTAAATATTGTTGAACTACATTTACTAGTCCTTCATTGAAAACAACTACTCTATGCCATTCAGTTTTTTCCTTTTTTTCACCGGTATTTTTATCTTTCCATGATTGACTTGTAGCTAGGCTTAATCTTGCTACACTTTTACCGTTAACCATTTGTTTAACTTCCGGATCTGCGCCTAATCGACCGATTAAAAGTACTTTATTTAAGCTTCCTGCCATAATATTTATATATTTGAAATGTTATTTATAACATTAATAGGCTTGAATATTAATTTTATTAATCTAAAGCAACTAAAATTATGCTTAAAAAGATACTTATTAAGGGCGCAAAAGAGCACAATTTAAAGAATATTTCACTAGAGATTCCTAAAGACAAATTTGTTGTGATAACGGGTCTATCTGGGTCAGGAAAATCATCATTAGCATTCGATACTGTCTATGCAGAAGGTCAAAGACGATATGTTGAAAGTTTATCCGCATACGCAAGACAGTTTTTAGACAAAATGAAAAAACCAAATGTAGATTTAATCGAAGGTTTGAGTCCAGCAATCTCCATAGAACAAAAAAATACTTCTAAAAATCCAAGATCAACAGTTGCAACTGTAACCGAAATATACGATTACATGAGAGTACTTTATGCAAGAGCTGGTATACCCTATTCTCCATTCACTGGTAAACCAATTACTTCACAAACTATTAGTCAAATTGTTGATAAGATTAAAGAATTACCGAAAAAGTCTACGATATATTTATATGCTCCAGTCGTGCGAGGACGTAAGGGTGAATATAAAAAAGATATATTAGGATACAAAAAAAGAGGATTTAGAAAAATCAAAGTTGATGACCAATTGTATGATATTGAAAGTGTTCCAGAATTAAATAAAAAACTTAAACACGATATTTCAATCTTAGTTGATAGAATTGTAATAAATTCATCATTAGGAAACAGATTAGCCGAAAGTGTTGAAACAGCTGTTAATTTAGCAAATGGATTACTTTTTGTTGAATATGAAAATGAAACACTTCCAAAAAAATACAGAAAAATAGAAAAATTAATTTTCTCAACCAAATTTGCTTGTCCTGAAAGTGGTTTTACTATTGAAGAGATTGAACCAAGACTTTTCTCATTCAACAGTCCGTATGGAGCTTGTGAAGAATGTGAAGGTATTGGGATGAAATTAAATGTTGATCCAAATTTAGTTGTTCCAAATGAAAAAAAATCTATCGCAGATGGTGCTATTGAACCTTGGGCAAAATCTACATCAATGTATTACGCCCAAACATTGGCATCTTTATCTAAACATTATGGTTTTTCATTAGATGATAAATGGTCAAAATTACCGAAAAAAATTAAAGATGTGATTTTATATGGTTCTGATGATGAAGAAATTAAATTTACTTATGACGATGGCTATGAGAAGTATTCGCATAAAAAAACCTTTGAAGGTGTTGTCAATAATTTAGAGAGAAGATATTTAGAAACAGATAGCGATTGGAAAAGAGAAGAAATTGCTCAATATCAATCTGATACAAAATGTGAAAGATGCAATGGTTATCGATTAAAAGATGAAGCTCTGTGTGTTAAAATAAATGAATTAAACATAAGCCAAGTTACAGAAAAATCAATTTTTGATGCTAAGGAATGGTTTAGGTCTTTAGAAGTTAAATTAGACAAAAGACAAATTAAAATTGCTCAACATATATTAAAAGAAATTAATGAACGTTTAGATTTTCTATTAAATGTTGGTCTTGATTATTTAACTTTATCTAGAGAGTCTGGAACATTATCTGGTGGTGAAGCACAAAGGATAAGACTAGCTTCGCAAATAGGATCAGGTTTAACAGGTGTGCTTTACGTTTTAGATGAGCCATCAATTGGTTTACATCAAAAAGATAATGTAAAACTTATAGATGCATTAAAAAGATTAAGAGACTTAGGTAATACTGTTATTGTTGTTGAACATGATACAGAAACAATGGAGAATGCAGATCATATAATAGATTTAGGACCTGAAGCTGGAAACAAAGGTGGAGAAATTGTTGCTGAAGGTACATATGAGCAAATTTTAAAAAATGACAAAAGTATTACTGGAAGATATTTATCAAATAAGAGTTTCATACCTATTCCAAAAAATAGAAGACTTGCAAAAAACGGTAGGTTTTTAGAAATCAATGGTGCATCTGGAAATAATTTAAATAACGTAAATTTAAAAATTCCTTTAGGTAGTTTCACTTGTGTTACTGGTGTATCTGGAAGTGGTAAATCTACTTTGATACTTCAAACTTTATACAATGCATTAAATCTTACTTTGAATAATAATAAGTCTAGAAAAATTCCTCAGCCATTCAGAGGATTTAAAGGAATAGAATTAATTGATAAAGTTATAGATATTGATCAATCACCTATTGGTAGAACTCCTAGATCAAATCCTGCCACATATACTGGAGCTTTTGGTCCTATAAGAGACTGGTTTACCAATTTACCTGAAGCAAAAAGTAGAGGCTATAAACCTGGAAGATTTTCTTTCAATGTAAAGGGTGGAAGATGTGAAGCATGTGAAGGAGATGGTGTAATTACTTACGAAATGCACTTTCTTCCTGATGTTTACATAACATGCGATGAATGCAAAGGCACTAGATACAACAGAGAAACATTAGAGATTAAATTCAAAGATAAGAGTATTGCAGATGTTTTAAATATGACTGTTGATGAAGGATGTGAGTATTTTGAAAATATTTCAAACATCAAAACTAAACTTCTAACGTTAAAGAAAGTTGGTCTTGGCTACATAAAAATTGGTCAGCAAGCTACAACTCTTTCTGGTGGAGAGGCTCAGCGTATAAAGCTTGCTAAAGAATTATCTAAAAGGTCTACAGGAAGAACAATGTATATATTAGATGAACCAACTACTGGATTGCATCAACATGATATAAAAAAACTTTTGGAAATTTTACACACATTTGTTGCAACGGGTAATTCAGTTGTAGTTATTGAGCATAATTTAGATGTTATTAAAACTGCCGATTATATTGTAGATATGGGACCAGAGGGCGGTGTTAAAGGTGGAAATATTATTGCTGAAGGCAAACCCGAGGAAGTTGCAAAAGTGAAAGATAGCTATACAGGTAAATTTTTAAAGCCTTTATTAGATACAAAATTTAAAAAAACCGCTTAATCTTTATAGAAAAATAATATAAAATCATCTTATAGATGACTTCGATATTACAATCATTATCAAAAACTGTTCATTTATCATTGGCTATTGCAATATTACTATTCATTGGTCTTTACATAGGTAATGGTGGATTTGATTTTGATGTTTTATTTTGGAGCTGGTTATTAAGATACGTACATGTAACTGTAAGTATTATGTGGATTGGTTTACTGTGGTATTTCAATTTTGTTCAAATTCCTAACATGGCTAAAATTCCAGATGAACAAAAACCAGCAATAGGCAAAGTTATAGCCCCTGCAGCATTATTTTGGTTTAGATGGGCAGCGCTATTTACAATCATATCAGGATTATTATTAGCCTATTTTAATGGATACGTTCATCAAGCGATGACATTAGGAATTGGATCTGGCGGTGGAAAAAATACTGCAATAGGAATTGGAATGTGGTTAGGATTAATAATGGCATTCAATGTTTGGTTTGTTATATGGCCAAATCAAAAAAGAGCTTTAGGTATGGTAGAGTGTGAACCTGAAGTTAAAGCTAAATCAGCAAAGACTGCAATGCTGTTTTCTAGAACAAATACACTTTTATCATTACCAATGTTGTTAACAATGGTAGCGGCACAAAATCTTTATTAATTATTCTTTTTCTTCCTTAACAATCGTTCTTTGGCTAACTTTTAAAGAAACCAACACTGGGTTTGCTATATAAATAGATGAATAAGTTCCAAAAATTACTCCTAATATCATTGCTAATGAAAATCCTTTTAATATTTCTCCACCAAAAATAAATATAGATAAAAGAGCCAACAATGTAGTAACTGAAGTTATTATTGTTCGTGATAAAGTTTCATTTATTGAGATATTTGTTAGTTCAAATATTTTAACATCTGCATATTTACGCAAATTTTCTCTAACTCTATCAAATATTACAACTGTATCATTCATTGAATATCCAACTATTGTTAAAACAGCTGCAACGATAGAAAGATTGATTTCTAATGAAAATACAGAAAATACTCCTAATGTAATTATAACATCATGAAATAAAGCTAAAATAGCTCCAAGACTAAATTGCCACTCAAATCTAATCCATATATATAAAAGCATAGCCGCCAAAGATAAAGCTATTGCTATTACACCTGATCTCAAAAGTTCTGCACTAACTTTTGGTCCAACATTTTCAACTCTTCTAAAATCAACCGTACCTATCGAATTTGATAACTTAGTTTTTATCTCTTCTATAAATTGTGGGTCATTTGAATTTTGTTTTTCAAATTTAACTACAAAATCTGTTTCATTACCAAAATTTTTCACTGAAACATCACCAAGATTCATTTGATTAAAACTATCTCTTATTTTTGTGATATTAGCAGAAGATTTGTCAGTCCTTAGCTCTATTAAAGTACCCCCTTTAAAATCAACACCAAAATTCAATCCTTTAAAAACTAAGAAAACTAAGGAAGCAATAATTAATATACCTGAAAGTATATTAAAGCTTTTATAAAACTTATTAAAATAGATTGTTTTCATTATATAAGTCTTTCCTTATGTTTATTTTTGATGACATAGTAAGCAGTAATCAAACGAGCAATGAAATATACTGAAAATAGTGTTGTAAGTATTCCAACTCCAAGAGTTATAGAAAATCCTTTAATTGGACCTGAACCCATGAAAAAAAGGATTACTGCAGCGATTAAAGTTGTAATATTGGCATCTAAAATTGTTGTTCGTGATTTTGTATAACCAGAATCAAAAGCTACAATTGAATTATTTTCATTTTTTAATTCTTCTTTAATTCTCTCAAAAATTAAAACATTTGCATCAACAGCCATACCTACTGTTAAAATAATACCTGCAATTCCAGGGAGTGTAAGAGTTGCTTCAAATAATGTTAGAATACCGACTAATAAAAATAAATTAGAAATTAAGGCTAAGTTAGCAATTAAGCCAAAAAATCTATATTTATAAAACATAAAGGCAACGACTAAGATAAATCCTATTATCAATGACATAATTCCTGCATTAATTGAGTCTTTTCCAAGGTCAGGACCTACAGTTCTTTCTTCGATAATATTAAGTGGAGCCGGCAAAGCACCCGATCTTAAAAGTAAAGCTAAATCTGTTGCTGATTGAAAGGTGAAATTACCAGATATCTGTCCATTTCCTCCAATAATTGGTTCTCTGACTTCAGGAGCGCTAATAATTTTTCCATCCAAAACAATTGCTAACCTTTTTCCAACACCATTTGAAGTCGCTTTACCAAACTTTTTTGCTCCTACCCTATCTAAACTAAATGAAACAACAGTCTCATTAGTTTGATTATTCATAGTTGGCTTGGCATCCATAAGATTATCACCGCTTAAAACAATTCGTTTACTGACAATGGCTTCACTAGAGCCATCTTCAAAAGAAAGTTTTTCTGTTCCAAATGATTCTTCAGAACTACTGGATATAAATTGGAATGTTAGGTTTGCTGTTTTACCTAATAAAGATTTAATTCTACCGGGATCGTCTAATCCTGGCAACTCAACAAGAATTCTATCATTACCTCTTTTTAAAATATTTGGCTCATTAGTTCCTACTTCATCAACTCTTCTTCTTACAATTTCAATTGCTTGATCTAATGATGAATTTTTTAACAATACTAATCCATAGTCAGAAAATTCTAACTTGAATGAGGTATCCATGTTTTCAAAGTTAAATTGATGGGATTTATATTGTTGAAAATAAGGATTTATCTCACTTTTATCATCATCTAAAAGAGATTTAACATCCTCAATCTTAGAATTTTCAACATCGAATATAATTGACTTATCCTCAATTACAAAATTTCTAACCTTAATATCTTTATCTTTGAAAAATTTTTTAAACTCTAATACTTTACTTTGCAATCTTTGAGTAATGACTGGTTCGTTATCTATCTCTAATAATAAATAAGAGCCACCTTGTAAATCTAATCCTAATTTTATATTTTTTGAGAAAAATTCATCATCAACTTTTGTAAAATTGGAAATGGTAAAATATGAAATAATAAGTGTAAAAATTAAAACACTAAAAACTCTTAATTTAGAAAAATATAACACTTTAGGAAGTTATTATTTTTTTGGTTCAGCTTTAGTAACTAGTCCTTGTATTCCTGTAGCTCGAACAATTTCAACTTTAACATTATCAGCTATCATAACTTCTACTTTTTCATTATCGATAACTCGTTCTACAGTGCCAACGATACCTCCAGAAGTAATAACTTTATCTCCACGCTTTAAAGCTTCAACCATAGCCTTATGTTCTTTAACTTTCTTTTGTTGGGGTCTAATTAAGAAAAAGTAAAATATTACGAATATTAAAATTAGGGGTATAAATTGTCCAATTCCTGCGTCCATGTTAAGTCCTTAAAAAGTTAACGATTATTTATACTATATACTTTTAGAAGACAACTCTTAATTGATACCTATTTTCTCCATATTGTTCATATATGGTCTTAGTTTTTCAGGAATAATTATTGAACCATCCTCAGTTTGATAATTTTCTAATATCGCAATTAAAGTTCTACCAACGGCAAGTCCACTCCCATTTAAAGTACCAACAAATTCATTTTCGTTATTATTATTTTTATATCTAGCTTTCATTCTTTTAGCCTGAAATGTTCCACATGAAGAACAGCTTGATATTTCTCTATATTTATTTTCAGATGGAAGCCAAACCTCTATATCATAAGTTTTTTCTGCACTAAAACCCATATCACCGGTACTTAAAATAATTTTTCTGTAAGGTAATTGTAAATCATCTAAAATTTTAGTTGCACAATTAGTCATTCTCTCTAGTTCTTCAATGCACTTATTATTTTCTACAATACTGACTAGTTCAACTTTATAAAATTGATGTTGTCTAATCATGCCCTTTGTATCTTTACCATAACTTCCTGCTTCTTTTCTAAAACAAGGTGTTGATGCAACTAATCTCATTGGCAAAGATTTTAGATTTAATATCTGATTTTTAACCATATTAGTTAAGATCACTTCAGCGGTAGGGATTAAAAACTTTCTATCATTTTTATCATCAAACTTAATTTCGAATTGATCATTTTCAAATTTGGGCAATTGGCCAGTTCCAAACATAGTGTTGTCTGTAGCCATTAAAGGTGGAGAGATTTCAGTGTAGCCATTATTAATGACATGTGTATCAATCATAAAATTAGAAATTGCTCTTTCTAATGATGCTAATTTGTCTTTAACAAAAACAAATCTTGATCCAGTTGTTTTTGTTGCTAAATCAAAATCTAACATATTCAGTTTTTCACCAATTTCATAATGAGATTTTGGTTTAAAACTCATTTCTTTAATTTCACCAGATTTTACAACCTCTTTATTGCTATTTTCATCCTTACCTACGGGGACATCATTCAACGGTAAATTAGGAATATTACTTAATATCTGATCAAGTTGGTCTTTAACACTTTTTTGATTTTTACTTAAATTATCTATTTTATTTGAAATTTCTTTAGACTTTTCAAAAAGGGTTTCATCTTTAGATTTAGAAATAGATTTTTTTTCCATTTCTAATTTTTCTTTTTCTTGAATTAATTTTCTATTTTCTTCATCGAGATTTAGTATTTGATCAAAGTCTACATCAACGTTTCGATTTTTAATTGTATTTTTAAAATTATCGATATCTTTTCTAATATCCTTAATATTGTGCATTTCTCTCTTGAGCTTTCTTTTCGATAATATTTACAGAAAAAATTGATAATTCATATAAAATTAACAAAGGTATTGCTAAACCTATTTGTGTAATTGGATCTGGTGGAGTTAATATTGCAGCAGCAGCAAATATTATTACAACAAAATATTTTCTTCTTTCTCTTAAATAAGTTGAATTTACAACTCCTATTCTTGCAAGCAAACTTAATACAACTGGTAGCTGAAAACTTAATCCAAATGCAAAAATTAACTTCATCACAAGAGATAAATATTCATTAACTTTAGCTTCTAATTGAATCGGTAAGCTAGTCCCAAGTCCCGTACTTTCAAATGATAAAAAGAATTTAAATGCTAGTGGCATAATTAGATAATAAACAAGCATACCTCCTAGTAAAAAAAGTATTGGTGTAATTACTAAGTAAGGCATAATAGCTTTCTTTTCATGGGTGTATAATCCTGGTGCAATAAATTTCCAAATTTGAATAAGGATATATGGACTGGTCACAAAGAAAGCAGCAAAAAAAGAAACTTTAAGATATGTTAAAAATGTTTCTTGAAGAGCGGTAAAGATTAATCTTCTATCAACATTATCATCCTTTACAGCATTAGCGTAAGGTTCAACTAAAAATCCATATATGTATTCAGAAAAATAGTAACAAACTACAAATAATACTGCTAAGAAGATAAATGAATGTATTAGTCTTTGTCTTAATTCAGTAAGATGACTTATAAAACCTGTTTCTTTTTTTTTAGCTGTCATCTTTAGGTTTGTCCTCTTTCATAATCTCAGTATTTTTTTTTAATTCTTCTTTAATTGAAACATCAGTTATTTCTGTAACTTGATTTTGAACATCTGAAAAATATCTCTTAGCAGAACCTATCCATGATCCAACTTTTTTTAACATTACAGGAAAGTCTTTTGGTCCTACAACTATTATTGCAATAGATACTATTATTAATATTTCAAACCAGCCGATCTGTGGCATTGATTACTCTTTTTTGTCTGAGTCTTGATTTTCAGATATATTTTTTGGTTGGCTATCTTCTGTAGCATCTGTAGCCATACCTTTTTTAAAACTTTTAATTCCTTTAGCAACATCACCCATTAGACTAGAGATTTTACCTCTACCAAAAAGTAATACTACTAAAATTACTACAATTGCAATTTGCCAAAATCCTATACTCATAATTACTTATAACCTTATAATTTTAGTTTTAAAACTATTTTTTTATTTATCGTTATCGGTATTAAGAGTGCTATTAAGCATCTCATCTATATCGGAGTATATATTTTCCTTTTTATCCTCTTGTTTTTCTTTATAGAATTTGCCTGTTCCAAATATAGATGCATCTACACTAGATGTATCAATAAGACCTGCGGTTCCTAATTCATCAACGGTTGGAAGATCTGACAATTTTTGGAGATTGAAATGACTTAAAAAGTCATCTGTTGTTCCATATTGAATTGGTTTACCAGGGGCATCTTTTCGACCTTGAGGTCTAACCCAGTTCAATTCCATCAATATCTCAAGTGTATTATTTCCAAACGCAACACCACGAATTTCTTCTATTTCAGCTCTAGTGACTGGTTGATGATAAACAATAATTGCAAGTGTTTCTATCGCAGCCTTTGATAATTTTTTTTCAACAGTTTTTTGTTGAGACATTAATGAGGATAAATTTGGTGAAGTTCTAAAAGACCATTTATTTGATATACAGACTAAATTTATTCCACGATCAGAATAAAAATTCTGAAGTTTTAATAAAGATTTTTCAACATCTGTCTTTTTTGAAATTTTATTTTCAATAGTTTCAATATTTAAAGGCTCTGCAGCTGCAAAAACAATAGCCTCTATTTCTTTATCAACATCACTTAATTTAGATGGAAATGATACAACATTATTTTTTTTTAATTTATTCATTAGATTTTTTTAATATATATGTCCTCAAATAAATTATCTTGTTTAATAGATATATTACCTTCTTTTGCAAGCTCTAAAGATCCAGCAAAAATTCCTGCATTACCTGTCTTACTTAAAGTTTTAGAATTTCTAAAATTTTTTGGTATTAAATCAGTCATATTTTTCCAATCATTTAAATAATTGTAAAACTCTTTTATGACTTTAATACCCTCTTCGGTAGTAAATACTGGGAGTTTTGGAATATTCATTCTCTGAAAATCTTTTGTCATTACGATATTTGAATACGTTTTTAATAATTCAAACAATGTTAATGAATATTGAGAATTATAAATTGATCTCATTCCACTTTTTGAACCTCTCATAAAAATATCTTTACCTAATCTTTTTCTGCTCAACATCTGAGAAGACAATAATCTTATTAATTCAAGTTTTTTAAGTTGGAGTTTTAATTTCTCTGCTACTTCAAGAGCTTTAAATTCCTCTTCTTCTGTTTCTGGTAATAGTAGTTTAGATTTAAGATAAGTTAACCAAGTAGCCATAAGCAAATATTCTGAGGCTAATTCTAAATTTAAATTTTCAGTTTTTGTTATAAAATCATGAAATTGATCTGCTAATTTGGTGATTGATATATTTTCCAAATCAACTTTTTGTGATTTTGCTAAATCTAAAAGTATTTCTAATGATCCAGAGTAATTACTAAGATCAACATTAAATTCTAAAGAATCACTCATGGATTTAAATTTAACTTATTATTTGAATTAATTTAGAAGTTTTTTTTACAATAAAATCATCGATATAAGGTGAATTTTGACCTACCACATTCATTTCTCTCATTTTTCCATTGCAATGAAGCACCAAATTACAACCTGCACGAAAAGATTTAATAACGTTATTTTTTAAATTACCTTTAAGAGCACCCATAGAAATATCATCTGACATTAATATTCCCTTGAATGATATTTCTCTTCTAATCATTTTTATGATTTTTTTAGAATGTGAAACGTTATTTATCGGATCAAGTTTCTTAAACAACAAGTGACCGGTCATACCTAAAACAGATTTTTTTTTGGTAAATGGAAAAAAATCATATTTTTTAAGATACTTTAGATCTTTGTCTATAACTGGTAATTTATAATGACTATCAACTTTAGCTAAACCATGACCTGGAAGATGTTTAATTACTGTGCCAACCCTATTTTCGTGAAATTTTTCGATAGATATATCGCCAATTTTAGACAGAGTTTTTTTATCATTTGAATAGGATCGATCACCTATAATTTTATGAGACTTATTTCGTCTTAAATCCAATACGGGAACTGTATTAATATTAATACCAATAAGTCTTAACAAATAGGATATTTGCTTAACATAAACATTGAAATAAATATCAAATTTTTTTCTATCTTTTGAATATAAATCACCAAAATATTTTGCACTAAAAATGGAATTATCTATGAATTTTCTTAATCTACTTACTCTTCCACCTTCTTCATCAATTAGAATTGGATAATTAGAGTTTTTAAATATTTTTTTAATCGAACCAGTTAATTTTTGAACTTGATTGATTGATTTTATATTTCTTGAAAAAAGGATTATTCCCCATGGCTTATATTTTTTTAAAAAACTTACTTCACTTTTTTTTAAATTATGTCCACTAATGCCACATATAAAAGCTCTAGTTTTTTTAATCATTATATAACAATTCCCAAAAAGAATATTTTTTTGTGTTTTTATTTTTGTATTCTACATATTCAATAATGTTGTCCGTGTCATTTTTAAGAATAAATAGATTATTTTCGTTAGATGATATTTTTTCATCAATACTTGAAACTGCTCTATATGATTTCTTGTAATTATCGTCTGAAAAATAATATCTTAGAGTAAAAAATAGAAAGAAAAATATAATTATTAAGTAAAATAGATATTTGAGCTCTTTTAGCATTACATTTTTTCAGGTGTATCAACACCTATAATATCCATTCCAGTTTTAATTGTTTTTGCAATAGATTTTAAAAATATTAGTTTTTCTATATTTATTGTTTTATCATCATTGATAAATCTTTTTTCAACATCGTCTTTTCCCATATTCCAATATGAATGAAACTGTGATGATAACTCATATAAATATACTGGGATCCTATGAGGTTCTAGTTTTTTAGTGGAAACTTCTACACATTTGGGCCATTCAGAAATTTTTTTAAAAATTTCAATTTCTTCATTATTAAATTGCATATTGTTATTTTCATTATCAATCTTGTCATCAATATTTTTGTTTATATTTCTAAAAACCGATGAAATTCTAGCATAACAATATTGAACATAATAAAGCGGATTGTCTTTGGATTTTTCTTTTACTTTTGTAAAATCAAAATCTAATTCAGCATCATTGCTTCTACTGAGCATAATAAATCTTGTTGCATCTTTTCCTACTTCAGAAATTAAATCTTCAACAGTAATGTAATCACCTTTTCTTTTAGACATTTTAAAAGGTTTGCCATCTTTTATTAACTTAACAAGTTGGCTTACTTTACAAATTAATTTATTTTTTTCTCCAGATAATGCTTCAACAACAGATGTAATTCTTTTTATATAACCCGCATGATCCGCTCCTAAAATATTTATTAATTTATCAAATTTTCTGTTTAGTTTTGTATTATGATACGCAACGTCTCCAGCAAAATAAGTCCATGTGTTGTCAGATTTTTGTAATGCCCTATCTTTATCATCCCCAAAATCTGTTGATCTAAAAAGTAACTGATCTCTTTCTACCCAATTAGTTGTGTCTTCTCCTTCGGGAGCTTTGATTTTTCCTATATATACAAATTTATCTTTTTTAAGTTTCTCAATAACCTTATCAACCTCTTTATTTTCAACTATTTCAGTCTCGCTCGCAAAATTATCATGAATAATTCCCAAATTATTTAGATTGGTCTTAATGAGTTTAAGTGACTCTGTAATTGCTAGTTTAGTAAGTGTTAACTTAATTTTTTCATAATCATCAAATTGTAAATCTTTATTATTATCTATAATATGTTGGGCTATATCCTTGATGTATTCTCCTGGATATAAATCATCCTCATTTACTGGAAACGTTTGATTATCTAATTTTTCTTTTATTCTCAAATATACAGATCTAGTAAAATGTAAAATTTGATTACCATGATCATTTACATAATATTCTTTTACAACTTCTTGATTGTTAAATTTTAACAAATTAGAGATAACATCACCTAGAATAGCACCTCTACAATGACCGACATGTAATGGTCCAGTGGGATTTGCAGAGACGAATTCAATAAGATGTTTCTTTTTAGAGCCATTAAGTGCTGCACCAAAATTACTAAGATTATTTATATTTAAGAGAAATGAGGTCCAAAACTCTTTTTTTAAAATAATATTTATAAATCCAGGCTTTGCTATTTCTATCTTCTCAATATTATTATCGTCTTTAAAAATAATATCTTTTAATTTTTCAGCAATTTTAATTGGTGATTCATTATTTGTTTTAGACAAAACCATTGCAACATTAGTTGACAGATCGCACTTAAATTTTTTAGGAGGTATGTCTACGTTTATACCAGATAAACTTTCAGGTAATAAAATTAGCTTTTCTTCACTTGCTAATTTAATTTTATCTAAAATTTTATTTAAGTATTCCTCAAATATATTCATTTTGATGCTCTATATAATTGTATGGCGTACCTATCAGTCATACCAGAAATATAATCAGATATAGCTCTTTCTTTGTTAGTTTTTAAATATTTAGTTTTAATGTACTTTTTTGGATTTTTGTTAATTACATTAAAAAGTTTTTTAATTATCTTTTTTCCTTCGTTATTTTTTTTTAGTACATCTTTATTATTGTACATAGTTATTCTAAGGAAATCTCTAATCTCATTTATAGTTATTTTTAATTTGTTGGAAAAATCAACAATTTGATTCTTTTTATTTGATACATCTTTTTTTGTAGATATTTTATTCACTAAAATGTTTCTTGTCGTTGTTTTTATTAAGTCTTGAACCATTAAATTTATAGAGTCTCTTATAGTTTGATATACAAGAATATCATTATTTTCACTCTTTAATTTATTTTTATATGATTTTAAAATTTCATCAAAAAAAGTGATTTGTTTAAGATCGTTTAACTTAAACAATTTAGCTTTTATTCCATCTTGAATATCATGGTTATTGTATGCAACGTCATCGGATATAGATGCAATTTGAGCCTCTAGTGAGGAGTTTTTTGAAAAATTAATTTTATTTTTTAAATTTTTCAAACCAATTAAATTATTTATTTTGAATAGCTTTGTTACCGGACCATTATGTTTAATAAGTCCATCTAATGTTTCTAATGTTAAATTAAGACCTTCAAATTTAAAATATTTATTTTCAATGAACATTACTATCCTAAGTGTTTGAAGGTTGTGGTCAAATCCCCCATATTCATACATACATTCATTTAGGGACTCTTCTCCCGCATGACCAAAAGGGGTATGACCTAAATCATGAGCTAAGCTTAATGTTTCAGCTAAATCATCATTTAAACCTAAGTATTTAGCAATTGTTCTGGCAATTTGTGAAACTTCAATGGAATGCGTGATTCTGGTTCTATAATGATCTCCTTCAGTATTCACAAATACCTGAGTTTTGTGCTTCAATCTTCTAAAAGAGGTAGAATGAATTATTCTATCTCTATCTCTTTGAAAAGGTGATCTGAAAGGATTGCTCGCTTCTTTGAACAGCCTACCTTTTGAAGCAAATGTTCCTAATTTTGAGTAATTTTTCATTCTTTAAAAATGGCAAAATATTATTATATTGTTTTTATCAATGTTTAATTATGATTAAAGAAATTAAATTTACAGATAATGCTATAAAGCAGATAAACCATCTTCTATCATCAAAAGATAAAGGGTCCTTTTTTAGAATCGCTATTAAAGGTGGTGGATGCTCTGGATTTCAATATGATTTCTCATTTGATAACTCTGCTAAGGATGATGATCTACAACAAGATAATATCCTTATCGACAAAACATCAGCAGATTTACTAAAAGGATCTGAAGTTGATTTTGTAAAAGAATTAATAGGAGATTCTTTTAAAATAAACAACCCGCAAAGTAAATCTTCTTGTGGTTGTGGCGTATCTTTCTCGCTTTAATGATAATTAGTTCCTGGAATGTTAACTCTGTAAGAGCAAGAATTGAAAATATTAAAGAGTATCTAAAAAAATATTCACCAGATATTTTAATGATGCAAGAAATCAAGGCTCAAGATGAAAACTATCCCTATGAAGATTTAGAAAAATCAAATTACCAAAATTATGTATTTGGTCAAAAATCATATAATGGGGTTGCGATAATTTCTAAAAAAAAATTAGGAAAAATTGAAAAAGATATTTTTAAAGACAAAAATAAACAATCTAGAATTATTACTGCAGATCTAAAACATAAATCAAAAACTATTAAATTAATAAATATTTACACACCTAATGGAAATCCGGTTGATACAGAAAAATATACTTACAAATTATATTGGTTAGAAAGTTTAATTAAAAAATTAAAAAGTTATTTAAAAAAAAAAGAAAATATAATTATTGGTGGTGATTTTAATATAATTCCATCAGCTGAGGATGTTCATAATCCTAAAGGATATGAGAATGATGCATTGTTTAGACTAGAGATAAGAAAAAAATTAAGAGAATTATTAAGTTTAGGTTTTCATGATGCATATAGGTATATTCATCCCGATAAAGAAGGTTATACTTTTTGGGATTATACAAGCGGTGCATGGCAAAAAAATAATGGCATGAGAATTGATCATTTCTTAGTTTCAAACTCAATTATAAATCTTGTGAAAGATGTTAAAATTAACAAATTTCCTCGTGGAAGACAAAAACCTTCAGATCACACACCAATTGAAATTGAATTAACTTAAAGATTTTATTTTATTAACAAGTTCCTCATTAATATTTCTAGGTCCAGTATCTAATCTGTTTTTGTGACGTCTTTCACCAGGTAACCTAACCTCTCTCATTGATTTCATTTTCTCAAAGAATTTATTTGAATGACTATCCCAATCAGAATTTGTTAATTTGTCAGGAGATATAGCTAAAATAAACTCTCCACCACTTGGTGGTCCACCATCATCTGTATCCTTCTCAGCCGTCTCATAACTAAAATTATCTCCAACTAAGGCTCCAGCAAGTAATTCGACCATCATTGCTATTCCTGAGCCTTTATAGCCGCCAAATGGCAACAAAACTCCACCATCTGCTATTTCGCCAGGATCAGTTGTTTCTTTTCCATCTTTAGTTAAACCAGTCCCAATTGGAACCTTGTGCCCTTCTCTTTTTGCAACTTGAACTTCTCCCATTGCCATTGATGCAGTAGCCATATCATAAACTACAGGTGGTTTATTTTTTCTAGGCCAAGCAAATGAAATTGGGTTTGTTCCAAATAAAGGTTTAATTGCTCCTGCTGGTGCAACTGCTGGCTTATATGATGTACAGGCAAAAGCAACAAGTCCTTGCTCTGCTATTGCTTCAGTCTCAGGCCACATAGCAGCCATATGATGAGAATTAGTAATTGCTAAAACTGCAACTCCATTTTCTTTTGCAGCTTTTACGAGTTCTGGTATTCCATATTTTAAAACCATTGGGGCAAGACTATTTTTCCCATCTGCTTTAACAACACTTGGGGTTAATTTTGAAATCACTGGTCTAGCCTTACCATTAATTTTTCCGCTTTTTAAACCAGATACATAAGCGGGTAATCTAAATAGACCATGAGATAATGATCCATCTCTTTCAGCATTTTTGATTAAAGTAGATAAAGTATCTGCTGTTTCTTCATCGCATCCGTTAGCTATTAATGTTTTTTTAGCTAAATGAAAAATTTCTTCTAAACTTAAAGGAACGGTTGCCATAAATAATATTAGATATTATTTACGGCAAAAGTTCAATTTTTAATTAACAACCTTTAAAAGATTTAGACATATTTCTGATTAAATCAAAATATAAGTCTTTTCCAGGATCCAAAGTAGCTCCTAATGGGTCTACAACACCAGTTTTAATATTCATATCTTTTGCTACAGCTTTAATGATATTTGGATTAAACTGTGGTTCAGAAAATACACAAGCTACTTTATCATGCTCAATTATTTCTCTGATTTCAGACAATTGTTCTGCTCCTGGCATTACATCTGTATTAACTGTAAAAGCACCCAATATATTAACATTAAATCTTTTCTCAAAATATTGGTAAGCATCATGGAAAACAATTGATGCAACACTCTGATTTAATTCAGAAGAGACGTCACTAACAAGTTTATCAATATCTTTTAGTGCTTTCTTTAAATTGCTTTTATATTTTGATGCGTTCTTAGCATCATTTTCAATTAAATGCTCTGCCATTTCATTTAATATAACTTTAGCATTCATTGGATCTAACCAAATATGTGGGTCATGCTCACCGTGGTGGTGACCTTCATGTCCTGCATGATCATCGTGGTCATCATGGTCATCTTTCTTTTTATGTCCATGGTCATCATGATCGTCATGCCCATCTTTCTTTTTATGGTCATGATCATCGTGGCCGTCTTCTTTATGACCGTCTTTTTTTTTGTGGTCGTGATCATCGTGGTCGTCATGTCCATCTTTCTTTTTATGGTCATGATCATCGTGATCATCTTCTTTATGTCCGTGATCGTCATGATCATCATGATCACCAAAAATATTTCGTTCTCTGAATTTTAATTTATTAAGACCTTTAATTTCCATTAATTCAATTTTTTCAGCTTTTTTTGCAATTGAATCTAATGGTTTTTCCATGAAGTTTTCTAGATCTTCACCTACCCAAAAAATAAGATCAGCTTCTTGTAACATCTTTGCATGAGATGGTTTTAACGGAAATCCATGTGGTGAAGAATATCCATCGACTATTAGGTCTGGTTTAGCAACTCCATCCATCAGATAGCTAGCTAAAGAGTGTATAGGCTTAATTGAAGCTACAACTTTTATTTCTGCTTTTGCTGATGTAAAAAGAGCTAAAAAAGATAATATTGTAATTATTAATGTTGATTTTTTTAAGTTTTTCATAATTTAATTTAGTATTAATTGTTATAATATAACATTGTGTAATAATATAACATTAATAAGTCAAGGTAATAAATGACAATTGAGAACAATGTATTAGTAAAATTAACTGAAGTTGGATTAAAACAACGGAATAAATGGCTTGTAAAAGGCGTTTCTTTAATTGTTGAAAGAGGAAAGATAGTAACATTAATTGGGCCAAATGGTTCTGGCAAAAGCACAACTGCAAAAATTGCGATAGGACTTCATAAGAATATAGAAGGCAATGTAGAAAAATTTACTGATAAAATTGGATATGTTCCTCAAAAGATTTCAATTGACTGGACATTGCCACTTAAAGTTAGTGATTTTATGGTTTTAACAGATGAACTCGATGAAGAAAAAATAAATGAAGCTTTAAAATTAACGGGTGCAGATCATCTTAAAAACCAGAATTTAGGAAATTTATCTGGTGGAGAATTTCAAAGAGTGCTTCTTGCAAGAGCAGTTTCAAAAAAACCTGATCTTTTAGTATTGGATGAGCCGGTTCAAGGAGTTGATTTTACTGGGGAGATTGCATTGTATAAATTAATAAAAGAAATAGCAGATAAATTAAATTGTGGAATTTTATTAATTTCTCATGATTTGCATACTGTTATGACAGCAACAGATCATGTTATTTGTTTAAATGGCCACGTGTGTTGTTCAGGAACACCAAAAGACGTTGCAATGAATAATGAGTATAAACTGTTATTTGGCGAACAAGCTTCACAAACTCTTTCTATATATGAACATAAGCATGATCATGTTCATTCAAATGATGGAGATATAAAAAAAAATTAAATGTTTGATGATTTTTTTATAAGAGCTTTAATTGCTGGTATAGGTGTTGCTTTTGTAACAGGTCCTTTGGGCTGCTTTGTAGTTTGGAGAAGATTATCTTATTTCGGAGATACATTAGCACATTCAGCATTACTTGGTGTTACAATGGCATTGGCATTCGAAATTAATATAGCAATTTCGATATTTATCATTTCATCAGTAATAGCAATTATATTAGTTAAACTTGAAAAAAATACTAATTTGCCCGGTGATGCTTTACTTGGTCTTTTAGCTCACTCAGCATTAGCAGTTGGCTTAGTAGTAATTGGTTTTCTCTCATTTATAAGATTTGATGTCATGGGACTATTATTTGGAGACATATTAGCTGTTAATGTTGATGATTTGATAATTATATGGGGAGGAGGAGCAATAATTTTAATTGTATTAAAAATAATTTGGAAACCTTTATTTGCTTCAACAGTAAATTATGAACTTGCAGAAGCAGAAGGATTAAATCCTGATAGAGCAAAAGCAATATTTACTATTTTAATGGCAGCAATAATTGCAATTTCTATAAAAATTGTAGGACTTTTATTAATAACTGGGATGTTAATTATACCAACGGCTATGGCTCGTAACATATCAGATACTCCCAAAAAGATGGTAATTTTTTCTATATGTGGAGGATTATTATCAGTAATCATGGGTTTATTTTCTTCATTGCAATTCAATACTCCTTCGGGTCCATCTATCATTGCTGCAGCGTTATTATTATTTGTAATATCTCTATTTAAAGTTAAACAGACGATACAATTGAAAAACTAATGGGAAATTGATAAAAGAAAAACTATGCTTAAACAGGAAACACTATCAAAAAATCAACAAATAGTTCTTGATTACATTGAAAAAGTAAATGAGCCCATAAAAGCTTATTCAATTTTACATAATTTACAAAAAAAAGGTATTAAAGCCCCTCTTCAAGTTTATAGAGCGCTTGATAAATTGGTTGAAATTGGAAAAATTCACAAAATTGAAAGTAGAAATGCTTTCGTTGCATGCAAAAATTCAAATTGTCAGATTTCTAAGGCAACAGCATTTTCAATATGTGAAAGCTGTGAAGAAGTAAGTGAAATTAGTGACAGCAAACTTTCAAAATATTTAAAAAATTTTCAAGACAAAGCGGGTATGAAATTCAATAAATATAATCTTGAATTCTTTGGGCTTTGCAAAAAATGTTCTGTTAAATAATTTGTATATAGCTATAAATATTTACAACAATGTTATTCTTTCTTTTTAAAATTATTGCTGGGGGTTTAATTATCGCATTTTCTAGTTGGTTGGCTGGTCAAAATCCTAAGCTCGCTGGATTTATTATTGCATTACCCTTGGTATCACTAATAGCGATACTTTTTTCGTATTATGAGCATAATGATACAGAAAAAACAGTAATGTTTACAAAAAGTATATTTATTGCAGTACCAGCAAGTTATTTATTCTTTATACCCTTCTTTTTTGCAAAATCTTTTAATATGAATTTTTTCATAATTTATATTACAGGTTTAATATTGCTAATCGGAGGATATTTTATCCATAGATACATAATCAATTTAATATAAAATAATAATTTTAATAAATCTTTAACATAACTGTCATAAGTATAGAGAAAGGAGTTTTATGTTTTTAAAAAAATATCTCAAATGGATAAGCACGTTTTTAGTCTTAACAGGAATATTGCTTACAAATTTAAATATATATCCAATTAATATATATTTTCATGGTCTTGGTGTAGTTGGATGGACAATATCGGGTTTTTTATTAAAAGATAAGGCCATATTAACTAATTTTGGATTACAAATTCCTTTGTTTGTAATTGGTATTTATAAAATTATTTTTTAATGAAAAATATTTTATTTGTATGCACAGGAAATTCAGCGAGAAGCATTATCGCTGAGAGTATTATTAATAACGAATACTCAAATAAATTTAATGCTTTTAGTGCTGGTAGTAATCCATCTGGAAAAATCAATGAAGATGTTAAAAGTTTTTTAGAAAAAAATAAAAGTTATGATCTAACTAATTACAGTTCTAAAAACTTTGAAGAATTTATCAATAAAGAATTAAAAATGGATCATGTAATAACAGTATGCAACAACGCAAATAATGAGGTATGTCCAATTTGGCCTGATAAAAACCAAATTATACATTGGGATATAGAAGATCCGGTAGCTAAACTTCAAAATGCAAATGACGAAGAAAAGCAAATAATCATTA
Source organism: uncultured Pelagibacteraceae bacterium (assembly GCA_902543295.1). Classification (GTDB taxonomy): domain Bacteria; phylum Pseudomonadota; class Alphaproteobacteria; order Pelagibacterales; family Pelagibacteraceae; genus Pelagibacter. Next base: position 15,282 of record CACBXW010000007.1, on the reverse strand, counting down.
GAAAAACTTTCAATATTATAAGTAATAAAATTAAAGATTGGATAGATGAAAAATAAAAATAGATATTTTCTTTCAGAGTTCATTGGAAGTTGCTTTCTGGTCATGATCATAGTTGGATCAGGTTTAATGGCAGAAAATCTAACTAATGATATAGCAGTAATGCTAATAGCAAACACATTGGCAACCGGAGCTGGATTGTTTGTACTAATAACAGTATTTGCTGATGTATCTGGGGCTCATTTCAATCCATTTGTAAGTATTGCTATGACAATTACAGGAAAGTTAAAAAAAAACCTTCTACCCTTTTATATTTCTGCTCAGATACTTGGATGTTTGCTAGGTGTAGCATTAGCTAATTTCTTTTTTGAACATCAGGTTTTTGAATTATCAACAAAGTCAAGGAGTGGGATTTATATTTTTACTTCTGAAATAGTTGCTACGTTGGGTCTTATTTTAATTATTTTTGGTTCAATGAAATCAGGTAAAATAGCTGTTGCTGGATCAGTGGGTTTATATATCACTGCTGGTTATTGGTTTACCTCGTCAACTTCTTTTGCAAATCCTGCTGTAACAATAGCAAGAACATTCACAGAGTCGTTTACTGGTATAAGTTATTTAAACACTCCTTTTTATATAATTGCAGAATTAATTGGTATGTTAATTGCTGTTTATATCGCAAAAAAATTATTCTTAGAAAAAGATTGAAAAATTTAAAACTAACAAACAATATTAAATTAATTAATAAAAAATTTAAAAAAAAAGAATTTTATCATTTTTTAAAAACCTCAAACCTTTCAATAGTAATACCCAAAATTAAGAACAAGTATATTTTGGTTTCACAAAAAAGAATTTCTATAAATCAAATTAATTTTGAGTTTCCATCTGGTATAATTGAAAAACATGAAACAGCTTTAATATCTGCTAAAAAAGAATTAATTAAAGAAACAGGATATAAATCAAGAAATAAATTAAGAAAAATTACTTCATTTTATTCTGAACCAGGTCGACTCACCACTAAAATTACTGGTTTTTTTTGTAATAATCTTATTAAAATTTCAAAGCCTGAAAAAGGAATTAAAATCCACATAGTTTCAGATCATCAAATAATTAAATTAATTGAGAATGGTAAATTTAACAATGCATCTCATATAGGAATGTATTTGTTTTATAAAAAGAAATACGCTCAATAATAATACCGAGCGTATTTCAGGGGTTTAATGTATACAATTTAATCACAAAAGAATATTACATTTGGATTAAAGATATGTTTCAATAAAATTAAAAATATATTAAAGAAGAAAAATCACTAACCTGTAAGTTGTAATAAATTAAATTATATATTAATTATTTGAATAAATTACTCTTGGTTCTAAAAATAATTCTCTCGCCAGAGCTTTAAATCTTTTTGTAACTTGTTTAGAAATTATTTCTTGGTGTTGTGCTGGAATTTTTAAAAATACAGAGTTACCTCTTTTATACAATTTAAATTCCTCTAAGAAGATAGTTGAAATAGATGTAAGTGAATGTGCAAATCTTAAGGCTGCACCAACTTGTTTACTAGAAAAAATTTCATTATTATTTAAAAAAGTTAAATATTCTATTTTAGGGTTGTATTTAATGCTGCAGTACCTCCAATAACATGAAAGAGCTATTTGAATTCTTTCTTTATGTGAAAGTCTCAATAATGGAGTATTTAATGTTTCTTGAAAAACTAATTCTGCTTTTTGAAAAGCACCAAGTCCCCAATCCATATGACTTAAAACACAAGCTAAATTAAGCAATTTTTCATCAAAATATTCATTACCATCAAATACAGGTTTGATAAATTCATAATACTTTTTGTAGGTTAATCCCAAATCACCTCTCTTCTTAGAAATATATTCTAATGATTTTTCAAAAACTTGAGAGTTATCAATATTTTTAAAGTAATCTTTCGTCAAAGATCCCTCCCTAATACCGCTTATGGAACATATTATGTTTTTTGGATTTGTTACTCTCATGATCTCATCTAAAATTATAGAGCTATATGGTAGATAAGGTGTTCTAGATTTAGATATATATTCAACTGTTTTTAGTTTTGCTTTATTGAACGATGCTATTTTTTCTATAAATGTTGATAAAGTTTCATAATTTACTGAATACTGATGGATTATGTGGACAGGGTGTTTATTTTGAAAAAGATGAAGTTTAAATAAAGCTCTCCATGTTCCGCCAACTAAATAAAGATTTTCAAATTTTTTTTTAGATAACCATTTTTCATCTCTCAAAAGTTTTTTTATATATTTAGAAAGGTTTCTCTTTTTTACAATTGGATTATTAATTAATCTTAAAACACCTAAGGGTAAAGATGTTTTATTAGTGATCAAACCATTTTCAACTCGAGCTAATTCTAAACTACCTCCACCAAGATCAGCAACTAACCCATCTACATTATCAAATCCAATTTTAACACCTTCAGCTGAACAAATTGCTTCTTCCTCTCCACTTAAGATTTCTATTTTTTTCTTAAAAAGATTTTCTACGTATTCAACAAATGGTTTTGCATCAGTTGCTTCTCTTAAAACTGCAGTTGCTATTATTTTTAAATTTGAAATTTTAGAAACATTTAAAATCTCTGAAAATCTCTTCAATACTTTTTGAGCATAATCAACACCAGACTTATGAAGTTTTCTTGATTTATCTAAATTTTTACCAAGTTCACAAACAGCTTTTTCATTGAAAAAAGGCACACGAGAAGAGCTAAAATCTTCATAAATTAGCATCCTAATAGAATTAGAGCCTATATCAATAACTGCTAATTTAGCAGGTTTTAATTTTAAATTTTGTTTATTTTTAAAAACTTTAATTTCCACTTTTAATAAGTCTTAAGTTTAATTTTTTCGGTTTCATTTTTAATTTAGCTTTACCTCTTCCAGATAAACTAGGATTATTCATAAAATAATCATGGGCTGAAAAAGAATCATTTTCACTATATTTAATTTTTTTATAATTTCCACTAGCATCAAGTTCCCAACTTTGTTTTTTATCTAAATAATTAGCTAACATAATTTGATCAAGAACTTGTTCGTGGACTGTTTGGTTTTCAATTGGAACTAGAAGTTCTACTCTTCGATTTAAATTTCTTGGCATTAAATCTGCTGATGAAATAAAAACTTTTGCATCTCTACTAGGCATTGTTTTTCCATTTGCAAAACAATAAATTCTTGAGTGTTCCAAAAATCTTCCAATCATGCTTTTAACTATTATATTTTCAGATTTATCTTTAACTCCAGGTCTTAAACAACAAACACCTCTTACAAATAAAAATATCTTTACTCCAGCATTTGAAGCTTCGTAAAATTTATCAATTATCGCTGGATCTACCAAGGAATTCATTTTGGCCCATATTTCACCTTTTTTACCTTTTTTGACATTTGTTATTTCGTTAGCAATACATTTGTTCAAGGTTTCCCTAAGATTAATTGGTGATATAGATATTTTACTAAGATTTCGTGGTTTTGAATAACCAGTTACATAATTAAAAAATTTTTCCACATCAGTTGCTATTTTTTTATCAGAGCTAAATAAAGATAAGTCAGTATAAATTTTTGCATTAACTGGGTGATAATTACCAGTTCCCAGATGTATATAAGTTTGAATTTTTCCCTGCTCTTTTCTTAATATTAAAGATGATTTTGCATGTGTTTTATATTTTGCAAAACCATAAACTATTTGAATTCCTGCATTTTCTAAACTTCTTGAAAGTTGAATGTTTGCTTCTTCATCAAATCTTGCTTTGATCTCTATTAAAGCGGTTACTGTCTTTCCATTTTCAGCTGCTGTTATTAAGGCTTTAACAATTGGAGAATCTAGCGTTGTTCTGTATAGAGTTTGTTTAATTGCTATAACTTTTTTATCATATGCAGCTTGATTTAAAAACTCAACGACAGCATCAAATGTTTCAAAAGGATGATGAACTATTAAATCTTTTTTTTTTATAGTATCAAAAAAATTATTATTAAACTCCTTTAATCTCTCAACCTCCCTGGGATTAAAATTTTTAAATCTTAATTTAGAATTTTTAATTTTACAAACTTGGTCTATATCTTGAATTCCAACAATGCCTTCAATTTCATAGATGTATTCAGATTTTACGTTTAACTTATTGGTTATAAACTTAATTAAGTCATTATTACTATTTTTTAAAATTTCTAAACGTACTATGTCACCTGTTCTTCTTCTTTTTAAAGCCAATTCAAAAGATCTTACTAAATCTTCGGCCTCCTCTTGAATTTCTACATCACTATCTCTTATAACTCTAAATAACATTTTTTTATCTAAATCATGATCAGGAAATATTTCAGAGGCAAAAAAACTTATAACATCATCTATAATTAAAAATTTTTTAAAACTTTTATTTCCATCTATTTCAATAAATCTTGATAAAGCTTTTGGAATTACTATTATTGCATTTAAAGTCCTTTTTTTATTTTTCTTATTTAATCTCATAACTAATGCTCTTCCTTGATTTGCAATAAATGGAAAGGGATGAGCTGGGTCTATTGCTGATGGGGTTAGCAGAGGGTAAATTTCTTCATTAAAAATTTTAAATAATCTTTTTTGTTCAGTTTTACTTAAATTTTCAGGTTTAACTATACTTATATTTGCTTTTTTTAATTGAAGAATTAAATCTCTAAATATTTTATTTTGTTTATTAAGAAGATTATTTGTTTCCAAAATAACTTCACTCATTTGTTCATCAGGAGTAAGACCATCAGAACTAAGTGAATCTACATCTTGTTTGATTTGACTATATAAACCTGCAACACGAACCATGAAAAATTCATCTAAATTTGATCCAGCTATAGATAAAAATTTAATTCTTTCATAAAGAGGATTTTCAAAATTTTGGGCCTCAAGAAGAACTCTGTCGTTGAATTTTAGCCAAGACAGCTCTCTATTTATGTATTTAGATTTTAGTGTTTCTTTATCTTGTTTTTTTAATGCAGTCATATATTTAAAATTTATGCTTAAATTATACGTTATGCGTCATGCAAAATCTAGCTGGGACCACCCAAATCTTGATGATCATGAAAGACCATTAAGTAAGCGTGGCGAGAAAAATGCAAAAAAGATTTGTGAATTTTTTGTTAAAAAAAATTATAAGTTTGATTACATATTACTTTCATCATCAAAAAGAACAAAGAAAACCCTAAAAATTTTATTAAAAAAAATAGATAAACCAAAAAAAATTATTTCTTCAAAAAAATTATACTTATCAAGTGAAGATAAAATTATAGATATAATAAAAAAAATACCAAAAAAATATAAATCAGTGCTTTTAATTAACCATGAACCTACTGTTAGAAATCTAATAAGATCACTGACAAAAAATCACAACAACAACCATTTTAAATTATTAAACTACAAATTTCCGACATCGGCATTTGCAAAAATTTATTTTGATTTTAATGAATGGAATAAATTAGATGGAAATGGTTTAATTAAAGAATTTACTAGACCTAAAGACCTTCAAGATTCTAAAGAATAACCTGCTGATCTTACAGTTCTAATTAAAGGCTTAGTATTATCTATATTAATAGCCTGTCTTAATCTTCTGATATGCACATCGACAGTTCTAGTTTCAACGTAAATATTTTCTCCCCAAACATTGTTTAAGAGTTGTTCTCTTGAATATACCCTTTTTGGATTTTTGATAAAAAAATCTAATAATTTAAATTCTGTAGGTCCTAGAGATATTTCAATGTTATTTCTATAAACTCTTTTTGTTATTCTATCTATTTTTAGATCTGTAAACTCAACAACATCAACGGTGGATTGTGGTTTTGATCTTCTGAGTAAAGATTTAATTCTTGCATTAAGTTCTTTTTGACTAAATGGTTTTGTTACATAATCATCTGCACCTGTATCAAAAGCTCTTAATTTGTCCTCCTCCTCGCCTTTTGCTGTTAACATTATTACTGGTATGTCATTATGCTTTTTGTCTTTTTTTAAATTTTTACATATTTCAACGCCTGACAAATCGGGCAACATCCAATCCATTAATATTAAGTCAGGAAGCTTATCTTTAATTTGTTTAAGTGCATCTTCACCATTTTCACAGAAACTTACTTTGTAACCTTCTTTTTCAAGGTTATACTTTAGTAGAGTTATTATAGCAGCCTCGTCCTCAGCTATAAAAATGTGAGCCGACATATTTTACTTTTCTCCAGTAACAATAGGTTCTGTGCCTTTTGGTCGATCACCTTCTAGATATTCTCCCTTAACTAAATAATATACTTGCTCAGCAATGTTGGTTGTATGATCACCTATTCTCTCTATATTTTTAGTTACAAATAATAAGTGGGTTCCATCACTTAAGTTATTTTCGTTATCTTTTAAATATCTAATCACTTCTTGCATGCATAAATTTGTTAAATCATCAATTTGTTCGTCGCTTTCCCATACATTAATTGCCATACTCGAAGATCTTTCTAAATATGCATCTAATATTGATTTCAATTGTTTTTGAGCATCCGAAGATACTCTTATAATAGCATCTACTAAATTTTTTGGTAAATTTTCATTTAACAAAAGAGTTCTTTTAGAAATATTTTTTGCTAAATCACCTATTCTCTCAAGGTCAGAAGATATCTTTAAAGCAGTGACTGTTTCTCTAAGATCTATGGCCATAGGTTGTCTTAAAGCAATTAAATTTACTACTTGCTGTTCAATTAAAGTCTCAAATTTATCAATTTTTTCATCATCTTTAATTACTGCCTCAGCATTATCACTATTTCTTGTAGTAATTGCTTGAATAGCTTTACCCAAAGCTTCTTCACAAAATCCACCCATTTTAATTATATTGCTATTTAAATTTTTAAGTTCTTCTTCGTAAGACTTTACTGTATGTGGTGCTTCGGTCATTATCCAAACCTCCCTGTGATATAATCCTGAGTTTTTTTGTTTTCTGGATTCTTAAATATTTTATCAGTAGAACCATGTTCTATCAATTCTCCAAGGTGAAAAAAACCTGTATTTTGAGAAACTCTTGCAGCTTGTGCCATTGAGTGAGTGACTATTATAATAGTATGGTCTTTTTTTAACTCATCAATTAGTTCTTCTATTTGAGCTGTAGCAATAGGATCTAAAGCAGAACAAGGCTCGTCCATTAGAATAACTTCAGGTTTAACTGAAATTGCCCTTGCTATACATAATCTTTGTTGTTGACCACCAGACAAACCAGTACCTGGTTCATGAAGTCTATCTTTCACCTCTTCCCATAATGCTGCCTTTTTTAAGCTAGTTTCAACTATTTCATCCATTTCATTCTTTGATTGAGCCATACCATGAATTGTTGGACCATAAGAAATATTTTCATAAATAGTTTTAGGAAAAGGATTTGGTTTTTGAAAAACCATACCAATTTTTTCTCTTAATCTAACAACATCACAACTTTTATCATTGATATCAAAATCATTAATTATAATCTGCCCTTTTACTCTACATATATCAATAACGTCATTCATTCGGTTTAGACATCTTAAAAAAGTAGATTTACCACAACCTGAAGGCCCAATCAGTGCTGTAACTTGATTTTCTTCAATATCTAAATTTATATTGAATAGAGCTTGTTTTTTTCCATAGAAAACATCTACATTTTTTGAATTTATCTTTATCATCTTAACTCCATTTTTTTTCAAATTTATGTCTAATTATTTGTGCAAATAAGTTCATTATAATTAAAAATCCTAATAGAACCATAATACAGGCAGAAACTTTCTCGACAAAACCTCTTTCAGCGCTCTCTGCCCAAATATAAATTTGCACTGGCAAACTTGCAGCTGGATCTAAAGGAGATCCTGGTATTGTATTTACAAAAGCCACCATGCCAATCAATATCAAAGGTGCGGTTTCGCCTAAAGCTTGGGCCAAACCAATTATTGTACCGGATAAAGTCCCTGGCATAGATAACGGAACTGTATGATGCATTGTAGTTTGCATTTTACTAGCACCCATTGCAAGTGCTGCCTCTCTTATACTTGGAGGAACTGCTTTTAAAGATGCTCTACAAGCAATAATAATTGTTGGTAAAGTCATCAACGATAAAGTTATTCCACCGACTAGAGGTGTTGACCTAGGTAATTGAAATACAGCAAGTAAAATACCCAGTCCTAAAAGACCAAAAACAATTGAAGGTACTGCTGCTAAATTATTTATATTTACCTCAATAAAATCAGTAAATCTGTTTTTAGGAGCAAATTCCTCTAAATAAATAGCTGCTAGAACTGCTACAGGAAAAGCTATCATTAAACAAACAAGTATAGAAAATATTGATCCCATAAATGAACTTGCTATACCAGCTAATTCAGCTTCTCTTGAATCAGGATATGTAAAAAAACTTAAATTGAATTTACTTTCAACTTTTCCTAGTTCTACAAGTTGATCAAAAATCTTTAATTGATAATCCGTAACTCTTCTTTGATCTTCAGGTAAATCTCTTGGATAATTGCCTTTAAATACTTGATCTAAATCATCTGAGGCAGTTAAATAAACATCTTTAGTTTTTCCAATTAATGAAGGGTCGTTTAAAAGTTCCCTTTTAATCTCTCTTTCGAAAAAGTAAGAGACCATTCTCTTCAGCTCATTTTCTTGATCCTCATTAGCATTTGGATCCAAATCAGCCATTGATTTTAATGCTATATCGTAATAATCAGCATCTTTTAAATCCTCTTTAGAAGGATTTTGCTCTAACATCATTAATTCAGCATCAAAAGTAACTGGAACAATAAGCCAAGTTTTTTGAAAGGCTGAATAGCCTGTCGAAAAAATTTTAAAAATAAAGATTGTTAAAAATAAAAGTGCCATAAAAATTGCACTTTGACCGTATAATCGAAATCTCTTTTCAGCTTTATATCTTTTATTTAATAATTGTTCTTTATTTTTATTCATATTTTTCTCTATATTTTTTAACTACTCTTAAGGCCACAATATTCAAACAGAGCGTTACTAAAAATAATGACATACCTAAAGCAAATGCAGCTTGCGTTTTTGGGTCGCCAAAAGCTTGATCTCCAATTAATATTACAACAATTTGCGCTGTAATTGTTGAAGTAGATTCTAATGGATTTAAAGTTAAATTAGCAGCTAAACCAGAGGCCATAACAACTATCATTGTTTCTCCAATTGCTCTTGAAACACCAAGCAAAATAGATCCAACTATACCAGGCAATGCTGCAGGAAAAATAACTTTTTTTATTGTTTCTGATTTGGTTGCTCCCATGGCATAACTTCCATCTCTTAAACTTTGAGGTACACTTGTAATCACATCGTCACTTAAACTTGAAATGAATGGTATAATCATAATGCCCATTACTCCGCCTGCCGCTAAAGCGCTTTCAGCTGAAACGTCTAAACCCATGCTATTACCTATTTCCTTTAAAAAAGGTCCAACTGTTAGAGCAGCAAAAAATCCATAAACAACTGTTGGTATACCAGCTAAAATTTCAATTAAAGGTTTTGCGTATTGTCTAACTTTAACTGATGCATACTCAGCCAAATAAATTCCACTCATTAGTCCAATAGGAATAGCAACACACATAGCTATGAAAGCAATAAAAAAAGTACCAGCAAAAATAGGGACTGCTCCAAAAGTATCGGAGTACATTGTCGGATCTAAAGCCTCTGAAGAATCTCTAACAAAAGCTTTTGCAGGATACCAATGAGTTCCAAAGACAAAATCAAATAATGGAATTACTTTAAAAAAATCTATAGTTTGAAATATAAGTGAAAATACTATTCCAACAGTAGTTAATATTGCAGCTAAAGAAGCTGTAAATAAAACTGCTTTCAAAAATTTTTCAACTGGTTCTCTTGTTCTAGAATTAGATGAAATTTTTTTATAAGCGTAAGCAACAGAGGCAATAATTATAGATAATACTATAACAGCTTTTGAACTTTGAGCTATTGATCGAAGACTTAAATATTTTTCAGCTGAAGCCTCAATAAAAGGTGTAATTTCTCCGGTAAATTGTCCTCGAGACAATGCTTTTGTTTTTTCGTAAATTAAATTTAATTCATCATCAAGATAACCTTGATTTGAATAATCACTTAAGATTAATAGTTTTACAATTGTGGGCTCAAAAATTGCCCATAAAGAAAAAATTATAAAAGCTGGTATTGCACACCAAATTGCAAGATAATAACCATAAAATTGTGGTAATGCAGTTAATCTTTTATTTGTAGATTGAATTGTATATGCTTTTCTACGTCCAAAATAATAACTTGTGAAACCCAGAAGAACAATAAATATAAACAATATTAAGTTCAAAGAATCTCCTTTATTGAGGACTTTACTCTTATTTCAAAAAAAAGGGGTCTAAAAAGACCCCCTTTTTAATTATTTGTTAACAGAGTAATAATTAATTACCCATAGCAACTAGCTTCGTAGCATTAGTTCTAGTTGTTTTATACAACTTAGAGTCTAATGGAACTAAACCAATATCTGCTAAGTAACCACCTTTTCCAATAGCTTTCTTAGTTGTGAATTCTTTCACAAACTCATGTAATCCTGGAATTACTCCAACGTGAGCTTTTTTCACATAGAAGAATAAAGGTCTAGCAACAGCATAACTATAATCTTGAATAGACGCTAATGATGGTTGTCCACCATCAATGCTAGCAGCTTGTAATTTATCTTTAGCAGCTAAGAAATAGCTGAAACCAAAGAAACCAAACATATCTTTATCTTGAGTTAACTTTTGGATTATTAAACTATCGTTTTCTCCTACTTCAATAGCAGCTCCATCTTCTCTGTAAAGTTTTTGTGGTTTTTTGTATTTTTTATTTCCAGCTTCAAAACCTGCTTTATAAAGAGCTTTAGCTTCTTTAGTCATGCCTTTTTTCATTACTAAAGAATTCCAAGCATCTCTAGTTCCTGATGTTCCTGGTGGGATCATTACTGAAATTTTTTGTTTTGGTAAGCTAGGGTCAATTTGGTCCCAAGTTTTATAAATATTTGGAACTAACTTACCATCAACTACAGTATGAGCAGCTAATGCTAAATATAATTGTTCTTTAGTAAAGTTTACTGGTTTTGCATCTTTGCTGTAAGCTAATGTAATACCATCGTTACCAATTACGATCTCAACAATATCATTTACACCATTTTTCTTACATAGGGCTTTCTCTTTGTCTTTCATAGCTCTTGATGCATTTGTAATATCTGGATGTTGCTCACCAACACCAGCACAGAATAGTTTAGCTCCTCCACCAGTACCAGTCGACTCGATTACAGGAGTTTTGAATCCTGAACCACCAAATCTTTCAGCAACAACAGTCGCGTAAGGGAATACTGTAGACGAACCAACTATCTTAATTTGATCTCTTGCTTGAGCAACAGTTGCTATTGATAGAGCAACTAAAGAAGCAATCACTATAGTTAGTTTTTTCATTATCTTTAATCCTTTCGTTATTTATTAATTAAAAGATGCCTGACTCGTATAAATTTATTGAATCTTTAATATTACAGAATTATTACAGTTTTGTTAAAAACCTAACTTTTTAGTTGTATTTCATTGAGATAATAATCTCACTATTTTCAGTTTCTAGACCACCTTTGCATGAAACTGGATTTACGTTATCCTTAAAAGCAAGATCTGGGGTTGGTCTTAAGACAACTTCCAGTTTTACCAAATTAACTAATTCCTCAAGAATACTTTGGTCATAACGCCATTTTGGCCAACTAGTAGGAGTAGAAAAAATAGATGTTAAATAGCTTGTCGCCATAGTAAACCTATAATTACTCATATTTTCATTTCTCAGTAAATGATCTCTAACAGAATTAAATATGTTTCGACATCTCAATGAATCTGACATGTAGTTCTCTTTTTTTAAATTTTCATTTACTGGAATTGAAACAATTAAATCTACTGTATTTCTCCAATAGGAACTGAGAACATCTATATATATATCTTCATACGGTACATCTTTATGTTTTTTTATTTCAGGATATGAACTTTTTAAGTCTTCCTGTAATCTAAAGATACCAATATCAAAAACAGTTAATTGCTGGTTTCTTAAAATTGTAGAAATATCTGATGCATTACTTTTAGTAATGATCGACATTAAAAAAAAAATAATAATTAAAATACTATGTAATATCTTAATCATAAATTAATTTTAAATAAACTAAGATACGAATCAACAAAAGATTTGTTAAATCTTGGTTGAATAAGAGTTAATTTTAAACAATTTTTTAAATTAATTATTTTGTTGGAAGATATATCTTAATTTCAGTACCTTCATTAACTTTACTGAGAATCTCATAGTCACCTCTGTGTTGAGATATAATATGTTTCATTATAGCTAAACCTAAACCTGTACCACCAACCTTTTTACTTTTTTCTGTATCTACTCTAAAAAATCTTTCAGTTATTCTTGGAATTAGCTGGTGAGGTATTCCAACACCTTCATCTTTAATGATAATGGCGATATTTTTATCAATTAATTTACCTTCACTGATTTGACTTTTTACGTATATATTTTTTCCATCTTGTGAATATTTAATTGAATTATCAATTAAATTTGAAAATACAGTTAACAATTTATCATTATCACCAAAAACTAAGGTTGGTTCCATAAGTTCAATATGTAAATTGATTTTCTTTTTTTTAAGAATTAATTCAAAGTTACTTTTAATATTTGTAAAAAGATCATTTAAGCTCACAATTTTATTAGGCTTGATATGTTCTTCCAATTCTATTCTACTTAAAATCAATAAATCATTGATTAGGTTTTCCATTCTTAATACTTGATCAGACATGATAGACATAAATTTTTTTTGCGCCTCTTGGTCTTTTGAAGCTGGTCCAAGAATAGTTTCTAACGAACCTTTAATCGAAACTAAAGGTGTTCTTAATTCATGACTCACATTTGCAACAAAATCAGTTTTTAGTTTTTGTGCTTTTGTTATTTCTGTAAAATCTTTTAGAAACAATACGACAGAGTTTATTTCTGGAAACAAATGGGTCGGACCAGGAATAACATAGATTTTGTAAAGTTGATAAGATGGTAAATTTATTTCTACATTGACATTTTTTGTAGTTTGATCTTTGATAGCCTCTTCAATCGTTTCTAATAATTTTGTATCTCTAATTACACTTGAAATATTTTTATCAATTAGGTTTTCTCCGAAACGTTGTTTTGCACTTTTGTTTAGATATTTGATTAAATTATATTTATCTAAAGCAAAGAATTGATCTTCTAATTCTTCAATAATTACTCTTTTTCCTAAATCATCCTTATTAGTCTTGTTTACAACTGGTGCTGTGTTTTCTGGCTTAATATTTTTTTTAAATAAAAAATATAATAAAATGATTATTATAACTATAAGTATCAACTCTGCCCAAAACATGGATATGTTTTAACAAATGTAATGTATATTGTCTTTAATTATTAGGTGAAATATTTTCAAAAAATATTTTTGCCGTTTCCTCCCAAGAATATTTTTTTGCAAAATCAAGACAATCTTGACGACTTACCTTCAAAGCTTTTAAAGCAGAGGTTTTCAAATCATTATCTAAAGTATCAATATTAGTACCCCCTAATATATCTTTAGGTCCCGGTACAGGGTAAGCTGCGACTGGTGTGCCACAATTTAAAGACTCTAAGACAACTATACCAAACGTATCTGTTTTACTTGGAAATACAAAAACATCAGATGATGCAAAATGAGAAGCTAATTCTCCATTTGTTTTCTCACCTAAAAAAATGTCTTTTGGAAACTTTTTTTTTAAATTGTTTAAATCAGGACCTTTACCAATTATAATTTTAGTACCTTCAAGATCTAAATCTAAAAATGCTTTGATATTTTTTTCAACAGCAACTCTTCCAACATATATCCATATAGGTCTTTTATAAGGTAAGTCTTTCTTAATGGGGTTTTTAAATGCACCATGATTACCTCCTCTGGTCCATGTAACCATTTTATTGTTATCAATACCTAAAGAAATTAATTCTTCACGCATAGATTCTGTTGTTACTAAAATTCTTTCAGCTTTATTATGAAAATTGCATAAAAATTTTTCTGACCATTTAGCTGGAATGATAGGCATATAAAGTTTCATGTATTTATCAAATCTTGTGTGAAAACTTGTGGTAAATTTTAAGCCATTTTTAATGCAATGTCTTCGTGCCATAAACCCTAAGGGTCCTTCTGTTGCAATATGTATTGCATCAGGTTTAATTGAATTAATTAAGTTACTTACACGGGGCCAAACATTTAAGGACAATCTAATTTCATTATATTTTGGCATGGGCACGGTAAGAAATTGTTGAGGAGTAATATATTCAATAGTTTGACCTTGTGATTTAAGAATTTCACCAGTTTCGTGGAGAGTTCTTACAACACCATTAACTTGAGGGTAATAAGCATCGGTAACAATTAATATTTTCATTCTTTAAGATGCTTTTTTGAATGAACCGATCCTGTTATTATCAATATTTTCTGAAATATATTCGTTTCTTTTTTTATCCCAATAAATTATCTCAAAAGTTCCATCATATTTTTCTGCCAAGGCTGTACATGACTCAACCCAATCGCCACAATTTAAATAATTAACACCATCAAGATTTAAATTTTCAGCATGATGTATGTGTCCACAAATTATTCCATCAAATTTTTTCCTTTTTGCATATGAAGAAAGTGTGTTTTCATATTCACCTATAAATTTTACAGCATTTTTTACCTTATATTTTAAAAATTTTGCCAATGACCAATAGTCTTTACCTCTCAATTTTCTAAAAAAATTTATAATAACATTAATTTTAAGTAATAATTCATAGGCAATAGCTCCTAATTTAGAAAGCCATTTAGCATATTTCATTACTCCGTCCCAAGCATCACCATGAACAACTAAATATTTTTTTCCTAACTGCGTTTCATGAATAACTCTATTTACTATTTTAATATCACCTAAATGCATTGGAATAAATTTTCTAAATACCTCATCATGATTTCCAATTATGTAAAATACTTTTGTCCCGTGCCTGGCTTTTCTCAATATTTTTTGTATGACATCATTATGCTCTTGAGGCCAATAGAAACTCTTTTGCATTGCCCAAACATCGATTATATCTCCAACTAAATAAAGGTTCTCGGATCTTGAATTCTTAAAAAATTCTAAAAGCTTGTTAGCTTGACAACCTTTGGTGCCAAGATGCACATCAGATATAAATATACTCTTATATTTTAATAACGGAGGCATTAAAAAAACCTATTTTGTAACACAACTGTAACTCGAA
>CACBXW010000006.1 GCA_902543295.1 uncultured Pelagibacteraceae bacterium | reverse complement strand
TAGTTCATATAAATAGAATAACAAAAGTTGTTAAGGGTGGAAGAAGATTTGGCTTTTCTGCTCTAGTTGTGGTCGGAAATCAAAATGGTAAAATTGGTATTGCACATGCTAAAGCAAAACAAGTACCAGATGCAATAAAAAAAGCAAATGAACTAGCTAGAAGAAAATTGATACAAATACCTTTAAGAGACGGACGAACAATACATCATGATATATATGGTAAAGATGGTGCTGGAAAAATTAAACTAAGATCTGCACCTAAGGGAACAGGCATAATAGCGGGTGGACCAGTTAGAGCGGTCTGCGAGGTACTTGGTATAAAAGATATAGTAGCTAAATCTTTGGGAACTGCAAATCCACATAATGTAATTAGAGCATGTATAAAAGCCTTATCAAAACAAAATTCACCAAAAAATATTTCAAATTTAAGAAATAAAAAAATTTCTGAGATAATTGAGAAAAGAGGATAATGACATCATTAAATTCATTGAATAATCTTAAAACAAAAAAAATTCGCGTAGGAAGAGGTATAGGATCTGGTAAAGGTAAAACTTCTGGAAGAGGAGTAAAAGGTCAAAAATCGAGATCCGGAGTTGCAATAAAAAGTTTTGAAGGTGGTCAAATGCCACTATACAGGAGATTACCTAAAAGAGGTTTCAGACCTATAAGCAAAAATGATTTAGCAATAATAAATTTAGGTAATTTACAAAAACTAATTGACAACAAGACGATCAATGTAGATACGAAAATAAATATTGATACATTTAAAAAATCTAAAATATTTAGAAAATCGATTAATAAATTTAAAATTTTATCAAACGGTGATTTTAATTCTAAAATTGATATTGAAGTAGATTATTCTTCTAAAATTGCCAAAGAAAAAATTGAAAAAGCTGGTGGACAAATTACTGTTAAAAATCAATCTAAATAATGAGTGCTTCAACACAATCTAATGATTTAAGAAACAGAATACTATTTACACTATTTATACTTGCAGTTTATAGATTGGGCACTTTTGTTCCTTTACCAGGAATTGACCCTGAACAACTCCAAATAATGATGGAAGGAAACCAAAAAGGTTTACTTGGTATGTTTAATGTTTTTGCAGGTGGCGCTGTAAGTAGAATGGCAATATTTGCACTCGGAATAATGCCATATATATCTTCTTCAATTATTGTCCAATTACTTACAGGTGTATCTGATTATTTTAAAAATTTAAAGGCTCAAGGTGAAATAGGAAGACAAAAAATTACGCAAATTACAAGATATGGAACTGTTTTATTAGCAACTATACAAGGATATGGATTAGCGGTTGGATTGGAAGCTTCAGCAGATTTAGTGATTAATCCTGGCATATTCTTTAAAATTTCAACTGTAACAACTATTGTTGCTGGAACTATTTTTTTAATGTGGCTTGGTGAACAAATTACACAAAGAGGAATTGGTAACGGAATTTCATTAATTATTTTCTCAGGTATTGTTGCTGAAATCCCCAGAGCTTTAGTAACGACTTTTGAATTAGGAAGAACCGGTGCAATTTCAACTGTAATGATAATTTTTATATTTATATTGCTCGTTGCAACTATCATGTTTATTGTTTTTATGGAGAGAGCATTAAGAAAAATTCTTATAAATTATCCAAAGAGACAAATGGGAAACAAAATGTATGGAGGAGATTCCTCACATCTGCCTTTAAAAATTAATTCAGCAGGTGTTATACCTGCTATTTTTGCTTCAGCTTTATTATTATTGCCAGTTACTTTTTCAAATTTTAATGTTTCACAAAATGAAACATTTTTAAACATTTCATCTTATTTTTCTCAAGGACAACCTTTGTACATGTTGTTATATGCATCAGGTATAATATTTTTTACATTTTTTTATACTTCAATAACTTTTAATCCAACTGAAACAGCTGAGAATTTAAGAAAATATGGTGGATTTATTCCTGGAATAAGACCTGGAGAAAGTACTGCACTTTACATTGATACAATATTAACAAGACTAACAACAATAGGAGCATTATATTTAGCTTTAGTTTGTTTGATGCCAGAATTTTTAATTGCTAATTATCCTATTCCGTTTTATTTAGGTGGCGCTTCTGTTCTAATCGTTGTTGTAGTTGCAATCGACACTGTTACACAAATTCAAACAAGGATGATGAGTTCTCAATACGAGCAACTAATCAAAAAAACTAAGTTTGGTAGATAAGTGAATATAATATTGTTTGGTCCTCCAGGAGCTGGGAAAGGCACTCAAGCCAAATATCTTGTAAAAAAATTAAATGGTCATCAAATTTCTACTGGAGATATTTTAAGAGATGAAATTAAAAAAGACACTGATATAGGAAAAAAAATAATAAATAATATGAATGAAGGAAAATTTGTCAGTGATGATATTGTTAATAGCCTTTTAAAAAATCATGTTTTTGATCCTAACAAAAAAGGAAAATTGATATTTGATGGCTATCCTAGATCTATTAGCCAAGCTAGAAATTTAGATTTATTATTAAATAGCTCTAATCAGAAGATAGATTATATTTTTTTTTTAAATGTTAACAAAGAAACTATTGTGGAAAGAATAAAAAAAAGAAAAATTTTAGAAAAAAGAACTGATGATGATCTGGACACTATAATAAAGAGATATGATACTTATGTTGAAACTACTAGACCAGTATTAGATTACTATTCTAAAAATTCAAATTTTCATGAGATCGATGGAGCAATGGAAATAGATCAAATAACCAATAAAATTGAGGCTTTTTTGAATGTTTAAGGCGTTGACTTTGACTAATCTTCTTATATAAAAGGCACAATTTATCACAAAAATTATGGCTCGTATTGCAGGTGTAAACATACCACAAAATAAGTTAGTTCATGTAGGACTTACCTATATCTATGGAATTGGAAATAAATTTTCTAAACAAATTTGTAATGAATTAGAAATACCAAAATCAAAAAGAGTTAATGAATTAACTGATGATCAAATTTTAAAAATTAGAGAGTATATTGATCAAAAATTTACGGTTGAAGGTGATTTGAGAAGAGAAACATCATTAAGTATAAAAAGATTAATTGATCTTGCAACTTATAGAGGATCTAGGCATAGAAAAAAACTTCCTGTTAGAGGACAAAGAACTAGATGTAATTCAAGGACTAGAAAAGGAAAAGCAATTGCGATTGCAGGTAAGAAATTAACTCCACTTAAAAAATAATGAAAAAAGAAGCTATTGAAAGTAAAGAACAGAAAGTAGAATCTAAACCTAAAAAAAGTTCTTATTCAAAGAAAAAAAAAGGAAAAAAGAATATTTTAAATGGTATAGCTTATGTTCAATCTACATTTAATAATACCATTGTATCAATAGCTGATACTAATGGAAATGTAGTTTCTTGGGCATCTGCTGGCCAAAAAGGTTTTAAAGGCTCTCGTAAGTCTACACCATACGCAGCACAAGTTGCAGCTGATGCAGCAGCAGCTAAAGCTTTAGAGGTTGGCATGAAAATTTTGTCTGTTGAAGTTAAAGGTCCTGGATCTGGAAGAGAAACTGCTTTGAGAGCTTTACAGGCAAGAGGTTTTAAAATTATATCAATTAAAGATACAACACCAATGCCACATAATGGCACGAGACCACCTAAAAAAAGGAGAGTTTAATGGAGCAAACAGAAGTAAATTCAAAAAATTGGAAATCATTAATTAAACCTGCAAAATTAGATGTTCAATTAAGTGACGATAAAGCATTTGCAAAGATTACTGCTGAACCTCTAGAAAAAGGTTATGGATTAACACTTGGTAATTCACTGAGAAGAATTCTTTTATCGTCAATTAGAGGAACTGCTGTAACTTCTATTCAGATAGATGGTGTATTACATGAATTTACATCAATTAAGGGAGTGAGAGAAGATGTTACGGATATCGTGTTAAACGTAAAATCTTTAGCTCTTAAAAGCTCATCAGATGTATCAAAAAAATTAATACTAGATGCTAAAGGTCCAGGAGAAATAAAAGCATCTGATATAACTCCTGTTGCTGATATTGAAATATTAAATCCAGATTTAGTAATTTGTAATTTAGACGAAAATACTAAATTTCATATGGAAATGTCAGTAGGAACAGGAAAAGGCTATGTTTCAGCCGATATGAACAAACCAGAGGAGCCACCACTGGGTTTAATTCCAATAGACTCATTATTTAGTCCAGTTAAAAAAGTCTCTTATTCAGTTAGTACCGCTAGAGAAGGAAAAGCATTAGATTATGATAAATTAACTATGGAAGTTGAGACAAATGGATCAATATCAGCTGAAGATGCAGTGGCTTATTCAGCAAGAATATTCCAAGATCAGTTAGGAATGTTTGTTAACTTTGATGAGCCTCAAGAAGTTATTGTAAAAGAACAACCTTCAGAGCCGGAGTTTAATAAGAACTTATTAAGAAAAGTTGACGAACTAGAACTTTCTGTAAGATCAATGAATTGTCTTAAAAATGATAATATTATTTATATTGGTGATTTAGTACAAAAATCAGAAGGTGAAATGTTAAGAACACCTAATTTTGGTAGAAAATCATTAAATGAGATCAAAGAAGTATTAACAGGGATGTCATTATATCTTGGAATGGAAATTCCAAACTGGCCACCAGATAATATTGCTGAATTATCTAAAAAACTAGAGGAAGCTATCTAATGAGACATAAAATGGGCTATAAAAAGCTCAACAGAACTTCAGAACATAGAAAAGCTCTGATTAAAAATATGCTTAACTCTTTAATAAAGTATGAGCAAATCACAACAACATTGCCCAAAGCAAAAGTCTTAAAACCTCAAGCTGACAAAATCATAACACTTGGCAAGAAAGACTCATTATCTAACACAAAAACACTAATCTCAAAACTTCAAGATCTTAAATCTACCAATAAAGTTAAAAAAACACTTTCTAAGAGATACGAAAATAGAAAAGGTGGATATACAAGAATTATTAAGGCTGGGTTCAGATATGGTGATAATGCACCTATGGCAGTAATTGAGTTTGTAGATAGGGACGTTGAAGCAAAAAGAGTCGATAAAAAGAAAAAAAATCCGACTAAAGATACACCAAAAGTTGAAGATAAAAAACAAGCTACAGCTTAAACTTTAATTCATATTTTATTTAATTGAAGTTGTAAAACAATTATCTAATATTTTATATTAATGAAATGAAAAATATAATTTTTCAAATAATTATAATATTTTTTTTTACAACTAATATTTTAAATGCAAATCCAGCAAAAATTGACGGTTTAAAATTTTATACATTAGGTGATGATAATATGCCTTGGTTTAATTTAGATAATGAAAAAGATTTAATAGACTTATCAAATATTGACTGTCAATGGAGTCATGGAAAAAAAACCAAATGTAGAATGCATTTATCACCTTTATATAACTTTCCTAAAGACGGATTATTAATTCAAAATAAAATTGTTAGATCTGGCAAATTTGCTTGGAAATTTAAAAATGGTGATGGTGATTGTGGTCAACAAAGAAAGTCAGATGAGTGCAATACCTTTAGAGAAAGATCAGAAGTTAGCATGCTAGGATTGAAGTCTAAAAATACATGGTTTAAATTTAGTATTTATATCCCTGAAAATAGTGAATTTACTATTCCTATAAGTAATACTATATGGCAAATACATTCTAAAGCAGGTCCAGTAAATTTTATGTTTAGAGTTGCTCCAAATGGAGATTTACAATGGACAGATTTTGTAAATCATAGTTTTGGAGGTTTTGACACTTATAAAATTTTAGAAGCAAATAATTTAAAAGGTAAATGGAATGATTTTGTTATTAATATGGAATTTGTTGATTGGCCAAATAAGAGTTTTATTAAGATTTGGGCTAATAACGAACTTGTAGTTAATTATACCGGATTGACTAATAATAATATAAGTAAACAGTCGTATATGAAGTTTGGAATATACAAAAGCAATATTAATAGGTTTAATATAATGCATAAAGGCAATCCTCCAAAAAGAGCAGATACAGTTGTATATTATGATTCTATAGCTATAGGTAAAAAATGCAAAGACCTTAAGCTAGATGAAGAAAACAATAGTTGCAAAAAATTAAAATAAAAATGAAAAAATCAATTAACGTAGATAAATCTTTTAACGATATGCGTATTGATAGATTTATTCGAAATCATTTAGGAAAAATTCCACAAGGACTTATTGAAAAAAACCTAAGAAATGGAAAATTAAAATTAAATCAAAAAAAAGTAAAAAGCTCCCAAAAAGTTAAAACTGGTGACAAACTTAATATTTATAATTTAAATTTTGAGGAAAAAATTGAGCAACTCAAAAAAAAATATAATCCAAGTAATGAAATTATAAAAGAAAATGAAGATTTAATTATTGAAAATAATGATAATTTTGTTGTTCTAAATAAACAATCAGGAATTTCAGTGCAGGGTGGCACAAAGTCTAAAAAAAATATAATTGATATATTTGCAAAAAGTAATTTATTTAGAGATGAGAAACCTTATTCTGTTCATAGATTAGATAAGGATACATCTGGTGTTTTTATAATTGCAAAAAATAGGGAAACAGCCCAACTACTTACTTCACTTTTTAGACTAAGAAAGGTTTATAAAACTTATTTAGCAATATGTAATGGTGAGTTAATTTTAACCGATAAAGGTATGTTAAATGATGATTTGATAAGATTTGAAAATAAAAAAAAAATTGTTGAAAAAGCTGAAACAAAATATGAAATCTTAGATAAAAATAATAATGCAACATTCATTCAGCTAAATCCAATTACAGGAAGAAAACACCAACTAAGAAAACAATTATTTAATTTAGGAAACTCTATTATTGGAGATAAAAAATATAATTCAATAAATAACTCAAAAATAAATAATAAAAATTTAATGTTACATTCTTATGAAATAAAATTTAAAATAAATGAGAAAAAATATACTTTTAGAGCCACACCTCCAGATTATTTTAGAAATATGTTAAAAATTAAAAGACTTAATTTTTAATATTTGATAAAAAATTTTTTATCAATTCATTCTCAATATTTTTATAATTTTGTTTTTTAATCTTATTTAAATTTGAGACCCCTCTATCTCTAATTCCACAAGGAACTATCTTTTTATATACATTAAGATCATTAGAAATATTTAATGCAAAACCGTGATAAGCAATCCATTTCTTTACTTTTATACCTATTGCAGCAATTTTATCTATTTTACCAGATTTGTGCTCAAACCAAATTCCAATATTTTTTCTATCAGCAAAACACTTTATATCGTAATTTTTTAAAGTATCTATAATTGTCTTTTCGATTGCATTTATAATTTTTTTTATATTTTTACCTCTTTTGTTTAGGTCAATCACAAAATAAAAAACTAATTGGCCAGGACCATGATATGTTATTTTTCCACCTCTATTGGTTTTAATAAAGTTTATAGATTTATCTAAAATCTCATTTTCACTAAAACTTGTTCCACCTGTATAAATCTCTTCATGTTCAAGTATCCAAATAAGTTCTTTATTTTTATTTACTTTGATTTGCTCCAATCTATCTTCAAGTATATCTATCGCGGATTTATATTTTATTGGTTTTACTGACTTTTTGATCTCTATTGTCATTATAAATTTGTATTATTTTTATTTTGTATTAATAGTGCCAACTAAATTATAGGTAAATTTTATGACTATAGTGAAAAAAATAAAAGATAAAAAAGTTAACTTTGAATTTAATAAAGAATTCATCAAAGTTGTCACAGATAAAATTGCCTCAAATGATGCTGGATTTATTACAAATTCGTTCAATGCTATGCATCCAGCAGATGCTGCTGATATAATTGAACATTTAAGTCAAAATGATAGAGAAAATTTAATAAAATTAAATAGTTTCAAAGTTGATCCTGAAGTTTTTGTTGAATTAAATGAGTCGATTCAATCTGAGATGATTGCTTATTTATCATCTGATTCAATTGTTAACATACTAAAAAATTTAGAGTCAGATGATGCAATTAAGATTTTAGAAAATGTTGATGAAAAAGATAAAAATACAATCCTTAGTTCATTACCTCCAAAAGACCGATTTGCATTACTTGAAAGCTTAAGTTATCCTGAAGATTCTGCTGCTAGATTAATGCAGCGTGAATTTACAGCTATACCAAGTAACTGGTCTGTTGGACAAACGATAGATTATTTGAGAGAAAATAAAGAACTTCCTGAAGAATTTTTAGAAATATTTATAGTTGATCAAGAATTCAAACCCATTGGTACAGTTCCTTCTTCAAGAGTATTAAGAACGCCAAGAGACACAAAAATGATGTCTATAATGGCCGAATCTCAAACTTTAATACCAGTTGATATGGACAGAGAGGAAGTCGGTAATTTATTTGAAAATTATAATTTGAGTTCAGCAGCTGTGGTGGATAAGTCTGACAAATTAGTTGGAATGATAGCTTATGATGATGTTCTGACAGTATTAAAAGAGGAAGCTGAAGAGGACGCACTTAGATTAGCTGGAGTAGGTGATGAAGAAATAACTGATGGAGTAATAACAAAAACTAAGAGAAGATTTAATTGGTTGTTATTAAACTTGTTTACTGCTTTTCTAGCAACTTATTGCATTAGTCTATTTGGTGCTACTATAGAACAAATGGTAGTATTGGCTTTTTTAATGCCAATTGTTGCATCAATGGGTGGTAACGCTGGCATGCAAACATTGGCTGTCACAGTAAGATCTTTAGCGACACAGGATTTAACAAAAAATAATTTTACGAATAATATTATTAAAGAATTCAATATTGGAGTTTTAAATGGAGTTATTTTTGCAATTATAAGTTCTTTGATAGTTCAACTATGGTTTAATGATATCCAGCTCTCCCTAATAATCTCAATTTCAATGGTTTTAACTATGATAGTTGCTGGTCTTTTTGGTATTCTAGTACCTGTAACATTAAATAAAATGAAAATTGATCCTGCAATTTCTTCTAGTGTATTTGTTACGACAATAACAGATGTAATTGGATTTGTATCTTTCTTAGGTGTAGGAGCTTATTTCTTATAATCAAAAATTATCAATTAATCTTACTCCATTAATATGATAGGCAATAAATAGTCTGTATTTAGATTTAAAATTATCTAATTTCATTTTTTTCTCATCTCTAAATTCAAGATAATCAATTTTAATTTTGAATTTATTTTCAAGTTCATATTTGGATTTTGACAAATCCACAAATTTATTCATTTTTGATAATTTTTTTAATTTATCTAATTTGATGGCTATTTTTGATGCTTTTTTTATGTATGATTTATTTAACAATTTGTTTCTTGTGGATAAAGCAATTTTATTATTTTCTCGAATGGTAGGACAACCAACAATATTTATTTTATATTTTTTACCTAATATTCTTTTAATTAACATGTATTGTTGAAAATCTTTTTCACCCATATAAACAAACTTAGATTTAACAATAGATAACAATCTATTCATAACGTTTAATACACCTTCAAAATGACCTTTTCTATATTTAGCACATAAAATTTTATCAGATTTATTAAGTTTAAAATTCTTCATTCTATTTTTATAAATTTCATTGACCTCGGGTAAAAACAAATAATTAACTTTTAGTTTTTTTAATATTGAAATATCTTTTCTTATATTTCTAGGATAATTCTTAAAATCTTTTTTTTGATTAAATTGTGTTGGATTGACGAAAATACTTACTATCGTTTCTTTGTTATTTTTTTGTGAAATTTTTATTAAAGATACGTGGCCTTTATGAATTCCTCCCATTGTAGGTACAAATCCAACATTTTTGTAATTTTTTACTGCCTTATTTAGTTCAAAAATGTTTTTTAAAATTTTCATTTTTAATAAATATGATTATAAGTAAAACATCTTAATGATTAAACAAGCTATTATTCCTCTTGCCGGTTTGGGTACACGTTTGCTACCTTTAACAAGTGTTTTTCCTAAAGAACTGCTCCCAATAAATGGAAAACCAGGTATTGAGTATATTTTAGATGAATGTATTGAAGCTGGTGTAAGTGAAATAATTTTTATTATTTCAAAAAAAAAAGAGATGATAAGGAAATATTTCAATAATGACAATTTTTACAAATCAATTATAAAAAAAAAGAAAGATCCAAGAATAATTAAAGAGTATAAAAAAATTCTTTTTTTTAGAAAAAAAATCAAATTTGTTTATCAGAATAAACCCATGGGAACTGGTGATGCTGTACTCAAAACAAAAAAGTTTATAAAAAATGATTATTTTTTAATGTTGTTACCTGATGATTTAATTATGAAAAAGAATTGTTCAAAAGATATGATAAAAATTCATAAAAAATTAAAAGGTTCTGTAATGGCTAGCATGAAAGTTAAAAAAAATAATGTAGATCGTTGGGGAATTTATTCAATTAAAAAAAATATTAACAAATTAAATTTTAAAATTGCAGATGTAATTGAAAAACCTAATACTAAAGATGCACCTTCAAATAACGCAGTAATAGGTAGATATATATTATCAAAGAAAATTTTTCATTATTTACAAAATCAAAAAAAAGGTAAAGGTGGTGAAATACATATTACAGATGCAATAAGACGAATGATATTAGATCAATATTTATTTATTGGACACAAATTTAGAGGTAATTATTTAGATTGTGGATCTATTAAAGGTTATATTAAATCTGGAATCGAAATTTCTAAGCTATGAAAATTTGCATTATAGGATCTGGTTATGTTGGTTTAGTTAGTGGGGCTTGTTTTTCTGACCTAGGTAATACAGTTACATGTGTTGATATTAACAGAGAAACTATAGAAAAATTAAAGAAAGGAATAGTACCAATTTATGAACCTGGTCTTCAAGAATTGGTTGTAAGAAATTTAAAAAAAAAAAGACTTTTATTTACAACAGATATTTCTAGCTCAATAAAAAAGTCAGATATCATATTTATTTGCGTTGGAACTCCTACCAAAAATAATAAAGCTGATTTGAATTATGTATTTAATGTTACCAAAAGTATAAAATCTAATCTAAATAGGTATAAAATAATAGTTACTAAATCTACAGTTCCAGTGACCACAGGTGATAAAATCACAAAAATCTTAAAATCAAATAAAAATAAAAATAAGTTTGATGTTGTATCTAATCCTGAATTTTTAAGAGAAGGTGAAGCTATTAGAGATTTTCAATTCCCAGATAGAGTTGTTGTCGGCACTAACAGCAATAAAGCAAATAAAATTATGAAAAAATTATATCTACCTTTAATAAAGAAGGGTGGAAGATATTTTCATACTTCTAGACGATCAGCAGAACTAATTAAATATGCATCAAACGCTTTTTTAGCAACTAAAATTACATTTATTAATGAAATAGCCAATTTATGTGAAAAATCAAACATAGACGTTAAAGAAGTTGCAATTGGCATGGGTTTAGATGAAAGGATTGGAAGCAGATTTCTACGAGCTGGCCCAGCTTATGGTGGATCATGTTTTCCAAAGGATACAAGGGCACTCGTTTCAACTGGTAGAATGTTTAATACAAATCTTTCAGTTGTAAAATCAGTAATTAATTCAAATGATAAAAGAAATAATTTATTATTAAATAAAATTAGCAAAATAATGAATAACAAAATTAAAAATAAAAATATTACATTTTTGGGTGTTACCTTTAAACCAGGTACTGATGACATGAGAGAGTCCTCTTCATTAAAAATGATACCATCTTTGATAAGGAAGGGTGCACATATAAATTATTACGAACCATCCGGCAAGAAAAAGGAATTAAAATCTAAAAATATAAACTTTTTTGAAAATATAAAAGATGCTTGTAAAAGCGCAGATTTAATAATTATCCATACAGAATGGAATGAATTTAAGCAACTAAACTTTAAAAAAATTACAAAAAAAAGAAATTTTAAAGTTTTTGATATGAGAAATCTTTACTCAACTTCTGAAATGAAAAAAAATAAAATAAATTATTTTAGTATTGGTAGATAATTAATTAAGATCAAATATTGCATCAACTTCAACTGCAACACCCAATGGAAGGCTATTAGTGCTGACAGCAGCTCTTGCGTGTGAGCCAGCTTCATCAAATACACTTTTTATTAGATCTGAGGCTCCATTTATGACTTTTGGCTGCTCAGTAAAATCATCAGTAGAATTAACATATCCAGTAAGTTTCAAACATGATTTAATTTTGGATAAATCATCACCACATGATTTTTTTGCTTGAGATATTATGCTTAATGCACATCTTTTAGCTGCCTCATAACCTTGTTCAGTATTAAAATCTTTTCCGAGTTTTCCCTTAATTAATTTTCCATTCTCATCAATTGATATTTGACCAGATATATATAGTAAATTTCCAGATATTCTTGTAGCAGCATATGATCCAACAGGATCATTAGCTTTTGGTAATTTTATATTTAAATTCTTTAAATTTTCATCTGCTGACATTATTTGCCTTTCTTTTTCTTTTTATTTCTATCGTATTCTTTTCTTTTCTCAATTAAAATTAATGCTTCTTCCATAGTTAATTCAACAGGATCTTTTTCTTCAGGTATAGTCGCGTTTAAAGATTTGTATTTAATGTAAGGTCCATACTGACCTTTCATGACTCTAACTGGCTTTTTATCTTCAGGGTGCTCTCCTAAATCTTTTATCATAGATGATGAAATTCTTCCTGGTTTAGCTTCAGCAATTAATGTAACAGCTCTATTTAATCCAATTGTGAATAATTCGTCCACATTTTCTAGCCTAGCAGATTTATTTTCACATTTAAGGTAAGGACCAAATCTTCCAACATTCACAGTAATATCCTTATCATTTTCAGGATTTTTACCTAAACTTAATGGTAATGAGCATAAGTATTTTGCTTTTTCTAAATCAAGATTTTCAATCTCAATTCCTTTAGGGATAGAAACATTTTTTAAATTATTTTCTTCTTTCTTTAATTTTCTTTTTTTCTTTTTAGTTTTTTCATCTTCCTCTATGACTTCTTTTTCAAATTGCAAATATGGGCCAAATCTTCCATTTTTAAGATAAATATCTTTACCTTTATCATTTTTTCCAATGAATTTAGGTTCTGCTAGTGTCAATTGTTGTGCTGCTTTAGATTTTGATAGTGGTCTTGTAAATTTGCAGTCTGGATAATTTGAACACCCAATAAAAGCACCACCTCTAAAACTATTTTTTAAACTTAATTGCCCAGATTCACAAAGCTTGCATTTTCTATCAATATTTCCATCCTTATCGACCTCAAATATTAGTGATCCAAGACTTTCATTTAATAGGTCTAATACTTCTCTGGTTCTTTTTTCTTTCACACCTGAAACATTAGAATTAAAGTCTTTCCAAAAATTCTCTAAAACTTTTATCCAATTTTCTTTACCTGAAGTTATATCATCTAATTGATCTTCTAATTTTGCAGTAAAATCATAATCAACATATTTGGTAAATAATTTTTCTAAAAACGCAGAAAGTAATTTCCCTCTATCAGTTGGGAAAAATCTTTTATTATTTATGTCAGCATAACCTCTATTAGCTATTACTGAAATAATACTTGCATAAGTAGATGGTCTTCCAATTCCTAGCTCCTCTAATTTTTTAACTAGACTTGCCTCTGAATATCTAGGTGGTGGTTGTGTATAGTGCTGTTCATCAATATGATCTTCAAACATTACATCACCTTTTTCAACATCTGGCAAAATATTTTCATTGTCATCATCATTTTCATCGATCTTATATAGTTTAAGGAAACCATCAAATTTTAATGTTGAACCACTAGCTTTGAATATATTTTTATCATCATCTGAGTTGATGGTAATAGTTTTTCTATCAAATTTGGCTGACTGCATTTGTGATGATAAAGATCTAGACCATATTAAATTATAAAGTTTATATTGATCAGTACTTAAGTATTTTTTCATATCTTCTGGTTTTCGAATTATTTCTGTTGGACGTATAGCCTCGTGAGCTTCTTGAGCATTCTTTGCTTTTTTGCCACTATAATTTAGAGGTTGTTCTGGTAAATATTTATCACCATAATTCTGCATTATAAAATCTCTGAAAGATGTTATCGCATCTTTTGAAATATTAGTTCCATCTGTTCTCATATAAGTAATTAATCCGACGGTTTCACCTTCAATATCAATTCCTTGATATAGTCTTTGAGCAATTTGCATTGTCCTTGATGCTCCAAAACCAAGTTTACTCGATGCTGTTTGTTGTAATGTCGATGTAGTAAAAGGTCCTGATGGATTTCTGTTATAAGTTTTTGAACTTATATCTGTTATATTATATTTTTTATGTTTTATTTTTGATAAAGCGTCGTTAATATCTTGTTTGTTTTTAAATGAAAATTTCTCAACTTTATTTCCATCTAATTGTGAAATAGTTGTATTTATTTTTTCATTTTTGTTATTTTTAAAAATTATATTTAAAGTCCAAAATTCTTTAGGTTGAAAAACTTCTATTTCCTGTTCTCTTTCGGTTAAAAGTCTTAGAGCTACAGACTGAACTCGACCAGCAGATTTAGAACCTGGTAATTTTGTCCATAGAATGGGGGAGATATTAAAACCTACTAGATAATCTAGAGCTCTTCTTGCCATATAAGCATCAACTAAATGTGGCTCTATTTTTCTTGGATTATCTATTCCATTTGTAACTGCTTTTTTTGTTATTTCGTTGAAAACAACTCTTTCAACTTCTTTATCTTTTAATAATTTTTTTTCTTCAAGAAACTCTTTTACATGCCAAGCTATTGCTTCACCTTCTCGGTCAGGGTCAGTAGCTAGAATAATTTTTTTTGAATCTTTAGCACTATCTGTAATTTCTTTTAAATATTTTTTTGAAAAACTATCTACCTCCCAAATCATTTTAAAATCATTTTCAGGATCAACAGAACCATTTTTCGAAGGCAGATCTCTTATATGTCCATAACTTGCAAGAACTGTATAATCTGATCCTAAATATTTATTAATTGTTTTTGCTTTTGCTGGACTTTCAACAATTACAAGATTCATATTTAGAGAACGTACTTAAAACAGTTAAACTGTCAAATTATTAAATTTTTGTCTTAGTTTCTTCTTTATTTATCAAGCGTTTAACGTTTTCTCTATGAGTGTAAAAAATTAAAATAAACATTATGAAGTAAAACATAATGTTATCATTACTATAAAAAAATATAAAAATAGGAACACTCAATGATCCAAGAATTGATCCTAATGATGAGTATTTAGAAATTAAATATGTAATTACCCAAACAATACCAAAAACAATACCCAAAAAATAATTTAAAATAATCAACATTCCAACATATGTTGCAACACCCTTACCACCTTTAAATTTTAACCATATTGGAAAAACATGTCCTAAAAAAACAGATAATGAACAAATGTAAATAAATTCTGGATAATTTAACTTAACATAAATTATTGGCAAAACCGCTTTTAAAATGTCTAGTAATAAAGTTGAGTAACCTAAAAATTTATTGCCAGTTCTTAATACATTGGTGGCGCCTATATTACCCGATCCTGTTTCTCTTATGTCTTTTTTTAAAAAAATTTTTGTTAATAAAAAACCAAAAGGAATAGAACCTAATAAATATGATAAAAGTGATAAAATAAATATTTCCATTTAAATATTGTAAAGCTCTTGTCCTTTTACGAATGTATTGGTTACTTTTCCTTGTAATCTCTTATTTTCAATTGACGTATTTTTTGATTTAGAAACCAAATTTTCTTGCTTTACTATCCAAGGTTTATTTATATCCACAATACAGAAATCTGCATCATTACCTATGGATAAATTACCTTTATTAATTTTCAAAATTTTTGCTGGATTTGAGGTTAATGCAGCAATAATTTTTTCAAGTTTTACAGATCCATTGTGATATAATTCTAATGACAAGGATAATAACGTTTCAATACCAGTTGCTCCTGTTGCGGCTTGAGCAAATGTTAATCTTTTTTGCTCCTCATCTTCAGGTTTGTGATCTGAAACTATTACATCGATTGTACCATCATTTAATCCTTGCACTAAACTTAATCTATCATCCTCAGTTCTAAGTGGCGGTGACAATTTTAAAAAAGTTCTAAAGTCACCAATATCATTTTCATTTAAAGATAAATTATTTATTGATACCCCACAGGAAAATCTTACTTTATCTTTTCTATCTCTGATAATTTCAACTGCTTTTCCTGATGAAATCTGAGAAATGTGATAACGACAATTATATTCTTCTAATAATGTTAAATCTCTCTCTATAATTATTAGTTCAGCTATTTCTGGGATACCTTGCAAACCAAGTTTTGTCGAAATTATTCCATCATTTATCATGCCATTTTCAGCTAATTCTTGATCTTCCGCATGTTGCATTATTAAAGATCCTAAATCTTTTGCTGAATTCATTATTCTGGACATAACTCTTGTATTCTGAATTGTTCTAATTCCATCTGTAAATGCTATTATCCCTTTACTTTGCAGAAGACCAAACTCTGTCATATTTGTACCTTCAGTACCCTTTGTTAGAGATGCTGTGGGAAATATATTTATTTTTGATTTATCTCTGCCTCGTCTTTTTAAAAAATCTACTATTGAAACGTTGTCGATTATTGGATCAGTATTAGGCATTGTTACAACTGAGGTTACTCCCCCGGATAATGCAGCATTGCTCAAAGTTCTGAAATTTTCTTTATATTCATAACCTGGTTCACCCACAAATACTCTCATATCAACTATACCTGGGAAAATATAATTCTCTTTTAAATCAATAACTTTTTCTCTACTAGGAATGTTGTTTTTATTCACCTTTTTTCCAACACCTTCAATTTTTCCATCTTCACCTATTATTAATCCTCCTATCTCACTTATGTTGTTATGAGGATCAATAATATTTGCGTTAATAAAGTATTTCTTTTTCATCATTCACAAAAAATTTTTAAACATGCCATTCTTATCGCAACACCTAATTCAACTTGTTCTTTTACAACACTCATATTGGTGTCATCAGCTAGTTTAGTATCAATTTCAATACCGCGGTTCATTGGACCAGGATGCATAATAATTGAATCTGATTTTGCATATTCTAATTTATCCTGTGTTAGTCCATAGTATTCATAATACTCTCTATTAGATGACAGGAATGAACTACTCATTCTTTCATTTTGAAGTCTAAGCATCATTACTATGTCGCAATCTTTTACACCTTTCTTCATATTTGAAAAAATATTAACCCCAAATTTTTCTATATCTTTTGGTAAAAGGTTTGAAGGAGCTACAATATTAACTTCGGCACCCAACATGTTTAGCAAGTAAATATTAGATCTTGCTACTCTTGAATGTAGAATATCTCCACAAATTGCAACCTTTAATCCTTGAATTTTTTTTTTCCTATTCAATATAGTTAATGCATCAAGTAATGCTTGGGTAGGGTGCTCTCTCCTTCCATCACCAGCATTTAAAACAGCACAATTAACTTTTTGAGATAAAAGATTACAAGCTCCTGAATCTTGATGTCTAATAACTATTATATCAGGATGCATTGCATTTAATGTCATTGCAGTGTCTATTAGCGTTTCACCTTTTTTAATTGCTGAGTTTGTTATATTCATTGACATAACATCTGCACCTAATCTTTTTCCTGCTAGCTCAAATGAGCTTTGTGTTCTTGTTGATGGTTCAAAAAAGAGGTTAATTTGAGTTTTTCCCTTAAGTAAATCTAATTTTTTATTTTTGCTTTTGTTTAATTCAATAAATTTTTCAGCTTCTTTTAAGATTAAATTAACATCATTTATTGATAAATCTTGAATACCTAGGAGATGTTTTTGAGAAATTTTAATAGCTTTGGTTTTAGTTGCCATTAAAACCAACTCTATAGCCACAAAGGTTGATTAATGCAAGTATTAATTATTAATAAAATCTATGGCACCCTGCAAGATAAATGCAGCAGCATTTTTATCTATATTTTTTTCTCTTTTAGTTACGTTAATACCTAAATTTTCGGTTAATTTAAACGCTCCAACTGTTGATAATCTTTCATCCCAAAGACTTATTGGAAGATCAATTTCTTTTGATATTGCTTTTGACACATCATTTACTGACTGAGAGGATTTACCTAAGCTACCATCCATATTAATTGGATTTCCAATAATTATTCCTTTAATATTATTTTCTTTAATAATATCCTCTAATTCACTGATAAGATCTTCAAATTTGGATTTGTTTATTGTTTTAAGCGGTGTGGCAATTTTTTGATTTTCATCACATATAGCTACACCAATTCTCTTTGAACCTAAATCAAGACCAATTAATCTAGATGTATTTAGCTGTTTCTTTTTAAATTCCTCAATTGTGATCATATTGTATATTATTTACTTAAGTGATAGTTTGCGGCAATATTTTTACCATATGAGTATAGATCTTAAAACAGTAAAGCACATTTCGAAATTAGCAAGAATTTCTATTGATGATGAAAAAGCTAATAAATTAAAGGGCGACTTAAATAATATATTTGAATTTATAGAAAAATTAAATGAATTAAATACTGATAAAGTTCAAGCCTTAACATCAATTGCTGAAACCACCCTAAGATTTAGAAAAGATGAAATTAAATCAGAAAATATTAGAGAAAAAATTTTAAAAAACTCTCCTGAAGAAAATAAAGATTTTTTTGTTGTACCAAAGGTTGTTGAATAATGTCAGAAATAACAAGTCAAAGTTTATTCGAATTAACATCGAATATAAAAGAAAAAAAACTATCTTCAGGGGAAATTACAAAAGCATTTATAGACCGTGCTGAAAAATCAAAAAAATTAAATGTTTATGTTACGGATAATTTTGAAAAAGCAATAGATCAATCAAAGAAATTTGATTCTAATCCTAACTTTGATTTAAAACTACCAGGTATTCCCATTGCTGTTAAAGATTTATTTTGTACAAATGGAGTTAGAACAACAGCGGGTAGCAAAATATTAAATAACTTCGTTCCCACTTATGAGTCTACAGTCACTCAAAATTTGTGGAGTCAAGGAGCAATACTTCTTGGTAAACTTAATTGTGATGAATTTGCTATGGGCTCTTCAAATGAAACTAGTTTTTTTGGAAATGTTCAAAATCCGGTAGGAGAAAATTTAGTCCCTGGTGGATCTTCAGGAGGTTCTTCTGCAGCTGTCGCTGCAAATTTAACTCCAGTTACCATTGGAACAGATACAGGTGGATCTATTCGTCAACCAGCATCATTTACAGGAACTGTTGGACTTAAACCTACATATGGAAGTTGTTCTCGTTATGGAATTGTAGCATTTGCTTCATCTTTAGACCAAGCAGGACCTATGACGAAAAATGTAAGAGACTGTTCTATGCTTTTAGAGGTGATCTCTTCATTTGATCAAAAAGATTCAACTTCAATTGATTACAAAAGAAATTCTTATTCAAAAGAATTATCAAAAGATATTAAAGGAAAGAAAATTGGTATTCCTAAAGAATATAGAGTTGACAATATGCCTGAAGAAATTGAACAGCTATGGAAAAATGGTATCTCATATGCAAAAGATTGCGGAGCAGAAATTATCGATATTTCGCTTCCACATACTAATTACGCATTACCAACTTATTATATTGTTGCACCAGCTGAAGCATCTTCAAATCTAGCAAGATATGATGGTGTTAAATATGGATTTAGATCTCCTGGTCAAAATTTAATAGAAATGTACGAAAAAACTAGATCTGAAGGTTTTGGTGATGAAGTTAAAAGAAGAATTATGATTGGAACTTATGTTTTATCTTCTGGTTACTATGATGCCTATTATCTAAAAGCGCAGAAAGTAAGACAATTAATAAAAAAAGATTTTGATGATGCCTTTTCTAAAGTTGATGCAATTTTAACTCCATCTACTCCAAGCTCAGCATTTAAAATTGGTGAAAAAACAAATGATCCAGTATCAATGTATTTAAATGATATATTTACAGTTCCAATAAATCTAGCGGGCTTACCAGGTATTTCTATACCAGCTGGTAAAGATAAAAATAATTATCCTTTAGGCCTTCAAGTAATTGGAAAACCTTTTGATGAACAAAATATACTTAATATTTCTTATGCATTAGAAGATAAGATTAATTTTAAAAATGATATTTCAGACTGGTGGTTAAGTGAGTAAAAATAGTGAATATCTTATTGAAAGAGAAAATAAACAATATGAAGTGATAATTGGTTTAGAAGTGCACGCTCAAGTTACTTCAGAATCAAAACTTTTCTCTCAATCATCAACAAAATTTGGTGCAGAACCAAACACACAAGTTAGTCTCGTAGATGCTGCATTTCCAGGAATGTTACCAGTTATAAATGAATTTTGTATTGAACAAGCAATTAAAACTGGAATAGGACTTAAAGCCAAAATAAATAAAAAATCTGTCTTTGATAGAAAAAATTATTTTTATGCAGATTTACCTCAAGGATATCAAATCTCTCAATACAAATATCCAATTGTCGGTGAAGGAAAAGTAATTTTAGATATGCCGAATGGTCAAAAAGAAATTGGAATTGAAAGATTACACTTAGAGCAAGATGCAGGTAAAAGTATTCATGATATTGATCCAAATAATACATTAGTTGATTTAAATAGATCTGGAGTGGCTTTAATGGAAATAGTAAGTAAGCCTGATTTGAGATCTCCAGATGAAGTCAACGTTTATATAAAAAAATTAAGATCGATAATGAGATATTTAGGAACATGTGATGGCAATATGCAAGAAGGTTCTTTGAGGGCAGATGTTAATGTATCAGTAAGATTAAAAGGGGAAACTGAATTCGGCACCAGGTGTGAAATTAAAAATGTTAATTCAATAAAATTTATGCAAATGGCAATAATATCAGAAGCAAATAGACAAATAGATTTGTTAGAGGAGGGGAAAGAAATAGATCAAGAGACAAGACTTTTTGACACTAAAAGAAATGAGACAAGATCTATGAGATCAAAAGAAGACGCTCATGATTACAGATATTTTCCTGATCCAGATCTATTACCGCTTGAAATAAGCCAAGACTTAATTGAAAAAATAAAATCAGATATACCTGAATTACCAGATGAAAAGAAAAAAAGATTTATAGATAAATTTAATCTTTCGCCATATGAAGCAACAATTTTGGTATCTGATATTGAAACATCAAATTTCTTTGAAGAAGTTATAAAAAATTCAGATGTTAAATTAGCAACAAACTGGATCACAGGCGAATTATTTGCAGTTTTAAATGAAAAAAATTTAGAAATATCTCAAAGCCCAGTTAGTGCTAAAAATCTATCAAAACTTATTAACCTTATAAAAGATGGAACCATATCAGGAAAAATAGCTAAAACGGTTTTTGAACAAATGATAGATGTAGATCAAGATCCATTAATAATAGTAAAAGAAAAAGGTTTAAAACAAGAAAGCGATCCAAAAGCGATAGAGGAATTGATAAATAAAGTTATTGAAAATAATTCAGATAAAGTCGCTGAATATAAATCTGGTAAAGATAAATTATTTGGTTTTTTTGTTGGTCAAGCCATGAAAGAAAGTAAAGGAAAAGGCAATCCTCAATTAATAAACAAAATATTAAAAGAAAAATTGAATGGATAAAAATTTCATAATTGATCAAAATATGATCAATTATATTTTTTCACATACAAATAATCTTCACAAAGTACAAAAAAAATTATTAAAATATAATGAAAAACTTGGTCATATTAAAAAATTACAAATTTCAATTCTACAAGCTAACTTCATACAATTTATTATAAAAATTAACAATTATAAATCATATTTAGAAATTGGCACTTTTACAGGTTACAGCATTTTATCTGCTGCACTTGCTTTACCTAAGAATTGTAAATTAATTGGCATAGATAAAAATTTAAAAACTAACAATGAGGCAATTAAGTTTTTTAAAGAAGCAAAGCAAGATAAAAAGATAAATCTTATTTGTGACAATGGAAAAATTGCTCTTGAAAATTTAATTAAGAAAAAGGAAAAATACGACTTGATTTTAATTGATGCAGATAAAGAAAATTATATAAATTATTTTAAACAGTCTCTTAAATTAAAAAGCAAAAAGGGTATAATTTTAATTGATAATACACTTTGGAAAGGAGATGTTGCAAATCCAAAGATAAAAGACAGATTAACTATAAAATTAAGAGAATTTAATAAATACATAAAAAAATCATCTATTAATAAATATATTTTACCAATTGGTGATGGTTTTACAGTTTGTTGGAAATGATGTTTGAAATCTTATCTTTTTATAAAATATCAAAACTTAAAAAATTAAAAATTATTAAAAAAAATATTTTAAAAGAAACTAAAAAACGCGATATTAAAGGTCTTATAATATTATCTCCTGAAGGAATTAATGGCACAATATCAGGTAGTCATAAAAAAATTAAACTTACAATTACAAAAATAAAGAAAATCTTATCTATTGATAGATTTGATATTCAAAATAAAGTTAACTCAATAATATTACCATACTCAAAAAATAAAGTTAAAATAAAAGATGAAGTTGTTCCAATTAATGAAAAAATTAATTTTAAAAATTTTTTTAATAAAAAATATTTATCACCTAAAAAATGGGATGAATTTATTTCTAAAAAAAATATTAAACTGATCGATGCCAGAAAACCTTTTGAATATAAGATTGGTACATTTAAAAATGCGCTTAATCCAGAAATTAAAAATTTTAGAGATTTTAAAAATTATTTATCAAAATTTAATAAAGATCAATCAATAGGTATGTTTTGTACTGGTGGTATAAGGTGTGAAAAAGCATCTAACTATCTCAATAATAAAGGCTTTAAAAATGTTTATATGCTTAAGGGAGGTATTTTAAATTATTTTAAAAAAACTGATCCAAAAAAAAGTAAGTGGAATGGTGAATGTTTTGTATTTGATAAAAGAGTTACTATTAAAAAAAATCTAGAAATTGGAAATTATACTGTATGTGGTGGTTGTAGAATGCCATTGCATAAAAAACTAACTAAATCAAAAAAGTATAAGGTTGGCCTATCATGTCCAAATTGTTTTGATAAATTAACAAATGATCAAATAAAACGTTTCACAATGAGACATAATCAAATGATAAATTCAAAAAAATAATATCATGAATATATTAAGTGACGACATTAAAGAATTAATAAAAAAATTAGCAATACCTGCATCAGTAGGTACACTATTTCAAACGTTATATAATATTGCTGATACATATTTTGCAGGAAAAATATCACCTGAAGCTTTGTCAGCTTTAACAAAATCTTTTCCAATTTATTTTATTATCATTGCCTCATCTATTGGTATCACAGTTGCAGGTACATCACTGATAGGTAATAGCATTGGAGAAAAAAATAATAAAAATGCTTCAATTTATTTCTGCCAATTAATTTTCTTTTCTTTTTTGATAATTCTGTTGATTACTTTTATTGGTTTAAATTATGCATCAGAACTTTTTTCAATTATGGGTTCAACTTATGAGGTAATAAATCTTGGCTTACAATATACAGATATCATTTTCCTTGGTTCGTTTATTTTTATTTTAGTTGTTGCATTAAATTCATTACTTCATGCAGAAGGTGATACGAAAACTTATAGAAATGCTTTAATATTATCTTTTTTTTTAAACATATTGTTAAATCCAATTTTAATATTTGGATTTTATTTCATACCAGCTTTGGGTATGAAGGGTATTGCAATAGCAACTCTAATTGCTCAAACGGTCGCTTTTTTAATCATATTTAAAAAAGTTTTAAAAAGTAATTTGTTTAAAAACATACTTATTTCTTATTTTATTCCTAAATTATTTTTTTTAAAAAATATTTTTTTTCAATCTATGCCAATAATAATTTCAATTTGTGGTTATTCTATTGCTTCTGCTATTGTATTCAAATATGCAGGTTTATCAGGAGAATATGCAGCAGCTGGTTATGGGGCTGGTACCAAAATAGAACAAGTGGTTTTATTGCCAATTTTGGGAATAAATACAGCAATTATCACAATTATTGCTCAAAATTTCGGTGCACGAAATATTTTAAGAATTAAAGAAACGTACTTCCAAGCTATAAAATATGCTTTCATTATAATGATTATTTCTTCTTTTATTATTTATTTTGGTGCTGAGATGATAACAAAATTATTTTCAAAAGATTTCGAGGTCGTCGAATTTGGAAAATTATATTTAGAGATTTCAGCCTTTGTGCTGCCAGCTTATCCAATATTTTTTTTATCAAATGGTTTTTTTATGGCTTTAAAAAAAGCTGAAAACGCATTAATTGCTAATATTTGCCGAAATGGAATTTTTCCATTTGTCGTATTTTATACTGCAATTTATTTTAATTCTGACTTTTCTGAATTTTTTTGGTTATGGGTAATATTTAATTGGATTTTCTCTCTGATGTATCTTGGTTATACTTATTTTTATTTGAATTATAAATTAGACAAAATTAGAGCTATCAACTAACCATTCATAAAGGTGTTCTGAAAACGATCTTCTTACAAATAAATTAACATTATTCTTTGACTTGTGGTGAAGAATTACATCAATATGATTTACTATTGTTTGTGTTGATGAACCAACATTATTTTTAAATTTTTCGAAATTAAAAGGTGATCCAGATGATAATAATTCAAATATATTTTCTCCTTTTATATTTATGCAAATTAATTGTGAAGAGACATCAGTAATTGATCCAAAATTTAAAGACGAAATATCCTTATAAAGTTGATCAAAAATATTTGTATTTTTATTTTCATCAAAATATATCATCCATTCATCCGGACTTAGCCACAAAACATCATAGTTTTCATTTGATGAACTGGTATTTGACTCAGAAGGTAAAATAATAGATAGGATTTTACCCACTTTGGTAAAAAATTCTTTATTTTTTCCCCTGATATTAATTTTAATTTTTTCTTCAGATAAATTAATATTGATGTTGTTTTTATTATTATTTGAAATATTTGGATGTAAGATGTCAAGCATTTAGTCTTTTATTCTCCTTATCTAAAAAAATTGTGTCAGAAACGGTCACATTAATATTTTTGTTTTCCATTGGAATAATTAACTTTTGACCTTTCATTGTTTTTCCACTCCTAACTACAGCCAAGGCAATTGATTTATTTAGGTTTGGACTAAAATAGCTGGAAGTTACATGTCCTAGCATATCTATAGGCTTTGATTTAACGTCCGAAACTATTTGAGCACCTTCTTCCAAAATTTCTTTTGGATCATCTGTTAGCAGTCCTACTAATTGCTTTCTATCTTCTCTAACAGTATCACTTCTATATAATGATCTTTTACCAATAAAATCAAATTTCTTTTTACTTACAATCCAATCCATCTGTAGGTCTGAGGGAGTCATTGTGCCATCTGTATCTTGTCCAACAATAATGAAACCTTTTTCAGCTCTGAGTAGGTGCATTGTTTCGGTACCGTAAGGTGTCAAATTAAACTCTTTCCCAGCTTCTATACACATTTTCCATAATGAATGTCCATATTTTGACTCTATGTTAATTTCATAGCTCTGTTCACCCGTAAAACTTATTCTCATTATTCTACAATTTATATTTTCAAGTTTATCTTCTTTAAATGACATATGAGGAAAGTTTTCATCACTTAAATCTAAATTTGGAAAAAGTTTGTTAAGAATTTTTTTTGAATTTGGACCACAAATACTTGCTGTAGAATAATGATCTGTCACTGATGTTAAATAAACATCTAACTCTGGCCACTCCGTTTGTAAATAATCCTCAAGTTTGCTTAATACATTTGCAGCTCCCCCAGTGGTGGTTGTCATTAGGTAATGATTTTCAGATATTCTTGTAGTGACACCGTCGTCATAAACCATACCATCTTCGTTTAACATAAGTCCGTATCTACATTTTCCGATTGCAAGTTTTGACCAAGCATTTGTGTAAACTCGATTTAAAAATTCTGATGCATCTGATCCTTGGATATCAATTTTTCCGAGAGTTGATGCATCTAAGATACCCGCACTATCACGTGCGGCTTTACTTTCTCTTTGAACAGCATCATGCATATTTTCCCCATTTTTTGGATAGTACCAAGGTCTTTTCCACTGACCAACATTTTCAAATTCTGCATTATTTTCTACGTGCCATTCATGCATAGATGTTTTTCTTACTACTTCAAAAAATTTTCCAACATTTCTCCCAACTAGTGTTCCGAAGGTCAATGGTGTGAATGGTGGTCTAAATGTAGTTGTTCCTAATGTACCCATTTTTACACCAGCTGTATCAGCTATAATCCCAAGTGCGTGCATATTAGATAATTTTCCCTGATCTGTAGCCATACCAGTCGTTGTATATCTTTTTACATGTTCAATTGATCTAAAGCCTTCTTTTAAAGCTAATTTAATATCTTTTGCAGTTGAGTCATTTTGAAAATCTATAAAGCATTTTGTTTTACCTAAAGGTATTTTATTTGGTAAAAGCCATATATTTCTTGTATCATTTTCTTTAGAGCAAATAATATTTGTATCCTGGTAATCTTGATTATCAATTTCTAAGAATTTATTAATTTTATTGACTGTTTTATCTATAATATTTTCTAAATCAAAATCTCCATTGCATGAACCAACAGAAATTTGATCTTCACTATTTTCTTTTGGTAAGAATACTTGGTCTTCATCTCTAAAATCTAATTTACCTCCAGATTGAGTATGCATATGCACCATAGGTGTCCATCCACCACTCATTCCTAAACAGTCACAACTTAATCTAATTTTATTGCCAACAGTTGTATTTCCATCTTCCGATAGTTTCATTATTTCTAATGAATTTATTTTTCTGTATCCAAAAGTATTTGTTACGACATGATTAAAGTAGATTTT
Source organism: uncultured Pelagibacteraceae bacterium (assembly GCA_902543295.1). Taxonomy (GTDB): domain Bacteria; phylum Pseudomonadota; class Alphaproteobacteria; order Pelagibacterales; family Pelagibacteraceae; genus Pelagibacter. The sequence goes on along the minus strand of CACBXW010000006.1, from coordinate 31,053 downwards.
TATTCCTAGACTTTCTGCTTGTTTGATTAGTTCAGAGCTTGCAGATTTTCTTAAATCAACAATTAAATTCTTTATACCTTTTTTATGAAGTGAAATTGAAGTTTCGTATGCACTATCATTATTCGTAAATAATATTATGTTTTCACCACAGGTAACACCATAATAATCCAAATATTTGTTTATTGAATTAGATAATAATATTCCTGGTCTATCATTATTATTAAATACAAGTGGTCTTTCAATTGATCCTGTTGCAATTACAACTTTTTTTGCTCTTATTTTCCATAATCTTTGTCTAATCTTATTTTTCTTTTTTTCCTCTGGTAAATGATCTGTTAAATTTTCTTTAGCTAAAAGAAAATTGTATCCATGATAAGCTGCAATACTTGTTCTTGTCTTAATTGTTAAATTACTTAATTTTTTAATTTCCTGAATTTCATTTTTTAACCATTCACTCGATAATTTATCATCAATCTTAATATTTTCATTATTTTGATAAATTGTAGAACCACCAAGTATTTTTTTGTCATCTACTAATAAGGTTTTTAAATTATTTTTTGCAGCCATTTTTGCAGCAATAATACCTGAAACTCCACCACCAATTACCAATACATCGTAGTGAACATGTTTGTGATCATAGATATCAGGATCTGGTTCTGTAGGAGATTTTCCTAAACCTGCAGATAATCGTATTAATGGTTCATATACTTTTTTCCAAAAACTCTTTGGCCACATAAATGTTTTATAATAAAAGCCTGCAGGAATTAACGGTGATATAAAGTTATTAATTCCCCCAATATCAAATTTTACGTTAGGCCAGCAATTTTGAGAACTTGCTTCTAATCCTTCATACAATTCTAACTCAGTTGCTCTCACATTTGGTTCAGTTAAGTCTTTTTTACTACCAATTTGACAAATTGCATTAGGTTCTTCTGCTCCACAAGAAATTATGCCTCTTGGTCTGTGATATTTAAAACTTCTGCCGACTAAATGAATACCATTTGCTAAAAGTGCTGAAGCCAAGGTATCACCTTCATATCCAAAATAAGTCTTACCATCATATTTAAATGAAACTCTTTTAGTTTCATCAATATATTCAGTTTTATGTATTCTATAATTGGGCATTACTTATAATTTACAGGAGGTTTTTCACCCATTTTATAAACAGATAATATCTTATCATTAGATGTATCTCTAACAACGTTGAACCATTTCCTACATCCGTGAACATGATTCCATCTTTCAAATTGAATACCTTTAATATTTTTTCTCATAAATAGATATTCCGCCCATTCATCATCGCTAAGTTCAGTTGGTTGTTTTGGTCTAACTATATGAGCTTCGCCACCTGAAGAAAATTCACTTTGATCTCTCTCTCCACAAAATGGACAATTAATTAAAAACATTATTAATGTGCAACTGCTGCAGCACCATGTTCATCTACAAGATCACCGCTTACAAATCTATTTAAATTAAATGCTGCATTTAATTTATGTGGCTCATCATTTGCAATTGTGTGGGCAAATAAATCTCCAGATCCTGGAGTAGCTTTAAAACCACCAGTACCCCAACCACAATTAAAATATAAACCTTTTATATTTGTTTTACTTATAATAGGGCTTGCATCCGGACATATATCAACAATTCCCCCCCATTGTCTTAACATCTTCATTCTACTAAAAATAGGGTAGAGTTCTAAAATAGCTTTTAATGTTTCTTCAACTATATTATGACTACCTCTTTGAGTATATGAAACGTATGAATCTGTTCCTGCACCTATAACTAATTCACCTTTATCCGATTGACTTACATAAGCATGAACTGCATTTGACATTACAACAGTATCAATAATTGGTTTTACTGGCTCTGAAACTAACGCTTGTAATGGTTTACTTTCAAGAGGTAGTTTTAATCCAGCCATATTTGCAATTACACTTGAGTGGCCTGCAGCAACAACTCCAATTTTATTAGTTTTTATAAATCCTTTAGTGGTTTCTAATCCTTTAACTCTATCTCCATTTCTTTTTATTCCTTTAACTTCACAGTTTTGAATTATATCAACACCCATTTCGCTTGCCCCTCTTGCATAACCCCAGGCAACTGCATCGTGTCTTGCAGTTCCAGCTCTTCTTTGTAGTGTACCACCCAAAACTGGGTATCTTATATCAGGGGAAGTATTTATAATTGGGCAAAATTTTTTAACTTCTTCAGTATTTAACCAAACTGCATCAATTCCATTAAGTCTATTTGCATGAGTTCTTCTCTTTAAATCTCTTACATCTTGAAGATTATGAGCTAAGTTCATTACACCTCTTTGACTGAACATCACATTGTAGTTAAGCTCTTGAGATAAATTTTCCCATAATTTAAGTGCATGATCGTATAGACCAGCACTCGCATCCCATAAATAATTTGATCTAATGATTGTAGTGTTACGCCCTGTATTTCCACCACCAATCCAACCTTTTTCTAAGACTGCAATATTTTTTAAATTATGTTTCTTTGCTAAATAATAAGCAGTAGCTAAACCGTGTCCACCACCACCAACAATAATAGTATCGTATTCTTTCTTTGGCTCTGGATTTCCCCAAGCTTGTTGCCAATTCTCATGCTGTGATAAAGCATTTTTTATTAAAGAGAATACTGAATATTTGTTTTTCATATTTTGGTGAAATTACTTGAATATTATTGAATATTCAATGATTTCAAGTTACACATATTTACACGGAAGGATGGGTGAGCTGGTTTAAACCAGCGGTTTGCTAAACCGCCGTACGCTTGAAAAGGTGTACCGAGGGTTCGAATCCCTCTCCTTCCGCCAAAATTTAGTTATTTAATAGTCTAATTTTATTCTCTAATTCAACATTAATTTTCTGGAATGCACTTTTCCAGTCTCCAGGAAATTCTTGATCAAAAATTTTTACAGATTTATAAAAGGTTGGATTATTTTTTTCTATATACCACCTCCAATCGTGATTATAGCATAGAACAACCCAAGTATTAACATTCATTGTTCCAGCCAAATGGACCAACGAAGAATCACAGGTTATTAAAAGATCTAAATTTTTTAAAACTGAAATACTATCTTTGTATGCATATTTATCGTTATCAAGATCTGAGGATAAATTTAAAATATTATCTTCTAGGTTATGTTCTTTTATTTGATCTTCGCCGTATCCTTTTTGTAAACTAATCACGTTCAATTTATTGTTCTTAATAATTTTTTCAAATTCATTTAATGGTATTGATCTTTTGTTGTCACCATAATAGTCCTTATTTCCTTGCCAAAAAATTCCTACTTTAATTTTTTTTGAATTATTTATTCTTTTTGCCCATTTATGATCATTATTTTGATCAGACCTAATAAAATTATTATTTTTTATAAATCCTTTATTTTTTTCATAATATAATTTAGGCAGAGTCAAAAGAAACTGATAATAATCATGTTCAGGAGCTAATTTAATATTATTTATTATATTGATATTTAAGTTTCTGAATAAAAAATTTAATTTTTTATTAATTACAAATGTCACTTCATTATTTTCAATTAATGGAAATAAGTATCTACTAAATTGAATTGTATCACCAAATCCCTGTTCAGAAATTATTAGAATTTTTTTTTTGTTTATATTTTCACCCCTCCATTCTTTACTTTTAAATTTTTGATTAATAAATTTTAAAGTGTCTGGATTATTTATATATTTTCTATATTCATAGTTATTAAAACCTTCAACATAGTTACCTATGGATAAATTTATTTTACCAATTGCAAATAAACTATTGTAATCATTTTTATTATTTTCAATAGTTTTGCTAAAAAATTTTAACGCTTTACTAAATTCTTTTAATTCAGAATATGTCATTCCAAGATTACTATAAGCTGGAAAATAATTAGGATTAATTTTTATACACTGATTGAAGCAATCTATTGCCTTATCGTAATTTGATTTTTCAATATAAGTTGTACCTAAATTATTATATGCATATATATTTCTTGGGTTAATTTTTATTAATTTATTTAATATTTCAATAGACTCTTGATATCTTTTAAGCTTGTTATAAATTATACCTAAATTAAGAAGAGCATTTTGGTCAAATGAGTTTATATATATAAGTTTTTTGAAATATTTTTCAGCTTTTTCGTATTCTTCTAATAAAATATAAATTAATCCAAGATGATAATTTGCCAATATATTATTATTATTTAATCTTAAAGTTTTCTTGATAAAACCTAAAGATAGCTCTAATTGTTTATTTTCAAAATATATTAATCCAAGATTAAGATTAGAAAATTCATGTTCAGGATTAAATCTTAATGATTTTTTTAAATAATTAATTGCTATATTCTTTTTATTTTTTTTTATATTACAAATGCCCAAATATAGATAAATATCTGCTTTGATTTCTTTATGCGTAGTAATATTTAATAAAATATTTTCAGCATCATTAATTTTTTCTTTCTTAATAAGTTCTATGCTTTTCTTTAATTCATAAATTGCTTCATTTAAATCTAACATTTTAATATAAAGGCTTGTTCCTAAAAAAATATTCTAATTTGATGGGTTTTTGAGATAAAATATATCTGTAAACGTTATAGTTCTCTAATACCCTCTGCACATAATTTCTTGTTTCTTTAAATTTGATTAGTTCGATCCAGTCAACATAATTTATTTGATTTTTTTGTGGATTTTTATTTATTTTATTCCAATATTTTACCCTTGCTGGTCCTGCATTATATGCTGCTACAGCAAAAGGGTAGGACCCATCATAATCAAGAATTAAACCTGCAATATAATAAGATCCTAAATTAATATTATATTCAGGACTTGTTGTTAATCGAGATTTTGAATAAGAAACTTTTGCCTGCTTGGCAACAGTCTTTGCAGTATAAGGCATCAACTGCATTAAGCCTTGTGCTCCAACTCTACTTCTTGCAGATATATCAAACTCACTTTCTTGTCTTATAATAGATAATATTAAAGCTTGTTCTGGGATTTTTCTTGATCCAACTTTATTAGGTGTGCTTATTACTGGATAATTATATTTATTATGAAACCTTTTTTGATAAGATGCAATTTTAGAAACTTGAATAGCAAAATCAAATCTAGAAATGTCAGTTGCTAGTTTTGCTGCCAATATTTCACTTCCTGCTGAAACATTATCATTTGCTAGAAACCTTAAAATATGTTTTGTATATTTATCTTTTTTTACTTCATCTAATAAGTGTACTATTGCAACTAACTTATTTTTGTAAAAATTTTCAGCATAATTTTTATCAACTTGCGTACTTTCTTTTAGTTCAAAATTTTTATTAGGATATATTTCAATATGAGATAATTGACCATAATAAGTTGTTAAATATTTTGAACCTTCTTTAAACCATTTATCTGCCTCTTCTTTGTTATTTAGTGCTAAATTCGTTTTTCCAAGCCAATAAGCTCCTCTTGATAAACTAATAGGATAACTAACATTATTATAAAATTTCGTAAAATGACTTTTTGCTAAGATTGGATCTTTTAAGAAACTTAAAGCAATCCATCCACTCATCCATTCAGCTTCTGCTAATTCAGCACCATCTGATAGTCCATGTTTACTTGTAATTTTATATGCTTGTTCATATCTTTTCTTATAAATTAGTGATCTCGCAATTATTGATCTTTCAACCCACCATTTATCTGGGCGAACCATATAGTCTTTATTATTTTTGATACTCAATAAAATTTCTAGAGAACTATCAACTCTGCCTCTTTTCCTTCTCCATTTGAGTCTATCATAATTTAAACCTGCATCTTTTATTAAACTTGCAGGCACATTCGAGATAGCGCTATCAACACCATAAGATCTGCTCATTAACAATTGTCTTGCTGTATATAAAAGTTGATAATCTTTTGGAAGATATCTTAAAATTCTTTTAAGGTCCCAATATTTATTCTCCCAAGCTAAATAATCAGCTCTTTTAATATAATCACCACTATTCAAATATTTTTTAAATTTCTTTCTAAAAAAAATAAGATCGTTTTTACTTAAATCAGCTGTTATAAATCCCTCTTTTATTAACTTCATAGCTGTCTCTTTATTTTTTGATAACAAAGCATCGCCTAACATCATTTTTCCAAATCCACTTAAAGGAGGGTGTTTATCGAACCATTGTATAATTTCATTTTTAGTATGATTTTTAGAATTTATTTTATGCTCTCCCAAGTAACGAACTCTATCAATTCTTGGATAATTTTTTACTCTTTCGATAAACTGTTTATATTCAGTAAAAGTAGCCCTATTACCAGTCGTGAGTAGATGTCTCCATTGAATAAAATCATAAATAGATTTTGCTCTTGCTTTACTCGCAGCTTTTTTCGCATCCTTCCAATTACTTTTCTCCATAAATGAAATAGCTTGTTTTGCATACTTCAAATCTCTATCGCTATAAAATTTTTGTTTTTTAATCTTTCTTAACTGTTCTTTAACTATTAGAGGCTTATTTTTTGGGATTATTATGCCATCAATTTTTTTATAAATCTCTGTGGTAGTAATTTTAATTTCTTTTTGAATTTCATCTTCTTTTTCGGTTGGTTTTGGTAGAGGAATTATTTCAGCTATTTTTTTTCTGGTATTTTTTTCATTTAAATCTGGTTTTTTAACAGGAAGTATAGTTTCATTTGAAAAAGCAGATTGAAACGATAAGAAAAAAAGGATAATTGTTATTAATAATTTTAAATACATTTTATTAAATCAAACAACTTATGTTATAAATAATTATGTTTAAAGGATCAAATGTAGCTTTAATTACACCGTTTAAAGACAACAAGCTTGACGAAGAAAGTTACATAAAAATAATTAATCATCATCTGGAAAATGGAACAAATGGGTTAGTTCCAGTTGGAACAACGGGTGAGTCACCAACTTTATCACATGATGAACATGAGAGAACTATTGAATTATGCATAAAAGAAGCTACTGGTAAACTTCCAATAATCGCCGGCACAGGATCTAATTCTACAGAAGAAGCCGTATCGTTAACTAAACACGCTGAAAAAGCTGGTGCAGATGGTGCTTTAGTTGTTACACCATATTATAATAAACCTACTCAAGAAGGATTATATCAACATTATAAATCAATTAACGATAACTGTGGAATTCCAATTATAATTTATAATATACCGAGCCGTTCAGTAATTGATATGAGCGTTGAAACAATGGCTAGATTGTACGAACTAAAAAATATAGTTGGAGTTAAAGATGCAACTGGTGATCTAAATCGTGTTGATCAACAAAAAGAAAAAATGGGTAATGATTTCATTCAACTTACTGGAAACGATGATAATGCTTTTGAATTTAATAAACGAGGTGGGGTTGGAACAATTAGTGTTACGGCAAACATAGCTCCTAAATTATGTTCTGAATTTCAAAAATTATCAAAATCTTCAAATGAGGATGATTTAAAAAAAGCTAAAGAACTTGATGATATGTTGCAACCGTTGCATAAAAATTTATTTATAGAAAGCAATCCTTCACCAGTTAAGTATGCTGCTAAATTACTTGGTCTATGCGATGATGCTGTAAGATTACCTTTAGTAAAAATAACTGAAAATACAAAAAAGGAAGTTGAGAAAGCATTGAAAGTAGCAAAACTTATTGATGAGTGATAAATCAACATCTGGCATCAAGATCATAACAATTAATCGAAAAGCTTCTTTTAATTTTTTCTTTAAGGAAATCTTAGAAGCTGGAATTGTACTAAAAGGTTCTGAAATAAAATCTGTAAGAGATGGAAAAGTAAATATTGCAGATTCATACGCAGTAGAAAAAGAAGGAGAAATTTTTTTAATTAATTCACATATACCCATATATAAACAAGCCAGTTATTCAAATCATAATCCTTACTCAGAAAGAAAATTGCTATTTAACAAAAGGGAAATTAATAAACTAATTGGTAAAATGAATGAGGATGGTCTAACTTTAGTTCCAACTAAAATGTATTTTAAAAAAGGTAAAGCTAAAGTTGAAATAGCAGTCGCAAAGGGTAAAAAACAATACGATAAGCGACAAACCAAAAAAACTAAAGATTGGAATCGTGAAAAAGCAAGATATTTCAGACGCTCGAGTTAATTATGTATATCTATCAATAGGTTCTAATTTAGGAAATAGAATACATTTTTTAGAAAAATCTAAATATTTATTGGAAACTCATGATATTAAAATTATTAAAACATCTAGCTATTATGAGACTGTTTCATGGCCAGATCCTAGTTTTCCAAAATTTATTAATGCAGTATTACTTATAAAAACAAAATTAAATCAATTTGAGATTTTTAAATTAATCAAGTTTATAGAGAGAAAATTAGGAAGAAAAGTGACTCCTCAAAATCATCCACGAAATTGCGATATTGATATTTTAGACTTTAATGGAAAAATTACTAAATTAAATAAAGACTTGATCAATTTAGAGATCCCACATCCTAGAATGCATATTAGAAACTTTGTACTTATACCACTGTTTGAAATATGTAAGAATTGGTCTCACCCAAAATTAAAAAAAAATATAGTAAAACTCTTAACTTCTTTAAAAAAAAATAATTTAAGAAGTATTAAAGTTATCTAAATAAGTGATATAATAAGTTCATGCTAAATTCTAACGAATTAATAAATAAGGTAAAATCATACAATAAGTTTCTTAACCCGGAAACTCTAAGTAAAGCATATGATTTTGCAGTGAAAGTTCATAAAGATCAAAAACGACAATCAGGAGATCCCTATGTCATTCATCCTGTTGCTGTTGCAAATATTTTAACCGAGCTTAAGTTGGATAGTGCAACGATAGCAACTGGTTTACTTCACGATACCATAGAAGATACTTATGCTACTTATAAAACTATAGAAGAACAATTTGGGAAAGAAGTTGCTGACTTGGTCGATGGAGTTACAAAAATTTCAGTTTTTGAAAACCAGGCTATTTCTAATTCAAAAGCTGAAAATTTTAGAAAGCTAATCTTAGCAACATCTAAAGATATCAGAGTCCTTCTTGTAAAACTTGCAGATCGTTTGCATAATATGCGAACTTTAAAAGCTATTGATAAAGAGGATAAAAGAAAAAGAATTGCTAAAGAAACTATGGAAATTTATGCTCCTCTAGCTGATAGAATGGGAATGAATAGAATAAGAGATGAACTTGAAGATCTATCTTTCGATATTTTAAATCCAGAAGCAAGAAAAATGATCAAAGATAGATTAGACACTATTAAAGACAATAATCTTATTAATTACAAATCAGTTCTTAGTGAATTTGAAAATCTATTAAATGAAAATGATATCGATTTTAAAATTTATTCTAGAGAAAAAACTCCTTTTTCTATTTGGAGAAAAATTCAAAAAAAAAGGACCTCACTTGAGCAAATTACAGATATTATTGGTTTTAGAATAATATTAGATAACGTTGAAAATTGTTACAAAACTTTAGGCGTGATCCATAATAAATGGAATTGTATACCTGGTAGATTTAAAGATTATATTTCATCACCAAAAATAAATAATTATAAATCTCTTCATACAGCAGTGATCGGTCCAAATAAAAGACCTATTGAAATACAACTAAGAACACAACAAATGCATGAATTTGCTCAAAGAGGTATAGCATCTCATTGGAAATATAAATCGTCTGAAAAGTTTAACTCTTTAACTTGGAAGGAATATGATTGGTTAGCAGATCTAGTAGAAATTATAGATAAAAATGAAAATCCTGAACATTATTTTGAATACACAAAACTCCAAATGTTTCAAGAAAATGTTTTTTGTTTTACACCAAAAGGCTCAGTTATAAAATTACCCAAAGAAGCAAGTCCAATTGATTTTGCTTATGCTGTGCACACCAAAGTGGGTGATACTGCGATTGGATGTGAAATAAATGGAAAGGAAAGTCCCTTACAATCAATATTGCGAAATGGAGATGTAGTTAAAATATTAACATCAAAAAAAGATTCACCTTCTTTGCATTGGATAACAAGTGCTAAAACTGGTAAAGCTAGAGCTGCTATAAGAAGATACTGGCAATACAAAGAAGACAGCAAGCCCACAGAAAAAAAATATAACACTACACTTTGGATGTCTTTACCTGATAGACCTGGCATATTAGGTGACGTTACAACAATGATTGGAACCAATAATGTAAATATTTCAAGTGTTGAAATGGTAGAAAAGACTAAAAGAACCATTAATTTTAGGTTCAACCTAATTATTCAAGATTTGAAAAACTTTACAAAACTTATTAGTGAGCTAAAACAGAAAGAATATAACTTCAAAATAATTAGACATAAAAACAAAAAATATGCTTTCTTTAAAAGATTCTTTAGCGGTTTTAAAAAAAACTAAGGCACTTTTAGAGGGACATTTTGTTTTATCTTCAGGTTTACATTCATCCCAGTATGTCCAGTGTGCCAAATTATTAAGTTACCCGAAAAAATCGGAAAAATTTTGTAAATCCTTAAGCACTAAAATAAAAAAAAAATTTAAAAAAATCGATATAATTTTGTCACCAGCTATGGGTGGTATTGTAATAGGTTATATCGTTGGAAATTTATTGAACAAGGAAACAATATTTTGTGAAAGAGTTAATGGGAAATTTACTTTGAGAAGAGGTTTCTCAATAAAAAAAAATTCTAAAGTTTTGATTGTAGAAGACGTAATTACTACAGGTAAGTCAAGTTTAGAATGCGTTCGACTTGTAAAAAAACATAAATCAAAAGTAGTTGGATACGCGTGTTTGATTAATAGATCTAGTAAATCAAGTTTAAAAATTAAAGATAAAAAAATTGTTTCCCAAATTAAATTAGAAATACCAACTTATAAAAAAAATGATTTACCAATTGAGTTGAAAAAAATTCCAATTACAAAACCTGGAAGTAGATATTTAAAATGAAATCTAGACTAGGTGTTAACGTAGATCATATTGCAACATTAAGAAACGCCAGAGGAGAGGGGCATCCTGATCCTATTTCATATGCAAGACAAGTTATGAATTTTGGTGCAAATTCTATTACTATTCATTTAAGAGAAGATCGAAGACATATTCGAGATGAAGACGTAGCTATATTTTCAAAAATTAAAAGAGTACCAATAAATTTAGAAATGGCTGCTAACAATGAAATGCTCAAAATTGCATTAAAATATAAACCTAATTTTGTTTGTATAGTCCCTGAAAAAAGGAATGAAATAACTACAGAAGGAGGTTTAAATATCACAAAAAACAAAAAAATAATTAAAAAAGTAATTAGTAAGTTAAATTCAAAAAAAATTAGAACAAGTCTTTTCATTAATCCAAATATTAAAGATGTTTTTGCATCAAAAAAATTAAATGCAAAATGTGTGGAACTACATACGGGAAAATTTGCTTTAAAAGTTAAAAACAATAAAAATTATTTAGTCGAGTTCAAAAAAATAAAAAATTCTGCCACGTTAGCAAAAAAACTTGGAATGGAAGTTCATGCAGGGCATGGTTTAGATTATAAATCAACAAAAATTCTAAAAAAGATTAAATCTATAGAGGAATTCAATATTGGACATTTTATAATAGGAGAGTCCATCATGCATGGTATGAAAAAAGTAGTCACTAATTTTAGAAAAATATTAAACAAATGATTATTGGTAACGGTGTTGATATTATTGACAATAAAAGAATAGAAAAATCCCTAAAAATTAAAGGTTTTAAAAAAAGACTCTTTACACTGAATGAAATTAATCAATCAAAAAAATACAGAAATAAAACGAATTATTTTGCAAAAAGATTTGCTGCTAAAGAAGCTTTTGTTAAATCAATAGGCACAGGCTTTAGAAATAATATTAATTTTAATGATATTGAAATATACAATAATAAGAAAGGATCTCCTAAAATTAAAATTTCACAGAAAATAAAAGATATATTAAAAAAAAAATTTAAAGTAAAAAATTACGATATTCATCTTTCACTCTCAGATGAAAAAAACCACTCAATTGCATTTGTTATTTTGAATAGAAAAAAATGAAAAATTTCATAATTGATAATACAAAAACATTATTTTATGCATTAATAATTGCAGTATTCATAAGATCAATATTAATCCAACCATTTTATATACCATCATCATCAATGGAAACTAACTTATTAGTAGGTGACAGATTATTTGTTACAAAGTTTTCTTATGGATATAGTAAACATTCATTTCCTTTTAGTCCTCCTGTTTTTAAAGGACGTATATTTAATAAAAACCCTAAAAGAGGAGATGTTATAGTTTTTAAAACACCAGCTGATAATCGTACAGATTATATTAAAAGATTGATTGGTTTACCAGGTGATACAATACAGTTTATTGACGGTGATCTATATATAAACTCTAATCAAGTATTAAAAACAATTAAAAACAAAAATGATAAGTTATATTGCGGATCATCCCAAATCAATGTCAATATATTTGAAGAAAAGCTTCCAAATGGAAAAAGTTATTTAGCTGCATATAGAACCGATGTAACATTTTCTAATTCAGATAAATACATTGTTCCTGAAAATCATTATTTTTTCTTAGGTGACAATAGAGATTGTTCTAAAGACAGTAGATTCTTATCTGAGGTAGGTTATGTTAATCAGAATAATCTAGTTGGAAAAGCTCAAATTTTATTTTTTTCATCTAATCCAAGGAAAGGAAGTGTCTTCAATATTTTCAAATGGAATGAAATAGTTCGATTTGAAAGATTTTTTAATAAAATAATTTAAATAAATGAAGTTTATTAAACTACAAAAGAAAATAGGTATTAGCTTCAAAGATGTTAAACTATTGACACAAGCATTAACACACAAAAGTTTCGATACAAAAAATAATTATGAAAAACTAGAATTTTTAGGTGATAGAGTTTTGGGATTTGTAATATCAAAGAAACTACTAGAATTATATCCAAATGAAAAAGTTGGTATGATTGATAAAAAGCTTGCAAATTTAGTTAACAAAAATAAATGTTTTGAAGTTGGCAAGGAAATAGAGTTGGATAATTATATTTTAACTGGAAACACAGAAAAGAAAAAAAAAGTAAATATAGAAAAGAAAATTATATCTGATTGTTGTGAATCTTTAATCGGCGCAATTTATATAGATAAAGGTTTTGAAACTTCATCTAAATTTATATTAAATTATTGGAAAAATTATTTAAGCCTATCAGATGTTACTGTGATCGACTCAAAAACAAGATTGCAAGAATACTCATTGAAGAAATTTAAAACTTTGCCGATTTATAAGCTTATTTCTAATACAGGACCAAGACATAAACCAAATTTTAAAATCAGTGTAAAAATTAAGGATAGCAAAACTGTTACCGCAGATGGTAGTTCAAAAAAAAATGCAGAACAAACCGCTGCTATGAAACTTTTAGAAACTATTAAAATATAATGAATTGGCAAGACAAAGGTTACTTACTTTCAAAAAACAAATATAACGAAAATTCTGTAATCTCTGAATTTTATACTGAAAATCATGGAAAAATTTCAGGAATTATTTTTGGCGGAACTTCAAAAAAAATAAAAAACTATTTATTCGAAGGTAATAAATTACATATAAATTATAATTCAAAATCGCAAACAAAAATTGGTTCTTTAAAAATTGAAATAGATGAATTTAAAACTCCATACTTCTTAGAAGATAAACAAAAACTACTTTGTATTATCTATTCCATGAATTTGATTAAAATATTAACTGTAGAGAATGAAAAAAATAGAGAGATTTATTTATTAATTGATAAATATTTTGAAATACTTAACGAGAATCAGTGGTTATCAAAATTTGTAAATTGGGAATTAAACTTTTATAAATTAATTGGATATGACATAAACTTTAATGATTATGTAGAAGAAGTTTCTGAAGGAAATAAAATTAATTATAAATTAAAAAATTCTGACAAAACTATACCAAATTTTTTAGTAAATAAAGATGAAGTAGATATTAGTTTCGAAGATAGCCTTGATGCTTTAAAAATTGTGGGAGACTTCTTAGATAAAACAATAGTTAAACCAAATAATCTTAATTTTCCCAAAACAAGATTTAATTTTCAAAATTCTTTAAAATTAATCTAGTTTTATTTGATCAGCAAAATACGTTATAATTGCATTTGCTCCAGCTCTCTTAAAAGAAACTAGGCTCTCGTATATCGATTTTTTATCTAATATATTTTTTGAAATTGCATTTTGTATGAGACTATATTCTCCTGATACTTGGTAAGCAATAACTGGAATTTTAAAATTATTCTTAACTTCTCTAATTATATCAAGATACGGCATTCCTGGTTTTACTATAATCATATCTGCACCTTCTTTTATATCTAAAGCTACTTCTCTTAACGATTCATAATTGTTTTTAAAATCCATCTGATAAGTTTTTTTATCTCCTTTTAAGAGATTTTTTGATCCAACAGCGTTTCTGAATGGTCCATAAAAACTTGATGCATATTTCACTGCGTAAGATAAAATTTGAACATCTTTAAGATCATTTTTATCTAAAGCTTTACGAATTTTTAAAACTCTACCATCCATCATATCTGATGGGGCAATCACATCACAACCCATTTTTGCTTGCAATATTGATTGTTTAATTAAGATTTCTAATGTTTCATCATTTAAAATTTCATTTTTTCTAATTATTCCATCATGACCATGTGATGTATATGGATCTAATGCAACATCACACATTATTCCAATTTCATTCTTATAATTTTTTTTGATGAATTTTATTGCTTGGCAAACTAAATTATTTTCATTTAATGCTTCATTTCCATATTCATCTTTTTTTTTTGGATTTGTATAAGGGAATAAAGCTACCATTGGTATTCCCAATTTTAATGCTTTATCAACTACACTTTTTAACTTATCAATAGAGTGCCTAAAAACATTTTGCATTGAATTAATGGGAACTTTTTTTGCTTTCCCTTCAGTGAGAAAGATAGGTAAAATAAAATCATTATAAGATAGATCATTATCTTGAACCAATCTTCTAGACCAACTAAATTTTCTTGATCTTCTCAATCTTAAATTAGGATAGCTACCTGTGATAATCATTATCAATTAATTTTTTTGATGCGACAATAGTAATATTTAATATAATAGTCTATAAGATAGTAGAGCACCGATGTCACAATTATTCAATGATTTTCAAAAACAAGATGTAAAATTTGATATCATAAAATTAAAACAAGCTTGCGATGAAGTATTAAAAATAAAAGGTTTTGATACAAGTCTTGGAATACCTCACTTCGCAGGTATACCTTTAAATCAAATTCCAGGTGATCCAGATTCTGTTAAAGGAAATAATGTAAGAGGCATTTATTGGACTAAACCAGATAGCACAGGTGTTGAGGTGCAGAGGGAAAGTAAAATTGATGAACACAAATATACAGAATTTGTTGACGATTTTAAAAATACTTATTTCAAAGAAGTTTATGATCAATTAACAAAAAAGTATAAATTGGGCAGGATGAGACTTCTTCTTAAAGAGCCAAGATCAACATTGAGTTGGCATAGAGATCCTGAGCCAAGACTTCATATACCTATATACACAAATCCTGGCGCAATAATGGTCGTTGACAACGTTGCAAAACATATGCCAGCAGATGGTTCAGTTTGGATTACTAATAATACTAAATATCATAATGCATTTAATGGAGGTGAAGAAAATAGAGTTCACCTTGTAGCTTGTGTTTTAAATTACAAATTTAATTAAATTGAAAAAAATTTTTATTGCTTCTGATCATGGCGGTTTTAATTTAAAGATGAGTATTTTAAAATTTTTGAATAAAAATTATTACATAAAAGATTTAGGACCAAAACAAAATAAGAAGTCCGTTGATTATCCTGATTTTGCTCATAAACTTTGTAAACAAGTGGTGAAGAATAAGAATCACGTAGGAATACTTGTCTGTGGTTCAGGAGTGGGAATGTCTATTGCTGCAAACAAAAATAAGGGAATACGGGCTGCTTTATGCCATTCAGTAAAAAATGCCAAATTATCGCGATTGCATAATGATGCAAATGTTATAACATTGGGTGAAAGGCTTATTAAAAAAACAGTTGCTTTAAAATGTGTTGAAAGCTTTCTAAAAACAGAGTTTGAGGGTGGAAGACATATAAAAAGAATTAAAAAAATATAGGTAAGTAAATGTCTAGTGAAAAAAAATATTTAAACACACAATATGAAAATTTTTTTGAAAAGAAGTTATCAGAAGCTGATCCAGAAATATTTGATGCTGTAAATAAAGAATTAATCAGACAACAGAATCATATCGAATTAATCGCGTCAGAAAACATTGTATCACAAGCTGTTTTAGAGGCACAAGGCTCCGTGCTAACAAACAAGTATGCTGAAGGTTACCCAGGTAAAAGATACTATAATGGTTGCGAACACGTTGATGTTGCTGAGACACTTGCTAACGACAGGTTAAAAAAACTTTTCAATTGTAAATTTGCTAATTCACAACCTCATTCTGGCGCGCAAGCTAACGGAGCAGTTTTTTTAGCGTTATTAAAACCAGGTGATACATTCATGGGAATGAGTTTAAATTCTGGTGGCCATATTACTCATGGTCTTAAAATTGCAATGTCAGGTAAATGGTTTAATGCAATAAGCTATGACGTAGATAAAACCTCTGAATTAATCGATTATGACGAAGTTGAAAGATTGGCAATTGAAAATAAACCTAAACTTATAATTGCTGGAGGTAGCGCATATTCTAGGGTTATTGATTTTAAAAGATTTAGAGAAATTGCTGATAAGGTTGGAGCATTCTTTATGGTAGATATGGCTCACTTTTCAGGTCTTGTTGCTGGTAAAGGTTATCCAAATCCTGTTGATCATGCTCATGTCGTTACATCCACGACTCATAAAGTTTTTAGAAGTGCCAGAGGTGGAATTATTTTAACAAATCACGAAGATATTTATAAAAAAATTAATACAGCTGTATTTCCTGGTTATCAGGGTGGTCCTCTGATGCATATAATAGCAGCAAAAGCAGTTGGATTTAAAGAAGCATTAGAACCTTCTTTCAAAGAATATATATCTAATGTTTTAGCTAATGCAAAAATTCTCGCAGAAACATTAAAAACAAATGGATTTAAGATTTATTCTGGAGGTACTGATACTCATTTAATGTTGGTAGATTTAAGACCTTTTGGTGTCAAAGGTAATGTTGCAGCTGAAAGTTTATCAAGAGCCAATATAACATGTAATAAAAATGGAATTCCTTTTGATACAGAAAGTCCAATGGTTACTTCTGGTATAAGACTAGGATCTCAGGCTGCAACTACTAGAGGTTTTGGTTTAAATGAATTTAAAATTGTTGGTGAACTAATTACTAAAGTAATTAAAGGTTTGTCATCAAACCCTGAAGATAATAAAAAAATAGAAGACGAAGTAAGAAAAGAAGTTGTTGATTTATGTTCAAATTTCCCAATTTATAAAAATTTGGGATAATGAATTATGATTTGTCCCTGTGATAAAAAAGGTGAAACATCAGTTGTAGATTCTAGACCTACTGAAGATGGAACAGCTATAAGAAGAAGGAGGCTTTGTAGCTGTGGACAGAGATTTACTACATTTGAAAGAGTTCAATTTCGTGAGCTAACAATTGTAAAAAAAAATGGAAGAAAATCACCATTTGATAGAGATAAACTGTCTAAATCCATTTATGTAGCTCTAAAAAAAAGACCTCTTGATACTGAAACAGTAGAAAAATTTATTTCTAAAATTTCTCGATCACTAGAAGAATTTGGTCAAAGTGAAATTTCTTCGAACACAATAGGCACAATGGTAATGGATGGATTAAAAGAATTGGACCCGGTAGCTTATGTAAGATTTGCATCAGTATATAGAAATTTTAGAGAGGAAAAAGACTTCGTTCAATTTGTTGATAAAATCGATGTCTTTAAGAAAAGATAAATCATCAGAAAAAAATAAAGCATTCATGAGATTGGCACTAGAACTTGCCAATCAAAATAAAGGACTAACAGGACTAAATCCATCGGTTGGATGTGTAGTAACACACAAAGATGAAATCATTTCTTACGGAAAGACATATATTAACGGTAGACCTCATGCAGAAGTAGTAGCCTTAAAAAATAATAAAATAAATTTCAAAAATTCAAATATGTATGTAACATTAGAACCCTGTATCCATTATGGAAAAACACCCCCTTGTACAAACATGATTATAAAAAAGAAGATTAAATTAGTTAATTATTCGATTGAAGATTTTGATAAACGAACAGCAAAAAAAACAAAAAGTGTTTTAAAAAAAAATAATATTTTGGCTAAAATTGGTTTAATTAAAAATGAGGTAAATCAATTTTATAAAGATTATAAATTCTCAAAATTGAATCACATTCCTTATGTTACTGGAAAATTAGCTGTTTCTAAGAATAATAGAATTTATTTATTTAAAAAAAAAATTACAAATGAACATTCTCATAAAGTATCTCATTTATTAAGATATAGAAATCAAGCAATTTTAACATCTTATAAAACTATTAATTCTGACAATCCTAATTTAAATTGTAGAATTCAAGGTTTAGAAAAGTTTTCACCAGTAAAATTTATTATTGATAAAGATTTAAAGACTAAAATAAATTCCAAAATTTTAAAACTTAACTCAAATAAAACTTATATTTTTCATAATAAAAAAGATAAAAATATTATTAATAAATTTAAGAATAAAAATGCAAAACTTATTTTTATGAAAATAGAAAATAATAGTTTTGATTTAAATACAATTTTAAAAAAAATATATTCACTAGGTTATGCAAATGTATTACTTGAGTCAGGTCCAAATCTTTTAAAATCTTTTTTAAACAACAATTTAATAAATGATTTTTATTTATTCAAATCTGATAATAAAATTAATTTAAAAAATACAGTCGCTTTGAATTCTTTTATTGATTTATTGTCTAAAAAATTTAAAAAAAGATCAAAAATTAATACTTTTTTAGATAAAGAAAAACTTTTTAGGTATCAGTAAATGTTTAATGGAATAATTTTTAACAAAGGTAAAATTACAAATATTACCAAAAGAGCTAAAGGAATAAACGTCTTTATCAAGTCAAAATTAAAATTAACTAATAAGCAATTAGGTATATCTATTTCCTGTGATGGTGTCTGCCTAACATTAATATCATATAAAAAAGGTATATCTGAATTTTATTTATCAAATGAAACAATTAGAAAATCAAAATTTAAGAAATCTAATGTTGGTGATTATGTTAATTTAGAACTACCTTTAAAGTATGGACAAAATATTTCAGGTCATATTTGTCAAGGTCATATTGATACAGTAAGCAAAGTGACAAATTTAACAACAGTAGATAAATCTACAATTTACGAATTTAGCATTGATAAAAAATTTCATAAATTTTTAGTTGAGAAAGCATCAATCTTGATAAATGGTGTATCTTTAACTATAGCCAAGATAAAGAAGAATAAATTTGAAATTTGGGTTATCCCGCATACACTAAAACTTACAAATTTAGCAAACATTAAAAAAAATGATTTAGTTAATATTGAAATTGATATTTTATCTAAATATGTAAAAAAATTTATTAATGATAAAAAATAAATTTAGCCCAATAGAAAAGATTATTTCTATCTCAAAAAGAGGAGGAATGTATATTCTTGTTGATGATGAAAATCGAGAAAATGAAGGCGATTTAGTATTTAACGCCAGTGAAGTTAATTCTAAAAAAATTAACTTTATGGCAAAAAATGGCAGAGGTTTAATTTGTCTAACACTAAATAAAAATCAAGCAAATAAACTTGGGCTAACATTTATGGCTCCTGTTAATCAATCAAGAAATCAAACAGCCTTTACCATTTCAATAGAGGCAAAGAAGGGAATAACTACAGGTATTTCAGCTAAAGACCGATCACGAACAATAAAAGTTGCTACAAAAAAAAATGTATTAAAAAAAGAAATAGTTTCTCCAGGTCACGTATTTCCAATTATCTCTCGAGAAGGAGGAGTGCTAGTTAGAGCAGGTCATACTGAGGCATCTGTCGACATAGCTAGACTCGGCAATAAAATTCCAGCTGCTGTAATATGTGAGATTATGAATGAAGATGGTTCGATGGCAAAAGGTGATGAATTATTAAAATTTGCAAGTAAACATAAACTTCATATTGCAAAAATTGAAGACTTAATTTCATACAGATTGAGAAAAGAAAATTTTGTTAAAATAAAGAAAACATCTACAATTAATTTAAATAATCAAAAATTTAAAATTTATGTTTTTGAGAACTCAATTGATGGTTCTGAGCACTTTGCATTAGTTAAGGGTAAAATAAATAAACTCATATCACCAAGAGTTAGGGTTATTTCATCTAATGTAGTTCAAAATTATCTAATAAATCAAAAACTTCCTAACTCATTTGAAAAAACTCTAAAATATTTTAAAAAATACAGTAACTGTGTAATGATTTTTATAAGAGATCCTAACTTAAAATCTGTTACCCAAACACTTAAAGAATTTAAAGATAAAAAGTCTAAAACAAAAGAAAAAGATCAATTAATAAAAAGTTATGGTATTGGAGCTCAAATAATTAAATCTTTAAAAATTAAGAAAATGATATTAGTTACTAGAACTCTAAAAAAGGTTGTTGGGTTAGATGGTTATGGTATCAAGATTATTAAACAAGAAATAATAAAATGAAAAATAAAGTATTAATTATACAAGCAAACTATTATAAAGATATCTCAACTGCTCTTCTTAAAAGTGCTAAGAAGGAATTAAAGAATTCTGCAAAAATTGATATAATTTCTGTTCCGGGTGTTTTTGAGATACCTGTAGTTATTTCTAAAAATTTAAAAAAATATGATGGTTTTGTAGCACTTGGATGTGTTATTAAAGGTCAAACACCACATTTTGATTTTATATCTAAAACAACGACTGATGCAATTATGAATATATCTGTGGAGTCAAAAAAACCTGTTGGTAATGGAATAATTACCTGTTTAAATAAAAATCAAGCTATAGCACGCGGCAAAAAGGGTAGAGAGGCAGCTAACGCTGTAAAAACAATTTTATCTTTATAGAATGCCACTTCATTTTAGTAAAAAAAATAATCCAAGAGTTATTATAATACAGAAACTTTATAGTAAATATTATAACAATGAGGTAGAATTAAATTTTCCAAAACATCGTTTTAAAAAATTTATAAAAGATGTAGTTAATGGCACAATTGAAAGAGATGACATAATTCATGAAGAAATTATAAATCATTTAAGTGAAGATTTAAAAATATCAAACCTAGATAAAGTTTTTCAAGTAATAATTAAAAGTGCAATTTTTGAATTAATGTATAAACCAAAAATATCTTCAAAAATAATTATTAAAGAATACCTTAATGCCTCTAATTTCTTTATTGATTTATCACAAACAAAATATTTGAATGCTTTGCTTGATAAAATTTCAAAGAAATTAAGAAACTGATGAATGAAGAATTCTTAATAAATAGTTATTTTAAAAAATTATCCAAAAATAATCCATCTTCGCTTAATTTAAATGATGATGTTTTTTTTGATAAAACTAAAAAATTAGTTATTTCAGTTGATACTTACAATGAAGGTATACACTTTTTAAATTTTAATAAACCAGATCTTGTTATAAGAAAAATAATAAGAGCATCTATATCAGACATCTATGCAAAAGGGGTAAAACCAAATTATTTCTTTTTATCTGGTTCAGGTAATAAAAAACATTTTACAAAAAAAAATATGTCATTAATTAATAAATCTTTATCCGGTGAACAAAATAGATTTAATATCAAATTATCAGGTGGTGATACTACATATTCAAAAAATCTAAGTTTTACAGTTATGTCTTTAGGATATTCAAATAAAATTGTTTATAGAAATAAAGCAAAAAATAGAGATGACATTTATATAACAGGTAATATAGGTGATAGTTATGTCGGTTTAAAAGCTTTAAAAAAGAATATTAAGTTAAATTCAAATCAAAAAAAATATTTTATTGATAAATATTATTCGCCCGATCTACCTATAAATTTTAGCTCACATCTTTATAAAATTGCAAACTGCTCAATGGATATTTCTGATGGGTTGATAATTGATTTGAATAAGTTAATAAATAAACAAAAACTTGGATATTTAATTGATATAAATAAAATCCCTAATTCACTTCAGTTAGAAAAATTAATTAAACAAAAAAAACTAAAGAAATTAGATTATTTATTCAACGGCGATGACTATCAAATTTTATTTACAGCTTCTAAGTCTAAGAGATCTTATATTAAATTACTATCCTCTAAAATGAATCAAAAAATTTCTATTATTGGACAAATTAATACTAAATCAAAAAATTATTTATTAGATAATAGGAGAATTCCAATAAAATACCTTAAATTCCAGGGTTATTCTCACATATTCTAAGAAGTTAAATATTGCCTTTTATAATCTTTTTTGTAATGTCCGCATTTTAAAAATTAACTAAAACACTTATTTAAGGAATTATATGTCTGTTGATACCATTTTATTATACACAATTTTTGCTGGGATATTGTCCATTGTATATGGATTTGTAACAGGATCATCAATTTTGAATGCAAGCGCAGGTAATGCTAAGATGCAAGAGATAGCATCTGCTATTCAAATTGGAGCAAAAGCATATTTAAATAGACAATATAAAACAATTGCTATTGTTGGTGTTGTTGTTTTAGTTATAATTAGTTTTGCATTTTCATTGTTAGTTGGAATTG
The DNA here is from genome assembly GCA_902543295.1 of uncultured Pelagibacteraceae bacterium. Taxonomy (GTDB): domain Bacteria; phylum Pseudomonadota; class Alphaproteobacteria; order Pelagibacterales; family Pelagibacteraceae; genus Pelagibacter. The sequence continues at coordinate 8,296 of CACBXW010000006.1, read as the reverse complement.
GATATTTAATCGGGGCAGCATTATCGGGTATAGCTGGTTATGTTGGCATGTTAGTTTCTGTTCAAGCTAATGTACGTACTGCTGAGGCATCAAGAAAAGGTTTATCTCAAGGTCTTTCAATAGCGTTTAAATCTGGAGCAATAACAGGAATGTTGGTTGCTGGATTAGCTTTATTAGCGATTGCGGTTTATTACTACATATTACTATCAGCTGGTGTTGAAGAACGAGAAATTGTAAATGCATTAGTTGCCTTAGGTTTTGGCGCATCATTAATATCTATTTTTGCAAGATTAGGTGGTGGAATATTTACAAAAGGTGCTGATGTTGGTGCAGATTTAGTTGGAAAAGTAGAGGCAGGTATTCCAGAAGATGATCCTAGAAATCCTGCTGTTATAGCAGACAATGTTGGCGACAATGTTGGTGATTGTGCAGGTATGGCTGCTGATTTGTTTGAAACATATGCGGTTACAATTGTTGCAACTATGGTTCTTTCATCAATATTCTTTGTATCAGATTTAAATATGATGGTTTATCCATTAAGTATTGGAGCTGCTTGTATTTTGACATCTATTGTGGGTACTTTTTTTGTAAAACTTGGAAGATCAAAAAATATAATGAATGCTTTATATAAAGGTTTTGTTGCTACAGCTATTTTATCTTTAATAATTTTATATCCTATAACAGATTATGTTATTGGGTTGGATACTAAATATTCTGTAAATGGAGTTTCTTTTAATGGTATGAGCTTGTATTATTGCGGAGTTATCGGTTTAATTATCACTGGATTATTAATATGGATTACTGAATATTATACTGGTACAGATTATAGACCTGTTAAAAGTGTTGCAGAGTCATCAACAACAGGTCATGGTACTAATGTAATTCAAGGATTAGCAATATCTATGGAAGCAACGGCAATTCCAGCAATAATAATTGTTGCTGGTATATTATTAACTAATTCAATTGCCGGATTATTTGGTATAGCTATAGCTGTTACAACTATGCTTGCACTTGCAGGTATGGTAGTAGCGCTTGATGCATATGGACCTGTGACTGATAATGCTGGTGGAATTGCAGAAATGTCAAATTTGCCCAAAAATGTAAGAAAGACAACAGATGCACTTGATGCAGTTGGAAATACTACTAAAGCTGTAACAAAAGGATATGCAATTGGATCAGCAGGATTAGGAGCTTTAGTTTTATTTGCAGCATATACTGAAGATATTAAACATTTTTCAAAAGAAGCAGGATCTAAGCTCGAGGGAATAGTGGTTACATTTGATTTATCAAATCCTTTTGTTGTTGTTGGTTTGTTGATAGGTGGAATGCTACCGTATCTTTTTGGTTCTATGGGAATGCAGGCTGTTGGTAGAGCAGGTGGAGCAGTAGTAATAGAGGTAAGAAGACAATTTAAAAAAATTCCTGGAATAATGAAACGTAAATCAAAGCCTGATTATGGTAAATTGGTTGATCTTTTAACCAAAGCAGCTATCAAGGAAATGGTAATTCCTTCTCTATTACCAGTGTTGTCACCAATTGTTTTGTATTTTGTTATTTTACCAATAGGTGGTCAGGTTGCAGCTTTATCATCTGTAGGTGCAATGTTACTAGGAGTAATTATAACTGGGTTATTTGTAGCAGTTTCTATGACCGCTGGTGGTGGAGCCTGGGACAATGCTAAAAAATATATTGAAGATGGAAAGTTTGGTGGAAAAGGTTCTGAAGCTCATAAAGCTGCAGTGACTGGTGATACTGTTGGAGATCCTTATAAAGATACAGCCGGTCCAGCAGTAAATCCTATGATAAAAATAACTAATATTGTAGCTTTACTATTGCTTGCTGTAATAGCTGGATAAAAGATATTTATCTATTCCTCATAGGAGCATTAATTTTTTCTCTAAGTGAAGAAAAAACTTCGTAAAGTTTATTTTCATTTTTAAATTCTTTTTTTGTAAGATTTTTTATATATTTAACATCATTCATATTTTCTAAATTTAATAAATTTTTAGATATTAAAACTCCTTTATTATTTAATTCTACAACTAGAACATTATTTTTTTTAATTTTCTGTGCTCCTAATTTTATTAATGACTGATTTGTTTTAAGTCTTTCAAAATAAAACCATTTATTTTGATTAAAATCACTTATTGTTGAAGGAGGACCTATCAGTTTTATTATATCATTTTTATTTGATATATTTATTTCTATTTTATTATATTTATCCTCTAATAATTTAGCACCATGAAAATTTGTTACTTTATTTCCTGAGCAGTTAGCTATAAAAATAAAAATAAATATTATTAATTTAATCATGAATAATTTATACTTAAATATTTACAATAATCTAATAAAACTAACCAGAAATAAAAGATTATATAATATTAATAAACAGGATACTTTTTATGAACGAATGATAATTTTTTATTTCCACTTAGGCTTTTTATTGAAAGAATACAAAAATAGAGAGCCTAGAGATATCATGCAGAAATTTTTTGATTATTGCGTAAGGCAAATTGAATTGTCTATTAGAGAAATTGGATATGGAGATGCTACAATTAATAAAAAAATGAAAGAATATGTAAATCTTCTTTTTTCTATAATAGACAAAATTGATGATTGGGAATTAAAAGATTTAGAACAAAAAAAGGAAATTATAAAAATTTATTTAAATGAAGTACCAAATATTGAAAATTTTATCGAATATTTTGACAAATATAGACAAATTCTTATAAAAAATACTTTCAATAATCTTACAAAAGATATATTAACCGATTAAATTATTATGGCTGTACCAAAACGAAAAACTACCAAATCTAGAGCTGGAAAAAGGAGATCTCATATTAAAGTTAATCCAAAAAATGTAATTGAGGATAAAAAATCAGGTGAATATAGACTTTCACATCATATGGATCTTAAAACTGGATTTTATAAAGGTAGACAAATTCTAGATCCAAAAGAGTAAAATAATATGATTAACCCGATTAGAATTGCAGTTGATGCAATGGGTGGTGAAAATTCTCCTGAAAAAATTATAAAGGGTATTGAAATTCATTCCTCAAACTCAAAAAACACTTTTTACAATATTTTTGGAGATACAAAATCAATCAAACCATTAATATATAATTCTAATTTATTAAATAAAAACTATCAGTTGTTTCATACAGAAAACAACGTAAAGGATGATGATAGCCCACTATCTGCTGCAAAAAAGGGTAAAGATACTAGTATGTGGTTAGCAATAAAAAGTTTGAGGGATAATAATTCTGATGCAATTGTTTCTGCTGGAAATACTGGAGCCCTATTTGTAATTGCAAAATTAAATTTGAAAATGATAGAAAATATTGACAAACCTGCACTATCAGCATTATGGCCAAATAGAAATGGAATGAATATAGTTTTAGATTTGGGTGCAAACATAGAATGTAATGAAAAAAACTTAGTTGATTTCAGTCTTATGGGATCTGCTTTGCATAAATCATTATTTCCTAAAGAGCAGCCAAAAGTTGCTTTGTTAAATATAGGTTCTGAAGAAATAAAAGGGAATAATGTTATTAAAAATACTTACCAAAAACTTAATCAAACAAATAACTCTTTATTTGAATTTAACGGTTATATTGAAGGGAATCATATCATGGACGGTGATGTAAATGTCATTGTTACTGATGGATTTACTGGAAATATAGCTTTAAAAACAGCCGAAGGAACAGCAAATTTTATAACCTCAGAATTAAAGCATGCTCTTAATTCTTCTCTTGTTGGCAAGCTGTCATCATTTATGAATATTAAAAATCTTAAAAGGTTCAAAAATAAATTAGATCCAAGATTATATAATGGAGCAATTTTATTAGGCTTAGATAAGCCAGTGATTAAAAGTCATGGATCAACAGACTCTTTAGGATTTGCTAATTCTTTGAAGGTCTGTGAAAAAATTATAAACGGAAATTTAATTGGTAAAATTAAAAAAAATATAATTTGAATGAGAATCAATTTAACAAAAAAAGAAATTATAAATTCGATTCATATGCAATTAGGATTTTCTAAAAAAATTTCAGAAAATTTACTAGAAGATTTTTTATCAATACTTTTGTTTGAAATTATTAAAAATAAAAAAGTAAAAATTCCAAATTTTGGAACCTTTATTTTGTCTCGTAAAAATAAAAGAATTGGTAGAAATCCAAAAACACTAGAAGAAAAAATTATTTCTGAGAGAAATGTTATAAAATTTAAACCTTCAAAATATTTAAAAAATTATATTAATAAAAATGAATAATAATTCTAAGCAATATAAGTCTATTGGTGAGGTCGCAAAAATACTAAATCTTTTTGATAAAAAAACAGGCAAACCATCTACTCATACCATCAGATTTTGGGAGAAAGAATTTAAACAGATAAAACCTTATATATTTTCAGGTAAAAGAAGATATTATGATAGCGGTTCAATTCAAATTATAAAAAAAATTCAATATTTATTAAAAAATAAAGGCATGACAATAAAAGGTGTAAAAAAACAATTAAATGAACATCATTCTCAACTTGACGAAGTTAATAATAAAACTATAAAAACTAAAATAAAAAAATTATCTCAAATTATAAAAGGAATAAAAAAATATGGCTAAAAAAACTCACGTAAAAGTAAGATTAGTACCAGAAACTAAACCAGATAGTCCTTTTTTTTATTATGTAAAAAAACCTGCGGGTGGTGAAAAAGCTAAGGTTAAATTAAAAGCAAAGAAGTATAATCCAGCAACAAGAAAGCACGAAGTTTTTGTTGAAAAGAAGCTTCCACCTCACAGTAAGTAGTTATTTTTTCTTAAAATTTCTTCTCTCAAAATCAATATAAGACATAATCATATTTTTCCATATTCGATTTGTAATTTTTGGATCGATTTTATTTTTGATTGATTTCTTTTTTATATTTTTTAGAATTAATGATATTCTTTTTTTATCAACTATTTCATGTTTGTAAGTTTTCAGCTTAAGAACTTGCTTAACAATATTAGTCCTAATTTTTATCAATTTAATAAGCTTATTATCAAGAAGATCTAGTTTTTTTCTTAGTATATTTAATTTTTTTTTATTATCAGGCGACATTTGATCAATTGGAATTATAAATAAATATTATATTTAAACAATTATGTATACAGAAATAAATACAAATTTGAAAATTTACTTATCTAATTGGTTATTATTAATGTTTTTTTTGGTTTCATCAATGATAGTTGTTGGTGGTTTAACAAGACTTACAGATTCTGGATTATCAATTACAGAATGGGAATTTTTTAAAGGTTTTTTTCCACCTATGAGTAATGATTCCTGGTTAGCTTATTTTGAATCTTATAAACAAATACCTGAATTTAAACTTCAAAATTATTCAATGACTTTAAGTGAATTCAAGGTAATATTTTGGTGGGAGTGGGCACACAGATTTTTTGGACGCATTATTGGCTTGGCTTTTCTGATACCTTTAATTTTCTTTTCTATCAAATTAGGTGTTAAAAAACTTTATAATTTTTATTTTATCTTTTTTTTGATTTGTTTTCAGGGATTTTTAGGTTGGTATATGGTTCAAAGTGGTCTAGTGAATAATGTAGATGTAAGTCATTTTAGATTATCAGTTCACCTTTTATTTGCATTTATAATTTTATCGTTAATTTATTGGAATTATTTAAGTTTAATAAACTTAAATAAAAAAGATAAAAAAATAAATAATTATATACCTGAATTTTTTTTATTCTTAATTTTCTTACAAATTATTATTGGTGCATTCGTTTCAGGCATGGATGCAGGAAGAATATACAACACCTGGCCATTAATGGGTAATTCATATTTTCCAGATGACAATAAATTTATAAGTTTATTTAAATTATCTGCTTTTAGTGATCCATCACTAGTTCAATATATACATCGAAATTTAGCTTATTTAATATTCATTATTTTCTTAGTGATTTTATATATAACTTATAGAAATAAAATTATTTATTTATTTAAAGCTGTATCTATTTTAGGTTTAATTATTTTATTGCAAATTATATTAGGTATTCTTACTGTTTTATCAGGTGCAAGCACTTTAACAGCTTCTTTGCATCAGTTTAGTTCAATATTATTAATTACATCATCATTATATTTTTTGTACAAGAATAGATTTAGTTGATCATTTTTTTTCAATCACAAATAGTTCATTATTAAAATATAATCCTTTATTTTTATTTACAATATCTTTTACAACTTTTTGGTAATATTTCTTTCTTTCTGCATTCATTATTTGTTCATCTGATATTTGGTTAACATATACTGCAGCATTCCATGCTGAAAATATTAATGAAGTAGCAATACCCCCACTTATTTCATTTGGTAATGCTCTTAAAACATATTTAATAGTTTGCTTTTTATTAAATTTTAATTTTTTTAAAACTTCATTTTCAGTATTGCTTTTTATATATTTTATTATTGATCCGTATAATGAAGGAAATGGTTTTTCTTTTGGCCAGATTTTCTTTATAATTTTGTTTCCAGGATCATTACCACATGCATGCACAACTACTAATTTACCTTTTTTATCTAATGATCTTATCATTGGGTCTATAACATATTTAACTTTTTTCTCTGCAGATATCCTTGACCTATATGGTTGTGATGCAATGATTAAGTCATAACTGTTCTTCCCATTATTTTTTTTTGGAATAACATTTTTCAGTGAAAATTCTTGATCTTTTCTATAAATTACAATTACAGATGGCTCTTTGTAAGTGGGATTTCCATTTCTAGGATTTCTTTCTATTTGCCATTTTTTATTTAAAAATTCTTGATTCAATTTTCTTAATTGATTTGAAAAATCTAGTGAGGAATTTCCTTTTAGTTTGACTATTTTCCAATTCATTTTTTTTTGTTTTTTTTTGTCATTTGATTTGAGTGCAGTTGATTCGACATAATTTAGATTTGAGATAACAAATACTGTGTTTTTATGTTCAACAAATCGATCTGGAAGTTTTTCAAGTCCTAATCTTACATCTTCCATGCTTATTTCTTTTGTACTTACTAGTAGAGGTATATGAGGCATTTTTTGATGACATTGTCTCATCACACTCATTAATAACGATCCATCACCCATACCTGCATCAAATATTTTTAATGCTGGAAATTTTGGTTTTAATTTTTGAACAATAGGTTTTAACGCATCAGCAATTTTGTTTTTTTCATTAGTTGTTGTAACAAAAAGTAAATATTTTTGTCTATTATCAAAAAATCTAAAATTTTTTTTCATAAATGCAAATTTGCAATTATTAATTTGCTGGATAATTTGTTGTTATGAATCTTTTCAAAACATTTAATACTCGATCTGCTTCCTCTAATAACATCATATGTCCACAATTATCTATTATATCTATTTGACTTCCTTCAATTAAATTAGCTAGTTTTTTACCTTCTTTTACTGGACACATTTTATCGTCAGTGGCAAGTATAGAAAGGGTTGGTATCTTAATTTGTTTTGCAGCCTCAAAACCATTTTTGTAATTATCACATGCTCTAAAATCTACACCGAGGGTATTTTTTATTGTTCTAGTTTTAGCTAACATTGAACCAGTATTAATATGATATAACCCTGGAACGGGATGACCACCAAAGTGCCCAGCTGGCCCATGAGCCCAGTCCATCATTAATTCTACAGCTTTAGGATCGTTGTTTTCTGCTAAAGATAATAATTCAGGGTTCATTGGAATTGCACCAGCGCCACCCATTAAACTTAAAGTTTTTATTTTATCAGGATTCCTTGCTGTACACTCAACAGTAACTAAACATCCTTGTGAATGACCAACCAATGAAGCTTCTTTATATCCAACTGCATCAATAACATCGCTTACCCAATCAGCCATTTCCTCAATTGATTTTAAACTTTCGCCCCCTGATAATCCATGACCTGGCATATCTAAGGCTAAAACACTATATCCATGGAATGCAAAATATCTTGTTTGCAAAACCCATGTCATATGAGTAAGTCCACTACCATGCACAAATATTATTAAAGGCTTATTCTGATCGAAAGGTCTACCTCCCGTAGAAGCATAAACCTCGTTATTATTTACCTGAAACTTCATTGATTGGATACGAGTCTAGGTTTCCTAGCAGCTCTAAATCCATTTTCAAAGTCATTTTTAATATCATCTATATCTTCAATACCAACTGATAATCTGATCATATCATGAGATAAACCCGCAAATTTTAATGTAGCTTCATCCATTTGAGAATGTGTAGCTGATGCTGGATGAATAACTAAAGTACGTGTATCTCCAACATTTGC
>CACBXW010000005.1 GCA_902543295.1 uncultured Pelagibacteraceae bacterium | reverse complement strand
AAGTATAAGAATATATTAGAATATATTAATAAAAATAGTTTTAAGTCTGCAGCATATAATTTTAGTATTGCAAATAGCGCAAACAAAGGTGGAGAAATTGGTTGGATGAGAGAAACTTTATTATCTCAAAATTTGAATACAGAATTAAAAAATTTGAATGTAGGAGAGATAACTAAACCTATTAAACATCCAAATGGTTATTTATTACTTAAGATTAATGACAAAAAAGAAATGAAGGAAATAAAAAATCTAGATAAAGAGTTAAAAGAAGTAATACAATTTGAAAAAAATAAACAACTAAACCAATTTTCTTTACTTTTTTATAAAAAACTTAAGCGAAATTCAGTTATTTATGAATATTAAATATATAATAATTGTACTAGGAGAACCTTATAGCATATTTTCAGAAATTTTAGGTAAGTATTTTTCCAAGATCAAAAAAAATAAAAAAAAAATAATAATTATCGGGAATATTAATTTATTAAAAAAACAATTAAAAAAACTGAATTATAAAATAAAAATTAATAAAATAAATAAAATACATAATGCGAATACAAATCAAATAAATGCAATTAATATTAATTATAAATTTCAGAAAGTTTTTGCAGCTATTTCCAGTAAATCTAACAAGTATATAGAAAATAGTTTCAAAAAATTTTTTGAAATTAATGAATTGTTGGAAGATAAATTAATATTGATTAATGGACCAGTTTCAAAACAAACATTCTTGAAAAAAAAATATCTTGGGATAACAGAATATTTATCGAATAAATCTAATTCAAAAAATGAAGTTATGTTAATTTATAATGATAAATTATCTGTGTCACCTCTAACAACACATATTCCGTTAAAATATGTAACAAAAAAAATTAACAAAAATAAAATAATTAAAAATACAATAAAAATAAATAATTTTTATATTAAATATTTAAAAAAAAAACCTAAAGTAGCTATTTTAGGCTTAAACCCGCATTGTGAAACTATAGATAAATTTAGCGAGGAAGAGAAAATTATTAAACCTGCTGTTAAATTTTTACAATCAAAAAATATAAATATAAATGGTCCTTTTTCTGCTGATACTTTTTTTTTAAAAAAAAACATCAAAAGTTATGACGTTGTTATTGGTATGTATCATGATCAAGTTCTTACACCAATCAAAACTCTTTATAAATTTAATGCAATTAATATCACTCTAGGTCTTCCTTTTATAAGAATTTCACCTGATCATGGTCCAAATAATTCGATGATAGGTAAGAATATCTCTGACCCATCATCTTTTTTTTATGCTATGCATTTTATCAAGAATTTGAAATGAAACCAAAAAAAAGTTTAGGTCAAAATTTTTTGAAAGATCGCAGTACAATTTTAAAAATTGTAAAATGTGGTGAATTAACTAACAATGATATCGTGCTAGAGATTGGACCGGGTACAGGCATTCTCACTGAAGAAATATTAAAAAAAGAACCAAGTCATTTAATAGTTGTTGAAAAAGATAAAGATTTGTCATCCTTGTTAAAAAAAAAATTTGGAAATAGAATTGAGATAATCAACAAAGATATTTTAAGTTGTTATAATGATTTTATTTTTGATAAACCTATTAAAGTATTTGGGAACTTGCCATACAATATTTCGACAAAAATTCTTATTTCATTTATTAAATTAAAAAACCTGAAAGATAATTTTAATAAATTTATATTTATTTTTCAGAAAGAAGTTGCTGATAGAATTTTAGCTGATGAAAATTCAAGTAATTATGGAAGAATTTCTATCATGTCTGCATGGAAAACTAGGACAATAAAAATTATGGACATAAGTCCAAATTTTTTCTTTCCAAAACCAAAAGTCATAAGCACACTATTAGTTATTAATCCTAAAAATAGTTATGAAAATTTAAGAAATTCAAAAAATCTTGAACACATTACAAATATATTTTTTAATCAAAGACGTAAAATGATAAAAAAACCCATGAAGCAACTATTTCAAAATTATGAATTAATAGCTAATGAATTAAAACTTGATTTAAATTTAAGACCACAGAAATTATCAGTACTTCAATATATTGAAATTTGTAAAACTTATGAAAAATTAATTTAATAATTTTTTCACATGTTTATTTATTAATTTTTTGTCATATGAAGTTTTAAGATTATTTTTTATTTCATTCATTATTTTTTTGTAACATAAATTTAAATTGTCATTTATGACTACAAAATCATATTCTTTCCACTTAGATAGATCTTTTTTAAATTCTTTCATTCTTTTTGATACAGTTTTAATATTTTTTTTTTCTCTTTTTTCTAATCTTCTATGTAATTCTTTTTTTGAAGGTGGTAATATAAAAAAAGTTTTTAATTTATAATTTAATTTTTGATTTCTAATTTGTCTTGTTCCTTGCCAATCAATATCGAATAGAACATTTTTGCCAACTTTAAGTTGATTGACAACTAAATCTTTGGAAGACCCATAATAATTACCAAATACTTTAGCATGCTCTAAAAATTTATTTTGTTTAATAAGTTTTTTAAATTTGTTTTTTGATACAAAAAAATAATCTTTTCCATTTTTTTCATTTGGTCTTGGTGGTCTTGTTGTATGTGATACAGAAACAGAAAAATTTTTGTTTTTTGAAATTTTTTTTACAAGTGTAGTTTTTCCTGCACCAGAAGGGGAAGAAAGAATATATATTCCACCTTTTTTAAAGCTGGACATCTATAAAAAAATTAGTTTGCTTTATTCTCAATAAACTTTACTGCATCTCCAACAGTAAGAATTTTTTCTGCATCACTATCTGAAATTTCAGATCCAAACTCTTCTTCAAAAGCCATTACTAATTCAACAGTGTCTAAACTATCTGCTCCCAAGTCATCAATAAAACTGGATTCTTCTGTAACTTTGGCTTCCTCAATACCTAGATGGTCTGCAACAATTTTCTTTACTTTGCTTGAAATATCTTCTGACATATTTTCCTTATTAGTTAAAAATTGTTAATAAATATTTATATTATTTTGTCAACTAAAATACATACCACCATTTACGTGTATGGTTTCGCCCGTAATATAGTCAGATAAGCTAGATGATAAAAAAATAACCGCATTAGCTACATCAACTGGTAAACCAAATCTTTCCAATGAAATTTTTTCTTCTAAAGCTTTTTTGAAGTTTTCGCTTATTTTATCTGTCATTTCTGATTTAATAAACCCTGGAGATACACAATTTACTGTAATATTTTTTTTTCCATACTCTTGAGCCAAACTTTTAGACATTCCTATTAATCCTGCTTTTGATGCTGCATAATTTGCTTGTCCAACATTTCCCGTATGTCCGACAACTGAGGTAATATTTATTATTTTCCCGTATTTATTTTTTAACATTTTTTTTATTACAAATTTTGTAATCAAAAAACTAGAGGTTAAATTTAAATTAATTACTTTATCCCATTCTTCCTTTTTCATTCTTATAGTTAAATTATCATTAGTTACACCAGCATTATTTATTAATATATCAATTTTGTTATTCAAATTTTCATTACATTCATCTATAAAATTTTCAATATTGTTATGATCAGAAATATCAAACTTTTTAGTAATAACATCTTCAAATTTTGATTTAATTTTATCTAGCTTTTCTTGATTGGTACCTGTTGCAATAATATTAGCACCAGCAACATGTAACTTATCCAAAATTGCGCCACCTATTGCACCGGTAGCTCCTGTTAATAAAATATTTAGATTTTTAATATCAATCATTTAATTTTTTCAAATCTAATAAATTATTTACCTGATTTAATTTCACTTTTCTATCAATTCTTTTTACTAATCCTGATAAAACTTTTCCTGGTCCAATTTCAATAAAATTATCAACTCCAAATTCTATCATATTGCAGACACTTTCTCTCCATCTTACAGTTTTTTCAATTTGCTCAACTAGTAATTTTTTAATATCTTCGGCTTTGCTAACTGGATTGGCTGTTACATTTGATATAATTTCAATAGTTGGATCAATAAAATTAGTTTGAAAAATTCTATGTTTCATCTCCTCTGTAGCTTTGAACATTAATGGACAATGAAAAGGTGCACTTACCGATAGTTTTACGGATTTAATGTTTTTTTTTCTTAGATCGAGTTCTAAACTCTCTATCGATTTATTTATACCACTAACAACAATTTGGCCAACTGAATTATCATTTGCTATATAGCATTGATATTTTTTAAAATTTTCATTTAACAGGTTATTAATTTCTAAATAATTAGATCCTAGAATTGCTAACATTCCACCTTGACCTTTTGGAATAGCGTTTTGCATTGATCTTCCTCTTTGTTTTAATAATTCAATAGTCTGATCAAAAGAAATAGAACCAGCACAACATAAAGCTGAATATTCACCAAGTGAATGCCCTGAAAAAAATTTTGCTTTTTTAATTTGATAATTAGTCTCTTGCTCTATAACTTTAAAGATAGAGAAGCTGACTAAAAAAATTGCAGGTTGAGTATTTTCAGTAAGGTCTAATTCTTCTTTTGATCCATTAAATATTAGATAGCTTATTTTTTTTTTTAATAAATCATCCGCTCTATCAAAGTATTTTTTTACATAATCAAAATTGTCATAGAATTCCTTGCACATTCCAACTATTTGTGAACCTTGACCTGGAAATATTACAGAAAACATAAAAATGTTTATAAATTAAGAGTTTTTTTTATATTGTAATTAAAATCTTATAATAGTATATCCTCAATTTTTCTATAATATAATATGAACTTTTACGAACATACAATAATAGCAAGACAGGATACTTCACCTAGTCAAATAAAACAGCTTCAAGATAAATATACCAATTTGATAGAAAAAAATGATGGAAAAATTCTTAAATTTGAAAGTTGGGGCTTACTGAATCTTTCATATTTAATTAAAAAAAACAAAAAGGGTAATTATTTACATTTTAAGATTGAGGGACAAGGAAATACTATAAAAGAACTTGAAAAAAGTGAGAAAATTGACAAAAATTTATTAAGGTTTTTGACTGTGAAAGTAAAAAAGTTAGATTTAGAAACTGATTATTTTACAAAGAAAGAAGATGTTAGCGAAAAATAATTTTTATGAAAAAAAGAAATACTAAAAAAAAAACTAATCAGAATAATTTTTCAAAACTAAGTGTATTTCAAAATCAAAAATATAAATTTAAAAAAAAATGTCCCCTATCAGGCAAGGGTGCCCCAGTTGTTGATTACAAAAATATCAAATTACTAAAAAGGTATGTATCAGAAAACGGCAAAATTTTACCTTCAAGAATTACATCGGTTAGTCAAAAGAAACAAAGAGATTTATCTTTATCAATTAAAAGAGCAAGAAATTTAGCTTTAATATAATTATGAAAGTAATATTACTTGAGAACGTTAGAAAAGTCGGGTCTATTGGTGAAATAATAGATGTTAAAAGAGGTTTTGCCAGAAATTTTTTAATTGCACATAAAAAAGCATTATTTGCATCTAAAGAAAATATAAAAGAGGTCGAAAAAATTAAGAATGAATTAAATAAGAAAGATTTAGATAAAAAAAATCATGCAAAAATTCTAGATGAAAAATTAAAAAACAAAGAGTTTACAATTCCAAAGTTATCTACGGAAAACAAGGAGTTGTATGGTTCGGTTAAACCAACAGAAATATCTAAAATATTAAAAGATAATGAAAACGTTGACATCAATCCATCAATTATACAACCTGTTAAAGAAATAAAATCATTAGGTGTATATAGCGTTGTTTTAAATCTACATTCTGAAATTCAATCACAGATTAAAATCAAAGTTATAGCTCAAGAAGAAAACAAATAATTATACATTTTTTTCCCCAGTATAAGATTTATTTTGTTATTTAATAATATAATATTTATTATGAATTGTGTCTCAATCTATTAACATCGTAAAAAGTAAATCAGAAGAATTACCAAATAATATTGAAGCTGAACAATCTGTTATAGGTTCTGTTTTGCTAGCAAATGAAATATTCGATGATATAAATATTATAATCTCAAGCAAAAATTTTTACGATCCTGTTCATAAAAAAATTTTTCAAGCGTTAGAAAAACTAATTTATAGCGGATTATTAGCCAACCCTATAACGTTAAAAAATTATTTTGAAAAAGAAAAAGATGATTTAAATATACCAGAATATTTAGTTAAGATTACTAAATTCTCAACATCCTCTAGACAAGCAATAGAATATTCTAAGTTAATTTTTGATTTATATGTAAAAAGAGAACTAATAAAAATTTCTGGTGATGTAATTGATCAAGCAAAGTTAAATGATTTAGATATTGATGGTCAAAAAATTATTGAAAATTACGAAAAATCTCTTTTTGACTTAGCAGAAAAGGGATCTTTTAGCTCATCATTAATTAAATTTGACGAGGCAATGAGACAAACTATTGAAATGGCCTCAAACGCATATAAAAATGAAGAAGGCATAGTAGGAGTGCCTACAGGGCTAAGAGATTTAGATGACAGACTAGGAGGATTACATAAATCTGATCTTGTAATAATAGCTGGAAGACCCTCCATGGGTAAAACTGCATTAGCCACAAATATAGCATTTAATGCTGCTAAAAAAATTCAAGAAATGGGGGAAAAAAGTTGTGTTGCTTTTTTTTCTCTTGAAATGTCGTCGGAACAACTTTCAACTAGAATCTTAGCTGAACAATCAAGAATCAAATCAAACGATATAAGGCGTGGAAAGATATCTGAAGAACAATTTGATAAATTCATTGAAACTTCTAAAGATATATCAGAGCTCCCTTTATATATTGATGAAACACCAGCAATAACAATAGCTGCGCTTAGTAATAGGGCAAGAAGAATAAAACGATTGTATGGTCTCGAAATGGTTGTAATTGATTATATTCAATTGATGAG
The DNA here is from genome assembly GCA_902543295.1 of uncultured Pelagibacteraceae bacterium. Lineage (GTDB taxonomy): Bacteria > Pseudomonadota > Alphaproteobacteria > Pelagibacterales > Pelagibacteraceae > Pelagibacter. The sequence continues at coordinate 126,109 of CACBXW010000005.1, read as the reverse complement.
AGCCTCCAATTCTAATAATGGCAGAGTTCAGGAAATATCTGAAATCACTCAAGGATTAAAAGCCTTAGCTAAAGAATTAGCCGTTCCAGTTTTAGCTCTTTCTCAATTATCAAGAGCTGTTGAACAAAGAGATGACAAAAAACCACAATTATCAGATCTAAGAGAATCAGGATCAATTGAACAAGATGCTGATGTAGTTATGTTCGTCTATAGAGAAGCATATTATTTACAAGGAAAAGAACCAAGACCAGCAACGGTAGAACATGCTGAATGGCAAGCAAAAATGAACGAAGTTTCACATTTAGCTGAATTAATTATTCAAAAGCAAAGGCATGGACCGACTGGTAACGTAATGCTTGAATTTGAGGCAATGTTTACCAAATTTAAAGATATTCAAAATAATTAAATTAATTTATATAAGCTAATAGTCAATGTTAGCTAAATTCTATCAGAATTATATTTTAAAAAAACCAGGCTTGATATTAGTCTTCTTATTAATATGTCTTTGTTTTTTTGGTTACTATTCCAAAAATTTTAGACTTGATGCATCATCTGAAACTTTATTAATAGAGGGTGATCCAGATTTAAAATATTTAAATGAAATAAACGAAAGATATGGAGCAAAAGAATTTTTAGTTCTTACTTACACACCAAAAGAAAGCATGATAGATGAAAATTCTATCGAAAATCTTATAAAATTAAAGAGTGAAATTCAAAAACTTAATTGGGTGCATAGTGTAATTACACTATTAGATATTCCTTTACTAAACAGCTCTGATGAACCGCTTATAGAGAGACTACAAAACTACTCCACACTTAGCTCGGATGGTATTGATAAAGAAAGAGGGTTTAATGAAATATTGAATAGCCCAGTTTTCAGGAATTTTGTAATCAGTGAAGATGGTAAAACATCTGGCATTATAGTTTATTTAAAGTCCAAAGATAAAATACAAGACTTTAAAAGTAAAAAAGATGAAGAGATATATAAAGATAAATTAAAAAAACAAAATCATCAAAATATTTTAGAGATAAGGCAAGTAATAAAAAATTTTAGTTCAACAAGCAAAATTCATTTAGGTGGAATACCTATGATTGCTGATGACATGATGACTTTTATTAAAAATGACATAATTGTTTTTGGACTTGGAGTTTTTTTATTTATTGTTGCAACTCTTTGGTATGTATTTAGAAGATTGATATGGATAGTTGTACCAATAAGCAGTTGTTTTTTTTCAGTTATAATAATGACAGGACTTCTTGGTCTCTTAGGATGGAAAGTTACAGTTATATCATCAAATTTTATAGCTTTAATGTTGATACTAACTATGGCTATGAATATTCATATTAGTACAAGATATCTTCAGCTTTCAAAACAATTTCCGAAGTTAAATAAATTTAAAATTATTTCTTTAACAACAAGCAAAATGTTTTGGCCTATTTTATATACAGCTTTGACAACCATATTTGCTTTCTTGTCTTTAGTGTTTAGTGAAATAAAACCAATAATAGATTTTGGATTTATGATGACTTTTGGTCTAATAATTTCATTTCTTATTACTTTTAGTTTATTGCCAACATTAATTAATTTATTTAATTTTAATAAAGTTGCTTTAAAAGAGGAAAAAGGTACCATAATTACTAATTTTTTCAGTAAAGTTTCAGTTTCAAATAAAAATACAATATTTGGAACAACCTTAATAATTATATTTTTAAGTATATTAGGAATTTCAAAGCTTGAAGTAGAAAATAGTTTTATAAATTATTTTGATAAAAATACAGAAATTTACAAAGGAATGAAACTTATCGATGAAAAATTAGGTGGTACAACACCACTTGAGGTTATTTTAAAATTTCCAAAACAAGATGATGTTGAACAAAAATCTGAAGATGAAGAAGACGATTGGGGTGATGAAGATGAGAATGATGAAAAATATTGGTTTACTAAAGATAAAATTGAGAAGATAAAAAAGGTCCATAGCTATTTAGACTCTTTGGAGCCAATTGGAAAAGTGCTTTCTTTTTCCTCAATTATTGACGTTGCTACTCAATTAAATAACAATAAAGAATTAGGTTCTTTAGAAATGGGTGTATTGTACACCAAGATACCGGATAATATAAAAAAAGAAATTGTAGATCCATATATCTCCATAAAAGACTCAGAAGCTAGGATAAGTTTGCGAATAAAAGACTCTTTAGATAATTTAAGGAGAAATGATTTACTCATTAAAATAAACTCTGACCTTAAAAATAAATTAGATTTAAAAGATGATGAATTTAAATTAGGTGGTGTATTAATTCTTTTCAACAATCTTTTACAAAGTTTATTCAAATCTCAAATTTTAACACTTGGATTTGTAATGTTTGGAATATTTATAATGTTTGTTATTCTTTTCAAAAATTTAAAATTAGCTTTAATAGGTGTTGTGCCAAATTTTATAGCAGCCTTTTTTATATTAGGTTTAATTGGATTATTGGGAATTCCTCTTGATATGATGACAATAACAATTGCTGCAATAACAATAGGTATCGCGGTAGATAATAGTATCCATTATATTTACAGATTTAAAGAGGAGTATGCAAAATTAAAAAATTATAATAGGACATTAAAACTGTGTCATTCAACAGTTGGAAAAGCTATTTTAAATACTTCAATTACAATAGTTTTTGGATTTTCAATTTTAGTAATGTCAAATTTTATACCAACAATTTACTTTGGTGTATTCACTGGGATTGCTATGTTGCTTGCAATGGTTTCAGTTTTAACACTTTTGCCTTCCTTGTTACTTAAAATTAAACCATTCAATTAATGATTGAGACTATTCAGGATTTTTTAATACAAGTAACATTATTTGATTATATTTTTTTTGTATTAACAATTTATTTTTTAATTCAAGGATCTAGAAAAGGTTTTGTTTTAAGTTTATTATCAGCTACTAAATGGGTATTAGCTTATATTTTAACAATTTATTTGTTTCCAAAAGTAAAACCTTATTTTGATGGTATTTTAGATAGTGAATACGTTCTTGATATAATTTTAGGAGTAACATTATTTATTATAATAATATTCCTTATTCTCTTGGCAAACAAAGCAATTAGTAAAGTAATTACTTACACAGGATTAGGTTCAGTCGATAAAGTTTTTGGTTTTTTCTTTGGAATCGCCAAGAGCTATATTTTAATTGTTTGTTTGTTCACAGCTATTGACGTTGTCTATGATAGCAAAAAATGGCCGTTAAATTTAAAAGATTCATTCACATTTCCTTGGGTTGAAAAAGGTAGTATCTATCTTATAAAGGTATTTCCAAACCAAAAACAATATGAAGACGCTAAAGAAAAAGTTCAAGATGTATAATCCTAAATTAAAAGAGGAATGCGCAGTCTTTGGCATAAGCAATACATCAGAAGCATCGACCTTAACCGCTTTAGGACTTCATGCGTTACAACATAGAGGTCAAGAGGGTTGTGGAATTGTATCATTTGATGGCGAAAAATATCACTCCGAAAAAAGATTTGGTTTAGTTGGTGACAACTTTAATGATGAAAAAGTTTTAAAAAACTTGCCAGGAAATTATGCGATAGGTCACAATAGATATTCTACAACTGGCGGAACGGCTTTAAGAAATGTACAACCGTTCTTTGCTGATACTAATTCAGGAGGAATTGGAGTTGCGCATAATGGTAACCTAACAAACGCCATAACACTTAGAAATAAAATGGTTGAGGAGGGCTCAATTTTTTACACTACATCAGATACTGAAACCATAGTAAAACTTATAGCCAAATCAAAAAGACCAAAGACAATTGATAAAGTTATTGATGCTCTATTTCAAATTCAAGGGGGATATGCATTAGTTATGATGACACAAAATACTCTTATTGGGGTAAGAGATCCTTATGGAATTAGACCTCTGGTTATAGGAAAATTAAAAAACTCTTATGTTTTTGCATCTGAGACATGTGCCTTTGATATTATCGGAGCAAAGTTTGTTAGAGAAGTTGAAAATGGTGAAATTGTTTTTGTGGAAAATGATGAATTAAAAAGTATTAAGCCATTTCCTCAAAAAAAAGTGAGACCATGTGTATTTGAATATATTTATTTTTCAAGACCAGATAGTATTTTGAATGGCAAAACAGCCTATGAATATCGAAAAAAATTTGGAGCTGAATTAGCAAAAGAGGATAATTTAGATGCTGACTTAGTTGTGCCTGTACCAGATTCTGGAAATGCAGCTGCATTAGGTTACGCGGAGGAAAAAAAAATAAATTTTGATTTAGGTTTAATAAGAAATCATTATGTTGGTAGAACTTTTATAGAACCTTCACAGCAGATTAGAAGTTTAGGAGTTAAATTAAAATTAAATGCGAATGTTTCAGTTATAAAAAATAAAAAAATTATTTTGGTTGACGACTCTTTAGTCAGGGGGACCACTTCATCGAAGATTGTAAAAATGTTGTATGATAATGGTGCAAAAGAGATACATGTTAGGATTGCAAGTCCAGAAATAAAATACCCTGATTTTTATGGAGTTGATACACCTACAAAAAAAGAACTATTAGCAGCAAACAAATCAGTAGATGAAATAAAAGAATTTATAAAAGCAAAATCACTTAAATTTTTAACTTTAAATGGTTTGTATAGAGGAATGGGTTTTGACAAGAGAAATGATGCTTATCCACAATTAACTGATCATCATTTTACTGGTGATTATCCAGTAAAAATAATTGATGAACTTGGAGAAGATAAAGTTACACAATTATCGTTGTTAAGCACAGGATCGAGTAATTAATGAAAAAAGTAAATTTTACTGAAATGAAAAATGGTTCAAAAGAAGATTATGAATTATTAGAAAAGTATGAAAAAAATTTTGAACGTAAAACAGCAGATAGATTAATTAAGTACCTTGCAAGTCAAACTACAACTCTTGAAGGCTATCAAATAACTAGATTAGAACATTCCTTACAGGCAGCCACAAGAGCTTACAAGAATGGAGAAAGTGAGGAGATGGTTGTTGCAACTTTACTTCATGATATAGGAGATGACTTGGCGCCTATGAATCATTCTCAATATGCTGCTTCAATAATCAGACCTTATGTTTCAGAAAAAACATATTGGATAATACTTCACCATGGACTTTTTCAAACTTATTACAGTGCTCATCATTTAGGAGGTGATAGAAACGCTAGGGATAAATTCAAAGATCATAAATATTATCAAGATACAGTTGATTTTTGTGAAAAATATGACCAGTCTTCTTTTGATCCTAATTACAAATCTATGTCTTTAGAAGAGTTTGAACCAATGGTGAAAAAAATATTTGATAGAAAACCTTTTTATCATCACTAATTTTTAAAAGAAAACATGACTAACAAACTTAAGGAAGAGAAAAGTCCGTATTTAAAGCAACATAAAGATAACCCGGTAAATTGGTTTGCTTGGAATAAAGAAAGTTTAGAACAGGCAAAAAAAGAAAAAAAACCAATATTTCTTAGTGTTGGATATGCGAGTTGTCATTGGTGTCATGTGATGGCTCATGAAAGTTTTGAAGATGATCAAACAGCTAAAATAATGAATGAAAAATTTATAAACATTAAAGTTGATAGAGAAGAAAGACCTGATTTAGATTATGTTTTTCAAAGAAGCTTATCTATTCTAACAGGAACCCAAGGAGGTTGGCCTTTATCGATGTTTCTTGATGAAAATGGAGTTCCTTTCACTGGTGGAACTTATTTCCCACCAAAAGAAATGCATGGAAGACCAGATTTTCAAAAAGTTCTAAATAATGTTTCTGACGTATATAATAAGAATAGAGAGAAAATTCTTGATCAAGCCCCTCAAATGCAAGAAATATTTGGTAAAATTAATCAAAGATCAGCAGTATTAAATCAACCATTAGAACCATTTTTAGAAAAAATTATACAACACCTAGATAAAGATAATGGAAGTTTCAAAGGAGCTCCTAAGTTTCCCCAATTTTATTTATTTGATGCAATGTTTTATTTTTATTTAAAAACAGGAAAAGAAGAATACTTTGAACCTGTTGAAACTTTACTTTACAATATTTCTTCAAAAGGAATGTATGATCATCTAGCTGGTGGTATAGCAAGATATACTGTTGATGAAAATTGGATCGTCCCCCACTTCGAAAAAATGCTTTATGATAATATTCAATATATAGGATTGTTAAATAAGTTCTTTCAAAAAACTAATAATCTTTATTATAAAGAAAAGTTAGAGCAAACCATAAATTATATCAATTCAGAATTTAAAAATGATTTTGATCTTTATGGGTCTGCATATGATGCTGATAGTGATGGTGTTGAAGGAAAATATTATGTATGGAATTATGCAGAACTAAAAAATATTCTGGGTCCTAAATTTAATTTATTCGCAAAAAAATATAATTTAACTAAAGAGGGAAATTTTGAAGGTAATAATATTTTAACAGAAACTCATAATAAACTTTCCGATGAAGATAATAAAGAAATCTCAATTACTGAAAAAACATTATTAGATCAAAGAAACAAACGTGCTAAACCATTATTTGATGATAAGTCTCAAACTGATCAAAATTGTTTTTTGTTAGAAACTCTCCTATTTTCGTCATTAGTAACTGATAATGAAGAATTAAAACAAAATACTCTTACAAGTATAAATATATTAGAAAAATATTTGTCAGACAAAATTTTCCATTGCTATCAAGACACAGAGATTGACGCTTTTTTAGAAGATTACGTATACTATGCTAGTCTTTTGATAACTATTTATGAATTAGATGGTGACGTTAAATACATCGAAAAAGCAAAAGATATATTAATAAAAACTTGGGAATGTTTCTTTGATAAAAAATCAGGATTAATGCAAAAAAATAAAATCTTAGATAATGACCTTTTTGTACAACCAGTAGATTTAAACGATAATAATATACCAAACGGAAATAGTGTATATTTAAACCTATGTAACAAGCTATATATAATAACTAGTGATAAAATATGGTTTGAAAAAATTGATATTTTAAATAAAAGTTTTCATCAAGTTTTAAACTCAAACTTTGCACAAATGTTTAGTTTTGTTAAATCATTAGATATTTGTAATGAAAGCATATCTTTTACAATTCATGGAAAACAAAATTTAGATCTAAATATAAAAAAGTATTTACAAAAAAAATTTATTACTAGAGCTACATTTAAATATCTAGATAATGAGGAAAAAGACGCAAAAATTGTTATATGTAAAAATCAAACTTGCTCAAACAAATTAAGTAATATAAAGGAAATCGAAGATTATTTAGAAAGAAACAATATAAACTGATGATAGAAACAAAAGAACAAATAATAGAACATTTTAAATCAGGCTCAAAAGACAAATCTAATTTAAAGATTGGGGTTGAGCATGAAAAATTTGTTTTTGATAAAAAAACAAATACTAGAATTGATTATTCCGAAATCAAAAAAATGTTTGAAAATCTATATGAGTTTGGCTGGAAACCTATTTTTGAAGAAAAAAGTCCAATAGCGTTAACTAAGAATGGTAAAAGTATTACTTTAGAGCCTGGCAATCAAATAGAGCTATCTGGAGCAAAATTAAATAATATTCACGAAGCTTGTGCTGAGTCTCATGAATATTTATTTGAGTTAAATCAGGTAATTGAAAAATTAGATTTAAAAATAGTAAGCTCTGGATATGATCCTATATCTAAACTTGAGGATATACCTAATAATCCAAAAAAAAGGTATGAGGTTATGACCAAAGATATGCCTGTTGGAGGAAAACTAAGTTTGGATATGATGTATAAAACTGCAGGTACGCAATTAAATTTAGATTATACTTCAGAAGAAGATTTTATAAAAAAATTTAAGTTGGCAAATAATTTAGTTCCAATATCTATCGGACTTTTTGCAAATTCCTCTATAGTTGAAAAAAGTAATAGTGGATACTTATCTTATAGATCTAAAGTTTGGCAAGAAACATCTAGAGGTGGATTGCCTGAGTTTTTTTTAAAAGATGTAAATTTTGAAAAATATGCAGATTATATTATGAATTATCCAATCTTATTTTTACAAATTGAAGGCAATTATATATCCGGAAAAAAATATTTATTTAAAAACTTTATGAATGGAGAAATTAAAGAAATTGGAAATAAAATTCCTAGTACTAATGATCTTGATACACATTTAGGAACAATATTTACAGAGAACAGATTAAAACAATATATTGAATTAAGATCAATGGACGCGTGTGGATGGGAATGTTTGTGTGCTGGTCCTGCCCTATTCACCGGATTGCTCTATGGAAATCTAGAAGAAGCTTTAGATTTAATTAAAAATTGGGAAGCTAATGAAGTGCTTTCAGCTTATAAAAATGCCCCTAAAAATGGCTTAAAAACTAATTTGATGGGCAAGGATATTTCGTATTGGGCAGAGAGACTAATAGATATATCTAAATCAGGATTAAAAAAGAGAGACTTTTTAAATAGAAAAAAATTAAGTGAAGCAAAGTTTTTAGATCACTTAGAAAAAATTGTAAAAAATAAAAAAACAAATGCTGATAATATAATAAGTAAGTATTCAAATTCCGAAAATTTGAATGATTTGTATGACCAATAAAATTGTTGCTATACAAGGTGATAATTTAAAAAAAATAAATATCAAAACAGATACTACTATTTTTTTAGCTCATGAAGCTCAAAACAAGGGTTATAAATTATTTTATTATTATCCAGAAAATTTATCGAATATAAGAGGAAAAACTGTAAGTGAAGGATATTTTATTAAAATTGATTATTCAAAAAAGAAATTTTATAAAATTTTAAAAAAATCAAAATTAGACTTATCCTTTGCGAAATATATTTTAATCAGACAGGATCCACCTTTTAACTTGGAATATATATCTACAACATTAATGTTAGACAGAATCAAAGATAAAACAAAAATTATTAATGATCCTACTGCAGTAAGAAATATTTCAGAAAAATTTTATTCTTTAAATTTTAAAAATTATATGACGGATACAATATTTACTAAAGATTTGATTGAAATTAAAAAATTTTTCAAAAAACATAAAAAGATAATAATTAAACCTATTCATAGCTATGGTGGAAATGATATAAATCTTATTTCAGGAAAGCTTAATTTGCTTAAAATAAAACAAATATTAAAAAAACACGGTCACATTATGTGTCAAAAATTTTTAAATAAAATTAAATTTGGCGATAAAAGAGTTTTTATTATAAATGGTAAGGTTTGTGGAGCTATATCTAGAGTTCCAAAATCAGGATCAATATTGAGTAATATGAGCAAAGGTGCAAAACCTAAAATTGCATTTTTAAGTAATAAAGAGCTAAAAGTTTCAAATATAATTGCAAAAAAAATTAAGAAAGATGGAATTTACTTTGCAGGAATAGACTTTATTGATGGAAAGTTAAATGGAGATATAAATGTAACATCACCAACGGGTATAAAAACATACTTTGATTTATCTCAGATAAACTTGGCTAAGACTTTTTGGAAAGGTTTATAGTTGAAAAACTTATCAAATCAGCAAAAAGGATCATCTCTTGCATTTATAGCTGTGATGTTCATCACACCAGATTCACTTTTTATTAGATTATCTTCGATAGATACTTGGGGATTATTGTTTTATAGAGGTGCGATACCATTTGTAGCTGTATTAATTGGACTTCTTATATTTTATAAAAAAAACTTTATTAAAGCATTTTTGAATGTTGGTTATGCTGGTATTTTTTATATTATAAGTTTTTCGATTTGTAACATCACATTTATAATTTCAATCCAAAATACAAATGTAGCAAATACATTAATAATGATTGCAATGGCACCCATGCTTTCGGCAATCCTTGGTGCAATATTTTTAAAAGAGGTTCCCGATAAGAAGACTTGGATCGCTATAGCTATTACTTTAGTAGCTGTAATATATATTTTCTATGACTCTCTAGAGATGGGTAACTTATTTGGTGATATAATGGGTATAACAACAGCTTTTGGACTCGCAACCAACGCGGTAATAATCAGGTCGGCAAAAGATAGAGATTTGCTACCTTCAGCAGTCGTTGGTAAGCTTACAGTAGCTCTATTTGCTCTCTTTTTCGTTGAAAGTTATGAGTTAGTTGAAAAAGACCTGATTTATATACCTTTAATGTGTATTTTGTGTGTAGCAATACCATTCGTTTTAGTGACGATTGCTCCAAGATTTATACCTGCCGAGGAAGTGAATCTGTTTTTTCTTCTTGAGACCATTTTAGGGCCCATTTGGGTTTGGTTAGTTATCAAAGAACAGCCTAGTCTAGAGACAATAGTTGGTGGACTTGTAATTATATTCACTATAGCTGTTCACTCTTATCTAAAATTAAAATATTCTTCTAAGTAAACTATTTTTCTTTTTGTCACAAATTTGTCTTGATTTAAAATTAGATCGCCCATAAACACCGCTAATTTTATGAACAAAATTATAAAAAACTCTTGGGCTCTTTTTATGGGTATGGCATTTATAATGCTAGCTCATGGTTTTCAAGGTACTCTTTTAGGTGTTAGAGCAGTTAAAGAAAATTTTGGTCTATCATCGACAGGTTTTTTATTTTCTGGATATTTTGTTGGATATTTTATTGGAGCAAAAATTATACAATCGTTAATTCATAGAGTTGGACATATTAGAGTATTCGCAGCTTTTGCTTCTGTAACTTCAATTGTGGTCTTATTACACTCTATTTTTGTAAATCCTATTTCATGGTTTGTGCTTAGAATGATTTCTGGATTTAGTATGGTTTGTCTTTATACAATTGCTGAAAGCTGGTTAAACGATAGATCTACAAATAAGAATAGAGGTAGTGTTTTATCAATCTACATGATTGTTATGTATGCCTCTATGGCGATTGGAATGTTTTTCATAAACTTTAGTAAACCAGAAAACTTTCAACCTTTTATACTGATATCTTTATTTATGTCATTGTCTCTTGTTCCAATATTATTAACGAAAAGAAAGGCTCCAAACTTTAAAAAAATATCAGGTATGAAGCTAAAGGAAGTTTATAAATCATCACCATTTGGTGTTGTAAGTTCGTTTTTAATTGGAATATCTCATTCAGCAGTTTTCTCATTGATTGCGGTTTATGCTACATCGATGAATTTTAGTATTTTAGAAGTATCAATAGTAACCTTTTTATTTGCTATATCTGGAGCTATTTCTCAATGGCCGATAGGAAAATTATCAGATGTTTTAGATAGAAGAATTGTAATTATTTATACAACATTTGGAGCAGCTTTATTTTGTTTTTTGGCAATTATTTCTTCAGGTCAAATGTATATGCCTGCAGGTTTAGCTACATCAAAATTATTTTTTTATATCTGTATAATGTGTTTTTCTTTTTGTAGTCTACCAATGTTTGCATTAATTTTTGCACACACAAATGATTTTATACCAAAGGAAAAATTTGTAGCAGCAGGAGCAGGATTACAATTTGTTTTTGGACTTGGTGCAATATGTGGTCCTTTTATGTGCTCATTGTTTATGGAATTTTTAGGAGAAAATGGTTTTTTTATTTTCTTAATTATATTTCATTCATTTATTGGTTTATTTGGAATATACAGAATGCAAGTTAGAGAGTCTGGTGATAACCCAGATTCACAATTTGCACCTATGCCTCAAACGATTACTCCAGCCGGTATAGAACTTAATCCTTCAACTGAACCAATAGATGAACCAAATAATTTGAACGAATTTAAGAAAATTTAGTGTAAGTTCAAAATTATGAAAACAGCATTAATATTCGGATCAACTGGATTAATTGGTGGAATATTACTTAAACTGTTAGCTAATGATCAAAAATATAAAAAAATTAAGGTTTTTGTAAGATCTTCTACTTCAAAAATTGATCCCAAAATAGAAGTTATTCAAACAGATTTTACAAAATTAGAAAATATTAAATCAGAAATAAAAGGCGATGATTGTTTTTTTTGCATTGGAACTACAAGAAAAAAAACACCTAACAAACAAGATTATATAAACACCGAATACAATTTACCTGTAACAATTGGAAAAATTTGTAGCGATAATAATATACAAAATTTTACTTATATTTCTTCATTGGGTGCCAGTTCAAAAAAAACAAATTTGTATTTAAAAAATAAAGGTATGGCTGAAGAAGAATTAAGAAAACTAAACTTTAAAAAATTTATTGTAATTAGACCTTCATTTTTAATTGGAAAAAGAATAGAGGAAAGATTGGGAGAAAAAATAGGTATTTTCGCCATGAGATGTATATCGCCAATTTTAGTTGGAGATTTAAAAAAATATAAATCGATAAATGCAGAAATTGTTGCAAAATCCATGATAAATATATCAAATAGCGAAATACAGAGTGGAGTATTTGAACCACCGCAATTATTGGAAATTGGACGAGAATAAATTTTTTATAAAGTAATAAAATATTAAAAAAAATTATTTAAGTGCTATAATATATTTCAAGGAGGTATCTATGGCTAAATTTTTTTTAATGGGAAATTTTACAGAGAAAGCATTCGCAGGCTTTTTAAAAGATCCAGGATCAGATAGATCTGAGGTTGCTAGAAAGTGTTCTGAAAGTGTTGGTGCTGAAATGAAATCTTACACATATTTAAGAGGACCCTATGACTTTATAGTTGAAACTCATGGCACATTTGAGCAAATGGCTGCTATAAAAATGGCTACTGAGGGAAGTGGTGCACTTAAAAATATCGCCATTTGTGAGGAAACACCAATGAATGAAATTGCAAATCATGCAACAAAAGTATCAAGTGGCTATAAAGTGCCTGGACAATAATATAACTGGTAGCTTCATTAATTATGGAGCTACCAATTTAAAATCGAAACTGTCAAAATATCTCATTCAAATAAAGTAATATTGATCTATTAAGAAAGTTATGAACAAAAGAAAATTTATAAAATTGTCTATATTTGGATCATTATTATACAGTATTTTTCCATACAAAATTTCATTAGCTGAAACCAAAAGAATAATTAATCAAAATTTAACAGAAGCCCAAAAAAAAATAATGTTTGAGGAAGCAACCGAACGACCATTCTCAAGCCCTCTTAATTATGAGAAAAGAGAAGGTTTTTATCACTGTGCAAATTGTGGAGCTAAACTATTTAAGTCTAGCTCGAAATTTGATAGTGGAACTGGTTGGCCATCATTTACAGAGGCGCTTCCTGGAGCTTTTAAAACTAAGGTTGATTACAGCTTTGGCATGAAAAGAATTGAATACCATTGTGCAAAATGTGGTGCTCATCACGGACATGTCTTTGAAGACGGTCCTGGATCGACAGGAAAGAGATATTGTAATAACGGCTTGTGTTTAATATTTAAGCCATCATCATAAAACGGAGGAATAATGAAGATATTGAGTATATTGAAAGGGGTTGAGTTAGTTATAGCAGATTTAGAAGTAAATTTGGGAGAGCAAGTGAGAAGTGCACCTACGTTATGCGCAAGATACAATGGTAAGATTATACCTTTAAACACTGCTCAAGATGGTCGACCTATTCTTATGAGAGAAGAAAACGCTTTAGAAAACTAATTTTGTATTTAATTGCGTCAACTTAATTAAGTTTATTTACAAGAAAATATTATAAAAAATATCTATGAAATTTGAATTACCAAAACTAGATTATTCCAATGAGTCTTTGTCTCCAATAATGTCACAAGAAACATTAGAATTACATCATGGAAAACATCATCAAACTTACATAACAAATCTTAATAATTTTATAAAAGATACAGACATGGCTGAAATGTCATTGGAAGATATAATTATAAAAAGTTCAAACGATAACTCAAAAGCTGGAATATTTAATAATGCAAGCCAGCATTGGAACCATAATCTTTTTTGGAAATGCATGAAACCAAAAGGTGGTGGAAATATACCGTCAAAACTTGAGAAAAAAATTGTTGAAGATTTTGAGAGTGTTGAAAAATTTAAAGATCAATTTAAACAAGCTGGTATTACACAATTTGGATCAGGTTGGTGTTGGTTGTCTTTGAATAATGACAAATTAGTTGTAACAAAAACAGCTAATGCAGCAAACCCATTAATAGAAAATATGAAACCAATACTTGGTTGTGATGTTTGGGAACATTCATATTACATTGATTATAGAAACAGACGACCGGAATACTTAGATAAATTCGTCGAAAATCTTATCGACTGGGAATTTGTTGAATCACTTCTAGATTAAATTGATGAAAATAAGTTTTCTATTTTATAATTAAAATTCTTAAAATTATTTAGTTTTGGTACTTCTATATTCTTAAAATGGTTTTTATTTTCATTATGCTGTTTTAGAACAAAAAAAGTTTTGGTAACTAAAGAAGCTTTATAATCTTCTAAACTATCTCCTATAAAAATTATTTTTTGGTTTTTTTTCTTTATCATCTTAATATGATTAATTTTTGTTGTTGGCGAACCATAGACTTTTTTAAAATATTTATAAATTTTTTTTTCTTTTAAGATATGCTTTATATCCATTTCTGGAGTTGCAGTGCTAATAAATAAATCGTATTTCTCATGATAAATTGAAAAAAAATTACTCAAATCTTTACTTAATTTTAAAGTTTTAATTTTTTTTATACAATAATCGTTAAATTTTTTGTTAAGAAAATCTAAGGTTATTGTCTTATCCTTAAGGATATTTTTAATTATAAATTTAAATTTTTTAAATCTTGAAATACCAATATTTTTAATGTGATATTTTTGTGCTCGAATAGCTTTGGTTTCTCCATAAACTTTAAATATTTCATAAAATCCTATTGTTTTAATTTTGTGACTATTTAAAATTACTCCATCAAAATCAAAAATAATTTGAAATTTTTTCATCGATATTTTATTATTGAATTTACAGCTTCTTTTTCCATTTGATTTCTTATTTCAGACGCATAACTACCTATATGAGGAGTTAAAATTGTATTTTCTAATTTAATCAACTTGCCATAATATGGCTCAATATCAAATACGTCCAAAGCTGCTCCGCGAATTTTATTGTGTTTTAATAAATAATATAAATATTCATAATCTATAATTTCAGACCTCGATGTATTAATTATAATAGAATTTTTTTTTAGAAATTTGAGATATTTTTTATTAATTAATTTAAAATCTTGTTTTATAAAATTTGAATGAATAGTTACAATATCTGAATATTTAAATATATTTTTTAAATTAGTTTTATTTTTAATATTTTTTACATCATTTATTAATATATTGGCTCCAAAAGCTTTTGCTAATTTTCCAACATAATTTCCAATTTTACCATAGCCTATAATTCCTACATTTTTTTTATATAATAAATTTCCCATTTCTTTTTTCCAAATTTTTAATTTTAAATTTTTATCATGGGTATTTATTTTTCTAAGTAAATTTAATATTAAACCAATTGTTAATTCACCCACAGCCTTCTCTAAAGTTATTTTTGGTTTTAAAATTTTAATATTTTTTTTTAAAGCAAAATCTAAATCAATATTCTCTGTTCCAGACCCTAATCTAAATATTAATCTTAAATGTTTTAATTTATTTAATATCTCTACATCATATTTTTCTGTACCTGCAACTAAATGTGTAGAATTAATTGCATATTTTAATATTTCAGATTTATTTAATTTCTTTCCCAAAGGATTTAATTGAAATTGAACTTTATTTTTTCTTAAATCATTTAATAATTTAGGATAATCTTTTGCAAAAGATGAAGTTGCAATAAATAGTTTTTTTTTATTCATAAATTATATAAATTTTTATAACATAGGAATTTTAAAGTTATATAAAATAAGCATTTAATTAATTAAAGAAAGGAAAAATATGAGAAAAGGATATTTGATAGCACATCTTAAAGTATACGATAAAGAAGGTATGGAAAAGTTTAAACAAATGTCTGGACCAACTATTGGAGAGCACGGTGGCAAAGTTCTTGTTCGTGAACCCAGTCCTGACGTAAGAGAAGGTGAAAATTTAGGTACTGTTATATTAATTGAATTTGAAAGCAATGATGCTGCTCGTAAGTTCTATGAATCAGAAAAATACCAAGCGGCTAAAGCGGTTAGAGAATTAGCGGCCAAAGCTCATCTAGTTTTAGTTGAGGGGAATTAAAACTCAGCTAAATAAAATTTAATTGAAAATAATTCGCATTAAGACTCATCAATTTAAGCAACAAACTAGACACAGAACTAGATCTTTTTTAGATAAAACAAGTTTTTGGTAAACATGAACAAAGAAAACGCAAGTAAACTCTGGAAAATTATTCAGGAAGCTGGCGATTATTTAGATGGTCAACTGCCTGACCATCCAAACCATCCAAAAGGAAGGAATGCATACGCTCATGTAGCAATATGTGTAAAGAATAAATTTAAATCATCTTATAAGTATATTCCTGACGAAAAATTTAACGAAGTGACTGATTATATTGAATTCTTAAAAAAAAATCCAAATTAACCTAATGTGCTTGTTGCATAAATTAATATAATTACAAGCACAGCTATAGCTTCCATATTTTCCTTTCTTTTTTAATAAGTAACATATTTAATTAGATATTGTTTGTAAAAATTCTTCTACTTCACTGCTTTTCGTATTCCATGCTGTCACTAATCTTACAGTTTTACCATCCATTTCTTCATTACTCATCATATATTCCTCAGTATTTAAATGCTCAACCATTTTTTTTGGAAGCTTAACAAATACTTCATTTGCTTCAGTTGGATATTCAAGTTTAACTTGATTACTAGAAACTAAACCATCGCTTAATTTTTTTGCCATTAGATTTGCATGTCTTGCGTTTTTTAACCAAACATCATTTGAGATATATCCATCTAATTGTGCAGAAACAAAACGCATTTTAGACAATAAATGACCAGATCTTTTTAACAAAAAAGGTAAATTGCCAACTAATTCCTTATTAAATATTATAATTGCTTCTGCAGCTATACATCCATTCTTCGTTGCTCCAAAAGATAATATGTCAATTCCTGATTTCCACGTCATTTCTGCAGGAGTTACATTTAGCGAAACTAATGCGTTAGCAAATCTAGCACCATCCATATGTACTTTTAATTTTTTTTCATGTGCAACATCAGAAATATTTCTAATTTGATCTAAAGTATAAACTTCTCCAGTTTCTGTTGCTTGAGTTATGCTAACAATAGATGGTTGAGTATGATGCACAATTCCAAACCCTCCAATATTATCATTTAGCTCATCAACTGTTATTTTGCCGTCTTTACCATTCAATGGAACAAGTTTTGCTCCACCTGTATAAAATTCAGGGGCTCCACACTCATCAACATTGATATGAGAAAATTTATGGCAATAGATATTTCCAAATGATGGAGATATTGCAGAAAGTGCTAAAGCATTTGATGCGGTTCCTGATGCTGTGGGGTAAACAATTACGTCCTTTTCAAAAATTTGAGAAAATTTTTCCTGTAACACACCTGAAATTTCATCGTTACCATAAGGAGGAGCAATACCATCATTTGCTTTGATAATTGCATCCATAACTTCTGGACAAGCTCCTGTCACATTATCTGAAGCAAATTTTACTCTTTTTCGTTTCGTATTAATCTTAGCATTCATTTTATTGTTTTGGAAAATAATCTTTTAAGGTGCCTTCTCTATAAACATCAGCTGTACAGCAATGAAGGCCTCCACCAAAAGCATATGCATCTCTCAACTCTACAGGGATAACTTCCATACCCAATTTATCCAATTGTTCAGCTTGATATTTTTCACTTTTTTCAACGCATACAGTTTTGGGGTCGAGAACTAAAACATTCATTGATAGCCATACTGAGGAGTAACAAAGTGGTGGTGGGGTATTATGAGCAGGTTGAGCTGCATCAATAATTTCCCATCCATTATCTTCAAATAATTTTCTTTGTTCTTTTGGAAGTCTTCGTTGTGGATTATTAATAATTAACCCCTCTTTAATTGGGGTAAAAGTTGCATCAATATGAATTGGATAAGGATCGCCTGGGAAATTTACTGCATGAACTCTATGATCCTTAAAATGTCTTTTTATCCAATCAATTCCTTTAAGATTAGTTGTGAAACCATGTTGTACAACCAAATCCTTTCCAAATCTTAGAATATCTGCGGCATCAAATAATGGTTCTTCCTCGGTTGTGACAAAGTATTTATTTTCTGTCCATTCAAGTCTTTTAGTTACACCAATTTTATCTGATAAATAATCTTTTCTATAATCTGCATCTGTTAATCTAGGCTTTGGAGCTGACTCATGTCTCATATTTGGATCTTTATTATAATAGTCTTTTAATAAAGGTCTGTAACAAAGGTACTCAAACCATCTACACCTGTAACTCATTGTAGCTTCTAATATTTCATTTCCCACAGTTAATAAAACATCTCTAGGTGGCATGCATCCAAACATAGTTTCGGCTTTCCAGTCAGGAGTTGATGTTGGTTGACTAAAATCTAGAGGTGTTGGTCTATCTACTTTTATACCCCTTTTTTCGAGCAAATTTGAAAAGTTATCTAATAGTTCATTAGCTTTATCGACAGTGTCCTTAGTTCTTGGACCATAAGTTCCTCGCATATCAGAGTCTTCTGGAACTTTAGCATCTAAAGCAGGTTCGGGTGCTGGAATACAAGTACCATCTGCTCTACCAACAATTACATGTTTTAATGGATCCCATTCATTCCAACTATTAACAATCTTATTATTTTGAACCATGTAAAATTAATTTAATCCAATAAATCTTCTATTAGATTGCATTATCATACTATAATAAAATATAGCTAAAAAAATAAAGAAGCCACCAATAATTGTGTTAGTTGAAGGAATTTCATTTATTCCAAGCCATGGAAGCCAAACCCAAAATATTCCTCCTATTACTTCAGTCAAAGACAATAGAGTCAAATCAGCTGCAGGAATATGTTTAGAACCAATTGAATAAAGAATTAAGCCCATGCACACAAGTGTTCCATGAGTGGCAAATAATGCTTCATTTTTATTTGAAGATAAGAAATTTGCATCGTTATTTATAAGCATAACTGTTGAAAATAAAAAACAAAATAATCCAGCTATAGCAACAGTTGTAAACTTGGGAGTTTGTTTTCTCCATCTCAGACTTACTGAAAAAATTGAAAAACCTAGTGCTGATACTAATCCAAATATTAGACCCATTAAAGAATTTTCTCCGGTATTATCGTAGGCCATTATAATTATACCAAATGCTGCAACTAAAATTGATATCCATACTGTAATTGATATTTTTTCTTTCAAAAAAAGAAAACCAAGTAACGCGGTTATAAAAGGCATAGCAGCCAAACATAATAGAGTTACTGCTGCTGTCGTATTAGTAATTGACCAAATAAAAGTTATCATTGCTGTTCCTAAACCAACACCTCCTATAATTCCAGATATCCCAATTTTTAAATAATTTTTATAAAAAGAAATTCCTTCTTCCAGGAATAAGTAAACATTGAGCAATAAAAAAATAACTATGCCTCTTGCAAACAAGTATTGCCAAGGGACAGTTTCGGGTTGATCTATATGTCTTACAACATATGGTCCAAATGACCAAAGTATGCCTGCAAATAAAACAATTGGAATAGCTACTTTAGGATTTTTTAAATCAGGCATAAATTAATTTATTTTTTATAAATTTTTAGTGATATTATTAAATAAATATGGATTTAGATATAATAAAAATTGCATCCGACACGACTAATAATAAGATTTTGAAAGATTATACTCATAGATCGAAATACAAAAATAAAACTTGTGGTGATATAATTGAAATGAGAGTTAATATTAAGAAAGATATAATACAAGATGTTGGGTATCAGACAAAGTCTTGTGTATACTGTCAGGCTTCTGCAAGCTTAATATCTCATAAACTTATCAAAAAAAGTAAAAATAAAGTGAATTACTTATTAAAAAATCTTATCGATTATTTTGAAAATGAAATTAAACCTTTGCCAAAAAATCTAAATAAATTTAATAAATTGTTTAATAAAAAAAATATATCTAGAAAAAACTGTGTATTAATGCCATTAATTGCACTTAAGAAACTCAGCATTGATGAATAATTTAGATATTAAAAAACCTGTTATCGCTGCAATATTTTCTACTTTGACAATTGGGGTTTTGTCATTGCTTACTTATAAAACACCTTATGGATTATTTTTGATTGCTTCCTTTGGTTCTACAATGGTTTTGCTTTATGGTTATCCAGAAAGTCCTTTTGCAAAACCTAAAAATATATTTTTTGGTCATTTTTTAACATCGCTTGTTGGAGTGATATTCGTGAATTTCGTTCCGCTCCCGATATATATTATTATACCTATCGCTGTTGGAATAGGTGTCGGATTAATGATCATTCTTAATGTAACCCACCCTCCTGCAGGAGGGAATCCTATAATTGTGATCATGGGATCGGTTTCTTTTGAATATTTAATATCCCCAGTTATAAGTGGATCAATTATCGTGATAGTTTTCGGCATAATCTTGAATAAATTTATTGCTAAAAGGAATTACCCAAAATAAACACAATTTGTTTGCTAGTCCTATTTAACTTATGCTAGTCTTTTCAAATAATAATTAATAATTCAGCTTTAAGAAGCTAGTAATAGGAGTAAAAATGAAAGTACTTTGTGTATTGTATGATGATCCAAAAGGAGGAATGCCTAAATCTTATCCTCTATCGGATTTGCCAAAATTAGAGAAATATCCAGATGGAATGACATTGCCATCGCCTAAAGGAAGAGATTTTACACCGGGTCAATTACTTGGTTGTGTTTCAGGTGAACTTGGTTTGAGAAAATTTTTAGAGAGTAATGGACACGAGTTAGTTGTTACTAACAGTAAAGATGGAGATGGATGTGAAGCGGATAAACATATTGTTGATGCTGACATTGTTATCTCACAACCATTTTTCCCTTATTATTTAACTAAAGAGAGAATCGCTAAAGCTAAAAACCTTAAGATGGCAATTACAGCAGGAATAGGTTCTGATCACGTTGATTTGCAAGCAGCAATGGATAATAAAATTGATGTTGTTGAAGTAACTTTCTGTAATTCTAGATCAGTTGCTGAACACATAGTAATGATGATTGTTTCAATGGTTAGAGATTATCACAATCAACACAGAATAGTTAATGAAGGCGGATGGAATATTGCAGATGCTGTTCAGAGAAGTTATGACGTTGAAGGAATGCATATAGGAACCGTTGCCGCTGGAAGAATCGGATTAGATGCACTTAGAAAAATGAAACCATTTGATGTTCATTTGCACTATTTTGACAGACATAAATTACCTGACAGTGTTGAAAAAGAACTAAACTTAACTTTTCATGAATCAGTAGAGTCTATGGTAAAAGTTTGCGATGTTGTTACAATTAATTGCCCACTTCATCCTGAAACTGAAAATTTGTTTGATGATGAAATGATAAGCAAAATGAAAAAAGGAGCATACATAGTTAACACTGCAAGAGGTAAAATTTGTAATCGAGACGCAATAGCTAAAGCCCTAAAAAGTGGACAACTAAGTGGTTACGCAGGTGATGTATGGTTTCCTCAGCCCGCTCCAAATGATCACGTATGGAGAACAATGCCAAATCATGGAATGACACCACACACTTCTGGTACATCTTTATCTGCTCAAGCAAGATATGCAGATGGTGTTAGAGAAATATTAGAATGTTTCTTTGAAGGAAAAGAAATTAGAAATCAATATTTGATCGTAAAAGATGGCCAATTAGCAGGAATGGGTGCGCATTCTTACAGTAAAGGGTCTGCAACTAGTGGATCAGAAGAAGCTGCTAAATATCAAAAAAAATAAAATAGATTTATTAAAGGTATGCTACTTAAATAAGTAGCTACCTTTAATACCATAGATTTAAACCCTCATTATTATATATTTTGTGTATGAGGTTATTTTACTACTTTTTATTATTATTTCTTATCTCGACATCGTTCTCTCATTCAAGAGATAAAGCATATTTTGCGGGAGGATGCTTCTGGTGTATGGAAGAATCTTTTGAAATGTTGGAAGGTGTAGAAGAAGTTATATCTGGTTACTCAGGAGGGATCACGGCCAATCCAACATACAGAGAAGTTACCTATGGAGATACTGGTCATTTTGAGGTTGTTGAAATAATATATGACAAAGAGAAGATATCTTATAAAGAACTGTTAAAAAATTTCTGGCTTAATATCGATCCATTTGATGCTTATGGACAGTTTTGTGATAAAGGATACAGCTACAGATCTGTAGCATTTTATGAAAACGATTATCAGAAAGATTTAATTGAGAAAGATATAAAAAGATTAGAAAAGAAATTTAAAAAGAAGGTAGTCACATATGTTAAAGAATTTGAGATTTTTTACAAAGCAGAGGATAAACATCAAGATTACTATCAGGTATATTTAGAAAATTATTTAAAATATAAGAAAGCATGCAAAAGAGAGAGAATACTTGATATTATTTGGGGATCATAATTAATGCCTGTAACAAGTAAATTCGTAGCATTAAAAAACTATATCCCTACAGGTTTGCCAAAAGAAACTGACTTTGAAATAAAAACAAAAGAGATATCTTTAGATACCAAGAACAATATATTAGTTTTAAATTTATGGATTTCAGTTGATCCTTATATGAGGGCAAGGATGACTGAAAGAAAAAACTATAAACCACCTTTTAATATTGGTGAAGAGATGGAAGGTTATGCGTTAGGAATAGTTAAAGAGTCTAAAGACAAAAATTTTAAAGAAGGAAATATTGTTTTTAGTAATTTCGGGATGAGAGATTACTTTGTTTGTAATTCCAATGATCTAAAAAAAATTGAGCCAATGAATATTCCTATACAAACATATCTAGGTCCACTTGGAATGACAGGTCATACAGCTTATATAGGACTTTTTAAACATGGTGAGTTAAAACCAGGTCAAACAATCCTTGTTTCTTCAGCTGGAGGTAGTGTTGGATCTACCGTTTGTCAAATTGCAAAAAATATGGGTTGTAAAGTAATTGCAAGTACAGGATCAGATGAAAAAGTTAAATGGTTAAAAAATGATTTAAAAATTGATCATGCGTTTAACTATAAAAAAATTGAAAATCTTGTTTTGCATCTTAAAGAAGTTTGTCCTGAAGGATTTGATTTATATTTTGATAATGTAGGTGGCGATTTCTTAGAGTCAGCTATTTTTCAAATGAAGAACTTTGGAAGAATTGTAATTTGTGGAAGGATATCCCAAATGAATGCAACTAATCCTGGCTCTGGTTTAAAAAATATGGCCCATGTTCTTGTAAAAAGACTAACTATTAAAGGTTTTATAATTTTTGATCATGAAAATGATAGAGAACAGTTTGAAACCGATATGGTTAAATGGCTATTAGAAGATAAAATTAAATTTAAAGAAACTGTTTACGAGGGTATAGAAAATACGCCAAAATCATTCATTGATTTATTAGAAGGTAAAAACATAGGAAAAATGCTTGTAAAAATTTAATTAGAATTTTTATGAAATTTTTAAAGAAGTTTTATAGACCCTTTTTATTAACCTATATTTTTTTGAGTATAGCTATCAGTTTTTATCCATCATTTGATTTTTACTCACTAAAAGGTCAGATTCTTATAATTGCTGTTTCTTTTTTTAATGGGATGATGGGAGTTTACGTAAAAAAATTATAAGACGTAGGGCTCGGGTCTTGCAGAGCTATTTAATACTCTTTCGACTGCGAAAACACTAATATCTATAGTTTGATAACTACCTGTAGTTATTAATTCAGTTAGAGCTCTACCAATTCCTGGTGCTTGCATTAAACCTCTGCCGGTAAATCCTGAGGCCATATAAACATTTTCATATTTTGGATGTTTTCCAACTACAGCATTATTATCTAATTTGTTACAATCATAATATCCAGCCCATCCACCTGTTAACTTTAGTTCTTCAAATGCTGGTATTCTTTTTGCAAGAGCGGGCCAAACTAATTCTTCAAAATCATTCCATGCAGGTTCGAGATCTTCTGCATCAAAAACTGAAATTGGAGAACCTGCTAAATATTCTTTTCCTTCTGGTCGCCAATATACTCCTGTTGTTAGATCTCCGGATAATGGCATTTCTGGAATATGTTTAGGGCATTTAACTCTAAAGACTGTATGTTTTTGAGGTACTACAGGAATATCTTCAAGTAGTTCCTTGGTCCAACACCCAGCTGCGGAAATAATTGTATTTGCATTAATTTCGGAAAGACTCTTTACTTCTCCCTTAATAAATTCTGCCCCAAGATCGATTGCTTTATGCTTTAAAGCGCTATGAAATAAAAATGGATCTATCCATCCCTCACTTTTGTTATCAGTAAATGTTGCAGTTTCAATTCCTATCTCATTAATATAAGGAAAATAGTTTTTTAATTCAGAACCTTTAATATTTTTTGTACCCGCTTCACATTCTTTATGATTTTCTAAAGCTCTGTATTGCTCTTCTGCATGATCTGGTCCAAACATTAGAAGGTATCCATTGGGCACCATGCTAGCTGTTGGATTTGGGTTTTTTTCAGTTTTCAATAATTCTGGTATTTGAAATATAAATTCCCTTGCAAATTTTCCTAAAAGAATATTTTCTTTTTGAAAAAACTGTCGTCTAAATCCACCAAGTGATAATGGGAATGATGCAGTTTTATAAGTTGGATCCCTTTCAATAACTTTTACTTTTCTGCCTTCTTTGGACATAAAGTATGCAGTTGCAGCTCCAATTATACCACCACCTACTATTACAACATCATCCATATTAATTTATCAAAAAAATGTTTATATTTAAAAGCAATGCAAAACAACACCATAACAAATATGGAATCATCAAGTACATGCTTAATAGACTTATATTCTTATATTTAAATACCAATAAAACAATAAATATAATTAACACAACAAGATTTAAAATTGCTAAAGAAATATTATGGAAACCAAAGAAAACAACACTCCAAGTTGTATTAAAAAAAAGATGAATGAAATATAATAATACAATATTTAAATTTTTTGTGTTTTTATGCCACGCATTCCATATGGCTATTGTCATAAATAAATAAAGTAATGTCCATACTGGCCCAAATATCCAATCTGGTGGATTGTATTGAGGTTTAGATAAATTTGAATACCAAGGTTCTTTAAAATTTATAGTAACCAAACCTCCAATAAATGAAGCTGAAAACGTAGTAATTGCAAAGAGAATAAAAGATAAAATTTTATTTTTTAGCATTTAAGTACTATACAGCAGTTAAATATGAATAAAAAAGTAATTTGGATCACTGGTGGAAGTACAGGAATTGGCAAAGCACTTGCATTAAAATTTGCTAATAATGGATGGACAGTTGCTATTTCTGCAAGAAGAGAAAATTTATTGAAAGAAATTGAAGATAAGCATCAAAATATTAAATCTTTTCCTCTTGATGTAAATGATAAGGAAAAGTGTAAGTCTGTTTTTGAAAATATAAAAAAGGAACTTGGCGATATTGAAATTTGTTTTTTTTCTACAGGTACCTGGGATCCAAAAAAAGAAAAAGAAATTGATGTAGAGCAAATTGAAAATGTATTTAAAGTAAACTTTTTTGGAACATTAAATTGTATAAAAGCAGTTGAAACTCATTTCCGTGAAAGAGGAAAAGGTATCATTACCATTGTATCTTCAATTGCAGGATACAAAGGCTTACCTAATTCAAGTGGCTATGGACCATCCAAAGCAGCTTTAAATAATCTTGCTGAAAGTTTACATTTTGATTTTGGAAGATATGGTGTGAGGGTCTGTTTAGTTTCTCCAGGTTTTATCAAAACACCAATGACTGATAAGAATGATTTTAAGATGCCTTTTCTAAAAACTCCAGAATTCTCAGCAGACAAAATTTATGATGGACTTATTAATGGTTCTAATTTTGAAATACATTACCCAAAAGAATTAACTTTGATCCTTAAATTTTTAAAAATAATTCCTGATCGACTATATTTTTATTTAATACGGAAATTAACTAAATTACAAAAAAAATAAAATTAATCTTTAACAAACATCACAGTCAACTCTGCAACTTTAATTCCAAATTTTGTCATTTTAGCTCTGTTGATAGCTACTCTTTCGTCTTGCATAAATATCCAATCATCAAAAGTAATTTTGATATTTTTTCCTTTCACTGGAACTAATAAAACATATTCAAATTTAAATGCTGGGCCATATGAATACCCCCTAGCCTTACCAACTACATCGCCTGCAGTTCCCTCATAATTATGTTCATCAATTTTATCTATTACCCATTGCCTATTTTGTATTTCACCATCATTCCAAATAAATTTTTCGTCTAATATAAGTTGTTTGCCATCCCACTTGCCGTCTAGGTCAGCTGAAAATTGTCTTGTAACTTTACCTGATCTGTTTTGGAGTATGCCCCAAGCTTTTACGTTTCCGCTTAAATATTCTTCAATTATTAATCTCGGTTTTTGATCTTTAAAATCTTCTGGTTTCATAGATTGATTATTTATACAGCTTGTAATTAATCCTGTAAAAATTATCAATAAAAATACTTTAAAAAATTTTCTGTTAATCATATTAAATTTTATTTTGCATGGAAAATTGAATTAAATCTATATTCTTTGATTTAAATCCTGCTTCGCAATATGACAAATAAAAATGCCACATACGTTTAAATTTAATATCAAATCCATGTTTTGAAATCTCTTCCCATTTTTTTAGGAATTCATCTCTCCATATTTTTAAGGTACTGGAATAGTGAGATCCATATGACTCATATTTTTTAATTTCTAAACCGTTGCTACTAGATAAATCATATAATTTTTTCTTTGATGGCAAAAAACCTCCAGGAAATATGTATTTTTGTATAAAGTCTTCTTTAGTTTTATATCTGTCAAACAAACTATCATCGATCGTTATGGCTTGTATAGCAGCCCTTCCATTCTCGGTTAAATTTTTTTTAATACTTTTAAAATAATTGACTAAATAATTTTGACCGACGGCTTCTATCATTTCTATAGATGCGATGGAATTATATTTGTCTTTTACATCTCTATAATCTTTCAAAAATATATTCACTTTTTCATTCAATCCATTTTCAAACATTCTTTTTTTTGAAAATTCAAATTGCTCTTTAGAAATTGTTATACAATCTAATTTTACATCATAATTTTTACCCACATATTCAGCAAAGCCACCCCAACCACAGCCAATTTCTAAAATTTTATTTCCTACGTTTGGCTTTATTAAGTCTGTAAGTTTTTTATATTTATTTAGTTGAGCAGAAAATAAATCGTCTTTTTGTTTTTCAAAAATTGCACTTGAATAAGTAAGTGAGGGATCTAACCATAATGAAAAGAAATCATTTCCTAAATCATAATGTTTTGAAATATTTTCCTTACTTCTGCTCTTGTTATTTTTTATGAAAATACTTTTTAGTTTATTAATCATTGATATATCAAAGATACCTGAAAATTTATAAACAAGTTTTATATTTTTAGCTGTTATTTCTATTAGATTAGTTAGATTATCTGTTTCAAATTCATTTCGCATGTACGCTTCTGCAAGTCCTACACTTCCCGATTTTATTATTTGAAATGTTAAACCAGGTTTGTTAATTTTAATCTTTGATCTTAATAATTCATTCTCATTGCCGAACTTATATATTTTGCTGTCATGATTTTGAATTTCAAGATATCCATGCTTTATTAGTTTAAGAGAATTAAATACGATTTTATCTGACAAAAGATTAAAATTCATTTTTTTTCAAACGTAATGTTATTTTTTATTTTTATATTTTTTTTAACTAACTTAACTCCCTTTAACCATAATTTTAATGCTTCAAAATGAATTGCGGCAATAACTTTAAAAGTCATTAAAGGGTGAGAAATATAAGATATAAGCATATTTTTATTGTTAATTTCTTTTGCAACCCCATCTTGTGAAGCATATAACAATTTTCCATCCTTATCACTTTGATCAATTATAACGGATAACGTTTTTTCAGGTTTAAGGATTCTAAAATTGTAATTACTTTTCATTTCAATAAATGGTGAAACGAAAAACTTTTTCTCACAGCTATTTGTAATTATTTTTTCGTCGTTGACTTTAAAAATATAAGTATGTTGCTCACCAAATGTATTTTTAACTTCATACAATATAGCTATAATTTTTGAATGATTATCATAAACGAAAAAAATACTTAATGGATTAAATACGTAACCAAATATTCTAGGATAACAAAGTAATTTTATCTTTATGTTTTCAAATTGAATATTATTTGATTTTAAATTATCTATTACCCAGGCTTTTAAATCACTACCATCTCTAGGTCCGTGATCTTTGTCATAAAAACTCAAGATATTAAAACTATTGTTGGAAAAAATTTTAATTTTTTTTTGTATTAAATTAATTTCATCAAGATCTAAAAAGAGTGAGAAAACGTTGTATTTAAAAAAGTGATATTTTGGCTTAAATCTTTTATGAATTACTTTTCCTTCGTAGATATTGGAATTTTTAATCATTTAGATTTTCAATCATATTAATGGATGATTTTATTCCATCTTCATGAAAACCGTAACCAAAATAACTTCCACAAAACAATACATTTCTTTTATTTTGTATTTCTTTTAATAATTTTTGATTATTCAAAGCATCTTGATCAAAATAAGGGTGGGTAAAACTAACTTTTTGTAGGATTTTTTTTTGATCTATTTCAAAAAAAGGATTTAAGGTTAAGAAAATATTTTTTTCTGTTTTCAGATTTTGTAATAAGTTCAACCAATAAGTTAATGATGTCTTACTAATATCTGATTTATCAACTAAGGAATTCCATGAAGACCAAACTTTTTTATTATTTGGCATACATACATCATCAGTATGTATTACCGCTAGATTTGATTTGTATTTGAAATTTGATAGTATTTTTTTTTCATCCTCAGTCGGCTCACCCAAAATTTTCAATGCATCATCTGCATGAGTAGCGATAACAACTTTATCATAGTCAAAAAATTCGTTGCTAGCACCATAATATACTTGAACACCAATTTTATTTCTTTTTATCGAACTAATTTTATAATTTTTAAAATATTCTCCACTTATTTGAGTTAATACTTTCTCTACATAAGTTCTGCTTCTTTTGGCAACTGTGTACCATTGTGGTCTATTTTTTAATTTAAAAAGTCCGTGATTTTGAAAAAATTTTAAGAAAAATTTAATTGGCATTTGATTTGCTTCTACTGGTGGCATAGACCAGATAGCAGAAACCATTGGGATTAAATGAAAATTAATAAAATTTTTTGACCATTTATTTTTTTCAAGAAATTCACCAAGAGTTATATCTTCATTTAAACTTTTAATTTGATCACACTTTTTGTAGAAATTTATAATATCAAAAAACATTTTTAAAAATTTTAAATTAAAAAGATTAGATTTGTTTGCAAAAATTCCATTTAAGC
Organism: uncultured Pelagibacteraceae bacterium; assembly: GCA_902543295.1. Lineage (GTDB taxonomy): Bacteria > Pseudomonadota > Alphaproteobacteria > Pelagibacterales > Pelagibacteraceae > Pelagibacter. Next base: position 96,640 of record CACBXW010000005.1, on the reverse strand, counting down.
CTCTGCCACAATATTCATAATTTGTGTCTTTTACAGAAACAGAAAATGACATATCGCTTTTTTCAATTTCAATTTTTAATTCGTTAAAAAAATTTATGAGATTTGGATAAGTTTCATGATTAAAAACAATAAAGCCAATATCTACAGGAACTTTTTTACCATTAATTAAAGTATCTAGGGTATATGAATGACCACCAAAATGATCTTCACTTTCAAATAAATCAACATGGTGTTTTTTGGAAAGCTTTTGTGCTGCTGATAAACCAGAAATGCCTGATCCAATTACTGCAATTCGCATTAAGGCTATGCTGCGTCTTCTTTAAATTCATCCATGCTTGGACATGTGCAGAATATATTTTTATCTCCATAAACATTGTCTACCCTGGCAACTGGAGGCCAAAATTTATTTTGTTTTAGAAAACTTGCAGGATAGGCTGCTTCTTGTCTTGAATATTTATGTTCCCATACATCTGATGATAATTCAGTATCAGTGTGAGGAGCATTTTTAATTGGATTATCAATTTTATCAAATTCACCTGATTTAATTTTTTCAATTTCTTGTTTAATCTTAATTAAAGTGTCACAAAATCTGTCTATTTCTGATAATCCTTCACTTTCGGTTGGCTCTATCATCATAGTGCCAGCAACAGGCCATGACATAGTTGGTGCGTGAAATCCAAAATCTATCATTCTTTTAGCGATATCTTCTTCTGTTACCCCTGTTTCAGATTTAATATTTCTAATATCAATTATGCACTCATGTGCAACATTGCCATTTGCACCTTTGTACAAAATCGGAAAGTGATCTTTTAGTCTGTGAGCAATATAATTTGCGTTTAAAATTGCAACTTGAGTAGCAAGCTTTAATCCTGCTGATCCCATCATTTTAATATACATCCAAGAGATTGATAAAATACTTGAGCTACCCCAAGGAGCTGCTGATACTGCTCCAATTCCACTTGTTGGTCCGCAATCTTTTATTACTGGATGATTAGGCAGATAAACTTGTAAATGTTTTTTACAAGCTATAGGTCCCATTCCAGGTCCACCACCACCGTGAGGAATACAAAATGTTTTATGCAGATTAATATGACAAACATCTGGACCAAAATTTCCAGGCTTTGCAACTCCAACAAGGGCATTTAAATTTGCTCCATCCATATAGACCTGTCCACCATGTTTATGAACTAACTCACAAATATCTTTTATTTTTTCCTCAAATACTCCATGGGTAGATGGGTAAGTTACCATTAAAGCTGCGAGATTTTCTGAATGTTGCTCTACTTTTTTCTTTAAATCATCGAAATCTACATTTCCCTCTTTATCACAATTAACGACAACCACTTTCATTCCAACCATCTGTGCGCTTGCTGGATTTGTACCATGTGCCGAACTTGGGATTAAACATATATTACGATGAGCTTCATCTCTATCTAAGTGGTACTTTCTTATAACCATTAGACCTGCATATTCTCCTTGGGCGCCTGCATTAGGTTGTAGAGAAACACCGGAAAAACCTGTTATAGATCTCAACCAATTTTTTAAATCAGTAAACAAATCTCTAAAACCTTCCATTTGTTCAACTGGAACAAAAGGATGAGGTTCTGCAAATTCTTTCCAAGAAATCGGGATCATTTCAGCAGCAGCATTTAACTTCATTGTGCATGACCCAAGTGCTATCATAGTTCTATTCAATGCTATATCCTTATCCTCTAGCTTTTTAAGATATCTAAGCATTTCAGTTTCTGAATGATATAAGTTAAAAATTGGATGCTCTAAATATTTTGAAGTTCTTAATAAATTTTTTGGTAAATTAGGTAATTTAACTGAAGGATCCTCTTTTTTTATTGATTCTGCAGCATTAAAAATTTTTAATAATTGATTTACTCTATAAACGTTTTTTCTTTCATCGAAAGAGACAGCAAGCATTTCAGAATTTACTTTTCGTATATTAACTCTCTGATTTAGAGCATTTTTATAAATTTGATCAGTCTTTTCTTTGGTAATAATTGTAACAGTATCAAAAAAATAATCAGAATAAATTTCATAACCTGACTGTTTTATTTTATCAGCAAAACTTTTTGCTAATTGAGAAACTCTTTCAGAAATATTTTTAATTCCATCTGGACCATGATAAATAGCATATGCTGCTGAAACAATTGCTAATAAAGCTTGTGCAGTACAAATATTGCTTGTCGCCTTATCTCTTCTGATGTGTTGCTCTCTAGTTTGTAAAGATAATCTATATGCCTTGTTACCATGTCTATCAACTGACACTCCAACAATTCTACCAGGCATCGATCTCTTATACTCGTCTTTAGTTGCAAAAAATGCTGCATGTGGACCTCCATACCCCATTGGTATTCCAAATCGTTGAGAGCTTCCTACTGCTATATCAGCGCCAAGTTCTCTTGGAGTTTTTAATTTTGCTAAAGCTAATAAATCACAAGCTAATACAGCCTTACCGTTTTTTTTATGAATTTTGCTAATTGCTTCACTTGGGTCTTTAATATCTCCTAAAGTTCCAGGATATTGTAAAATTCCACAAACAAGATCTTCTTTTAATTGGTCTAAAACTTCATCTTCTTTTCCAACTAAAACTTTTAACCCCATTGGTTCAGCTCTAGTTTGAATTACATTTATAGTTTGAGGATGACAATCCTCAGATACAAAAACTAAATTGCTATCTTTTTTATTTAATCTATGACTTAGGCCCACAGCTTCTGCTGCTGCTGTACCCTCATCCAATAAAGAAGCATTAGCGATATCCATTCCAGTAAAATCAACAATCATTTGTTGAAAGTTTAATAACATCTCAAGTCTTCCTTGAGCTACTTCAGGCTGATAAGGTGTATATGATGTATACCAGCCTGGATTTTCTAAAATATTTCTTAAAATTACATATGGTGTATAAGTTCCATAATAACCCATTCCAATAAAATTTGAGTAAACATGATTTTTTTTTGAAATTGCTCTTAATTTTCTCAACGCCTCATATTCTGAATTAGGTTCTCCGATATTAAGCTCACCTTTAAACATTATTTTTTCTGGAACAGTGTTATTCATTAAATCATCTATTGATTGATAATTTAATTCTTTCAACATTTTTGATTGGTCTTCTTTAGAAGGTCCAATGTGTCTTTTTATAAAATCTTTTTCTGAATTTGGTAACATTATGCTGACGTCTCCTTTGCAAATTTTTCATATTCTTCTTTATTCATAAGACTATCCATTTCAGATTTGTCTTTTATTTTAAGTTTAAAAAACCATGCAGACTCTTCTGGGTCTTCATTTATTTTTGATGGATCATCAACTATCATTTGATTTGTATCTATAACTTCTCCACTAACAGGAGTGTAAACATCGCTAGCAGCTTTCGTTGACTCAACCACTCCAGCGGTTCCATCTTTATCAACATGTGAGCCTTTCTCTGGAAGTTCTGCAAATACAATATCCCCAAGCATTTCTGTTGCATGCTTAGTTATTCCAATTGTAGCTTCTTCTCCATCTAGTTTAATCCACTCATGTTCTTTTGAATATTTAACTTCAGACATTAATTTCCCCTTTTACGTAATTTTTTTTATAAAATGGTAAGTTACAAATATTTGCAGGAATTTTTTTTCCTCTAACTTCAAGAAATATTTTTGTATTTACAGTTGAATAACTATTATCGACATATCCCATTGCTATTGGATGTTCAACGCTCGGTCCAAATGTACCACTTGTTACTTTCCCAATTTCTTGATTTTTATCATTGTAAATTTTGGTATTTCCTCTAGCAATTACTTTGCTGTCTGGTTTTATGCCAACTCTCAATTTTTTTACTCCGCTTTGAAATTGGTTTTTTAAAACTTCTGATCCAACAAATTCAGTCTCAATTCTGCTCTTAGGTATTGCCCATTTTAGATTAGCTTCGATAGGACTTGTATCGTTGTCTAAATCATTTCCATACAAGCAGAGTCCAGCTTCCATTCTTAATGTATCTCTTGCTCCTAAGCCAATCAATTTAGATCCATTTTCTATCAAACTTTCTACAAAAGTTTCAGCATCACTATTTTTTATAGAAATTTCAAATCCATCCTCACCAGTATATCCTGATCTAGTTATGTATACTTTTTCGTTTTTATAGACATAGTTGTTTCCGTTCATAAATTTTAGACTGTCACAACCAAGTATAACTTTATTTAAAACATTTTTAGCTTCGGGGCCCTGTAATGCAATTAATGACAATGACTCGTCAAGATTTAATTTATATTGATTATCAAGCTTAGATTTTATTACTTCATAATCATTATACTTGCATGCAGCATTCAAGATAATTAAAAATCCATCAGATGTTTTGGTAATTATCAGATCGTCCTGAATTCCTCCTTTGTTATTCATTAAAAATGAATACTTACTTTGATTAGTTTTCAATTTTTTCAAATCCGCAGGAAAAATCTTCTCGAGCTCATTTGTAAGATCATCACCACCCGATATAAATAATTGACCCATATGAGAAACATCAAAAATACCAGAGTGTGAACGTGTGTATTTATGCTCTTGTATAATTCCATATTTATATTGGATGGGCATTTGATATCCAGCAAACTCTACAAGCTTTGCGCCATACTTGATATGGAGATTATTTAACGATGTTTTTTTTATACTCATATTAACTCTTTATGCCCCCTCTGTCTTTTTGCCTGAGAGATTTGCTCCTTCGGCGAGAATAATTCTCTTTCCAGAGTTAATATGTACGGTCCATTTGCCTGAGAGTTTCCGGGGTGGTTGCTCCTTCGGCGCTACAAAAGTAGTCTCTCCCGTATAAAATCTTATAACATAACTAATATAAATTTATAGCTCTAATTTGTTGCACTTTTTTTTTTCATAAGTGAAAGAAATTGTATTAAAACTGCAAATATAACTATTAAACCACCAATTAAAACGCTGGTTGGAGGATTTTCATTTATAAACATCCACGCCCAAAAAGGTCCTAAAACTGCCTCTGATAACATTATGATTCCAACTAAGGCTGAAGGTGTAGATCTAGCACCAATTGTAATAAAAATAAAACCAAAACCAAGTTGGAAAAAACCAGCTAAAAATCCCAAAAAAATGTCATTTAAAGATATAAAGATCGTTTTAGACATAAAATATCCAATGATCAAAGCAATAAAGCCTGCGATAAATTGTAATGGAACCATATCTACACTTGGAAATTTTCTAACTATTAAAATTAATGTTGCGAATGATATTGGCATAATAAAAGCAGCAATATTTCCACTCATTTGTCCAGCTGTTAATGAGCTTCCAACCATCAAAATTATTCCTGAAATTGCTAAAACTATAGAAGTTAATGTTATTAAGTTTATTTTTTCTTTTAAAAAGATATATCCAAAAATTGCTAAAAATAATGTTTGGGTTTGAATTATAAAATTAGTATTTGCTACAGTAGTATTATACATTGCAAAAACATAACCACTAAAGCCACACGCAAGTATAATACCTCCAATAAGACCAGGGATTCCAGATTTATAAAATGCTGAAATAAAATTTTGCTTATAACTAATAATTAGAAACATCAGAACTACAATTATAAAAAAAACTGATCTCCAAAATAGAATCTGCCATAGAGTGGAACCTTCGAAAGATTTGACTATCAACCCTCCAAAACTTAAACTGAAAGCACCAAAAAAAATCAAAAGCGGCCCTGGTAATTTTGTAATTAAATTCATTTAATTTGAGAAATAAGATTATTAGTCTCCATCTGATAAAGTTTATATAATGTTTCAGCATCCTCCAGGCTCACATCTTTAAATTTAATATTAGATCCTGGTGCTAATTGTACCAGTCGATCATAGTCAGCAGATATTACAGTTGCAATCTTCGGATATCCACCAATAGTCCCATGATCTGATAACATAATTATTGGATCTCCAGCAGATGTTATTTGAATTACACCTTTTACTAGACCTTCAGATTTTATGTTAGGATCAACGATATTTTCAATTTTTGGACCTTCTAATCTCATACCCATCCTGTCTGAAAGTTTTGTAATTTTAAAACTTTCTTTAAAGAATTTATTTTGTGAAGACTCAGAAAAATAATCATAGTTTGTGCCTTTAATGACCCTTATATTTTCAATAGTGCCACCTAAGTAATCGAGTTTTCTTTTGTTAAAAGAATTATTAATATCAATTATTTCAATTTCTAAATCTTTAGAAAATTTATTCCCGTTATTTGGTCCAATTTGAGCTTGTGTATTTATTGAACAGCTTCCCCAATAATAATCAACACCAAAAGTTCCATTAATCGAAAAATATCCATAAACAGACTTGTTGGTTGAACGGATATCGACTTCATCACCATTTTTTAACAAATAACATTGGTAGGAATTACCGTCAATAACACCCTCTTTTGTTATAATTTTAAATGATACATTTCCAGAAATACAAAAAAAAATATCTTTTCCAAAATACTTCAAATGTGGGCCTTGATAAGCAAATTCTATTACAGGTGAATTGTAATCATTTTGTAGAAGTGAGTTTAACAATTGAAAATTTCTTTTATCCATCGCTCCGCTAAAAGGAATACCAATATGGTATAAATTATTTCTTCCTAAGTCTTGATATGTGGTATTGATACCAGCTCTTAAAATTTTAAAGTAGTTTCTATCTTTTGATTTCATTATATTGATCTAAAGTTATTCTATAAAATTTTATTGTATCACCTGGATTAACAAGATTAGGGTTTGATTGATTAGATGTGTCGAAAATATTTTGTGGTGTATTTCCCAAAATATTCCATCCCCCAGGTGTCTCAAAAGTGTATATGTTACAAAATTGTTCTGTTATTCCAACTGAACCTTTTGGAACTTTAACTCTTGGTGTTTCTAATCTTTTTAATCTCATTTCCTGGTTAAGATCACCAAGAAAAGGCATGCCAGCCACAAATCCTGTCATATAACAAAAGTAATTTTTGCTAAAAAATTTTTCTAGGATTATTTCTGATTTTAATTTTAGTTTATTTTCAACCCTTTTAATATCTAATGCAAAATTATTATCACAGCACACAGGAATTTCGATTAAGTTTTTTTCTAATTTATTGTTTTCTTTAATCTCTATATTTTCAATTTTTTTTTTTAAAGATAAAAAAGAATGTATATTTAAATCATATGAAATTATTAATTTATTATATGATGGAGTTAAGTTTGTGATACCTTTTAAATTTAATTTTTTTATATGGTAAAAATATTTGATAACATTTGAATTAATTTCTTGATTTACATCACTTCCAAAGTCACAATACAAAGCTGCGTCACCAAGATTTAATATATTTTTTATCATACCATGTTATACTTATGATTTATTAGTATGGAAATTAATATCAATTGTGATTTAGGTGAAAAATCAAAGCATCATTCAGATGAAAATGATCCAAAATTACTAGAAATTGTCAATTCAGCTAATGTTGCTTGTGGTTATCATGCTGGTGATGAAGATAGCATGAACCAAGTTGTAAAAATTTGTAAGAAAAACGGTGTTAGCATAGGCGCACATCCATCATTTAATGATCCAGAAAACTTTGGACGTAAAAGACTAAATTTATCGTCAGATGAAATAAATAAATTATTAATTGATCAGTATGAAATTTTACAAAATATAGCTGAAAAACATGGTGAGATCGTTACACATATTAAACCACATGGTGCATTAAATAATATGGCTTGCGAAGATATTGAGCTTGCAACAATCATTGCAAAATCAATCTGTAATTTTAATAAAGATTTAATTTATTTAGTGCCTACAGGTTCAAAGATGGAAGAAGCAGCAAAGAAATTTGATATGAGGATAGCATGTGAGATTTTTGCAGACAGAAATTATGAAGATAATGGAAACTTAGTATCTAGAAAAGAGCCTAATGCACTTATTACAGATCCAGATAAAGCAAAAAGTCACGTTTTAAGCATGGTTCAGAACCAAGCCATTAATTGTCACAGCGGAAAGCAAATACCTTGTGAAATAGACTCTGTGTGTATACATGGCGATAACGAAAGTTCTTTAGCTACAGCTATATCTATAAAAAATAATTTAATAGATAATGGCTTAGAACTAAAAACACTAACTAATTTGAGGAAATTTAAATAATGATAAAGAAAATATTTTTTTCAATGTTCTTTTTAATTTTTTTAGCAGGAACATCTTTTGCCGCTGGATCTAGTAGTGATTCTGGATCAAAAGAAAGCCATTATGATAAGGCAGTGAAATTGATTAAAGCTGCAAAAAAATTAGAAAAAAAAGGTAAAACAGAGAAAGCAATTAAAAGATACGAAAGAGCAATTAAATTTTTAGTAAAGTCAAATAAGATGAAGCCAAATAAAGCAGACACATTAAATTACCTTGGATTTGCAACTAGAAAAATTGGTGATTTTGAAAATGGTGAGAAATATTATCTTCAAGGTTTAGCTATTGAGCCAAATCACATAGGAATTAACGAATATCTTGGTGAATTATATGTTGCAACCAATAGGATGAATTTAGCAAAAGAAAGATTGAGTGTTCTAAAGGGATGTAATTGTGAAGAATACAATCAGCTAAAGGGTGTTATAGACGGATCTAAAAAATCAAAATACTAGTTTATATTTTTCATCATTTGCTCAGGCATCCAAAGAGCAATTTCTGGAAATATCACAACCAAGATAACAGCAAAAATCATTAGCAAGAAGAGTGGAAACGCGCTTCTTGCTATATAACCCATATCTTTATTAGCCATACCCTGAAGAACAAAAAGATTAAAACCAACCGGCGGCGTGATCTGAGCCATTTCGACAACAATAACTAGAAAAACACCAAACCAAATCATATCAAAACCTGCTTGTCTAATCATTGGTTCAATTATAGCCATTGTTAAAACTACAGCAGAGATACCATCAAGAAACATTCCAAGGATTATATAAAAGATCATTAAAACAAAAATTAAAACATATGGAGAAAGTTCCATTCCTTCAATCCATAGAGCAAGATTTCTTGGCAATCCTGTAAAACCCATTGCCAAAGATAAAAAAGTGGCTCCAGCTAATATAAAAGCTATCATGCAAGAAGTTTTAGTAGCACCCAAGAGAGACTCTTTAAATGTTCTTACAGACAAACTCTTTTGAAAGTACGATAAAATTAATGCACCTACTACACCCAAAGAAGCTGCTTCGGTTGCGGTTGCTATACCAGTATAAATTGAGCCAATAACTGAAACTATTAATAATATTACAGGTATCAGTTTTCCTGATTTCCTTACCTTTTCCATAAGTGAGAAGTTTTGTTTAAAAGTAGGCATGGATTTTTTATTTATTAACGACCAAATCATTACATATGTCATAAAGATCAACGCAATCATTATTCCTGGAACAATTCCTGCAATAAATAGTTTTGCTATCGACTCTTGGACAGTCACACCATAAATAATTAAAATAATTGAAGGTGGAATTAGAAGACCCAGCGTTCCTGAACCAGCTAAACTTCCAAGCAGAATACTTTCTGGATATTTTCTTTTTCTTAGTTCTGGAATAGACATTTTTCCTACTGTGGCTACAGTTGCTGCAGAAGATCCAGAAATAGCTGCAAATAAAGCACATCCAACTACATTAACATGCACTAAGCCACCAGGTAGTTTCTGCATCCATGGAGATAATCCTTCAAATAAATTTTCAGATAACTTCGTCCGAAATAAAATTTCACCCATCCAAACAAATAAAGGAAGTGCAGTTAAAGTCCATGAAGATGAGGCTCCCCAAATTGTTGTTGCCATCGCATCACCAACTGGCCTTGTAGTGAACAGCATCATTCCTATTGATGAAACTCCAACCATGCTTATAGCAACCCAAATTCCCGATCCTAAAAATATCAAGAGAACACTTATGAAAAATATAGTAAGTAAAATTTCAGTCATTTTTTTTTGTTTGTATTTTCAAAACTAATTGATGAGATACACATATGAAAAATATTAGTGATCCTAAAGCAACACTAGTTTGTGGTATCCAAATTAAAATTTCGTCAGCTCCTTCACTTCTCTCTTGAAATTCATAAGATATTTTTAGCATTTTCAAAAAATAAAAAGCTAGATAACCAGAAAATATAGTTGCAACTATCAAACTCCATAATTCCAAAAATCTCTTTTTAATCCCAGTAGCTTTTTCTAAAAATAAAGTAATTCTAATGTGACCACCTTCTACGAAAGTATAAGATAAAGCAAAAAAAGATGAGGCAGCCATACAATATCCAGAATATTCAGCTAGGCCTCTTATATAAAAACCAAATATTCTTGATGAAATTCCAATTAAAATAAAAACTGCAACCAAAATAAGAAAGAATGCAGCGATATAGCCTGAGTAACTATAAAGATTATTTAGAAATTTATTGACTTTAGTAAACATATAAAAGGCCGTTTAACACGGCCTTTTTAATTATAATGATTTAATTATAAGCAGCAAGAACACTAGCACCTCTATCGCCAGCTTTTTTCTTCCATTCTTCTGCCATTGTAGCACCAACTTTTTTGAAATGACTTTCAAGGGCCGCATTTACTTTGCCTACTTTCATTCCAGCATCAGCTAAAGCTTTTTTATCAGCAACATTTCCTTTTTTTGAAAGTGCCCAACCTTTTTTCTCAGCAACTGCCGCCTCTTCCATAATCATTTTTTGTGTAGCTTTATCTAATTTATTCCAAGAACCTCTGTGAGCTACAATCATATTTTTTGGAAACCAAGCCGCAATATCATAAAAATACTTTACTCCATTTTCCCAAATTTTACTGTTCTTACCAGTAGTTGGTGAAGTAATCATACTTTCAACCGCACCAGTTGAGAATGCTTGGCTTATTTCAGCTGCTTCTATTTTTGTAGGTGCCATACCTGTCAATTCAGCCATTCTAATAGTTGCAGAATTATACGCTCTAAATTTTAAACCTTTTAAATCAGCAACACTGTTAATCTCTTTTTTACTATAAAGACCTTGCGCAGGCCATGGTACAGCGTATAAAAATACAAGACCTTTTTGATCTAAACCTTTGATTATTGCAGGCTTTGATGCTTGATACAATTTCATAGCATCATCATAAGATGTCGCAAGAAACGGTTGCGAGTCAATCTCTAATAACGGATCCTCTTTACCTAGAGCCGACATAAATCTCTCACCAATTTGAGCTTGTCCAGTTCTAACAGCCCTAAATATCTCTCCACCTTTAAATAGAGATCCACCTGGGTGTGTTACTATTGTTAATTTTCCCCCACTTTTTTCTGAAACATTTTTAGCAAATTCAGCTGCATTAGCAGAATGGAAGTTGCTTGCACCATATGCTAGTGCCATATCCCATTTTTCTGCGGCAAAAGCATTAGCAGTTAAAAGAACAGAAAATAAAACAGAGAGCAAAATTTTGAAAAGTTTCATAAATCCTCCATATTTCTAAAAAACATATCTCATTATGTATTAAAACTTAAATCAATAAAAATTTTTGATGTTTTATTGAAAAATAATAAATAATTACTATTATAATAACATCTTGATCGAACAATCACTAATTTTACTGCAAATTATATTTATAGATATTATTCTTGCGGCAGATAATGCAATAATAATAGGATTAATAGCAGCTAATTTTGTACCAAAAAATAGAAAAAAAATAATATTCTGGGGAGTAGTTGGAGCGTTAGTTTTCAAAGTTATATTTGCAATATTTGCAACATATTTATTTAAGTTTTACTTCATTAAAATTCTTGGTGGATTACTTTTAATTTGGATTGTTAATGACTTAAGAAAAGATTTATTTGAAATTCAAAAAATTAAGTCTCCTAAAAAGAAATCTATGGAACCTTCATTTATCAAAAGTATTTACAAAGTGTTATTTGCAGATATTACGATTAGTTTTGATAACGTTATTGGTGTTGTGGGTGCAGCCAAAGGTAATTTTGGTTTTATGATTTTTGGCTTGGTATTATCAGTAGTTCTTACTGGAGCCTTAGCTACTTATTTAGCAAATTATATACAAAAACATTTATGGATAGCTTATATAGGTTTAGGCTTTATATTATTGGTTGCTATTCAATTAGTAATAGGTGGGCTAGTCGATTTAGAAATTTTAAATATTAATGAAAAATATATAAAGTATTTCTAATATTACCAAGTTCCAGTATTTTCCATTGATGACCAGGGCTCTTTAGGAGGAAGATTTCCTTCCTGAAGTATTTCTATTGATATTTTATCTGGTGATTTCACAAATGCCATATGACCATCTCTAGGTGGTCTATTAATTGTATAACCCATATCCATTAGTCTTTGACATATTTCGTATATATTTTTAACTCTATAAGCTAAGTGACCAAAATTTCTAGATCCCTCTCCTAAATTGTCACCGTCCCAATTATAAGTTAGTTCAATTTCTGCATTATTGTCGTTTGGTGCAGCTAAAAAAATTAATGTGTATCTACCTTTTTCATTTTGCATTCTTTTTGTCTCTTTTAAACCCAGTCCATCACAAAAAAATTTTAATGACTCCTGAATATTAGAAATTCTGATCATTGTGTGTAAATATTTCATATTAAAATTATAATTTATTTTTATTCTAGTTCAATAGTGCTTGGTGGTTTAGAGGTCACATCATAGACTACTCTATTTATACCTCGAATGTTGTTAACTATTTTATTTGATACCATTTGCATAAATGATTTATTAAATTGAAAATAATCCGCTGTCATCCCATCTTCAGATGTTATTGCTCTTAACAAGCATAAATATTCATAGGTTCTATTGTCTCCCATTACACCAACTGTTTTAACAGGTAGTAATGCGGCATAAGCCTGCCATATCTTATGATAAAGATTGTGTTCTCTTAATGCATTTATAAAATAATTATCTGCTTCTTTTAAAATTTTTATTTTTTCTTTAGTAATTATGCCTGGCATTCTAATGGCTAAACCAGGACCAGGAAAAGGATGTCTAGAAATAATTTCTTTACTTAAATTTAATTCTAGGCCTAACATTCTAACTTCGTCTTTAAACAAATATTTCAATGGTTCAACTAATTTTAATTTCATTCTTTTTGGCAAACCACCGACATTATGATGAGACTTAATTTTTGAAGTTTGACTTCCTGTAACAGACTTACTTTCAATTAGATCAGGGTATAGAGTTCCTTGAGCTAAAAATTTTACATTTTTTATTTTTTTTGCGTATTTTTCAAAAAGTTTGATAAATAAATTTCCAATAATTTTTCTTTTTTTTTCTGGATCTGTTACGTTTTTTAATTTGCTTATAAATAATTTTTCAGCATTTACATAAATTAAATTCAATTTAAATTTTTTTCTAAAAGTATTTACTACTTGTTTTTCTTCGTTTTTTCTGAGCAGGCCAGTATTAACGAATATACAAGTTAGGTTTTTTCCAATCGCATTACTAATTAATTTTGCTACTACACTGCTATCTACACCACCAGATAATGCACAAATTACTTTAGAATTTCCAACTTGTTCTTTAATTTGTTGCATAAGTTTGGATTTTTGATTTTTTGATGTCCAATTTTTTTTAATTTTACAAATTTTAATTACAAAGTTTTTTAATATTACTTTGCCTTTAACTGTATGGGAAACTTCTGGATGAAACTGTATGCCATATATTTTTTTTTTTACATTTTCTATCATACATAATTTCGAATTTGAGGATTTTGCTATAACTTTAAAACCTTTAGGTAATTTAATTACCTCATCTCCATGGCTCATCCATACATTGGTGGATTTTTTTGAAAAGAAATTTTCGGTTAAAGCGCTTTTTTTTAATTTTGTAACTTTTGCTAACCCAAATTCTCTTGATTTTGCTCGTTTTACTTTACCTCCTAATTCTTTAGAGATTATCTGATGGCCAAAACAAATACCTAAAATTGGAATATTTAAACTTAATATACTTCTACTGAATTTAACTTTTTTATTTTGATAAACATTTAAGGGACCACCAGATAAAATGATGCCTTTCAAATTTTTTTCATTTTTGTAGTTTTTAAGTTTGTTGTGACTTATAATTTCACAAAAAACATTTAATTCTCTTACTTTTCTTGCAATTAATTGTGTAAACTGAGACCCAAAATCGATTATTAAAATTTTATCTAGATTATTTTCAAGACGCATCTTTTTTTTCAAACTCTTTTAGGCGTTTGTTTATAGATGCGATTTTATCACAAAGGTTCGAGCATATTTTCTTAAAATCTTCTCTAAGTTCCTCTGCTTTAGAAAAATTAGATCTTTCTAACTCAATATCTATTAATAGATACATTGCCTCTTCGTTGTTTGGCTCGAGTAGTAAAACTGTATTTATATTTTTTTCCAGTTCTGTTTTGTTTTCTTCATTTTTAAATATTTTTGCTAAATATAGATATGACTTTGAGTCTTTGGGATTGTATACAATATTTCTTTGAAATAAAAATTTTGAATCTTCATATTTTTCATTTTCATAAAGACTTTTTGCTTCATCAAAAAAATTAACTTTTTCCGCGTTAACATTAAAAACTAAAGTAAAAAGTAAAATTATTGCTAAGGTAATTTTTTTTATCATCTTTTTATTTCGTCTATGTTATGTACCATACTTTCATAAAAACCTGCTTTAGTAATTTTGACAAATTTTGGTTTTTTTCTGAGATCTTTAATTCTTTTTGCACCTAAGTATCCCATTGATGATTTTAAACCCCCTACTAGTTGGTAGATTATTTTTTCAACTGTGCCTTTGTATTTAACAAAACCTTCAACACCTTCTGCTACATATTTTGAAGTATCTTTTTGTTTTGATTGAAAATATCTATCTGCTGATCCTTTATTCATTGCTCCAATAGATCCCATGCCTCTAAAACTTTTAAATAATTTACCACCTCTTTTAATAATTCTTCCTGGAGCCTGATCTGTTCCTGCAAATAATGATCCAATCATTACCGCATCTGCTCCTGCTGCAAGTGCTTTTGCAATATCCCCAGAAAATTTGATACCTCCATCAGCTATTAATGTTGTTTTACTTTTGCCCATACCTTTTTTTACATCTAAAATTGCACTTAACTGTGGAACTCCTATCCCCGCAACTAATCTTGTAGTGCATATAGATCCTGGTCCAATTCCAACTTTTATAATATCTACTCCTTGCTTAATCAGAAATTTAGCTGCTTCTGCTGTAGCAATATTACCTGCACATAAAGCTGTTTTAGTTGGTTTCATTTTTTTAATTTTTTTTATTATTTCAGCTACTTTTTTTGTGTGGCCATGAGCTGTATCAACAACAATTAAATCGATATTTTCTTTTAAAATCTTTTGAGCTCTTATGTGTTCGTTTAAACTTGCACCAACAGCTGCACCAACTAACATTTTTTTTGCTTTTACTTTTCTTATTTCTTTTATCTGATCATTTATTGATAAATTTCTATGTATAACACCTATTCCACCCTTTTTACCGATTGAAATAGCCATATTAGACTCTGTTACAGTATCCATTGCTGAGGTTAGAAGGGGTATAGAAATATTTAAGTGTTTTGATAATTTAACTTCTGTCTTTACTTCTGAAGGTAAAATTTCAGAATAATTTGGTGCTAAAGTTACATCATCGAAAGTGAGCGCTTCTTTGATAGGATCCATGTCCTTATATAAACGATTCTTAAAAAAATGAAAGTATCTATCTTAAATTTTTGCAGATTAAGAAACTTTCTTTAGAGTCTTTTCTACTTGCTGGAGGCTTATAGACATTAAATTTTACAAAATTTTTTTTTGAAAATGCAATTATCTCATTAAATGAAGTTCCCATAAATAATTTTGAGACAAAATAGCCATTTGGCTTCATCATTTTTGTAGCGAAATCCAAAGCTTCTAAAACTAATTCTCCAGTTACCATAGAGTCTAGGTTTTTGTTTCCCGTAGTATTGACTGCCATATCTGAAATAATTAGGTCAATTTTTCCATCAAAATAATTATTAATTTTATTTTGTTGCTCAGTATCTGTAAAATCTCCTTTTAAAATTTTTACATTCTTTATTTCTTCTATTTCTTTTAAATCTATTGCTAAATGTTTATTACATTTTAAATTACTTGATATATATTGAGACCAACTTCCAGGAGCAGCTCCAAGATCTATTACTGATATATTATTTTTTAAAAATTTAAATTTTTCGTTAATTTCCTTTAATTTATAAACGGCTCTTGATCTATATCCTTCAACTTTTGATTGTCTAACATAAATATCTCTTCTCTGCTTATTAATCCAATTTTTTGAGATTTTATTTTTTTTCAATTAGTTTTGAACCTTAAAGATTTTGAGATTTTATTATTATCCAAAGTATTTAATTCTATCTCTAGATTTTTCTCGTTTCTCATATCTTTATCATTTACTTTAATACCACTAGCTAAATGTATAATTCCAATTTTATGATTTGGTAAAAAAGGTTCCACGAAAATTTTATTCTTTTCATCGAACTTTGGAAGTAAGTTGCTAGCTAACCAGTTGCAATTATGAGGAAGAAATTCAACATCTACATTATCAATATATACGCATATATTTATTGCTAGTTGCTCTGAACCAAATATTTGTCCATGACTAAGAGTAGTTTTTAAATTTTTTTGCCAAACATTCCAGCAGCTAGAGTCTTTTTCTAATGAGAAAACACCAATATTAATATGCGGAGCAAATGCTAACTTTCTTGCTTTATTAATATCAATTTTAGATTTAATAGCATGTTTAAAATTTTGAGATTTTATAATGGCTAATTTTCCAAACAACCAATTAACGTTACTTAATATTCTATATCCAGGTGTCATTGTCTGGGTAATGCCTAGTTTACCATTATCACAAGCCTTAAAATATAAGTCTATTGAGCTCCAATCTTGAACCCAAGCATCACAATCAATCCACAGGTATTTTTTATAGTTTGGAAAATATTTTGGAAGAAACGCTCTTGATACCTGACTTTTTAGCCATTCTTTACCTTTAACTTTAGATTGTGGAACCTCAATATCCCATTCAGCTTTTTTGATCTCGTCTACTTTATCTTTTAGAAGAGCGGTTTGCTCCTCTGTTAAACCCGCATCAAGTATACAAATAGCAACCTTTTCACTGTAATTGAATTGTTTAATAGAGTCTATTAATTCATTTAGCAATTCAAAGTAATTAGAATCTGCTAGAGAAATAATTACATTCTCTTTCATTACAAAATATCTTCGTGATGATCAACGCCATCATCTTTTTCTTTATTTTGTTTTTTTAAAAATAAGTAATGAATTGAACTTGCCGGAATCATTAATAAATAAATAATTCCTGAAATTATAATTGTATTAAAGGTATATATCAGCAACAAACCAAAATATAAAATTATTCCAAATAAAAGAAATATTGAAGTACTTCTTGGGACAACAATTCTTTTAAAAGAATATGTAGGAATTTTACTTATCAAAAGCACAGAAATAACAATGAATAAAGATGGAACAATAATATTTTTATTAATAGTTATAAACTGAACTTCGCTAAAACTATAAATTAATGGCATTAATACCAATACTCCACCTGCTGGTGATGGAATACCCTCAAAAAAATTATCCCTCCATGAAGGTTCCCCGCCTGTTGAAACATTAAATCTTGCAAGTCTCAAAGCAACACAAACCACATATATTAAAGATATTAACCAACCAAATCTGCCGATATTATCTAGCGCCCAGAAATACATTATGAATGCTGGCGCAACTCCAAAACTAATTACATCCGTTAATGAGTCTAATTCTTTTCCAACTTTTGATGTGGCTTTAATTAATCTTGCAATTCTTCCATCTAAACCATCTATAATTGCAGCAATTAAAACTGCAATAACTGATAATTCAAATCTTCCATCAAATGCAAACTTAATTGAAGTCAAACCAATACACACTCCAACCAAAGTCATAATATTTGGTAAAATAACTCTTGAATTTTTATTTGATACTAATCTTATATTCTTTTTTGGATTTTCCATTTATCTTTTGGCTATCAATGTTTCTCCAGCAACTGCTCTTTGATTAACTTTTACGAGTGGTTCATAGTTTTCAAAATATAAATCTGCTCTACTTCCAAATCTAATCATTCCTATTCTAGATCCTTGATCAACATTTTCTTCAACTGAGGTATCTGTTACTATTCTCCGTGCAACCAGTCCTGCTATTTGAACTACAATTATATCTTCTCCGTGAGAATTTTTAATTTTATAATAATTTCTTTCGTTATCCTCGCTTGCTTTATCAAGAGATGCATTAATAAATTTTCCAGGTTTGTATAAAATTTCTTCAATTTTTCCTGAACATGGAGATCTATTCACATGACAGTCAAATACATTCATAAATATACTTACTTTCTTAAATTTTTTATTTTCAAGTCCCAATTCTTTTGGTCCGTTTGTATCTAAAACTTGTAAAACCAATCCGTCAGCAGGACTTGTTAAATAGTTCTCGTCATTTATTGGAATTCTCTCTGGATCTCTAAAAAAATAATAACACCAAATACTCAAGACCAAACCTATGAAACCTAAAAAACCATGAATAAAATATAGAATGATCGTTGCTACTACGAAAATTACTATAAATTTATAGCCTTCGTTATGAATCTTTGGAAAAATTTTGTCTATCATAATCGTTCAATTGATAATTCTGGATTAATATGTATATAAAAAGTATAAATTCAATTATTAAGATACATCAAAAAATGAGCAAAATTAAGGTAAAAAATCCCATTGTCGAGCTAGACGGCGATGAAATGACAAGAGTAATTTGGGAATTCATCAAAAACAAATTAATTCTACCTTATTTGGATTTAGGCATTGAGTATTACGATCTAGGAATGAAAAGCAGGGATGATACGGATGACAAAATTACAATAGACTGTGCTAATGCAATCAAGAAAAATGGAGTAGGTATCAAATGCGCAACTATTACTCCTGACGAAGTGAGAGTTGAAGAATTTAAATTAAAGAAAATGTGGAGATCTCCGAATGGAACAATAAGAAATATTATTGGAGGAACAGTATTTAGAGAACCAATAATTTGTAAAAATATTCCTAAACTTGTCCCATCTTGGACGGATCCATTAATTATTGGAAGGCATGCTTTCGGTGATCAATATAGAGCTACAGATTTTTTGGTTCCAGGAAAAGGTAAATTAGAAGTCAAATGGACATCGGAAGATGGAAGTGATGAAAAAAAATATGAAGTATTTGATTTTCCAGGACCAGGTATTGCTCTTTCAATGTATAATTTAGATAAATCAATTGAGGACTTTGCAAAGTCATGTTTCAATTACGGTATAATAAAAAAATGGCCTGTATACTTATCAACTAAGAATACCATACTAAAAAAATATGATGGTAGATTTAAAGATATATTTCAAAATGTTTTTGAAAAAGATTTTAAATTAGAATTCGAAAAAAATAACATAACTTATGAACATAGGTTAATCGATGATATGGTTGCTTGTGCAATGAAGTGGCATGGTAAATATATCTGGGCTTGTAAAAATTATGATGGTGATGTTCAGTCAGACACGGTTGCTCAAGGTTATGGTTCTTTAGGTTTAATGACAAGTGTTCTATTAGCGCCTGATGGTAGAACAATGGAAGCAGAAGCGGCTCATGGAACTGTAACTCGACATTTTAGAATGCATCAGCAAGGTAAAGAAACATCAACCAATCCAATTGCATCTATATTTGCGTGGACAAGAGGTTTGGCGCACAGAGGAAAGTTAGATAGCAATGATGAATTAATTAAATTTGCTAAAATACTTGAAGAAGTATGTGTTGAGACAGTTGAGTCAGGATCAATGACCAAAGATTTGGCAATACTTATTGGTCCTTCTACAAAATATTTAACAACTAACCAGTTTTTAGATGTAATTGATGGAAGTTTAAAACAAAAGTTAAATTAAGGTTTTTAGTTTTTCTAAAGCTTCGTCGATTTTATTTGAGTCTTGCCCTCCAGCCTGTGCAAAATCTTTACGACCTCCACCGCCCTTTCCACCAATAATTTCAGATCCTAGTTTTGCAAATGTAACTGCATCGTATTTATTTGTTAAATTTTCTGTTACACCTACAGCAAGACCAACTTTCTCATCCTTATTTGCAAATACTACTACTATTCCTTCTCCCAATTCTTTTTTACCTGCATCAACAAGTTTTCTTAGGTCTTTTGGAGATAAATCTTGAATTTTTTGTAATCTAACTTGAGTGCCATTTATATTTTCATCTTTAATTATATTTTTTGTTTTATCGGCTATAACTGATTGAACATTTAATTGTTCTAGTTGTTTATTGAGGTCTTTAATTAATCCTTTCGTATCTTTATTTTCTAGATTTGGTTTTCCACCTAATTTAATAATTTGAGCAGACACTTCTTTAATACTGTCTTCATCCTTTTGTGCAGAAAGGTTTGACATTTTTTCCTTGTTTTTTAAGAATATTTCGAGTTGTTTGTCTCTTAAAGCCTCAACCCTTCTAACTCCAGCAGCTATTGAGGATTGGCTAACAGTTTTAAATTTTCCAATATCACCTGTATTTTTTACATGTGTTCCACCACATAATTCTGTTGAAAAGTAAGAGTTATTTTCCGCTCCCATAGAAACTACTCTCACTTCTTCTCCATATTTTTCACCAAAAAAAGCTAAAGCACCTTTTTCAATGGCAGCTTTTGGTGTCATAATTCTTGTAGTTACATCAGTTTTGTTTTGTACGTAATCATTAACTAATTTATCGATAATTGTTAATTCATCCTCTGTAATTGGTTTCATATGACTAAAATCAAATCTTAGTCTATCAGGCGCAACTAAAGATCCTTTTTGCATCACGTGTTTTCCCAATGTTCTTCTCAAAGACTCATGTAATAAATGGGTTGCAGAATGATATGCCTTAAGATTGTTACGTCTTTCAATATCTATTTTCATTTCAACAACGTCTTTAATCTTAATCTCACCAGATTTTAGAATTCCATGATGTATAAACAGATCTCCAAGTTTTTTTTGAGTATCTGTAACCTCAAATACTGAATTACCAGATACTATTGTTCCTTGATCTCCAACTTGTCCACCAGACTCTCCATAAAAAGGGGTTTGATTAGTAATAATTATCCCTTCCTCACCATTTGAAATATTTTGTGATTCTTTATTATTTTTAATTATCGATAACACCACTCCTTCTGATTGGTTAAACTCATACCCAAGAAACTCTGTAGGTCCTATTTTATCTTTTATACCAAACCAGATTTCTTCTTCAGAGGCATCTCCAGAACCTTTCCAATTTTGTTTTGCAAGCTCTTTGCTCTTTTTCATTAATTCATCAAATTTATTTTGATCAACGGTCAAAGATTTATTTTTTAAAATATCTTCTGTTAAGTCTAACGGGAAACCGTAAGTATCGTATAATTTAAACGCTACTTCACCTGGTAAAACTTTTTTAATTTTTGAAATTTCATCATTCAAAATTTTTATTCCTCTATCAAGTAATACTAAAAATTTTTCTTCTTCCATTTTTAATGTTTCTTTAATTAAAGTTTCTGATCTTTCTAATTCAGGATAATTTCCTTTCATTTCATCTTTCAATGTATCAAAGATTTTATTAAAGACTGGTTCTTTAGAACCTAGCAAATGAGAATGTCTCATTCCTCTTCTCATTATTCTTCTAAGAACATAACCTCTACCTTCATTTGAGGGTAATACTCCTTCTGCAAGAAGAAATGAGCTAGCTCTTAGGTGATCTGCAATTACTCTAAAGCTTGATAAATTATTTTCATCTTGTTTAACTTTTGTAAATTCAGAAATAGAACTAATTAATTTTTTAAAATGATCTGTTTCATAATTATCATGTGTACCTTGAAGTAATGCTGCAATTCTTTCTAAACCCATTCCAGTATCTACAGAAGGTTTTGGAAGATTAATTCTTTTATCTTTTGAAATTTGCTCAAATTGCATAAAGACTAAATTCCATATCTCAATATATCTATCGCCATCCTCATCTTTGGTTCCAGGTAAACCACCTCTTAAATGATCTCCATGGTCATAAAATATCTCTGAACAAGGTCCGCAAGGGCCCGTTTCGCCCATTGACCAAAAGTTATCAGAAGTTGCTATCCTAATAATTCTATCGTCGCTAAAACCCGCTATTTTCTTCCAAAAATTGAAGGCTTCATCGTCTTCATGAAATACTGTTACATACAATCTATCTTTATTTAATCCAAAATCTTTAGTAATTAAATTCCAAGCAAGTTCAATTCCCCTTTCCTTGAAGTAATCTCCAAAAGAAAAATTTCCAAGCATTTCAAAAAATGTATGGTGCCTTGGAGTGTAGCCAACGTTTTCAAGATCGTTATGTTTACCTCCTGCTCTTACGCATTTTTGAGAAGTAGTAGCTCTTTGATAATCTCTTTTTTCTAATCCGGTAAAAACATTTTTAAATTGGACCATTCCTGAATTTGCAAACATTAATGTTGGATCATTATTTGGAACCAAATTGCTAGACTCAACTATCTTGTGATCATTTTTTTCAAAATAATCTAGAAAAGTTGATCTGATCTCTTTTAATGTTTTTGCCATATTTTGTTAAAATACAGCTTTTTCTATTGATGTCTACACCTCTGAAGGGAAAAAAGGCGCCCTTTCGAGCGCCTTTTTAATAACTAAAAGTTATCTGCTAATTTTTTTTAGTAGGAATTTCTTCTTCTTTTTTTTGAGCCTCTACTTTTTCCTCGCTTAGTGGATTTCCCTCAATTTTCTTTGAGATCACGCCAGCTTTTTCTCTGATTGCCATTTCAATTTCAGCAGCGGCTTTAGGATTTTGTTCAAGGTAAAGTTTTGCATTTTCTCTACCTTGACCAATTTTTTCACCTTTATAAGCGTACCAAGCTCCAGATTTCTCTACGATATCTGCTTTGGCACCTAGGTCTATTAGTTCCCCTACTTTACTAATTCCTTTTCCATACATTAAGTCAAACTCAACAACTTTAAACGGTGGAGCAACTTTGTTTTTAACAACTTTAACTCTTGTTGTGTTACCAACGATATTATCTTTATCTTTGATTGCTCCAATTCTTCTAATGTCCATTCTAACTGATGAGTAGAATTTTAAAGAATTTCCACCCGATGTTGTTTCTGGGCTTCCAAACATAACACCAATTTTCATTCTAATTTGGTTAATGAAAATAACCATTGTATTAGTTCGTGAAATTGAGCCCGTTAATTTTCTCAATGCTTGAGACATCAATCTAGCTTGCAAACCAACATGGGTATCACCCATGTCGCCTTCAATTTCAGCTCTTGGCGTTAATGCAGCTACTGAGTCCACAACAAGAACTGACATTGAACCAGATTTAATTAATGTATCAGTAATTTCTAAAGCTTGTTCACCTGTGTCTGGTTGAGAAATTAGTAACTCTTCAGTATTTACACCTAATTTCTTTGCATACACTGGGTCTAAAGCATGTTCTGCATCAACAAAACCACAAATTCCACCTGCCTTCTGTGCTTCTGCAACTACTTGTAATGCTAAAGTAGTTTTTCCTGAAGACTCTGGTCCGTAAATTTCAATAATTCTTCCTTTTGGTAATCCACCAATTCCTAAAGCAAGATCTAAGCTTAAAGATCCAGTTGAGATAGACTCAACATCCATAGCTTTTTGCTCACCAAGCTTCATTACTGAGCCTTTTCCGAAGCTATCTGTAATTTGGCTGATTGCTGCGTCTAATGCTTTATTTTTCTCTTTGTTTTCCAATTCTTTATCTTTTGCGGTTTTCACCACTTTTAGGTTATTTTTAGTCATTTTTTGCCTCTTTTTTTGCTTTTTTTAACACTCGAATCATGAATTTAAATGTACACATTTTGTTCTCATTGGCAATATATTTCTCAAAATAGCTTAAAATCGTTAAATTACTTGAGTTTTAGGTATTCGCTATTCAATAAACCAATAGCTTTTAGAACATTATATTGGGCGATAAGATTATTTCGCTCAGATTCTGCTAGAGAAATTTTTGCAGCCAACAACAAAGAGTTTGATTGAATAACATCTAGCGTTGTTCTTGAACCTCTTTCATATTCTGCCGCTATTCCTTCGTTGGCAATTTTTGCTGCTCTAACTTGAGATCTTACAGAATTTAAAAAACTTTTAGATGCTTCAAGATTTGACCAAGCACTTCCAACATTTTTTTCAGTTGTTTTTACTGCATCCTCAAATAATAAAATTTTTCTAGTTTTTAGATTTGTATTCTTGTTTATTTTTGCACGTTTACTTCCACCTGAATAAAATGGCCAGCTAATTGTTGCTTTAAGTGTATCCTTTTCTCTTTGGTCATAAGTTGAACTAAAATCTTCAGCATATGATCTTTCTAAAGATAAAGATGCGCTAGGTTTTAGGTCACTTTCAGCAATAGCAATATCCATTTCTGACTGATTTAATTCTATTTTAGCAATCATTATATCTGGGTTGTTCTCTCTTGCTAAATTGATTGCTGTACTAAGTTCACTTGGAACTCCAACAATTGCTCTGTTTGTCTTTTTTAATTCATTGGTATTTAAAAGTTTACCAATAATATTTTCGTAATTTAATTTATTAATCATTAATTCGCTTCTTGCTTGAGTTAGTTGGGCGCTTGCTCCCGCAAGAGAAGATTCAGTTTGTGATAAATCCGCAGTTTTTATTTGTCCTCTATCTAATCTAACTTTATCATTTTCAAGTTGTTTAATAAGTAAGTTTAAATTTTGTCTATTAATCGCAACTTTTTCTCTTGATAAAATTACAGATGTAAAGGCTTCTATGGCACTATAAAGAACATCTTGTTCTTTTTTAAATAATCTTGCTTTTGAAAGTTCTAAACCTATCAAATTCTTTTCATAATTAAGGTCTCTTCCAAAATCCAATAAGGTTTGTTCTAATTTTATGGATGTTGTGAATGGATCAGAATCGCTAATAGCTGCATCGCCTCCGCTTTGATTTGTTAACTTATTCGTTTCCTCTAGGCTTTTAGAGCCGCTTAAACTCAAAGAAGGCATATAGTCGGCTTTAGATATATTTAGATCTTCTTCTGATGCTTTTATATTTTCTCTCTCAGCATTTAATTGTTTATTACTTTTATAAGTTTCATTTAATGCTTCATATAATGTGACAGCAAGTGATTGAGCTGTTAAGCAAAAGAAACTAACAATTATTATTAATATTTTTTTCATTAGTTGTACTTTACAGAATTAATTTGATGATTAGAATTTAATTTAATGACTATAGATGCGTATTTTGGCGCATATTTAAACATATTTTGTGTAATTCTCTGGTAAGTTTGCATAAAGTTTAAAACTTCTTTTTTTGTCATAATTTTTTGTTTTGTTTTTTTATTCTTATTTTTTAATTTAAGTTTTTTTTCCTGAATAACTCTCCACTTTTGTAATAAACTAAAATTTTCTGCCCTCAAAAATAACAAACAATCGAGTTTACTATAAAGTTTCTTGTATCCTTTTTTTAGCTGGTCATTAACGTGCTTTCTCCAGATTAATTTATTATCATCATTTTTTTCCATCGTATTAACACTTTTTTTTAATGTTTTTAAGCTTTCAGGTCTTGCACCTACACACCAACCTTCAAAAATGATTACATCTGGTCTGCTATTTACTTTATACCAATTTTTTTTTGTAAATCTGTCATCAATTGCCTTATCAAACTTGGGTAATATAATTGATCTAAATTTTCTAGAATTTGCTTTTTTAATAAAACTAGACATATAAGTTATATCATGAGTTCCAGGTACACCTCTTGTTAATAATAATGGATGAATTTTCTTAGATAACTTTATTCTATCATTCTTTGTTTTGTAAATATCGTCAATTGATATTTTGAAAACTTTTAACTTAAAATATTTTTTTAAAATTATCATTAAGATAGAACTTATAGTGGTTTTTCCAGTTCCTTGTCCTCCTGTTAAACCAACAATATAAGGTTTCTTAAAATTTGTTTTTTTTGCAATCCAAAAACTCATTGGAACAAGATAATCTTTTAACATCTTGTCTTTATTTTTAAATTTATCTGAAGATGTTTCTTGTGTTTTTATAAACTTATAACAATCTTTTTTTACTTTATTTAAACAATCCTCAACTAAATTCATTTAATTTTATTTTTGGTCAAGTGGATGGTTTAAACCATCAAAGAAAACAACATCTTTTAAATCGTCGATTTTAACTTCATCTACACAACCTAAATTAAATCCAGTCATGGTGGGTGCACTTCTTGGGTTATGATGTGTGTAAATTCCACATTCAACACAAAAGTAATGATTAGCAACTTTTGTATGGTACTGATAAAGCTTTAATTTATCTTCTCCCTTAGTGACTTTAAAATCTTCATTTTTTACCATTCCCATTGTTGCATTTTTTCTTTTACATATAGAACAGTTACATCTCACAATTTTTGGTAATTCATTGATTGGAACATTAATTTCTGCTTCTACACATCCACAATGACATGTTAGTTTAGGCATTAATTATTCTCCCCATTTTCCATGAAACTCATAAACAACTGCTGGCTTATCACCAACTACCCAGCCGTCATGACCTGGGTCAATTGAATATGCATCGCCTGCTTTATATGTTAATTCTGTTCCATCATCATGTTTGGCGCAAACTGCTCCTGAAACTATTACTCCAAGATGTTTTGCTTTACAGCTATCAGTGCCTACAGTTGGTTTAATATCTTGTGACCATTTCCATCCTGGCTGCAAAACTAATCTCATTACTCTTTGATCTCCCACTTTTACGATATCCATTTTGGCATTGTTGAAACTGGTATTGCTTTCATCTGGATTATCAAAACTTTTAACTTCAATTGAACTCATACCCTTCTCCTTTTATAATTAAATTTAGATCTTAGACTACTAATGGTTTAAGTTATCCACAATAGCACAAAATATAGTTTTGGATGTTCACGTTTTGATTCACTTTTGATTCACTTACAGACTCAAAATACAACCTAATTGACACTATTGTATAACTCATGTACTAATAAGAACAAAACAAGAACACTTATGAAGCTAACAATACCTTATTATTTACATAAAGCAGGAGCTGGTTTTCCTTCCCCTGCAACTGACTACATAGAAGAAGATATAGATTTAAACGTACATCTAATCAAAAATGTTCCAGCAACTTTCATCATAAGAGTTCAAGGAAAATCAATGGTGGATGTTGGAATAAATGATGGTGATTTATTAGTTGTAGACAAAAGCTTAACTCCAAAAAATTTTTCAACTGTTATAGCAAATGTTCACGATGAACTCGTTGTTAAAACTTTAGTTAAAGAAAAAGATAAACAATTTTTAACATCAGGATCTAAAGAATTTTCTGATCGAATTTTAATTAATGAAGAACAAGATATTTTTATTTGGGGAGTAGTCACCTATGTCATACATTCAGTACACTAAAAAATTAGCACTAGTTGACTGTAATTCTTTCTATGTTTCTTGTGAAAGACTATTTAATCCAAAAATAAGGAAAAAACCTGTTGTAGTTTTATCTAATAATGATGGCTGTATAGTTTCAAGATCTACTGAAGCAAAAGCTTTGGGAATTAAAATGGGTGAGCCCTACTTTAAAGCAAAAGATATTATTATCAAAAATGATGTGCAAGTATTCTCATCAAATTATTCTTTGTATGGAGATTTATCTAGAAGAGTAATGAGAACTTTAAAAAGATTTAACTCTGATATTGAAGTCTATTCAATTGATGAAGCATTTATGGATTTATCAAATTTTTCTGATAATGAAGTAGAGCAAGTTGGAAGAGAAATTAGAGAAACAGTTTTGAAGTGGACTGGTATTCCAACAAGTATAGGAATAGCTAAAACTAAAACTTTAAGCAAAGTTGCAAATCATATAGCTAAAAAAAAACAATCAGGTGTTACAAGTCTAATTGGAATAGAAAATCTTGATCCTATTCTTGAAAAAATTGATATTAATGACGTCTGGGGCGTTGGAAGACAGATGACAAAGTTTTACCAAAAAAATGGAATTTATAATGCTAAACAATTAAAAAATAAATCAAACACCTGGATTAAAAAATCCTCAAATGTTCTAAGTTCAAGAACTGCAATGGAACTTAGGGGTGTGCCTTGCATTGATTTGGAAAAAACTGCATCAAAAAGAAAAAGCTGTGTAGTATCAAGATCATTTGGAAAAAGAATAGAAAGATTTCAGGACCTTGAAGAAGCTGTTGCTAGTTATTGTTTAAATGCATCAGAAAAGATAAGATCCGAAAACCTTGTTGCAAAAGCCGTTATGGTATTTGTTAGAACAAGTCCTTTTCAAAAACAATTTGGTTTTTATTCAAACTCCAGAACTGTTGATTTTCCTATAGCAACTAACAATAGTATAGAGATCGTAAAAAATGCCTTATCTGTCTTAAAAGTAGTCTTTAGAAAAGGACATCGTTATCAAAAAGCAGGAGTGATGCTAACTGGATTAACAGATGCCGAAAATAATGAAAATTTATTTTCGTCAGCAAAAGACGAGAGAATTAATAGATTAATGAGATCAATTGATAACACAAACTATAGGTATGGAAGATCGACATTAAGTCTTGCAAGTGCCGGGGTTAGAAAGTCCTGGAGCATGAAAAGGGATTACAACTCAAAAATAGATACAGCTGATTTTTATAGTTTACCAACAATTAGAGCTTAAAAAAATTATTTTATCGTATCAATACTTTCAATATTGCTAAGAGAATTATTTAATTCTTCTAAATTTTCTCTTCTTCCAATCATTACGACTGATAATCCAAAAGCTATGATTAGACCTAACGGAATAGCTGTAACAACGCTTATGTAATCAGCCATTAAAATTAAATAAATAGCATAAAATAAAATTGATCGAATAATAACTGTAGATTTAAAAACAGCTATGATTGCTAAAGAATGTTTAATTAAATTTTTAAAACTCATTTTGGAAGGACCAAAATATCTTGTCCCTCTTTCTGAAGGAGATGAAGATCTGTCTTTTTCTAATTTTGCCAATGCTCCAGAGAAACTGCACCAAATAGATTTATCATTTATTAATTTCTCAACAGTTGATTTTGGAAGACAAGTATAATTTCCAAATTTTATAGAATGTCCAGTAAATACATAAGTGATTATTTTATGGAAATGGTAACAAATTTTAAAAATAAAATTTTCAGATCTTTTTACTCTTTCTCCTACAATTGTTTTTCCTTCGTCATATTTTATGTATTCAAGAAAACTTTTAATTTCTTCAGGTCTATCTTCACCGTCTGAATCCATTGGAATTACATAATCAAATTCTTTATGTTGAAATATATATTTAAGTCCTGTTGCAATACATCTTCCATGTCCCTGATTATTTCTAATATTTAATATTTCAACAGATGATAAACTTTCCGTATTGGAAATAGAGTTTGGTTTTTCCTCGGTTGATGCATCATTAACTATAAGAAGAGAAAATTCAGCATCTAAGTCTTTTACAATTGTATTTATTTCTTCAATTAATTTTGAGGCTGATTTCCAGTCATTGTAAACTGGTATTAAAATAGTAATTTTCATTTATTTAACTTGCAAGCAACCTCAGTAAAGAAGCTACAATTCCATGTCCAGATAACTCTATTATTACAACAATAAAGACGATGAATAATATATTTTTATTGAATTTCATAACTAAGAACCTACGCAAATCTTATCAATACACATATATTTTTCAAATGAATTCAATTTTTCCTTTGTAACAAAGCCTTTCCAAATAGGCCTTGAATTAATGTGGTATGATAAATTTCCAGCTGCCCATTCATCACCGAGCACATATTTAATAGGTTCATCATGTTGTTCATGCCACGCCATTTGAACTTTCATTGCTATATCTCTTCCTGGATAATCAGTCCTTTTATCAGTCTGAGATATTGAGACATAACCATATAAAATTGGAGACAATAAAAATAAAAATATAAATCCTATTAAAAAAGAATTCAGTTTCTTAATGTTTATTTGATCTTTCAAAATGTAAATAAATAAAGTTCCAAAGAATAAGTAAAAAGGTGTCATCCACATAGTTCTAATTTTTGATCCAGTTATTAGCGCTGTCATAAATACCAGAACAATTGGAACCACATTAATAAATATTAAAAATAAAAGTTTTTCATCTTTTAAATTTAATTTTTTTGGCATTTTTTTCATTAGTAACCATACTAAAATTAAAAATGGTATTAAAATACCAATTTGTTTTAAAGTGAATAGTAATGGATATTTAAGATGATTAATTATTTGTCCTTCATCCAAACCTGCTCGGGCAAAACCATATTTAATAGTAATAAAATCGTTATTGAATAACCAAATTATATGTGGAATTAAAATTACAAAAAATACTTCTAAAGAAACTAAATATTTTAAATCAAACTTTTTTGATTTTTTAAAAAATATTAAATACGCAAATAATAAGTCTACTGCGATTAATAAATAAATAAAAAGATATTTAGATAAAATACCAAATGCTGCTACAGCTCCTAGCAAGATACAATCATAGAGCTCAACTTTTTTATTATTATATATTTTCCAAGTGTAATAAACAGTAAGACACCAAAAAGGTAATTGACAAACATTTACATTGAATTCTGGAGTTGTGAAATTATAGAAGTATATCCCTTCAATAAGAAAAACTGATAACAAGCTCAAAGTGACATCATTAAGAATTTCCTGTGATAATTTAAAAATAATGAAAAAAGATAACACTACAAATATTTGACTTAATAAATAAAACGCCCAATCCTGCGGACCAAATATTTGAAAAAAAACTTCTGGAAAGAAAGCACTACCTGGCGGATGTTTATTAAAACCCCAGTCTAAATTACTACCCCATGCTAATGCCTCTATGACATCAAGAGGTAAATTTGAGTTTGTGATCGTTGGAACAATTGTCCATAGAATTAAGTGAGTCGTTACAAAAATATAAAAAATATTATTTGTATTTCTTTTGTTTAAGGCCATTTTCATCAATCTATATGAATAAACCGTTCTTGACACTCATTTATTCATGAATATATTCACCAATTCAAAATAGGTAAGTATGGTAAGAATTTCAAAAACTTATACTCCAAAAGAAAAAGAGAAATACATGTGTGCTAAACATTTAGCATATTTTAAGATGAAATTAATGGAGTGGAAAAAAGATTTAAAGAGATCTAATAATGAGGCGATTTTTCAAGCATCTATGGATGATAATAGTGCATCAGCTGACATAGTTGATCAAGCAAGCTCATACACTGAAAAAAATGTAGAGATGAGAGCTATTAATAGACAAATTAAATTGATTTCAAAAATAGATGGCGCGTTGAAAAAAATTCAGGATGGTACTTACGGTTTTTGTGAAGAAACTGGTGAACCAATCGGTTTAAAAAGGTTAATGGCGAGACCAGTTGCAACTCTTTGTATTGCAGCTCAAGAAAAACACGAAAAAGACGAAAAAGTTTACGCTGACGATTAAGGAAAATCTATTTCAGCATCTTTGTTTAATGCTTTAAACCCTTTTACTACAGCTGGACGTTCAGCAATTTCAACAAACCACTTAGATAGGTTTTCAAAATTATTTAATCCAATGTCGTGTCTTTTATGTCTTGCAATCCATGACCATGTTGCAATATCAGCAATAGAGTATTTATCATTTGCTAAAAATTTACTTTTAGCCAATCTAGCTTCAAGATCCTCATAAATTTTTCTGGTGATTTTGAAGTATCTTTCTTCGCCCCACTCACTTTTTCCTTGATGATAATAATGAAACTGATGATGTTGGCCTATCATTGGACCAACAATAGCCATTTGTGCCATCAACCACTGATTTATCTCTAGTCTATCTGCTTCAGGATATAGTTTATTACTTTTCTCACCTAAATACATAAGTATAACTCCAGACTCGAATACGGTCTTATTATTCTCATGATCTATAATTACAGGAATTTTATTAAAGGGACTTATTTTTTTAAATTCTGGTTTAAATTGATCTCCACTCAAATTAACTTTTGTAAGTTTGTATTTAAAATCAATTTCCTCGAGCATTATGCTAATTTTCCACCCATTGGGAGTATCAGCAGTAAAGAGTTCAATCATTCTTTAACACCCAATCTATCTTTGATAGTGCTGGATGCAGTTGTAAATTCAAATCTATATTTTTCATCAGGTCTTGCATATTTAAAGCAGCCTCTTGCAGCTAAAGCTCCTTCATGAAAACCTGAAAGTATTAACTTTAATTTGCCTGGATAAGTACAGATATCCCCAATTGCAAATATTCCTTTTTTTTTTGTTTCAAAATTCTCAGTATTTACGGGAATTGTTTTTTTATCTAAATTTAAACCCCACTCCGCGATTGGTCCTAATTGCATTATTAATCCAAAAAAACCTAATACATAATCAGCTTTTATAACTTTGCTTTCACCTGTTTCACTTTTGATTTCGACACTTTCTAATGAGCCATTTCCTTTAACATCTTTGATTGAATATTTAGTAATTAAATCAATAGTTTTATTATCACTTAATTCTTTTATTTTTTGAACACTTGCGGGAGCTCCTCTGAACTCATCTCTTCTGTGAACAAGTGTTACTTTTGATGAATTAGATAATTCTATAGCCCAATCAAGTGCACTATCTCCGCCTCCAAAAATAACTACTGATTTATCTTTAAAAATAGTTTTGTCTTTTATTGAGTATAAAACTGATTTTCCGTCATACTTTTCAGCACTTTTAGTTGGGAATTTTCTTGGTTCAAAAGAACCTACACCACCTGCTATAACAATATTAGGTGTTTCAAATTCTTTTCCATTTAATGTTTTAACTAACCATTTATTGTTTTCATTTTTTAATTCTTGAACTCTGTCACTTAAATGGAAGTTAAAATTAAAAGGTTTTATTTGTTCAATTAAATTATTTGTAAGCTCTACTCCTGTACATTTAGGAACTGCAGGAATATCATAAATTGGTTTATCAGGATAAAGCTCAATACATTGTCCTCCAATTTTATCTAGGTTGTCTACAATTTCACATTTTAATCCGATGATGCCTAATTGGTGTGCACAGAATAAACCTGTAGGTCCTGCTCCAATAATAACTACATCGGTTTTAATCATTAAACTTGTTTCTCCGGCATATGCACAGTTAAACCATCTAAATCATCTGAAACGATTAATTGACAACTTAATCTGCTGTTAGATTTAGGTTCAAAAGCTTGATCTAACATATCATCTTCTCCCATTTCTTTTTCAGGCAGTTTTTTAAACCATTCATCATCGTTAATATACACATGGCAGGTAGCACAAGACATGCCTCCTCCACAATCTGCATCTATGCCTGGAATATCATTTTGTATAGCGCCCTCCATTACGCTAAGACCATTAACAACATCAGCCTCATGTTCAGTGCCATTAAATTCTATATATTTGATTTTTGCCATATTTAATAAATAATATTTATAAACTAATTTGCGACTGCGGCAAATTTTTGAAATTTAGCATTTTCTATTTTTAGACCAAAAAAAAAGGCAGGTATGTTTTAGCATACCCGCCTTTTTAAATATTAAAAGCTAATTATCTAGCTCGTGCTCCACCTTGTGAAACTGCTGCTGACCAGATTACTAGACCAAAAGCAATTTTGTTGATGAAGTCTGCTAAGTTATAAATCACGTTCAATGAGTTAGCATCTACTCCACCTACTAGGTAACCAAAAATGTAACCTAATGGGTAAATAGCCCAACCAATTGTTACGATCATTCTCATAGCACCCCATGCAGTTGCTAATGGCTTGTTTCCAGTTTTAGCTGCAATTTTTCCAGCTTCACCAGAGAATACTTCATATAAGATGTAGATCCATCCAGCCATACCGACTATGAAACCAAGCATAGCATTGATGTAACCTGCTTCTCCTAAGTATCCACCAATTAACATCACAAGCGAACCAATTAATAATCTCCAGAAAATTGCTCCTGGGATTTTCTTAACTGCTGCTAGAATTAAGTAAAACTCGATCATCTGTAATGGTACAGTGATTAACCAATCAATATATCTATATACTGTTGGAGAATCTCCAGTCATTACCCATACATCTCTCATGTACATGTAGTGAATGAATGCAACACCAGTTACAAGACCAGCTACTGTTACTGAAGTTTTCCAGCCTGCTGCAACAGTATTTCTTTCCATGAAGAAGAATACTGTAGCTGCTGCCATACCCATTGCGATTACCCAAAAGGAGATCCCAACGAAGTCGTCAGAAGCTAACATAGCAGTTGCTGCGTTTGCTACACCAGTAAGACCAAATAGAGCCACTGCTGCTAATGCAAACATTTTAAGTTTTTTCATAAAAAACTCCCTCTCGTTAGTTTTTTTTTAGTTTAAATTTAAACTACGGACAAACCACAAAGGTTTCTCCAAAGTTAGGGGCTTAATATCAAATTAAATTAGTTTGTTGAAGACTTTTTGCCGCGTTATAAGTGTTGATTTTACTGACTTTTTAAAATTAAATACAACCTGTTGCACAAATTCAATAGAAAAATGACACCAAAAAGCAAATCAAAATGAACAGAAATTACAAAGAAATTTACGACGAATCTCTAAAAAAACCTGAGGAATTTTGGCAGAAAGTTTCTGAAGATGTGTTTTGGTTCAAAAAACCAACTAAGATTTTAAAAAAAAACAACCCAC
This sequence comes from uncultured Pelagibacteraceae bacterium, assembly GCA_902543295.1. GTDB lineage: Bacteria > Pseudomonadota > Alphaproteobacteria > Pelagibacterales > Pelagibacteraceae > Pelagibacter. Next base: position 61,942 of record CACBXW010000005.1, on the reverse strand, counting down.
CTTTCTATAAATGGTTTGAAGATGGTGTAACAAATACATGCTACAACGCCTTAGACCTTCACATTGATCAAGGAAGAGGTGATAAAACTGCTTTAATCTATGACAGTCCTATAACAGAAAGTAAAGCAAAGTTCACTTTCAAAGAATTAAAAAAAAAAGTTTCAAAATTTGCAGGCGCTTTAGATAAGCAAGGAGTTAAAAAAGGAGATCGAGTAATAATTTATATGCCGATGATACCAGAAGCGGTAGTTGCGATGCTTGCATGTGGGAGAATTGGAGCAATTCACTCTGTTGTATTCGGTGGTTTTGCCTCAAATGAATTGGCTAGCAGAATTGATGATAGTAAAGCTAAAATTTTAATTACAGCATCATGTGGATTTGAGCCTGGAAGAACAGTTGAATATAGACCACTTGTAGATGGGGCTTTAAAATTAGCAAAACACCAAGTTGAAAAAGTAATATTATTTCAAAGAATAGGACACGAGGTAAAATTAAATAAACCATTAGAAATAAGTTGGGATGAAGCACTATCTGGAGCAAATGATAAAGATTGCGTTGAGATGGGTGCCAATGATTATGCTTACATCCTTTATACTTCAGGAACCACTGGTATTCCAAAGGGGATTGTTCGAGATATTGGTGGTCACATAGTTGCTCTTAAATGGACAATGAAAAATATTTATAACATTGATCAAGATGATATATGGTGGTCAGCAAGTGATATTGGTTGGATAGTAGGACATTCTTATATTGTCTATGCTCCATTATTCAAAGGTTGTGCAACTCTTTTATTTGAGGGTAAACCTGTTGGTACTCCTGATGCTGGAGTATTTTGGAGAATAATCTCAGAATATAAAATTAAATCTTTATTCACAGCGCCAACTGCATTTAGAGCAATAAAAAAAGAAGATCCAGAAGGTAAGTTTTTTTCTAAATATGATTTAAGTTCATTTGAGTCATTATTTTTAGCAGGTGAAAGAGCAGACCCTGATACTATTAAATGGGCTGAGAATTTACTTAAAGTTCCCGTAATTGACCATTGGTGGCAAACTGAAACGAGTTGGGCGATAAGTTCAAATTGTACCGGAATTGAAATGCAAGAAACAAAGTATGGATCAGCTTGTAAAGCAGTTCCAGGTTATGATGTAAAAATAATTAAACCTGATCAAACAATAGCAAAACCAAATGAGATGGGAGATATTGTTGTTAAACTTCCATTGCCGCCAGGTACGTTCCCAACTTTGTGGAATGCAGATGAAAGATATAAAAAAAATTATATGTCAAATTATAATGGCTATTATCAAACTTACGATGCAGGTCATATTGATGATGATGGATATATTTGGATTATGTCTAGAACAGATGATATAATAAATGTTGCGGGTCATAGACTTTCAACTGGTGCAATAGAGGAGGTTTTATCAGAACATCAATCTGTTGCTGAATGTGCAGTGATAGGAATAAAAGATCAGCTGAAAGGACAATTACCAATTGGTTTAATTGCTCTAAAAGCAGGAGTAACTAAGGATAATGAGACTATTTCAAAAGAGTGTGTGCAAATGGTTAGAGATAAGGTTGGACCTGTTGCAGCCTTTAAAATAGCAATTGTCGTTAAAAGATTACCTAAAACCAGATCTGGAAAAGTTCTTAGAGGAACAATTAGAAAGATTGCTGATAAAGAAGAATATAAAATGCCTGCAACAATTGATGATCCCACTATCCTTGATGAGATAAAAGGAGACTTAATTAATAGCGATATTTTAAAATAATGCTTAAGACATATCTTTTTTTAGTAGGAGCAATTATTTGTGAAGTTTGTGGGACAATGCTTCTTCCTGTTACTCAGAACTTTACAAAAGTAACACCAACAGTATTTTTAGCTGGATTTTATTTATCTGCTTTTTATTTACTTACGTTTGTTGTTGATAAGTTACCAATTGCAATTGTTTATGGAACGTGGAGTGGACTTGGTATATTTACTATAGCAATATTGGGCTATATATTTTTTAAACAAGCTTTAAGTTGGCAGGCTATATTGGGCATGTTTCTAATCGTTGTTGGAGTAACACTTGTAAACATGTATTCAAGTAAAACTATATAAATTAATCGAAAAGAATTGGTTTGCCAGTTGGATCTCCTAAAATTTCATCTTCTTTCATTTTAATATCCCCATTAATAATTGTAAAAACTGGTGAACCTTTAAATTTATAGCCATCAAATGGGCTCCATCCACACTTACTATGAATATTTTCGTTTTTAATTTCAATTGTTCGATTCATATCTATTATTGTAAAGTCAGCGTCATAATCTTTTTTGATAAATCCTTTATTTTTAATGCCAAACACAGAAACTGGGTTTTCACAAAGAAGTTTAATTAGTTGATCCAATGTAAGTTTTTTGTCATTCACATGATTTAGCATAACGGGTAACAATGTTTGTACACCAGGCATACCTGATGGTGACTGGGGATATTCTTTTAATTTGTTTTCTTTTAAATGCGGTGCATGGTCTGAACCGATAGTGTCATTATAATTATTTTTAATAGCGTACCACAATCTATCATAATGAGACTTATCTCTTAAAGGTGGGTTCATCTGAGCAAAGGTTCCAAGTTTGTCGTAACAATCCGGCGCATATATTGTTAGATGCTGAGGCGTAATTTCAAAAGTTATGTTTCCTTTATTTTGAGAAAGAAAATCAACTTCTTCTTTTGTTGTAACATGCAATATATGTGCTTTTTTATTAAGTCTTTTTGCAATCCTAACAATCCTCCTGGTAGATGACATTGCACATTCTTCATTCCTCCATACAGGATGAGTATGAACATTACCTTTTTCAATTAGTTTTTTTCTTAAATTAATTATTTCTTCATCTTCAGAATGAACCGCAACTATTTTTGAAGTATTCTGAAAGACTTTTTCAATATCTTCTTCTTTATCAACTAATAAATTTCCAGTCGAAGAACCTGCAAAAAGTTTTACACCGCAACAACCATCTAAACCCTTAAGTTTTGCCAAATCTGAAGAATTGTCTGGAGTTGCTCCAAAGTAAAATGCGTAGTTTGAATACATCCTATTTTTAGCAAGATTTAACTTGTTATTAAATTCTTTCATATTTGCAGTGGGCGGATTTGTATTTGGCATCTCAAATACACTTGTAATACCCCCAGCAATTGCTGCTTTACTTCCTGTATGTAGGTCCTCTGCATTAGTTGATCCAGGCTCACGGAAATGAACTTGAGTATCCATGCAACCAGGTAGTACTAGTAAATTACTTGCATCAATAATTTCTTTGCTTTCTTTGTCGCTTAAATCACCAATTGTTGAAATTTTTCCATTCTGAATACCAATGTTAGTTTTATTAAGTTTTCCATCAATATAACACTCTCCATTTTTTATAATAAGATCTAACATTTTATGAAATCGTTACTATATTATTCTCAAGTATCTATCAATAATGAAAAAAAATAATGTTTATATTTTAGAGGACAGAGGACTTTTATATGTCTCAGGTGAAGACTGTAAAGAGTTTCTACAAAATATAGTTACAAATAATATCAATAATGTAGACGAAAAAAATTCATGTTATTCTGCTTTACTTACGCCACAGGGAAAATATTTATATGACTTCAATATATTAAAACATAAGTCTGGATATTTTTTAGATTGTGAGAAAAAAAATATAGATAATTTATTTAAACAATTAAATTTATATAAACTTAGATCAAAAGTAGAGATTTTAAATTTAAGCAATGAATTTGTAATTGCAGTTATTAGTAAAGAAAGATTTTTGGATATAGAAAATTCAAGTTCTAATGCAGGCTGTACAATTAAATTTAGAGAGGATAGTATTTTTTTAGATCCTAGAAATATAAAGCTAGGAGCAAGAATAGTAACTAATTTAGAAAAATTATATTTATCATTAAAAAAACTTGGGCTTCAAAGTGCAGATAAAAATGAGTATTACAAATTGAGTCATGAAATCGGTATTCCACAAATTAATACTGAAAAGCTTCAAAATAAACTTTTTGGTATTGAATGTAACTTTTATGAATTAAACGCAATAGATTTTAAAAAAGGTTGTTACGTAGGCCAAGAAAATACTGCAAGAATTAAGTTAAAAGATAAATTAAACAAACGTCTTTTACCAATTGAAGTAGTAGAAGGTGATTTGGAAGATGACGTGATAACACTTGAAAAAGATGAAATAGGAAAAGTATTAATAGACGACAATTATCCCTACGCAATTATCAAAATTAAAAATGAAAAATTTGATTTTGGCAAAACTTTTAGTTGTGGTTCTGCTAAAGTTAAAATAAAAAAACCTGATTGGCTAAAAATTACTTAATGAATTTAGATAAATCTGGTTTAAAATAGTTTGGACCTTTTATAACTTTACCATGATCATTATAAATAGGTTTTCCATCATTTCCTAACTTGCTCATATTTGAATTTTGAACTTCTTCAAAACATGAATCTAAATTAATACCAAAAGCGTGCCCAGCACCATATGTAACATATAAAATATCTGTTAAGGCATCAGCTGCTTCTAAAAGATCATTATTGTCTAATGCTTGTTTAAACTCATCTAATTCTTCTTTAATTAAATTAAATCTTAGCTGATTGATTTTTTCAGAGCTAAAAGATGGTCTTGATTTAACTTCTTGACCAAAAGTCTCCATAAATTTTTTTACCTTTTGAAAATTTGTCATTTTACTCCTGTAAGATTAATTAAAACTAGTATATAAATTATTTAGTTATTTATTCAAATAAATGAAAACAAGAAAAGAATTTGATAGCATTGGTAGCATTAGTGTGCCAAATGATAAATATTGGGGCGCATCTACTCAAAGATCAAAAAAATTTTTTAATATCGGCAATATATATGTGCCAGAATCGATTATAAGATCTATTGCAATTATTAAGCGGTGTTCTGCTATAGTTCATAAAAACGATGGTTTGATCTCATCAAAAATTTCAAGAGCAATAGTAAAGGCATCAAATGAAGTTATAAGTGGTAAAATGAACGAAAATTTTCCTTTAAAAGTATGGCAAACAGGTTCAGGGACACAAACAAATATGAACGTAAATGAAGTAATAGCAAATAGAGCTATAGAAATTTTAAAAGGAAAAAAGGGTTCAAAAAAACCTGTTCATCCAAATGACCATGTAAATAAATCTCAGTCAACAAATGATGTTTTTCCAACTGCTATGCATATTTCAGTGGCAACAGAAACTATTAATAAACTTTTACCAAGTTTAAAATTATTAAATATTGCTTTAACAAAAAAAAGCAAAGAATTTAGAAAAATTGTTAAAATCGGAAGAACACATCTTCAAGATGCAACTCCTTTATCACTTGGTCAAGAGTTTTCGGGGTATAATGAACAGATAAAAAAAAGTATAGAAAGAATAAAATATTGTCTAAATGATATTTACTATTTAGCTCAAGGAGGTACTGCTGTAGGCACAGGAATAAACACGAAAAAAAATTTCGATAAAAAAATTGTCAAAGAAATAAATAAGTTTTGTAAAATTAAATTTAAACCAGCTCCAAATAAATTTTCAGAATTAGCGGCTCATGATGCAATAGTAAATTTTTCAGGATCTCTAAATTCTTGTGCGGTAGCTTTAATGAAAATTTCAAATGATATAAGATTTTTAGGTTCTGGGCCAAGAGCTGGTTATGGAGAACTGTTATTACCAGAAAATGAACCTGGATCTTCTATTATGCCAGGCAAAGTAAATCCCACACAATGTGAGGCTGTAACAATGGTATGTGCAAAAGTTATTGGCAATCATACGGGAATTACAGTTGCAGGTAGTCACGGACACTTTGAATTAAACGTATTTAAACCTCTTATTGCTTATAACATTTTACAGTCTATTGATATTCTATCTGACAGTGTAAAAAATTTTAGCCTTTATTGTGTTAAAGGAATAAAAGCTAATAAAAAAAAAATCAAAGAACATTTAGATAATTCATTAATGCTCGTAACAGCTTTAGCGCCCAGAATAGGTTATGACAATGCTGCGAAAATTGCAAAAAAAGCTTTAAAAAATAATACAAAGTTAAAAGACGAAGCTCTTAAATCTGGCTTAATAAACAAAAAGGATTATGAAAAAATAGTTGATCCTTTGAAAATGATATATCCCAATTAGTCTACAAAATTTCTAATCACAGCTCTTAAATTTTGAATATTTTTTACTGTATAAAATTCTTCTGATTCTTTACTATTAGTTTTTTTCTCATTAATTTGAATATTTGAGATAATAAAATCTGTATCACCAATACTTTTCTCAATATTAAAATATATATTTTTAATTTTTTTTGTTTTTTTTGAACCAATTTGAAAAACTTTTGCAAATTCAATATGATTTTTAATAATTAAATGGTTTTTTGAAATAAATTTTATTTGACCTTGTTTCTCGGTAAAATTAATTTCTGTATTAATTTCACCAATCTTATCTAATTCAAATTTTGCTCTTCTTATAATTATATCTTTTTCATTAATATTTAAAATTATTTCACCGTTTTTAATTAGTCTATTATTGAGGTTATTAAACTCAAATTTAATTTTTCCATTAAAATTTCCTAAGAAATCTTCATTATAGTTTAGTAAATTTAATAAAAGATTGTCTATAATGTTTTCTAATTTTCTACTTTTTATTTTTAATTCTCCATCAAAATAAAAAGGCTCAAGTAAAATATCTGCATTAATGTTAAAATTTATATCTTTATTCTCAGGTGAATTAATTTTAATTTTTTTGTTATAAAATTTTAAATTATATTTCAATTTTTCTTTCGCATATGAGATTTCTGTAATACCGCTAAAATTCTTATTGCCAAGAAACTTATATATATTTTTAATTTCTATAGAGGGATTAAATAAATTAATTGTGTTAAGGCTAGTTTTTGGATTGCTATATTCTCTTTTCCAATTTGACTTAAAATTAAAGCCAAAAATTTCCCCTTCAATATTAAAAAATTTACTTTTTAATTTATTATTAATTTTATAATCAATTTTTTTTACAGGAGAAATTAAAATTACTTCATTACTTTTATTTCTTACAAAAATTTTACAATTTTTGAATAAAATTGGTTTATTAATTTTTTCATATAAATGCTTCCTGATGTCTATTAAATCAAATATTGTAAAATTTAGATTTGAATCTGAAATTTCTGCATAAATAAAATCTTTGAAAGATCGAGAGTATATATCTCTTAAAGAAATAAAAACTTTTAAATCAGATGTATTAAATAGAGGTTGATTTTCTTTGGAATCAGATAAATTGACTGAAGCATTTTCTAATATTAAGTGTGGTTTAGGAAATGGTTTATAAGAAATACTTCCAGAGGTATTTAAGTATAATTTAAAATTTTTATAAAAATTTTTTTCAATTTTCGTAACTTTACTTTCATAATTAAATAAAACTGGTAAAGATAAAATAGTTAGTGATGAAAAAATTATCGCAATTGCAGAAAGTATCAAAAAAAAAGTTATTCTGTTTTGTTTTATTTTATTCATTATAAAAACATGGCTTATACAATAAAAATATATGTATAAAGATGATTATTTGTTAAATTTAAATGAAAAGCAACAAGAGGCGGTTCTGAATCTTAGTGGGCCGCTATTAATTGTGGCTGGTGCTGGTTCTGGAAAAACTAAGGTTTTAACATCACGGATTGCACATATTATTAGAACTCATAAAGCATTTTCTAGTCAAATTCTTGCAGTTACTTTTACAAATAAAGCAGCAAAGGAAATGCAAATAAGAGTATCTAAACTTCTTAGAAAAGAAGCAACAGGACTGCCTTGGTTGGGCACATTTCACTCAATTAGCTCAAAAATTTTAAGGAAACATGCTGATGCTGTTGGATTAAAATCTAATTTCACAATTATAGACCAGGATGACCAATCAAGATTAATTAAAAATATTTGTAAAGCAGAAAATCTTGATATAAAAAAAATATCCCCAAAATATGTTCTTGCAGTTATTGATAAGTGGAAAAATAAAGGATGTTACCCTGAAGATGTAGTGTTAAAAAAAAGAGAAACACTTGAGAAGAATTTTTTAAAAATATACAAAATATATCAAACAAAATTAAAAGATCTGAATTCAGCAGATTTTAGTGATTTAATTTTACATACAGTTAAAATTTTTAAAAAATACGATGATATAAAGAAATTATATTCGAAAAAGTTTAAATATATTTTAGTTGATGAGTATCAAGATACAAATTTTATACAAAGTGAATGGCTTAAATACTTGTCAGGAACAAATTTAAATATTTGTTGTGTTGGAGATGATGATCAATCAATATATAGTTGGCGTGGTGCTGAAATTAAAAACTTTTTGGAATTTGATAAAATTTATAAAGATACCAAAATAATCAGGTTAGAAAAAAATTATCGATCTACTCAAAATATTTTAAATGTTGCCTCAAAACTCATAGAGAATAATCAAAAAAGAGTGGGAAAAACGCTTTATTCAAATCAGGAAGAGGGTGAGCTCATCACTTTAGACTGTTTTAGAAATGTAAAAGATGAAGCAATAGAAATTGGGTCTACTATTGAAGAATTAAAAAAAAAAAACTCATTAAATGAAATTGCTATTTTAGTAAGAGCGATTTTTCAAACTAGAGAGTTTGAGGAAAGATTTTTAAAAACAGGTATTCCATATAGAATAATTGGAGGAATTAAGTTTTATGAAAGAGCAGAAATCAAAGATTGTGTAGCATATTTAAGATGCATACATCAACCCATGGATGATTTATCTTTTGAAAGAATAATAAATGTACCAAAAAGATCTATAGGAGATACAACAATTAAAAATATTTCCGAATATGCCAAAGAAAACAAGTGCTCATTAGAGATTGCCGCAAAAAAATTAATTGAAGAAAATAAAATCAAACCAAAAACAAAAATTGGATTAAACTCTTTATTAAATTTACTTGAAAAATGGAGGTTTGATCTGAAGAAAAAAATTAATCACAATAAGCTTTTACAAATTGTTTTAGATGAGTCAGGTTATAGTGAGATGTTAAAAAATAAAAAGGACTTAGAAAATGAGAATAAACTTGAGAATATTAAAGAACTTTTAAATGCTATGAAAGAATTTGATAATTTGGAAAGTTTTTTAGAACATGTGGCATTAGCTACATCGTTAGATCAAGATTGGGAAAGTGAAAAAGTTAATTTAATGACATTGCATGCATCAAAGGGACTTGAATTTAACATTGTTTACTTACCAGGATGGGAAGAAGGTTTGTTTCCTCATCAAAAAAGTATAGAGGAAAAAGGTGAAAAAGGTCTCGAGGAAGAAAGAAGACTTGCATACGTTGGAATAACGAGAGCAAGAAAAATTGTAAAGATATCATTTGCAATGAATAGATTTTATCAAGGTGATTGGATTGATAGTATTGCATCAAGATTTGTAGATGAACTTCCAGATGAATTCATTAAAAAAAACAATAGTTTTAACGAAAAAGAGGATAATGATTTTGAATTTAACCAAGATATTGAATTTGAAAGTGAGGTTAGAAGTCCAGGCTGGTTGAGATACCAAAAAAAATTGAAATGATTAAGCGATTAAAAAAATTTATATTAAACAATAATTTAGATGGATATATTGTACCAAAAAATGACAGATATTTTACTGAATATTCAAATACTAATAATTTAGAAAAAATTACAAACTTCACCGGCTCAGCTGGCTTTGCATTAATTTTAAAAGATAAAAATTATTTGTTTGTAGACGGGAGATATACACTTCAAGCAAAAAAACAGTCTGGAAAAAATTTCAATATATTAGAAATACCTTATAGTTTACCAAAAGTTTTATCAGAAATTAAAGATATTAAAATTGGTTTTGATGCACAATTATTCACTAGGGAAACATTAAAAAGATATTTTGAGGAAAAGGCAAATTTGGTTCCAATCAGTTTTAATTTTAAATATAAAGAAAAAAATAAAATTAATTATTTTTATAAACTAAATAAAACAATTGTAGGTGAAAGTTCAATAAAAAAAATTAAAAAAATAAAGAATTATCTCCTCCAAAAGAAAATAAATTATCTGTATGTTAGTGCTAGTGAAAATGTAAATTGGCTTTTAAATATACGTGGTAAAGATTTGCCAAATAGCCCACTGGCAAATTGTAAAATGATTATTTCTGTTAGGGGAAAATCATTTATTTTTACTAACTTGAGTAAAGCTTCGTATTTAAATAAAACTGAATTTAAAAATATATTTTTTTGTAAAGAAAATTATTTTTTTCGAATAATTTCTAGTCTTAAGAGAGGAAGCTTTTGTATTGATAAAAATACATGCTCAATATTTGAAAATCAAGTTTTAGGTAGTATGTTTAAAATATCATCATATACAGATCCAATATATGATCTCAAATCAGTAAAAAATCAAACTGAAATAAAAAATACAGCTAAAGCTCATATTGAAGATGGAGTGGCTTTAACGAAATTTTTGTATTGGTTTAAGTTTAATAAAAAGAAAATTACTGAAAAACAAGTAGAGAAAAAATTAGAATACTTTAGAGATAAATCTAAAAATTATTTATTTCCAAGTTTTGACACAATAGCAGGCTCTGGTCCTAATGGAGCAATTATTCATTATAAATCTAGTAATCAAACAAATAGGGAAATAAAAAAAAATGAAATATTGTTAATTGACTCTGGGGGACAGTATAAATGGGGCACAACTGATGTAACTAGGACAATTATTTCAGGAGTAGCCTCAAGTAAATTAAAAAATAACTTTACTAGAGTTTTAAAAGCACATATCGCAGTAATAAATTGCGATATAAAAAAAAAACCTAATGGTTATTTGATAGATAAATTGGCAAGAAAGCATTTAATTAAAAATGGATTGGATTATGCACATGGTACAGGCCATGGCGTGGGTTTTTTTTTAAATGTTCACGAAGGCCCTCAATCACTTTCAAAATATAATAAACTAACAATAAAAGAAGGTATGATATTGAGTAATGAGCCAGGTTATTATCTTAAAGATAAATATGGTATAAGAATTGAAAATTTAATTTACGTTAAAAAAATTAAGAATAAATTAAAATTTAAAAACCTAACATATGCTCCAATTGATTTAGATTTGATTAATCTCAATTTGCTTACAAAAAAAGAGAGGGATTATTTATTTGATTACCACTTAGAGACCTATGCCAAACTATCAAAACATTTAAAAAATAAAGAAAAGCAGTGGTTGTTGAATTTAATTAAGTAATTTTAATAATTCCTCCTTGGATATAATCTTGACTCCTAGAATTTTTGCTTGATCTAACTTTTTTTTAGTTGGCTTTTCACCAATTACCAAATAATTAAGATTTTTGCTCACATTGCTTAAAGTGGTTCCTGAGTTTTTTTCTATCAGTGATTTGGCCTCAGCTCTACTTATCCCTTCTAGTTTACCTGTAAACATAAAAGTGTTATTTTTTAGAATACCATTTTTAACACTATTTTGACTTTCAATATTTAATACATTTTTTAATTCTATTAAAATATCTACATTTTTGTTATTAGAAAAAAAATTTTTTAATGAATTTATTTGAGTTTCACCAATACCATCAATGTTTATAAATTTATCAAATTTATTATTTTTTATAATTTCTAAGAAACTAGATATATTTTTAACATTATCACTTATAAGCTTTGCATTTTCTAATCCGATATGTCTTATTCCTATAGAGTAAATAAATCTTTGTAATGAAACTTTTTTTGAATTTTCTATTGAAGTTTTTAAATTATTAACAGATAAACTGCCCCATCCATCTAATTTCAATATCTTAGAATAATCTAATTTAAATATATCTTGAGGTCTCTTTATTAAATTTAATTCCCAAAATTTTTCTATAACTTTTTTTCCCAAACCATCAATATTTAATGCCTCTTTAGATATAAAATGTTTCAATTTTTCAATTGCAATTCTCTCACAATCAAAACTATCATTCGTGCATCTCCTAACAGCATCATATTTCTTGGTTATTATATTAAATTCCTTTATTGTTTTAGATCCACAAGATGGACATATTTTAGGAAAAATAAATAATTTAGATTTAGTACTTCTTTTGGCTAGATCTACATTTATCACATGTGGAATTACGTCTCCAGCCCTCTCAATTTTTACAATATCTCCTATTCTTATATCTTTTCTTTTAATTTCATCTTCATTATGAAGAGTTGCATTAGATACTATAACTCCACCAATGTTTACTGGCTCAACTTTTGCAACAGGTGTTAATGCGCCTGTACGTCCTACCTGTATTTCTATATTTAAAATTTTTGTATCAGCACTATCAGCAGAAAATTTATGTGCTATTGCCCATCTTGGTGCATTTGATGTAAATCCAAGTCTATCTTGTAATTTTAAATCGTTAACTTTATAAACCAAACCATCTATATCATAATCTAACTTAAATCTTTTTTTTTCGACCTTTTTATGAAATTTAATCAAATCATTAATATTTGAAAGAACCACATTATCTTTATTTATTTTAAAACCCCATTTACTTAGATCACTCAGAAAGTCAGATTGATATTTATGTGAAATTATTTCTTTATAGCCAAAAGTGTATGCAATAAAATTTAATGGAATTTTTTTTGTTTCTTTAGGATCTTTTTGTCTTAAAGAACCTGATGCAGCATTTCTCGGATTTGCAAATTGATTTTTTATATTAACGAAGTCTTTTTTTTTAATGAATACTTCACCTCTTATTTCAATTTCATTAGGAAAATCTGAACTACTAATTTTTTGAGGAATATCTTTAATAGTCTTCAAATTTTCAGTAATAATTTCTCCAATTTTTCCATCGCCTCTTGATACTCCATAAATTAATTCTTTATTTCGGTATGTTAGAGAGGCAGAAATGCCATCAATTTTCGGTTCTACGCTGTATTCAATTTTTATATTTTTATTTAAATAATTGAAAATTTTTTTTTCAAAGTTCTGAAGATCCTCTTCATAAAAAGCATTTGATAGTGATAACATTGGAACTTTATGTTTATATTTTTTAAAAGAATTAGAGGGCTTATAACCAACAGTTACATTTGGTGAAGCTTTATTTTTTAAGTACGAGTATTTATTTTCTAAATTTAATATTTCATTTTTTATTTTATCATATTCAGAATCTTTTATTACCGGACTACTTTTATCATAATAAAGCTTATTATGCTTTATAAGTTCTTTAATTTTTAAATTATAATACTTTCTAATTTCTACTTTTGTTTTCATTTATAGATTAGATTACTTAAAAAGATCCCTAAATTTTTTTAAAATTGTCTCCTTTTGATCTTGTGCCAAATCTGACCTGACATAACTTTTATTAATTAATTTATAACTAGCCTCGTACCACTCGCTTGACTTATAATTATATCCTAGAACGTATGCATATTTTTCCGCCTCATTTGTTAGTCCAATTTTATAATGCAATTCTACTAATCTATGTAAAGCTTCTTCTATATAAATTGTTGTATCATATTTATTAACAACAGTTTTAAATCTATTTATGGCAGGTATCCATTTTTCTCTTTGAACATAGTATCTTGCCAGATACATTTCTTTTGAGGCAATAATTTCAATTATTAATTCTAATTTAAATCTAGAGTCTGATGCATAATCAGTCTCTGGATATTTATTAATTATTAATTCAAAATATCTTTTTGCTTCCATTATTTCATTTAAATCCTTTTTTTCATCTACGATTTGATCATAATGAGATAATGCTAACAAATAATAAGCATAATCTGTTTGAGGATGATTTTTATATTTAACCAAAAATCGCTCTAAGTCTCTAATTGCATCCTTGTAGTAACCTTGAGTGAAGTATCCATAAGCTGACATCAACACTGCTCTTGGAGCCCAAATTGATTGGGGATATAATAGTTCAGCTTCACTAAATTTTTTTCCCGCATAAATAACATCGCCTTTTTCAAATTCTAACATTGCATTATTGTAGGCTTCAATCATTTGTGTCTCTAAACTTTTTTCTGTGATTATGCTAATGTCATTATTTTTTTTTGAACATTCAGCTAACATTATAAATATTAATATAATGAAGTAATTGATACTAATTCTCATCTAATTGTTTTATCAGAATATTTTAAAAATTCTAATATTTAAGCTATTGATTTAAGTTTTTGATAATTTGTAAAAGTATGAGGTAATTGTTTACCTTTTACTTCAATTAAAGAATAATTTCTATTATCTGAAAAAAGTGTTCTTAATAACTGGTTTGTAAGTTTGTGACCACCTTGAGAACATTTGACAGATCCAATGATTTTATATCCTGATAAGAAAAGGTCGCCCATACAATCAAGGATTTTATGATTAACAAATTCTAATTTATTTCTTAATCCTGCTTTATTTAAAACTGAATTATTTTTTACAACAACGGCATTATCTAGTGAACCACCTTTACCGAGATTAATTTTTTTTAGTTTCTCTATGTCTTCAAATAGACAGAATGTTCTAGAATTAAAAATATTATTTAAGTCATCTTCAAATATATTTATTTTATTTTTTTGTGTATTTATTAATGGATTTTCATATTTAATTTCAAATTCTATATCACCGCTTATGTTAGATTTTGAAATTGAAATAAATTTGTTTTCATCTTCAACTACAATATTTTTATTAATTTTTATTATTTTGATTGGTTGATGACTAAACTTTAGTCCAGCTTGTTTAATTCTTTCTACAAAAATTTTAGCAGATCCATCCATAATTGGAACCTCTTGAGAATCAAGTTCTACAATTGCATTGTCAATTCCTACTCCATAAAAAGCTCCCATTAAATGCTCGATTGTAGAAACTTTTACTCCATATTCGTTAGTAATAGTTGTACATAGTGTAGTGTCACTTACATTTAAATAATTTGGATAAACAATATTTTTTGTACTTAAATCAACTCTTTTGAATATGATACCAGTGTTTGGAGAGGCTGGTTTAATTTTTAAATTAACTTTAGAGCCTGTATGAATACCTATGCCATTTAAAGAAATAGTTCTTGAGATAGTTTTTTGCGTAAGTAATGACACAAGCTATATATATAAAAAGATGCATTAATTAAATACTCAAGAAATATTACAAGAAAATACATTCATTTATCAAAAAAATTAAAAAATTTTTCAAAAATTCCAGGTTTTTTGTTAATTATTTTTGGTGTCTCATAATTTGCAAAATGGTTTTTTAGACCACATTTGCAAATTTGAACATCCGTCTCATTATATATATTTATCGATTTTAGCCCAAATTTGTCGTTCAGATAAAAAGTATTATTTTCAAATAACTTAGATCCATCGCCAATTAATAGTAATTCTGCATCCTCTGAAGTATATTTGCGATTATTAATTTTTAATTGTTTTAAAGTTAAATCTAAAATTTCTTGTACTCTGTACAAAATAACTTTTTTCAATAAATCTATAGAAATATTCTTATTTATAATTTCTGATATTAGTATTGAATCTTCCGATGCTTTATTTTTATATGAAAACTCAGTATCAGTTCTATTAAATGATTTTTTTAATTTTTCTGCGTCTGTTTCTGAAATTTTAAAAATTTTTGAGATATCTTTTGTAATATGGTGCCCACCTATTGGAATTGTTTCTATTAACTTTATTTTTTTGTTTTCAAAAAAATTAATCGAAGATCTTTTTAGACCAATATCTAAAAAAATAACTTTCTCTTTACTTAATTTTTTAACATAAAATTGTGATTTTATATAAGAAGAGCAAAAAATATTAATTATATTTAAGTTATTTTTAATAAATTCATCTCTAATTTTCTTAATAAATACTTTTGGAAAACAAATTAATTTAAACTCAGCTTTTAAATTATTTGTGATTATGTCTTCCTCCGGAAATTTATCAAAAAATTTTTCATTATCTACTATGCATTTATTTACTATTATCTGTGATAAATAATATTTGTTATAGTATGAACTAATTATTTGATTTAATTCTAATATTAAGGCTTCATATAATTTTTTAATTTTGGAGCTTCTGTCTAATTTTTTTGTTAATGATATATCAATTACAAATAAATCTAATGAGTCTAAAATTAGTATAATATCTTCAATATGATATGAAAATTTTTTTTCTGCTTTTTTAATTATTTTACCTAGCGCTTCAAAATGACTTTGAAGACTCTCATTGTCATGTATATTCGTCGAGTCTGAGAATTTCTCATCTAAATTTAGATCAAATATACCAAATCGGATTTTAGAAGATCCAAAATCAATTATATTGAAATAATTATTTTTATTCATTTCTTAAGATTAATCTATTTTGAATTCTTAAATCTATAATTGTGTTTGATGGAATTTTATTATTAAATTCAAACTTTTTAAATAAATTAATAGCTTTAGAAATATTTTTATTTGGAAGTTGAATTATAATGTTATTTTCAAAATGAATATCCCATCTTTTGTTTTTGTGATAATAATATTTGATTATTTCATTCAGATCAATTTTTTGATTTAAAAGTTCCTTCTGAAGAAAAATATAGTCATCTGTATCAAATTTTCCAAAAATAATTGGTAACATTTTTTCGCTTGAAATTTGATTTGCTAATATAAAATTTCCATTTTGCCCAACAAAATATTTTTTTTGCCCTATGTAAGTAATTGCTAATAAATTTGTTATTTTTGATTTTATATTTAAAGTTGAAGGATATTTTTTTTTAATACTAACACTTTCAATAAAATTGAGTTTTTTAATTTTTTCTAAAAGAAGTGATTTATTTACAAAAAAAATATTTTTGCCTATTAAAAATTTAGTATTTGATAAAATTATATCATGAATTTCTTTTTTTGTATTTTCAATTTTAACTTCACTAATCCTAAAATTACTTTTTAAATTAATTATTAAATTATTATTAAAAATAGTTGATATAAATACCAAGGAAACTAAGTAAAAATATATTTTTTTTTTATTTATTAATTGAAGCATCTTTCAAAATTTTTTTTATCAAATTTTTGAAAGTAATGTTATTAAAATTTGCTATTTCAGGTACCAATGAGAGTGAGGTCATTCCAGGTTGTGTATTAGTTTCTAGTAAATAAAAAGAATTTTTATAATATCTAAAATCTGAACGTGTAACACCTCTGCATTTTAAAATTTTATGTGCCTTTAAAGCAATTTTTGTTATTTCTTTATATTTATTTTTTGAAATTTTAACTGGAATTACATGTTCCGTTCTAGCCTTTGGGTTATATTTAGCTTCATAATCATAAAATTTTCTAGTTGGAATAAGCTCAATTGCTCCAAGCACTTTATTTGCCAAAATTGCAACCTGTATCTCTCTTCCAGGTATATATTTTTCTATTAGAACTTCTCCATATTCTTTTAGCTTGCTCAAAGTTTTTAAAACATTATTTTTGTTACATATAAATACATTTACACTAGAACCTTCATTAAGAGGTTTCACTACCAAGGGAAAACCAATTTTTTTTTTCAAATTATTTATTAATTTTGACTTGTTTATATTATTTCTGTAGGAGAATTTAAGATACTTAGGTGTCAAAATATTATTTTTTATGAAAATTTTTTTTGATAACTCTTTATCTATTGCTAGAGAAGACGATAAAACACCTGAATGAGTATATTTTACTTTTTCTGATTCTAATATTGCTTGGATATACCCATCTTCTCCATATCTTCCGTGCAACAAATTTAATACTGTATTAGGCTTAAACTTTCTTAATACATCGACAAATTTACCGTTGGGATTTACAACCTTAATTTTATATTTTCTATCTTTATTTAATTCGGAGTAGACACTTTTTGCAGTTTGTATACTAACTTCTTTCTCTTTTGAATATCCACCCGCCAAAATTAGAATTTTTTTCATCATTCTATAATTTTGATTTCTAAATTCATGTTTATCCCAGTTTTATCTTTAACATTTTTTTTTACAAAATTTATTAAAGAGTTCATTTCATCAAATGACGCATTATTTTTATTAATAAAAAAATTTGAGTGTTTTTTTGAAATACTAGCGTCTCCAAAGTTTATGTTTTCTGGAACTGACTCTTTAATGAGTTCCCAAGCTTTTCTTGTTGTTTGATCGATTGGGTTTTTAAAAGTGCTTCCCCCTGTCTTAATTTTTGAAGGTTGAGAATTATTTTTTTTAATCGCCAATTCTTCCATCAAATTTTTTATTTTATTTTTATTTAATAAATCACCTTTAAAAGTAGCGCTTAAAAAAATTAAATTTTCGTTTAATTCTATTTTTCTATATTGAAATTTAATTTTGTTAGATGAGATAACTTTTATATTTCCATTTGTGTCAATACACTGTAGTGAAATTAATTTGTCTTTAAATTCTGTCCCAAAACAGCCAGAATTCATTTGAAGACCTCCTCCAACTGAACCAGGAATACAGTACATAAATTCAAAACCACTTATTCCATTCTCTAGTGCAAATTCTGAAAGTTTTTTTTGTGAGCAAGCTGAACCTGCTATTATTGTGTCTGATTTTAATTTTGACAATGTACTAAAATTGTTACTAAGTTTAATTATTACTCCTTCATAAGTGTTATCTTTAAACAATACATTTGAACCCATCCCTAAAATAAACATTTTTCCTCTATTATTATATAGTTTTAGGAATTCTTTTAATTCTTTTAGATTTTTTGGTTTAAAAAAAATTTTTGATTTACCACCTATATTAAACCAATTAAATTTTTTTATATCAGTATTAAAAAACAGATCAGCATTAAATTTATTTTTAAAATCTTCAATATCCTTTAATTCCATATCAACTAAGATTTCTTACCCAATTTGTTATAGATCCAGCACCCATTGCAATAAAAATTTTATTACCAAATGCAATGTTTTTAGTAATTTTTTTTAAATCTATTTCATTTTTAAGCATTATCAAATTAACTTTAGAATTTTTTGCAATTAATTTTGCAAATGAAGTATATGAGAATCCTAATTTTATAGTTTCGCTAGCTTTAAAAATTGGACAAAGTAAAACTGTGTTTGCATTTTTAAAACATTTAGAAAATTCATTTTTTAAATTTTTTACTCTTGAAATTCTATGCGGTTGAAATATACAAACTATTTCTTCTTTATTATATACTTTACTGACACCATCTAATACCGATGAAATTTCAGTTGGATGATGTGCGTAATCGTCAAAAAATGGCACTTTATTAATTTCAAATAGGAAATTAAATCTTCTCTGGACTCCATTAAAGTTTTTGAGACCTAATTTAATTATTTTATCTGATACACCAATCGAAAAAGCTACTGCTAATGCAGATGTTGCATTTTTTATATTATGTAAACCTAATAAAGGTATTGAAATATTTTTTATAATTTTTATTTTCCCTGGTATTTTTATTTTAATACTAAATTTTGAATGATCTTTGTTCTGGATTATATTGAAAATATGAAAATTTGATTTCTTATTTAAACCAAATGTATAGTAATTGTTATTTTTAATTTTTGGTAAAATATTTTTTACATTTTTATCGTCTAAACATAAAAAAGCTTTCCCAAAAGAAGGAGTTTTATCAATAAATTCTATGAATTTGTTTTTTAAATTTTTCATAGTTCTGTAATAATCCAAGTGTTCATTGTCAATGTTAGTTATTATTGAATAGTTAAAAGGTATTTGAAGAAAACTTCCATCCGACTCATCTGACTCAACCAAGCTCCAGTCACTTTTTCCTAATTTTGCTGAACTTCCTATTGAATTCAAAACACCTCCATTTATTATTGTGGGATCTAATTTTGCGTAATTCAATATGTTTGATAAAATTGATGTGGTTGTTGTTTTGCCGTGTGATCCTGTGACAACAATATTTTTCATTAAAGAAACTATATGACCTAATAGTTCTCCTCTTTTATATATCGGCAAGTTTAATTTTTTAGCATGCCTATACTCTGGATTTGATTTTTTTATAGCTGAAGATACTACTAGCACAGTACAATTTTTTATATTTTGCTTATTATGATTTAAATAAATTGGAATTTTTCTTTTTCTTAATAAATTTAGATTTTTATTATCTGATATGTCGCTTCCTTGTATTTTAAAGCCTAAACTATCCATTATTAATGCTAAGCCACTCATACCAATGCCTCCAATTCCAACAAAATGAATTAGTTCAGTTTTTCCGATATTAATTTTCATCTATAATTTCTATAATCTTATTATTTATATTATTCCAAGTATTTTTTTTAGTAATTTCCTCGAGATTTTTAAATTTTTCGTTGTAACTTTGATAATCGTTAAATATTTCAAACATCATTTTTGAAAATTTTTTAAATTCAAATTCCTTTTGATTTATTAACCAAGAACAATTTTTTTTATAGTAAAATTCCGAATTATAGAATTGGTGATTATCTCTTGCAGACGGGAGAGGTATTGAAATAAAGGGTATATTTAAAAATGAAAGTTCACTTAATGTACTTGCGCCTCCTCTCGTAATTGCTAAATCTATACCATTATAGATTTCATGACTATCATTGGTAAATTCAATAAATTTATATTTTACATTTGATTTGTTGTATTTATTTTTTATTGAGAATAAATTATTATTATTTGATATTTGCTGTATAACTTCTAAATTTCGTTTCTTTGAAATTTCGATAATTAATTCAGAAATATTTTCATCAAAAAACGATGCACCTTGGCTACCACCGATTATAAGAATTTTTTTTATTTCCTTTTTTAAATTAATTATATTTTTTTCTAAGTTATATATCTCTTTTTTTAAAATAGGTTTGACTATAACTTTTTTAGAATCATATTTAATTGGGAAGTTTCTTAAATTTTTATCGTAACAAATTATTTTTGTTGAAAATTTCAAAGCAAAGCGGTTAGATCTGCCTAAAACACTATTAGGCTCAAACAAGAAAACTTTTTTTTTTAATATGAATGCAGCTAAGCAAAATGGAAATGTCATATACCCACCCGTGCTAATTACAATATTTATCTTATTATTTTTTAAAAATCTAATAGATTGAAAAATGTTTAGAAAATATTTAAAAATATTGAATGGAAGTAAATAAGGTTTTAAAAATAAATTTGGTACATCTATTAATTCATATTTAAATTTTTTGGTATTTATATATTTACTTCCTCTCAAATCAGATACTATTTTTACAGAAAATTTGTTTTTCAAATGTTCAAAAAAAGAGGTAGATGGTACAACATGGCCTCCAGAACCACCTGTTACTATAAGTATATTTTTCATACTAATTTAATTTTCTCTTCGTCAAATTTAATATTATTCCAGTTAAAATTGATGTTCCAACTATTGAAGAACCACCATAACTAATAAATGGCATAGTCATGCCTGTAGTAGGAAGCAATCTTATATTTACACCAATATGAATAAAAGTTTGTAATAGTATTATTGAAATACTTCCAACTAATATAAGTTTAAAATTATTATTTTTTGTAAAATTTATTTTCTTTAAAACTCTATAAGATAAGACTAAATAAAGTAATATTATGCCTATTAAGATAATTACTCCAAATTCTTCTGCAATTACAGAAATTATATAATCTGTATGTGCTTCTGGTATTCTTGAATTTAAAGTTCCTTCACCTATTCCTTTTCCAAAAAAGCTTCCACTGGATATTGCATCGCTTGCTTTATCGGCCTGGTAATTATTACCGCTAGAATTATCTATAAATGACATTAATCTTATTCTTATGTATTCAAACTTTGGCACCAAAAAGACTAAATATAGAGTTAATGAACTCAGAGCTAATAATGAGATTGCAAAAAGTAATAAATTTATTCCTGAAACAAAAATAATAGCAAGCCAAACAGAGATTATTAATAATGTTTGTCCTAAGTCTGGTTGAGACAAAAGTAAAATAATAATTGGCACTAAAATGACTGAACTCAAGAAATATTTTATATAAAGGTTTTTTTTTTCTAATGAAATTATTAGTGAAATAACAATAACAAAAAAAGGTTTTAAAGTTTCAATAGGTTGAAACCTTGGCAATGAGCCAATATCTAACCATCTCTTTGACCCCTTGACCTCGACTCCGATTAAAGGAACTAAGAATAAACTTATAAATGTGATAACAAATAGTACGACTGATAACCTAATTAAAATTTTTTGATCTAGTAGAGATAAAAATAAAATTAAAAATATTCCTATTAAAACAAAAATTAAATGTTTTAAAAAAAAATAGTAAGAATTCGTGTTTAATTTATCTGATGCAATTATTGAAGTTGAAACTAAAGAAAAGAACAATCCTAGTGAAAATAATAGACTTATTATCAAAAAAATTGTTTTATCGATGTTTTTCCACCAATCATAAAATGTATCAAAATATTTATTCATTCAATTGGTAAATATCTTTTAATTAACATATTGAATTGTCTACCTCTTTCTTCAAAATTTTTGTATTGATCAAATGATGCAGCCGATGGGCTAAATAAAACTGTAACTTTTGTTCTTATATCCTTAAGGTTTGGAATTAATTTAAGAGTATTTCTCAGATCTTTTGATAGATTAACTTTAATTTTATTTTTAAATAGTTTGAGGAAAACTTGTCTATCTTTTCCGTAAATATATGCTTCTAAATTTTTAAAATACTTTTTATTTAAATTAAATTTATCGCCCTTTTTAAATAATCCTCCCAAGATCCATAAAATTTTTTCATTAGATTCTAAAAATGGAACAGTAGAAGATAATGTTGTTGACTTAGAGTCGTTTATTATCTTTAAATATTTTGATTGATGGATCACCTCCTGTCTAAATTTCAAAGGTTTAAATTTATTAATAGTTTTTATTACAGTTTTTAAATTAAGTTTCATATGTTTAGATAACTCAAATAAAAAATTTAAATTTTGGAAATTTGTTGAATTTTTAAAATTATCATTACTTAATTTATTTTTTAAATTTGCATACTTATTTTTATTTACATATATTATTTTAGATTTTATATTTTTAGTTCTTAATAAGTCTTTCAATAAATTAGTGTTTGCTATTATTGCTACATCATTTTTGTTTTGTCTTATTACACATTTTAGTTTTGATAATACATAATTTTTCATTGTATTATGCCTTTCTAAATGATCTGGGGAAATATTAATGATTATAGAAAATTTTGATTTGAAATATTTACTATAAGCCAGCTGATAAGAAGAAGCCTCAATAACAAAAATGGTATTTCTTGTAACTCTTTTTTCTTCTAAAATAGGATTTCCAATATTTCCAGTTAACCTAGTATCATAGTGGTGATTCTTTAAAATATCATAAAGTAACTTACTTGTAGTTGACTTTCCGTTCGTACCAGTAATCGTAATTGTTAAAACTTCAGGGTTAAATTTATAAAAAATATCAAAATCAGTAATAACTTTTTTTTGGTTCTTTTTTAAATAATTTGATAACTGGCATCTATTTATATTAATACCAGGACTTATAACTATATAATCAAAATTATTATTTAATAATTTTGATTTAGAAATAAAAAATTTTTTATATTTATTTTTAATTTTTTTCTTATCATCATCGTAAATAAAACATCTGTTTTTCTTTTTTAAATATTTTAAGGATGAAATTCCAGATTTTCCGAAACCATAAATTAAAAAATTTTTACTTAAAGTTTCATTTTTTAATTTCATTATCTAAGTTTCAAAGTTGCCAATCCAATCATTGCTAGAATAATAGAAATTATCCAAAATCTAATTACAACCGTTGACTCTGGCCATCCTTTTTTTTCAAAATGATGGTGTATTGGAGCCATTTTAAATATTCTTTTACCTGTTAATTTATAGGAAATAACTTGAACTATTACAGAAACAGCTTCTAAAACAAATAATCCGCCTGTTATTGCTAACACAATTTCGTGCTTAGTTATTATACCAACTGCTCCCAGTGAACCACCTAATGATAAAGATCCAGTGTCTCCCATAAAAATTTTTGCCGGTGGTGCATTAAACCATAAAAAACCTAAACAAGCCCCGATTATTGATCCACAAAAAATCGAAGCTTCTCCTACGCCCTCTATATATGCAATCTGAAGATAATCAGAAAAAATAATGTTACCAGAGACATAGCTAATAAATGCAAAACAAGCAGCAACTAACATAACAGGTACTGTTGCTAGTCCGTCTAAACCATCTGTTAAATTCACTGCATTTGAAGCTCCAACTAATATGAACATATAAAAAGGTATAAAAAACCAGCCAAGATTGATTACTAAGTTTTTGAAGAAAGGAAAATATAGATTGTTTATTTGATCAGAATTACTTGTGATATAAAGTATCAATATACCAATCAAAGCTAAAATAATTTGTAGAGAGAACTTTAGTTTAGAAGAAATTCCATGCGAACTTTTTAACTTTATTTTTTTATAATCATCATAAGCTCCCAATAATCCAAAAGAAGCTGCAATAAATATTAAAAACCAATTGTATGGATTTGATAAGTCACCCCATAGCAATACTCCTGAAAAAACACCTAGTAATATTATTAGTCCTCCCATTGTAGGTGTTCCAATTTTTCTTATTATATGATCGCTAGGTCCATCTTCTCTGATTGGATTATGAATCTGTTTTGAAGAAAAAAAATTAATTAATGGGTTTCCAACTAAAAAAACAACAACCATAGCTGTAAACATAGAAAGACCAGTTCTTACTGTTAAATATTTAAAAACATTCAAAAAACTAAATTGATCTACTAGAATTGAAAAAAGTTCAAACAACATTAAGATTTTGATCCAATTTGTTTGGTTATTTGATTAAGTCCTGTAGAATTTGAGCCCTTTATCATTAAAAAATCACCATTATTTAAATCATTTTTTATTATATTAAGAATTTCACTAGTTGATTTAAGTATTCTTCCTCTTTTTTGTGTTCTAATTTTGTTAAATGTTTCTGTGATATAATTCCCATAAACAAACAACTTTTTGAACTTTGCCTTATTGATATCTTTTGCAGCTTCAATATGAAGTTTTTTTGAAAATTTTCCTAATTCTAACATGTCACCTAATAGCATAAATTTTTTATTTGGATTTACTTTTAAATTATCAAATTTCTTAATTGAAAAATTCAGAGATAATGGATTTGAATTATAACTTTCATCTATTATGTTAACTTTTTTAGAGCCTACAGTGAATTTTTTTATATTTCCTCTACCACTTGGTATTTTATAATTAGAAAAAAAGTTACTTTTTATTTCACTAGTGATATCTAAACTTTTACAAACTGCTATGGAAGCCAAAATATTATCTAAATAAGGTAATAAATTGTTATTAATTTTAAAATTATAAATTTTAGAGGAAGTATTGATATAAATAATAGAAGAATTCTTAGATTTTTTTAATTTATATAATCTAATATTAGAATTTTTATGTTTACCGAAAGAAATGATATTTAGATTATTTTTATTTGCTAAATTTGAAAAAAAATCAAAAAATTTATCATCTTTATTCAATACAATTGTACCATTTTTTCTTATATTGAAAATAATCTCTGATTTGGCTTTAGCTATATCCAATAAAGATTTAAAATTTTTGGCATGAGCATAACTAATATTTGTAATGACTCCAACATCTGGTCTAATTATTTTTGATAAATAGTCTATTTCTCCCTTTTTATCCATTCCAATTTCAAATATTCCATAAGTCGTATCCTTATTTAAATTTATTAAAGAAATTGGTAAACCGAATTTATTATTGAATGAATTTTTTGAAAATGTTATGGAATAATTTTTTTGTAGACATTGTCCTAACAATTCTTTCAGCGAAGTTTTGCCTGAAGATCCTGTAATTGCAACCTGAGATGCATAAGAAGAATTTCTTATCTTTTGTGAAAATTTATTTAATAATTCTAAAGTACTTTTAACATTAATCTTTTTTTTACTATCATTTTTATTATTTTGAAGTATTGCCAATTTTGCTCCATTTTTTAAAGCTTCGTCTGCAAAATCATTTCCATTCAGAGATTTCCCCTTAATTCCAAGGAAAATTTTACCTTTATTCTGTTCTTTTGAATTAGTGCTAATTTTTAAATTTTTTATTCTATCTAATTTTTTGTTATTTATAATTTCTTTAAGTATATTTAATTTCCAATCTTTCGATAAAAATCTATTTTTTAAAATTATTGATTTTCTTATATTGTCTTTGTCAGAAAATTTATTTTTCTTAATATATTCTTGAGTGTTTTCATGCCCTTTGCCTGCAATAATTAAAACCTCATCAGACTTACTATTTAAAATTGCTTTTTTTATGGCTAATTTTCTTGATGGTATTTCAATCATTTTAGATGGTAAAATTGATTTCTTAATAGTTGTCCTAATATTTTTTGGATTTTCATTTCTAGGATTGTCGTCTGTAAGATAAATATAATTACATAGTTTGTTAGCAATTTTCCCCATTATTTGTCTTTTTTCTTTATCTCTTTCACCGCCACATCCAAATACAATATTAATTTTTCTTAAACCAAATTGTTCTTTAATATTTTCTATACTAGTTTTAAGAGCCTCTGGAGTATGAGCATAATCTAAAATAAAAATGGAATTATCTTTGGTTGTTCCGATTATCTCAAGCCTTCCTTTTACAGGTTTAATATATTTAAGTTTTTTAACAATATCATCAATTTTTATATTACTTTTAATTGCTGCTGCAATAGCCATCATCAAATTCTTTATTTGTATTTTTCCAATTAGCCTTGTTTTAAATTGGTATTCCTTTTTTTTAAAAGTAAACTTTATATGTTGGTAGTTATTTAAAATTTTTATTGAATTAATTTTTAAATGACTATTTGATTTACCAATATTTAATAAATTTAATTTTTTTCTTTTGGCTATTTTTTTAAAGATTTGTGAATATTTTAAATCATTATCAAATATCAAATTTCCATTTTTCTTTGTCAAATCATTAAATAAAATTAATTTTGAATTAAAATAATTTTTATAATTTTTGTGATAATCTAAATGATCTCTGCTTAAATTAGTGAATATAGATGTGCTAAATTTAATACCATGTAATCTTTTTTGATGAAGGCCATGACTTGATGCTTCTAAAATTACATTTTCAATTTTTTTATTCTTTAAATTTGCAAGTATTTTATTAATTGTAATAGCATCTACAGTTGTATTATTCAGTTTTAAGCTAACGCCATTCGATTTGACGCCTAAAGTTCCAATTGAGGCTACGCTTTTTTTATTAAGTTTTAATATCTGGTAATAAAAATTGACTATAGATGATTTACCGTTTGTACCAGTTACAGCAATTATATTATTAGGTTTTTTATTATAATATTTATTTGCAAAATTTGATAAGGATAATCTAGGATCGCTTACTTTTATATATAATACACCTTTATTGATACCAGTTTTAAATTTATTTGATACAATTATTCGAGCTCCTCTTATAATGGCATCATTTATGAAATTATTTCCATTAAATTTACTACCCTTTATTGCAAAAAATATATAATTTTTTTTTATTTTTTTTGAATTAAATTCAAATCCATTAAAACTTTTATTATTAAAATCTTTTTTAAGATTTTTAAAAAAGCTTTTTAATATCATTATGAAATTTCTTAATATTTTATGGCTAAAATAGGCCCGATTTTTTCAATTATTTTTTTAGTAACCTCAACAGAAGTCCAACCAGCAGTATTAAAAGGTGTGCCTATTATTTTCCTTTTTTTACCATCATTATATTCATAAATATAACTTTCACTCAATTTTGGTTCATCTAACAAAACAATTAAAACATATTTTGGAGAAGATATTGGAAAAATTGAAGCAAAAGTATTTATTTTTTTTTTAGAATATTTACCCTTAATAGATTTTTGAGCTGTTCCTGTTTTTCCAGCAATTTCATAACCAGCAATATTTGCTAAATTAGCTGTGCCCTCCTCGGATGTTACAATTTTTCTCAATATTTCATTAATTATTTTCGAATTTTCTTGTGTTATTATTTGCTCACCTTTTTTTAAATTTTTCTCTTTTTTAATTAAAGTTGGTTTTATTTTATATCCACCATTTGCAATTATTGCATAGGCTTTTGCAAGTTGAAGTGGTGTGGTTGTTATACCATGACCATATGCTGATGTAGCTAATTTACATTTTCCCCATTTAAACGGAATTGGATTTCCAACTTCCTCTATATCAAATTGTATTTTATTTAATAAATCTAAATTTTCTAGAAAATCTTTAAAATTTTCTAAACCGACTTTCTGAGCAATTTTGATTGAACCAATATTTCCAGATCTAATTAATATTTCTTCAGCGGTAAGACTAGACGGAATATCCATATCATATTCAGAGATTGACCTTCCAGCACATTTTATTTTTTTTGGTAAATTTTTAAAAAGGGTATCTTCTTGGATAACATTTTGTTGAAGTCCAGCAGCCAATGTAAATGTTTTAAAAACTGATCCAAGTTCATAGACACCTTTAGTGGATCTGTTTATAAATTTTTTATCAGAAATGTCCTCTCTTTTATTTAAATCAAAATCTGGTAAAGAAACCATTGAAAGAATCTCACCACTGTTAACATTCATTAAAATAGCTGTACTTCCATAACTATTAAAAATTTCTTGAAATTTTATCAATTCCTCTCTTATCAAATATTGTATTTCAGTATCTAAAGAAAGCTTTAATGGCTTGTTTGAAGTTGTTAATTCATAGTCAAAAGATTTTTCTATACCAGACACACCATTGTTATCTGTATCAATCTGTCCCAATATATGACTGAAAAGATTACCGTTAGGATAAACACGAGCAATGTTTTCTTCTTCTTTAAACGATTTTTCTCCCAGTAATTTTATTTTTTCTAGTTTTGAGGGAGATATTTTCTTTTTGACATAAAAAAACTTTTTTCCGTTAATTTCCTTTTCAAAATTCTTGTCAGGATATATTAATTTTAAAGAAATTAATAATTTTTCTTTGTTAATTAGTTGATTTGGATTTATGCCTAAATTAGTCACACGTACTGTTTTAGCAATAATATTTCCATTTCTATCCATGATAGATGCTCTATATTTTTCTTTTTCTTTTAAAGTTTGAGTTTGGTTTGTTTTTTTAAATCCTAAATATATAGTTTTAGAGGTAAAAATTATTGTAATTATAAAAAAGATGAAGAAAATAAATGATATACGTTCAAAAGATATTTTTAAATTTGATCTGTTTGCTTCGAATTTGAAATTTTCGTCAATATTGTTCATTGTTAAATTTAAAAATTTTTAAATCTGTAATTTCCTTTCTTTTTAATTCTTTATCAAAATATAATTTGGAATATTCCATTAATTTATTTGGTGATGTAAGATAATTATAATCAAATAAAACTAACTCATAAATATCATTGAGTGCTCTGATATCTTCTTGAATTTGAAAAATTTGTTTATCAAGTTTTTTTGTCGAATTTTTTGTAAACGCAGTTGAAATTATAAGGATAATAATTGGGATAAATAAAAGAATTTTTTTATACATCAAAGTTTAAATTTTCTATATCTTGTAAGTAATTAAAATTACTAACAAATTTTTTAAAGCTACATCCATTCTCTAATTTGTATGCAAATCTAAGTTTTGCGGACCTTGAGGGAGGATTAATATTAATCTCACTGGATGATGGGGTTATTGGTTTTTTTTTGGTTAAATTGAAATACTTTTTAGTTGAAATACTTTTCGGTAAATACCTGGAAGAATTTTTTACTTCTGAGTACTCTTTAAAAAAAAACTTTACTATTTTATCCTCAATAGAATGAAAAGTAACAACTGCTATTACTCCACCAACTGGCAAAATATTATAGGCTTTTATTAAACCATATATTAACTCGGTTATCTCTTTATTTACAAAAATTCTTAGAGCTTGAAAAACTTTAGTGGATTTATTTTTTCCACTTTTCTTTTTTTTTACACCTTCAATGATTTCTACTAAATTTTCAGTTTTAATTTTTTTATTTTTTCTTAATTGTACTATCTTTTTTGATATTGGTTTTGCATATTTTTCATCCCCAAAATACTTGAAAATTTTAAAAAGACTTTCTTGACTCATTTTTGATATTACATCATCACAAGAAAAATCATTTAATCCCATTCTCATGTCTAGTTTACCTTTGCTATTAAAAGATATGCCTCTATTTAGATCAGAAATCTGATTTAACGAATATCCAAGATCAAAAATAATTGCTTTAATATTATGTTCCTTTATTTGATCGATATCCGAAAATTTTTTGTTATAAAATTTAAATCTTTTTTTATACTTTGTGAAGAATTGATTAGCTATACTATTGACAGAATTATCTCTATCTAGTGCTACTATATTATTTAAGTTATTCTCTAATATCTTTTTTGAATATCCGCCTGCACCAAATGTGCAATCGATAAATGTGCCACCATAAAGAGGGGAAATAATACTAACTAATTCGTTTAGTAATACTGGAAAATGTTTTTCCAGATTTATGGTGGCATTCATTTATTTTTTTGAAGACCATTAATTCTTTTGTCTTCTCAAAAATGCTGGAATTTCTAAATCTTCTTCTTCCTCAGAGTTTATCTCTTGAGGCGAAGTAGATAGCTCCTCGTTAGCATCAGAATTAAATAGCTCTGGGGCATCATCATCACTCAACTCAAAATTCTCCAAGCCATTATTTTCAGATACTTGCTCATCTATATTGCTTTCAAATTCAGAGTTTACTGAGCTAGCTACAGGTGCTTCAGTTTGAACTAAATCGTCACCATTTAGAGAGCTTGATGACTCATTTGCATAATTAGTATCTATACTTTTAGAACTCAATTCTTCATTTTTCTCTTCTTCCTCTATTTTAAGAGCGTTAGCTCCATTAGTAATAATTGAATTATTATTTGTAAATTGGAAAGATTGAGTTGATGCAGAATTTGAAAACTCAGAATAACCAGGATTTCTATTTTGAATTCTATGCACCATGTTTATTACTGATTTAGGCTCGGGTTGTTGTCCATCTAATGCAGTAGCAACAATAGAAACTCTCATTAATCCATCCAAACTATCATCCGTTATAGCTCCTATAATTAATTCTGCCTCTGGATCGACTTCGGCTCTTACTTTATTCACTGCTTCATCTACTTCAAATAATTTTAAATCTTTACCTCCAGTAATATTAACTAAAAGTCCTTTTGCCCCTTTTAAAGAATAATCGTCAATCAATGGATTATTAATTGCTGATTCGGCAGCTTTGACAGCTCTTCCTTCTCCTTCGGCTTGACCTGTGCCCATCATAGCTTTGCCCATTGAACTCATAACAGTTTCAACATCAGCAAAATCAAGATTTATAAGCCCTGGTCTAACCATTAAATCAGTTATACTTTGAACACCATGAAGCAAAACATCATTTGATAAAGCAAAAGATTCCTCAAAAGTTGTTTGTTCACTTGCAATCTTAAATAAATTTTGATTTGGAACAACTATAATAGTATCAACATGTTTTCGAAGTTCGTCTAAGCCTTGTTGAGCTTTTCTCATTCTAGATGGACCTTCGTATAAAAATGGAAGTGTTATAACCCCAACTGTTAAAATATTTAATTCTTTTGCTGCTCTAGCGATAACATGAGCAGATCCAGTTCCGGTTCCACCACCCATTCCGGCTGTAATGAAAACCATATTTGCACCCTGCAATATATTTACAATTTCATTTAAAGACTCATCTGCAGCAGCTTGACCTATATCTAATTTTGCACCTGCTCCTAGCCCTTTAGTTAAATTTAATCCCATTTGTATTTTTGTTTGTGCCTTACTTAATCTTAAATCTTGAGCATCTGTATTGACTGCAATAAACTCAACACCCTGAAGACCAGCATCAATCATTCCATTTATTGCATTTCCTCCGGCTCCCCCTACGCCTAATACTAGAATTCGTGGTTTAAGTTCTTTTATATCTGGTGTTTTAAAGTTTATTGTCATTTTCTCCCCTTTTAGTTATTAAATTGTTTTTCCCATTTAAGACTTGCTCTGTTAATATTTGATTTTTTTCTAGCGTTTGCCCTAAATTTTTCAAAAAGTGTTGGTTCCCAGATTTGAAATGTTTTACCTTGACCAACAAATAACATGCTATTCTTTATTTTTGCATGTTTTAATAATTTTGTAGTTATTTGAACCCGTCCTTCACTGTCAAATTGTAAATTTATACTTTCAGATAATATAGAAGTTGCAAAATAATCTTTTTTTTCTTCAAAAGGGTTGAGAGAGTCAATTGCATTTGAAATCTTTTCTATTCGATCTTGAGGCCATGCCTCAATACACTGATTATTAAAAGATGGATAACAAATTACTCCATTGTAACCTATATTTGACAAATATGATCTATATGATGCAGGCACTGAAACCCTTCCCTTTTTGTCCAATTTGTTTTCGTAGGTTGATAAAAACATAAACCATATTATCCCTAATTTGGGTATTTATGGGATATTATGGGTTTTATTTGTTAGCGTCAATAGCTAATATTGTGGAACTCCAATGTAAAAAATTAATAATTATTTGGATTTATTTTAATGAAATGCCAGATAAACTATAAGCCGGGTTCTGTCATTTAAACTTATCATTTATCTAGGCTTTAAATCACTTTAAAGCTCAAGCAACTAACCCTGATGACTAGCCAAAGACTGCTTTTAGTTATTGCTAACAATGTCATCTCTACTCAGTCTTGCTCCCAGTGGGGTTTTCCATGCGCTAGCTGTTACCAACTTAGCCGGTGTGCTCTTACCACACCTTTTCACCCTTGCCTTGATAAGGCGGTTTATTTTCTGTGGCACTATCCCTGGGGTTTCCCCCGCCAACTGTTAACTGGCACTGTGTCTTTGTAGAGCCCGGACTTTCCTCTTTAATAAATTAAAGCGATAAGTCATTTATCTGGCAAATAAAGAATTATTCTATTTTTATTAAATTTCAACTATTTTTAATTCAATTAAACCAAGGATTTTAAAATTATATAAGTCTCTTGATCAACGATGCTGCTAATTAATTGTGGTCTAAACCTTCTTTGAAAATTTTTATAAATTTTAATTTTCTCATTTTTATCATTTGTAAATTTATAACCAAACTTAAATAATAACTTAAAGAAATTATCACTATTTTTTAGTTTTATGCCTCTTAATTTTTTACAATTTTTTTCACTTAAATTATGCCATAAACATATTTTTTTTTTATTTAACAATTTCCATGGAAATTTTTCGCCAGGATCTTTTTTTCTTAAAGGAGCAATATCAGAATGTCCTAAAATATTTTCTTTTTTGATTTTATATTTCTTTTTCAAATTTTTTGACAAGTCGATAATCGAGGTAATCTGTTTTTGACTAAAGTTCTTGTATTTATAATCATGTCCTGGGTTGGAGATCTCTATTCCTATAGAATTTGAATTAAGAGATTTATCTTTTTTCCATGACGAAATTCCAGCATGCCATGCAATATATAAATCTGGAACAATTTTTATGATTGCTCCGTTTTTTTTGATTAAATAATGACAACTTACTTTTGAGCTTTTACTTGTTAGTCTTTTTATTGCAGCATTTTCAGATCTCATACCTGTATAATGAAAAATTAAGTACTTTACCTTTGAACTAGTCCTTTTTTTTAAATCGAAATTTGGAGAGTAATTAATTGACATTTTTTCAACATTTTTGCGCATAATTTCAGACAATTTATCTTTATATTAATATTAATTATAATATACTTAAACTAATTCTATGAACAAACTACTTACAATTCTAATTGTAATTTTATTTTCATCCATAAGCAACGTTACAATAGCTGGAGATGACGGAAAGCTTAAATTAAATGGAAATAATAATAATGGATACAAGGAAGTTGGCGATTGTTTTGAAAAAGTTAATAGAGGAGTTTTTGCATTTAACCAAGCTTTAGATAAAGTAGTATTTAAACCACTTGCTAAAGGGTATAGAATGTTTCCTCAACCTATAAGATCAGGAACTAGCAATGCATTAAGCAATTTAGGAAATGTTGTAACAATTCCGAACAATGTTCTTCAAGGTCAATTTAAAGATGCTGGGGTAAATTCGGCAAGATTTGTTATTAATTCAACTTTAGGAATTGCAGGAATTTTCGATGTTGCATCTTATTATGGACTAAAAAAACGTGATAAAGAAGATTATGGACAAACATTGGGAGTTTGGGGTGCGGGCCCTGGTTGTTATTTTGTTTTACCTGTTTTAGGCCCAACTACTGTAAGAGATTCTCTTGGTTCTGTGGTTAATTTGATGGGAGGAGACGCATGGTACAACGTGACTGTAGTAAATGATACACAATATTTTTCTGAAGCAGATTATTATTCATCAAGATTACTAAGTGGAGTTGACTTTAGAGCGAAAAACTTAGAATCATTTAATAGTCTTGAAAATAATTCAGTTGATCTTTATGCATCTGTTAGAAGTCTTTATTTACAAGATAGATATCGAAAAATAAGAAATATAGATAAAACAACTGAAACACTTAGTGACGACGATTGGGAAGAATTAGATAGTCAATAACTAATCTTTAAATGAAATTAATTAAACACTTAATTATTTTTTTATTTTTATTAAATTTAAATAATACTTTATACGCTAAAGATCCAAGTGCGTTAATAAATGAAATAGTTGATGAAGCTGCATCGATATTGTCTAGCGAAGACCCTGTTGAGTCAAAAATTATAAAATTAAATGCTATTGCGGAAAGAAGCGTCGATATAAATGGAATAGGTATGTACACTCTTGGGAAATATAGAAAATCTATCAATGATGAGCAAAAATCTAAGTATCAAAAACTATTTAGAAGCTATTTTTTAAAAAGCTTTTCAAGCAGACTAGTAGACTATACCAACCCAAAAATTAATGTTGTATCTCAAAAAAAAATTAATGATAAATATACAATAGTTAATAGTATTTTAGAGGCTACATCAAAAAGACCACAGGTAAAAATAGATTGGAGAATTTATACAAAAAATCCTGATAGACCATTAATCAGAGATCTAATAGTCGAAGGATTAAGTTTAGCTAGAACACAAAAAGAAGAGTTTAATTCTATTATACAAAATAATGATGGAGATATAAATGCATTATTTAAAACACTAGAAGAATTTCTAATTAAATAATTTAATAAAATCCAATTTCACTTAAACAAATATCTGATCTGAAATCATCAAAACCTGCAACTACACCAACGGATTTTATATTTTGTCCCAATATAGTATTTGGTTGATAGAAATTAGACTTTTTAAATTTTTCAAATGGTGCTCTAATTTCACTCCAATTTTTAGTTGTAGAAAAAGTGTAACTATAATACTGCCATGGGGCTAGAGTTAATCCTGTTCTCAAATGAAGATTATAATTTTTTTCATTACCATAAACTTTTAAGTATATTCCATCATACTCTTTACTATTAATTTCAGGATTTAATTTTGCTCTGATTTGTATAAATCCACCATTATTTTTAGTAGATACATCACCAGTCATTCTATAACACATCACTCCCTCGACTTTTTCCACAATAAATTTTCCTGTTGATACACCTCCCATTACTTGATCTGTAATAAAATTCCACTCTTGTGATTGATTTGTTAATTTTGGGGTTTTCAATTGATCTAAAATCATATCTTTGGAAGAAACTTTACTTTGGCATATTAAAAATAAAATTAAAAATATTATATTTCTCAAAATAGAGTTACTTTTTTTTTGCAAGTTGTTGTAGGAGATAAATTTCTTTTTCTGTAAGAGTATTTTTTTCTTCTTTGATTTGATCCTCTAAACTGAACAATGTTATTAAAGAAAAAAGTGATACTAAACCTGTTAAAATAATAAAGTAAATTGAGCTCAAATTGACAACTATCAGTATTACAAATACGCTTGCCCAACCAATAAAAATCCCTTTTAAAATAGTACGATGACTTTTTAAATCAGGAATTTTTATAAACTGAATAAATAAAAATATTAAAAGAAGCATTATTCCTGAAATAGATGCTCTTAATAAAACTAAAGTATCTAATCCTCCACCATACAATTCTCGATGGATCAAGTATGCAACAACTCCTTTATAAGCAAAATAAAAAAGAATTACAGAAGAGACTAATATTGAAATAAAATATGAGACCTTTGGTTTGATTTTAATCTTAAATTTCATTTTTAAATTAAAAAGATACTACAATTTATAATTAAATCACAAAAAACTGTAGTTTATAAATATTGATTTTGCTTGATTTGGTGGGCCCGCCAGGACTCGAACCTGGGACCAATACATTATGAGTGTACTGCTCTAACCAACTGAGCTACAGGCCCTAAATTGATCTCTTAATTATACCATTTTTTTTAAGTAAGCAATTGAAGATAATGTATTGATGGTGGGCCGTGTTGGTTACGCTCCAACTACCCCTGCAATGTCAATGCAGTACTCTACTATTGAGCTAACGGCCCTAACTTTCCAAGAAACTTTTTAGTTGCTTTGATCTACTTGGATGTTTTAATTTTCTAAGAGCTTTTGCTTCAATCTGTCTAATTCTTTCCCTAGTTACTGAAAATTGCAGCCCAACTTCCTCTAAAGTATGATCTGTGTTCATGCCAACTCCAAATCTCATTCTTAATACCCTTTCTTCTCTAGGGGTTAATGTAGATAAAATTTTTGTTGTAGCTTCGCTCAAATTAGATTTGATAGCTTGTTCTAATGGAGCTAAAGCTTTTGTATCTTCGATAAAATCCCCTAAACTACTATCTTCTTCATCACCAACAGGTTTTTCAAGAGAGACTGGTTCTTTGGAAATCTTTAAGACTTTTCTGACTTTTTCTAACGGCATTCTAAGCTTGTTTGCTAATTCTTCTGGAGTTGCTTCTCTGCCAAACTCACTTAAAATTAGTCTCTGCGTTCTAACAATTTTGTTTATAGTTTCAATCATGTGTACTGGTATTCTTATTGTTCTAGCTTGATCAGCAATAGATCTTGTTATTGCTTGTCTAATCCACCATGTAGCGTAAGTTGAAAACTTGTAACCTCTTCTATATTCAAATTTATCAACAGCCTTCATGAGTCCTATATTTCCCTCTTGAATTAAATCTAAAAACTGAAGACCCCTGTTAGTATATTTTTTTGCAATTGAAATAACTAATCTTAAGTTAGCTTCAACCATTTCTTTTTTTGCAATTCTAGACTCCTTTTCTCCTTTTTGAACTCTGCTTACTAATTTTTTAAAATCTGATACAGAAATTCCGAGTTTATTACTAATTTCTACAAGTCTATCTCTGATATTTTTAAATTCATTTTTATTTTTTTGAAAAAATTTTTTCCAAATATCATTTGTATCCAAAAAATCTTTTAAATTTGGATTAATTTCATTTCCAACATAAAATTTTATGAATTCATCTCTAGTAATTTTAGAATCTAAAGCAAGTCTTAATAGGTTTCCTTCTAAAGATACAATTTTTTTGTTTTCTAAATAATGTTTTTGAACCAAGTCTTCTAATACAGATGGAGAAAGTTGAAGAGATTTAATGTTATGTAATATATCATCTACTATTTTTTTGTAGTTCTTTTCCTTAGATAAAGAAAATTTTATTGAATTTAATACACATTCGAGTTTTTCTTTTTGATATTTAATTAGTTTATTATAATCTTTTGTTAAATTGTGAACAGTCTGCAAAACTTTTGGTTTGATCTCGGTCTCCATTGCAGCCAAAGTTGGGTTGAATTCATCTTCATCATTACTTGAAACTTCTGTGTTATTTTCTTCATCCAATTTCTTTTGTTTTGTGCTATTATTATTTTCGTCATCTTCCATATAGTTAGTATCAATATCTATAATTTCTCTTACCAAAATTTCATCATTTTGAAGTTTAATGTTCCATTCAAAAAATTGCTGTGCTGTTATAGGACTTTGGGAAAGGGCATTTAACATTACGTCTTTACCGGCTTCAATTCTTTTTGCTATTGCAATCTCACCTTCTCTTGACAGCAATTCAACACCACCCATCTCTCTGAGATACATTCGAATTGGATCATCACTTTTCTCTAAACTTTTGCCCTCCTCTTTTGAAGAGGCATCTTTTTTTCTTAAAACTTTATAATCAGATTTCTTTTCAACAAGAATAATGTTTTTATCCAATATATGAATAAATGCTTGAGCAAGATTTTCGCTGGAAAGATTTCTTTTACCTAGGGATTTATTTAATTCTTCATGAGTTATAAAGCCCCGATGGATACCACGGCCCATTAATCTTGCAAATGATTTAGTAATTATTCTTTCCACAATTATAAGTTTGAAGGACCTATATAATGTCTAATACGAAAAAATCTATGTGATTTTTTTTATTTTTAGTTGATTTTTTGTTGTTTTTTTAACTCTTTTATCTCATTAAATGTGTGCTCACTCATATCCTTAGAAAACTTTGATTCTAATTCAGATATTCTTTGCTCTAACTCATAACTTTTAAGATCTTGAATAATTTCAGTAAAAATTTCTAATATTTTTTGATCATCATTCAAATTTTTTGAAATTATATGCTTAACTGAAGCATAATTCATGACTCTATTAACAAGATTTTTATCCACATTTAATTTTTGAACATCTAAATTTAATAAATTTTCTGACTGATTTAAAATTTCTGCGAATAATTGTTTATTTTCATCACTATATAATTTTACATTGTCTATTAAGTGAAAGTTTTCATAAATTAATTTTGGTTTTGCAAGCAATGTATACAAAAATGAGAATTCTTTGATTTCAAAAGATTTGAGTGATTTTGTTTCATTATAATAACTTTTAGTTTTAGCAAGAGATTTTGGAGATTTCATATAATTTTTGCTAAATTTTGAATTGATATTTGGTGTTAACTCAGAAACTTTTTCAAGAAAATATTCTAGCGTATACTTTTTTACAAAACTGTCTTTAATATTTGATGCAATTTCTCTAAGTTTTTTTTCGAAAATAGCTTTTGAGCTGGGGCTTTCAGTTGTTTGCTCCATGTAATGCTCAAATATAAATTTATGTATAGGTATAGATTTTTGCTCTGAAATTTCTAAAAACTTATCTTTGCCAAATTTATTTACATAATTATCTGGGTCCAAGTTATTTTCCAAAAGAAGAAATGAAATTTTTTTATCAGGTTTTAATTCGTCAATAATATTCTCTGCAGCTCTTAATGCAGCTTTATAACCACTTTGATCGCCATCAAAGCATATAATGATATGATTATAGAATTGATTTAAAATTTGTATCTGTTTGCTTGTTAAAGCAGTGCCTAAATTTGCAACAGTATTTTCTATTCCATTTTTTGATAAACCAATAACATCCATATACCCTTCAACTAAATATACATCTTCTAATTTATTTGAAAACTTTCTTGCTTTATCAAGATTATATAAGTTTGAACCCTTTTTAAAAAAAGGTGTTTCAGGTGAGTTAATATATTTAGCTAAATTTTTACTATCATCTATAATTCTACCTCCAAAACCTATTATATTTCCTGAAATATTATTTATTGGAAAAATTATTCTATTTCTAAATCTTGATATATGTTTATTTCTGCTCTCATCAAAGTAAAATAAGCCTGTCTCTTTAATTGTATTTTCATCAAAATCTTTTTTTAATGTTTCATAGTAATCAAGGTCTTCTGTTACAAAACCAAGATTAAAATTTTTAACGTCTATACCTGAAAGTCCTCTTTCTTTAAGATAATTTTTTGCTTTAACTGATTTTTCATTTTTAAATAACTCATTTTTATAAAATTCAGAAAAATTTTGACATATAGATTTATATATTTTCCACTTATTCTCTCTTTCCAAATCTTGTTTTGAAAATGTATAAGGTTGCATCCCTGCAAGATTTGAGAGCATTTTGACTGCTTCACCAAATCTAAGATTTTGAGTTTTCATTACAAAGTCAAAAATATTTCCATGCTCATTTGTGCTAAAACAATGATAAAATTCTTTTTCATCATTAACTGTAAATGATGGGGTTTTCTCTGTTTTAAATGGAGACAAACCAATAAACTCTTTACCTCTTTTTTTAAGTTTAACAGTTTTAGAAACAACTGTTGAAACCTTTAATCTAGTTTTAATTTCGTCTAAATATTCTTTTGGATATTTCATTAGCTATTAAGTAAATTTTTAATAATCTGGCCCGCTTTAGAGAAATCAATTGTATCAGCATAGTTTTTTTTTAATTCACTCATCACTTTCCCCATGTCCTTTAAAGAAGAGGCCCCTGAGTTTTTTATAATTTCTCCACAAATCTTTTCTGTATCGGCTTCAGATAATTGCTTAGGTAAGTACTCTGATAAAACATCAAACTCTCCTTGTTCAATTTCTAGTAAATCCGATCTGTTATTTTTTTTGTATATTTCAATTGATTCGGACCTTTGTTTGATCATTTTTTTTAAGAGTTTTTTTATATCCTCATCGTCTGTTTCCTTTTTATTTGGGCCAGACCTATTGTTTATATCTAAGTCCTTAACTCCAGATAAAATTAACCTATAAGTTGATATCTTATTTCTATCTTTGGATTTTAAAGCATTTTTGTAATCACTATCTATTTTATCTCTTAGGGACATACTAGAATGTACTTCATAGACAAAATTGTTCAAAAGAAAAAATTGTATTTTTAAATTATTATTATAGATCTGTTGCGGATAAATACGTTTTATTTTATTAACCTTTAACTCATGAGTTGTAATTGAATTTAAAACGAAAAAACAGAACTTCACATCTCTCAAATTTTAACACTGCTATTTTAGTTCTCGAAAATAAATCAGTCTTTAAAGGAATCGGGCTGGGGTATAAGGGAGAAGTGACTGGAGAAGTATGCTTTAATACCTCATTAACTGGTTATCAAGAAATCATATCTGACCCATCTTATGCAGGGCAAATTATAAATTTTACATTTCCTCACATTGGTAATGTGGGAACTAATAATGAAGACGAAGAATCTGACAAAATATGGACGAGAGGAGTTATTTTTAATTCAGAGATAACAAGTCCTTCTAATTATAGGTCTCTTCAAAATTTGGATAAATGGCTTAAAAAAAATAAAATAGTTGGCATAACTGGTCTAGATACTAGGAGTTTAACTAATTTTATAAGAGACAAGGGTGCTCCAAAAGGAACAATAGCAAACAATAAAAATGGTAAATTTAATATCAATAAACTAATAAATAAATCAATTAAATGGCCTGGTTTAAATGGAATGGATCTGGCTCAAGAGGTCACAACTAATAAAACTTATATTTGGAAAGGATATAAAACTTGGAAAAAAAATAAGGGTTATGAAAAAAATAAAAAGAAAAAATTTAGGGTTGTTGCAATAGATTTTGGTATTAAAAAAAATATACTTAGGTATTTTTCTGATTTCGATTGCGAAGTTAAAGTTGTTTCCTGCAAAGAAAATGCAAATAACATACTTAATCTAAAACCTCATGGAATTTTCTTATCGAACGGTCCTGGAGATCCTGCCGCAACAGGAAAGTATGCAATCAAAGTTGTAAAAAATTTAATAAAAAAAAATATACCGTTATTTGGGATATGTTTGGGTCATCAAATATTAGCTTTAGCTTTAGACGCGAAAACCAAAAAGATGAAATTAGGGCACAGGGGCGCAAATCATCCAGTCAAAAACTTGATTACAAATAAAGTTGAAATTACAAGTCAAAATCATGGATTTGAGGTTGTTAGAGAAAGCTTAAAAAAAAATACAGAAATAACTCATCTATCATTATTCGACAATTCAATAGAAGGAATAAGACTAAAAAATAGACCAGTTTTCTCAGTCCAATATCATCCTGAAGCAAATCCTGGACCACAAGATAGTAAATATTTATTTAGTAATTTTATTAAAGACATTAAAAAATATGCCAAAAAGAAAAGACATTAAAAAAATTTTAGTTATTGGAGCTGGCCCAATTATTATTGGTCAAGCTTGTGAATTTGATTATTCGGGAACTCAAGCATGTAAAGCATTAAAAGACGAGGGTTATAAAGTAATATTAATTAACTCTAATCCCGCAACTATAATGACTGACCCCGGTGTTGCTGATAAAACTTATATTGAACCAATATCTTTGGAAGTGCTTGAGGAAGTCATCAAAAAAGAAAGGCCTGATGCTATTTTGCCTACAATGGGTGGTCAAACAGCATTAAATCTTGCAATTAATGCAGAAAAAATTGGTTTACTTAAAAAGTATAAAATTGAACTTATAGGAGCTAATTCTAAGGCAATAGCGAACGCTGAAGATAGAAAAAAATTTAGAAAAAATATGTCTGATATTGGTATCGATTTACCAAAATCAGAAGTTCTCAACAAATTTTCAGATGCGAAAAAATGTTTAACCAAAATAGGATTACCTGCAATTATCAGACCTTCATTTACTTTGGGAGGATTGGGTGGGGGTATTGCAAGAACAAAAAAAGATTTTTTTAAAATAGTACAAGAAGGAATGAACGAGTCTCCTCAAAATCAAGTTTTGGTTGAAGAATGTTTGGATGGTTGGAAAGAATTTGAGATGGAGGTTGTAAGAGATAAAAACGACAACTGTATAATTATTTGCTCTATAGAAAATGTTGACCCAATGGGAACTCATACCGGTGACTCTGTTACAATAGCTCCAGCATTAACATTGACAGATAAAGAGTATCAAGTAATGAGAAATGCATCAATTGCTTGCTTAAGAAAAATTGGTGTTGAAACAGGAGGTTCAAATGTTCAATTTGCCATAAATCCAAAAAATGGAAGAATGGTAATTATTGAAATGAATCCAAGAGTTTCAAGATCATCTGCATTAGCTTCAAAAGCAACGGGCTTTCCCATTGCAAAAGTAGCTGCAAAATTAGCAGTTGGTTATACTTTGGATGAACTACAAAATGAGATAACAAAAGTAACACCAGCTTCTTTTGAACCAACAATTGATTATGTTGTTACAAAAATCCCAAGGTTTACATTTGAAAAATTTTCTGACACTGACGCAATTTTAGGCACGTCCATGAGATCAGTTGGTGAAGCAATGGCAATTGGAAGAAGCTTCAAAGAATCTTTTCAAAAAGCCCTGGTTTCACTTGAAACTGGATTATCAGGATTAGATAATATTTTTAACTATTCAAAAAAAGAAATTCTAAAAAATTTAAAAATCAATATTCCAAATAAATTGCTATTAATTGCTGAAGCTTTTAGAAAAAAAATATCTTTAGATGTTATATATAAATTATCAAAAGTAGATCCATGGTTTTTAAATCAAATTAAGGAAATAGTTGATGAAGAAAAAATATTAAGTTTAAAAGGGCTGCCCAAAACTTTTGAGGAATTTAATAGGGTAAAATCAATAGGTTTTTCTGACAAAAAGATCTCACAATTAACTGGTCAAAAAGAAACAGTCGTCAAATTCAGAAGAAAAGGGCTAAAAGTTATTCCTGTTTTTAAGAAAGTTGATACCTGTGCTGCTGAATTCAAATCTTTCACACCTTATATGTATTCTACATATCAAAGAAATTTTTCTATTAAAACTGAATGCGAAGCCGAGCCAAGCAATAAAAAGAAAATAATAATTTTAGGTGGAGGACCAAATAGAATTGGTCAAGGTATAGAGTTTGATTACTGCTGTTGTCAGGCTAGCTTTTCTTTAAAAGAAGCAGGTTTTGAGACAATAATGATAAATTGTAACCCTGAAACTGTTTCTACAGATTATGATACAAGTGATAGATTATACTTTGAACCTTTAGTTGAAGAGTATGTTGAGAATATAATTTTAAAAGAAAGATCAAAAGGAAATCTAATTGGGATTATTGCACAATTTGGAGGCCAAACTCCTATCAAATTAGCTAAATTTTTAGATAAAAATAAATTACCTATTTTAGGGACACAATATAAATCGATTGATCTTGCAGAAGATAGAGACAGATTTAGAGAGTTGCTTATAAAGCTTAAATTAAAACAAGCTGAAAGCGGAATAGCCTACAAATTCGATCAAGCTATTAATGTTGCTGAAAAAATTGGATTGCCTGTAGTTGTTAGACCTTCTTATGTTTTAGGAGGTAGGGCAATGGAAATTGTTCATGACAAAAGCCAATTGAATCAATTTATTAATGAAGCCTTCAAAGCGTCGGATCAAAATCCAATCTTAATTGACAAATTTATTGATAGTGCAATGGAAGTGGATGTAGATGCAATTTCTGACGGAAAAGATGTTTATGTTGCTGGAATAATGCAACATATTGAAGAAGCTGGTATCCATTCTGGAGACTCAGCATGTTGCTTACCGCCAGTATCAATAAAAGCAAACCTTTTAAGAGAACTTAAAATACAAACAAGAAAATTAGCTTTGGCTTTAAAAGTTAAAGGATTTTTAAATATTCAATTCGCAATTAAAAATGATGAAATTTTCGTAATTGAAGTTAATCCTAGAGCAAGCAGAACTGTTCCCTTTGTTTCAAAAGCAAATGGTATTCCGCTTGCAAAAATTGCATCAAGAATAATGTCTGGAGAAAAGTTAAGTAAATATAAATTAAAATATAAAACCAATAAAAAATTTGCTGTTAAAGAGGCTGTATTTCCATTTAACAAATTCCCAGATAGTGATTTATTGCTTGGTCCTGAAATGAAGTCTACTGGTGAAGTAATGGGTTTTGATGATGATTTTGGAATGGCGGTTGCTAAAAGTCAGATAGCAGCTTCTAATTCTTTACCAACCAAAGGAATGGCATTCTTATCAGTAAAAGACTCTCACAAACAAGAAATAATAGGTATTGCTCAAAGATTGATAAAACTTGGATTT
Source organism: uncultured Pelagibacteraceae bacterium (assembly GCA_902543295.1). Taxonomy (GTDB): domain Bacteria; phylum Pseudomonadota; class Alphaproteobacteria; order Pelagibacterales; family Pelagibacteraceae; genus Pelagibacter. The sequence goes on along the minus strand of CACBXW010000005.1, from coordinate 17,212 downwards.
ACACTTTCTGCAACTAAAGGAACTTCCGAAATTTTAAAGCAAAATGGAATGAAATGTAAAAAAATTAATAAAGTAAGCAGCGGCAGACCACATATAGTAGATGTTTTAAATTCAAAAAAAATATCATTGGTAATAAATACTGGAGGTGGAAACTCTGAGCACAGGATTAGTGATGCAAGAGCATTAAGAAGAGGAACTCTTGCAAACAAAATTCCTTATTGTACGAATATGTCTACAGCATATTCATTTTTAGAAGCAATAAAATCATTAAAAACAACAAAGTTAAGAGTTAAATCTCTGCAAGGTAATTAATTTTAATTGACCTTCCAATCTGTCTTGAATGTAACATAATTTACTTGAAGACATCTTCTTTCTTTTACTATTTCTTTTTTTTCCATACCATGCCATGTGTTAGGACCACTTGAAAAGAAATAACCATAATTATCTTTGTAAGGAACAGTTTTTGCTAATTTTAAATTTTCATCATAAAAATCTGTGCCTAAATCTTCTTTTTCATTATGTTTGTTTACGAATAATAAACATGACATCAGTTTTTCTTTAATATCGCAATGTGGTTTTAACCAGAATCCTTTTCTATCACAGATAACCTCAACTCTTACATATGAATTAGAAAGATCTTTATTTATCATTTCAGAAATTTTTTTGTAAGTCGATGGATTTTGAAGTTCTTTAATAAATTCAACAAGATTAGGAAATTGATTTGAATTTTCTTTTGTAACAAAACATCTAAATTTTAATGCTTTTCCTCCGTCTGATATGCCTTCTCTAAACTTGCCTTCACCTCCATCAATTGCTCTTGTGCCATCATAGTTTAAGTTATGTTCTATCGGATTAGCTATATCAGCGTTTACAATTTCCTGAACTTGGCCGTCAGTTAATGGTTGATTTAATTCCCAATGTTCAAAAGGAGTTTTGTGATTTGATGAATTTTTTAATATTGAATTTAAAAATGCCATTATAATTGAATTTTATCTTTAATGATATTTGCTACTCTATTCGTTTCATCTAATTTTTCATAGTTCCAATTTTCTAATTTTTCTCCTAATTCTCTAACAATTTTCATTTGTTGAAATAATTTTCTAAAATTTTTAAATCTTTTATCGCTTTTTTTAGGTGGAATAGTGGCAATATAAATTGGCTTACCTGTTAAAGCTGCCTCTGAAATCATAGAGCTTGAATCGCAAGTAATAACCAAATGTTTTGATTGTGAAAGAGCACTTAAATAGGCTTTTTTATCAACACCATCTAATACTAAATGATCATTTCCAAAATATATTTTTGCATGTTCTATAGTTCCCTTTGGCGTTCTCATAGAAGGGATGACTACTAAATTAAGATTATTTTCTTTAACTAAATAATTTACTTTTGAAAAAATTTCTTGGATATTTCTATCTGAATAATCATAATACTGTGTAGGACCACCAATTATTAATGAAATTATATTTTTATCCTTCAATTTACTTGAAATACTAAACAAATATTCTTTGTCTTTTTCAATTTCTTCACTTGTCAAATAATGAATAGCTCCTTTTGTTTTTAATACATTATGTCCATCAAGATTGTCGTGCTCAGGCACTACAACTAGATCAAAATTGTCTAGTTTTATCTTTGGATTTTGAATATGAATGTTAAATACTTTTTTCTTTGAATTTTTTTTTAAGAATAATGATGGAATAATACTTTTTCTCCCACATGAAATTATTAAATCAACATCTTCGCATTCAATTTTTTTAAAAACTGAGTCGGATATTGGAGTGAATTTTGGTGGTATAACTTTCCAGAAACCTTTTGTTTCAACTGTGTGGTGAGAATAATTTATATCTAAAGCTTTAGCCAAACCTTCTACTTGGCTAATCATCCCATGCATACCTTCTGTTAATAATATACCTTTCAATTTAGTCATTAATCATTATATAGCTTTCATATGAGTGAAAATCCAACTAAACACACAAAAGTGTTAATAATTGGGTCAGGTCCCGCTGGATATACAGCAGCAATTTATGCTGCAAGAGCAATGTTAAAACCAATATTGGTTCATGGTATGGAACCTGGTGGCCAACTAACAACTACAACTGATGTTGAAAATTTCCCTGGATTTAAAGATGTAATACAAGGGCCGTGGCTTATGGATCAAATGAAAGGTCAGGCAGAAGTTGTTGGAACTGAAATGATACAAGATCATATAGCGTCAGTAGACTTAAAATCTAAGCCATTTAAAGCTGTTGGAGATAGCGGCCAAATTTATGAAGCAGACTCAATTATTATTTCAACTGGAGCTCAAGCTAGATGGTTGAATATTGACTCTGAACAAAATTTTAGAGGTTTTGGTGTATCTGCATGTGCAACATGTGATGGATTTTTCTTTAAAGACAAAACTGTTGCTGTTGTCGGGGGAGGAAATGCTGCAGTTGAAGAAGCTATGTTTTTAACAAAATTTGCCTCAAAAGTTCAGCTTATACACAGAAGAGATAGTCTAAGAGCAGAAAAATTACTTCAAAAGAAATTAATGGAAAATAAAAAAATTGAAATAATTTGGGACTCTGTTGTTGATGAAGTTATTGGGGATAATGATCCTAAAAATGTAACTGGATTAAAAATTAAAAATGTTAAAACAAATAAAATAGACCAACTAAAAATTGATGGATTGTTTATAGCTATAGGACATGATCCAGCAACGTCATTATTTAAAGACCAACTAGAAATGGATAATGAGGGTTATTTAATAACAAAACCAGAATCCACACAAACAAATATACCGGGAGTTTTTGCTGCTGGTGATGTAAAAGATAAAATATTTAGACAGGCCGTTACAGCAGCTGGTATGGGATGTATGGCAGCATTAGAGGCTGAAAAACATTTATCCGAATAGATGAATGAAACAGTATTGTTAACGGGTATAAGTGGATGGATCGCTAAACACACTGCAATTGAATTATTAAAATCGGGATATAAAGTTTTAGGCACTGTTAGAGATTCTGGTTTAATAGAGCAAACAAAAAAAACCATAAATGAATATGCATCAATTGATAAATTATCATTTGTCGAATTAGATCTTTTAAAAGACGAAGGTTGGGATGAGGCATTAAAAGGTTGTAAGTATGTAATGCATGTGGCTTCTCCTTTCCCTTTGAAGACTTCTAGAGATCGTGAAAGTCTTGTTCCAACAGCTAAAGATGGAACTATAAGAGTTTTAAAAGCTGCTGTTAATGCGGGAGTTGAACGTATTATTAAGACATCTTCAATTGCAACAATGTTTAGAAAACCTAATAGGACAAATCCATATACATTTGGTGAAAATGATTGGAGTGATGCTAATTGGAAAGGTTGTAATGATTACTTTGTTTCAAAAATCAAGGCTGAAAAAGCAGCTTGGGAATTTATGGAGAATAAAGGTTTAAAGAATAAGTTGGTATGTATATGTCCTGGAGGTGTCTTTGGAGACGCTTTAGATACTAAAGAAAAAACTTCGATAAGTTATGTTAAATTATTTCTAGAAGGTAAATATCCAGGTGCTCCGGATTTTAGTATTTTAGTCTCAGATATGAAAGATGTAGTGAAAGCTCACATCAATTCATTAACAAGACCAGATGTTGGTGGAAGACGACTAATAATTGGCTCTGAGGTCAAAAGAATGATAGATTTTTCTAATATTATGGCTGAAGCATTACCTAAATATTCAAAAAAACTTCCAAAAAGAGTGTTGCCAAACTTTTTAGTGAGAATAATTAGTCATCTGGATACGAGTGCAAAAATGATGGTTCCAGATTTAGGGATACAAATGCAAACTGATGCTTCGTATGCTGAAGATTTATTGGGATTTAAATTTCAGCCAGCTAGAGGATGTATTGAGGATGCAGCAAAATCAGTAGTTAGACTTGGATTAGTATAATATGACAAAAGGAATAAAGTGGATTATGTTTGCAACTGGCTGGATGTCATTCAGGGCTATTGGTTCAAGTTTAATTTTATTTTGGACAATCACAGAAAATGAGAGAGCGGCACCGTACGAGTGGATTGTATCTTTGACTGGTGATTTTATAATTGGAATAACTGCTTTATTTTTAGTTTACTTTATTTATAAAAAACCATCTGCAGTACTTTGGGGTATTTTATTAGCTTGGAACTTTGTTGGTTTATTTGATTTATATGAGGCCATAACAACTAGTATTTTAGTTCCATATGAACCAATTCCAGAATTAGGATTAAATGATTTTGGTGTGAAATCTGTACTTACTCTTAACTCAATAATTCATATATCGGCGATTTATTTGTTATTTCAGTCTAGAATAAAAAGTTATTTTAATTTATAAAAGATTGTTAATGGAAAACATTGTAAAGCAAATCCAGCTTGTAGCATTAGTAATCATTTTAGTTAGTACAGTTATTGCTTTTGGGCAAGAAATGTACCAGATGATACTCGTGCAAAGAGTTACTTTAGCCGATCTACTTTTGCTTTTTTTATATCTTGAAGTGCTTGCAATGGTTAGAGTATTTTGGGAAAGCCAATCAATTCAAATTACACTGCCGTTATTTATTGCTATAACTGCACTTGCTAGATTTATTATTTTACAAGGAAAATCTCTAAATCCAGAGATATTACTATATGAAGCAGGTGCGATTGTTTTAATTGCTTTAGCAATTGTAATTTTAAGATTTAGAAATTCTTCACTAATTGGACTAAATAAAAAAAAATAGGTTTATCCTAAATCCTCACAAAACTTTTTAATTCTAGACATTGCTATTTTAAGTTTTGCCATTGAAGTCGCATATGAAATTCTAAAATATCCATCTAAACCAAATGCTGAGCCCTGAACAGCTGCAACATTTTGTTTTTCTAAAAGCTTTTGGACAAAATCAGTATCTTTTTTAAGTTTAGTTCTTTTATTTAAAAGTTTTTTACAATTCGGAAATACGTAAAATGCACCATTTGGTTTCAAGCAGCTGATACCATCAATATTATTTAAACTTTTTACAACAAAATCTCTTCTTTCTTTAAATGATTTTGCTCTTTTTTTAATAAAGTCTTGTTTTCCATTCAGAGCTTCAACAGCTGCTGCTTGGCTAATTGACGAGGGATTCGAAGTTGACTGAGATTGAATTTTTCTAATTGCAGAAATTATTTCTTTTGGTCCAGCTGCATAACCAATTCTCCACCCAGTCATTGCATAAGATTTACTCACTCCATTCATTGTTAATGTTCGAGATTTTAATTTTGAAATTTGTGCAATAGTAAAGAATTTAAAATTATCATATTTAACATGCTCATAAATATCATCGCTCAAAATGTGAACTTTTTTGTTTTTGATTAAAACCTTAGCTAATTTTTGAATTTCTGATTTGCTGTATCCAGATCCAGTTGGATTAGATGGTGAATTAAGAATTATCCATTTCGTTCTTTTTGTAATTGCAGCTTTTAATTTTACAGGTGTAATTTTAAATCCATCTTTTTCATCACATTTTACTATCTTTGGTTTTCCTCCTGCTAGGAGAACCATATCTGGATATGAAACCCAGAATGGCGCCGGGATAATAACTTCGTCTCCTTTATTTAAAGTTGCCATAAAAGTGTTATAGAGAACTTGCTTCCCTCCAGTTCCAACTGTGATTTCGTCTAGTTTATAATTTAGTTTATTTTCTCTTTTAAATTTTTTTAAAATTGCTTTTTTTAATGCTGGAGTTCCATCAACTGCAGTATACTTTGTATCTCCGTCTCTTATTGCTTTAATGGCTGCATTTTTAACATTGATAGGAGTATCAAAATCTGGTTCCCCTGCCCCAAGGCCAACTACATCTTTTCCTGCAGCTCTTAATTCTCTTGCCTTTTGAGTAACTGCAATAGTTGGGGATGGTTTAATTCTTTTTAAATTATTAGATATTATGCTCATTGAATTATGAAATTATTCAATTACGTTGTTTAATATATGGAGAATACATATCAAGACCTAATTACAGACATTCAGAGTAAAAACCCAAAAATCGGTGGAAAACTCGAAGGTGGAAAAAAATTCAAAATAAAGTCAGATTTTATCCCAGCTGGTGACCAGCCAGATGCAATTAAGAGACTTGTCCAAGGAGCTAAAAAAAATGAGTTTAATCAAGTATTATTAGGAGTAACTGGATCTGGAAAAACTTTTACAATGGCAAAAGTTATAGAAGCTACAAATAGACCAGCATTAATATTGGCACCAAATAAAACTTTGGCAGCTCAACTTTACGGTGAGATGAAAACTTTTTTTCCAGATAATGCTGTTGAGTATTTTGTATCTTACTATGATTATTACACTCCAGAAGCTTACGTGCCAAGATCAGATACTTACATAGAGAAAGAAGCATCTATAAACGAGCAGATTGATAGAATGAGACACTCGGCAACAAGATCCCTTCTTGAAAGAGACGATGTTTTAATTGTTGCAAGTGTTTCCTGTATTTATGGTTTGGGATCAGTCGAAGCTTACAGTAAAATGACTTTAACTCTTCAGAAAAACTATGAATATAATAGAGAACAAATAATAAAATCTCTTGTTGCTCTTCAGTACAAGAGAAATGATCAAAATTTTTTTAGAGGAACATTTAGGGCAAGGGGAGAATATTTAGAAATATTTCCATCTCATCTAGAGGATAGAGCATGGAGGCTAAGTTTATTTGGTGATAAACTTGAGAAGATTGAGGAATTTGATCCTTTGACAGGAGATCAGGTTAGAGATCTTAGTCTAGTAAAAGTTTATGCTAATTCTCATTACATCACTCCTAAACCAACTGTAGAACAAGCAATTATAAAAATAAGAAAAGAATTAGAGGAAACTTTAAAAAAACACAAATCAGAAAACAAATTATTAGAGGCGCAACGATTAGAGGAGAGAACTAAATTTGATTTAGAAATGATTGAGGCAACTGGATCTTGTGCGGGAATTGAAAATTATTCAAGATTTTTATCTGGTAGAAAACCAGGAGAGCCACCACCTACTCTTTTTGAATATTTTCCTGATAACACATTAGTTTTTGTAGATGAGTCTCATGTTACAGTTCCCCAACTTAATGGGATGTTTAAGGGAGATAGATCTCGAAAAAGCACCTTGGCTGAGTATGGTTTTAGATTGCCTTCTTGTATGGATAACAGACCTTTAAAATTTGAGGAGTGGGATTTGATGAGAACACAAACTGTATTTGTTTCAGCAACTCCTGGACCGTGGGAGTTAGAACAAACTAAAGGCAAGTTTATTGATCAAGTCATAAGACCTACAGGCTTAATTGATCCACCAGTTGAGATTAGACCAGCAAAAAATCAAGTAGACGACCTTATGCATGAATGCAAAAAAGTAGTTGAAAATAATTATAGAGTTTTGGTTACAACACTTACAAAAAAAATGGCAGAGGATTTAACTGAGTATCTTCATGAAAATGGGATAAAAGTAAGATACCTTCATTCTGATATCGATACACTTGAGAGAATAGAGATTATGAGAGATCTTAGAATGGGTGTATTTGATGTTCTAGTTGGAATAAATTTATTAAGAGAAGGTTTAGATATTCCAGAATGTGCTTTAGTTGGAATACTAGATGCTGATAAGGAAGGATTTTTGCGATCAGAAACTTCACTAATTCAAACAATAGGAAGAGCTGCAAGAAACGTAGATGGAAAAGTTATTCTTTATGCCGATAAGGAAACAAAAAGTATAAAGAAAGCAATTAAAGAAACTGAGAGAAGAAGAAAGATTCAATTAGAGTACAATAAGAAAAATAAAATCGACGCTAAATCTGTAAAAAAAGAAATAAGTGACATTTTAGAAAGTGTCTACGAGAAAGATTACGTCAAAATAAGTGAGGGTTCCAATATTGGTGGTAACCTTAAAAAACATTTAAAAGGATTAGACAAAAAGATGAAAGAAGCTGCATCTAATCTGGAATTTGAGGAAGCTGCTAAAATTAGAGATGAAATGAGAAAACTTCAAAGTACAGAATTAGAAATTACTTTAAACCCTAAAATTAGACAGTACGATGTTAAAAATAAAATTTATCCTAAAGGCAGATCAACACTAGGTATGCCTGGCACAAGAGTTACAAAAAAAAGAGATAAAAAATGGAAGCACGGAAGATAATAATTACTGGAGCAGCAACTCGAATGGGAGCTGCGATAGCTAAAAAATTATCTGGACCTAATATTGAAATTGTTATCCATTATAACAAATCTAGATCCAAAGCAGAAAATCTTAAAAAAGATTTAACTAAAGGTGGTACAAAAATTTATTTAGTAAAAGCAGATTTAACTAAAGAAAAAGAAATAGATAGAATGCTTAAATTTTCAAAATCAAAGTTGAAATATTTTGATTGTTTGATTAATAATGCTTCATTATTTGAGAACGATAAACTTGAAAATTTCACAACAAAAAGTTGGGAAAGCCATTTAAAAGCGAATTTAAAAGCGCCAGCTTTATTATCAAAAGGTTTTGCTAAAAATATTAGAGGCAAAAACAATAATATTATTAATATAATTGATCAAAGAGTATTCAAGTTAACTCCATATTTTTTTTCATATACATTAAGTAAATCTGGTCTTTACACTTTAACCAAAACCAGCGCTATGAGTCTTGCCCCAAATATTAGAGTAAATGGAATTGCTCCAGGTCCAACTATTAAAAATAAAAGACAGTCTGATAAACATTTTAAAAAACAATACATGGCAACACCTCTTAAAAAACAGACGGATGTTCAAGAAATCTGCAATGCTGTTGACTTTTTTATAAAAAATAGATCTATTACAGGACAAGTTTTAGCAATTGATAGTGGCCAAAACTTAAACTGGCAAACTCCAGACATAATGGGTGGTAAGGAATGAAAAAAATACTAACAATTTGTTTTTTCTTTGTTTTTGGAACAAGTGTTTTGGCTCATTCTACAAAAAATATAAATATTGATATTGGAGCAGAATGTAAAAAATCAAAATCAGTTTTAAACTGGGTTTCAAAAAATAAATTATCAAAAGGTGGTGAGTTAATAAAATTTAAATCTTTTTCTGGTTTTGATCAAAGAACTGTTCTGACTGATGGTCATAAAAAAAATCCAATAGAAATTACTGGTTATCTACAATTGCCTGAGGGTTCAAGTAAAGTTCCTATAGTTATATGGACACATAGTAGTGGAGGTCCAGGCGAGTATGTGTGGAATGATTTTGTTTACCATGGAACTAGAAATCTAATAGATGCTGGTATAGGTGTAATGTATGTTGACAATTTCTGTCATAGAGGTGCGAAAGATACATGGAGAGATCAATCTAAAGTGCCACTAATTAATGGAGCAATAGACGCTATTATGGCTTACAAGTTGTTACAATCTCATCCGAGGTCTAACGGAAAGTTTGGAACAACAGGTCATTCAAGGGGTGGGAATAACAGTCTTTATTTAGCAGATGTAAAGTTCACATCTAAATTTTTAGATGGGACTAGTGGTTTTGATGCAATATTACCTGAAGCAGCAGAATGTAAGCTTGCAGGTTTCTTTAATAAACCAGAACTAACATCAAATACTAAATTACTTTATGTTCATGGGGCTGCTGATGACTATACATTGCCAAAACCTTGTGAGGATTATGTAAATAAGATTAAATCTGAGCCTGGACAGATTGAGATTGATATGAAAGATGGTTGGTATCATGGTTTTCATTATGGCCAAAAACCTAAAAAATATAAAGCAATGACAGTTAGTAAGTGTCCAGCATTTTTTGTTGATAATGATGGATTTGTTGTTGGAAGTGAATGGCCAGATTTAGTATTAAAAAAATATAAATTATATTCTTCACTTGATGAATTTTACAAAGGAGCTCAAGAGGAACCAAAAAAAACCTGGAAAAATTCGTTTAAGGTTTTAAAAAAAGAAAAATGTCTTGATAGAGGAGTAATGATCGGTGGTGATCACATGGATGAATATATGCCTCAATTCATAAATTTCTTTAAAGAAAATTTATTATAATGAAAAAAAATAATTTAAAGATTGTTAAAATAGATAAAACGAAGAGCTTATTTAATTACGAAAAAAAAGTATTAATAAAAGAATTAGTGTTGGACTTAAAACTTGGTTATTTTGATTTTGAAAAAGAAAAGCCTCAAAAAGTAAAATTTAATTTAGAAGTAAATTATCAAGATAAACAGCCATCGAATGATAAAGATATTAAATCGATAGTTAACTATGCTAAAATAGTAAAATTAATAAAAAAACTAGTAAAAAACAAACATTACAATTTTCTTGAAACATTGGCAGAAGATGTTTTTGATGAGCTATTCAAAGATAAAAGAATAGATAAAATTACTCTTCAAATCGAAAAATTAGAAATAATGAGGGATTGTAGCTCAGTTGGGATCCAAATTTCTAAAAAAAGAAGCCATGATCAGCTCTGATATAGGGAAAGAAGTAATTAAAAAAGAATTGCCCTTGGTTCCTAAGTTGCCAGGTGTTTATAGGATGCTTAATTCAAAAGGAGAAATCCTTTATGTGGGTAAAGCAAAAAATCTTCCAAACAGACTTAAAAGTTATGTTTCAGAGAAAAATCATATCATTAGAACTGAGAGAATGCTCTCTCAGACAAAAAGACTCGAAATTACTACCACCTCAAATGAAAGTGAAGCTTTACTTTTAGAAGCAAATTTAATTAAAAAATTTAAACCAAAATTTAATATTTTACTAAGAGATGACAAATCCTTTCCTTTTATTTTTATAGGTGACAAAGATAAATGGCCACAAATCAAAAGACACAGAGGGAAAAAAGGCAAAGAGGGATTTTATTTTGGACCGTTTGCATCAGCTGGATCTGCAAATTGGACTATAAAAATGATCCAAAAAATATTTCATCTCAGAATTTGTGATGATACTGTTTTCAAAAATAGAGAAAGACCCTGCATACTTTATCAAATTAAAAGGTGCTCAGGTCCATGTGTTGGTTACGTAACTGAGAGTGATTATAAACAAACTGTTGATGATGCAATAGAGTTTGTGTCAGGTAAATCTAGAAAAATTCAGAAAAGCTTATCTAACCAAATGGAAAAGGCTAGTGAGGATTTAGACTTTGAAAAAGCAGCAATATTAAGAGATCGAATTAAATCATTAAATATTATCCAATCTTCTCAAAGAATTAATGAAGCAAATTTAGTCGAAGCAGATGTTATCGCGGGATATAAAGAGTCTGGAAAAACTTGTATTCAAGTTTTTTTTTATAGGTCAAAACAAAATTGGGGTAATCAAGCTTTTTTTCCAAAGCATGATCCAGAAGAAAATCTAAGTGATATCATTAATTCTTTTGTCTCTCAATTTTATGAAAATAAAAGTGTGCCATCTTCAATAATTTTATCAAATGAAATTAAAGAGAAAGAATTAATTGAAAAAACACTTACACAAAAAGAAGGTAAACAAATCACAATTACTGTTGCAAAAAAAGGAACAAAACTAAAAGTTATTAATCAAGCAATAAATAATGCAAAAGATAGTTTGAATAGAAAACTTTACGAGAGTCAGAATAATAGAGATCTTTTTGATGCAGTATCAAAAAAATTCAATCTTGAAACTAATATTAATTTAGTCGAGGTTTACGATAATAGCCATATCCAAGGCACAAATAGTGTGGGCGCTTTAATTACTTATGGCGATGAAGGGTTTGTTAAAAAAAGGTATAGAAAATTCAATATAAAAATTCAAAAAAATGCTCAAGATGATTATGGAATGATGAAAGAAGTTCTGAACAGAAGATTTAAAAGAGCAGTTCAAGAGAAAGATAATTATTTAACTTTCCCCGATTTAGTTTTAATTGATGGAGGGAAGGGTCAATATTCAGTGGCAAGAGAAGCGATGAATGAGCTAGGTCTACATGAAATTCCTATTGTTGCAATAGCAAAAGGTAAGATGAGAAATAGTGGAAATGAAACATTTTTTCATAATGGAAAAGAGTTCAAATTTGAGAAAAATGATCCAACATTATTCTTTTTACAAAGATTAAGAGATGAGTCTCATCGATTTGCTATAAGTGCTCACAGAGCAAAGAGAAAAAAAGGTATAAGCAAATCATTATTAGATCAGATTGATGGTATTGGATCTATCAGAAAAAGGGCATTATTAAATCATTTTGGTTCAGCTAGAGCTGTGGAATCAGCTAGTTTAGACGAAATAAAATCAGTTGATGGAGTTGAGGAAAAAGTTGCAAAAAAAATATATAACTTCTTTCACGAATGAAATTTAAAATACCTAATTATTTAACAATTGGACGAATAATAATTGTTCCAATATTTGTTTTTACATTCTACCTTCCTGGATTTTATGGAGACGTTATTCCATTTGCTCTTTTTTTAATTGCCTCATTTACAGATTTTTTAGATGGTCTTTTGGCGAGAATGTTTAAAGAAGAGTCTAAACTTGGTGAACTTTTAGATCCTATTGCAGATAAAATTATTGTTGCAACTGCGTTAATTTTATTAGTTATGGACCAAACAATAAAAAATTATGAAGTTATTGCAGCCATTATAATTCTTACAAGGGAAATATTAATTTCAGGTTTAAGAGAATTTCTAGCGAAAGGAAAAATAAAGCTTCCAGTTTCTAATTTAGCAAAACTTAAAACATTCTTGCAGATGTTTTCGATAGCAATACTTCTGACTGGGGAAACGGGTAATAAATTAATAAATTTTCAAGATTATAATGCTCAAACAATTGGCATTATTATTTTATGGCTATCTGCGTTTTTAACACTTTATACTGGATATGATTATCTTAGAAAAGGAATAGACCATGCAATATCTGAAGATAATAAGGATTAAGCAGCTTTTTTTTGTCTAACTAACTGATCAAAGCTTTTTGATAATCCTAATATAACATCACAAATTTTGTATTTATGATCTGATATGCTTGCAACAGGTGTTATTTCAGCTGCAGTGCCAGTTAAGAAACATCCATCAAAATTACCTAGTTCATCTGGAGAAATTTTTCTTTCATTAACTTTAATATTTTTTGATTTGGCTAATTCAATTACAGCTTGTCTTGTAATACCATTTAAAAAAGAATCTGGTGTTGGTGTATGTAATTCATTATTTTTATCTTTAAAAAAAATGTTTGCACTTGTTCCTTCTGCAACATTACCTTCAAAATCTAACATTAATGATTCAGAATACCCTTGTTGTTCAGCTTCGTGTTTTGAAAGAGTACAAATCATATATAATCCAGCTGCTTTTGCATCCCAAGGAATAGTATTTGGAGCTGGTCTTCGCCATTTAGAAATATTTAATCTTATTCCTTCAGCTTTTAATTTTGGATCAAAATATGCAGGCCATTCCCATGTTGCTATTGCAACATTAATTGAAGTTTTCTGTGCAGACACACCCATCATTTCGCTTCCTCTCCATGCAAATGGTCTTACATATCCATTTTGAATATTTTGAACCGCCACTATTTTTTTAGAGGCTTCATTTATTTCATCTTTTGTATAAGGAATATTAATGTCTAATCTTTTTGCAGAATAAAATAATCTATCTGTGTGCTCTTCTAGCTTAAATATTTCTCCGTCGTATACTCTTTCACCTTCGAAAACTAAACTTGCATAATGAAGCCCGTGACTGATTACATGGCATTTTGCATCTTGCCATTCAACAAGCTCACTATTGTACCAAATTTTTCCTGATCGTTTATCGAAAGGTATCATTATTTAATTTTATAAAAAAATATATTTGTATATATAATATGTCAATATAACTTACCAATATGAAAAAACTTTTATATTTAAAAGATGAGGATCTTAAACAATATATTGAAAAAATATTTCTTGGATATAGAGAGACGGTCTCAGATGCTAGAAATGTATTGAATAAATACTCCATAGGTGTCGCACATAACAAGGTTATTCATCTAATTTCATTATATGAGGGCATCACAATATCAGAACTTTTAAGAAAATTGAAAGTTACAAAGCAAAGTTTAAATAGAGTTTTGAAAGATTTAATAAATTTAAAAGCTATAAAATATGAAAAAGATCAAGTAGATACGAGAATAAAACATGTCTTCTTAACAGAGGAAGGAGAAAAGTTATTTAACGAAATTTTCTCGGCTCAAAAAAAAAGAATTTACCAAGCATTCTCTGCATCAAAAGCAAATGAGGTTGTTAGTTTTGATAATGTTTTAAAAAAAATAATTAATGGAAAAATTTAAAGCACATATTTTAGTTGTAGATGACGATGACGGTATAAGAGAATTAGTTAAAGAATACCTTTCCCAAAATGAATATCTTGTAACTAGTTCGAATAGTGCCGAAGATGCTCTTGAGAAAGTTAAAATTATAAAATTTGACTTAATAGTGCTTGATATAATGATGCCAGGAAAGAGTGGTTTAGAATTTACAAAAGAAAATAAAGATAAAATTTCGACCCCTATAATTCTTTTAACTGCGAAGGGTGAAGCTTCAGAGAGAATAGAGGGTTTGGATATCGGTGCAGACGATTACCTTCCAAAACCTTTTGAGCCTAAAGAATTAATACTTAGAATTAATAATATCTTAAATAAAACAAAATATAAAAATATGAAGAGAAAATTTAAATTTGGTAAAATTGAAATAGATCTTAATAAGCAGTTTATTTTGAAAAATGATAAATCAATAAAAATCAATAATACAGAAAAAATAATTTTAGATAAAATGGTTAATTCCCCTGGAAAAATTTTTAAAAGAGAGGAGATTGGAAATCTTATAAAAATTGATAAAGAAAGATCAGTTGACGTAATCATTACAAGACTTAGGAAGAAAATTGAAGAAAACCCAAAAAGCCCAAATTATTTACAAACAATAAGAGGTGAAGGTTATGTTTTATGGATTGAATAAATATATAAAAAATATCTTGCCTAAAAGACTTTTTTATAGAGGTTTACTCATAGTCGCTGTTCCAATAGTAGTTATGCAAATAACTATCTCTTTAGTTTTTTTTGATAGTCTTTGGATCAAAACTAATTCTGGAATGACAAGAGCATTGGTCTCTGAAGTCAAAACTTTTGTAGATGCTTATGATAACGACGAAACTAACAAAGATTTTATAATAATTTTATTCAAAGAACACTTGGGTTTTAATATCAAATATGAAAAAGATAAAATCTTACCAGATAAAATACCAGAAAGATGGTTCAGTCCAGTGGATCGATCATTAAGAAGAGAATTGAAGAAAAAAAATTTAACTTATTGGTTTGATACAACAAACTTCAAAGAAGTTGTTGACTTGAAAATAGGATATTCAAAAGGATATTTTCAATTTTATATTCCAAGGGACAGACTAACTACAAGTTCGGCTAGATTATTTGGTCTTTGGATAACATTGCCAGCATTGTTAATGATAGCAGTAGCAATAATTTTTTTAAAAAATCAAACTAGACCCATAACTAAACTTGCAGAGGCATCTGAAAGATTTGGTCGAGGAGAGGATATTGACGAATTTAGACCTTCTGGAGCACTCGAAATCCGAAAAGCTGGTTTAGAGTTTGACAAAATGAGAAAAAGAATAATTAGACATCTTAATCAAAGATCTGAGATGCTATCAGGTATTAGCCACGATTTAAGAACACCTTTGACAAGGATAAAACTTCAAATAGCGATGATTAAAGACAAAAGTGTTGTTGAAAAATTATCAAGAGATGTTGATGAAATGGAAAAAATGTTAAATGAATATCTTCAATTCGCAAGATCTGGAGCAAAAGATAAAACTGAAACGTTTGATATATCTGTCCTCCTTGATGATATATGCAAAAAATATGAGAAACCAAATATAAAATATTTTTTAAAAGAAAAGGTTTATTTTGATGGAAGAAAAAATTTAATCAGTAGATGTATCAATAACCTTATAGATAATTCTTTAAAATTTGCTGATAATGTTGAATTGCATCTAAAAAAAGGAAGATCAACTATTAATATTTCAATAGAAGATGATGGTCCAGGCATACCGCAAAAAGAACATCAAAATGTTTTGAAGCCATTTTATAAAATTGACAAAAGTAGATCAGAAACAAAGTCAAGTGTTGGCCTTGGCTTAGCTATATCATCTGATGTAGTAAAATCACATGGTGGAGATCTTAAATTCGATAAGTCTAGTTTAGGTGGATTAAAAGTTATTATTTCTTTACCCGTTTAGTTTTTTTTTTTATTTTTTTTTCAGCAATTTTTTTTTCCAATTTTTCAATTCTTTTATTTAATATATCAATTTCATCTTTACTTACTAAATTCATTTTAAGGATAATTTCTTCTTTTTTTGAGCGTAAAATATTTACGACTTCATCACTAAAATCTTTGTAGTTGACCAGTCCTTCTTCCAAAAATTTTGCAAATTTATCAAATACGAATCTTGATTTTGACATAATAATTTCTTATCAAAGTTTAAGTAATATTTATAATATTACAATTAAATGTTTATTAATAATTTTGACCCAGTCGCTTTTGAGATCTTTTCATTAGAAATTAGATGGTATTCCTTGTCTTATATATTTGGCTTAGTATTTGGTTGGTATTTTGCAAAGAACAAACTAATCAATGATAGTACTCAAAAAGAATTTTTCGACGATTATATAACTTATT
This sequence comes from uncultured Pelagibacteraceae bacterium, assembly GCA_902543295.1. Lineage (GTDB taxonomy): Bacteria > Pseudomonadota > Alphaproteobacteria > Pelagibacterales > Pelagibacteraceae > Pelagibacter. The sequence goes on along the minus strand of CACBXW010000005.1, from coordinate 621 downwards.
TGATCATAAGCATCATCCTTGGTGGAAGACTTGGATATGTGATTATTTACGACCCAATTTATTTTATAAATAACCCAGTTGAGATTATAAAAATTTGGCAAGGAGGCATGTCTTTTCACGGTGCACTAATTGGAATTATTATAGGAACTCATTTCTTCTGCAAAAATAAAAATCAAAATATTTTTAGTTATTTAGATGTGGTTGCTGTTTGTTCTCCTATAGGAATTTTTTTAGGAAGAATATCAAATTTCATAAACTCAGAACTTTATGGCATAGAAACAAATGTACCATGGTCAGTAAAGTTTATAAAAATTGATGATTTAAATCGACATCCTTCACAAATTTATGAGGCAATATTTGAGGGGGTTGTTCTATTTATTATTTTAAATATGTTGTTTAATAGATTAAGGAATACACCTGGTATTATTTCAGGTTATTTTTTAATTTTATACTCATTTTTTAGATTTGTTATCGAGTTCTTCAGAGAACCTGATCAACAACTAGGTTATTTATTTTTCAATTTAAGTATGGGGCAAATAATAAGTTGTATAGCACTAACCTGCGGATTAATTATCATCTATTATAAAAATGCTAATAGGACACAATAAAAAAATCTCATTG
>CACBXW010000004.1 GCA_902543295.1 uncultured Pelagibacteraceae bacterium | reverse complement strand
TGAATTATTTCTTGAAGAATTCCGCATACCTTTTTATTCATTATTTTTAAATCATTTGGTAGTTTAATATTGATTTTATATGGAACAATATTTTTTAAAATATTTTTTATTATTTTAAGATTTGAAAATGTAATTTTTTTTAAATTTAAACTTTTGTTAATAGGAAAAAAAATTGAAATAAAAAGATTTCCTCTTCTAGAAACCCATTTTTTTCCCCTTTGTCCTTTTCCATTAGTTTGGATATCGCTAGTAACTATACCTTGTTTTATGTTTTGTTTGATTAATCTTATTGCTGTATCATTAGTGCTTTTGACACCCTTATAAGAATATATTTTGAGTTTCATTAATTAATGTTTATTTGTGAAATAATATCTACTATTCCACTTGGATATATAAAGTAAGCAAGAATGAAAAAAGTTGATGCTACTAGTGTAAATTTTAAACCTAAATTATGTTTCGACTCAAATTTTTCTTTTTCTGGATCGAAATATATAATTTTGATTATTCTTAGATAATAAAAAGCAGCGATTACTGTTGCTAGCAGTCCAACTATTGCTAAAAAATACATTTTTTCATTTATTACAGCCACAAAAATATAGAATTTTGCAAAAAAACCAGCTAGTGGTGGTATTCCCGCTAAAGAGAATAGCACAACAAGCAATGATAATGACAATAACGGATGATTTTTTGAAAGACCCGATAAATCATCTATGTTCTCATAATATTCATCGTTTCGCTTAAGCATAAACAAACAACTAAAAAAAGCTAAATTCATGACAAGATAAATTGTTATATATGTAATAGAGCTCTGCACACCTTGCGTTGTGCCTGTAGATAAACCTGCAAGAGCGTATCCCATATGACTAATTGAGCTGTAGGCTATTAGTCTTTTTAAATTTTTTTGACCAATTGCTGCTACTGCTCCGAATACCATTGATGCAATAGACAAAAATATAATTATCATTTGCCACTGATCACCTAATTCATAAAAAGGAATGTATAAAAATCTAATAAATACGGTTAATGCAGCAATTTTTGGAAGTAATGCGAAAAAGACTGTTACTGATGTTGGTGAACCTTGATAAACATCAGGTGCCCACATATGGAAAGGAACAGCAGAAATTTTAAAAGCTAATCCAACTAAAATAAACACTATTCCAAAAGTTAATCCGTATTCTATTTCTTTTGTATTAATCATAATTTGATTAAAATTAGTCGTTTCTGAAAAACCGTAAATAAGTGAACATCCATATAATAAAAGTCCAGATGAAAGAGCGCTTAAGACAAAATATTTTAATCCAGACTCTGTTGAAAGTAAATTATCTCTATTAAATGATGCTAACACATATAATGCTAGTGATTGCAATTCTAAGCCCATGTAAAAAACAATAAGATCGTTTGAACTAATCATAACCATCATACCTAAAATTGAGCATAAAATAAGAATTGGATATTCAATTTTGCTAATTTTACTAATCTGAATGTATTTTGATGATGACAGCATTACAAAAATCCCGGACAAAATTAAAAGAATTTTCATAAATCTAGCTAAACTATCTATATTGTAACTATTATTGAATAATGATGATTGAATTTGCGTATCTAAGTTAATTATTAATGCTAAAGCAGCAACTAAACTTAGTGTTGTTAAATTATAAACTACTAGAGAACTATTTTTCTTAAATACCCCAAATATTAACAAAAACATAATCATTATAGATATAAATAACTCCGGAATTATAAGTTGTAGATTTTCCATTATTCACCTAATACTAATTTATTAATCTTGTCTAAATCATTTATATCTATCATATTTGCAACTGATACTTCTATTGAGTTAATCAAAGGTTCTGGATAAAAACCAAAAAATATAATCGGTAATACCAAAAGCCATAATGTAACAATTTCAAATTTTTTTAAATCAACCATTTTTTTTACATCTTCATTAATTAATTTTCCAAAGATAATTCTCTTATATAACCAAAGCATATATGCCGCCCCCAAGATCACTCCTAGACTTGCAATCGTTGCTACAAGTATATTCTTTTTAAATGCACCCATTAAAACTAAAAATTCACCAATAAAACCACTTGTTCCGGGTAATCCAAGAGCTCCTAAAGTAAAAACCATAAAAACTATTGCGTACTTTGGCATTATAGAAACTAAGCCTCCATATCTATTTATAAGTCTTGTATGAAGTCTATCGTAAACAACTCCAACACATAAAAATAGTGCTGCAGATACCAAACCATGACTAATCATTTGGAAAATACTTCCTTCTATTCCTTGCTGTGTCATCGTGAAAATACCAAGTGTTACAAATCCCATGTGAGCTACGGACGAATAAGCTATTAGTTTTTTCATATCTTCCTGCATTAAGGCTACTAGTGATGTATAAATAATCGCTATCAAACTAAGTGTGTAAACTAAAGGAACAAAATATAATGAAGCATCTGGAAACAAACCTAGAGAAAACCTTATAAATCCATATCCAGCCATTTTTAAAAGTATTGCAGCTAGTAAAACTGAACCAGCAGTTGGTGCCTCTACATGAGCATCTGGTAACCATGTATGCACTGGCCACATTGGTGTTTTAACAGCAAAGGAACTAAAAAATGCTAGCCATAATAAATTTTGGTACTTAGCGTCGATACCCAATTCATATAACTTAATGACATCAGTTGTACCAGTTATCCAATATATTGATATAATAGCAACCAGCATTAAAACTGAACCTAGCAAAGTATATAAAAAGAATTTAAATGCTGAATAAACTCTTCTTTCTCCACCCCATATACCAATAATTAAAAACATTGGAATAAGACCAGCCTCAAAAAATAAATAAAATACAACTAAGTCCAACGAGCAAAAGACACCTATCATAAATGTTTCAAGTATCAAGATTGCTATTAAAAAATCTTTTAATCTATTTTTGATAGTTGCATTTACAGTTATTACACAAATTGGAGTAATGAATGTTGTAAGTAAAATAAATAAGATTGATATCCCGTCTACTCCAACTTTGTAATTAACAAATCCTGAAATCCATTCTCTTTCTTCAACAAACTGAAAGTCAACTATAGATTTATCAAAAACAATCCATAAATATAAAGATAAGAAAAAATTAGCTAAAGTTATAAAAAGGGCAACATATTTGCTACTTTGATATTGAGAATTAGACGATCTAACAAAAAAAATAAATAAGGCTCCTATTGTTGGAAGTAAAATTAGTGATGATAGAACTGGGAAATTCATATTATTTTACTATTAATAAAGTTAATAAAATTGAAAAACCTAGAAGCATTATAAAGGCATACTGATAAATATAACCTGATTGAAACTTTACTGCTTTAAAAGAAAAAAGTTTTACTAAATTTGAAATTCCATCTGGTCCAAATTTATCGATTATTAATCCATCAATCTTTTTCCAAAGAAATATTCCAAAACTTTTTGAAGGTTTAATAAAAATTTGATCATACAATTCGTCAAAATACCATTTTTTTTGGAGAAAAATGTAAACTGGCATGTTAATGGAAACTATTTCATTTACAATTTTAGTATTTTTAACAAATAGATAATATGACAATGGAATTGTTAAAACTACTAATGTAGGAGTTAAAAACAAAAACCAAGTTGGAGGATGTTCTTTTCCTAATGGTTCTAGAAATTTTATAGACTCTCCCCAAAAATTGTACATTGTATCATGACCTATAAATAATTCTTTAAATAAAAATCCTGAAAAAACAGCACCTACTGCTAATAACACCAAAGGTAACATCATACTTAATGGAGACTCGTGCATTGTATCAATACTAAGATCTTTATTTTTGTAATCTCCATGAAAAGTTTTAAATAATAATCTCCAAGAGTATATAGAAGTCATTACAGCAGTTAATACACCTATTCCAGCAGCATAAATTCCAAATTTTGTGTCACTTATATAAGCAAATTCAATTATTGCATCTTTAGAATAAAAACCTGATAAGAAAGGAAAACCTGTTAAAGCTAAAGTACCTATAACCATTAATGCATAAGTGTAAGGTAATTTTCTAAATACTCCCCCCATCTTATTAACATCTTGTTCATCTTTAAATGAATGAATTACTGATCCAGAGCCTAAGAAAAGTAGAGCTTTAAAAAAAGCATGTGTAAATAAATGAAACATTGCAACATTATATGCACCTACACCTGCTGCAAAAAACATGTATCCCAATTGACTACATGTTGAATAAGCGATAATTTTTTTTATATCTGTTTGAACTAATGCAACTGTAGCTGCAAAAAAAGCTGTGGTCATTCCAACTAATGTGATTACAGACAAAGCTAATTCTGAGTACTCATAAATTGGAGAACATCTAACTACTAAAAAAACTCCTGCAGTTACCATTGTGGCTGCATGAATTAATGCGGATACTGGTGTTGGACCTTCCATAGCATCTGGTAACCATGTATGAAGCAAAAATTGAGCTGACTTTCCCATTGCTCCAATAAAAAGTAATAAACAAATTAAATCTATTGTATAAAATTCAAAAGATAGAAAATTTATTTTTTGATCTATAATTTCAGGTATTTTAAGAAAAACTTCGTCGTAATTTACTGTGCCAAAAATATAAAATATTAAAAAAATTCCCAATGCAAAACCAAAGTCTCCAACTCTATTTACTATAAAAGCCTTAATAGCAGCAGCATTAGCACTCTCTTTTTTATACCAAAAACCAATTAAAAAGTACGAGCAAAGACCAACCCCTTCCCATCCGAAAAATAATTGTAAAAAATTATCTGATGTTACTAATGTTAACATAGCAAATGTAAATAATGATAAATAGGACATAAATCTTGGTTTATGTGGGTCGTGAGACATGTAACCAACAGAATAAATATGAACTAAGGATGAAACTATAGTAACTACGACTAACATTACTGCAGAAAGAGCATCAACTTTAATTGACCAATTTACATTTAAAGATCCTGAATTTATCCAAGTAGCAATAATTGCATTATGCTCATATCCTGATGAAACAACTTTAAAAAATATGAATAAAGATAATAAAGCCGAAATAGAGACCAAAATACATGTGATTAATTGAGATAATTTATCACCAATAGTTTTACCAAAGAAACCCGATATAATTGAACCTATTAAAGGCAAAAATAATATTAAATATTCCATTTACCCTTTCAATTTGTCGATTTCTTCAACTCTTATTGTTCCAGAGTTTCTGTAATATACTACAATAATTGCAAGTCCTATTGCAGCCTCTGCTGCAGCCACAGTTAATATGAATAATGTGAAAACCTGACCACTAAGATCGTTAATAAAAATAGAAAATGATACTAAATTTATATTTACAGCTAAAAGTATTAATTCAATACTCATCAGTATAACGATAATATTTTTTCTATTTAGAAAAATACCCACGATACCAATTGTGAATATAATAGCAGCAAGAGTTAAATAATGACCAAGTCCAATGCTAAGCATCTATTTTTACTCCTTTATTATTTTCAACATCAACTAATTCAATACCATCTTTTCTATCTCTTGATATTTGTTTGAAATAACTTTGTCTTTTTACTCCAGATCTTTGTCTGAAAGTCAATACAATTGCTCCAATCATGGCTACCAATAAAACCATTCCAGATAATTGAAACAAATGAATATAATCGGTATAGATAACACTTCCTAAAGATTGAGTATTTGTTAAGTCAGTATTTATTTCAATCGCAATTGAATCTAACAAATCTGGTTTATATTTCCAACCACCTATAACAATAATTAATTCAAAAAATATAATAATACTTACTAATAGACCAACTGGAATATGGGAACTTCTTCCACTAGAATTAAACCATTCATTTTTTTGTTGAGCAACATTTAACATCATTACCACAAATAAAAATAATACTGCCACTGCTCCAACATACACAATAAGCATTATCATTCCTAAAAATTCGGCACCAATCATGATGAACAGGCAAGAAATACTAATAAAGTCCAATATTAAAAAAAAAACTGAATTAACTGTGTTTTTCGAAACAGTTACCATAATCGCAGAAACAATTGCAATCAGTGAAAATATATAAAAGACTATTGCGTGAGCAATCATTGATTATCTGTGGGGGCTATCAGCATTAATATTTGCTGCTAAAATATTCTCCCATCTATCTCCATTCTCTAATAACTTTTCTTTGTTATAGTAAAGTTCTTCTCTTGTCTCTGTAGCAAATTCAAAATTTGGACCTTGCACAATCGCATCAACTGGACAGGATTGTTCGCACAAACCGCAATAAATACATTTTAACATATCAATATCATAACGAGTAGTTTTTCTACTTCCATCTTCTCTCTCGCTAGACTCTATTGTTATAGCCTGAGCAGGACAAACAGCTTCACATAGCTTACAAGCAATACATCTCTCCTCACCATTTGGATATCTTCTTAGCGCATGTTCTCCTCTTGCTCTAGGACTAATTGAACCTTTTTCAAATGGATAATTAATTGTTTTTTTTGGTTTAAATATTTCTTTTATTGCCATGATTAATCCTGTTAAAAAATCAATCATAAAAATTGTTTTGAAAAATCTTATTAAGCTCATTCTAATTCCCCGGTAATAAATCAAAATACATTAAAAAACTTGCAGTTAATACTACATAAATTAATGAAAATGGTAGAAAAATTTTCCATCCAAGTTTCATTAATTGATCATACCTGTATCTAGGTACTATTGCTTTTATCAGAGCAAATAAGATAAATAAGAAAAGTATTTTTAAGATTAACCATATTGGAGCTGGAATTATGTTAAATGGAAATAAATCTATGGGAGATAACCAGCCACCAAGAAATAAAATGGATCCCATTGCACACATAAGTAAAATGTTAGCATATTCCCCTAACCAAAACATTGCGTACATCATACCAGAGTATTCTGTCTGGTAACCTGCAACTAACTCTGCTTCGGCTTCGGGCAAATCAAAAGGGGGTCTGTTAGTTTCCGCTAAGGCAGAAATAAAAAATATTATAAACATTGGGAACAGAGGTATTACAAACCATAAATCTTTTTGAGCTAAAACGATGTCACTTAGATTTAATGAACCTACACAAAGTAATACATTTATAATTATTACACCTATGGAAACTTCATAAGAAACCATTTGAGCTGCTGATCTAATTGCTCCTAGAAAAGGATACTTTGAATTAGATGCCCATCCACCCATAATTATTCCATAAACACCTAAAGATGAAACTGCAAAAAGATATAAAATACCAACATTGATATTTGCTAATACAAATGTTTCACTGAAAGGAATTACCGCCCAAGCAATTAAAGCCAAAGTCATTGTAACTATTGGGGCTAATATAAAAATAACTTTATTTGAGCTTGCTGGAATAATTATTTCTTTAAAAATGTATTTTAATGCATCAGCTAATGTTTGAAATAATCCAAATGGACCAACAACGTTAGGACCTTTTCTTTTTTGAACAAATGCCCATACTCTTCTATCTAACCAAACAATCATTGCAACAGATACTAAAACTGGGATTAATAGAAAAAGAATTCTATAAATTTGTTCAAAAAATATAAATAGTTCAGACATTAATTATCGGTTCCGGTTTTTGGTAAACTCATTCTAATATTTTTACATTCTGACATTGTTTTTGATGCTCTTGCTATTACATTGGAGTGATAATAATCAATCTCTTCAGAAATAATTTTTTCTGATTTAAAGTTATATTCAGGCACTTTAAAATCAGTTTCATTTTTATTATTAAGATTTAAATAATTTGTTAATGAATCGATAAGTTGATTTTTATCTTTATATAAATTTTTTCTTTTAATGAATGAGGACAATTCATTTATTATTTGCCAATCCTCTTTCGCTTCACCTGGTGGATATGATGCCTTGTAGGCTTTTTGTAATTTTCCTTCTAAGTTTGTAAAATAACCATCTTGTTCTGTGTAAGTAGCACCAGGCAAAATTACATCAGCAATACTTGCACCTTTATCACCGTGACTACCTATATATATTATAAATTCATTTTTTTTCTCAAAATTTAAATTATCTTGACCAAATAAAATTAAAATTTCGAATTCGTTGTTTTCTAATTTATCCAATATTTCGTAGCTAGAATTTTTTGACAATACATTTAAGTCGTATGAGCCTACTGTGGATGAATTTTTTGATAATATATTTAATGCATTCCAATCATCGGTAATTTTATCATTTTCTAATAGATAATTTTTGAATTCTTCAAAAATATAAGGTGCCGACTTAAGTTTTAGAACTGATTGTCCAAAAATTATACTTGGATATTTCGATTTTTTAATTTTTTCAGAAATTTCATGCTTATTTTCAATAATATCTTTTATAGTGTCGGTATTATTCGATATAACTTGGTAAGGGTAAGTTAAATCACCAACATCACCTAGAGATATAATTTCTATCTTATTTTTTAAATAATTTTTTCTTATTCGTGAGTTTAATATTGTTGCTTCAAATCTTGGATTTGTACCTATTAGAATTATTAAATCGCTTTTTTCTATTCCTTCAATTGAACTGTTAAATAGATAATTACTTCTTACCTTTGTATTAATATATAATTTTTCATATCTGGATTCTAAATTTTCAGACTTGATCGTTTTTTCAAAAAAATCTTTTGCTGCATATGTAGTTTCCATATTTGTCATATCACCTATAAATCCAGCAATTTTTTCAGACTTTGTTTTTGCAATTCTTTCAGATACAGCTTTAAAAGCTTCGTCCCAACTTGATGGCTTTAATTTATTATTAATCTTTACATAAGGAGTATCTAATCTCTGATTTTTTAAGCCGTCACATGCATATCTAGTCTTATCAGATATCCATTCTTCATTTATTTCCTCGTTAATTCTTGGAAGAACTCTTTTAACTTCCCATCCGTATGTATCTACTCTTATATTTGATCCAACAGCATCCATCACATCAATTGTCTCAGTTTTTTTTAGTTCCCATGGTCTAGCTTCGAAGACATAAGGTTTTGATGTAAGTGCTCCGACAGGACATAAATCAATAACATTAGCTGATAGTTCAGACTCCATCGCTTTTTCTAAATAAGTGGTGATTTGCATATTCTCACCTCTCCCAATTGCTCCAAGTTCTGGTACTCCAGCAACTTCAGTTGCAAATCTTATACATCTTGTGCAATGAATGCATCTTGTCATTTGAGTTTTTATAAGAGGACCCATATATTTTTCAGGTACATATCTTTTATTTTCTTTAAATCTTGATTTATCAATTCCATAATACATAGATTGATCTTGTAAATCACATTCACCACCTTGGTCACATACTGGGCAATCGAGTGGATGATTTGCCAGTAAAAATTCCATTACACCTTTTCTTGCTTTTTTCACTTTTTCAGTGTTAGTTTTAATTACCATCCCCTCAGCAGCAGGCATCGCACAAGAGGCTATTGGCTTAGGAGATTTTTCCATTTCAACTAAACACATTCTACAATTTCCAGCTATAGATAATTTTTCGTGATAACAGAATCTTGGTATCTCTGCTCCAGCTTGTTCACATGCTTGTAATACAGTTGTGCCATCTTCTACCTCAACATCAATATCATTTACTTTAAGTTTAAGCATTTTCTTTTTCTAATAAATGTTGATCAACTAAATACGGTATATCTTTTTGCTTTTTCACTATTGGATCAAACTTATTTCTTTCAATTATTTCATCTTTAAAATTTCTGATCAATCCTTGAACAGGCCATGAAGATCCTTCTCCAAAAGCGCAAATAGTATGACCTTCAATTTGTTTTGTTACATCTAACAACATATCTACTTCATCTCTTGTGGCTTCTCCTTTGGCCATTCTCTCTAACATTCTCCACATCCAACCAGAACCTTCTCTGCATGGTGTACATTGACCACAGCTCTCGTGTTTATAAAATCTTGCTATTCTTGCCATACACTTAATAATGTCTTGATCTTTATTTATAACCACAATACCAGCTGTTCCTAAACCAGTTTTATTCTCAACACATGCATCAAAATCCATTTTAATTGTTTCACATGTTTCTTTTGGAAGTAATGGCATTGATGAACCACCAGGTATAACTGCTTTTAAGTTATCCCATCCTCCTATTACTCCACCTGCATGTTTTTCAATTAATTCTTTTAATGGAATTCCCATTTCTTCTTCTACGTTGCAGGGATTATTTACATTTCCTGAAATACAATATATTTTGGAACCAGTATTTTTTGGTCTACCCAGTGATGAAAACCATTTTCCACCTCTCCTAAGTATAGTTGGTACCACTGAAATTGTTTCAACATTGTTTATTATTGTCGGGCAACCATAAAGACCTATTAAAGCTGGAAATGGAGGTTTTAATCTTGGTTGTCCTTTTTTTCCTTCAATACTCTCAAGTAAGGCAGTTTCCTCACCACAGATATAAGCCCCAGCACCATAATGAATATAAATATCTAATTCCCAATCAGTCCCTGCAGAATTTTTTCCTAAGAGACCATCTTTGTAAGCTTCATCGATAGCTATTTGAAGTTTTTGTCCTTCGTTAAAATATTCCCCTCTTATATAAATATAGCACTTGTGTGCATTAACTGCATAAGATGCAATTAAACAGCCTTCTATTAATTTGTGTGGTTCAAATCTCAGAATATCTCTATCTTTACATGTGCCAGGTTCAGACTCATCGGCATTAATTACTAAATAATGTGGTCTTGATCCTACTTCTTTTGGAGCAAAAGACCATTTCAAACCTGTAGGAAATCCAGCTCCTCCTCTTCCTCTAAGTTCTGATGCTTTAATTTCATTAATTATCCATTCTCTTCCTTTGCCACAAATTTCTTTTGTATCCTTCCAGTCTCCCCTCTGTTTTGCAGATGTTAAATCAGCACCAAAATCATTGTATAAATTTTGAAAAATCCTATCTTTATCTTCAAGCATTTTTATTACCTATTAATGTTTTTCTAGTATTCTCTGGTTCAGAACTTAATCTGCCTCTATAGGATCCTGGTTGTGGAACTTCATCATTACTTATTTTATTTATTATTTGCTCAAGTTTTATTGGATCTAAATCCTCATAATAGTCGTCATTTAATTGAAGCATTGGAGCATTCACGCAAGCACCTAAACATTCTACTTCTAACCAAGAAGTTTTTCCATCCTCTGACAAACGATTTTCTTCCTCAGAAATTTTTCGTTTACAAACATCTACTAGATTGTATGCGCCTCTTAACATACATGGAGTTGTAGTACATATTTGAAAAAAATATTTACCAACAGGAGTTAAATTATACATGCTATAAAATGTAGCCACCTCATATACTTTTATGTATGGCATGTCTAAATACTTTGCTATGTATTTCATTGCACTTAAGGGTATCCAATTATCATTTTGTTTTTGTGCTAAGTACAATAAAGCCATAACTGCACTTTGCTGTTTTCCAGAAGGATAATTTTTAATAACACTATCAGCGGTTTCTTTGTTTTTTTTATTAAACTCAAATTTTTCAGGTTGAACTTTTGATATTTTTTTAACAGCCATTATCTATCTACCTCTCCAAAAACAATATCCATTGAACCTAAAACTGCAGGAACATCAGCCAACATATGACCTTTAATTAAGTAATCCATCGCTTGCAAATGAGAAAATCCTGGAGCTCTAATTTTGCATTTGTAAGGTTTGCTTGAACCATCAGAAATTAAGTAAACACCAAATTCTCCTTTGGGAGCCTCTACAGCTGTATATATTTCATCTTTATCAACTCTATAACCTTCGGTATATAACTTGAAATGATGGATCAATGCTTCCATAGATTGTTTTATTTCTTTTTTTGGTGGTGGACTGATTTTTCCATCATCAGTTTTAATTGGTCCTACTGGTAAATTTGCCAAGCATTGATTTATTATATTTACACTTTCTTTCATTTCTTCAATTCTGCACAGGTATCTGTCGTAACAATCACCATTTTTTCCTACTGGAATTTTAAATTCGAATTGTTCATAACAATCGTAAGGCTGGGATTTTCTTAAATCCCAGGGAACGCCAGATCCTCTCAACATAACACCAGAAAAAGAATAATCGAGAGCATCTTGTTTTGATACTACTCCTATATCAACGTTCCTTTGCTTAAATATTCGGTTATCGGTTAAAAGTAATTCTAAATCATTTATTATTTTTGGAAATCTTTCACAAAATTTTCCGATCTCTTTATCTAATCCTTTTGGTAGATCTTGATGTACTCCTCCAGCTCTAAAATAATTGGCATGCAATCTAGAACCAGAAACTTTTTCATAAAAACCCATTAATATTTCTCTCTCTTCAAATCCCCATAAAGTTGGAGTTAATGCGCCAACATCCATCGCTTGTGTTGTGACATTTAAAATATGACTAAGTATTCTTCCAATCTCACAAAACATTACTCTTATGTATTGAGCTCTTATTGGAACTTCTATTTTTAGAATTTTTTCAATTGCTAAGGCAAAAGCGTGTTCTTGGTTCATTGGTGCGACATAATCTAGTCGATCAAAATACGGAACGGCTTGGGTATAAGTTTTATTTTCAATTAATTTTTCTGTCCCTCTATGCAATAAACCAATGTGTGGATCTGCTTTTTCAACAATTTCGCCATCTAACTGCAATATTAATCGCAAAACTCCATGAGCTGCTGGATGTTGAGGTCCAAAATTTAAATTCAAAGTTTTAGTTTCTTTTGCCATTATTCTTTAGTTTGTTCTTTTATATACTTAGTACCTTCCCAAGGACTTTCATAATCGAAGTTTCTATAATTTTGCTCTAATTTTACTGGTTCATAAATAACTTTTTTAGTTTCATGACTGTATCTAACTTCATTATGACCTGTTAAAGGAAAATCTTTCCTTAATGGATGTCCTTCAAAACCATAATCAGTAAGTATTCTTCTTAGGTCTGGATGATCTTTGAAATCAATTCCATACATGTCAAATACTTCTCTTTCCATCCAATTTGCAGCAGGAAATATAGATGTTATTGAGCCAACTATTTCTTTTTCTTTTACATCTATCTCTATTATAATTCTTTGATTAAATTCATGACTTAACAATAGATAAACTAATTTAAATCTAATTTCATTTTCAGGAAAATCTACAGCAGTAATATCTATCAATTGTCTAAATTTTGTTTTTGAATTTGTTTTTAAGAACAAAATAACCTCTGTTAAGTCCGTTTCATCAATTTTTAAGTAAATTTGATTATGTTTGATTAAAGAACTTTTTATTTTAGTATTTAGTTCTGAATTCAAAATTTTTTCTAAATCCTGGATGTTTTGCATTTTTTATCTTTCCAGAGAACCTTTGTTTCTGATTTTCTTTTGAAGTTGCATTATGCCATATAAAAGTGCTTCAGCAGAAGGAGGGCACCCAGGAACATATACATCAACTGGTACAATACGATCGCATCCTCTTACTACAGAATAAGAGTAATGATAATATCCTCCACCATTTGCACAACTTCCCATGGAAATTACATATCTTGGTTCTGGCATTTGGTCATAAACTTTTCTTAGTGCTGGAGCCATTTTATTTGTAAGAGTTCCAGCAACAATCATAACATCTGATTGTCTAGGTGAAGCTCTAGGGGCAGCGCCAAATCTTTCTAAATCATATCTTGGCATTGAAGTTTGCATCATTTCGACTGCACAACATGCAAGACCAAAAGTCATCCAATGTAATGATCCAGTTCTAGCCCAGTTAACTAGATTATCAAGAGATGTTGTTATAAAACCATTATCACTGAAATCTTGCGCTAATTGCTTAAATTCCTCTGGAATATTTTTTTTTCTTTCCTCTAAATTCATTTTATTCCCAGTCTAATGCTCCTTTTTTCCATTCGTATATAAAACCAATAGTAAGAATAAATAAAAAGATCATCATTGATGTAAATCCGAATATTCCGATTTTGCCTAAAGATATTGCCCAGGGAAATAGAAAAGCGATTTCTAAATCAAAAATAATAAATAATATTGCAACAAGATAAAATCTAACATCAAATTCCATTCTAGAGTCACTAAATGGTTCGAAACCACACTCATATGCAGATAGTTTCTCTGGATCTGGATTTTTTGGAGATGCTAAATAATTGATCGCCACAAATGCTACACTTAATACGAGTGCAACCAGTAAAAATACAATTATTGGCAAATAATCTTTTAAAAATTCCGCAAGCATGATGAGTCTATATAGCACCTTTTAGATCAACTAAAAGAGCAGATAGGTCACATTTTAAAGGTCTATTTTATTCATTTATTTGATGGCGGGAGTGAAGGGACTCGAACCCTCGACCTATCGCGTGACAGGCGATCGCTCTAACCAACTGAGCTACACCCCCGTGTTCTGGTGGGCAGTAAAGGACTCGAACCTTTGACCCCCTCGGTGTAAACGAGATGCTCTACCAACTGAGCTAACCGCCCAAAACATGGTACTATTACATCAAGGTTATTATAATGTAAATTGTTTATTACTGAATACTAGCTTGAGATTTATCGTCTTTTTTAGTTTCGGTTAATTTATCTACTTCAGTCCATTCAGTAGGCTTCAATTCTTTAGTTAAAGCTATTTTAATTACTTCATCTGCGGTTTCTACTGGAACTATTTCAATATCATCTTTCACTTTTTTTGGTACATCAACTAAATCTTTTTCGTTCTCTTTAGGTATTAAAACTTTTTTAACACCTGCTCTATGAGCTGCTAATAGTTTTTCTTTGAGTCCACCAATAGGTAAAACTTGACCTGTAATGGTTACCTCTCCAGTCATAGCAATTTCTCTCTTAACTGGAACTTTGGTAATTGAAGATACTATTGATGTAACCATAGCTATACCTGCAGAAGGTCCATCCTTTGGTGTTGCACCTTCTGGAACGTGAATATGAAAATCTTTTTTCTCAAATAGTGGAGGAGTTACTCCAAACTCTAAACATTTTGATCTAACATAAGATTTTGCTGCTTTTACAGATTCTTGCATTACATCACCTAACTTACCAGTTATTTGCATTCTGCCTTTACCTGGCATATTAACAGTTTCAACTTTTAATATTTCGCCACCAAACTCTGTCCAAGCTAAACCTATAACTATTCCAACTTTATCTTTTGCCTCTAATTCACCAAATTTAAATTTCTTAATTCCGAGGAAGTCAGGTATATTTTTTTCATTAACTTCAACACTCTTTTCTTCATTGTTGACTACTTTTTTCACAACTTTTCTTGTTACTTTAGATATTTCTCTCTCTAAATTTCTAACTCCACTCTCTCTTGTGTAACTTCTAATAATTTCTTTAATTGTTTGGTCAGCTAACTTCATTTCACCTTCTTTAACACCGTTATCTTTGATTTGTTTAGGAAGTAAATATTTGTTGGCAATATTAATCTTCTCATCTTCTGTATATCCTGGAATTCTTATGACTTCCATTCTATCTAAAAGTGGGGGAAGTATATTCAGTGTGTTTGCTGTTGTTACAAACATAACATCTGATAAATCATAATCAACTTCTAGATAATGATCATTAAATGTTGTATTCTGTTCAGGATCTAATGCCTCTAATAAAGCTGATGATGGATCACCTCTATAATCGTTTCCAACTTTATCAATTTCATCTAATAAAAATAAAGGATTTTTAGTTCCTGCTTTTTTCATCATTTGTATAATTTTTCCAGGCAGTGAACCGATATAAGTTCTTCTATGACCTCTTACTTCCGCTTCATCTCTTACTCCGCCTAGAGACATTCTTACAAATTGCCTGTTGGTTGCCTTAGCTATTGATTTACCTAAAGAAGTTTTTCCAACACCTGGTGGACCTACTAAACATAATATAGGGCCTTTAATTTTATCCATTCTTTTTTGCACGGCTAAAAATTCTATTATTCTCTCTTTAACTTTTTCTAATCCAAAGTGGTCTTCTTCTAAAATTTTTAGTGCTTTGTTTAAATCTATATCCACTTTATCTTTTTTAAACCATGGCAAATCTATCATCCAATCTAAGTAGTTTCTTACAACAGTTGCCTCAGCTGACATTGGACTCATATTTTTTAATTTTTTTAATTCGGACATACATTTCTTTTCAACTTCTTTTGGCATCTTTGCCTTCAAAATTGATTTTTTTAAGCTTGTAGTCTCATCCTTACCATCTTCAATTTCACCCAATTCTTTTTGAATAGCTTTTAATTGTTCATTTAAATAATACTCTCTTTGAGTTTTCTCCATTTGAGTTTTAACTCTTCCTCTTATTCTTTTCTCAACACCAATGATGCTTGCCTCATTTTCCATGATTTTAATCACACTATTTAATCTTTTCTTTACATCTAAAGTTTCGAAGATTTGTTGTTTTTCAGAGATGCTTGCATTGATGTGTGAAATAATATTATCGGCAATTTTTGATGGATCTTTTAATTGTTTAATATTGTTAATTGTCTCGGAAGATATTTTTTTATTAACTGTAGTAAGCTTTTCTAATCTTTTTATAGCAGTTAAACTTAATGGGAGAAGGTCGTCATCTTTTGAAATAATATCTTTTTGATACTCGAATGAACATTTAATAAACTTTTCATCATCTTTAAAATCAATTATTTTAACTCTCTTGGTACCTTCAACTAATACTTTAACAGTTCCATCTGGAAGTTTAAGTAACTGTAAGATATTACTTTCACAACCATAAGTGAAAACATCATTTTTCTTTGGGTCATCAACTTCAGAATTTTTTTGTGTCACAAGAACAATTTTTTTATCACCTTTCATTACTTCATTTAATGCAGTGATGGACTTATCTCTTCCGACAAATAAAGGGATTACCATACTTGGAAAAACTACAATGTCTCTTAATGGTAATAACGGTAATGTCACTTTTATATCCATTAGAGAAATATGGATATTATATTTTATAATGCAATAGGAAATTATGGTTTATTAACGTGAAATTATGCTGCTGAAGTCTTATCAGTTTTAGTTTTGTTCTTTGAATGAACGATAACAGGCGCTGATACACCTTTCGCCGCACCAGAATCAATTATAACTTCTTCAATGTTATCTTGACTTGGAAGATCAAACATTGTTTTTAATAATATATTTTCTAGAATCGATCTCAAACCTCTTGCTCCAGTTTTTTTAGATATGGCCTTGTTGGCAATGTCTTTAACTGATTGATCTTTAAAAGTAAGTTTGACACCCTCTAATTTAAATAACTCTTGATATTGCTTAATTAAAGAATTTTTTGGTTCTAATAAAATTTTAACTAAAGATTTTTCATCAAGATCCTCTAAAGTAGCAGTTATTGGTAATCTTCCTATAAATTCTGGTATCAGTCCATATTTTAATAAGTCTTCTGGCTCAAGATTCTTCATCCACTCACCTACTTTTTTATCTTCTAAACTTTTAACCTCAGCACCAAACCCAATAGATGAACCTTTGTCTCTTTGTGAAATTATTTTATCTAAACCTGCAAACGCACCACCACATATAAATAGAATGTTAGTCGTGTCTACTTGTAAAAATTCTTGTTGTGGATGCTTCCTTCCACCTTGTGGGGGTACACTAGCAACTGTTCCTTCCATTATTTTTAATAAAGCTTGTTGAACACCTTCACCTGATACATCTCTAGTAATTGATGGGTTTTCTGATTTTCTACTAATTTTGTCTACTTCATCAATGTAAACAATTCCTCTTTGTGCTTTTTCAACATTGTAATCTGCTGCTTGTAATAATTTTAATATAATATTTTCAACATCTTCACCAACATATCCAGCTTCTGTTAATGTAGTTGCATCTGCCATTGTAAATGGCACATCTAAAATTCTTGCTAAAGTTTGTGCTAATAATGTTTTTCCACATCCTGTTGGTCCAACTAACAGAATATTTGATTTTGAAAGTTCTACATTTTTGCTTGTTTTATTTTCGTAATTTAATCTTTTGTAATGATTATGGACTGCAACTGATAAAACTTTTTTTGCATGATCTTGTCCAATTACATAATCATCTAGAACTGCACAGATCTCTTTTGGTGATGGTAATCCATCTTGATGTTTTACAAAAGTATCTTTACTCTCTTCTTTGATGATGTCCATACATAATTCAACACACTCATCACAAATAAAAACAGTTGGGCCAGCAATTAATTTTCTGACTTCGTGTTGACTCTTTCCACAGAAAGAACAGTAAAGAATATTTTTATTATTGTTGCTCATAGTTTTTTATAACGAATCAATTTGAATACTTTATTACAAAGATTACTTCTTAATCAAGTATAGGTTGTGAATAAACTATATATTGTTGTCTAGTCTCTTTTTTCCACTACTTTATCGATCAAACCAAAATCTTTTGCGTTATCTGGAGTCATAAAATTGTCTCTCTCCAAAGCTTCTTTGATTTGATCAACTGACTTACCTGTGTGTTTAGAATAAATTTCGTTTAATCTTTTTTTCAAAGACATAACCTCATTAGCATGAATTTCTATATCAGTTGCTTGACCTTGAAAACCTGCAGATGGTTGATGAACCATAATTCTTGAATTTGGCAATGATAATCTTTTACCTTTGGATCCAGCTGCTAACAAAAATGATCCCATACTTGCAGCTTGACCAATACATAATGTGCTGACCTCAGGTTTAATATATTGCATTGTGTCATAAATTCCTAAACCTGCTGTAACTAATCCACCTGGGCTATTAATATATAATGATATTTCTTTTTTAGGATCTTCAGACTCTAAAAATAATAATTGAGCAGTAACTAAAGATGCAACTGCATCGTTAATTGGTCCAACGACGAAAACAATTCTCTCTTTTAATAATCTTGAATAAATATCATAAGCTCTTTCACCACGGCTTGATTGCTCAACTACCATTGGGATCAAAGTACTTAAGTGTTCAGGAATTTTTGTTGTCATAAGTGATTCGATTTACTTATACAACTTGTGATTACTTTTTGCTAACTTTTTTTGTTGATTTAGTTTTTTTTGCTACTTTTTTTGGAGCTTTAGATGGTTTAGCTGTTTTCTTTTCTTTTTTATCTTCTGACTTAACTTCTTTTTTCTCTTTTACTTTATCATCGGCACCTTCAGATAATTTTGCTAATTTCTCTTGTTCTTTTAGATTTTTTTCATTCTCCTCTTTTAATATTTTTTCAGCTTCTTCTTTGCTAATTTCTTTTTTATTTACTTTTGCAATTTTTTTAAGTTCACCAATTATTTTTTCTTCATAAATAGAACCTCTTAAACTCTCTATCGCTCCTGGATTTTTCTCATAATATTCCTTGACCATTTTTTCTTGTCCAGGCATCATTCTAAACTGCTTTTGTATTTCTGCATTTAGCTCTTCTTGAGATACTTTAATTTTATTTTTTTCACCAAATGCATTTAAAATTAAACCAGTTTTAATTCTTTTTTTAGCTTGCTCCTCAAAGTATTTAATATTTTTTTTCTTTTC
Organism: uncultured Pelagibacteraceae bacterium; assembly: GCA_902543295.1. Taxonomy (GTDB): domain Bacteria; phylum Pseudomonadota; class Alphaproteobacteria; order Pelagibacterales; family Pelagibacteraceae; genus Pelagibacter. The sequence goes on along the minus strand of CACBXW010000004.1, from coordinate 157,355 downwards.
TTCTTCCTTCATACCTTGAGATAATATATTTACTTCTTGTTCAATAAGGTTGGCTGGTAACTGATCAAGTTTTTGTTTTTCAATTTGTTCTAAAATTTGTTTTTTTGAAATCATTTCCAATGAATTTTTAAATTCATCATTGATTTGTTTAGATATTAATTCTTTTAAATTATTTAAGTCTTTTGCTCCTAAATTTTTTGCGAAATTGTCATCAATTTTCGTTTCATCAGGTTTTTTTACAGCTGTTATTTTACAATCAAACACTGCGGATTTATTAGCCACTTCTTTTTCTGGAAAGTTTTCTGGCAGTTTAACTTCTACTTTTTTATCTTGTTTATTTTTGACATCTTCTAATTGCTTATCAAATCCTTTAATAAATAAATCTTTTCCAAGTTCTAATTGAGTATTTTTTCCCTCATTTCCTTTAAAATCTTTACCATCAACTGTTGCTTTATAATCAAAAACAACTAAATCACCCTCTTTAGCTTTATAATTCTCTTCAGCATCTTTAAAGTTTTTTTGAGTTTTGGCTATTTGATCGATTCTTTTATCTGTTTCTTTAGGATCGATTTTAACAACATACTCGTCTACTTTTAAATCCTTTAATGATCCAACTTCTACATTAGGTAATTCTGTTACTGAAATTGTGTACTCTAAATCTTTTCCTTCACCAAATGACTTTAGATCAATCTTGGGCTGACCCGCTGGTTTAATTTTATTATCTTCTAAAGCTTTAGTTGTTGTATCTTTTAATACTTTATCAATTACTTCTCCGTATACAGCTTTTCCAAATTGTCTTTTTAAAATTTCTGTTGGAACTTTACCTGGTCTAAATCCTTTTAATACTACATCTTTTTTGATTTCATCATATTTTTCATCGAGATATCCAGATATAGTCTTTTTATCAATAAAGACTTTTATATCTTTTTCTAAACCTTTTTTATTTTCTACTGTTACTTTCATAAAATATGGTAGGCGAGAAAGGACTCGAACCTTCACAGTTTGCACTATTGGTTCCTAAGACCAACGCGTCTACCAATTCCGCCACTCGCCCAAATTATTGGTGCTTTATATATGATTGTTTATAATTGTCCAATTAGAATAATAGTGTAAAACATTAGCTTAATTGATATGAGCAAAACAAATATTGCAATTGTTATTTATCTCGTCGGTCTTGCATTAGGTGCAATCTTTTTAGATATATGGAGTGCTGAAACTAGTCCAAAAGCTTTATTAGGAATTGCATGGACAACTTTATTTGCGATTGCTTTATTCTTTGCAGAAAAAGAAAAAGAAGAAAAAAAAGATTAATTCTTCTTTATTAATTCACTTATAAAAAGTTCACCATCACCATCATCAACAGCTTTTTTGTAAAAAGATTTTGATAGATCAGATAATTTTTCTGCATTATCCATGCCTTTTAATAAATCAGTTATATATGTTAAATCTTTTAGTGTATTAGTTGCTGTAAACTTAAAACCTGTATAATCATCTTCTAAAACCTTATCAAAAATTCTCTTTAAAGCATTAGAATTGCCTGATCCTAATTGTGCTACCTTATAAAGTTTATCTAAATCAATATCTAATTTTTTTGCAGCTTTTATTAATTCAATTACATAAGTAGCTGTTCCTAAAGATAGAAAATTATTTAATAATTTTGTTTTTGCGCCGTTTCCAATTCCTCCAAAATGATAATAATTTTTACAAAAACATTTTAAAAGTTCTTCTGATCTTTTTAAATTTTCCTGAGATCCACCAACAATTCCACCCAATATTCCCTCTTCTGCTTGAACAGGACCTCCCATAACTGGGCACTCTAAGTAAGGAATATTATTTGCTTTTAATATTTGCTCCATTTCAACAGATCCATTTTTATTATGAGTGGTAATATCAATTACGATTGTTTTATCAGATAGTAATGAAACTATTTTTTTTCCAATTTCGTGTGCTATAGGAGAATTAGTTACACACAAAAACAAAGCATCTAATCCGCTTTTGCAAAGTTCTTCATAAGATTTAACTTCCTTTGCGCCCTCTTTAACTATTCTATCAATTGGCTTTCTGTTCTTGTTAGCAATTACAAATAATTCATGATTATTTTTAAGGATGTTATTTGCTATACCAAAGCCCATCCATCCAACACCTATAAATCCAACTTTCATAATTCAATATAATAATCATGTATAATTACTACATGGTTTCAATACTTCCTATAAATTTATAATCTTTATCTATAACTACAATTTCACCAGATGAAGTGCCAAAATTTAACATTTCAGAAATAACTACGAAATGTGTTACTAAAATAAGATTTTTATCACTATTCCAATTAGATATATATTTTTTTAAACTTTTAATTTGTTCATCTTTATATTTATAAAACTTTTCTTGATAAAAAGAGTTTAAACCTTTGAAGGTTTCATAATTATTAAAAGCAAATCTTGCAGTGTCTTTGCATCTACACCATTCACTAGATAACACTTTATCAATTTGAATATTATTATCGCTAAATAATATTCCAATATTTTTTGATTGTTCTATGCCCTCTTGATTTAAATTTCTTTGAGTATCACATTTTGTTAAATCAATATTGTCAGGATCTCCATTTCCTGGTGCAAGTGAATGTCTTATAAATACAATTTTCCCGCCCTTCTGCAGTTCGCTTATTACTAAATCATTAGCCTGTGAATAATTTGAATTAAAAATACTTAGCAAAAATAAAAGAATAAAATTTATATATTTCATAAACGACAATTAAATTTTTATCTGTATTTTTTATAATAGAGCTTTCTGAACTGATAATTTCCAACCATTTATTAAATCGTTCCTAACTTTTCGGTTTATTTTAGGCTTGAAAATTTTATCTTTTTTCCATTTCCTCTTGATTTGATATAATGATTTAAATAATCCAATTTGATATCCAGCTAGTAAAGCTACTCCTAAACCAGTTGTTTCTAATACCTTTGGTCTTTCTGTATTTATATTTATGATGTCAGATAAAAATTGCGAAAACCAGTTGTTTTTTACCATGCCTCCATCAATCTTAAGTTTAGTTGGTTTTAAACCATCTTTTTTCATTGCATTAAATAAATCATTACTTTGATAGGCAACTGACTCTAATACTGCTCTAACTAAGGTTTTCCAATCACTATTTCTTGTTAAACCTGTTATTACCCCTCTTGCATCAGGCCTCCAATAAGGTGCTCCCATTCCACTGAAGGCAGGCACAACGTATACACCCTCATTATTTTTTTTTGACTGAGCAATTGTTTCCGTATCAAAAGCATTGTTAATAAATTTTAATTTATCTCTTAACCATTGTACACCTGCACCTGCAATAAAAATAGATCCTTCAAGAGCATAAGTATTTTTTCCATTCAATCTGTAACATATTGTTGTTAATAATTTATTTTTAGAATAAATTTTTTTTGAACCAGTATTCATTATGACAAAGGCACCAGTTCCATATGTGCTTTTTACTGAACCTCTTTCAAAGCATGACTGTCCTACTGCAGCTGCTTGTTGGTCTCCTAGAACTGCTGATATTGGTATTTCACTGCCGACAATTCTCTTACTTGTTAAACCAAAATTATCAGCTGAATTTTTAACTTTTGGCAAAATATTTTCAGAAATTTTAAGTTTTTTTAAGATTTCTTTATCCCATTTATTATTATTAATGTTAAATAACATGGTCCTACAAGCATTAGTAGCTTCTGTTAAATGATGTTGCCCATTAGTAAGTTTCCAAATAAGGAAAGTATCAACAGTACCAAATAATAAATTATTTGATTTTAAAAGTTTCTTAACATTTTTTACGTTTTCTAGTATCCATTTAATTTTAGTTGCAGAAAAATATGGGTCAATAAATAATCCAGTTTTTTTTCTAAAAATTTTTTCATAATTTTTTTTCTTTAACTCTTCACAATAGTCTTGTGTTCTTCTATCTTGCCAAACAATTGCGTTGTAGACTGGTTTTCCTGTTTTCTTATTCCAAAGAATAGTTGTCTCTCTCTGGTTAGTTATTCCTATACTTAATATTTTTCCTCTTAATAGTGATGCTTTTTTTATTACTTTTTTCAACGCTTTTAGAGTTGTAAGCCAAATTTCGTTTGGATTATGCTCCACCCATCCATTTTTTGGAAAATATTGATTAAATTCAAACTGGGATGTAAATTTTATATTACCATCTAAATCAAAGAGAATTGCTCTAGTTGATGTTGTGCCTTGGTCAATAGCAACAAGAAATTTTTTCACAATTTAAGTCTATACCTAAATTTTTTTTTCTAAAAGTAAAAACTAATACAAGCTGGAAGGATATGAAATTTAAATTATTTAGTGAAAGATTGAGTTGAATATTCTGACAAGGGAAGTTTTGATAAAGTTTTTATCTTTTTGACATAATCTACAAAAGATTGAGCATAGCCGAGATATGTATTTACTACTCTTCCTTGCTTAGATATAATTCCAAAAGTTTTATATCCATCTTTACCAGCTGCAATATAGTTATTTGTTGCTACTGTATAAGTCTTACTTGGATTTATCTTTACCCAACTCTTGTCTGTTCTACCCTTAAACTCTAAATTTATCACTCTATTTCCTTTACTATTGCTTGCTTGAACATCCCATCTCAATCCAGCAGCATATGGATAGGCTCCTGTAGAACCATCTGGAGTTAAAGCATAATCAATTGAGTCTTCCAAAACATTTTTAATTTCTTCTCCACTCATTTTCAATTCTACAATAGTATTACTGAAAGGTAATAAAGTATACGCGTCCCCAATTGTAATATTGCCTTCTTTTATATCTATTCTTGTTCCACCACCATTTTGAATTGCAATATCACTTAATTTGGACATTTCTCTGAAGGCGTGTGCTACAATATTCGAAATATCGGATCCATTTTTTTCAGTTTTTGATACATCACAAAGTTTTGACTTTCCTTGTCCAGGAATTCTTTCAAGACATAAATCATCAGTTACTCTGCCAATTACTTCACTGCTTTTTTCTTTAACTTCATTTTTGTATTTTTCTAATATTTTTGATGCTTGTGCGTCAGCCTCTACGATTGAAATATTTGGATTAACTTCGATAGCCTTGTATACGGCTTCTCTATAATTACCATCTATCTCAACTCTTTTTCCATTTGAATCTTTTCTCTTAAAGGAATCATCTAACATTATATGTGGTATTCCATCACATGACTTGATGGTGCCATCGTTATTAAACTCGATATTAAGTTCTCCAACAATTTGAGAATATTCCCATGCTGTAACTATACAAACATCTTCCTCATTTTTATTTTTGGCTACAGTTGGGTAGGCCCCATTAGAATTTAGTCCTACATTATCGAAATCTCCAGTTAGACTATGAGAATCACCTCCAACTATAACATCAACATCTGTGAGAAGTTTAGCCATGTTAATCTCATTTTTATATCCATAATGAGTTAAAAGAATTATCTTATTGATTCCTTGTTGTTTAAGCTTATTTATATTTTCTTGTGCTGAATTAATTTCATCTAAAAATAAAGTTGTGTCGTCTGGATTTGATGACTCTCTCGTTTTTTTTGAGATCACAATTCCAATTACTCCAATTTTTTGATTTCCTTTATTGATTATAGTGTAAGGTTTAATTTTTTTTGACAAAGGTGAGTTTATTTTTGCTTTAATGTTTGCTGACAAAACTGGAGTCTTACACTTATCAGTATGAAGATAATCTAAAAACTCAACTAAACTCTTATCACCATCATCAAATTCATGATTTCCTATAGCGAAAGCATCAAAACAAATTTGATTCATCATTTCTGCATCTGCTTTGCCCTTGAAAAGAGTGTAATATAATGTCCCTGTAATAGCATCACCCGCATGAAGCTTGATAACATTTTCATTTTTTAATTTTAATTCTTTAAATTTTGCTACGACAGATGGAAAACCGCCTGATACAACTCTCGTCTTTTCACCATCTAAATTTAAATCAAGTCTTTTATTTGGTTCCAAATGAGAGTGATGATCATTTATATGTAAAATGGTAATTTTATCTGCTAAAGCTGATGAACTTAAAATAAGTGAAAAAATAATTAAAAATAATTTCATGACGGGATAATCGTTATAAAATATGAAAGTATTTTTACTAAAAAGTGAAAGATTTATTAAAAAAATTTAAACTAATTATTACTTATGCTCGATAAAAAACAATTTTAAATTTGATGAAAATTTTAATAATAACAAATAATCATATCTATTATGAGCTGATTGAGTTTGGGGCTTAAAGAATATTTAGAATTAAAAACTGTTACAGACTGGAAGGATTAACACTTTTAAATTCTAACATGTTCTCAAAAGTACACATTTCAGGTTTTGAAAAAGTAATTTTTGGAAATTTTTTACTAAAGTCTAAAAATAGTTTTTTATTAAATTCAATTAAATTACTTATTTCAATCTCACTAAGCTCTCTTAAGATATATGCCAAAGTAATATGAAAAGTATATCTTTGATGGTTTTCAAATTTAATTTTTAATAAGCTACTTAGTTCATCTCTACAATTTCTTAATATTTTTTCATCCTTTTCAGAATATGGTTCTAAAATAATACTGTATCCTCCAAAAAACATTTTTAGTTTAAGATTGAATTCTTTTGGAAAGATATAGTTCTGAATTCTTCTATTTAATTCAACAGCTATATCTTTATAATCCATATCAGGATCTATATCTGATGGCCAATAATTAGTGTCTTTTGTATTAAAATTACAACAATCAAATAATGTCATATGAAAACTGGATGGAGGTAAATAGAAGTAAGTTTTTTTGGGGTTAAAATTCTCTATATTTTTTTGAAAACTAATAATTTGATCAGATAAATTAGTATTAAGAGGAATATTGCAAATTATTGTGCAGCCTGGAAATGGTAAAGGATTTCCTCTATCATCAAATTTATTTTCTGCACCTTTTAAAGTATATCCTTCAAGTTTTCCTGCTAAAAATTTCTCTTGGTTATTAACTATATTTAAATCCATTAAGATAAACTAAAACCATTTTATATTTTCTTTCTCACAAAGTTCTTTCAACCTTAATGGATAATCTGTCATAATACCATCTACACCGTACTCAACCATCTTTAACATTTCGTACTCTTTGTTTACTGTCCATACATTTACTGGCAATTCTTCTTGATGAGAAATATCGACAAGTTTTTTTGTAATGTCTTTTCGGTATGGATGCCAAGCTTTTCCACCTTGTGACTTTATAATTTTTGGCAATTCATGATCTTCATAATAAGGCAAAAAACTCAACCATGGAGATCTGTTGTAAATAGTTTGATTAATATTAATTCCTGTCAAATGTTGAGTTAAGTAAGCTCTTGGAATTTCAGGATACTGATTTTTAATTACTGATAAAGTTCTCCAATCAAATGATGAAACGATTATTTTATCTTTTAAAGATGATTCATTTATATCGTTCATAATTAATTTTACTGTATCTTCTGGTTCTGGTGTCAAATTTTCTTCCTCTGGTGTAGATTTAATTTCTAAATTTATTAATAATTTTTCAGATTTATTTTTTGAAGACATTTCTAATAATTCAGAAAGTTTTGGTATTCTTTGGTTTTCTAATTTTTTTTGATTAATAAATCTTCTTCCGTATCTGGATAATTTATTTACTGAACCTACATCAAACTTTGAAAGTTCTGCATAAGTTAAATCAAATATTTTTAAATTTTCATCCTCTATCCAATTCCCCTCATTATCTTTTGTTCTGCTTGGATCTAATCTAAAATCATGAGCAATAACTGGTACAAGATCCTTAGAAATTAATATATCTGTTTCGTATGCATTAATATTGTTTTCAAATAAGTATTTAAAACTTTCTAGAGTGTTTTCGGGAAGATCTCCTCTTGCTCCTCGGTGACCATAAATTTTTATATGATTTGGTTTGCTTAAAATCAAAATTAATTAACTCTTTTGCCAGTGCTTTTATCAAAAATATAATATTTATTGTTCTCAATATTAAGACTTAGATCAGCACCTTTTTCAATAGTTAGATTTCCCGGACACCTATAACAAAAGTCTTTTTTGTCTTTTAATTGACCATAAACAAGATTATCCGAACCAAGTTGTTCCACTAAGTCTACTTTTAAATTAATTAAACTATTTTCACTTTGACTTAAATGTTCAGGTCTTATTCCTAATTTTACTTCTCCCTCAAAGTCACTATCAATATCTTTAATTTCAAAACCTTCTGCAGATAATGTTTTATTTTTTATATTACCATCTAAAAAATTCATTTGAGGTGAGCCAATAAAACCAGCAACAAATAATGATTTTGGATTATCATATATCTCAATAGGAGTTCCAAGCTGTTCAATAATTCCATTGTTAATAACTGCTAATCTATCAGCAAGTGTCATGGCCTCTACTTGATCATGCGTAACAAATATGCTTGTTACTCCAACTTTCTGTTGAAGTTTTTTGATTTCAAGTCTCATCTGAATTCTTAATTTTGCATCTAAATTTGAAAGAGGTTCATCAAATAAGAATATTTTTGGATTTCTAACAATTGCTCTACCCATTGCAACCCTTTGCCTTTGACCTCCAGATAACATTGAAGGTTTTCTCTGTAAATAATCTGAAATTTGTAACAGCTTAGCTGCATCATTTACTTTTTGCTCGATTGTTTCTTTGTCAATTCCTCTGTTTTTTAGACCATAAGCCAAGTTATTATAAACATTCATATGTGGGTATAATGCATAGTTCTGAAACACCATTGCTACATCTCTTTCAGACGGATCTACCTCATTAATTAATTTTCCATCAAGATTAATATCACCCTCTGTAATATCCTCTAAGCCTGCAACCATTCTTAATAAAGTTGATTTTCCACATCCACTAGGTCCTACAAAAACCATAAACTCACCTTCATCAACACTTAATGAAGTTTCATGAACAGCCTTAGTTCCATTTGGGTAAATCTTAGTCACATTTTTTAAATCTAAAAAGCTCATTTATTTCTCCGTTTGAATTAATCCTTTTATGAACCATTTTTGTAAAAATACTACCACTAAAACTGGTGGGATCATTGACAAAATGATATACGCAAATCTTTCTGCAGTTCTTGGCAGAGCAACTCCTTCATAGCTTTCTGTGTAAATAATCTTCATTCCCATTACAACAGTCCAGTATTCTTCTGCAGTTGTCATTATTAGTGGCCATAAATATTGGCTGTATCCATATACAAACATAAAGATAAACATTGCTGCTATCATGGTTTTAGATAATGGAACCAAGAAATCTATGAAAAAACTCCAAGCATTTGCTCCGTCTAATTTTGCTGACTCCAAGAGTTCATCTGGAATTGTTTTATAAAATTGTCTGAAGAAAAATGTTGCTGTAGCTGAAGCAACTAATGGAAGGATAAGGCCTGTATATGAATTTGTTAAACCTAAATCAGATACAATTTTATAGCTTGGAAAAATCCTTACCTCCAAAGGAACAAGTAGAGTAATAAAGATTAACCAAAAAATTGGTACAGCTAATTTAAATCTATAATAAACCAAAGCATATGCTGACATTGCTGAAATAACTACCTTAAGTGTTGCAATTCCTAATGCCATTATAAAACTATTAATAAACATTTTTGCAGCAGTCACTTCTTCTGACCAACCACCTTTTTCATTTAAAACTTCGTTATAGTTTCTTGCTAGCTGATCACCTATATGAAACTTCATACCTTCGGTTAATATAGTTACAGAGTCATGCGAAGAACTTGCAAAAGATATCCAAATAGGAACTACCATTAACAAGACTCCTAGTATTAAAATAATATGAGCAATTATTTGAAGTGGTTTAATTTTCATTTATCTTGAAAAACCCCCTTAATAAAATATTTCTGCAACACAATTATAATTAAAATTGGTGGCACCATAGACATCATCACGAAAGCAAAACGATGAACAATTGAACCCGACATCATTTTTAATCCCATAACCACTGTCCAATATTGTTCTGAAGTTGTTACCAATAATGGCCATAGATACTGATTGTAGCCAAAAACAAACATAAATATTAACATCGCTACAATCATTGTTTTTGACAAAGGAATTAAAAAATCAACAAAAAATCTCCAGGTATTTGCTCCATCAAGTTTTGCGGATTCAAGTAATTCATCTGGAACGGTTTTATAAAATTGGCGAAAGAATAATGTTGCAATAGCTGATGCTGAAATAGGAACTATTAATCCAAAGTAAGAATTCACTAGATTAAGCTCAGCCATTACTGAATAAGTGGGGAAAATTCTTAACTCTAATGGTACTAAAATTGTAATAAATATAATCCAAAACAATAATGTTGCATATTTTATTCTGTAATAAACCAACGCGTAAGCAGCCATTAAAGATGTAACAACGGATAATATTGCAACTCCTGTAGCCATGATAAAACTATTAAAAAACATTTTTAATGCTGTTATCTCTTTAAAAAAACCACCCTGATATAATAAAACTCGTAAGTAATTTTCATAAAAGCTATCTCCTAAAAACATTTGGAGACCATTCATATTAATCATTGAACTCGTGTGCGTAGAGCTAGCAAAAATCATCCATACAGGAACTACCATGATTAGTATTCCAATGAGTAAAATTAAATGTGAAAAACTTGATGTGATAAATCTAGTCATTAATTATAATGTATTTTCCCTTCGATATATCTAAATTGAAAAATCGTAATTACTAATACAATCAACATCATCATTATTGATTGAGCTCCTGCACTTCCTAAATCCAGTCCTCTAAATCCATCCATGTAAGCTTTATAAACTAGAGTTCTTGTTTCACCAGAAGGAGCACCTATTGTTGTGGTATCAATAATTCCAAATGTATCAAAGAAAGCATACGTTATATTAATAATTATTAAAAAGAATGTAGTTGGCATTAATAATGGGAATGTAATTGTCCAAAATCTTCTAAAACTATTTTTACAGTCAATCATTGATGCTTCAATTACAGATTTTTGTATAGCTTGAAGTCCAGCCAAGAAGAAAATAAAATTAGCACTGATTTGCTTCCAAGAACCAGCTATGATTACGTAAATATAAGAGTCGAACACACTTTCGTACCAATTAAATCCCCACAGTTCGTGAAATAAATGATAAAGAAGACCAAATCTTTCACTAAAAAAATAATTTGCCATTACACCGACTACCGCAGGCGCAATTGCATAAGGCCAAATTAAAAGTGTTTTGTAAGTGCTTTTACCATGCATTACATTATTAGCCTGAACGGCAAGTAATAATCCAATTGAGCCTGTAATTAACGTAATAACAAAACTATAAATAATAGTAAATTTGAAAGCTATGAAATAAGCTGGATCATCAAAAATAAATAAAAAATTGTCAAACCATACAAACTTCGATCCAAATCCAAAAGCATCTTGCATTGTAAATGCATCTCTAAAGGTTTGTATGATTGGCCAATATAAAAAAATTAACAATATACCTAGCTGCGGAGCTAAGAAAAGATATTGTGAATAGCTAGATTTGAATTGGACTTTTTTCATACTTTTGTAAAAATAAATAAGGAGGGTAAATTAATACCCTCCTTATTGTTTTAATTATTCTTACAAAGTTTTAGCAAATTGCTTTAACAATTTAGCTGCACCTTTGTCCATATTCTGCAATCCTTTTTCGATTGATATTTTGCCGTTTAACATTGGCTCAATATTTTCGTAAATTACTTCACGAATTTGGGGCCAATTACCAGCTCTATATCCACCAGGAATAGTTGAACCTTCTAAGCTTAATTGTTCACCAACTGCTTTATGATATGGAGAAGCTCTATAGAAATTTATAGTTTCAGCTAACTCTATACCACCTTTAGTCACTGCAGAGTAACCAGTCATATTGTGATAATACAGATCCATTTCTGGAGAACCCATAAATTCTATAAATTTAGCAAGTCCTTTGTACTCTTCCTCAGTATGACCATTTAAGATCCAGTTAGCAGCACCACCTATAAAAGTTGGATACTCTTTTCCTTTGGTTACTGAATCCCAGTAAGGAATATGATTAACTGTAAAGTTTGGAACAACACCTTTCATTCCACCAAATGATGCAGCAGAACCAAACCAAAATGCAGCTTCACCTGCTATAAATGGTGCTTGATTGTCTCCCCACGCTCTTCCTTTATAGCCATATAAACCTTTATCATACCATTCTTTAACTTTCTTCCAATGATAGACAAATGCATCAGTTTCAGCGAATAAAGTTTTTGTAGGAACAGCATCGTAACCATTATTTCCATCTAACATTAATAAATTATGTCTAGAAAAGAAATTTTCAGTCCAAATCCATGGACTATGACTTTGAACTAAAGGAATGTATCCAGCAGCTTTGATTTTTGGAGCCATGGCCTCAAATTCTTCATAAGTTTTTGGCACAGATTCAATTCCAACCTCTTTCAAAATGTCCATGTTTGCATACATCAAACAAGTTGAACTATTGAAAGGTACACCAATCATTTTTCCATCAGAGTCGGCATAGAAATTTTTAATGCCTGGAATATAGTTGTCAGCATCTACATCAATGCCATATTTCTTAGCCATTTCTTCAAAACCGATAACAACACCATTTTTTACTTGAGCTACCATGATTGCAGCACCAGCATCATAAACCTGTGAATAGTGTGGTTGGTCGCCTGCTCTAAATGCAGCAATAGTTGCCGCCATGTTATCTTCATAACTTCCTTTTCCTGTAGGAATGACCGTATATTGATCTTGTGAAGCGTTAAATCTATTTGCAATTTCAATAATTACATCACCAAGAAAACCACTGTTTCCGTACCACCAATGAATTTCTGTTTTTGAATAACTGTGTGATGTAAAAGAGAAAGTAAATAGAATTGTTAAAACACTAAGTATTTTTTTCATATCTATCCTTCTGTTAAGTTTATTTAATTTTTTATTAATAATTTATTAATGTTAAGATATTATGAAATTGTAAATAATTGCATTTAAAAATTTTAAATTTCTAAAAGAGGTTGTATATTTTAAAACAAATCATAATTTAAATGTCTAAAAAATTTGATTTATTCATAATAGGTGGCGGTATAAACGGTGCAGGTATTGCAAGAGATGCTGCAGGTAGAGGTTTATCAGTTTGTTTAGCTGACAAAGGTGAGATTGGAGGAGCAACCTCATCTTGGTCGACGAAATTAGTACATGGTGGTCTTCGTTATTTAGAAAATTATGAATTCAAACTAGTTAGAGAATCTCTGAAAGAAAGAGAAATAGTTTATAAAATTGCCAGACATATTTCCAAACCGATTCCTTTTATAATTCCTTATGCAGATAAAATTCGACCAGCCTGGTTAATTAAAATTGGTTTATTTTTGTATGATAATTTAGGTGGCAAAAGCAATATACCAAAATCAAAAACGTTTGATCTTACAAAAAAATTTTCAAATATTCTTAAGCAAAAATACAAAACTGGTTTTCAATATTTTGACATACAAATTGACGATAAAAAATTAACGAAACTAAATGCTAAAGATGCAAAAAGAAATAAAGCTAAAATACTAGAATATAACAAAGTTAAAAAAGCTGAAATTATTGGCAATGAATGGATTATTAGTCTTGAAAAAGGTGAAAAAGTAAAATCAAAAATTTTAATTAATGCATCTGGACCATGGATAAACGAAACCTTAAATAAAAATATAAAAATTAAATCTAAGAAAAAAATAAGATTAGTTAAAGGAAGTCATATTATTACAAAAAAATTGTACAAAGAAAATGTTGCATTCACATTTCAAAATACTGATAAAAGAATAATATTTGTGATACCTTATAAAGGGAAGTTTTCTTTAATTGGAACTACAGAAGTTGAGGTTAAATCACCAGAAAATAAAGGAATATCAAAAAAAGAAATTACATATTTAATTCGTTCAGTAAATAATTACTTAAAAAAACAAATCAGAACAAAGGACATTGTAGATACTTATTCAGGGATAAGACCTCTAATTGAAGATTTTAATACAGCTTCAAAAGTCACAAGAGATTATGTTTTTGATTTAAAAATTATAAAAAAATTACCTTTATTGAATATATATGGAGGAAAACTAACCACCTACAGAAAATTGTCTGAAAAAGTCCTTTTTGACCTTAGAAAGTTTTTACCTAAAACAATAAAAGGTCCATGGACACACAAAAAGAAGCTTCTCTAAACTTAATGACCGTTAAATTTGAAAAATTAAAAAAAACAATAATTAAATGTAATAAATGCCCTAGACTTGTGAGGTTTAGAAAAAAAATATCTACGGAAAAAAGAAAACAATATATGGACCAAACTTATTGGGGAAAACCAGTTACAGGTTTTGGAGATATAAATGGAAAAATAATGATTGTTGGTCTAGCACCAGCTGCTCATGGTGGAACAAGAACAGGCAGAGTATTTACAGGCGATAAATCCTCAGACTTTTTATACAAATGTTTACACAATGTAAAAATTGCCAATCAAAGTAATTCGGATTATATAAATGATGGATTGAAAATAAAAAATACTTTCATAACTCCAGCTTTAAAGTGTGTTCCTCCAGGAGATAAACCATTAAATGAAGAGTTAAAAAATTGCTTTGGTTATTTTAAATCTGAATTTGAAATACTTAAAAATCTTAAAATAATTGTAGCTTTAGGAAAAATTGCCTTTGATACTTGTGTAAAATTTTATAGAGAAAATTTTGATTACACTGAAAGAGTAAAATTTGGTCATGGAACATATTTTAAATTACCTAATAATGTATTGTTAATGGGGTGTTATCATCCAAGTCCAAGAAATGTAAATACTGGACGAATTAATGAAAAACAAATGACTAAACTATTTAAAAAAGTAAAAGAACTAGTTTAGTTTATTAATAAGTTCTTTTGGAAGTTTTACGGGTTTTCCTAAATTATTTAGAGATACCAATTTAATCTCTGCATCACATAAAATATCTGATTTTCTTTTAATTACTTGTGACATTGTAATTGTAGTCAAAGTATTAGATTTTACTTTTGTGAAAACAGTAATTTTATCTTCAAATTTTGCCGGTTTTTTAAAATCTACATTGCAAGTTTTTACTGCTATTAAAACATTATGTTTATCTAATAACTTTTTATTCGAATATCCCAGGGAATAAATAAGCTCAGATCTTGCTCTTTCAAAGTACTTTAAATAATTTGCGTGGTAAACAATTCCACCAAAATCAGTATCCTCATAGTATACTTTTAAATTATACTTAAATACTTTCATCAATTGATATTAATAAAATTTATTGAGAAGAAAAATAGATATTTTGATAGTAAGTAATTGATTTTTTCTTTGAATTATCTGTATCTGACATTATCGCTATACCATCTAGCTCATTAACATCTAAATTATGGAATTTCTTGAAATCTTCTTTAACGTTTGCTTTGACAGTTACCCATTCATTTAAATTTGTTTTGGTAGTAGCAAGGACATTATCTATGGACTTTTTAGTATATGGGCTTGGAAAGTTGCTTCCAACTTCTTGATTACTCGAAAAAACGTAATTTATTGCTCTATTGGATAAAGGTGTTGCCCCAGTTTTTTTAATGACGAATACTCTTCCTGCAAAGTCATGACCTTTTTTAGTTGTTTCATCTATCCCAGGTATATCTTTCTCAATTTTCCAGGTAATATTTATGAAAGGGGTTTTATTTAAATCAATTTTAATCTCCTTACCAAGACCAGAAGCAGCATTATCAGCAATAGCTTTTAAATAATTGCCATTATCATTAGAACCGACTGAATATGCAGTTTTATTATCTGCACCTCTTACTTTTCTAACTTTCAATTCGGACAACTCTTTATCTGTAAACTCAAATACTTTTACATTTTCCGCATACAAAGTTGTTTGAAAAAATGCTGTGACTAAAATTAACTTTAATAAAATTTTAAACATGTACTCTCTATATAAAAGATAGAATATTTTTCAAATTCAAAATTTTGACATTATTTAAACATGCATAATTCATTATTGATCTGTATTTAAATTATATGAAATTAACAGTTCTTTTTGGTTTGATGATTTATTGGTCTATTATAATTACAGCACCTGTAATATCGAAAAATTCTGAAAAATTTGGAGAAAAAAAGGTATTAATACCTCTTAAAAAACCAAGAATTTAAGGCAGAAGCACTATCTTTGGAGCCGAACAGGTTCCATCATGAATTTCTTTAAAAGCACCCCACCCATCTTTAAGATTTCTGTACTCAATCCACTCTATCTTGCCTAGTTTGTTATTTGTTAAAATATCAATAGTTTCTCCAAATTCTTTGTTTGTGTAACAATAAGTCCCAATAAAAGTGACTTCTTGAAGAGTTGCTTTTCTAAAATTAAAAGATCCTGCAGGCTGAGTTAGTCCGATATGAACTATTATTCCACCTGGTTTTACTACACTGATTGCCTGTTGTCGTGAAACTTCAAGTCCAACGGTATCAAAAACTAAATCAAAGCTGCTCTCTTTAATGTCTTTATGATCTGGTGACACTGTTTTTGCATCCACGTATTTTGAGCATTCATTTAGTCTTTTTTGATTAGGATCAGAAATTGTCAAATTTGTATTACCTTGGATCTTGGATAAGATTAATGCACACAAAAGGCCAATTGCTCCACCACCCTGAACAAGCGTTCTACATTCATTTAATGGTTTTTTTGATGCATCTACAGCTAATAATACTGCATGATATGAAACTGCTGTTGGTTCTGCCACTGCAGCCTCTTTTACATCAAGTTTTTTAGGAACTTTAAAAATATTATGATCTGGAACTGTTATAAGTTCTGCAAATGCACCTTGCCTTTCGTAAGGTCTATTCATTCCTAGAAGAACTCTATCTGGACATAAATGTTCTCTTCCACTCTTGCAATATTCACAATTTCTACAAGTTATTAATGGATTAAGAACTGAAATTTGATCTTTAAGCTTACCGTTAATTATTTGACCACTAACTTCATGACCTAAAATTAACGGTGGAATTCTTCTCTCATCTTTTCCGTGGTAAGCATGCATATCTGAGCCACAGATACCAGACGCATGTACTTTAAGAATACTTTCTCCAGGTTTTTCAGAAGGTTCTTTTTCCTCCCTAAATTCCATTTCCTCAACACCAGTGTAGACAAGGGCTTTCATCATTACTTATTATTTAATAAATAATATACTAAATAAGATGCGAATGCTCCAATAATCCAACCAAATGATTGATATTGTATTAAGTTTTCATTCAGCAAAGATGATAAAGAAAATATTGATCCAATTAAAAGAGCATATAATGCTTTGAGGTTCCAACCATTGCTATAAATATATTCCGTATGTTCTTTAGGATAAAAAAGCTCTTTGTGATTAATTTGTTGTTTTTTAAATAAATAATAGTCTGCTACCAATACACCAAAAATTGGCCCAAAAGTCGTAGCTACAGCTTCAACAAATATCAAAACATTAGCTTTACTGAAAATTGAAAGCCAAAACGTTGAAATAATTAATCCAATAATTGATATTACAATTCCTGTTTTTTTTAACGTTAAAGAGTTAGGGAAAAAATTTATCAATGTATTCTGTGAAGGAATATAATTTGCTATCAAATTAGTTGATAAAGAAGAGATAATAATAAATATCAAGCAAAAGAAAGTTAGAAAGTTATTATTAAATTTTCCAACTATGTCATTTGGATTAGTAAGTAGACTTGAAGCATTTAAACCTTTGCTAGTAAGAATAATATCTGAACCTAAAGTGATCAAAACAGAGAAAAAAGAAAAGAATATTAAATTTAATATTATACTTAAGTTTCCTTTGGTCATTTCTTTATAATTCATTGAGTATCTAGAAAAGTCTCCAAAAGTGAGAAGCACAATAGCAAAATAAGCAAATAAGGTTCCTGTGATTGAAATTATTGGAGCGATATTTGATTGAATTGCAAAATTGCTAAAGACTAAGCTTAGTTTTATTCCATTAAGGAGTTCAATGTAATACTCAGATAAAATAACAATTAATAAAACAGATAGTCCTAAATATATTGAAAGACCTGAAAAATTAATAAATGATTTTAGAAAATTCTGTCCTTTTGTAAAAAGGATGTATTGAAATATTAAAGTTAACAACAAACAGACCCAATCAATTAAATTCAAACCAAAAAAGAATAATAGGAATATTTCATTCTGTAAGAGTTGATTGTCTATTTTAAATAGGATTATCCTTGCAATATAACCTAGTGATTTTGATATAAAAAATGTTTGTACACCAAACATGAACAAACCAACTAATCCTCTGATCATCCCTACATATCTGGCACCAGTAAAACCCATTGAAAGCCTAAGAATTGTTGGAAAACTTAATCCGCTACTTTGAGAAATTTTTCCAATAATGTTAGCAAAAAAGAATACTAATAATCCTGCTAGTAGTGATCCTATCAAGACAACAAAAAAATTCAGATCATAAAATAAATATAAAGCTGATATTAAAGAGAACCCAACTATTGTTTGAATATTTATAGCCCAAAAGTTAAAGTAATTTTTCCAACTCCAGTCTCTATTATTAGGATTTATTGAAACTAGTTCCCAATTCCTTAGTTGAAATTTTTCGCTTTGATTCACCTAAATGATATTAATCAATTATTTACTGCTGTCCATATAAGAGAGTTGGCAACCATAGTACTATTTTTGGATACGCTATGATTATAATTAATCCAATTATCTGCAATACCATGAACTGCATCATTCCAAGATAAATATCTTTTAAATCCCAACTTGGAACTACTCCTTTTAAAAAATAAGCGGATAACGCTACGGGGGGTGAGAGCCAGGCTGTTTGCAAATTAACAGCAACAAGAATTGCAAACCAAGTTAGATTAAATCCTAATGCTTCTACCAATGGTAAAATTATAGGAACAACTATCATAACAATTGGTACCCACTCTAATGGCCATCCTAAAAGAAAAATCATAATCATGATTATTCCTAAAATTAAATATTTATTCATCTCAAGTGATAAAAGAAAATCTGTCAAAACCATTGGAGTTCCTAATCTTGCAAACACTGCTCCAAAGAAATTAGAAGCAGCAACTAAAACCATAATTAATGCAGAAATTTCTAAAGTTTTAACTAGTGCGTCTTGTAATTTTTTTAATGTTAATTTTTTGTAAGCTAGTGAAAGCAATAATGCACCACCTGCACCACATCCTGCAGCTTCAGTGGGGGTAGCAAAACCAAATAAAATACTACCTAATGCAGCAAAAACTAATGCTGCTGGTGGCACTAATCCTAAGAAAAATTCTAGCCATAATTTTTTTAAATCTGTTGTTCTTAATTCTTCTGGTATGGGTGGACCTAATTTTGGGTTCATCATACATCTGAAAGTAGTGTATGCAGCATATAAGCATGCCAACAATATTCCTGGAACTATTGCTGCAGCAAATAAATCAGTTACGGGAATTTCCATAATTGGACCCATAACTACAAGCATAATGCTTGGTGGAATTAAAATACCCAAAGTTCCTCCAGCAGTAATTGTACCAGCAGCTAATTTTACATCATAGTTTGATCTATTCATTGATTTTGCAGCCATAATTCCAAGAATAGTAACTGATGCACCAACTATTCCAGTTGCGGCAGCGAATATTACTGAAACAAATAAAACTGCATAATATAAAGAGCCTCTAACTCTTGCCAACATCATTTGGAAAGCTGAAAATAATCTCTCCATTAAACCTGCTTGTTCCATCATTATTCCCATAAATACAAATAAGGGGACGGCGGCGAGAGTTTGTTCGGTCATCACCATAGAAAATTGCAGTGTCATTAAATAGAAAACTAATTTTCCAAAACCCAAATAACCAAAAACGAAACCTAAAAAAATAAGAGTAAATGAAATTGGAAATCCTATAAATATTGCAAACAACATCACACCAATAAGTATGAAACCTAAAATTGCTGGGTCTATTAAATGTGAAAGCATTAACTACCTGGCCATTTACCTTTGACGGCTGCGTAATAACTTTTAAAAAGTTCTGAAACACCTTGGATAAGAAGGAAGACAATACCAATCCATAGACAAGATTTTATCGGCCACATATATGGCATCCACGTTGTATCCATACCTCTTTCGTTTCTCATTATACTTTCTTGGACAAAGCCTGTTGTCATATACAAAAAGACTATTAATCCTGGAAAATAAAATAATAAGTAAAGCCAAAAATCTATTCTTCCTTGAGTTTTAACTTTAAAATTTCTATATAAAAAGTCTGCTCTAATATGAACACCTTTTGAAAGAGCATATCCCGCTCCTAACATAAACAATGCTCCATAAAAAAATCTGCTCATATCATAAGCCCAGATTGTAGGAGCTAAAAATAATTTTCTTGCTAAAACCTCATAAACCATGCCAAGCATTAATGGGATAGTAATCCAGCAAACTATGTTTCCTATTAATTTACTAAATCTATCTATGTTAACTATAGTTTTAGCCATCCAAGTTGGCATATCATCAGGCATCTTTCCAGATCCTGATCGCCTTTCGGCTATCATTTCATCTGAAATATCTAACTTTGGATTATCGGACATATAATTTTTAGAAAAAAAAAGCGGGCTTATAAAAGCCCGCTTAATAACTTTATTTATTTCTTCAACGAATTAGCATAAGCCATTCCTAGCTTAGCATTCGATGTTTGCGCACCAGACCAGAATGGTACAGCAGTATTAGCAAAGCTTATCATTGAATCATAAACTTCTTTAAAGAATGCGTTTTCTTTTGCATTTTTCTCTAAAGTTGCTTTCGCTGCAGCCATATAAGCTGGGAAATAATCAGCTGGTGTATCTTCAAGTATCACACCATGATTTTCAGTTAGATCTTTAAGTGCTAATCCATTAGTGTTGATTCTGTAAGCTAAAGCTCTCATCAACGATGCATCAGCAGCCATCTTCATTGAAAATTTTTCATGGTCAGTGAACTTATCGTAAGTGCTTTTATTTAAGTAAAAGTCAGCATTTACGACTACTTGGTGTAAACCTTGTAGATAGTAGTGTTTTAATACTTTATGTATACCAAACACTTTATCTGGTTGAGGACAACACCACTCAGCAGCATCAATAGTTCCTGCTTCCAATGCTGGAAGAATATCTCCACCACCCATTGCAACTGAAGCTATTCCAATGTCTTTATAAGTTTGACCTGGAATTCCTGGAGGAGTTCTGAACTTAAATGTTCTGAAATCATCCATATCTTTGATTTTTCTTGGGAACCATCCTAAAGCTTCTGGTCCAACTGGTTGAAGCATGAAACCTTTAATGTCTCTTTTCATTTCTCCCCAAAGTCTGTCATATAGTTGTTCTCCACCACCATATAAAAACCATGATAAGAATGCGATATTATCAATTCCTACACCACCACCTGCTACTGGCGAACCAAACAACATAGCAGCCGGATGTTCTCCAGACCAATAGTGAGTCCAAGCAAATCCACAATCAATCAAACCTTTATCAACAGCATCAAGAGTTTCTTTAACTCCAACTACTGTTCCTGCTGGCATAATTTCAAATTTTAAAGATCCACCTGTTAGTTTTGTCACGTTGTCAGTAAAGTCTTTTAACATTACCGCTTCATCACCTTTAGCGCTAATAACCGTCTGACACTTTAACGTTTTTGCAGCATTTGCATTTGAAATAAATCCAAATACTAAGAACGCAGCAAACAACGCTGAAACGATTTTTTTCATTATATCCCTCTCTTTTTATTTATAATGTGAAGATCCTCTCAAAAATCAAAGCCACATACAAGTGTCATTTCGACGTTTTTATGAGAAAAATGTTTAAAATCATTAAATATTCATTAAAGATTATTTATAAAAAATATGGATAAATTTGATTACATAATTATTGGTGCTGGATCCGCAGGCTGTGTTTTAGCTAATAGATTAACAGCAAATCCTGATACTAAAGTTCTTTTACTTGAAGCTGGTGGTAAAGACACTAATCCATGGATCCATATTCCTGGTGGTTATTTTAAAACCATGCACAATCCAGATACTGACTGGTGTTTTAACACGGAAAAAGAGCCAAACTGTGATAACAGGCAAATGGTTTATCCAAGAGGTAAAACACTAGGCGGAAGCTCATCTATCAATGGAATGCTTTATATTAGAGGTCAATCAAATGATTATAATTATTGGAGACAACTAGGTAATGTTGGTTGGTCATGGGATGATGTTCTGCCTTATTTTAAAAAATCTGAAGATTTTCAATTTGGAGAAAATGAGTTTCATGGTTCTGGGGGTCCTATTGCAGTTGAGAAAATTAGAGCAACATTTAAAGTTCTCGATCTATTTTTAGAAGCTGCTGAAGAGCATGGTTATAAAAGAACTGATGATTTTAATAACGGTGATAATGAGGGAATGGGATATTTTCCATTCACAATTAAAAATGGCTTTAGATGCAGTACAGCTGTAGGTTATTTAAATCCAGTTAAGAATAGAAAAAATTTAAAAATAATTACTAAGGCTCATATTAAAAATATAGAATTTGAAAATAATAAAGCAAAAAAAGTAAATTATTGGATAGACGGAAAAGAATTCTCTGTTGAGACTAATAAAGAAATTATATTAAGCGCAGGCACAATTGGTTCACCTCATATATTACAAGCATCAGGAATTGGTCCTGGAGAGCTTCTAAAAGAAAATAATATTAATGTATTAAAAGATCACCAAGGAGTTGGAAGAAATTTAACTGATCATTTAATGCTAAGACCTGTTTACAAAATTAAAAATTTAGAAACTTTAAATGATATTTACTACAGCTTTACTAAAAAAATGTTATCTGGTTTAAAGTTTCTTCTCTTAAGAAAAGGACCTTTAACAGTTGGTGCTAGTTATGTTTGTGGTTTTGTTAAGAGTGATGAACATTTAGATACGCCAAATCTTCAATTTCATATTTCACCAGCAAGTACTGATCTTTTAGGAAAATCAGCGTTACATAAATTTCCAGCGTTCACTCCAACAATTACAAATGTAAGACCAACAAGCAGAGGATCTATAGAATTAAAATCTCCAGACACCAGAGTTTCACCAAAAATAAAAATGAATTATTTATCAACTGATGAAGATCGTGAAATTGCTGGAAAAGCATTAAAGATTGTAAGAAAAATTGTTATGGAGTCTAAAGCTTATAAAGATTACCAGCCTGAAGAGCTTAGACCGGGAATCAATATCACAGATAATGAAGAATTAGCAACTGAAGCTGGAAAATTTGCGAATACTATATTCCATCCAGTGAGCACATGTAGAATGGGTAAAGATGAAAATGCTGTTGTTAATGATCGATTAGTCGCTCACGGATTAGAAAATTTAAGGGTTGTAGATGCCTCTGTTATGCCTCATATCACATCAGGAAACACAAATGCACCGACAATAATGATTGCGGAAAAAGCAGCTGATATGATAATTGAGGATAGTAGAAGATGACCGAACAAATAGTAATATTTTTTCAAATAGTTTTTATTGATTTAGTTTTAGCAGGAGATAATGCAATTATTATTGGAATGGTTGCATCTCAATTTCCAACCGAACAAAGAAAAAAAATTATTTTTTGGGGAATTGGAGCAGCGGTAGTTTTAAGAATTATATTTACACTAATAACTGCTTATCTATTACAAATCACAGGACTTAGACTTATAGGTGGAATATTACTACTTTATATATGTTACAGACTTTATAAGGATGTAATTAAAATGAATAGTAATGCTGAAGAAAATATCAAAAAAGTTGATAGCTCTTCATTTATGAAAGCCATAACAACTGTAATTCTAGCAGATGTAACAATGAGTTTAGATAATGTATTAGGAGTAGCGGGTGCAGCTAGAGACCATTACATGTTACTAATTTTTGGTCTTGTTTTATCAATAGTTTTAATGGCTACTGCAGCAACATTGATATCTGGCTGGATTAAAAAGTATAAATGGATAGGATGGGTTGGATTATTAGCAATATTATTTGTTGCAATAGAGCTAATATATACAGACGTAAAACTATTTTTATAAATGTATTTAAAAAAAATTAATTTAAAAAATAAAGTTGCTTTAGTTACTGGTGCGGGAAAAGGTATTGGTAGAGCATGCTCTATCGCTCTTGCGGAAGCTGGTGCAACGATAATTGGAGTAAGTAGAACTACTTCTGATCTTGATAAGCTTCAAAAAGATATAAAAAAAGTTAAAGGAAAATTAACTAAAATAACTTGCGATATTATGGATTATGAGGATCTTTCTTCTAAATTAAAAAAAATTAAGAAGATCGATATACTTGTAAATAATGCTGGTACAAATATTCCTGAGCCTTTCGAGAAAATAAAACAAACAAGTATGAATTATCTTGTAGATTTAAATATGAAAGCAGCATTCAATGTTGCTCAATTAGTAGTCCTAAAAATGTTAAAAAATAAAAAAAAAGGTGGGTCTATAATTAATATGTCTTCACAATTAGGGCATGTTGGTATGTCAGGTAGAAATGTTTATAACATGACAAAATTTGGAATTGAGGGATTAACTAAAGGAATGGGAGTTGAACTTGCAACAAAAAATATTAGAGTAAACACTGTTGCACCTACATTTGTTGAAACTCCAATGGTTAAAAAATTCTTTAAAAATAAAAAATTTAAACAGCTTGCTTTAAGCAATATACCCATGGGAAAAGTTGCAACAGAGTCTGATGTAGCTACAGCAGTATGTTTTTTAGCTTCAGATGCAGCGAGTATGATAACTGGAACATCAATTGTAATTGATGGAGGCTGGACAGCAAAATAATGAAAAAATTGTTGCTTTTTTTAGCAATTATATTTTCTACTCACTCTCATGCTTTAGAGTTTCAAGGTAAATTTTTACAAGGACATTTTATTTTAGGTAAAGCAGAAGCTGGATCAAAGGTATTTGTAGATAAAACACAAGTTAAAGTATCTGATGATGGATATTTTGTATTCGGTATTGATAGAGATCGAAAATTCGATGTAGCCATTACTGAAATAAATAATGGTAAAAAAAATAAAATTATAAAAAAAGTTTTTAAGAGAAAATATAATATTCAGAGAATTGATGGTCTGCCTGAAAATAAAGTTACACCACCAGAGTCTGTTTATAAAAGAATTAAAGAAGAAAATGGAAGAATTGGGAAAGCAAGAGCCATTAATTCAGATTTAACTTTCTTTACTGAAAAATTTATTATGCCCGTTAAAGGAATAATTAGTGGAGTTTACGGTAGCCAAAGAATTCTTAACGGCAAACCTAAATGGCCTCACTATGGAATTGATATAGCTGCTAAACAAGGAACTGAAATTAAATCATCTGGAACTGGAATAGTGACTATGGCAGAAGATGATCTTTATTATACGGGTGGTACCGTAATAATGGACCACGGACATGGAATTTCAACAATATATTCACACCTAGAAAATGTAATGGTTAAAGTTGGTGATGAAGTTAAACAAGGAGAAATTATAGGTACTGTTGGATCCACTGGAAGATCAACAGGGCCTCATTTAGATTTTAGGATAAATTGGTTTCAAACTAGACTTGATCCTATGAGCATTCTTCAATAAGTTCTGGCTATGAAAAATGAAATTAATCATATCGCTGGAAAACTTGTAAAAGCTTTCGACACAAATACAGTCATTAATCCTATCCCAGTAAAATATTGTAAAAATATTAATTTAGCTAACAAACTTAGAAAATTGTGCGAAGACCAAATTAAAGACGAAACAATTGGAATAAAGGCTGGTGGAACTGGAATTCAAGCTTTAAAAAAATTAAAAGAAAAAGAACCTTTTACAGCAAAAGTATTTAAAAAAAGATTAGTTAAATCTGGTCAAAATGTAAAAATAAACCAACACACAAAAGGTATAGAGGTTGAAGTTTATTACTTTATCAACAAATCTTTCTTTGATTTTAAGGGAAAAGTTACAAAATCAAATGTCAATAAATTTATTAAGTTTATGGGCCCTTGTTTTGAAATAGTTGGATTTAGACAAAGAAATAAAAAATTTACATATTTGGGAGATATTTGTGGAGATTTTGGTTTTAACATCAAATTTGTTGTTGGAAGAAAAACAAAATTTAAAAAATTAAACTTAAATAATTTGAAAACTTCATTAGTCAGCAAAAAAAATGGAGTAAAAGTAAATGGTAATACAAATATTGTTTATATTAACCCATTAAATTCTTTAAGATTTGTTTTAAATAAAGTTAAGAAAGAAAAGATTAACCTAAATAAAGATTTTTATGTTTTCACAGGCTCAACTGTGGGAGTTGTTCCATTTAAAGGAAAAGGATTATACAAAGGAACAGTTGATAAAATTGGTTCTGTAAGTGTTAACATTCGTTAATGGGTCTTCATTTTAGTAAAGAAGAATTCTTAAATAGAAAAGAAAAGACACTAAACTCTATGAAAAATGAGGGCGTTGATGCTCTTATTATGTTTAGGCAGGAGTCTATGTATTGGCTCACTGGTTACGACACTTTTGGATATGTATTTTTCCAAGCATTAGTTTTAGATCAAAAAGGTAATGTAATATTATTAACTAGAGCCCCTGATCTAAGGCAAGCTCAAAACACATCCAATATTAGTGATATAAGAATTTGGGTTGATAAAGATGGTGCTAATCCTTCTAATGATCTCAAAATAATTTTAGATGAATTAAACTTAAAGGGAAAAAAAATTGGTGTTGAATATGAAGCCTACGGTCTTACAGGGAGAAATGCTTTAAGACTTAATACAGTTTTACAAAACTATTCCTTAATTGAAGATAAATCAGAACTAATTACAAAACTCAGAGTAATTAAATCTGATGAAGAAATTATTTATGTAAAAAAAGCGGCAAATTTGGCTGACAAAGCTTTAGATGAGGTTTGGAAGCATGCAAAAGCAGGTGTAAGTGAGTCAAAAATTTTAGCTGAAATGAATAGAGTTATATTTGAAGGAGGTGGAGATTATCCTGCAAATGAATTTATTATAGGGTCAGGAAAGAATGCCCTACTCTGTCGATATCAAGCAGAAAAACAAATACTTAATAATCAAGATCAGTTGACCATTGAATGGGCTGGAACCTATAGGCACTATCATTCAGCAATGTTTAGAACAATACCAATAGGAAAAGCAGACTCAAAACATCATAAAATGTATGAAGCATGCGTTGAAGCTCTTACAAATTGTGAAAATAAATTAAAGCCTGGAAATAAAATAGGAGAAGTTTTTGATGTGCATGCAAAAACCTTTGATGATAGTGGTTTTAAAAATTCAAGAATGAATGCATGTGGCTATTCATTAGGAGCAACATTTTCACCAAACTGGATGGATTGGCCAATGTTATACACAGGAAATCCATATGAGATTCAGCCAGGAAATGTATTCTTTATGCATATGATATTGATGGACTCTGAAAATCAATTAGCTATGAATCTTGGAGAAACTTATTTAGTGACCGAAAATGGAAATGAAAGATTAGGAAAACAAAAATTAGACCTAATAATCTTATAATATTATTTATTTAGAAATTTTTGCGCTTCCGAAAAATGCACAGCAAAATTCATACCTTCAGTATCTTCTTTGTTTAAACCTTGCGTATTAACTCCAACAACTTTGTCTTTATAAAAAAGTGGTCCTCCTGAATTACCTGGATTAATTGCAGCATCTGTTTGAATAAATAAAACTTTACCAGTATCAGTTACACTGTAAACACTAGACTCCATTCGAATTGCACTTATCCATCCTTTAGTAAGTGAAAACTTTCTTCCTTTTGGATGACCTAAAGCTTCTACCAATTCTCCTTGTTTTAATTGTCCATCAAAGAAGGTTACCGGTTTTCCAACAAAATTTGTTTTTAATAAAGCTAAGTCTCTCTTTAAATCTTTTTTAATGACAACGGCTGATGATCTTTTATTTGTTTTGTTAGTAACTGTTATTGTAGATGCATTTTCAATAACATGGTAGTTTGTAAGTATCTCATCTTTGCTTACAAAAAAACCAGACCCTAAACCATTATCTGTTTTTACAATAACAACGCTGTCAAATCTTTCATCTTTTAGCTCAAATCCTGAACTATTATTTAGTGATGCTGATTTATTATTTTGTTTTTTTTTACCGCTAGTTAATTTTTGCCACCAAGATAATTCCTCTTCTTTGTCATCCACTGTAGAAATTATATTTAAGCTTACATAAAGTTCATTTTTTCCAGGCAATTCATTAAAGTTATTTTCATTTTCAATTAAGTTTAAAAATTTATCTGCTGAGATATTAGATAATTTTTGTTTCTGCCATCTTGTTATGTCTTTTTTTTCAGAATATTTACTCACTAGAGAGTTATATTTTTTATCTTGTGGATCAATATTGTAAGCAGCAGTAAAATTTTTATTTTTTTCGATAGAAATAAATTTTTCTTTATAACTATAATTTTTTGATTGTATTACTTGAAATATTGCTTTTTTTTCTGCTTTTATTCCTTGAGTTATATAAGTGTAATTTCTTAAAACTTCTTTTTCTAAATAATGTGGAGTAGATGAGAGTTTTGCAGACCATCTGTCATATCTGTTACGTGCATTATTTCTTTTTTCACCTGCTGCAGCTTGACCTGCAAGACCGGCCATTTGATTAAAAATTGATGCCCATCCACCATAAGGATTATAGGATGTTGCTGCTATGGTAGAATTTTGAAAGTTTCTTTCAGCTATTAAATAGTCTCTTTCTGCACTTCTAAGTTCTGCTTCAATTCTACTTATTTCAGGATTAGGTATAGATTTGGTGCCAGCAACATAAGTGGATCCCACTTCATTTTCTGAAACTACAGATGAAAATGTATCAAAATCTTTTGGAATAATTATTATTAAGTTAGAATTATTTGCAAACAATGTATTAATAGTTTGCTCATCTAAATTATTAATCTCAGTAAAATCAATGTCATTATTTGGATTAATTTTTGGAAATAAATCTTGATTAACGATCGAATTATTTAAAAAAACAATTTTAAGATTTTCATTAACATTTTCTATATTTTGAATTTTGTTTTTAGCTTTTTGTTTTTCAGCTTTTAGTTTTGCATCTCTAATTTTTTTATTTTCAATTTCAGCTAATCTTTGTTGTTTTTTTAATTCTTTTTCTCTTCTTTTTTTTTCTAAATCAGCTAGTCTTTTTTCCTTTTTGAGTTGTTGTTTAATTTTATTTGCTATTTTCTTCTTTTCCTGTTCTTCTTTTCTTTTTTTTATATCAGCTAATCTTTGTTGTTTCTTTAGCTCCTGTTCTTTTTTTCTTGCTAATATTTTATCCTCTTTTTCTTTTTTTCTTTGTTTAATTTTAGCTAGAATATCCTCGTTTTCTTTAGAGCTGATTTCAATTTTTTTTGCCTTACTCTTTATTTCCTCAGAAACTTTTAAAATATTTTTTTGATCTTTTTCTTTTGTATCTGTTTCTACAATTGATATTTCATTATTTTTAGACTTTGACTGTGACTTCCTAAAATTTTTAAGTTCTAAAAACCTTTCACTTTGCTTAAAATTTATAATGTGTGTAAATTCTTTTTGATTGATTTCTTTACTATTATTTGAGCAATCATCATTCCCAAATACCGGGAATATAAATCCTTCTTCATCTAAACACAGACTTTCCTCAGCTCTTAGATTTGAATTAAAAAAAATAAGCAAACAGGCAAAAAAAATAATGTGTATTTTTTTTTTCATTTAGTAGATAATACAGAATAAATTTAATTTTTAAAATGAGAATAATTATTATTATTTCACTTTTTTATTTATATGGTTTAACGGCAAAAGCAGACAATTTACTACCAGAAGCTTCAATTTTACTATCTAGCAAAAAAGAGACGGATAAACTAGTGATGATGGTCTCAACAAAGGCAAAAAAAATTGTTTTAAGTAGTTACGATAAAATCTCAAATAGCAATTTTGAACAAAATTTCAAAGATATAAACAAAGTAAATGTAATTAAAAACACACTAAAAAAATGTATAGAAAAAAAATGTTTCAGTAACTTAATTCCAATATGGAGAAAAGGGAAACCGCCAACAAAGGCTATAGCTCTGGCTTATGCTCAAATGGTTGATGATTTAGTCACTGAAAATTTGAAATTAAAATATGAAAATCAAATTAATAATCTTATTAAAAAAAATGAAAGTCAAAATGAGCTTGTAAAATTAAAAAATGAGACAAATATAGATAAAATTAAAGATCAATTTCAAAAAAAAATAATTTCAATGGAAACTGAAAATTCAAAATTAAAGACAACTATTGAAAAGATGCTTATAAATTACCAAAATCAAATTTCAAATCTAAAAAATGAAAATGATACTCTTAGATCTAATTTTGATAAAGCTTATAATTTAGTTCCAAAATCAAAAAGAAAAAAATTAGAAAAAGAAATCGAGTAAATTAAATTTAACTTTTACAACTAAAGAAAGAAATATATTTTTCATTATCTTTAGTATTCATATTTTTTGTAACTTCATGAATCAATTCACCAGTTGATCTATTTAAAAATACCGACTCTGAGTATTTTTTTTTTATATCTATGTTTTTGAATAAAATGGTGTCGTTTTTAGCAATTCTAACATCATCTTTACTAATATCTGAATAAGTATCTATAAATTCCGATAAACCATTAATAGTAAGTTTACTTGGTTGTGCTGCTACAACTTTTAATACTTTGTTTTTATCAACTTCAATATTGTCTGCGGTAAAAGTTTGATAATTAAAATCTTTATTTTTGATCATTATTTTTTCTAATTTACAATCAAATGTAATTTTAAAATCATGGATGATATCTGTATTTTTTGAATAGCTAATGGATGTTGAAAAAAGTAAAATTACTATCGAAAATATAATTTTCATTTATTTACCATATCGTATTTTACTGTGTAAATCGTGTGCACTTTGCCACCCATTTTCTAATCTTGGTCCTCCAAAATAATCACCGCATAAACCTAATTTTAAAGACTTATTCCATAAAGATAATTGTTTGAGTGGCTTTGAATTGGATGAATACATCCAGCCATGAATTCTTGAGTGATGAATTTTTTTGATTTTTAACTTTGTTAATTTCTCAAATTTTTTAACAAGCTGGTTTGTATAGTATTTTCTTTTATTTCTATAATCTTTCGTGAATTTATTGCCGTATTTGTATGTGCTTTGAAGTGTCCATAAATCATACTTATAATTAAATCTTTTTTTACTATTCTCGTATGCAGCCCAACCAAGTATTTCGTCATTAAAAAAGTAGCTACTATTAGATTGTTTAAGCTTATTTGTAACAATCATAACTGTTAAATTGGCATCCATTTTAACTTTTTGATTTAAATAAGATTTATTTAAATATTTTTGTCCTAATTTCTTACTTTGAGGAAATGGACAGGTAAAAATAAGATTTTTACATTTTTGTTTTACATCATTTTTAAATGTTATTTCCCAATGATCATTTAATCTCTTTATATTTGTAAGTTCATGTTCAAAATTACATTTAATTTTTTTTAATAAATGTTTGCTAATAGAGTTGTTTCCTTTTGTTCCAATTAATTTTAAATGATTTTTAATTTCTTTAACCGTTTTATGCAGAAATAAATGATTTCCTCCCCACTTTTTTAAAACTTTTTTCTTAATAAGTTGATTAGTAAATGTTTTAAATTTTGTAGATTTTGGAGAGATATATTGAAGTCCGTGATCAAATCCAACTTTATCTTTATATTTTTTAAATGAACTTCTTCCACCATAACCTCTTGCTTTATCATAAACTGCAACGGAATATTTTTTATTTAATAAGTTTGCTATCGTTGATCCAGAAATTCCCGATCCTATGATGCAAAAATCAAGCATGAGTTCTAACTTGATTAATTAACAAAGATACTCAAGTGCCTTAAGTATTCCACCTTTTTTATAAGGTATTTTAGATTTCATTAAACCCATTTCAACACCTGCCAATGTTCCAGCTAACATTAGTTCATTAAAATCACCTAAGTGGCCAATTCTAAAAATTTTGCCCGCAACTTTTGCAAGTCCTGTTCCTAATGACATATTATAGTGATCTAAAATAGTTTTTCTTAAAAAATCAGCATCATGACCATCTGGAACCATTACAGCTGTTAATGAATCTGAGTATTCTTCTGGATTTTTACAAAGTATTTCTAATCCCCATGAATTAACAGCTACTCTTGTGGCTTCTGCAAATCTTTTGTGTCTTTTAAAAACATTATCTAAACCTTCTTCAGTCAGCATATTGATTGCTTCATCCAAACCATAAAATAAATTTGTGGCTGGTGTGTAAGGAAAATAACCTTTTTTATTATTTTCTAACATCGGTCCCCAATCCCAATAAGATTTTGGTAATTCAGATGTTTTATATGCCTCTAAAGCTTTAGAACTTATTGCATTAAAAGAAAGTCCTGGTGGTAATAATAATCCTTTTTGAGAACCACCAACAGTTACATCAACTTTCCACTCTTCATGTCTATAATCTATAGAACCTAATGAAGATATCGTATCAACAAATAATAAAGCTGGATGTTCCGCATTATCCATAGCTTTTCTAATTTCTCCAATTCTACTTGTAACACCTGTAGAAGTTTCATTATGTACAGCGCAAACTGCTTTAATTTTTTTATCTTTGTCTTCTTTTAATTTTTGTTCAACTATGTTTGGATCCACACCTGTTCTCCAATCACCTTCAACAAAGTCTACTTCAATTTTGAATTTTTGAGCAATATCCCACCAAAGAGTTGAGAAATGTCCGGTTTCAAACATCAAGATTTTATCACCAGCACTTAAAGTGTTTACAAGTGCAGCTTCCCAAGCACCCGTTCCTGAGGCTGGAAAAATTATTACAGGTTCAGAAGTTTTAAAAATTAATTTTATTCGATCTAAAACTCTTAATCCTAATTCAGCAAAGTCTGGACCTCTGTGATCTATAGTTGGATAATCCATAGCTCTTAGAACTCTATCTGGAACGTTTGTTGGTCCTGGAATTTGTAAAAAATGTCGACCAGGTCTTATATTATTTGAAATTGCCATAACGCTGTATATGCTAAAGAAATTATATAAGCAAATTTATAATGTATGACAAATAGTAGTAATTTAATTGATAGCTTGGAGGTTTATGTTCTTAATAATCCAGATGAAGTAAAACCACATTGGGTTAGTCACTTCATTGTACCAACAGCTAATGAACTTTTAATTAAAATTAAAACTAAAGATGGTCATTCAGGCTTTGGTTTAGCTACAAGCTACACTGATATAGCTCCTATCATCAAACCATTTTCAAATGGGTTACAAGATTTAATAATTGGAGAAGATCCATTTTGCCCTGAAAAAATTTATGAAAAAATTTTCAAATTAACTGATACTCGAACCAGTAGCGAAAAAGGTTGGAGCAGAGAAGCATTAATCAGAATTTCAGCAGCTTTAGATATTGCTTGTTGGGATTTAATAGGAAAGGCATCAAAGCTCCCATTGTACAAATTATTTGGAGGATACAGAAATAAAATTCCTGTTTATATTACATGTGCTTACTACAGAGATGGTAAAGATGAAAAAGAATTAAGAGATGAAATTAAAAAATTAGTAAATATTGGTCATCAAAGTTTTAAAGTTAAAGTTGGAGGATTTAGTATCAAAGAAGACGCTAAGAGGTTAGAAATTATTAGAGATGAAATTGGAGATCAAAAAGGTTTAATGATTGATGTCAATAGAGCATGGGATCTAAAAACTGCAATTGAAGGTGTAAAAGAATTTGAGAGATTTAATCCTACATGGATTGAAGAACCTGTTAGATGGGAAGATGATAGAAGGACTTTAAAACTTTTATCAAAACATACTAAAATTCCATTGTCAGGTGGTGAAAGTGAAATAACTATTTATGGATGTAGGTCCATGATTGAAGAAGAAGCAATTCAAATTTTACAATTTGATTGCACAATGTTTGGTGGTTTTACTAATGGAAAAAAACTTTCTGCATTGTGTGAATTAAATCATATAGATGTAGCTCCACATCATGATTGTTATATTCATGCACCATTAGTAGCATCAACTCCAGCTGGGAGAATTGTTGAGTCATTTGATGATGAAAGAGATCCTTTACAGGCACAATTATTTGAAAATCCACACAAAATGAGTGATGGATGGATACATTTAAATGAAAAACCTGGTTTAGGTTTAGAGATTTCAGAGGCCGCGTTAAAAAAGTTCGGTAAACTGGTTTACAAAAATAAATAAACCTTTAATTAAGTTTTATGCGGTTTAATTCAGATCAGATACAAAAAATTGGTAAAGAAATTAGCAGTAAAGTTGATGGAAAAACTTTATTCGATGAATTCTCACGAGGAAGATACAGTACTGATGCTTCTGTATATCAAATTAAACCACTTGGTGTAGTTCTTCCAAAAGATACCAATGATGTATTAAGTTTAATGGAATATTCGCAAAAAAATTCCGTTCCTCTATTAGCTAGAGGTGGTGGAAGTTCTCAATGTGGCCAGACTGTTGGGGAAAGTGTTGTGATAGATTACAGCAAACATCAAAACAAAATTCTAGAACTTAATGTTGAAGAAAAATATGTATGGGTTCAGCCAGGTGTCGTATTAGATCATCTAAATGCTTATTTAAAACCTCATGGTCTCTGGTTCCCAGTAGATGTTTCAACAAGCAGTAGAGCAACTATTGGAGGAATGTCAGCTAACAATTCCTGTGGATCAAGATCTTTATATTATGGCAACATGGTTCATAATGTATTAGCTATTGAAGCAATATTAGATGATGGCTCTATATTTAATTTTGATCAAATAAATAAGAATTATTTAGCCACAAAGAACAATCAAGATAGACTGTATAAAATCATAGATAAATTTATCGATGTAAGACAACAGGTTGGAAGCGAAATTGATGCTAATTGGCCAACAACACAAAGAAGGGTTGGAGGATATAACATTGATTTAATTGATCCTGAAGGCTTCAACTCATCAAATCTTCTTGTTGGTTCTGAAGGAACATTATCTTTATTTAATAAAATAAAATTAAAACTATCTGAAATACCAAAGAATAAAATTTTGGGTGTCTGCTACTTTGATAATTTTCATCAAGCAATGGAATTATCAAAAGAGATAGTAAAATTAAAACCAACTTGCGTTGAGTTGATGGACCAAAATTTATTAAATTTAGCAAAAGAAATCCCAATGTATGCTGGGGGTATAAAAAAATATATCAAAGGAAATCCTGAAGCTGTTTTGATGGTAGAATTTATAGATACCGAGAAAAGTGTATATGAAAAAAAAATAAAGGATCTAGAATATTTAGTTTTAAATCAAAACAAAAAAAATCAGTTTTCATATTATTCAGATTTATCAGAACAGAAAGAAGTTTTTGAAATAAGAAAAGCTGGATTAAATATTTTGATGTCAATGAAAGGTGATAGAAAACCAGTTGCCTTCATTGAAGATTGTGCAGTTTCTTTAGAACACTTAGCTGACTACACTGCAAGATTAAAAGAAATATTTAAAAAATATGGAACCAGTGGAATGTTTTATGCTCATGCATCTGTTGGAACTCTTCACGTAAGACCAGTTTTAAATATGAAATCTGATAAAGATATACAAAACATGAGATCTATATCTGAAGAGGCTTTTGAAATGGTTAAAGATTATAAAGGTTCTCACTCTGGTGAGCATGGTGATGGAATTGTTAGATCAGAATTTCATGAGATGATGTTTGGAAAAAAAATCACAAATGCCTTTGAAGAAATAAAAGATACATTCGATAGTAAAAACCTTTTAAATCCTGGTAAAATCGTTCGACCGTTTAAATCAAACGATAGATCTTTAATGAGATACAAATCAGGTTATCAAGCAGAAAATATAGATACACATTACGATTGGTCTAATTGGGGTCAATTCTCCGATGCTGTTGAGATGTGTAATAACAATGGAGCTTGTAGAAAATTAGATTCTGGTGTGATGTGTCCATCATATAGAGTAACTAAAGAAGAAAAAGATTTAGTCAGAGGTAGAGCAAATACTTTAAGATTAGCTTTATCTAATCAACTTCCAGAAGGTTCATTTGCATCAAAAGAAATGTATGAAACTATGGAGTTATGTGTCAGCTGTAAAGCTTGTCAAAGAGAATGCCCTATGTCGGTTGATATGGCTAAGATGAAATCTGAGTTTCTTTCTCATTATTATAAAAAATTTAGTATGCGTATTAAAGATAGAGTTATCTCAGACATGCCAAGACTTATTTGGTTATTAAAGATTGTTGCTCCTATATTCAATAAGATCAAAAATATACCATTAATCTCAACAATTGTTGAAAAGTTTGGCTTTGCAACAGCAAGATCTATGCCTGAAGTTCAAAACCAGAATGCATTAAGAGAAATTTACGACAGTCAGACAGTATCAGAAAATAAAGTAATTCTGTTTGCAGATACATTTAATATTAACTTTGAAAATGAAAATTTGGTTTATGCAATTAAAGTATTAAATAAATTTGGATATCAGGCAGTTATACCGAGTTTTGGTAAAGATAAATTAAAGAGACCCCTTTGTTGTGGTAGAACTTATATATCTTACGGTCAATTAGACAAAGCCTCTGAAGAGCTAAATAGATTTAATGATTACGTTATACAAAATAATTATGTAGATTTACCAGTTGTAGGTATTGAACCATCCTGTTTATTAACATTTAACGATGAGTATCAGACTTTAAAGAATGTAAATAATAGAGAAAAAATTCAAAATAAATTTTATCTACTTGAGGAATTTATTTTAGAACAAATAAGAAATAACAATAATATTAAAGCTAATAAGTTTGATCAAAATGTATTAATTCACGGGCACTGTCATCAAAAATCTCAAGATAGAATGAAGGGGCTAACTAATCTTTTATCAGAATTAAATATTAATAATAAAATGATAGAGTCTAGTTGTTGTGGAATGGCTGGTTCATTTGGATATGACAGTAAGACTTATGAAGTATCAAAAAAAATGGCTAATCTTTCATTGATACCCGCAATCAATAATAGTAGTGAAAAAGATTTTATAGTTGCAAATGGTACAAGCTGCAGACATCAAATATCTGATTTATCTGAGAAAAAAGGTAAGCATGTCTCAGAATTATTATTTAAAATTTTTGAAACTGTTAATTAAAGAATTACTTTTCTGTTATAAAAATCTTCAATCTGGTCATCTTTGTAACCAAAAATTTGCATAACCTCTTTAGTATGTTCTCCTAAATTTGGAGCACCTTTTGATTTTTCTGTTTTACTTTTTGAAAATTTAATTGGCATACCAATAGCCCTACTTTTACCAGCTTTTTTATTATCTACCTCTATAACCATTTCTCTTTCAATTGTTTGAGGATCTTTAAACATGTCTGTTATCGAGTTAATAGGTCCGCATGGTAATCCATTATCATCAAAGATTTTTAACCATTCACTAGAAGTTTTTTTAATTAGTTCTTCATTAAGAATATCAACTAATTCTTTTAAATTTTGTTTTCTATTTAAGTTAGATGAAAACTTTTCATTTTCTTGCAAATCTTCACGACCAATTGCTTTAAGTAACATAAGCCAAGTGTTTTGATTTGAAGCACCTACCGTAATCCATTTATCTTTTGTTTTAAATGCTTGATAAGGAGCTGTTAAAGGATGTGCCGATCCTAAAGGACCAGGTGAGTCCCCTGTGGCACCTGCAATAGCAGACTGCCAGTAAGTATGAACAATACCCGCTTCATATAGTGATGTATCGACTTTTTGTCCCTCACCTGTTTTTTCTCTGTGAACTAAAGCTGCTAAAATTCCACTAGCCGCAAGTAAACCTGCTGTTATATCTGTTATAGGTGCACCGACTTTCATTGGTGGTTTATCTTTACTTTCACCAGTAATACTCATTAATCCACTCATGCCTTGTGCAACTAAATCAAATCCTCCTTTATCTGCGTAAGGACCCGTTCTACCGTATCCAGAAATTTCACATAAAATGATTTTAGGATTAATTTCTGACATAACATCGTATCCAACGCCTAATTTTTCTAATGTTCCTTTTCTAAAATTCTCCAAAACTACATCAGAATTTTTTACCATAGTTTTAAATATTTCTATTCCATCTTTGTCTTTTAAATTTAATGCGATACCTTTCTTATTTCTATTCATCATCATGAAAGCTGCAGACTCACCATTAATTTCTGGTGGCAAGAAGTTTCTGGTATCATCTCCGCCAGGTGTCTTTTCTATTTTAATTACCTCTGCACCAAGATCAGCTAATAGTAATCCACATGTAGGACCAGCCATTATTTGTGCCATCTCAAGTACACGAATGCCTTTTAATGATGCGGTCATCTATTACTTATTTTTGAATTTTGGTTTTGTTTTGTTTAGGAAAGATTGATATCCAATTTTAAAGTCTTGGGTATCGTAACATTTGTAACCAAGATTATTTATTTTTTCTGTAACTTTTCCATTTTTTAAAATGTTTCTTGCAAATTGTTTGTGCCACCTTGCAACTTTTGGAGCACCTTCGCATATTAATTCAGCTGATTTATAAGCTTCTTTTTCAACATCTTTATCATTAACTACTCTATTAACTAACCTCTTCTGAAATGCTTCATCAGCTCCAAAGACTCTTCCTTCAAATAATATTTCCATTGCAATTGTATAATTGGTTACTTTTAAAAGTACCTCAAGTTCTTTTGCAGCCATTGTTAAGCCTAATCTTTTAATTGGAACTCCAAACCTAGAGCTTTTGCCACAAATTCTAATGTCACAACATCCTGCTATTTCTAATCCACCACCGACACATATTCCTTCTATCAAAGCAATTGTTGGTATTGGACAATCAAAAATTGCTCCAAGTGTTCCGTGTAAAAATTTACCGTAAGATTTTGCTAATTTTGATGAAGATCTTTGTTTTTTAAATTCTCCAATATCATTTCCTGGTGAAAAAGATTTACCACCCTCTCCTCTTATAATAATACATCTTAAATTTTTATTCTTAGATAACTTTTTGAAAACTTTGCCAAGCTCAATCCACATTGGCTTAGTCATTGCATTTAGTTTTTCTGGTCTATTGATAACAACTTCAACTAAATGTTTATTTTTTTTATTTACTTTAATTAATTTGCTCATTTAGCTCCTATAAAAAAACTCAACTAATGTCATTGGTATAGCTGGAACATAAGTTACTAACATTAACAATACTAATAACACACATATAAAGGATATATTCGATCTTGTTACATCCCATATGTCTGCTTTTGCAACAGAGCAAGCTGTAACTAGAACACTTGCAACTGGTGGTGTTTGTTGACCAATTGCTAAATTTAAAGTTACAATTATACCAAAGTGAACTGGATCAATACCTACCGCATTAACTAATGGCATTACAATTGGAACTGTCAAAATTATTGCGGCAACTGAATGTAAAAAGAAACCTATTACTAAAAGAAATACATTAAGTATTCCTAAGACTGCATATTTATTATTTGTAAAATCAATAATTGACTCTGCAACTTTTTGTGGGATTTGTTCAATTGTTAAAAATTCACCAAGTAATACAGATGCAGCTACTAATAACATTACTGAAGCAGTTTGAATTGCTCCTTCACAAGCTGACTCGTATAATCTTTTAAAATCTATTTCTTTATAAATAAATCCAATAACTAATGATGCTACAACTGCTAAACCTGCTCCTTCAGTTGCAGTTACAACTCCTCCAAAAATTCCACCTAAGATAATAATTGGTAATAAAAATGCTAATGCTGCATCTTTTGCAGTTTTCTTAACATTTGGAATATTAAATGTTTCTTCAACAGGAAAATTTTTACGTCTTGCAGTAATATATGCTGCTAACATTAAGAAGAAGCCACCTATTACTCCTGGAACTATTCCTGCTACAAACAATTGCACAACTGAACTTTGAGCCATTACCGCATAAACAATCATTGGTATTGAAGGTGGAATAATTATCGCTAATGATGCTGAAGATGAAGTTACTGCAGCAGCGAAAGGACCAGGGTATCCTTTTTTCTTCATCGCTGGAATTAAAATAGATCCTAATGCAGCAACATCAGCAACCGCAGATCCAGAAATTTCAGCAAAAAACATAGAGGTAGCAATGTTGATCATACTTAAACCACCCTTGATAAATCCAACAAGCGCTGAAGCAAAAGCTATTAATCTTCTAGAAATACCTGCACTATTCATAATTGATCCGGCTAGGATAAATAATGGAATAGCAATCAATGGGAACTTCATTGATCCATCAAACATAACTATTGCTGTATCAATTAAAAAACTTGTTCCTGTCTTCAATACCATTGCAATAATTGTTGTTACTGCAAGGCCAATAGCGATAGGTACATTGATAGATAAAAGAAGTAGAAGGACTGCAAACATTGTAAGAATTATCATTAAATATCTCCTGTTTGCTCGTCACCTGTTGTTTGAAGAACTAAATTTTTATAGTCTTCAGGTATTCTTAAAGTTTCAGATAAAATAAATAAACATGATGCAATTGGAATAACTGATTGTACAAAAGGTTGGGGAACCCACTCTAATGTTACTAAGGTTTCTCCTGTTATAAGAGTTAAAACTAAATAACCATAGTAAGCCAATAATATTAAAAAACCATAAACAACTAATTTTGACACTACAAAGAAAATTTTTCTAAGTGCTAATGGAAAGGCTTTGAAAATACTTGGAACACTTATGTGAGAGCCTTTCAAAGCCGCATAGGCTGAACCATAATAAGTTATCCAAGCAAGCTGAACAGCTGCAACCTCGTCATACCAAACTAAAGCGCTGCCAGCAAAACGAAAGGTGACACCAAGCAAAACTGTTACTGCTAATGCTACCATCATTATAAACAGTATTAGTTTTAATATTTTTTCGTAAGAATTTATAAATTTTTGCAATGTCATTTTTTTTTCAGGCCCTCTGATAGAGGGCCTGTTACAAATTATGTTAATTTGCTAAAGACGATACTTTATCAATTAACGCACCACCAGTTGGTACTTCTGACGCGAATTGATCGTATATTCCTTTACTTGCACTAATGAAAGCACCTTTGTCAGCTTCGTTAACTTGAACTCCAGCTGATTTGATAACTCCCAATAAAGATTTTTCAAGATTAGCAGCTTCAGCGTACACAAATTTTTGTGTATCTTTAGCAGCTTGCTCTAAAATACTTTGTACATCTGCAGGTAATTTGCTCCAGTGGTCTTTATGTACTGTTACATAAGCAGGAGTGTAAACGTGACCTGTAATTGATAAATATTTTTGAACTTCTTGGAACTTAGCACTAGCAATCTGAGCATATGGGTTTTCTTGTCCATCCATTGTTCCTGTTTTCAAAGCAGTAAATACTTCTGAGAAAGACATTGGAGTTGGGTTTGCACCATATGATTGGAACATTTTAACTCTCCATTTTGATTTAGGTGTTCTTAATTTAATTCCTTTTAAGTCACCTGGAGTGTTAATTGGTCTAGTGTTGTTTGTGATATGTCTAAATCCATTTTCCCAAACAGCAATAACTTTGTATCCAGTTTTATCTTCAAGATTTTTAAACATACCTGGTAAAACTTGGCTTTCAACTTTATTCATGTGTTTTCTGTCTTTAATAATGAAAGGCATATCAAATACACCAAACTCATCATGAATAGATGCCATTACTGATGAAGGTAACCACATGTTAACTGTACCTAATTTAAGTTTTTGCATTCCTTGTTTGTCTTTACCAAGTTGCGAAGAACCAAAAACAGTTACTTTTCCTTTGCTGCCTAATCTCTCATTTGCAAGTTTAGCAAAATGATCAACTGATGCAGAAAATAAAGATCCAGGTTTTCCTACGTGTCCAAATTTTACTTCAGTTGAATTTGCTGAGAAACTTAGAAATAGAGAAGATAATAAAACAACAATTATCTTATAATATTTGTTCATATTTCCCTCTTAAGTTTGTTTTTTTTAAAGCAGCTTACAGAAAATATGAATGCAGTGCTAGGGATTAAATTGGCGTATCGGAAAAAAATTATCGATCTTTAAATTCAAGATTGCCTCGGGAGTCGACACTCTTTTTGACATGCTGATAGTAGGTAGGATTATCAATCAGTCTTGACATATCTATGCCCTTATTCTCATAACGTCTTTTTATTGTCATTCTTGGGATTATTACGAGGTTCATATTATCAATGAAGTCCTCGGTCCACTCTTTTTCTATCTTATCTTTGACTAATCTTTTCAAAAACACCCTTAAATCAGAACAACTAAGGTGTTTAATTTTTTCGTTATATAATACCATTTTAATGAATATATAATCTTGGTGTTATCTTGCAAGTTTAATGAATATATCTCCCATACCTGACTGAAGCTGATCTAATGGAGTATTGTTTCTAAGCGTGCAATATCTGCCAGTCACCTGGTGCCTGTCTATGGCATTAACATTATATTGTGTGCAGGTTTTGGCTTTGTGTAATAAACCAATGACCAGTTTTCCATCTATTACTGAAACCTGTTTCGTATCTAAATCATTGCCATTACAAAAATATTTTTTGTTTACCCTTTCAGGAAAATCTGTTTTCCCACAAGGATTTTCAATTGTGAAAACATAAAATTCTTTTTCTATGCCTTTAAATTTATGTTTCATTTTAGTTGTTTTTGAATATTTCATTAAATCACAGGAACATGGAATACAGCATCTATAATATTCACCACATATTTTCTTGCCCGTATTGTTTTCACTCAAATAAACATATTCTGGTACAGCATTTGGACTTATTAAAGAACCTGATACCGCACAATATAATTTATTATATTCAACAAAATCTTCATAAGAGATATCTTTATCAATTATATATTTAAAAAATTTAGGACCTGCAGCATTTCTATTTCTGTCTGGGAAAATTTTATTCCAATCATTAACGATATCTTGATAATAGTTTTTTTCTTGAGAATTTACTGAATTTGTCGGAATTGAAAAAAAAATAACAAATATAATAAGACTAAGAATATTTTTAATACTGTACATGAATTAAT
Source organism: uncultured Pelagibacteraceae bacterium (assembly GCA_902543295.1). Classification (GTDB taxonomy): domain Bacteria; phylum Pseudomonadota; class Alphaproteobacteria; order Pelagibacterales; family Pelagibacteraceae; genus Pelagibacter. The sequence goes on along the minus strand of CACBXW010000004.1, from coordinate 114,292 downwards.
GATTTAAAAACCCATATTTGACCAGTTACTTCGGTCTTGAGTTTTGCTATTAAATTTTTTTAATTCTTCCTCAGATGGTTCCCTAAAAAGATACATCACAATTCCTGAAACAAATAATGCCAATAATGATAAAGAACAAATGGTCATAATCTTGATATATAAAAGCTTTATAATTTTTCAACACTATATAATGAGTAGTATTGTCCTATAGTTTTTGTCTAAATTCGTAAGTTTTATTTAATTCATCAATATCAAATGATTCTATTGATCCATCAGTCCATTTAATTTCAACTTTAAAGTCTTTTTCACCTTTTCTTATTCCATAATGGGCAACGGGTTCCATCTGACAAAGATATCCTGAGCCTGCATCTATTGTTTTTGAGTGAATTCTTTTATTAGATTTCATTGTTACTGTTGCCCCTCTTGCTGGAGCTCCATACTGATTAAGTGGTTTAATACGTAGATAATTAAAATTTTGTACATCTGCTTTATATAAAGTTAAAGGTTGAAACCCTGACTCTCCGTGAGAAACTAATAGCTCTAAAATTCCATCTCCATCAACGTCTGCAACTGCTGCTCCGGTTCCAAGACCAACTGTCTCTAAACCATTTTCTATTTTAATTTCTTTAAATACTCCACCCTCTAATACTTTGAAAAGTTTATTTGGTTCTCCAATATTGTTCATAAAAATTTCATCATATCCATCATTATCAAAATCAGCTGAAATAACTGTTCTTATTTTTGTAGGATCATTGTATGGAGATGTTGATATATCTTTAAATTTATCTCCATCTAAAACATATGCTCTATGCATTCCATCCCAGTTTGAGGATAAAATATCTAATCTTCCTCTATATAAAAGATCACTTAAAGCTGTGCCTCTACCATTTTCAAATCTATCTTGAACTGCATACTCTTCAGCAACATCTTGGAAAGATCCTTTAGAATTATAGTATAAAAAGTTATCTCCTCTTTCATTTGCAGCAAAAATATCTGATCGGTCTGAAAGAATGTGTCCAGATACTATGGCTCTACCTCCAGTAATTTTATCAATTGATAATGATTTTGCTTGGTCTTTTATTCGATCTCTAATTAATTCATAAAATCGAGTTGGACCACCATAATTTGCAACATAAATACCGTATGCACCATCACCATTTCTATCTACACAAACAACTGACCTTCCAGCTGTTAAATTTAATTCATTTTGATTAATTTCTTTTTCAAATAAATCCTCAAATTTATTATTATTTAAATCTATTAATCGATCAGAATAAATTTTTGATCCACTATATGTATCAGTATTTAAAAAATATATTTCTTCATAACCATCTTGATCGATATCACATGCGGCAACACCAATTGTTCTTCTTTCTTCATCTGTAAATATTTTTTCATTTACTATATTGATTAACTTTCCATCTTTATAAGAAAGCGCTAAATTTTTGAAACCAAAGCCAGTTACCACAAAATCATAATTATTATCTTGATTAACATCCGTAACTGAAACTCCGTAGCTTAGTCGAAACTCATTTTCTGCAATTTGATCGGTAATATTTAAGAAAAAGTCTTTAGCATTTGCATGGTTAAACATTGATAAAATGCAAAGAAAAACAAAGATAATTTTTTTCATAATCAAGCTCTTTATTAGAATTTAAAAATTATAATATGAGATAAATTAGCTTACTCTAGTAAGCCTATTATTGAATAAATAACTAACCCTATAATTGCAGCAAAGAAAATTAAAAATGAAATTTGACTAAAAATATTATTCTTTGATCTAATTTCTCCCTTTTTGTACTTTCTAATCTGAATTATACCAAACCTAATTACTATTAAACCAAGGATTAAAAGCGATACTTTAAATAAAAATTCAATCATTTTTTTTATTTTTCTTATAATTTTCCATCCATTTGCTAAATACAATTATTGCATCATTCATATCATTTGTTTTATTTGGATGATTTTTAGCCCTACCTAGCATAGTTGCAATAACATTTACTTGATATTTTATTGGTCTTTTTTTTATAGCTGAAACAGTAAACAATGCTTTTTCCTTATCTTTAAAACCTAAACCTTTTAAGGTTGTCTCTGGTTTATAATCTGAAAATAAAGAAAGGTTTAATGGTTTAAATTTTTTATCTTTGATTAGTTTATTCATTGGCATTTTATCAACTATTTCAAAGATTTTTTTTGTATATGTTTTATCTAACTCAATTTTTATTGTGCCATCAAAACCAATTAAAGTAACTTTAAATTTTTTTGATTTATCTAATTTTGTAACTAATTTTATATATCTTTTGTGAAAGCCTTTAATTTCTTTTTGATACAAATCTTTTGATCTTTTATATTCTGGATGACTGTAATTAGGTGTATTGATGACTAACAATCTACATTTCCATAGATATTTTTTAAAACTCATTAAAAATATTAATTATAAATTTTGTCTCTTACAAGCTTACTTAACAAACTATATCCAAGTTCGTTCATATGTAGAGGATCTTCATCGTAAAACTTATCATAACCTGCATTTATCATGGGTGTTGTAATATCAACATAATCCCACATTTTTAAATCAGTTAAGCGTTTTTTTATCTTTGAATTAGCATCTAAAATTGTTGTCATAAGATCTCTCCTAAAAGGACTGGGTTTAATAGATATAAAAAAACATTTCGCTCTTGGTAGTTTTTCTTCAACTTGATTAGAAAATAATAAAAATTCTTTTAACAATTCATCGCTATCCATTCCATAACCAATGTCATTATCTCCGGCATAAAAGAAAAGATTAGATGGGTTTAAAGGAGCAACCAATCTATCAAAATATCTTCTACAAGAGACTAGGGTTGAGCCACCAAAACCTAAATTATAAAGATTATTTATTGATAAATCGTTTTTGGCATTATCCCACATTTTAAAAGTTGAACTACCATACAAAGCAACACTGTTATTTGTTTTTGTCTGTTGAAAAGAATTATGTTCTAATTCTCTAACGTCGAGCTCAAACTCTTCTTCAACTGGACTGACTAAATTTACATTAGTTTTCAAATTCTCTATTTTATCAATGTTGTCTTGAACATTTTTAGCCAAATCAATAGCTTCTTCTACATAAGATCTAAATATGGTTCTGTAATTATCTAAGAAGCTTTTCATTTCATCTTGATTTTCTGGATCTTTGACATGATCACTTATAGTTATTGGCTCCTTAATAACTGCTGAATATATTGTTTTAGAAACTGGATAATCAAAATTAGCAAGGGCAATTGGAATAAGTTTTGGTTTTGGGTTAAGTTTAAATGCAAGGTTAAAAGCTCCAGCCTTAAATGGTCCTGGGGAAGTTACTGTTTTATTATCTTCTGTTTCTGATGTTCCTTCGGGGGCAATTACAATCGGTTGTTTTTGATTAAATACCTTTTGAGCTTCATCAAAAAGCTTTTGTTTTCTTAATTTCTTTTCCTCTTCGCTTTCGTCCAATTTATCAGACTCTGGGGTATGAACAAAAATGTAATCTAAATTTTCATAGTAATTATATCTCCAAAATTCTGTGTTCCGACTTGTTCTAACGATACGTTGGCCTCCATCATTATATTTTGGATGTAATATTTTTGAACTGATGAAATGACTGTCGATTGAAAATGAATGCCCATTTGCAAGCTGATTATCATCTATAGCTGCTAAGTGATTGTAGAAAAAAATATTTGTTGGTTCATCTGGCAAATTTTCCCAACCCTTAATTACATATTTAACATTATCAAAAGCTTTGGTGAAATTTGAATTGGTTAACTCTCTTAATTTTGTTTTATCTGAATTACTAGAAGAATTTGAAACTCTATTATAAATAATATTTAATTGGCTGTGGAAACGAGACTCTCTTTCTAAATTATTTAAGGTATCTTTTATTAAACTAGATAATGATTTTTCTATCTCATTTCCTTTAATAATTAGTTCGTAAACAACATCAAATGCCATTGCATAAGTATGAGTACTCTTCAATAAATGTGGAATACTATATAACTTAGAGCTAGCAGGTATTCTTGCGGTATTATCTTTCAATAATAAATTAACAAATTCTAATTCGTTTTCTGCTGAATATTTTGTTAGACCAGTTGCACTTTGTTGGAAACGTCCTAGCTGCCACAATTGTCTTTTGAAAATCTTTATTGATAATTCAGGGTCAGAAATAATCAGATTTTCAAGTGCTTCGTTAGAAATATGTAAAACTTTTGTATCCCTGGTAGATTTAATTGTATATGGATTAAAAAAATCTCCTTTTCCTGAAGATAAAGTTAATGCAATACCAGCTCTAGTTAGAGTTCTAAAATTTCTTCTTATTTTTCCATTAATAAAATTATGAAATAAACCATCAACTTTACCACTTAATAATATCTTTAAACCTTTAGAAACATCTCCCTCTTTAACTATATATTGATTTGATGAATACATCTTAATATTACCTAATTTAATAAACTTTTCTAAGTCATCATCATTAAGTGTTGAAAAAAAAGTAGCAGATTTAATTCTATGTATATTTGTAATACTTTTTTCTGATGGGATGCCTGGAGAAATTTGTATTTCATCATCTTTGTACAAAGTGTTTAAATTTCTTGAAGAGACAAGCAGTTGGAAAGAAAAAAACGAAATGGCTGAGTATAATGTTGATATAAGTTTACTATTTTTTTGTTGTAAATCTCTTAAATCATTTAGTTTTATCGAGATATATTCTGTTCCACCTTCAATAAATATTTCACCCATAAATCTATTGGGTTGATTAAGTCCAGATATACCTAATGGTGTTGCAGGCTTTGTTATTTTTGCAAAGGTTATAGATTTTGTTTCAAAATACTTGGTAAATGTAGCTTTGCCTTTAATTAAAAAATAAATGTTTTCTGAAATTTGATGCTGCTTTGCTAAAACTTCATCACTTTCAGCTATTATATGTTTTGATATTCCATCTATTAAATCAAAAGATTCTTTTAGATTTTCTAGATCAAAGCCATTTTGCTCAAACAATTCAGATAATTTCATATGTTGAATGAATAGATATACTTAATTTGAATTTATTGATTAAAAATAAATGCATATCTGGGTTGAAAAGTTATCAATAGTTTACCTATTTTTTTTTAGTATTAAGAAGGTGTGAAACGTAAATTAAAAAAAAACAAATCAATAAATAAATCTAAAACGCTTTCAAAAAAGCCAAAAGTGATAAACCCTAACTTTTTTTATTTTTATAATGAAAATGGAAAATTAGTTGGAATTCCTTACGGTAATTAAATTTTATCTTCTTTGAGATAAACTAGCGTGTTTTTTTAATACTTCAGCTGAAATAACTTTTGCTTCTGTTGTTTTCTTAATATTCCAGATTTTTTCCTTAGCAATTTTAGTAGATATTTTATTATCAACTATAGGTGAAGGATAATCTTTACCAACTTCCAAATTTATTCCCTTTTGTTCAATGAATGTTAATTTCCATGGTTCATGAACTAATTTTCCTGGAACTTTTATTAATTCTGGAACCCATTTTTTTATAAAATCTCCTGTAGGATCTTGATCAATTGATTGTTTAATTGGATTGTAAATTCTTATTGAATTTATTCCTGTTGTTCCTGATTGCATTTGAAACTGTGAATAATGAATACCCGGCTCATAATCTGTAAATAATTTTGCTAAATGTTTTGATGTTTTTTTCCAATCAAGCCATAATTGATAAGAAGCAAATGAAACTAACATTGCTCTCATTCTAAAATTAATCCATCCATTAGTTCTGAGGTACCTCATACAAGCATCAACAAACGGATAACCAGTAGTTCCATTTTTCCATGCTAAATGATAATCTTCATTAAAATCATTTTCTCTTATTCCATTATAAGCGCTATTCATATTTCTAAATTCAATTTCTGGTTCATCATATAACTTTTGAATAAAATGACAGTGCCAGGCTAATCGACTTTTAAAAGCAATTAAGGATTTCTTTTTTGAAAAAGATAAATTGGATTTTAACTTATCGTTAGTTTTTTTAAAAATTTCTTTAATAGAAATATTTCCGAATGCAATATGAGGGCTTAATCTAGAACATGAAGTTTCTCCTGTTATCGGCGAAGACATTTCTTTTTGGTAATTTTCTGATCTGTCATTAAGAAAAGTATCTAAAAGTTGGAGTGCTTTTTGTCTTCCACCAATCTGAATTTTTCCATTTTCTAAATTGTTTGTTTCTACTTTCGATAAATCCTCTACATAATTATCTGAAATAAACTCACAATTTAAATTTGAATTAACGCTTTCACTATCTATAAATTTATTCCAATTATATGACCATTTATTTCTAATTCTATGATTTAGTTGAACACCAAATTGATTTGATATTTTCCAATTAATATTTTTTTCTTTAAATAAAAAACTAACTTCTTTATCTAAGTTAGTTATATACATGTTCTTGAATATTATATTTGAATAAACCTCATTTATTTTAAATTTATCAGTTAAATGACTTAAAATTTCTAACGTCTCTCCATAATATATATTGAGTTTAGCACTATATTTTTCACTGAGTGTTTTTGACAAATCTTCTAGTGATGATTTTAAAAAATCTAGATGAAATGAGCTTGATGTAGGTAATTTGTGATATTCTTTATCAAATATGTAAATTGGTAAAATCTTTCCTGATTTTGAGGCTTCATTAAATGCATCATTATTAGATATACGTAGATCGTTCCTGAACCATACGATTTTGTTCATTTTAATAATTAAAGACTGATTTTGAAAGTTCTTGAAGTTTTGTCGTCTGAGACTTTTAAAATTTTAAATTTTGAGGTTTTTTCTAGTTTTTGTCCTTTGTTTGTAACAAAAGATTTCATTTTCTTAACTTCACCCTCTGGCATTTTTCTTGTGTACTTCAGAGTATGTTTTTTTGATCCAATAACAAATATTGTTTTCATGAGATTTTAATTACAAATATATTTATTATCTGTCTCTGTGACATAAGTTTCATTTAAGAGTTTGGGAATATTTTAATTATTTTGATATCGAGAATCTACTAAAGAGATAGGTTGTATTCAAATAATATATTTATAAAAAATAGAAATAAATTTGTTGAATACAACCTTCCTTAAACTTATTTTTATAAGTGAAGGAGGTGCAAATGCTTAGAATAACGCCACCTGACACTTAGCTGGTGAGATATCACATATTAAAAATAACACAAACTAAATCCATTTGATGGATTTGGCCAAAATGGCATAAATATGGGGAGCTCTTTTGGTAATAACCAATTGAGCTGACCCCATTTAATAATTTTTAGACATAAAATCTTTAATTCTCTTAGCTCCTTCAATTATATCTTTTGTGCTTCTAGCATATGAGAATCGGATAGTAGAATTTCCTCTTTTTTGATCAAAATCAATTCCTGGTGTTATCGCAACATTTGCTTCATCTAAAACTTTTTTACAAAAAGCTAAGCTATCATTTGAATATTCAGATATATCAACATAAATATAAAAAGCTCCATCAGGTGGTGAAAACTTTTTTAATCCTGCTTTCGGTAATTCTTCTAAAAGTATCTCTCTATTTTTTTTATATACCTCAACATTCGATTGTAACTCTTCATTTGCATCTAAAGAAGCAAGAGCTGTAACTTGACTTGCGTGTGGAGGACAAACAAACAAATTTTGTGAAAGTCTTTCTACTTGTCTAACATGATCATCTGGTACAACCATCCAACCTATTCGCCAGCCAGTCATGGAAAAGTATTTTGAAAAAGAATTAATTACATAGCAATTATCTGTAATCTCTAGAGCTGATGTTGGATTATTTTCATATTGAATTCCATGATAAATTTCATCACTAATAAAACTCACATTATTCTCATTTGCAGTATTAATTAAATTTTCTAAAGATTGTTTATTCAACATAGACCCAGTTGGATTTGCAGGTGATGCAACAAGAATTCCATTTAAATTATTATTTGTAATATCTTCTGGTATAGGTTGAAATCTATTTTGAAGTTTGGTTTGAATATCTACAGTTTCCAAACTTAGTGATTTAAGTATTTGTCTATAGCTAGGATAACTTGGAGATCCAATTCCAACTCTGTCTCCACTATCAAACAATGCTGAAAAAGATAATATAAAAGCTCCAGAGGAACCTGTTGTAACTACTATTCTATTTGGATTTAAATCTAAATTATACCAATCTCCATATAACTTTGAAATTTTTGTTCTTAGAGCTGGTAGACCAAGTGATACTGTGTAACCTAGATTGTTTTTATTTATCTCATTCGTAATATAATCTTTTGCAATCTTAGGTGCTGGTGTTCCTGGCTGCCCTACCTCCATATGAATTATATCTTTACCTTTTTCCTCTGCAATTCTTGCTGACTCCATTACATCCATTACTATAAATGGATCAACATCTGATCTTTTTGATTTTTTCATCATTTTATTTGATCTTCACAAAATTTTTTAACTTCATCAGCAGAGAGTCTTTCGCTCTCAGGTTTATTCGAATCTAATTCAGCTTTTCCAATTATACACGCTTTAATAGTTTTACTTTTATTAAAACCTGAATAATACTGAGTTGACATATACAATGCTATCACTCCAAGTATTATAATTATTGAAACTTTTAAATTATTACTCATCTGTAAATTAAATTTTTATAATTAAATTTTACTAATCTCAACTAACAAGAGACTTTTGAGGCTTCATATCGCTCTTGCTTATGCCAGCTACTTTAACTGGTTTTTTCATAGCATCTCTTCTGAATGGCTCACCTAATTCTTGATTTAGAATTATTTCGATAAATGTAGTAATACCTTTTTTCTGATCTTCACATGATTGTTTGATAGCTTTAGTAGTTTCTTCCATTGTATTTGCGATAACACCTTTTAATCCACATGCATTAGCAACTTTTGCATAGCTTAATTCTGGATCTAACTCTGTTCCAACAAAATTATCATCGAACCATAATATTGAATTTCTTTTTTCTGCGCCCCATTGATAGTTTCTAAAAATTACCATTGTTATCGCAGGCCACTCTTCTCTTGCACAAGAACTCATTTCATTCATACTTATTCCAAATGCTCCATCACCAGCAAAACCTATAACTGGAGTATCTGGACACCCAATTTTTGCTCCAAGAATAGATGGAAATCCATAACCACATGGTCCAAATAAACCTGGTGCCAGATATTTTCTTGGTTTTTCAAATGTTGGGTATGCATTACCAATTGCACAATTATTTCCAATATCGCTTGAAATTATAACATCTTCTGGCATTCCAGCTTGAATAGCTCTCCATGCTTGTCTTGGAGACATTCTATCTTTATCTCTTTCTCTTGCTTCTTTATTCCAAACAGTTCCTGGATCATCATCCTCATGATCTAAACTTGTAAGAGTTTGCAACCATGCAGATTTTGTTTGATGAATTAGATTTTTTCTATCTTCTCTACCATTATCTCCGGCATTTGATGAAAGTTTTTCCAATATTTGTTGAGCTACCATTTTAGCATCACCGCAAATACCAACTGTAACTTTCTTTGTTAAACCGATACGATCAGGGTTCATATCTACTTGAATAATTGTTGCATCTTTTGGCCAGTAATCAATTCCATATCCTGGTAATGTTGAAAATGGATTTAATCTTGTTCCTAATGCTAAAACTACATCAGCTTTTGAAATTAACTCCATTGCAGCTTTAGATCCGTTGTAACCTAATGGACCAACAGCTAATGGATGGCTTCCTGGAAAGCTATCGTTATGTTGATATCCATTACATACAGGTGCATCAAGTTTTTCTGCTAATTTTTTACAATCATCTATGGCATCACCTATAACAACTCCTGCTCCAGATAATATTACTGGGAATTTTGCTTCTGATAATAATTTCGCCGCTCTATCAACAGCATCTTTTCCACCACCTTGTCTTTCAAATCTTACAATTGGAGGTAATTCTATATCTATAACTTGTGTCCAAAAATCTCTTGGTACATTTATTTGCGCAGGCGCTGAACCTCTAAATGCTTTTTCTATTACTCTGTTTAAAACTTCTGCCATTCTTGATGGGTCTCTAACTTCTTCTTGGTAACACACCATGTCTTTAAATAAATTCATTTGCTCTACTTCTTGAAAACCACCTTGGCCCATAGTTTTGTTTGCAGCTTGAGGTGTAACTAATAATAGTGGAGTGTGATTCCAATAAGCAGTTTTTATTGGTGTAACAAGTCCTGTTATACCTGGACCATTTTGAGCAATCACCATTGACATTTTTCCAGTTGCTCTCGTGTAACCATCAGCAATCAATCCACCATTTGTTTCGTGAGCAACGTCCCAAAAAGTTATTCCAGCTTCTGGGAAAAGATCAGAAATAGGCATGAATGCAGAACCAATAATACCAAACGAATGTTCGATACCATGCATTTGTAAAACTTTTACAAAAGCTTCTTCGGTTGTCATTTTAGCCATATCTAATCCTTCTTAATTCTATTTTTTAATTGTCAAAGTGCCCAATTCATATATAAATTGGATCGAATTTCAAACAAAGAAATCGTCACAATGGCCGGCACAGATATTATAATCCACGATGAAAAAGACAATGTAGGTGTTGTGGTTATTGAAAAAATTACTCCTAAACAAGACTGTGATTGCTGGATTATGGAAAATGATAAATCAGTAAAAATTCAATCGATGGATGAAATACCTTTGGGTCATAAAATTGCTATGACCGATCTTAATGAGGGAGATACAATATTAAAGTACGGGCATGATATTGGCAAAGTCGTAAAATCAATTAAAAAAGGTGAGCATGTACATGTTCACAACGTAAAAACTAAAAAGTGGTAATATGGAAATTCCAAAAACGTTTTTAGGATATAAAAGAGAAGATGGAAGAACAGGTACAAGAAATCACGTAATAATTTTACCTGTTGATGATATTTCAAATGCTTGTGCTGAAGCTGTAGCTAATAATATTAAAGGTACGATTGCCCTTCCGCATTCTTATGGAAGACTACAATTTGGAGCAGACTTAGAGCTTCATTTTAGAACAATGATTGGAACAGGAAAAAATCCAAATGTTGCAGCAGTTATAGTAATTGGTATTGAGCCTAAATGGACAAAAAGAATTGTTGATGCAATTGCAACGACTGGAAAACCAGTTGAAGGTTTTAGTATAGAAGGTGTAGGAGATATAGACACTATCGCAAGAGTTTCAAAGAAAGCTCAAGAATTTTCAATTTGGGCATCAGAGAAACAAAGAGAAGAACGTCCCATAAGCGACTTATGGATATCTGTTAAATGTGGAGAGTCTGATACAACATCAGGATTAGCATCAAATCCTACAGTTGGAAATTTAATGGATAAATTAGAGCCCTTAGGTGTTCATTTGTGTTTTGGTGAAACATCTGAATTAACGGGTGCTGAAACTGTTTGTGAAAAAAGAGGAAAAACTCCTGAGGCTCAAGAAAAGTTTAGAAAAACGTGGAGTTCTTATAATGATTTCATCTTAAAAGAAGCAACAGACGATCTTTCTGAAAGTCAACCAACAGCAGGAAACATAGCTGGTGGGCTTACCACAATTGAAGAAAAAGCATTTGGAAACTTTCAAAAAATTGGGGGATGTAAATTTATTGATGTACTAGAACCAGCAGAGGAACCAACTAAAGGTCCAGGCTTATACTTTATGGATACCTCATCAGCTGCTGCTGAATGTGTTACTTTACAAGCTGCAGGAGGATTTAATCTTCACCTATTTCCAACTGGGCAAGGAAATATAATTGGAAACCCAATTGAACCAGTAGTAAAACTAACTGCTAATCCTTTGACTGCTAGAACTATGAGTGAGCATATTGATGTTGATGTTTCTAAAATTTTATCAAGAGAAATGAATTTAGATGAAGCTGGTGATGAATTAATTAAAGCAACGATAAGAGTTGCAAACGGAAGATTAACTTGTGCTGAAGCGCTAGGTCATAGAGAATTTGTTATGACTAAATTATACAGAAGTGCTTAAGCTTTAAGCTTAGCTTCTCTTGCTTTATTCCACTTTGAAATATAATTTCTTAAAACTGCAGCTCCAATTCCAAGAACTACTGCTAATACAACTGATGTAAGTCCATAAAAAACTGGAAGGTCTTTAGAATAGTCTAAAATAAACTGTGCAATGTTTCCAAGGTTTTTAGTTCCATTTGCAACTGTTTCAACGATTACATCTTCTTTAATAAAAGTGTCATAAGCAATTGCAATTCCAACTAATAATAAAAGTACTGCTAAGATTGTTTTAAATTCTGAGCTATCAACTTTTTCTCCAATTTTTTGACCAAACTGAACGCCAATAATTGAGCCAAGTATTAGTACAAAAACTAAAACAAGATCAATTGTTCCATAATTAAAGGCATGCAGAACTGTTACGATTGCACTAACAAATATTGTAACAAACAAAGATGTACCAGGAATTAATTTAGTAGGCATTCCAATAATATAAATCATTGCAGGAACTAAAATAAATGCCCCTCCTACTCCCATAATTGCTGCAATATACCCAACAATTAAACCAATAATAATTGGAGTAAATGCACTTTCATAAACTTTTGATTTTTTAAAACGCATTCTAAAAGGAAGACCATGTATCCAATAATGAGTATGTAATTTTTTTCTAACAACAATTTTTTTTCTAGCCTTATCAATTTCTGATACTCCTTGAATAAGCATTAAAGTTCCAAGTATAGCTAAGATATACATGTAGGCTAAAGAGATAACGATGTTTATTTTTCCAATATCTTGAAAATAGGAAAAAGTTAAGATCCCTAGTAAGGTTCCAATAGTTCCTCCCACTACAATCATCAATCCCATTTTATAATCTAATGTGCCTTTTAAATAATGAGTGGTTGAACCGGATACTGATGTACCTAAAATATTACTTGCTTCATTTGGAACTGCATAAGCAGGTGGAATACCTAAAAATATTAAAAATGGTGTCATTAAAAATCCTCCGCCTACACCAAATAATCCTGAAAGAATACCAACTGCTAAACTTAAACCAAATATAAAGAGTATGTTAATTTCGACTTGAGCTATTGGAAGAAAATATTCCATATAATCTAACTATTCCTCTCATAATCTAAAGTCAATGATTATAAGAATAAATTAAATAAAATTTTGAAATGTTCCTAGGATTATAATTGCCCAAGTAAAAAATATAAAAAGATATAGAAAAGATTTAATTATTTTTGAAAGTTGATTAGAAACTAATAATGGGATTTTTTTAATATTTTGGTTAAAAACTTGAAGCATACCCGCGAAATACCACAAGTTTTATTAAATGCAAATAATATTTAATTAAATTTAAAAAATAGTTGCCCCGAAGACTTTGACCTCATCTCCCTCTTCTCCAAGTACCAGTCGACCTAAAAAGTCTCCAGGTATCTCTGTACTGTTTTGTTTATAGATAACAGTCACGTACAAGCCTCTTCTTAAACAGCCTATAGCCTTACACCCTTCTTTAAGGCTTGAGATTAGCTTGTTGCTTGCCCATTGCTTGCCAAGCTCTACTTCGTTGGCCCCGTAAAGCATTTGTGATGATAAATCCCTGGTAAAACCACCATAATCTTTCATGTTAGAACATCTAACCATGTTATCCCAGATAGGATCAGCAATTTTAATGATTTCTTCGTCTGATTTGTCGACAATACTCATCTAAAATGGTTAGGAAGCTTGCTTCTTCTCTTTATCATCAACTATATGATAAACAGGCTTTTTCTCCATTTCAAATTTTCCAGTTTCAGGATCTCTTCTAGAAACAGTTAAACAGTGCCAGTTTTCATCATCAAGCTTCATATGATCACCTCTATAATAGTAACCTGGCCACCGCGTTTCTTCTCTAAATAAAGTATGATGAGCAACACATTCTGAAGTCACAGCTCTATGCTTAAGTTCCCATGCTCTCATCAATTGATGATAATCTTCAGCTCCCACATGATCTAAGTCTTCTTGAAGTAATTGTAGCTGTTCTAAACCTTTTTTAAGCAAATTATCGTTTGTCATGTAATTATTTGTTAATCCACCACAGTATTCATCCATAATTTTTTGTAGTCTTTGTAGCCCTTGTATTGGTAAAATATAGCTTGGAGAAACAGTTCCTCCAGTAATTTCATTTCTACCCACTGTATAATTCTCAATTGGTTTAAATATTTCTTCTTTAAGCTTCTCTAATTGTGCATCAGAAACTTCGATATCGTCAGCCTTTTTATCTTGAATATATTTAACAGCAGCTTTAGACGCTAATCTTCCTTCTGTGAATGAACCAGATGAAAACTTATGAGCACTTCCACCAACTGCATCTCCTGCTCCAAATAATCCATCTATAGTCATCATTCTGTTATATCCCCAAAAATATTCATCAGGTGCAATATCTTCTGGTCCACTAACCCATGCTCCTGAACATGTAGCATGAGATCCCATTACATATGGTTCTGAAGTTGTTAATTCGGGATTTGTGTATTTTGGATCAATATTTTGAGACGCCCATACAACCGCTTGTCCAACTGTCATTCCTAAGAAGTTTTCCCATCCAACTGTTTCTAAGTGTGGATCTTGGAATGCTTCTTTTGTAACCATGTGGATTGGTCCACCGCCCGCAGCTGTTTCTTGAATAAATGCATGATTTCTTAAACAAGTTGGTGTTGGATGATGGTCTATATATTCACCTACTAATTCTTTAGTAGCTTCATACCATTTCTTCTCGTAGTTTTCGCCATTAGCGTTTTGAGTATATGTTTTTAAGTGAAGGAAATATGCTCCAACTGGACCATAACCATCTTTAAATCTACATAGTACAATTCTATTTTCCATTTGAGTCATTTTAGCACCCGCTTGAATAGGTAATGCATAAGCAGATCCATTGCTCCAAGGTGCATACCATGTTCTACCCATACCTTCACCAACAGCTCTTGGTTTAAATATGTGCGAAGCTCCTCCAGCAGAAACAACTACAGTTCTTGATTTGAATACGTGAAAATTTCCAGTTCTAACATTAAAACCAACTGCCCCAGCTATTCGGTTTGGATTTTTTTCATCTTTTAAAAGATGGGTAATCATTATTCTATTATAAATTTTATCGGCAGATTTTTTTGCGGCCTCAGCTACAATTGGTTTGTAACTTTCGCCGTGTATCATTATTTGCCACTTACCTTCTCTTTGATATCTTCCAGTTTCTTTATTTTTCATCATTGGAAGACCCCATTCATCAAACATGTGAACAGTTGAGTCTACATGACGTGCCATGTCATAACCTAAATCTTCTCTAACAAGACCCATTAAATCATTTCTAGCGTACCGTACATGGTCCTCTGGCATGTTCTCACCCCACTGCATTCCCATATAACAGTTGATAGCGTAAAGACCTTGTGCAACGGCACCACTTCTATCTATATTTGCTTTTTCTACACAGATTATTTTTAAATCTCTTCCCCAGTGTCTTGCCTCAAAGGTAGCACCTGTTCCAGCCATACCTCCACCGACAACTAATACATCACACTCTTCAATGATAGTTTTGTGCTTAGCCATTAATAATAAACGCCTTGCTTAAATGAATTCTTATCTAAAGTTGGTAAATCTTTTTCAGTATTTAAACCATGTGGCTCATTATATAAAATTTGAGAATTAATCTCTCCTTGATTTGGAGTATCAGCTTCAGCTAATTTTGGTATGAATTTTCCCCAAGGTTTTGTTGTTATTGGTGATACAAAATTCTTCTCTGTACCGTTTCTAAATTTAATTCTCCAAGAAATAGTTCCTTTTTCTTCTTCTCTTCTAACTCTAACACTATGACCCATTGGAGCAAAGTCAGCATACCCTCTTACATCAATAGCATGATTAGGACATGCCTTTACACATGAGTAGCATTCCCAGCAAAAATTTGGTTCTATATTTTTTGCTCTTCTAATAGTTTCGTCTATGTGCATGATATCTGATGGACATATATCTACGCAATGACCACAACCATCACATCTCGTCATGTATACAAAAGTTGACATATCTATTTATTACCTTTCTTTAAAATTTTATCAATCATATTAATAGTGCTTTGGTGCCTCACGTTTAATTCCAAGTCCAAATTGTTCTGGAGCGTCTGCAGGTGGTGGTAAATTATCTCTAGATCCATCTGCTTCTGCTAAATTTTTTTGGATTGCAGCACCTGGTTTGTAGAACATATGTGCAAATTTAGACCAGTAAACTCCTCCAAATAAAACTATATTAGCAACCGCAAACAAAATTAAAAATAAAATACTTAAACCATTAGATCCTGAATATTGGAAATACGACCAAGCTAAACCAAACGTAGAAGATAATACTAAAGCTAAAACAAATAAATCTGCTTTTATGATTCTAAAAACTGAGTGAGCTTCAGCAGATACATCTACTCTTAAAAAAAACCAAAACCAATATGCTCCAAGGCAAGTTAAAATTGCACCAGTATGCCAAATGATTGGCCATATAGATGGAGTTACAGCATTAGGAGAAGAATATCCAAATATCATAACGCCTGAACCGATCCAAAATAATATTGTTCCATACATACCTAATACATGCGCAAATCTTCTTTTACCCAAACCTAATTCAGATGTAGTTCCAATATCATGAACTACTGTTTTTGATATTATCGCTGTTTTCTCTCCAAGACTTAATTCTCTACTTGCTGCTTTTTTTGCTTTTTTAGCATTATTAAAAAAATATTTTACATTTTTCTTATGAATAATATCCATCAGTGTTCCAATAACAACTAATGCTAACATCAACAAAACAAATGCTTGCAAAGCAATTGAAGGAACTGTTGAAGAAAGGACAGCAAATGGATTTGTTGTGAACATATTATTATCTCCGCTAAATATAATACTAATCTAAGCTCATAATCTATATAAAATATTAGTTCAACTGACTAATAATCTCATCTCAATAAAAAAAATGTTAATAAAAGTTACTTTTTCCTTACATAATGCTGTTTAGCAGAGATTACAGCTCGAACACCACCTTGGGGATTTTTAACATCATTTTTTCGTCTTGGAATCAGATGAATATGGCAATGATTTATAGATTGTCCAGCAACCTTGCCTGAATTGGTACCAATATTAAAACCTTTTACAGATTTATCGTTCATTTCAATTTTTTTTTTTAGTTTCTTTATTAATCTATCGCACGCTAAGATTTCTTTTGAGGTTAGATCAAAATAATTTTTAACACACCTCTTTGGAATTATAAGTGAATGAAATTTTGATACGGGGTAAGTGTCAGTAGTTGCATAAGCTAGTTCATTTTCAAAAAGATATTCCTTTTTCTTTGTAAAACAGAATATGCAAGGGTTATTTGGATTTTTCATAAATAATTACTCAATTTTTTTTGTTTTAGTATTTGAGTTTGATATTTACTTACAAAAGTTTCATAGGATTTATATTTTTTTCTATTCCAGTTTTTCTCTTTTATGGATGAAACTGTGGAAACTCCCTTTCCAGATCCGATTAGAAGTATCTCCTCGTATTGATTTAATTTATTTATATTAATATTAGTTTTTTTTATCTTAAATTGCTTTTCAAAAAACTTTAGATTAACACCTCGATAAAATTTTCTGATAGGTGAATAATATTTATTATCTTTTATAAAAATAATATTTGAAGTTCCTGTTTCTAGAATTTTTCCATTTGAGCAAAGAGCAATATCAGATTTAGTATTATCCATTTTAGATAAATTTTTTAAAATAAATTTATACTTCAGATTTTTATGCTCAGGATTAATTCTATTGTAATTAACTAACTTTAACTGAAGATTTTTTTTAATTTTTAATTTATCTCTCAAAGATATAGAAATTAAACTTTTGGTTACTGCAATTCTCAATAAATGATTATAATTTTTTTGTTTATTTAAATTAGATTTAATTAATTTAAATATATTTCTTTTTAAATTTCGATCATAAATTTTGTAATTTTTAGTAGACTTAATGAGATTTGTTATGTGTTCTTTAAAAAATAAAATCTTTTGAGGTTTCCCATAGATCCACATAGTTGTAAATACCCCATGGGCATTCCATAGATCTTTAAAATCTTTTTCTTTAAGATCTTTTCGACTGTAAGATTTTTTTAATAAGAATTTTACCATTTGTTGTTAAAAAAGATTCCGGATGAAATTGAAAACCATATACATCATCTCTTTTGTTTTCAAAAGCCATAGCAATATTAGTTTTAGCGCATCTCATGGTAATATCAAAATTTTCTTTGGTAAATGGCTCTTGAAGCTTAAGTGAATGATATCTTCCGACTTTAAATTTGGAATTCTTTCTAAAGATGGATTTATTCGAAACAACTTTAACTTCAGATTGATAACCATGGAATATTCTTCTTTGTTGAATAATTTTGGCATTTTCACAATGTAATATTTGCTGATACCCTAAGCAAATTCCTATGATTTTTTTTCTTCCTTTAAATTTATTATAAATTTTTGAAGTATTTGGATAATCTTTGGGTGAACCGGGTCCAGGAGATAATACAATTGTATTAGATTTATTTAATAAACTTTTATTTATTTCAAAATAATTTGAACAATAAACTTTATCAAACTGAGAGAATTGATGAACGACATTCCAAGTGAATGAATCCTGGTGATCAATTATATAAATCATTTAAATAATTCTAGTAATGATTTTGCTTTTATAAAATTTTCATTAAATTCTTTTTTTGCTGCACTATCTAATACAACTCCAGATGCCGCAGATATTTCTGATGTATTTTTATAATTTAATATAGATCTTATTATAATGTTAAATCTCATATCCTTATTAAATTTTATATAGCCAAAACTACCTGTAAAAATATTTCTATTCTCTTTTTCTTGTTGATTTAATAATTCCAAAGTTCGTACTTTGGGACAACCTATGACTGATCCGCCAGGCATCATAGATTTGATAATATTTTTTACAGTCATGCCCGTTAAAAGACTTCCAGATATAGTTGTAACATAGTGATATAGATGCCTGTATTCCTCAACATACTTTTCTTTATCAATTTTTACTGTTCCTGGAATACAAACTCTTGATAGATCACTTCTTTCCATATCAACAATCATATTGTGTTCTTTGGTCTCTTTAGAATTATTTCTAAAAAACTTTAGGGCACTAGATCTGTTCGTTTTTTTACTTCTTCGTAATGTGCCAGCAATAGGTTTGGTAATAATTTTATTACCTTTTTTTAATAATAAAGTTTCAGGCGAGCAGCTTACAATAGAATAGTTTTTATCTCTTATCATAAAAGATTCTGGTGAAGCATTTGACTTCATTAATCTCCAGAAAAAATTAATTGGATTTATTGAAGATTTATTTCGATATTTTGTACAAATTTTTATTTGATATGTCTCTCCTTGTTTTATTTTTTTTGAAAAAATATCAAATATTTTTTTGTATTTTTGATATTTAATATTTAATTTAAATGGCGATAAAATTTTAGTTGGTTTAAAATAATTATTGAATTCTTGCTTCTTTTTATTTGAAAATACTGAAATTTTATCTCTAATTTTAATGATTGTTTCTGGTTTGTAAAAAACTCCCTTATAAAAACTATTTTTAGACTGTTTACTTATTTTAATACCAAGTAAATAATTTAAAATTTCATATCCAAAAAAACCAACATATTGATCAGTTTCCTTTTTATATTTCATTTTCTCAAAAGAGTTTAAAAATCTATGTATATTATTTTTTGTTAAGTTAATTTTTTTAGAAAAATCTGTATAAATGTCGTAACCATTATCGACCTTGTAGATTATCAGTGGCTTATCCGACTGATAAAGTTTTTCTAAATAAGGGTTAAATTTAAGTTTATGCGATTTGTGGTCTTTCAATTGGCTTCTCTTTTATAGGTAAATGTATCAAACCAGCAAAAATAGATAATGCGATAGATATGTACCAAGCATAATCAAAATCGCCGTTAAGTTCGTAGAAAACACCACTCAAATAAGCTCCTAAAAAAGATCCAATTTGATGACTTACAAAAACAATTCCATATAATAATCCGATATATTTAGTTCCAAATACTTTTCCTATAATTCCATTTGTTGGTGGAACTGTTGATAGCCATAACATCCCAAAAGTAATTCCAAAGATTACTGAATTAAAAACACTTGGTGGTAAGAATATGAAATAGATTATTGATACTCCTCTTAGTAAGTAAATCGCACTTAATAAAATTTTTTGACTGTATCTGGTTGCGAGATATCCACTTGTAATTGTTCCCACCATATTAAAAAGTCCAATTAAAGCCAATACCATTGCTGCACACCAATCTGGTAATCCTTTATCAATCATGTACGTGGGTATATGAGTTGCAACTAAAGCAATGTGCCAACCACATACAAAGAAACCTAACGTAAGATAAATGTAACTTTTATTTGAAAAAGCCTCTTTTAAAGCCTCTCTAGCTGTTTGATTGTTATTTTGATTTGTACCAACAGGTATTTTTGGTGTTGAAACAAATAATGCTACAATTAATCCTAGACCTAAAAAGAAACAGAAAAATAACATTGTATTTTCCCACCCATGTTCAACAAGTGAGTATCTAGTGATTAGAGGTGATATAAAATATCCAAAAGATCCTGCTGATGTTACTATGCCTGTTGCTATTGTTCTGCTTGATACCGGAAAATGTTTTGCAACAACTGAAACAGGTATACTGATAGCTGTGGATCCCAGTCCAACGCCAACTAATATTCCAATTGTTATAGTAAAATAATAACCAGTATTAAAACCTGAATAAAATAATAAAATTGCTAATAAATAAAAAACAAACCCAATAAAAATTGCAATATTGCCACCATACTTGTCCGTAATAATTCCAAACATAGGACTGAAAACACCCCACAATAAGAGCTGTAATCCCATTGTAAAACCGAACTGTGTTATGGTGATATCTAAATCAGTTGCAAAATCAAAATAAAACATTCCAAAAGTTTGTCTTATTCCTAGTGCAATAATAACAACGACAGATGCAGCTATTACAGTAACTAATGCTTTCTTTGTTGGAAAAAATTTGGTGTCATTCATCTTACGGATTTAATAGCCTGTTTAATGTCAGCAATCAAATCATTTGGATCTTCTAAACCAATGTGTAATCTTATAATATGTTCGTTATTACTCAGCTTTGTGTAGCTCCTTTTGCCCAGTGCCAATTTGTCTTGATATAAAGCAAGACTTTCAAATCCACCCCAGCTGTAACCATGGGCAAATAATTTTAGTTTATTCAAAAATTTAATCACAGAGTTTTTATTTTTAGAAATAATATTTACACCCATTAACCCAGATGATCCTGAGTAATACTTTTTCCACATTTTGTATTGTTTAATATTTTTTTTAATTGGGTAAAAAACCTCTTTAACTTTTTTTTGTTTACTCAAAAAATTAGCTACCTTGATTGTATTATCTTGATGCTTATCTAACCTAATATCTAATGTTCTTAGTCCTCTCATAATTAAATAGGCATCATCAGGGCTTAGTCTTAAACCAACTGCTTTTTGACTTAATTCCACTTGTTTAAAAAGTCTTTTTTTAATAGCTAAGCTTCCACCCATAACATCTGAATGACCAGAATAATATTTTGTCGCTGAAACTATAGACATATCAAAACCTAAATCTAAGGGCTTGATTAAATAAGGTGTTCCCCATGTGTTATCAATAGCTGTATAAATATTCTTATGCTTAGCAAAAGATAATATTTTTTTTAAATCTTGAAACTCAAATGTGTTACTTCCAGGGTTTTCAACAAAAATAAGTTTAGTCTTATTTGTAATTTTTTTTTTTAAGTCATCTAAGTTTTTTGGATCATAAAATACTGCTTTAATATTGAATTTTTTTAAATAGTCTTCGGTTAAAAATCTTGTAGGAGAGTAAACTGAGTCTGTTATAATAATTTCATCACCAGGTCTTACAACGCTAATCACTCCAAGAAAAACTGCACCAAATCCTGTTGGAGTTAAATAAACTTGATAAGCATTTTCAATTTTTCTTAATAGTTCTTGTAGTGCAAAAGTTGTTGATGTTCCTTTTCTACCATAATCAAAATTTTTGCTTAAGGGATTTTTTTTATAATTATTTTGTGTTTTCTTTATATCTTGAAGAGTTTTAAATATTATTGTTGAAGCTCTTACTACTGGCGGATTAACTGACTGATTTTGATAATCTTTTCCTACTTGTTTTAAAAAAGTTTTAACTGAATTAACCATAAAAAAATTGATTAGTTATATTGACAATGCTATATCCCTCAAATAAGTCAATAAAATTGTAAAACTAAGGAGATTATGGGATACCCTAAAAAGCATAGAGGCCGAAGAAAAATGGGCTCTAAAAAAAGAAGAGCAAGAAAAAAGAATAAGAAAAAGTAAAATTAATTATTCTTTAATCCAACCACCACCAAGAACTTTGTGACCATATTGGTCTTTTTTATAAAAGACACATGCTTGTCCAGGTGAAATACCATCTTCAGAATTATCTAAATTTACCTCAGCATCATTCTTGTTTATAAAATTTACATTGGCGCTTAATAACTTTCCTGTAGACCTAACTTTGACTAATATATTTTCATTTAATTCGTTTTTATCGGATAATAGATTAATATTTTTTAAATTAATTTTCTTTTTTCCAAGATGCTCTCTTCCTCCAACAATTATCTCATTATTTTCTGCATTAATTTTAATTACATATAATGCCTCTTTGTCAGCTACTTTAATTCCTTTTCTTTGACCAATAGTAAAATTTATAATTCCATCATGAACGCCTATTACTTCACCATTTAGATTTTTAATATTACCTTTTTTTAAGGAATCTGGCTTAAACTTTTTTATTACTGATGAATAGTCTCCGTTAGGAACAAAACATATATCTTGACTATCTGGCTTATCTGCAACATTTAAATTTAGTTTTTTAGCAATTTCTCTAGTTTCATTTTTTAACATTCCACCTAATGGAAATCGTAAATAATTTAATTGCTCTCTTGTAGTATTAAATAGAAAATAACTTTGATCTCTATTTTCATCTACTGCTCTATACATATTATTTTTTTCATTTATTGTTATATTTTTTACATAATGACCTGTAATTAAAGCATCAGCATTTAAATCTTTAGCAACTTCATACAAATCTTTAAATTTGACAGTTTGATTACACTGTACGCATGGTATTGGAGTTTCTCCTTTTAAGTAACTTTCTACAAAATTATCAATAACACCTTGCTTAAATTTGTCTTGGTAATAAAGAATTTTATGATCGATATCTAATTTATGAGCAACTCTTTTTGCATCTATAACATCTTGGCCTGAGCAACATACTTTTGATTTAACAACTTCTTTACTATCGTTGTATAGTTTTAATGTTATGCCGGTAACATTATATCCTTGCATTTTCATCAAACCTGCAACTGTAGATGAGTCTACACCACCAGACATGGCTACAATTACTTTTGTATCAGACGGTTTCTTATCTAATCCAATTGAGTTTAACTCTAAATTCATGTGGTGGTATTTATACTCATTTCTATTATAAGTAAAATCAAATGATTTTAGATTTTGAACCAGGTGATAAAGTTATAAATCCTAATAATAAAGATTGGGGAATAGGACAAGTACAGTCAATTATTAAAGAAAAAGTAACTGTGAATTTCGAAAATGTAGGAAAAAAAGTTATCAATGCTAAAAATATCGAATTAGAAAAGTTAGAATAAATGAAACAAATCGAAATAAAGGCAGCTATTGAAAAACTGATTGACACTTTTTTATACGCAGGAAAAGTTTCAATAGAATTAAGAGAAAAAGGATTAAAAAAAGAAATTAAGGAAGATAACACACCTGTTAGCAATGGTGATCTTGAAGTTAATAGAATTTTAACTGAAAAAATAAATGACTTAACTCCTCAAATACCGATTGTATCAGAAGAAACTAGTCATAATAAATCCAAGAAAGATTTAAAAAATTTTTGGCTAATAGATCCAATTGATGGTACTTATGATTACATTAATGATCTTGACGAATTTACTCTAAATGCTGGTTTAATAATTAATAATCGAGCAGTAGCAGGTATAATATATGCACCCGCTAAAAATAGATTATTTTATTCTTATGATAAAGGTTGTTCATTTGAAATAATTAATAGTAAACATGTAAAATTAGACTGTTCAAAAATTTCAAATAATAAACTTAAATTTGTATCATATTCAAATAAACTAAAACCTGAAATTAGCAAAATATATCAAACAATGAATGTTAGTGAATTCAAAAGGATGAAAAGTTCTTTAAAATTTTGTGTAATAGCTTCAAATGAATACGACGGCTATGTTGCAGAGCCTAGAGCATGTGAATGGGATATAGCAGCTGGACATGCTATTCTTGAAAATGCAGGGGGTATAGTTACAGATTTTGATGGAAATGAAATACTTTACGGAAAAGAAAATTTTAAAAATCCTAGTATAATTTTGAAAAGAAATAAAAATATATAATGAGTGAGCAATTAAGAATAATATTAATTATAATAGTTTCTGTATCAATTTTTGGATTGATAGTATTTGTGATGGTAAAAAACTATATCAAAAGCAAAATTCAGTATTATTTAGAAGAAAAAAATAAAAAGTCTAAAGAAGATTTATAATTTTCAAATATTCCTCTTTATCTAGTTCCATTACTCTTCTAGAAACTTCAAAATCAAATCCAGATCTTGCTAATATACCAATATCTTTTTTATAGAATAATGGTCTATTATCTTCAGTTCTTGAAGGACCAATTCTTTTTTTTTTACAAACTTTTATGGCTGAAAAAAAATCTTGATCTTCATTATTTTCATTAATTTGTTCAATTGTATTTTTAATATATTTTTCTCCAACCCCTTTACTTATTAAATAATTTCTAATCTTATTTATTGATGAGCCTCTTTGGATTAGACTTTTTGCTTTTGTTTCTGAATAAAATTTATCATTTATAAATTTAGATTTTTCTAAATCTTCAGCTACAATCTCGATTAGATCTGAAATATTGCTTCTTTTAACGTTATCAACTTTAGATCTTAAATATTTCTTTAAAAGATATGTTTTTAGCTGTTGTTTTGATGGTGCAAATTTTTCTACATAATTAAGTGCAAAGTTGCGCATTTCATCAATTGTCGCTTCTAAGTTTTTTTTTTTATTTTTTATAGGAATCATTATTGCATTTAATATAATATAACCCTGATGATTGAACAAATATCTGCATTTTTTACAGTAGAAATGATCTATATGTGGTTGAATATAGGTGTAATACCTTTTTGGTTAATGCTTATTATTTTTCCACAAACTAAAGTTTGTGGTTTATTTGTTACATCAATAATTCCAACATTTATTTTGGCAAGTGTTTATGTTTATCTATTATATATATTTTTTTTCGCAGGATATGATTTTGATAAAAACTTTATTTTATATTTAAGTTTTTATGATCTTGCTGAGCTTTTTGAGAATAATGAGTTTTTAATTTTATTTTGGACGCACTTCTTAGCTATAAATTTGTTTTGTGGATCTTGGATTGTTAGAGATAGCCAGAGGTTTTACATGTCAAAAATTCTAGTCTTTTTTCCTTTAATAATCACATATTTTATTGGTCCTTTAGGATTATTTATATACTGGGTGATAAGAATTTTTTTCGCAAAGAGAATAAGTTTATTTGATTAATTTTTATTTCTCTACTTTAAAGCCACTGCTCTTCATTTGAGAAAAGCCACCATCTATATGTGAAATTTTTTCAAACCCCATATCTTTCAATGATTTTGTAGCTAGTGCAGATCTTAGTCCACCTGCACAAAATAAAACCATTTCTTTGTTCATATCTATCTTGCCTTCTTTAAAGTAAGGACTATCTGGATCCATCCAAAACTCTAACATTCCTCTAGGAATGTGATGAGAATTTTCTATTCTTCCCATTTTCTCAAGTTCTCGAATATCTCTTATGTCAATTAAATTGCATTTATCACTGTTTACCATCTCTAATGCTTCTGCTGGGGAAAGTGTCTTGATTTCTGTCAAAGCTTCTGCGACTAATGTTTGTGCTGATTTAATGCTCATAAAGGTTTAATACATTATTATAAATTTTAATCTACGAAAAAATATGCCAAATAAAGCTCCTAATTTCAAAATCCCATCAACCAATTCAAAACTTTTAGAGCTAAAGAAAATCAAAAGTAAATATAAAGTTTTATATTTCTATCCAAAAGATAATACACCAGGCTGCACAGTTGAAACAAAAGACTTCAATTCTCTACTTTCACAATTTAAAAAATTAGACTGTGAAGTTATTGGTATTTCTAAAGATAGTATGGAAAGTCATGAAAAATTTAGAGATAAATTTAAAATTAAGTTTGATTTGGTAGCAGACGTAAAAAAAGAGGCCATTAAAGCATACAAAGTTTGGGGTAAAAAAAAATTCATGGGTAGAGAATTTATGGGATTAATAAGAAGTACATTTTTATTAAAAGATGACAAAATTATTAAAGAGTGGCGTTCAGTAAAAGTTAAAGACCACGCAAAAGAAGTGTTAGAATTTTTAAAAACAGTTTAATAAAAAAAGGCCCCATTTACGGGGCCTTTTTAGTTTAACTTAAGGGAGGGAGTTAAATTTAGTCTCTTATAGCGTAAGCTATTACACCAGTTTCAGTTACGTCTGTACCTTTCAGTTCAGCCTCTTTACTTAATCTGATACCCATAGTGTTTTTCATAATTGCCCATACAATGTATGATACTACAAAAACAAATGCGTTGATCGAGATTACACCAATTAACTGTGCACTAAAATTTGCGTCAGAGTTTGTTAGTGGAACAGCTAATGTTCCCCAAACTCCAGCAAATAAGTGAGCTGGTATTGCACCAACAACATCATCAATCTTAAATGAGAATAATAGTTTTGTTCCAAACACTACTATTAATCCACCGATTGCACCGATGAATATTGCTGCTATAGGTGCTGGCGCTAATGGTTCAGCTGTTATTGCAACTAATCCACCAATTGCACCGTTAAGCATTTGAACTACATCAGTTTTACCATACATTAATCTAGTAATTACTGCTGCTGCTAAAACACCACCACACGCTGCTAAGTTTGTATTAATAAATATGTTTGATACAGCTACTGCATCATCGAAAGTTCCCATAGCAAGCTGTGAACCACCGTTGAAACCGAACCAACCTAACCATAAAATAAATACTCCAACTGTTACCAAAGGTATAGAAGAAGCTGCAAATGGTCTCATTGGCTTAGCTGCACCTGATTTATCAAATCTTCCTGTTCTTGCACCTAACAACATAGCACCTGCTAAAGCTGCAGCACCACCAGTTGAGTGTACAAGAGTTGAACCAGCAAAATCAGAGAAACCTAAAGCGGCTAACCAGCCACCACCCCACTGCCATCCCATGACAATTGGATAAATGATTCCTGATAAAATTGCTGCAAATAAGAAGAAAGGCCATAATTTAATTCTTTCTGCTAACGTACCAGATACAATTGATACTGTTGTTGCACAGAATACCATTTGGAAATACCAATCCGAACCATCTGCATATCCTGTATCAACAGCACTTGCATCAGACCACGGTGTGAATGTTCCTATATAGCCACCTTCTGGAATTCCATATGCTAGATTATAACCAACCATCCAGAACATAATTCCAGCGATAGAAAATAATCCTATATTTTTTGCACAAATTACAGATACACTTTTTGAAGTTACCATTCCTGATTCTAGCATCGCAAATCCGCAAGCCATAAACATGACAAGAAAACCACAAACTAAAAATAGAAATGTATTAAAAATAAATCCAACTTCTGCAGAGACTGTAGATTCGGCATAACCTACACTTGTCATGTTTAGTAAGAAAAACAAACTTACTAAAGGACCGACAAGTTTTTTTAAATGTTTAGTCATTTAACCTCCATTGTTAAAAAGAGGTTCTTATAATTTTAAAAAAAATAAAAACTAATGATTGTTGTTAAAAATAGATATGCAGTTTTTGCATGTAGAAACAGCCTTTATTAAGAATTTTACCATTCCTAATAAAGGCTGTTAAATGAGATTTACTTGTTAAATACTTCTTTAAGTGCTTTAGCAGGTAAAAACTTTACCTTTTGAGAAGCAGCGATTTGGATTTGCTCTCCAGTTCTTGGATTACGTCCAATTCGGGCTTTTCTTTTAGCCACTTTATATGTACCAAAACCTGCAATCTTTACAGAATCGTCGTTTTTCAACGCATCTAGTATAGTATTCGTAATAGTATCAAAAGTACGCTCTGCATCAGCTTTACTTTGATTTAACGAACCAGCTAGCTTTGCTACTAATTGTTTTTTGTTCATTTTAGCTCCGGTTTTAAAGGTTTATGAAACTATACTTAACAAAATCATTGATAATTCAAGCTTTTTTTTAGTATATATTTTTTTTTGAACAACAATATATAGTGGTAAAAAAAGTCAATAAATCCAATGTTTTTTTAGCTATTAAAAAAGCCTTAAAATAAGCCTAAATCTTTAAGGTCGTTAAATGTTGCGAAAAACATCAAAGATAACAACAAAAACATTCCGATTCGAAAAAAACCTTCCTGTGTTTTTTGACTTAAAGGACGACCTAATACTTTTTCAAATGCATAAAACATCAAATGTCCTCCATCTAATAAAGGTATAGGAAATAAGTTAATTAGTCCTAAACTTATAGAAATATATGCCATCATACTGACAAAAGGTATAATTCCAAATTCTGCAACTTGGCCAGAAATTTTAGCAATTCTAATTGGACCACCCAATTGAGAACTGTCCCCTGCCCCTGTAAACATTGATCCAAGATATTTAAGTGATGAAGTTGTTACAAAATAAACTTCATTAAATGATTGAAGTAAAGCTTGTGCAGGTCCAAGTTTTTTGTGTGTTATTTGATTGTTATAAGGACTAAGTTTAATACCTACCATCCTTTTCTTTAATTTGTTTCCTAATTCATCAACGCTATCAACAAAATTTGGTTTAACTTTTAAAATTATCTCCTGGTCATATCTTGAAACTTTAAAATCGATAAATTCTGATGTTGACATTGTTATTAATTTAGAAACATCAAGAATACTCTCAACTTTTGTATTATCTATTTCAATAATAACATCATTTTTTTGCATACCAGCAACTTCTGCTGGACTATCTTTTAATACTTCATCAATTACAGCTGGTGTAAAATCTTTACCTGCAAACATGTATATGAAAGTAAAAATGACTAAAGCTAATATAAAATTAGCCAATGGTCCTCCAGCAACAATTAATGCTCTTTGGTAAAGAGGTTTTGTTACAAACAATTTATGTTGGTCTTCTTTGCTATATTTTTTTAGTAGTTCCTCTTGATCTGCTTGTGAAAATACATTCCTATCTCCGAAAAATTTTACATAACCGCCTAGTGGTATCCAACAAACTTTCCATCTTGTCCCTGATTTATCGTTCCATCCAAATAATTCTCGACCAAAACCTATCGAAAAGTCTGTTACACCAACACCATATCTTTTTGCAAAATAATAATGTCCATATTCATGAATGAAAACAACAACAACAATTAATATAATAAATGGTAATATAAAATTGAGCATTTATTAAATTATACAATAATTAGGTTTTTAATAAACATCAATTATTTCAATTTCCATGCAATTATTGGTGATAAAGTTGCCGCAATAAATGAACAAAACAAAAGAGATTGAGAAATATACGATGGTGCTAAATCCATTGGCAAAATTATGCCAAATAGTATTGATTTAGAAAAATCAGGACTTGGAAAAAATAATAGTCCTGCAATTAATCCTATTAATATAGAAACATAAGCATTTTTTTCATCATAAGATTTTGAATAAAAAGTATAAAAAACACTTAGAACAGCCGAACAACAAAATAAATCTGCTATTAAGAATAAATAAAGAATACTAAATCCTTTTGATGCAACAAAAAAAGCTATGACTGAAAGAAAAATAACAAATTTTTTTGAGATATTTAAATGATTATTTTTTAAATTTAATACTTTATCTACATCGACTATTACCAAACTTGAAATAGCATTTATTAAAGTATCGATACTACTTATTGTTAAAGAGATAGCTAAAATTATTACAATGACTGAAAATATTATTAAATTTTCTTTTAATAAAATTGAGAAAAATGCAAGATCAGGTATTACATTAGTATCTTGAGAGACAGCCACTAAACCACTAAATCCCATAAAAAAGACTATTGGTAATATTATTAAAAATGAAAATATTAAACTTTTTTTTAAAACTTCGTAATTTTTTGCAGCATAAACTCTCTGCCAATTACCTTGATGAAAAAGATTAGTTGCAGCTACAGCAATAAAGAAAGTTAAACCAGCAGTATAATTTGGGAGATAACTAAAACTTAACAAATGCGGATTATTATTTTTAATAATTTCAAAGTTAAATTCGTTTGTTTCAATTGAGGTAATAAAAATTAAACTAATTATTAAAAGAGCTGTAAATACAAAAAATTGAATATTATCTGTGATTAAGGATGCTCTTAACCCTCCATATAATGTGTAAAGTAACGAACATGATATTACTATTAAAGAGGTAATCCACAATTCAGTGCCAGATATGTAATTAATTAAAAAAGCTACAGCAGTAACTTCAGCAATTAAAAATATTGTCATGTAAAAAATGGAAAAAACTAAAATAAGTTTATAAAGATTTGGTCCAAATCTTAATCTTATAATTTCAATAATACTTTTGCCTTGCGGATAACTAGTTCTAAATTTTTTACCAAGGTAAATTAAAATAAAGAGTGGAAATGCAGTTCCTAGTGAATAACCAATCACTGCACCAATTCCTCCCCATGTTGCTGCTGATGCGGGTCCAAATAAAATCCAAGCACCAAGTGCTGAAGCAACAAGACTTGTTGTTAAGGATAAAGTTCCAATCGAACGGTTTGCAACTAAATAATTATTAAGTCCTTTAAATTTTTTTGAAAAATAAATTCCAACAAAAACAAATATCAAAGAAATTGAAATAATTAATATTATTGCTGATGATTGATTGATTATATTTAAATTATTCATTTTCCCTTTCTGAATTACCGGACAGGTTCTAAGGGTATTTCTCAGCCTTCTGGCACCCCATTTACAACTTAATTCAAAGATTAAATGAAATCAATTATTAACTTAGCACTACTAACAA
The DNA here is from genome assembly GCA_902543295.1 of uncultured Pelagibacteraceae bacterium. Taxonomy (GTDB): domain Bacteria; phylum Pseudomonadota; class Alphaproteobacteria; order Pelagibacterales; family Pelagibacteraceae; genus Pelagibacter. The sequence continues at coordinate 83,073 of CACBXW010000004.1, read as the reverse complement.
GAATTAAAGCGTAAATGATATTATAAAATAAATTTTCCTCAATTATTTTAAGTAATTTATAACCTATAAATATTCCAATAAGCGCTAAAGGAAAGAGAGTAACTGATTGATATAAAGTATCAAAATTCATCATAGATAAATAAACATACAGAGGAAGCTTAATTAGATTTACACAACTAAAAAAAATAATTCTTGTACCAACATAAATTTCTTTTTTCATTCTTAGGGGAAGCAAGTAAAGACTTGTTGGAGTTCCTCCCGCATGAACACAAAAACTTGAAAAACCAGCAATAGATGAACAAATAGCACCTTTAAAAAAGTTTTTTTTTGCTGGTATAGTTTTTTCTTTTTTAAATAAAAAATAATGACCAGAAAATAAAAAACCCATTATTCCAACAATTAACTTAAGCAAATCCTCAGAAAAATAAGTAAAAGTAAATGATCCAATTATTATTCCAATAGCTGCAAATGGAACTATTAATTTAAGTGTTCCAAAATCAAACTCTCGTCTAAATCTATAAACTGCAATAATGTCTGAAAAAATTAATATTGGTAAAATGATTGCAAGCGCTTGATTCAATGGCATTACTGCTGTCATTAATGGAACTGAAATTAGTGATATTGATCCACCTAAACCTGATTTAGCAATTCCATATAATACGATAGCTGGAACAACGCTAACAAAGAATAATAAATTTATCTCCATTATAAATTAGAAATATAGTAATAAAGATAAAACCACTAATATTAAAACTAATATGATGACAGCTATGTAATTGAGTTTAATTTTAAATTTGCTTAATAAAAATTCATTAATTTTTTCCCAGAAAATAATAATTAAAATTAATAGTACTGCTGGAAGAATAAATTTAATCATAAATCTATTTACATCAAAAAATACATCAATCCAAATATAACAAGTATAATTATTATCCAAATTGAAAAATTAGATATCAATTGTTTAATATTTGAGTTTGATCTGAGAAAATTAGGTAGAACTAATATTAAGACTAATATTAAAAATATTGCAGGAATTATCTGGTCAACAGTCAAATTAATTTTTTATATTATAACCTTTTTTAAGTATAATTGAGACAAGAGTTACACATACAATTAAAAATATAAACATTGTTGAAATACTTATCCAAATATCAAAATCAGAAACTCCATAAAATGCAAACCTCAGCCCATTAATTAAATATACAACAGGATTAAAATAAGTGACTGTTTGCCAGAAACTTGGAAGCATATCTAGCGAATACAAACTTCCACCTAAGAATACCATTGGTGTTATGACAATTGTTGGTATTATAGACATTTGCTCGAAATTTTTACTAAGAAGTCCAATTAAAAACCCAAATAAAGCAAAAGTAAAAGCAACTAGAATTAATAAGAAAATCATTAGTAAAGGAAACTTTACATTTACTTCTGCAAAGAAAAGTGAAGTGCAGAAAATTACTGCAGCAACAATTAAGGTTTTAGTTGCACCTGCACCAACATAAGCAATTACAATTTCTACAGTAGAAATTGGAGCTGCTAAAATTTCATAAATTGTTCCATTAAATTTAGGAAAAAAAATTCCAAAAGAAGTATTACTGATAGATTGCGTTAATAATGTTAACATCAATAATCCTGGAACTATGTAAGAGCCATAACTAATGCCATCAATTTTTTGTACATAATCCCCAATGACTGAGCCAAATACTATAAAGTATAATGAAGTAGATAAAACTGGAGAAAGAAGAGATTGTATTAATGTTCTTCTAAATCGATCCATTTCATGAAAATAAATTGCTCTTAATGCGTAAAAATTAATCCTCATTATTTTCCTTTACCAATGTCACAAAAATCTTTTCAAGATTATTTTGCTCTGTTTTTAAATCTCTCATCCTCAAACCTGCATTTTTTAAATCTTGAAGCATCTTTGTAATGCCTGTTCTTTCAGCATGTAAGTTATAGTTGTAAATTAATGAATAATTATCATTAGAGATTGATAGATTATATTCATCAAGTTCTGAAGGAATTTTTTCGACTTTATCCTGCAACTCAATAGTTAATTTTTTATGACCCATCTTTTTTAATAAATCTATTTTATTATCAACAACAATAATTTCTCCTTGATTAATTACAGCAACTCGGTCTGCGATTGCCTCTGCTTCTTCAATATAGTGTGTTGTTAAAATTATGGTTACTCCAGTTTTTCTTAATCCCTCTACAACTTTCCACATATCTTTTCTCAATTCTACATCTACGCCTGCCGTTGGTTCATCAAGAAATAATATCGAAGGTTCATGAGATAATGCTTTTGCTATCATTACACGTCTTTTCATTCCTCCTGAAAGCTGATTTAACCTTAAATCTTTTTTATCCCATAAACTAAAATCTTTTAGAACTTTTTCTATATGTTGGGGGTTTGGCTTTTTTCCATATAAGCCTCTTGAATATGAAACATTGTTAAAAACTGTTTCAAATTGTTCTAGTGAAATTTCTTGGGGGACCAGTCCTATTCTTGATCTTGTTTCTCTATAATCTTTTATAATATCAAAACCATCTACTGTAATTACTCCAGAAGTTGGTTTAACTATACCACATACAATACTTATCAGTGTAGTTTTGCCAGCTCCATTTGGTCCAAGCATAGCAATAATTTCACCTTGCTTTATATTTAGATTAACAGTTTTTAAAGCGTTAAATCCATTATCGTATACCTTTGAAAGGCCATCAATTGTTATTAAATCTTTAGTCATTATCTGAGGTCTTAATTTGATATAGAGATGTTTTTAGTGACAAGCAATATTATATTTTTTTAATCTCCAATAATTGTATGGCCATGGAGTTAAAAATCCAACTAAAAGCATTATTGGTACTACCCACCAATTTAAAATAGCTCCACCTGTTAAAATTACATCTGTGAGGTTCATGGCTATTTCCATACTGACCATTGATATAAAGCTCATACCAAGCGCAGTCTTTAATGCTTTGGAAAAATCAAGTTTTTGTCTTAGTAAAATTATAGTTTCTAAAATAATACTTGTAATCAAACCATTTATAATTGCTAAAGTCATGATGGCTAAAACAGGCCAGGGAATTCCTGTTATCTGAAAATACAATATAGTTCCAAAGTCACCAATTGCACAGCCTAGTAAACACCAAGCAGTATTTTTTGCGCTTCTTTTCCAAGTATGCTTGCATGACCAATTAAAATTAATTGCTTCTGAACTCATTGTTTGCTCATTTCTAAATGATATTCATAAATATCATCTTTCCAATAAGATTTAATGTACGAAAGAATGTTATCAATACCTTCATCACTTATTTTATCACCAAAACCCATCATCTTGCCTTCATAATTTTTTATCAATTTAGCAAATCCATACTTTATCATTCTATGTAGTAACTCATCTGTATGATGCCAAGTATGACCAGTTCCATTTAAAGGGGGTGCTTTTCTATGCCCATCTTCATCTAAACCTTGCCAATTTGTAGCTCCAGCTAAATTTGCTTGGTGACAAGAAACACAATATTGATTGTATAATATCTTGCCATTTTTAATTGCTTCTAATGAATCTCTAGTTATGGGGTAGTGCGAATGAGAGAAAGCAGTATCTGCATAAAATAAAACAATAAAAATAAAAAAATACTTTTTCATTAGTGTGGAGCCCTATATCTGCTATGACAAGCTTTACAGCTCGACCACATATATTGTTTCAAAGCTGCTCTAAAATCATCTTGGTCTTCGATAATTGAAGCTAGCTTTATCATTTGATCAGATGATTTTTTCATTAGAGCATTAAATTCATCTTTTTCTTCCCAAATAATTGGTAAAGCCTCTGTTCCGTGTCCCTCTTTTGTATTTTCTGGAAATAAATTTAGTAATTCTAAATAATTATCACTCATTCTAATCATCAGTTTTTTTGAGTCCTCAATTTCAACTTCGTTAAGTAAAATACTAATTCTTTTTGCTAGTTTATAATTTTGACTGAATAAAGACTTTCTTTTCTTTATAATGTCTTTTGCGCTTTCTTCTGATAAAACATTAGAATTAAATGAAAAAGAAAGTGCTACAATAAACATTATTTTGAAAATATTATTTATTTTTATAAAATAGCTCATGTCTGACAGTATAACATTACAATATAGTTGGTTAGCTAAATTTTTCCATTGGTTCACTTTGCTCCTTCTAATTGCTCAGATACCAATGGGGTTTATTTTGGTCAGATTAGATTTTTCGGATTTAAGAATAACTATTGAAAATGTACATGTAATTGTAGGAATATCCATATTTTACATAACCTTATTTAGGTTAATTTATAAATTTTTTAGCAAGTCCCCAAAACTAATGCCTGAGGCATTCTTTGGACAAAACTTGATTGCGAAATTGAATCATTTCGCTCTTTATGTCGCACTTTTAACAATAACAACATCAGGAATTTTAAAAAAGCTGTTTAATGGTGAAAAACTAAATTTTTTTATTTTTAAATTAAGGATTGAAGATAACTTTGATTTAGCAGATCAATTTTACAATATTCATGTTATTTCAAATTATACATTAATAGTTTTAATCTCATTGCATATTTTAGCAGTTTTGTTTCATCAAATATTTTTGAAAGAAAACATCTTGAAAAGAATGACCAGATAATTAAATAAAGCTCATGAAAAAATATTTAGTCTTTCTAATTTTATTCTTAATACCAAATATCTCATTTGGTTTTGAAAAAACTACAAATTTTGATCTGAAAAAATTATTAGAAATTCAAAAATCTGGTAAAACAATTGTTATTAATTCTTGGAACGAATATTGTTCAACATGTGCAGCACAAACAAAAGTTTTCGATCAAGCAATGAAAGACTTTAAAGATGTTGAGTTTTTATTTTATGAGCAAACAGAACATGAAGATATTGCTAAAGCTTTAGCTGTTAATTATTGGACCACAATAGTAGTTTTTAAAGGTGAAAAAGAAGTAGCAAGAGAAATTGGTTTAACTGACAAAGATCAAATATACAATCTTATAAATAAAGGTATATAATTCCTTTTTACCTCCCCTTTCGAGGAGGTGAATTCAACAAAAAAGAGAGAAATAAATGAATGTTAAATTCAGGAATAATTTTTTTAAATTATAACTGCTATATAGAATTAATTTTTTTTTTGTCAATTTACGAAAAAGTAAGAGAAAATAGGGATTTTAGTTAAGCAAAGCTTTGTGAGCTGGTAAATAATCGTGGCCAAATACATCTGCTACAGCTTTATGAGTAACGCCTCCTTTAAATACATTTAATCCTGCTTGAAAATTTTGATCATCATTTAAAGCTTTTAAGTAACCATCTTTTGCTAATTTAGATAAAAAAGGAAGTGTTGCTTTATTTAAAGCAATTGTTGATGTTCTAGGAACACCACCAGGCATGTTAGCAACGCAATAATGAATTACATCATCTATTATAAAAGTTGGTTCTGCAAAGGTAGTGGGTTTACTGGTTTCAACACATCCTCCTTGATCAATTGCAACATCTACAATCACTGATCCCCTTTTCATTTTTTTTAACATATTCTTTGTAACTAATTTTGGTGCCTCAGCACCTGGTATCAAAACACCACCTACTAACAAATCACATTCGGAAATTAATTTTTCTAAATCAGTTTTATCACTTAAATATGGTATTATTTTATCTCCAAACATTTGGGTAAGTTCGTTTAATCTTTTTTCAGATTTATCTACAATATTAACTTTGGCTTTCATGCCTGTTGCAATTATAGCAGCATTTTCTCCTACTACTCCACCTCCAAGTATAACTACATTTCCAGGCTCTACACCAGGAGCTCCTCCTAACAAAAGACCACGGCCTTTTTGATTTTTTTCTAAACAATGTGCACCCGCTTGTACTGACATTCTTCCAGCTACTGCACTCATTGGTGCTAACAAAGGAAGTCTTCCGTTATTATCTGTGACTGTTTCATAAGCGATGCATATTGATTTACTGTCTATTAAACCTTGTGTCAGTTCCTTGGCTGCAGCAAGATGAAGATATGTAAAGACAACTTGATTTTCTCTTATCATTCTTACTTCGCTAGATTGTGGCTCTTTGACTTTAACAATGATGTCGGAGTCGTTAAATATATCTTCAGCTGTATTAACTATTTTTGCTCCACTTGATACGTAATGATCGTTTTCAAATCCTGCTTCAAAACCTCCATTATTTTCAATTAAAACTTCGTGGCCATTAGAAGTTAATGTCTTTACACTTTCGGGAGTGAGTCCAATTCTATTTTCTTGAGGCTTTATTTCTTTTGGAACCCCGATTTTCATAGAATTAAATTAATTTTTTTTGCTTTTTGAATAGTTTGTAATACCAGTTCTTAGTTTCTCGATTATTTCATCAATATGTTTTTTTTCACAGATAAACATTGGAGCAATAATTAAACAATCTCCAGTCGCTTTAAAGTTAACTCCTGCATCATAGCAGTGTTTGAAACATGTAAATCCTGCTGCGCCAGGTTTTTTATGCATTTTAATATCAATACCACCCATCATTCCATAACCTCTTATGTTATCAACAACATCAATATCTTTTAAAGACATTAAACCTTCTTGGAAATATGGAGATAAATTTTTTGCTCTATTAAAGATATCATCTTTTTCAAAAATATCTTGAACCGCTAAGCCTGCAGCTACTGAGACAGGAATTCCAGAGTAAGTGTAACCATGAAATAATTCTATTGTTCCTTTTGGAGATCCATCCATAACTGTGTCATAAATTTCTTCTTTACACGCAACTGCACCTAAAGGACTTATTCCATTTGTTGTAGCTTTAGCCATTGTAATAATATCTGGAGTAACACCGTATTCTTGCGATGCAAATGGTGAACCTGTCCTTCCCCATCCTGTGATAACTTCGTCAAAAACTAATAAAATACCATGCTTATCACAAATTTCTCGTAACCTTTGCAAATAACCTTTTGGTGGAACTAATGTTCCTGTTGATCCAGCAATTGGCTCAACAATACAAGCTGCTATGTTCTCTGATCCAAAATTTGTACAAATTCTCTCTAGATCTTCAGCCATCTCTGCGCCAGTTTCAGGTTGACCTGAAACAAATTTATGTTCTGGTAAATGTGTATGTCTCATGTGAAGAACACCTGGCATCAAAACATTGGCAAATGTTTTCACGTTGTTAATCATTCCGCCAACAGAAGTAGCTCCGATATTCATTCCATGATAGCCTCTTTCTCTTCCAACAAACCTAAATCTATGTCCTTCACCTCTTGCTTTATGATATGCAACTGCAATTTTTATTGCAGTCTCAACAGCAGTAGATCCACAAATTGTATAAAAAATTCTATTTAAATTTCCTGGCGTATGTTTTGAAATTTTTGTTGCAAGTTCAAATGAACCTCCAAAACCTTGTTGAAATGGTTGAGCATAGTCTAATTTTTTTAATTGATTTGTAATTGCATTAATAATTTCCTCTCTTCCATGACCTAGAGGATTACAAAATAATCCCGAGCTTGCATCTATCTGAGTTTGACCTTGATGATTTTTTAAATATACACCTTTTGCTTCTACAATTAATCTTGGAGATTCTTTAAAGTCTCTATTAGATGTAAATGGCATCCAATGTTCATTTAAAGAATTCGGTATTTGAGGTTTTTCTGAACTCATAATTAAGTTTTGATTCATAGACTAATTATATAAATTAACCAGTAAATTTTAGTCATACTTGCTATGTTAAAAGACCGCAACTGTAGGTTGTAACTTATAACTTTTGAAGCCTGTGTAATTTATTCATCATTTACTTAAAAGAAAATTTAAACTTAAATATCAATAATTAAATTTAATTAACAGGAGATGAAATGAAAAAAATAATTAGTTTCATTTTAGGAAGTTTATTTGCTCTAAACTTAACAATCACAGCAGCAAACTCTGCTGCGAACGAAGTTAGAGTTGCATACTTTCTAGAGTGGCCAAGTCCAAATTTAGAGGACATGCAAAAAAAGAATTTTGCTAAAGCTTTAGGAGTTCCAGTAAAATGGACAAACTTCACAAATGGTGGAGCAATGACAGATGCAATGTTAGCAGGAGATATTGATATTTCTTACTCACAAGGTTTGGTACCATTTATTAATGCTGTAAAATCAAATGCGCCTATCAAATTAGTTGATATCGCAATGGAATATGGAATGGGTGGAACAACTTGTGTAACATCTAATGCATCAGGAATAACAAAAGCGAACGCAACAGAATTAGAAGGTAAAAAAGTTGCTGTTCCGTTAGGTACTATGGCTGAGTACGTTTTTGACGAAAGTATGAAAGTTGTTGGAGCTGACAGAAGCAAAATGGATATTATCCAAATGGACCCTGAAGAAGGAGCAGCTGCATTAGTAAGTGGAGATGTAGTAATGGCATGCCTATTTGGTGGTAATTCTATCAAAGCTGCGGTTGCTGTAGGATCAAGACTTTTAACTGTTCAAGAAGCAAGAGATGCAGGTATTTTAGGAATAGATATTACTTCTGTAACAGACAAGTTTATGAAGGAAAATCCTGGAATGTTGAGAACTTTTATTGAAGTAACTCATGAAGCAAATGAAAGATATAGAAATGGAAAAAGCGATATGAATTCTATGTCAAAAGCTTCAGAAATGAAAATTGCTGATATGAAAGATACTTTAAGTGGTTTCAAATTCTTAACTCCAGAAGAAACTAAAAAATCTATGGAAAGCGGAAACTTAGATGCATTCTTGAAAGGAATGGGAACTCCAGGTGGAGCGGTAGACACTAGTTTCTTACCTTTATAATTTAAAGATTAGAATAATTAAATAGGCGCCAATTTTATTGGTGCCTATTTTTTTAAGTAAATATTTTATATAAAGTCAGCTAATGAGTGATTTAATATCTCAAAATCTAAACATGATTTTCAAAACTCCAAAAGGAGAGACCGTTCATGCTCTAAAAGATTTAAATTTCAAATTAAAAAAAGGAGAACTTCTAACAGTTCTTGGACCTTCTGGTTGTGGAAAAACAACTTTGTTAAATATTGCAGCTGGTTTCTTAAGACCAACATCTGGAAATATAACTTTGAACGGTAAAGAAATTGACGGACCTGGAGTTGAAAGAGGTATGGTTTTTCAACAAGGTGCATTATTTGAATGGTTGACTGTTGCAGAGAACGTCAACTTTGGTCTTAGAATGAAAAAAAAAGATCCTATAGAAACTTCAAAAAAAGTTGATGAGTGGTTGGAAATTGTTGGCTTAAAAGGATTTGGAAATACCCCAACATATCAATTATCTGGAGGAATGCAGCAAAGAGTAGCTCTTGCAAGGTGTTTAATCAATGATCCTGATTTGATTTTAATGGATGAGCCTTTAGGTGCTCTTGATGCTCTAACAAGAGAAAAAATGCAATCTTTAGTTTTGAAAATTTGGAAAGAAACTGGAAAAACAATTATTTTAATTACGCACTCAGTTGAGGAAGCACTACTGCTTGGTGAAAGATTGTACGTAATGGCACCAAGACCAGGTAGGATACATAAAGAATATAATCTTCCATTTGCAGAGATGGGATTAAAAGAAGATTTAAGAGAAATAAAAAAAAATAAAGATTTTTCATCAAAAAGAGAAGAAATTTTATCCATGATTTGGAACATGGAGGAAGAAATTATGGGAAAAGAAAATTAAATGTTTACTCAAATAATAACAATATTAATTCTCGTATCAATTATCGGGTGCATACTTTATGGAAGACGTTTAATAAAAACTGAAAAAGTTGATGCAGTTTTTGGAAATCCAGAAAGAGCAAAAGGTGGAACTCATTGGATAATTGTCGGAAGCAGTGCAATATTGTTAGTTTGGCTTTATTATTCCTGGGATATTGCAAAAGGATTTTATCCAAAATCAGCAAATGAATTATGTCAGGTCGCAAAAATAAATGAGTCTTTACTAGGATTAAAATATCAATTTCCAATTGAAGAAAGAGAATTCAAAAGTACTTCAATAATAAAAATAGAAAATAAAAATCTTAAAAAAATAAGTTTAGAAATTCAAAATTCGCCAGATTTAAGTAACATACAGAAAACTGCATTAGTTGGTTTTATTAATAAAACAAACAAATTAATTCCATTGCTTACTAACGATAATCTAATGGAGATTAATACAAAAATAAAAATAGATGAGATGACTGATGAAATTAGATTGTTAAGCACTAATTTTCAAAAGAAAGATTATCCATTTGAAACACCAGAGCAAAAAAATGAAAGACAAAAGGCAATTGCTGAGCAAGGAAGCTGGGGTATAGTAACTGTAAGTGCCGGCACAGGATCAATAGAAAACACTATTGAAGTACCTTTAGTGCCTGAAACTGATAGAGGGTTAAAATTTCACGCTGCAGCTGAACAATTAAAAAAAATTAATGATAAATTTTTTAAATTAAGAAACCATAATCCTCAATTCAAAAATGCAATAAAAGAACTTAAATCAGAGATAAAATTATATAGAAAAAATTTAGATGACACTGAAGAAGTGGCATCTACTTACGCAAAAAATATTGTAAAAATTGCGAGAAGAATTGAATTTGCAAGTATTTATCCTCCAAATGCTCTTAATGAAATGCAAAATGCAATTATTGAATTTGATAATCTTCAAAAAACTGAGCAAGGGGGTTTAAGATTAATTGATATTCTTTTATTCCCTGCAGGAACTATCGTTGCAAGTGGTCCTAGTTGTTCTGAGCAAGGTTCGGGTAGATGGTTACCAAAACCCTCGGATACACTTAATAAATTTATTTTAATGTCTAAGCCAAGTGTAGGTTACAAAAATATCCCACTTCTTTGGATTGATATGATGGATGTAAGCCAGATAATTGGCTTTATATTGCCTGATTGGATAGCTGATGTTTTGCCTGGAGAATATCCGGTTCACACTAAAGATGGTGTGGTTAAGCAAAATTTTAAAGGTAAAGTTTTAAAAATTGTTACAGGTGATTTTAAATTATTTAAAATTCCTGTTCCTTATGGTCATATTTGGGATTCATTTTTAAGAGTCTTTCTTGGATTAGTTTTTGGAATATTGATTGGTGTACCATTAGGACTTTTCATGGGCTTAAATAGATTTGCTAAAGGTTTCTTTGATCCATTAATTGAACTTTATAGACCGGTACCTCCTCTTGCATGGGCTCCTTTAATAATCTCGGTTTTAGGGATTGATAATACTGGAAAAGTATTTTTATTATTTATGGTTTCATTATCTATAATGATTATTTCAGCCAGAGCCGGAGCATCGGGCACGCAGTTATCTAAAATTCATGCAGCACATTCTCTTGGTGCTTCTAAAAGACAAATACTTAGATATGTTATTTTTCCAAATTCTTTACCTGAAATTTTAACAGGTATTAGAGTAGCTGTTGGTATGTGCTGGGGTACTTTAGTTGCAGCAGAATTTTTAGCTGGTACAACTGGAATTGGATTTGTTGAAAATGTTGCCAAAAAGTATTTTCAATATGAAGTAATTTGGATCACAATTTTTATAATGGGTATGTTGGGTCTTCTATTTGATGTAACTTTAAGAAAAATTATAGATAAGACGATACCTTGGAGAGGCAAAGGTTAATCCTTAATCGTCAAGTAACCGTAATTCTTTTTCGTCGAATTTTAAATAAACGTTTTCTCCAACATTAAATATTTCATTTGTATCGCTAGAAACTACGTAAATCTTTCCGACTTTTGAATTTACTATATACTGATAACTATTTCCAACGAATGACGCATTATTAACAGATGCATGTATTGAGTTTTCTTCAGGACTTTTTGAAATAGTTATTTTTTCTGGTCTTAAAGAAACGGAAACTGAACTTTCTAATTTTTGATCACTTTCTATATTAATTTTCATTTCTGATAATTGGATCTCGTAAATATTATTATTTTGATTAATGATTTCAGCTTTAACAACATTTGCGTCTCCTATGAAATTAGCTACAAATTTAGTTTTAGGAAAGTTATACAATTCTTTTGGGCTTCCTTGTTGAGCAATAATAGCATTGTTCATTACAATTACTTTGTCAGAAATTGCTAATGCTTCCTCTTGATCGTGAGTTACATAAATTGTAGTTACTCCAAGTTTTTGTTGAATTTCTCTAATATCCTCTCTTACTTGTCTTCTTAATTTTGCATCTAAATTAGATAAAGGCTCGTCAAAGAGTAGAACCTTAGGTTTCAGTACAATTGCTCTTGCAACTGCTACTCTTTGCTGCTGACCTCCAGATAGCTCTGAGGGCATCCTATTTTCATAACCTTCTAAATTAACTAACTTCAGAGTTTCTAAAGATTTTTCTGTAAATTCTTCTTTTGGAACATTTATCATCTTTAAACCATACGATACATTTTCAAGCACACTCATATGTGGGAACAAAGCATAAGATTGAAATACCATAGATACATCTCTATCTGTCGCTGGTAATAATGTTACATCTTCATTTTCTACTAAAATTTTACCACTAGTAGCTCTTTCTAGACCAGCAATAATTCTTAAAGAAGTAGTTTTTCCGCATCCAGAGGGACCTAGTAATGTAGTCAGTGTTCCTGCTTCAAAAGTACAACTCACATTATCAACAGCAACGGTCTCATTAAATTTTTTTGTAATATTTTCAAATTTTACTTCTGCTTTTTTCATTATCCAAAATTTCCTTGTAATATTCCTGCTGTTTCTTCTCTTCTTCCTAATTTTCTTTTACCTATTATTAATTGCATTAATGTTATTGTAAATAACATAACAACAATTAATGCAGATGAATAAACAATTGCTAAACCATAATCATTGTTTTCTAATCTTCCTAATATATATGAGACAGCTAAATCATAATTAGCACTAACAAGGAATATAACAGCACTAATTGCTGTCATTGCTCTAACAAAACTAAAAACTAAAGAAGCAGTAATTGCAGGTTTAAGCAATGGAAGAATTACATTCCTAAATGTTTGAGAACTAGATGCATTCAATGTTGATGATGCTTCATCTAAATGAGGATCTAATTGATTCATTGAAGCTATACCTGCCCTAACCCCAACAGGCATATTTCTAAATACAAAAGCGATTACCAAAATAATTCCTGTTCCTGTAAGTTCAAGTGGCGGAACATTAAACGCAAAAACATAACTCACACCAATAACACTTCCAGGTATTGCAAAACTTAACATTGTGCCGAATTCGAAAGCATTTTTTCCTTTAAATTTGTGTCTTGTAAGAAGATATGCTGTTAAAATACCTATTGCAGCAGTAGGAAATGATGAAATTAATGCTATCGCAAAAGTAGTGTTAAAAGAATTCCACGCGGTACCAGTCCACAAAATTCCTCTTTCTTTAACCCATTCAACACTAAATGCTTCAACATAATGTCTTAACGTAAAACTGTGATCGACACCCCACATCTCTACAAATCCACCAAACATAATCATAATATAAATTATAAATGTAAGGAGCGCCCAAGGTAGAACAGTTGAGTAAATTATCCACTTAGTATTATTTGGTAATTCAGGATGAACTCCACTATCACCTTTCCCAGAAATTGAAATATAAGATTTTTTCCCCAACCATTGATTCTGAAGATAAAACACTACTAGAACAACAGTTAATAAAATCATTGCTAATATTGCAGCTTTAGTTTCATCATACTGTGCACCCACAATTGCAAAAAATATTTCTGTAGATAAAACATCATATTCGGCACCTAGCACTAGTGGATTTCCAAAATCAGCCAAGCTTTCAATAAAGCCAAGCAAAAATGCATTCGCAATTCCAGGTCTCATTAAAGGTAAAGTAACAGTTTTAAAAACTTGCCATTTTGAAGCTCTCAATGTTTGTGAAGCCTCTTCCATTGCAGGACTTACACTTTCAACAACTCCTATCAAAACTAAAAAAGCAATAGGTGTAAAAGCAAGAGTTTGTGCAAACCATATTCCTGGTAAACCATAAATCCATCTCGAGGGCTCAATCTCAAATGCCCACTCAAGAAAAGAACTTACAACTCCCGTTCTACCGAATAATATTATTATTGCTAAACCGATTACAAATGGAGGTGTTATGATTGGTAAAACAGATAAAATTCTAATCGTTTTTTTAAATTTAAAACTTGTTCTTGCAATTAATAAAGCAAAACCTAAACCCAAAATTGTTGATGAGAAAGCTGTAAGTGTTCCCATAGTAACAGTGTTCCAAAAAACACCACATGCATAATCACTATATAGACAATCAAGACCCCAAATTCCTTTATTAAATATTTTGGTTGAAAAATTACTAATTTCATATCCACCTTCTGTGCCTTTAAAGGCAACAGCAAACATTCTAAAAATAGGAAAAAAAACGAAAGTTGAAACTAGAATAATTATGCTTCCTATACTTCCTACAATAAAATTATCTCCATTCAACCACCCACGCGAGGATAGCCCATGTGTAATATAAAAAATAAATGTAGAGCATAAAAGAACTGCGCCAGACCCTACTCCAAATTGATTTTCTACATCGCCAAAAATCGATTGAAAGATTTCAAAATTCCACCCTCTTATGCCAATTGAAAACCCCTGAAGAATAAAATAAAAAATACCAAACAATCCTGAGTACAAGAAAATTTTGGAATAAATAGGATTATTCTGATTTAATTTTAAAGTTGATAATGGAAAAAATAAAGGAACAATTAAAGGAAGAAGCCAATATTTTTTATTTATAAATACTTGCGGTAATACAGAACCGTAATCTTCTAAAGAATATTCTAAAATCCAGTTTATAGAGAAAAACCCGTCACCTGTTACATACCATGGAAATATTAGGAAACCCAATACTCCGATGAGCATCCAACAGATAACGAGCCCTCTCATTTAATTCCTTATCTAGGAATTACAGAAACATCATTATCCCATTTGGATAACAAACTCGCTCTAGTACTTTTATCTCCATAAACTTTAAAATTATAATCAATTAAGTTTATTGTTGATAAGTCTGGAGCATCAGGATCAGCTTTTGCTTTAGTATTAGATGGCACTTGCAAAGATTTTCCTGAAGTGAAGACCATAGTTTGAATAGCGGGACTTAAAGCCCAGTCATAAAACTTTTTAGCTTCCTTCATATTTCTTGCGCCTGCAATAATACTCATAGATCCAACTTCATATCCAGTTCCTTCAGCTGGTGAGACCGTAACAACCGGCAAACCTTTTTTTGTTTGTTTCACACCATCATGTTGGAAACAAATACCGATTAAGTTTTCACCTCTACCAGTTGCCTTAATTGGTGCAGAACCAGATTTAGTATATGTATTTATGTTTGCATGAAGTTTTTTCATGTAATCCCAACCTTTGTCTTCTCCAAATATTTGAAGAATAGTGGCTAAGGTAGTGTAAGCAGTTCCAGATGAGTTTGGATTTGCTACTTGTATTTCACCTTTATATATTGGTTTTGTTAAATCCATCCATGATTTTGGAGCTGGAAGACCTTTTTTTGCTAAAAGATCTTTGTTGTATCCAAATCCTAATGCACCAACATAAATTCCTACTGATTTAAAATCAGCATTTTTTGCTTGGTTCTGAGCTGCAGGTAATAAATCATTAAAATGAACAGATTTATATTTCTCAGTTAAATTTTCTTGTGCTGCAGTTAAATGTGGATCACCTGTTCCACCAAACCAAACATCTCCTTTTGGATTTGATGCTTCTGCTTTTATTTTCGCAAAAGTTTCACCACTACTTGCTCTTGTCATAGCAACTTTTGTTCCAGTTTCTTTTTCATAAGCTTGTTCAAGCATTTCACAAACGTCTATTTCAACACTGCAATATAATGTTAGTTTTGCAGCTGAAGCTTTATTTGTAATGCCGAAAAGTGTTAATGAAAGAACTAGAGCCATAGAAGCTACTTTAAGTATATTTTTCATATATCCCTCACTTTTTTATTAGTTAATGATAATAAATTTAAACGACTAATGTTAATCTTTTGTTACTTTAAATTTAAAGATAATTTTAATAAATAAAAAAAATATTCAATTTATAGTTTAATTTTCAAATCAATTATGTTTACATAAATTATGAATGAAAAAGAGCTTAAAAATTTAATTATTAAAATTTTTACTAATTTTAAACTAAGTAGAAAACACTCTATAGTTTGCGCAAATGCAATTATCAATGCAGAGCTTGTAGGTGCGCCTTCACATGGATTGTCTCGTTTAAAAATGTACTGTGAAAGAATCTCAAAAAAAGTAATTAATCCGAGACCTAAAATAACTGTAAAAAATATATCAAAATCTATATCAATAATTGATGCTG
Organism: uncultured Pelagibacteraceae bacterium; assembly: GCA_902543295.1. Classification (GTDB taxonomy): domain Bacteria; phylum Pseudomonadota; class Alphaproteobacteria; order Pelagibacterales; family Pelagibacteraceae; genus Pelagibacter. The sequence continues at coordinate 66,788 of CACBXW010000004.1, read as the reverse complement.
ATAATTCTATTGGTTTTGTTGCAGCAGATGAAGCAATTAAAAAAACTATTCAAAATGCAAAAAAAACAGGGATTGGGTTAGTTGCTGTAAAAAACAGCGGACATTATGGACTATCAGGGTATTACGTTGAGCAAGCGGTTAAAAAAAATTTAATAACATTCGCATTTACAAATGCTCCTCCAGCAATTGCGCCTTTTGGTGGAAAAAAATCAGTCTTTGGAACTAATCCAATATGTTTTGGAACTCAAACAAATAGTAAGGTTCCATTTATACTGGATACATCAATGTCTATGATTAATAGAGGTAAAATTAGGATTGCAGAAAAGTTAGGAAAAAAAATACCATATGGCGTTGCTTTAAACAAATTTGGTAAACCAACTACAAATGCAAAAGAAGCTCTTGCTGGGGTACAACTTCCAATAGCTGGATTTAGAGGATCTGGATTAGCTTGGATGGTAGATATTTTAACTGGAGTATTTGTTGGAAGTAATCATGGTGGCAAAGTAAAAGACCCATTTGATGATTTCTCTGGGCCACAAAATATCGGTCACTTATTTTTAGCATTTAAAGATAATCTATTTGTTAAAGATTATAAAAAAGAGATAAAAAAAAATATTAAAAGAATAAAAAAAATACCTAATTTAAAAGGACAAAAAATCTTTTATCCTGGCGAGCAAAAGTTTTTAAGAACAAAAACAAACTCTAAAAAATCTATAAAAATTCCAAAAAATATAAAAAAGGATTTAGATATTCTATTAGCTAATTAACCTGCAAAATAACCTAGTATTCCAATAGATAAACAGACTGAAAGTATTATTATTTTTGACTGAAGTGCCTCTTTTTTCTTTTCAGTGATTACTCGTTTCTTTAGAACATCTATATTTACTTTACGAGGGGACATTCGAATTACTCTCGGTTTTTTTTCAGGTATTTCAATATTAGATGTTCTATTTAAGCTTTCAATACTCATTAAAATATTAAATCATATAGAAAAAAAATTTTACAGAATTTAACTGTTCAAAATGGGTTGACTCAAGTTTTAAAATTGTTCAAATTGGGTTTTGATACATTATGAAGCAGCTACCAAGTGTAAATTCAGAACTAGATGATGATCTGATTGATAAAATTTTCAAAAATCATTTTGATATTTTAAGTCCTTTTTTTTTAAAACTTATGTCTGAATGGACAATCGGTGCTTATAAAGTGTTTAAAGATATAGATACTTACACAATTCTAATTTATTTGATTAGTAAGCAGTTTGATTTTTACAGAAGAAATAATTTAAATATTACTTTCAATAATTTTTATAATGATAAAACATTAGAGATTGAGAAAATTAACCTCATAAAAATATCAAAGGATCTTCAAATACCAAAAGAAAGTGTCAGAAGAAAAGTTATATCCCTAGAAAAAAAGGGAATAATTAAAAAGAAGGGCAAGAAGATTACAATAGATAGAAGTGCATACAATTCAACACAGCCAAATGATACATTAAAAAATATATGCGCACTTTTATCTGTTTTTAGTCAAATTTTAAAAGAAGAAAAAGTTATAAAAAACGAAATGTCCAGTAATGAAATTAATAACTTAATAAAACATAATTTCTCATTTTGCTGGTATCAATTTTATAAATTTTTATTCCCTTACTGTTTGAGGTGGAAAAATTATTTTGGTGATATGGAAATATTTACTATTTTGGCAACTATAATTTTGAATAATAATTCAAAAATTGGAAGGCAACTTAAAGGAGTTGATAGTTATTTAGATAAATGGAGAGATAAAATTATTAATAAAAAAATAAAAGGAATTAATGCAATGTCTATTTCTGAAATAACAGGAATACCAAGACCAACAGTAGTAAGAAAAATCAAGAAATTAAATAAAAATAAATTTATTTCTTTAGACAAAAATAAATTGATATATTTTGATGTTAGCAAACAAAATTTTAAAGATATGTCGATAATCCAAGACGAAAATTTAAAATCAATAAATGTTTTTATAAAAAGAACCTATAATCAAATAAATCTTAATTAGAATTTTTAAGAATATATATAAATATAAATCCAGTTATATACATTATTAATGCGTAAGCAGCTGTGGGAACCATGTAAGCGACATCATTGAAAATTTGTGTTGCTACAAATACAGCTAAAGTTCCATTTTGTAATCCACATTCTAAAGAAATACATTTTCTCTGTGGTATTCCAGTTGCAAAACCTTTTGCAATGTAAAATGCCAAAGTCATCATAACTACGTTTAATATAAAAACAGCTAAACCTGCTTGACCTAAGTATGATATTATATTTTCTCTTTCCTCAATCCATATTGCTGCAAATACAACAATAAATAAAATACCTGTAATTCTATTTACAATATTAATATTAGAGGAAATAAAGTTTTCAGCGAATCTTCTAATTATCATTCCTAGAATTACTGGCACAGATACAACTAGTGCCATTTTAAGAGCAATACCAGTCATTGTAATATCTGAGGATAAATCAGTTACACCTAATAATTTTGCTGAAGTAAAAACAATAAATGGAACAGAAAAAATACTAATTAAACTACCTATTGCTGTTAACGAAATAGATAATGCAACATCTCCATTCGCAAATTTTGTTAAAACATTTGATGTTACTCCTCCAGGAGCTGCAGCAATAATCATTAATCCTAATGCTAATTCAACTGGTAATCTTAATATTAAAAGTAAAATATAAGCGACGATTGGGAGAAGGATTAATTGACAAATTATTCCGACTGTAAAATCTTTTGGATTATTTATAACTCTTAAAAAATCTCTAGTTGATAAGCCCAATCCAAGACCTAACATTATAAGGGCTAACGCTATAGGTGCAATTTTTGTAACTATCTCCATCGTTTGTTCAATTTTAAACTATTTTTATATCGAACGTAATAAAAAATATTGATATTTAGAACCATAACAAATATTTAAACTCATATGTTATCTGATAAATCCACAGTTTGTCCTGTAAATCTACTTAATATAGCTCATCAAAAAAGAGGTGTAAAAGCAGCCATTGTAAATGCAGGTAAAAAATTACCAATGATGTCAGTAATGGATGCTGTCTCTGAAAAATTGATCACCCCAATATTAATAGGTGATAAACAAAAAATACAAGAATGCGCAGATGAGCTTAAATTTGACATATCAAATTTTGAAATAATTAATGAGCCAGTTGAAAATAATACAGCAGGAATTGCAACAAAACTTGCATCAGAAGATAAAGTAAAAATTATTGTAAAAGGACATATCCATACTGATATATTAATGAAAGAAGTTCTTAAGAGAGAGTATAAATTAATCGGAAAAACAAGACTAAGTCATATTTGGCATATGACATTACAAAAAGATGATAAACCATTAATCATAACTGATGGAGCATTAAATGTTTCTCCTAACCTAAAAACTAAAATGCATATTTTAAGAAATGTTATAGATTTTAGCCATAGAATTAATATTCCAAGACCAAAGATTTCTGTCCTTTCAGCAACAGAAGAAGTAATTGATAGTGTACAGAGTTCTGTTGAAGCTAAAGAATTAACTGAATTGGCAAGTAAAGAAAATTTTAATGCTGATATTTTTGGACCCTTAGCATTTGACAATAGCATTTCAAAAAAATCTGCTTCTATTAAGGGAATTGAGAATATAGTTGCTGGGGAAGCTGATGTATTATTAGTTCCAAATGTCGAAACTGGAAATGCGCTTGTAAAAATGATGATTTATTTTATGGGAGCATGTGCAGCTGGCGTAGTTGTTGGAGGTAAAGTGCCTGTTGTTATAACAAGTAGGTCAGATGATGCGACAGCAAGACTTGCTTCTATAGCTGCAGCTGTTGTTGCTTTAGATTAAACTTTTATTGAATAAACATCTTATATAATTTAAACATTTGTAAAATTTGAGGAAAAATAATGGCAATTACTTATATAAAAAAAGCTGAAAAAACTGCATTTACAGGAGAAGATGAAACAAGAACTAAGGTAAGTTCTATTTTAAAAGATTTAGAAAAAACTAAAGATCAAGGTGTTAAAGATATTTTAAAAAAATTTGATAATTATGAAGGTGATATAATTGTTAGCAAAGAAAAAATTGAAGAAATAAATAAAACTTTAGATCAAAAGATTAAAGACGATATTCAGTTTTCTCATGAAAGAGTTAGGAAGTTTGCAGAACACCAGCTTGAAAATCTTGGAAAAGACTCAGAAGTTGAATTATCACCTGGTTTAATAGCAGGACAAAAATTAATACCTGTAAATACAGTTGGGTGTTACGTGCCCGGAGGAAGATACAATAATATCGCCTCTGCTATAATGAGTGTGACAACTGCAAAAGTTGCAGGAGTAAAGAATGTAATTGCAACAAGTCCACCAAAAGATTCAAATGGTGCAAACCCAATTATAATTTACACAGCTAACCTATGTGGTGCAGATGTAATTATGAATATAGGTGGAATAGGAGCAATTGGTGCACTAGCTTATGGTTGCTTTGGTAATCCTGAAGTAGATATGATTGTTGGACCTGGAAATAAATTTGTAGCAGAGTCTAAAAGAATTTTATTTGGAAAAGTTGGAATTGATTTATTTGCAGGACCAACCGAAATAGGCATTATTGCAGATCATACAGCTGATAAAGAAATAATTGCTTATGATTTAGTTGGACAGGCTGAACATGGTCCTGACTCTCCAGCTTGGCTTTATACTACTGATAAATCTTTATGTGATTATGTTATGAAAAGAGTTCCAGAAATTATTCAAGAACTACCTGAACATAACAGAAATAATGCTGATGCAGCATGGAGAGATTATGGAGAAGTAATTATGTGTGATACCAAAGAAGAAATGATGAAAGTGAGTGATGAATATGCACCTGAACATTTGGAGGTTCAAGCTGAAAACTTAGACTGGTATTTAAAAAATTTAAAAAATTATGGTTCTTTATTTTTAGGTGAAGAAACAACAGTTGCATATGGTGATAAATGCTCTGGACCAAATCATATTCTACCAACAAAAGGTGCAGGAAAATATACTGGAGGCTTATACGTTGGAAAATTTATAAAAACAGTTACTTACCAAAAGATGAATAAAGAATCTAACAAAGAAGTTGGTGCTGCAGCAGCTAGAATTTCTAGATACGAAGGTATGGAAGCTCATGCTAGAACTGGTGATGTGAGACTTCGAAAATATGGTTTCTCTAACTAAATAAATAATTCTATTTTTATCTATTATACTTTAAAACTATAAACTTATTCAAATCTAAGTATTTTTAATTTTTTCAAACACATCAATACCTATTTGTTTTAAAATATGAATTATATCTATAGGTACCCAATTCTCTCTAATTAATCCTTCATCATGATGATAAAAATCCATTACTCTCATAACAACGTCTTGGTTATCTGCTGTATATCCAAGCCAATCATTTGATCCATACTTTGCCTTTAAACTATGCCATCCACCACATAGAGAAAATTTTCCGTCTCCAATTTCACAAAAATGTCCTAATTCCCAATAATTTCTCTCAGAAAATGATTTTCTAAAAGGTAGCTGATGCATATCTACAAATCCTTCTAATGACCTAGATGTTCCAATTCCACAAGGACCGTACCAAATCATATCTTTGTGCCAAAACTCTTTTTGAGGATGATTTATTAACCTTTGTCTTAATTCGTCTTTAGAAATATTTTCTTTCTCAGGTTTAATATCTAAACTTCTATTCATGCTCAAAGCCTGTTGTAATGAATTTTTAGATTTACTCATATCTTCTTCAAAAAAATTTACTCCATCTGTATTAAAGGGAGGTAACCATGCCCCTTCCGATCCTCTTGATGGATTAATAACCCATTTGTCAGCTTGTCTTAAAAAATCCATCACATCAATTAAGATATGACTTTCAATAATTCTTCCATTTTTAATTTCATGAATTTCACAACATTTAAGATTAATCATTTTAAAATTTGGTTTTATACCTAACCAAGGCTTCAAAAAGAAACCTGATAAAGTAGAATAAGAACCAACTTGGACTTTGTCTCTAAAAGAGCCTCCAAGGATGATATTTTCTCTTCTTTCGATGTCTGGAAATGCATCAAATAAAGGATTCCAAAATTTTTCTATAAAATTATCTATGCCATTAAATTCATTTAATGGTTCAAAACAATTAACTTTGATATCTTTGTCAAATATGTTTAGTAAATTTTTTTTAAGATTAATCTTTTTTAATCCATAAATATTTCTAAAATTCTCAATAACAAATTTTTTATTATTTAAGTTTTGGATAGGCGTAATTTCTACATCTTCAATGTTTTTCTTAATTTTAAGACCTGTATCAAATTGTTCTATTTGCATAAATTGCAATTTATATTTAAATAGAGATAAATAACAAGAATATGATTGATAGATTGGCAAAATTTAATGAGCTCGTTCCGAGTAGTCTTCCTTTTGTAGAGGGTAGATTAGAAGGTCATAAAGAAAGAAAAAATTATACAATTATTGGACGTGGTGTCGCTGAAGACACCAAACAATTAATAAAAATACAGTCTTTACATGGGTATAATTTAGGAGCAGTGAGTGCTATGCCAAAAAATGGATCTGGTCTTCACAGTCATACTACGGCTGAAGTATTTATAATTTACTCAGGTAAATGGAGATTTTATTGGGGTGCTGATGGAAAACAAGAAACAATATTAGAAGCTGGCGATATAATCTCAATGCCTACAAATATGTTCAGAGCATTTGAAAATGTTGGAGATAAAGAAAGTTTGATGTTTGTTGTATTAGGCGGAGATGATCCTGGTATAATAACATGGGTTCCTGAAATTTTAAAAAAAGCAAAAGAGACCGGTATGGCATTGCTTGATGATAATTCGTTAATAGATTTAAAAAAGGTTGAAGTGCCTAACGGTAGAAAGATGATAGAGCCTATCACTCAAGATGAATTAGAAAGATTTGATAATTATTTGCCAGAAGAATTAGAAAAAAATATTTATAGAAATAAACAAAACAATATTAGCGATGAAGTTAATGGTATTAAATTATATCAAGTATTAGGAAACAAATTTAATAAAAAAACTTATGAACCTTCAATCAAACAAGATACTGGATTTAATTTAACAACTTTAAATTCTATATCTGGTGAAATTGAAGATATTGAATGTATAAAGCCTACCGTTCTTTTTGCTCAAGAAGGTAATTGGAAAATAGTAATAGGAAACTCAAATATAAAATTAGAAAAAGGAGATACTTTTTCAGTTCCATTGAGTAGCAAAATAAATATCTCTTGTAATAATTCAGAAAAAAGTATTTTAAATTTTGTTAGTCAGATCTAATGAAAGGATTTGATGGTAATTATAAAAATTTAACTGATTACATTTTAAAAATTACTAAACAAATTTGGGAAGGGAAAGATGTCGAGTCGATATCCAAATATTATTCAGAGAATATCCCTGTAAGATCACCTTTTGGAATAACGTATGGTTTTAAACCTGTTATTGATGCAACTTATAAAACTTTAGACGAATTTCCAGACAGACAATTATTAGGTGAGGATGTAATTTGGAGCGGAAATGACAATGAAGGATATCATTCATCTCACAGAATTCTGAGCAAAGCTACACATTTAAATGACGGGTACTACGGAAAAAAAACAGGAAACAAAATTGTTTATAGAGTTATAGCTGACTGTGCATGTAAAAATAATCAGGTTTATGATGAGTGGATTGTTAGAGATCAAGGTGCAATGGTTCGACAGCTAGGTTATACACCTGAGCAATTTGCAAGGCATTTAATTGATAAAGAAGGTGGCGTATCTAAAGCTATCAAAGTTTTTAATAGATCTTCTGATAAAAAGTCAGAGTATACTCCAGTAAAAGTTAACGAAGTTTCATCAGGTTATATATATTCAAATATTTTAAAGAAAATATTTAATAATGATTATGATTTTGAAGATTATGATAGGGCAGCCAGTCTATTTTGGCCAAGTAATAGAGTTGGAAATGGCAGTGAAGATATAATTAAATATTGGAGCTCTTTAAAAAATATATTTTCTGAAATAAAGTTTACAATCGAACATGTTGCATCATTGGATGAAAAAAATAACAATCAAAAAGCTACGATCAGATGGTTTTTAAGTGGTAAGCACTCTAAAGACAGTGAAGAATTTGGGAAAAAGACTGACAAAGATTTATTTATAATGGGTATAAATCATGCAGAATTAAGAAATGATAAAATAATAAGAGAATGGGTATTATTTGATGAAGTGGCTATTTGGAAACAAATATTAATGTAAAAACTATGGATAAAATTAAAACCACACATGTTGGAAGTCTACCAAGATCAAAAAAGCTATCTGAGATACTTTTTAAAAAAGATAAAAATGAATTATTTGATCAAGGAGAACTTGATAAGATAATTGAAGAAGATGTAAACAAAATTGTAAAAAAACAAATTGATATCGGTATTGACATTGTAAGTGATGGTGAAATGTCAAAAATCAGTTATGCTACTTATGTCAAGGATCGATTACATGGCTTTAGTGGTGAAAGCGAGAGAAGAGCTCCTAAAGACTTAGATGATTTTCCATCATATAAAGAAAAAATTGCAAAATCAGGAGGTACACCTACTTATACAAGACCATGTTGTACTGCTGATTTAAAAATTAAAGATACTAAGTCTCTAACTAAAGATATCAGTAATTTAAAATATGCATTAAAAAAAAATAACCATTCTCAAGGATTTATTAACTCTGCATCACCAGGAGTAATTTCAAATTTCCTTCCAAACAAATTTTATAAAAATGACGATGATTATTTGGTGGCATTATCAAAAATGATGAAAACTGAATATGATGAAATAACAAATAATGATTTATTATTACAAATTGATTGTCCAGATCTTGCGCTTGCAAGACATATGACTTTTAAAAATGTATCAGATGAAGAATTTTTAGTAAGAGCTGAAAAACAAATCGAATGTCTTAATGAAGCAATCAAAGATATCGATGCCTCTAAGTTGAGAATGCATATCTGCTGGGGAAATTATGAAGGACCACATATTCACGATATTGGATTAGAAAAAATATTACCTATTGCTTTAAAAGCAAATATCCAAACTTATTTAATTGAAGCCTCGAACCCAAGACATGCTCATGAATGGCAGGTTTTTGAAAATATAAAACTTCCTAATGATAAAGTAATAGTTCCTGGTGTAATAGACTCAACATCAAACTTTATAGAACATGAAGAGTTAGTAAAAAATAGAATAATTCAGTATTCAAAAGTAATTGATAAAGATCAATTAATGGCTGGAAGTGATTGTGGATTTAGTACTTTTGCAGGCTTTGGAAATGTTGATGAAAATATTGTTTACAAGAAATTTGAATCTTTGGTCGCAGGTGCAGAGCTTGCGTCAAATGCGATTTAAAAACTACTTTTAAATTCCCTAAGGAATATATATCCTTTTATCCATAAATTTAAATTTAATTAGGGAAACAAACATGAAAAAAATATTAATATCTTTATTGTTTCTTCTTTTTGGAACTTCTGCTTACGCAGATTGTAACATTAAGAGTGGATCAATAAATATTTTAGCTAATGATTTTCCAGCTTTAAGAACTTTTGTGGAAACAGCTAAAGGATGCAAAGGAAGTGCAGATTTTAAAGTCACACACTCATCTGAGCACAATAAAATTGCTGTGCCAGCTTTAACTGCAAATCCATCAGAGTTTTCTGCAAGAATTGCAGCAAATAGCTCTATAGTTCCTTTGATGAACCAAGACTTAATTAGACCACTAGATGATCTTGTTAAGAAATATGGAAAAGGAATACAAGACTCTCAATTGATAACAATTGATGGAAAAATAATGGCAGTTGCTTTTATGGCAAATACTCAGCACTTATATTACAGAGAAGATGTTTTAAAAGAATTGGGTATCGCTGTTCCTAAAACATATGAGGAAGTAGTAGCGGCATCAGAAAAAATAAGAGCATCTGGTAAAATGCAATATCCTTACGCAGCAGCATACAAAGCTGGTTGGAATTTAGCAGAAGAATTCGTTAACATGTACATTGGACATGGAGGAGAATTCTTTAAAGCAGGAACTGCTCAACCAAGCATTAACAATGCAAAAGGTGTAGCAACATTAAATATGCTAAAAAAATTAGCAGGTTTAAGTAACCCAGATTATTTAACTCACGATAGTGAAGCTATTAAAGTTGAATGGGAATCTGGAAATGTTGCATTAATGACTCTTTGGGCATCAAGATCAGGAACATTGCTTGATGATGATGGTGATGCAAAAATTACAGCTGCAACTAAATTAACTGGACCAGCAACAGTTGCTGGAGGAAACATACCAGCGGCGACTTTATGGTGGGACGGTTTCACATTAGCAAAAAATAGATCTGACGCTGATGCTGAAGCAACATTTAGAGCTTTGGCACACGCAGCTGCTAACAAAAAGATGGTTGCAGATGCAGCGGATCAAGCTGTTTGGTTAATTGAAGGTTTTAAGCCTGGACCAAAATCAATTGGAGTTATCGAAGCTGTTAAAATGAAAGCTAAACCATATCCAATGTTACCACAAATGGGTTTAATGCATGGTGCATTAGGAAGTGAGATTGTTGAATTTTTACAAGGTAAAGAGTCAGCAGAACAAGCTTTAAAAGATGTGGAAGCAGCTTACATGAGTAAAGCAAAAGAACAAGGCTTTCTATAATCAATAAATTTTAAGTGGGGATGAAAATCCCCACTTATTACATTAATGCCTAACAAAACTTTTTTTTGGTTTTTCTTGCCAACTGGATTGGCAATGATTTTATTTATAGGTCTTCCTATTATTTCAACAGGGATACAATCATTTTATGCGCAGCACGACCAAGTAGTTAAGGAAGTAAAAAAATGTGATCCTTTTGGATGTACAGTTTCTATAGTTGTTGACCAAGAAAAAACCTCAAAAATTCGAGAAGAAAAGCCTTTAGGAAAATTCAACGGATTTGGGACTTATGTCGATAGAAATCATCTTGCAATAGAAGAAATTGGAAAATTTTGGAATGAAACAAATAGTTTTGGGGAATTTGTAGATCAAGTTACCAACCTACCCTTTTACAAGGCTCTAATTTTTACTTTAACTTATTGCTTATTTGTAACGCCTAACGTCTTACTTTTGGGTTTTATAATTGCTTTAAGTCTTAATGCGGTAACTAGAAGAATTAGAGGGCCATTAATATTTGGAACCATATTGCCGATGATTGTTACTCCATTGGTAGGTTCTTTAGTTTTATTTTGGATGATAGATGCAGAAGGAATTATTGGCGCGAATTTGCAAATGTTAATGGATGACCCTTATTTATCGTTAAAATCCTCAAAAACTCTTACTTGGATAACTATAATAATATATGGAATTTGGCACCATTCACCATTTGCTTTTGTAGTATTTTATGCAGCTTTACAAACTGTTCCTCAAGAACCTGTTGAAGCAGCTATTATTGATGGAGCATCAAGATGGCAGAGAGTAAGACATATTGTTTTGCCTCATATTTATCCTGTAGTTACATTTGTTGCTCTCATTTCATTGATGGATAATTTTAGAGTTTTTGAGCCTATAATTGGTTTCAGTGCTGAAGGAAGTGCTCAATCTTTGTCTTGGTTAATTTATGATAACCTTGTTAATGAGGAAGTAATATTATTTGGTTCAGCAGCAGCCACCTCAATGATGACAATTGTTGGGATAGCCATACTTTTAGCACCAGTTTTAATAAGAACATGGAAGGAATTTAGGACAGCGAGATAAATGGAATACGGACTTGATAAAAGATCAAATGCTTTAAAAATTTTTAATACAACCTTTATAATAGTTTGGTTGTTGGTTGCATGCTTTCCCTTTATTTGGACCTTCTGGGGATCATTTAAAGTAAGAGCTGACTTTTTTTCAAGAGCTGACTGGTGGTATGCTATTACAGCATTCAATACATTGTTAGAAACTGGAGGAAAGTTTACAACAGATGCTTATAGTCAAGCTTGGACTGAAGGAGAGTTTTGGAAAGCATCTAGGAATACAGTTATAGTTACATTTTTTGTTGTAACCATTTCATTGTTCCTCGGGACCTTAGGAGCTTATGCTTTATCTAGGTCTACAAGAAATTATGCATTTTGGATTTTAATTGCAGCATTAATTTTTAGAGCAATGCCGCATATTACATTGGTCTCTGGTTATTTATTTCCGTTTTTTCAATTACAAATTTGGGGAATACTACCCACGACCATCGTTGTTCTTGTTGCAATAAATCAACCATTTACTTTGTGGTTATTGTATTCATTTTTTAAAACTGTTCCTAAAGAACTTGATGAAAGTGCTTTAATTGATGGCTGCTCTTATTTTCAAGCATTTAGACATATCATTATGCCAGTTATGTGGCCTGGAGTAATAACAGCTGGATTATTTAGTTTAATGCTTGCGTATAATGATTTTACAGTAACTGCTCTTTTATTAAATCAGGAAAATCATACTATGGTACCCAAAATTCAAAGTTATCTTGGAACAAATCAACATGAAGGTAATTTGATGTGGGCTGTTTCTGCAGTTGTCTCAGCAACTGCTCCTTTATTTATGTTAGTTATGTTTTTCCAAAGACAAGTAATCAGTGGATTAACAGCTGGTGCTGTGAAGGGATAATGAGTTACAAAGCTGTTTTATTTGGTTCAATTGGAACTTTAGCTGAAACATCAGATCTTCAAAGAGATGCATTTAATGAAGCGTTTAAAATAAGTGGATTAGACTGGTTCTGGGATGAAGATATATACAGAAAACTATTGTCAAAATCAGGTGGAACTTCAAGAATTAATGATTACGCAAAAGATACTAGTATTGAAATAGATGGAAAAAAAATAAGAAATTTAAAAACCAAAATTTTTAATGAATATTTAAACAAACACAAAGTTGAGCCTAGAGACGGTGTAAAAGAAATAATTCAATTTTGCAAAAAGAACAAAATAAAAATTGGGCTTGCTAGTTCAACAACGAGTAACAATATAAATTCTATTTTTAACTCGTTAAGAGGAAGAATTGAAAAAAAAGATTTTGATTTTATCGGCAACAATGAATTCATATTAAGAGAAAAACCATATCCTGATATTTATAATTATGCTTTAAAATACTTGAATATTAACTCAGAGGAATGTGTTGCAATTGAAGATACAGAAGAAAGTTTAAATTCTGCTTTAAGTGCAGATATAAAATGCATTGCGTTTCCTGGAAAATATCATACTCAATACGAATTTGATGGAAACTATTTAAAGGTTAATAAATTATCAAAAAAAATCTTTAATAAATAATAGTTCTAATAATGTAAAAAATTATACCTAACATAAATATTATAATAAAAATATTTATGTATTTCCAAAAGCTTCTGTTATTTAATTTGTTTGAAAAAATTTTAGATAAGTATCCTAAAGAAAAGAAAAATAAAAAAGAGGCTATTGAAGCACCTATTCCAAAGTAAATTTTGTTTTCAATATTAAAGGATTTTGAGAAATTTCCTAAAAAAAATACTGTATCAGAATATACGTGTGGGTTTAAATATGTAAAACCTAAGGTCTTAATAAAGATATTAAATGAACTCTGTGCTATGACATTATTTTTAAATTCTAAAGATTTAAATTTAAATATTTCTTTAATTTTTCCGTAAATAAAAAAAGATAAAAAAATAATTAAAAGGATATTTAAAATCAGCTCCACTACATTATTAAAATAATTAGAAAAATAATTAAATAAAAAAATACCTAAGAAAATTAAAATCAAATCAGATAATGCACAGACTAAGCAAACTAAAAATATATATTGTTTCTTTAGTCCTTGTTCTATTACAAAAACATTTTGTGGTCCTATTGCAAAAATTAATGTTAAGCCTGTCAAAAAACCTAAAAAAAGAAAAGACATGTTTAAGAAACTGATTTTTTATCGGCCATATAACTTACAAAAATAATTAATATTAAAAAAGGTATACAAATAAGATTCATCATTTTCCATCCAATAGAATTTAGTAAAATTCCAGCAGATAAACTGGCTAAAGCCATAGTTGAAAAAACAATTAAATCATTTATCCCTTGTACTTTAAATTTTTCTTCTTTGTTATAAGTCAAAACTACTAAGCTGGTACCTGATATAAACAAAAAATTCCAACCGAGACCTAAAAAAATTAATGAGAGCATATAATTAAGATATGTCTGTTCAAATAAACTTAAAAGAACTGTGATGAAAAAAAATAAAACTCCACCATAAATTATTGCACTGTGTCCATATTTTTTTATTAAATTACCTGTTATTAGCGAAGGTAAAAACATTGCAACCACATGAAATTGTAATACTAACCCAGTTTCTTTTAAGCTCATATTTTCCATAACATGCATACTTAAAGGAGTTGCTGTCATTAAAAATGACATTACAGCATAAGCAAAAGCAGCTGCAGTAATTGCTTGTAAAAACCTTGGTTGTAATACGATAGATTTTAGATTTCTTATATTTCCTTCTTTTAAACTATCCTCCTGAACATTTTCTACATTTTTGAAAAAAAATAAAAAAACTCCAGGCATAAAAGAAAGGAAAGATAATAAAAGATAAGAACCAACATACAATTGATCTTGGATTAAATCTTTAGTGTAATTTGCAAGACTTATGCCTAAAAATGCTGACACAATCCCTGCCATTAGAAGAGTAGAAATTGCTTTTGGTATTTTGTCTTTTTCAACACTTTCAGCTGCTGCAAATCTATATTGATGATTAAATGCAGCTCCCATTCCAAGAATTAAGCAAGATAGACAAAATAAATTAAAACTTTTCTGACTGATTGCAAAAGCAGCAAGTAGTGCAGAACATGAACTTCCTATAGCCGCAAATACAAAACCATTTCTCCTTCCAATTTTACTCATAATATTAGCCGCTAAGACAGTAAAACTTGCAGTTCCAACTACGAATAAAGCAGTTGGCAAAGTTGATAAAGATTGATTTGAGCTAATTTGGGAACCAACAATTCCACTGAGAAATACTGTTATAGTTGCTGTTGTAAAACCGAATATCTGACTTAACGTAAGTAAAGATAAATTTCTATTCATAATTAGCGTCAATATATTTTCGCTGTTATTTAAATATTTATATAGATGTTTAGAATTTTAATATAGAAGATATTATTTAAATTATGATTGGCATATTAGGAGGCATGGGAACTCAAGCAGGCTTAGACTTTTGTGATAAGCTTGCAAAATTAAACAGAGGAAAATTAGATCAAAAATACCCAATGTTTGTCCTCTATAATAAATCAAATACACCACGAAGAGCAGAGAATTTAAAACAATACAAAAATGTTTTAAAAGAATTAATTGCTGGTTGTCAAATGCTGGAAAAAAATAAGTGCAAGTTTATTGTAATGCCTTGCAACACAGCACATTACTGGCATGAAGATATTCAAAAAAAAATATCAGTACCATTTCTTAGTATGCCAAAAGAGGTATATTTAAACACAAAAAAAAAATTTAAGAAAAATTCAACTATAGGATTATTATGTACTGAAGCTACTTTAGACACAAAAATCTACCATAAGTATTTTGAAAAAAATTATAATTTGATAAGTCCGAGTGAAAGGTTACAAAAGAGTTCAGTAAATACTGCAATTAAATATGTGAAAAAAGGTAAAGTAAAAGATGCTGAAAAAGCTTTAAGACCAGCAGTTAAATTTTTAATGAAAAAAAAATGTAAAAAAATAATTCTTGGTTGTACAGAACTACCAATAGCTATTTTTTCATACAAATCTTTTAAAAAAGCAAAAGATTCAAAATTATTTATAGACCCAAATCTTTTGTTAGCTCAAGTTTGCATGAAAAAATACAAAAATTTAAAGTAAATTCAATTTTTTTTATTACAAATAAAATATAATTTTCTTGGAAATGATCCTTCTTCAAAATACTCAATATTTAAGTTTTTAAATCCATTTGTTAAATTCAGTATTTTATCTTTAGAAAAAAAATGAATAATAAAACCATCTATTTCGTATAGATCTTCTCCTCTATGAATTCCTTTTTTATAGTCTCCATCATCAGTATTTCTGACTGTGTAAATATTTAATCCTCCAGGTTTTAAAATTCTATGAATTTCGCTATTAAGTTTGTCCAAATCTTTCTGGGTTAAAGCCATGCAATAAAGCATATGTGAATAACAAGCATCAACTGAATTAGTTTCAAATGGTAAGTCTTCTCTTATGTCAAATTTTAATGTTGAAATTGAAGATGTTAAATTTTCTTTTTTTATTTTTTCATTGATAATTTTAATTCCATTTTCACTATAGTCTAATGCTGTCACATTTATCGAATTCTTTCCAAAGTAAATGCTATCTCTTCCTAGACCTGCTCCTAGCTCAACAATTTTAGAATAATTATTTTCTTTGAAAATATTTAAAGCTTTTTTTGCAGGTAAACTTGGTTCTAAACCAAACATCTCAGGCTTATTTGAGAAATTAGTTTCCCAATGCTGAGATTGTCGGTTTAAAATATTTTTATCCAATTTACTTAGAAGGATCTGGAACCTTTCTTAGATAAGGTTTTACAGTTTCCCATCCATCTGGATATATTTTTTTAGCTTCATCATCTTTAATCGCTGGCAAAATAACAACATCCTCTCCCTTTTTCCAATTAGCAGGAGTAGCTACTTTATGTTTAGCTGTTAGCTGCATAGAGTCTATTGCACGCAAAATCTCTAAAAAGTTTCTTCCAGTTGCCATAGGATATGTAAGATATAATCCAATTCTCTTATCAGGTCTGATTACAAAAATAGTTCTTACAGTTTCATTATCAACTGCAGTTCTACCCATTGAAGTTGTTCCAGCATCTGCTTCCAACATATTAAACAATTTTGCTACTTTTAAATCTTCATCAGCAATAATTGGATAATTTGGTTTTGTGCCAGATACGTCTTTAATATCATCTAACCATTTTTTATGATCCTCTACTCCATCAACACTTAAACCAATCACTTTTACATTTCTTTTATCGAATTCATCTTTCATTAAACCTAAAGCACCAAGTTCAGTAGTACAAACTGGTGTAAAATCTTTAGGGTGTGAAAAAATAACTCCCCAACTATCACCTAACCATTCGTGAAAAGAAATATCTCCTTCAGTTGTTTTAGCTTGAAAATCAGGACACATACTATTTATTTTTAACATTGTCTCCTCCTTATAAAAAAAATATTATATGAAAGATTGTTTTACTAAGCAAACTTTTATAAAGTTAAGTATTTATGATATTTGAACAACTTTTCGATCAAAAATCTTCTACATACACTTATATAATTGCAAGTGGTGAAGGTAGAGAAGCATTAATAATTGATCCAGTCATTGAACATTCTGATGATTATTCAACTATATTAAATAATTTAGATCTTAAACTTGTAAAAGTAATTGATACTCACATTCATGCTGATCACATCTCAGCATTAAATGAATTAAATAAAAGAACAAACTGTATAAGAGTTATGGGAGAAAAATCTAAATCAGAAGTGATAGATCTAAGAATTAAAGATGGTGAAAAAATTAAAGTTGAAGAAGTTGAACTTCAAGCAATTTATACTCCTGGTCATACTGACTGCTCTTATAGTTTTTTGATGAATGATAGAGTTTTTACTGGAGATACACTTTTAATAAATGGAAGTGGTAGAACAGATTTTCAAAATGGTAATGCTTATGATGCTTACGACTCTATATTTAATAAATTATTAAAATTACCCGAAAAAACTCTCGTATTTCCAGCTCATGATTATAATGGCAAGAAATTTTCCACTATTGAAAATGAAAAAAATAATAATCCAAGATTACAAGTAAGTTCAAAGGAAGAATACGCGGATATAATGAATAATCTAAATCTTGCAAATCCAAAAATGATGGATGTCGCAGTGCCAGCTAATGTAAAAGGGCTTACTTTAGACAATATTAATTAACTTTAAATTCCAACATTAATAACTATATAGGCAGTCTATGAATGACTATTTGCAATCAATTATTGATAGGGATCCAGCGGCAAGATCTAAGTTAAGTGTAATATTAACGTACCCTGGCGTTAAGGCTGTATTTTTTCACAGAATTGCAAATTTTTTTGCTACT
Source organism: uncultured Pelagibacteraceae bacterium (assembly GCA_902543295.1). Taxonomy (GTDB): domain Bacteria; phylum Pseudomonadota; class Alphaproteobacteria; order Pelagibacterales; family Pelagibacteraceae; genus Pelagibacter. The sequence continues at coordinate 48,636 of CACBXW010000004.1, read as the reverse complement.
GCAAAATTCGATCTTATCGCAAGAATAATTTCTCAATTTTCAAGATTTTTAACTGGTATTGAAATTCATCCAAGAGCTAAGATAGGTAAAAATTTATTTATTGATCACGGTATGGGCGTTGTTATAGGTGAAACATCTGACATTGCAGATAACGTAACAATTTATCATATGGTTACTTTAGGTGGAATATCTCCAAGCATAAATTCCAATGATCAAAGAGAAATTAAAAGACACCCTACTCTTCATGATAATGTTGTTGTTGGTTCAGGGGCACAAATTTTGGGGCCTGTAGTTGTAGGGAAAAATGCAAGAATTGGTGCTAATGCAGTTGTAACAAAAAATGTTCCTGAAAATGCTGTTATGGTAGGAATACCTGCTAAGAATGTTGGAACAGCAACTGAAGAATTTAAACCTTATGCTGTTACAAATGGCAATGAGGAAAAAGAATAATGAAAAATTACAAGGATGATTTTATCCAATCAATTGGAAATACTCCTTTAATAAAACTGAAAGCTGCATCTGAAATAACTGGCTGTAACATTTATGGTAAAGCCGAATATTTAAATCCAGGAGGATCTGTAAAAGACAGAGCAGCACTTGCTTTAATAAGGGATGCTGAACAAAAAAAATTAATATCTAAAGGTGGAATAATTGTAGAAGGAACTGCAGGAAACACTGGCATTGGTTTATGCCTTATTGGAAATTCAATGGGTTACAAAACGATTATTGTAATGAATGATAATCAAACTCAAGAAAAAAAAGATACATTAAGAAATATTGGTGCAGATTTAAAATTAGTTCCACCAAAACCTTATAAAGATGAAAATAACTTTGTTAAAGTTGCTGCTAGAATGGCTGAAGACCTAAAAAGTTCAAATAATCACGGAGTTGTTTGGGCAAATCAATTTGATAATACAGCAAACTCAAAAGGTCACTATAATACAACGGGTCCTGAGATATGGGAACAAACTGAAGGTAAAGTTGATGGATTTGTATGTTCTTCTGGAACTGGGGGAACAATTGGTGGAGTAAGTAGTTTTTTAAAAGAAAAAAATAAAGATATAAAAATTTATCTTTCAGATCCAAAGGGATCCTCTCTTTACAATCACATTGAAAACGGTGAGTTAAAAGCTGAAGGTGGATCAATAACTGAAGGCATTGGATCCAGCAGAGTAACTGCTAATTTTGCAGAAGCAAAAATAGATGGAGCCTTTTCAATTGAAGATAAAGAGTCTTTGCCAATACTATATGATTTAATCAAAAATGAAGGTTTAAGTCTTGGAACAAGTTGTGGAGTAAATATTGCAGGCGCAATAAGATTGGGTAAAAAATTAGGACCAGGAAAAACTATTGTCACTATTCTTTGCGACAAATCAGACAGATACAACTCAAAGATGTTTAATAAACCTTTTTTAATTGAAAAAGGTTTACCTTATCCCGATTGGATATAATAACGCATATCAGCACTGTAATAAAACCATTACATTTTTAACTTACAATAAATAATAATAATTAAAAAATTAAGGAAATTTTATGGACGCAAAAGAAGTAGTTAAAAAAGGATATGAACTTTTTGGCAAAGGAGATATGGAGGGATTTATGGAAATGGTACATGATGATATCACTTGGATTTATCCTGGGGATAAGCATCCAATGTCAGGAACTCATAAAGGCAAAGAGGCATATATGAAAACCATGATGCAAGTTCCAAATCTTTGGAGTAATTTTTCAGTAACCCCTGATATGATGATTAGTGAGGGGAATAAAGTGTTTGTTAAAGCAACTGCTAAGGCAGATGGCATGGATACTATTTTTGGTCATTATTTTGAAGTAGGCGATGATGGTAAACTGACATTATTTATTGCGTTTGATGACACACTAAGCATGTTCAATGCAATTAAGAAGTAAGAGTTTATGAAAAAATTATATTTTATTTTAATTTTCGTATTTATGTCGAGTACAGCTTTTGCTGAGCAAGGACAAATTAAACAAACTGGTTTTTTCTCTGGCACTTCTAAAGTTATAGGTGATGATAAAGGCAATTTTTCGATAATATATGAAGGAACTATTGGTAATAAAGCTATTGAGGGAACAACTTTTGGTGACAGATCTTCATCATATTGTGTTGGATCAATTGTTGGACTTAAAGGAAAAGGTTTTGAGACAGGCGTTTGTATAAACAAATTTGAAGATGGTAGTACTACAACAACACATTACGAAGGCGTAATGGGAAAAATATTAAGATGGAAGTTTGTAAGTGGAACAGGGAAATATGAAAATATTTCTGGAGGTGGAACAACATCTTATGCGCAAATTGATTCAGCTAAAGATGGAGTTGTACAATCTTACAATCAAATCGTTGGTACTTATAATTTGAACTAACTGAAAGAAAAAAATGAAAAAAACAATTTTAGTGTTAATTTTAAGTTTATTTACAGCTAATGTTTACGCAGATAGCCATGTAAAGAGAATTTTATCAACAAGTCAAACAGGAATGGGAAATGATATTGTATACCCTACAGGAAAAGCAAAAATAACAGCTTTTGAATTTACTGTACCTGCAGGAGCTCCAGTAACTCCTCATACGCACTCATTTCCAGTTCTAATTATGATTCAGCAAGGTGAAATTGAATTAATTCATGAAGGAAAAACCCAAGTATTCAAAGCTGGTGATGCATTTGTTGAAGATGTTGGAATTGTACACGAGTCGAAAAATATTGGAAATGTTCCAGTTAAAGCGATTGTAGTTGCAATTGGTGTCGAAGGACAGAAAATTATGACACCGGTAAAATAAAAAGGAAAAAGAAATGATCATAAAAATAGAAGAAAATATAAAATCATTTTCATCTTGGATGAATATGGTAAAGGCGAATGCTGAAAAAATTAAAGGATTTGGTGCTACTATTATTTTTGCGGGTGTATCTAAAGAAGACCCTTCAAAATTTACTGTAATCGTTAAGTATGCAACCATGCAAGGTTTTGAAGCATTTAAAAATGACAAAGAACTTCATGCAGCAAGAGCTGAAGCAGGTGTGGATTTAGATTCAGCAAAGGTTACACCAATGCATGAAGATTTTATGGAAAATTTTAGTGGATAAACAATTAATATAAAGAAAGGATAAATTATGGAAACAGAAACATTAGTCGTAGCTCACCTTAAAGAAGGGATGCTAGAAAAGTTTATGGGCTTTATGCAATCGGATGCTGGTATGGCAGAGAGATCGAAAGTTGCAAATGTATCAAAAACAATTGGAACAGTTGCACCTGACAAAAAAACAGTAATGTTTAAAATTTTTGTGACCGATAAAGCTGCTCTAAAAGCGTTTATAGATGGAAGCAATCCAGTATCAGCTCCTGTTATGAAAGAAGTTATGGAGAGTTACAGTGTCTACGAATTAAATAAAGTAGATATGTAATAATTTTTGTAATAAGGTTTGTAATGCCTTCAGGATATATCATATTAAATATTAATGTGTTAAATCCTGAAAATTACAAAGAGTATTTGGAAAAAGCTCCTCCAACTGCTCAAATGTTTGGTGGAGAATACATTATAAGAGGTGGCGAAAATGAAGTCATTGAAGGTGAGTGGAAATATCCAAGAACTGTTGTAATTAAATTCCCATCTTATGAAAAAGTTTTTGAGTGGTACAATTCAGAAATATATAAACCTATCAGACAGATTAGATTAGATAATACTGTATCAAATACATTAATAATTAAAGGAGCATAAAGGAGAAAAAAAATGTCAATATTAGAAAAATATAGTGCTGCAATTAAAAATAAAGATGAAGCAGCAATGAATGAACTTTTGCATGATGATTTTAAATTCACAATGCATAAATCAGGGAGTGTTTTAACTAAAAGTGATGTTATCAAATGGGCAATGAGTGGTGACATTAAGCAAGATAAAACTAGAATTGTTTATGAAAATGATGAAGTTGGTGTTCACCATGCGTTTGTAACATTTGATGATGGTAATGTAGAAGCAGTTATGGCAGTCTACAAATACAAAGATGGCAAAATGATTAGTTTAGAAACTGGCGCAACGCCAATGCCAAAATAAGTGAACAACATAGATTTTTATTTTTCTATTGGAAGTACTTATACTTATCTTTCGGTTACTCGAGCACTAGAAGCAGAAAAACAACATCAAATTAAGTTTAACTGGACTCCTTTTAGTGTGAGAGCAATAATGAAAGAAATGAACAATGTTCCGTTTCCTAAAGAAAAAAAAAATAAAGTAGATTACATGTGGAGGGACATAGAAAGACGAGCAAAAAATTATGGATTTTTTGCTAAAACACCAGTCCCTTACCCTTTAACAGAATTTGATTTAGCTAATAAAATTGCAATATTAGGCTTAAAAAATAACTGGGGTGTAGATTACGTTCAGCTTACGTATAAACGATGGTTTCAAGAGGGAAAAGAGCCTGCTGTTGAACCCAACTTGAGTGAAATCTGCGAAAAACTAAACTTAGATAAAGAAAAGATTGTTTCAGAGGCAAGCTCTGAGGAAATAAATAATATTTATTTATCAAATACAGAAAAAGCTAGAAAAAATAAAATATTTGGAAGTCCGTCATTTGTTGTAAAAAATGAAATATTCTGGGGAGATGATAGAATGGAAGATGCAATCAAATGGTCGAAGGCAAATGAATAATATAACTGCTTATATAATTTTATTAATCGCAGTAATTCTTGGAACAGCATCTAACAGTTTTGCTAAAAGTGCTCAAGGTTTTACATTATTAATACCTAGCATAATCACAGCAGTAACAATTGTTGGATGCATGTATACTTTGTCTTTAGTTATGAAAAGTATACCAGTTGGAATAACATATGCCTCTTTTGCAGGATTATGTATAATTGCAACAGCTGCTGTTGGTGTTATAAAATTTAATCAAGTACCAAATTTTTATACAATAATTGGATTGATTTTAATTATATCGGGTGTCTTAATAGTTAACTTATTAGGAACAAATAAATGAAACCATTATCTGGTTATATTTATTTAGTATTAGCTATATCAACAGGAATAGCTGCAAATAGTTTTGCTAAAATTTCAGATGGATTTTCAAAATTAACTCCAACGATATTATCAATAGCTTTTATGTGTATAACTATGTATGGACTTGCAAAAGCTATGTCTATGATACCAGTAGGTTTTACTTATGCTACTTATAGTGGGATAACAGTGGCTGCTATTTTAGTTTTCGGAATGATTAAATATAACCAGATACCAAATATATATGGTTTAATTGGGATTTTTTTAATTATTATTGGCGTTGTAATGGTTAATTATCTTGGAAGAATTAATTAGCTCTTATTAAGTAATAAAATTAGTACACCTACTACAAATATAATTATCCCTAAAATTTCTGTAATTTTGACTTTTTCTTTAAACATATACTTTGAAGACACATAACTAAATAATAATTCTATTTGGCCGATAGCTCTAACAAATGAAGACTGTATTAACGTAAAAGCATAAAACCAAGATAATGTTGCAAGAAATCCAGCTAACCCTGCTGTCAAACATTCATACTTGTTCTCATATAATTTTTTAAACTGCGACTTTTCAAATATAATTAAATAAATAGTAACTAATGTTGTTTGTATAACTAGACCAAAAAATAGTGTTGCTATAGCTTTTTCAAAGTTATTACTAAAATTTTCCAATGTTAATGCTGCTGCTCTAAAATATACAACACTTAAACCTAAGAATAGTCCTGCGGATAAACCAATTAAAGTTGTTTTTGAAAATAAGTTTTTTAGAAATAAACTTAAATCTTTAATCGATAATATAATTACTCCAATTGTAGATACAATAATTCCTGTTATTCCAAATTTATTTAATTTATCCCCTATTATTAAATATTCAAAAATTGCGACTTGAATAACTTCAGTCTTGCTCAATGAAGTTCCAACTACAAAATTAGCAAATCTAAATAAATAGAGTAAAACAAATGTAAAAATTATTTGGAAAATTGAACCTAATAATACGTTAAATATAAATTTTTTTTGACTTAGGATTTCAGGAATTACATTTAAATCTTGGAAATACAAAAAAAATAAAATAGTCCCGAATGGTAACGCAAAAGCAAATCTTACATAAGTTGATGCAATAGTAGATACTTTTTGATTAAGTTTTTTCTGTAAAGTTGATCTAAGATTTTGAAAAAAAGCCCCAGAAATAGCTACAATTATCCAATTCATTGATGATTATTAATATTGTATTTAATTTTAAAGTCGACTTAAATAGTCTCATTTAACAAAAAAGAGGGAAATAACATGAAAATCTTTAAAAGAATAATATTTTCTCTAATTTTCGTTTCTTTTGCCAGTGCAAGTTTGGCGGAAACAAAAATGAGAATTACACTTCAATTACCATTAAAGGCTCACTTAGGTCAGAACCTTTTGGTATTTAAAAAAGAATTAGAATCAAGATCAGACATTAAAGTAGAGATTTACGACTCCGCACAACTTTACAAAGATAAAGAGGTTCCGCAAGCTGTAGGTTCAGGAGCGATCGAAGCTGGTGTTGCATCTATAACAAGATTTGCAGGAACTAATCCTGAAGTTGATGTTTTCTATCTTCCATTCTTATTTGACTCAGAACAAAAAGTAAGAAAAGCAACTCAAGCTGGATCTGAGATAAGAGCTATCCTTGATCCTGCAATAGCAAAGACTGGAGCAGTTCCACTTTATTATCAAGCTTATGGATCAGCAATAATGTTATCTAATGGTGGTCCGATGAAAACTCCGGCTGACTTTAAAGATAAAAAAATTAGAGTATTTGGAAAAACACTTGGAGCTTTTGTGAGTTCTTTAGGTGGTAAACCAGCATTAATATCTGGATCTGAGCAATATTTAGCTTACCAAAGAAATACAGTTGATGCAGGTATGACTGGTGTATCTGGTGTAAAATCTAGAAAATTATATCAAGTAATGGATACTTTAACAGTTACAAATCATGGCGATATCGAATTCGTTGTTGTTGCTAATGATAAATGGCTAAGCTCATTAACTCAAAAACAAAGAGACGCTATAGCTGAAGCATCAAAAGTAGCTGAAAAAGCTGTTAGAGATGACATGGCTAACATCGAGGCTGGCGCTTACAAAGAAGCAAAAGCAAATGGAATGAACATTGTAAACCTAAGTAGTTCAGAAGTTTCTGCTCTTAAAAAAGCATCATCATCTGTTATTGATGATTACATTTCTAGAACAGGTGGAGCTGGTGGAGTTGGTGATCAACTTGTAAAAGCTGCAAATAAACTTTAAATCATATAAATACCCCGCACATAAGTGCGGGGTTTTCAAATGAATACCTACGACAAAATTGTAAAATATTCTGGCTATTTAGCTTCAGCGTTATTTATTATGATAGGCTTTATAGTTTCTTATGAAGTTATCATGAGATACATATTTAATTCACCTACTATTTGGGTAAATGAAATTTCTCGATTTTTACAAATTTGGGCTACTTATTTAGCTTTAACTTATACTTTTCATAAAAATGATTTTATCAGAATAACAGTTATATATGACAAAGTAGGAGATAAAGGAAAAAAGATTTTGGATTTAATAAGTGCAATATTCATTTTAATTTTTAGTGGATTTGTACTTTATTATGGATGGTTAATTGCTTACGACTCTCTTAAAGTTGGGAGAACAAGCTCTACAATTTTAGATGTTCCATCCTTTCTTACAGAATTTGCGATACCATTATGTTTTGCATTTTTAGTATTAAGAGTGCTTTTTGAAGTACCTAAATACATCAAAGATATAATTAAATGACAGTAGCAATAATCTTATTTTTGTTATTTTTTGTACTTTTTTTAGGAGTGCCAATAGCATTTGGTTTAGGTTCTATAGGATTAGGTTTAATGTTATTTGGAGATATTTCTCCTTTAATGATCCCACAAACTTTTTATAGTGTGGCAGATAACTTTATTTTATTAGCTGTTCCGATGTTTTTGATGATGTCTAATATATTGTTAAAAGCAGGTGTTGGAGAAGATCTTTTTAATTTTGCTCAAAGCTGGGTTGGAAATTTTCCAGGCGGTTTAGCAATAGCAACTATAGTTTCTTGCAGTATTTTTGCTGCTATATCTGGATCATCAGTGGCTACTGCAGCAACAATCTCAACCGTAGCATTTCCTGCAATGATCAATAGAGGTTATCACAGAAACTTTACTTTAGGTATTTTGGCTGCAGGTGGAACATTAGGGATTTTAATTCCTCCATCAATTCCAATGATTGTTTATGCATTTGTTGTTGAAGAGTCTGTACTAAGTATGTTTCTTGCAGGAATTGGGCCTGGAATAGTTTTAGCATTATTTTTTATTATCTTTTCAGTTTTTTACGTAAAATTTTTTAATAAAGAAGTTCAAAATGTATCCAGCACTTTAGAAGAAAAAATTAAATACACAAAAAGAGGTTTGCCGATATTATTAATGGCCTTCATCATGCTAGGTGGAATTTATGCTGGAATTTATACACCAACAGAAGCAGGTGGTATTGGTTTTTTAATATCATTTATCTATGTTGTGGCTAAAAAAAGATTAGATTTTAAAGGTTTTATCGAAGCTGGTTTGGAGACAATGAAAACTACAGTTACAATATTTATAATTATAGCTGGAGCAAAAGTTTTTGGTAAAGCAATTTCTCTTTATAGAATTCCTCAAGATTTGTCATCTTTCATAGTTACTAATATTAATGAGACTGGTCTATTTATACTTGTTGTTTGTATTACTTTGTTAATCTTAGGATTTATAATGGAAACCCTTTCATTAATTTTAATCATGATGCCTATATTTTCGATTTCAATCGCTGCAATGAATATTGATTTAATTTGGTTTGGAATAATTTTTACATTAATGATTGAGTGTGCATTAATTACACCTCCGGTTGGACTAAATATTTATGTTCTCCAAGCAATTGGTAAAGCAAAAATGTCTGAAATAGCAAAAGGTGTGATACCTTTTGTCATTATAATGTTATTTACAGTATTTGTTATTTACTTATTCCCTGACCTAGCATTATATATACCTTTTAAATTATAAATATGTTTTCAAAAATAAAATCAAAAGATAAAGCAGAACAACTAAGACAATTATTAAATGGACCAGAAATAATTGTGATGCCTGGATGCTTTGATGCATTATCAGCAAAATTAATTGAAAGAGAAGGTTTGAAAGTTGGATTTATGTCTGGCTTCAGCGTTTCATCAACAAAACTTGGTATGCCGGACACAGGTTTAATTTCTTTTTCTGAAATGGCAGAACAAGTAAGAAATATATGCAATGCAACATCAATTCCAATAATATTTGATGGGGATACTGGATATGGAAATTCAGTAAACGTATTTAGAACTGTAAGAGGGTATGCGGATGCAGGAGCAGCTGGTGTGATGATTGAAGACCAAAAGTGGCCAAAAAAATGTGGTCACACAAAGGGTAAAGATGTTGTCGATCTTGATGAGGCAAACTCAAGAATTAAAGCTGCGGTGGATGCAAGAGAATATGGAAATAAAGATATCTTAATAATGGCAAGAACTGATGCCATAGCAACTAGAGGATTAGATGATGCAATTAAAAGAATGCAATCATTTTCAAAACTTGGTGTTGATATTTTATTTATTGAAGCTGTTAAAAATAAAGAAGATATGAAAAGAATTATTAATGAAGTTCCAGGTCATCATATGTTAAATTTAATCGAAGATGGTGAAACCCCATTGTTAGAAATTAATGAAATACAGGAAATTGGTTATAAAATTGCTGTAATGCCTTTAACCCTAATGAGTGCGTCAGTAAAAACGATGCAAGAATGTTTGAATAATATGAAGAATAAAGTTTATAATAAAAATGTTTCTAAATTTTCAGACTTAAGAGATATAGTTGGCTTCAACGAATATTACGATATTGAAGACAAATATAAATAATGTTTCCAAAAAAATTTTCTAAAATTCTTTTCGTTTTTTTTATGGGTTTAGGAATGAGTTTGTTAATGACCCTAATTATTACATTTATAAATACAGGTTATGATGAATTTTATTACAAGAGATTTTTCAAAGCTTGGTCAATTAGTTTACCAGTTGCATTAGTTGCAACGACTTTTGTTGCACCATTGGTTAATAAATTAGTGGAAAAAATTACTAAATAGAGAGGATGTCATATGAGTGAAAATATAGCTTTTATAGGAGTTGGTAATATGGGAAACCCAATGGCCTGTAATTTAAAGAATGCGGGGAAAAAAGTTAAGGTTTTTGATGTTTCTAAAGAAATGATTGATAAAGCAGTTGAAAATAATCTTGATGTTGAGAAGGATTTTGGAAAACTAATCAATAGCGAAACATCTGTTGTAATCACTATGTTGCCCGAGGGTAAACATTCAAAAGAAGTTTATTTAAAAGAAAACGGTGTTCTAGATAAAGTTTCTAAAAATTGTCTACTAATAGATTGTTCAACAATCGATATAGATACTTCTAAAGAAATAGGAAAGAAAGCAAATGAAAAAGGTATTAAGATGATTGATGCACCAGTAAGTGGTGGAGTGATGGGCGCACAAAAAGCAACTTTAAATATTATGGTCGGTGGATCAAATGATGCATTTAATCAAGCTTTACCTATTTTAAAATTAATGGGTAAAAACATATACCATGCTGGAGAGATAGGAAGTGGAAACGGTGCAAAGATTTGTAACAATATGTCTCTTGGAATAACAATGATTGCTGCTTCAGAGTCATTAATGTTAGCAAGAAGATTGAATATAGATATCAAGAAAGTTCATGAAATTATGAAAAATGCTTCCGGAAATAGTTGGCCTATTTCAGTTTATCCACCTTTACCTGGATTAATTGAAGGAACTCCATCTAACAATAAATATAAGCCAGGCTTTTCTGCAGGTATGATGAACAAAGATTTAAAACTTGCAAATGAATGTGCTAAAAATGCAAATGCATCTACTCCATTAGGAGAGATGGCATTAGAAATATATTCAAAGTTTTGTGAGGATGGAAACAGTTCGAAAGATTTTTCTGCAATATCAAAGGTAATTGGTGGAGATGCTTGGGATTATCCAATAGAATAATTACCAAGAGGAATTTGGACTCTCCAAAAATTTTAACTCATCTGGTGTAGATTTTCTCCCCATAACTTTATTTCGATGAGGATATCTATGAAATCGTTTAATTGCAGCGGTATGATCTTTCCAAAATTTTTTTATCTCATTATAGTTTGGATGATTAGATAAATAGTTATCCAACAATTTATATGCTCTATCATGATCTATAACTTCTTCACTGTGAATGTATGGCAATAGCATGAAAAAACGTTGATATTCATCCATTTGATCAAGATACCCGTTATAGACTGCATCATTTACAATCAGTCTTGCTTTATGATCAAACTCAAAAGCTTTTTTATCATCTCTATATAAATTTCTTGAAAATTGATCCAATAAAATAACTAAAGCTAGAGTGCTTAATGGTTCATCTTGCCAATCATCATATTCATTTAAAGTAGCTTTTTCATGATCATCTTTGAATTTGTCTCTAATCAATTGATCAAAATTATCATCTCTTTTAAATCGCTTTTCAACGACCATATCATCAAACCAAAAATCTAATATTGCTTTGGCTCTATCATTCATAAACTTTGTCAACTTTTACCTGATATGATTCAACAAGTCTGTTAGTTTCATTTGCCATTGCAACAACTGCAATAAGTTCACTTAACATCTCTGTAGTAGCACCTTTAGATTTAGCAGCGATACTGTGAGATTTAATACAATACTCACAACTATTTGTCATTGAAACTGCAACATAAATAAGCTCTTTTGTCATTTCATCCAAAGCACCTTTTTTCATAACTTGCTGTATAGAAGTCCAAGTTCTCTCTAAAGTTTCTGGGTTGTTGGCTAACATTTTCCAAAAATTGTTTATGTAGTCTGTATTTCTCTTCTTTTTTATATCTTCAAATACCTCTTTCACTTTTCCTGTAGCATCTGCTTCTTCAATCATATTAAAAACTGCCATTTCACCTCCTTAATTGTAAATTGTTTCTATTTTAGGCATTAATCTTAATAATTCCTTAGTATATTCATGATTTGGATTTTTAAACAACTCTTCCGTCTCAGACACCTCGCATAGTTTTCCATTCCTTAAAACTCCAATATCATCACACATTTGTCGAACAACTGGTAGATCATGACTTATAAAAAGGATAGTTAAATTAAGTTGTTCTTGTAAATCTTTAAGTAAATTTAGTATTTGAGCCTGAATACTCACATCCAAAGCAGATGTTGGCTCATCACAAACTAATAATCTTGGTTTTGTTGCTAATGCTCTTGCAATAGAAATTCTTTGTCTCTGTCCTCCTGAAAACTCATGAGGATATCTTTCGGCTGAAGACTTGGATAACTCCACAGAGTCTAAGAGATCATTTATATACTCATTTAATTCATTAGAGCTAATATTTGCATCATGTAACTTTATAGGTTCAGCAATAATATCTTTAACCTTAAGCCTACCATTCAACGAAGAGTACGGATCTTGGAATATCATTTGAATTTGTTTTCTAAATTTAAGCAATTCTTTGTTACTTTTTATATTATTAATACATACATCATCAAAATAAATTTCACCTGAGGTGGGTTTAAATAAATTAACAATCATTTTTGCAATTGTAGTTTTTCCACTGCCACTCTCACCAACAAGTCCAAAAGATTTTCCTTCTTGTATATTAAATGAAACAGTATCAACTGCTAATACATTATTTTGAGATTTTTCTGTAAAAAAACCTTCATTAAAAGTTTTACAGAGATTTTTTATTTGAACTAAATCTTTTTTTAAAATCTCTCTTTTATTCCATCTGTTTAAAATTTTTAAATTAATGTTTTCCTGTGTATTGCTTTCTTTCTCTATAATTTTAAATCTGGATATTTTTTTATTTGTTGGAGGAACAGAACTAACTAAACTTTTCGTATAAGTTTCTTTTGGTTCTGTTAATATTTGCTTTGTTGTTCCCAATTCTACCAAATTACCATTTTTCATGACAGCAACTCTATTGGTAGTCTCTGCTATAACTCCCATATCATGTGTAATTAATATAACTGCTAAGTTTCTCTCTTTAGTCAGTTTTTTGATAAGTTCTAATATTTGTGATTGTATGGATACATCAAGTGCAGTTGTAGGCTCATCTGCAATTAACAACTCCGGTTCACAACATAGAGAAAGTGATATAACAACCCTTTGTCTCATACCTCCTGAAAATTGATGAGGATAATCATTAAATCTTTTTTCAGCATCTTTTATGCCTACTTCTTTTAAAAGATTTATCGCTTTTTCTTTTGCTTCTGAGTTACTGAGGTTTAAATGAGTTTGGATTGTTTCAATAAGTTGTTGTCCAATTGTTAAGATAGGATTTAAAGATGTCTGAGGATCTTGAAAAATAAATCCAATTTTTTTTCCTCTTAAACTTAGAATATTTTTTTTATTTTCATGAATATTTATGTCGCTTAAATAAATTGTTCCTTCAGATACTTTTCCTGGTTCGTCAATTAAATCAATTATTGCATTTGCTACAGTACTTTTTCCAGACCCAGATTCCCCAACTAATCCTACAATTTCTCCTCTTTTTATCTCAATATTAATATCTTTTGCAGCATGAACTGTCTCTTTTCTCAATTTATAATCTACACTTAAATTTTGTATTTTTAAAAAACTCATTTTTTCAATTTAGGATTAAGAGTATCTCTCATCCAGTCTCCTAATAGATTTATGGAAAAAGCTAAAACAACTAAGAATATTGCTGGAAAAAAAGTTATCCACCATTCACCAGAAAATAAAAAGTCATTTCCAAGTCTTATTAATGTTCCTAAAGAAGGAGTAGTTGGAGGAACGCCAACACCTAGAAAGCTCAATGTGGCTTCTGCAATTATTGCTAATGCAAGACCTATAGTTCCTATAACAAGTACTGGTCTCATAATATTTGGAAGAATATGTTTAAACATTACTATAAAATTAGAAACTCCAATAATTGTTGATGCTGAGACATAATCTTTATTTTTTTCAACTAAAGTTGCTGCTCTTGATACTCTTGCAAACTGTGGCCACTCTGAAATACCAATTGCAAAAATTAAAACATATATTGCCATCTCGTCATGAAGTTCACGCGAAATTATACCTCTCGCAATACCATCAACAAGAAGTGCCATCAAAATACTTGGAACTGTTAACTGAACATCAGTTAATCTCATAACAATCATTTCATACTTACCACCAAAAAAACCAGCAGTAAGACCTAATCCAACTCCTAAAATTAAACTAAATAAAATTGCTGAGAAACCAACAATCAAAGATATTCTAGATCCATAAAGAATAGTCGATAACATATCTCTTCCTTGTCCATCAGTACCAAGTAAAAATTCTACCTTTCCTTCGCTAGTCCAAGATGGTGGGGTGAATGCATCCATTAAAGATAAAGAAGATGGGTCGAATGGATTATAAGGTGTAATAAATTCTACAAAAAATGAACAGAAAAATATTATTGCTAATAATATCGATGAAACTATTGCTGTAGGAGATTTTATAAAACTAAAATAAATTTCACTATCTTTTATTTTATCCCAAGTTGTTAAAGCTTTATTATCCACTAGCTGAATCTCCTTTAACTCTAATTCTTGGATCTATAAAGTAATACAAGATATCGACTATAAAATTTATCATTACAAAAACGAATGCTATAAATACTAAATATGCTGACATAATTGGAATATCTACAAACTGAACAGCTTGAATAAAAAGAAATCCCATACCTGGCCATTGAAATACTGTTTCCGTAATAATTGAAAATGCAATTAATGTTCCAATATTTATACCAGCAATAGTTATTACTGGAATTAGTCCATTTTTAAGTGCGTGCTTATAATTAATGCTTTTTTCATTAATGCCTCTGGCTCTTGCAAACTTTATGTAATCAGTCTGAAGTATTTCCATCATTTCAGCTCTGACGAGCCTTATTATATAAGTCATTTGAAAAAGACTTAAAGTAACTGACGGTAATATAATTGCTTTTAAACCTGATATGGTTAAAAAGCCTGTCGACCAAAATCCTAGATCTACCACCTCACCTCTTCCAAACGATGGTAGAACGCCTAATATAACTGCAAAAAGATAAATAAATAAAATACCAATTACAAAAGTTGGAAGAGAAACACCTAATAAAGAAACTGCTAAGATAAAATCACTCAAAAAACCTTTTCTTTTTATGCCTGTATATACTCCCAATAAAGTACCAGAAACCAATGCAATTAGAGCAGATATTAAAACTAATTCAATTGTTGCCGGTAATCTTTCAATGATTAATTCTGATACAGGTCTTCTTAATTGATAAGATATTCCAAATTCTCCTTTTGAGGCATTAATTATAAACCTAGTAAATTGTACATGAATTGGGTCCATTAAACCCAAGGTTTCTCTTAACTCAGCTCTTTCTTCATCTGATGTTTCCTCACCCACCATGTTATTTATTGGGTCTCCTACAAAATTAAAAAGAGAAAAAGATACAAAAGCTACGACAAGCATAACCATTGCAGATTGAAACAATCGTTTAAAAAAATACTTTATCAATTTATGAAATTTTATTTTTATACAAGCCCTTTAATTAAAAAGGGCTTGTAATAAATTATTTAGTCAAAGCTCGCAAAACGGAATAACGGCTCGTTATTCGGTCTTATCGGAACATTAACATCTTTTTTTGCAGCCCAAGATATAACTTGGTGATGTAAAGGAAGATAAGAAATATCATCTTTTACTATTTTCCAAGCTTCAGCTATCGCAGCATTTCTCTTATCTAGGTTAACTTCACCTTCCATAACTCTTATCGCAGCATCTACATCAGAGTTACTAAAGTTAACTCTGTTCCAGCTTGCTCCACTTTCATATAAGTAATGGAAAACATAATGACTATCTAAAGTTGGAACTCCCCAACCTAACATATAAAAGTCACCTTGATTATCTTTTAGTTCTTTAAAGTGCTTACTTTTTGTTTGGGCAAATAAATTTACTTTAACACCGATTTTACCTAACATACCAACAACAGCTGTGCATATAGCTTCATCATTTACATATCTGTCATTTGGACATCTAAGCTCAACTTCAAATCCATTCGGATATCCAGCATCAGCTAGAAGTTTTTTTGCAGCAGCTACATCATAAGGAAGTCTTTTATCAAGTTCTTCTGTGTATCCGTTAACACCTGGAAAAGTAATTATTCCAGCAGGTTCACTTAAACCTCTCATTACTTTTTTCTTAATAGCTTCAATATCTATAGCTTGATAAAGAGCTTGTCTAACTGCTTTCTTTTTGAATGGATTATCACCTGTATTACCTGTTCTAAGTTTATCGGCTCCCTGATCCATACCAAGGAATATAGTTCTCATTTGAGCAGTGCTTTCAACTTTGTGAGCAGGTGAATTTTTAATTCTAGCTAAATCTTGCACAGGTGCATCAGTAACAACATCAATTTCACCAGATAAAAGAGCTGCAACTCTAGTAGCTGCATTTTTTATAGGTAGTAGATGAATTTCTGTTACTTTGTCATCTTTCATAGTACCCCACCATTTTTTATTACGTTTGAAAACTGTTTTAGTATTTGGTTCTCTTAATGTAATTTTAAATGGTCCAGTTCCCATAGCATTTGTAGCTGAAAATGTTTCTTGTCCAGCATCCCAGTTCTGCGCCATGACTGCAAAATTCTTTTCACTCCATTTTTTTGACATTATAAAAATGTTTGAAAGTTGGTTTAAAAGAATTGGATTTGGTTTACTTGTTGTAATTTCTACTGTGTAGTCATTAACTGCTTTTACACCTGATACTGTACTAATATATTCTTTAAAATCAGATGTTCTTTGTTTTGCTCTTAAAATACTAAATACAACGTCTTCAGATGTAAATGGAGTTCCATCAGAAAATTTAACATCTTCTCTTAATTTAAAGATCCAAGTATTAGGACCTTGAGTTCTCCACTCTGTTGCTAGTTGAGGTCCAATTTTCATATCTAATCCTCTGGTAACTAGAGCCTCGTATACTTGTCTAGATACTTGAGTGGTAGGACCTTCGTTTTGAGCATGAGGATCAAGTGTTAAACTATCACCCTGCATTGACCATTTAATAGTTTTTGCAAACGCTTGTGTTGGAGCAAAAGCTAGAAAAAAAGCCAATAAAATTTTTATAAAATACCCATACTTCATTTCTCTCTCCTATATTATTAAAATAAAAATCTAACTTATTAATTATGTAAACTAAAGTGATTTAATTCACTATTTTTTTGAAGTTTTCGTAAAGAATTTTAGAATATTTGTTCATAGATTGAATGTTGTCTTTCGCATCACTATCAAATTTATCAAGAGCTCCTTGTCCTAACTGACTCTCTAAAGCAGACTTATATTCAGGCACACATCCCCATTCTCCTACAGTGGTATCTTTTATCTCTATATGAAATTGAATACCGTAAGCATGTTTTTTATATTTAAAAATTTGGTATTTCGTTTCAGGAGATGATGCTAAAAGAGTTATATCATTATTATTTTCTAAATTTTGAACTTCATATGAATGCCATTGGAGTGATTTAATAATATCAGGATATTCTTTAAATAATAAATCGTCCTTTTTACTATTTAAAAAATTAATATCTAAAATACCTATCTCTGGATTTTTTGATTTAACTACTTTACCTCCAACTACCTCCCCTAATAATTGACAACCTAAACAAAAACCTAAATATGGTTTATTTAAGTCTACTACAAATTCTTTGATTTTTTTTTTCTCTTCTATTAACCAAGGGTAATCTTTTTCCATCCAAGTATCCATTGGTCCGCCCATACAAAACATTGCATCAAATCCAGTTAAATCATCAGGTATTTTTTCTCCTTCGTCAAGTTCTACATTTTTAATATGAACTTTATCCTTTAACATTAAATCTTTAATATAACCAGGATCCTCAATTTTAATGTGTTGAAGAACAATTATATTTTTCATGTAGCTGGCTTGAGTAATTTTAAAATTTTTTTATGATTTGATAAATTATTTGAAACAATTATGTTTCCACCTAATGAAGCATCTTTATTATCCCATGTAGTAATTATTCCACCTGATGCTTTAATAATTGGTATTATCGGATGTATATCCCAAATTTTGTTTGCACATTGAGCTACAATATCTAGTCTTCCCTCTGCTAATTGGCAATATGTTAGTGCATCGAAACATGGAAACTGCATTCTCTTGATAAATTTCATTATTTTTTTTTGTTTTTGAAAAGATAAAGTTCCGTGAAAAGCAGCAGCTACTTTCGAATAATCAAATTTTATTTTTTTGTTTACTTTTAATTTTCTTATTTTTCCATTTTCAAACACAAAAGCAGATTTATCATCTTGATTTAAATAGTATCTTTTCATTCTTGGAAAATTTGCTAAACCAAGTATAGGGGCGTCGTTATAATTTAAAGAAATTAAATTGCTCCATGTAGGATTTCCAGCGACAAATGATCTTGTCCCATCAATTGGGTCAATTATCCATGAAAATAGACTTTTTGTCTTTTTTGCTCCAAACTCTTCACCGATAATTTGATGATCTGGGAACTTATCATTAATTTTTTTTCTTATAAATTTTTCAAAAGCTTTATCAGCACTGGTAACGGGATCATAACCTTTACCTTTTAACTTGTTATTAATTGTAAAAGTTTTGTTAAGTTTAGTGTAATAAAAATTAGTTAAATCCTTAGCAAGCTTATTCAAAAAGGTGTAATAAATCTTGAAATCTTTTGTTTTTTTGAAGGTCATTTATCTGATGAGTAATAGTTAAAATATACAACTAGTTCAAATAAAATATCTTGAAAATTTTAGAATTTGATAGAAGAATCCAGATAGATGAAAATAGAAATCGATTCTAAAAAAGTATTTATAAATAGTGGAAATAATAAGGAAGAAATACATCCATTTTGGCTTAGAGAAAGAATAAATAACGAAGATGCTCTGGATAAAGGAAATCAACAAAGATTATTTGATCCAAATTCTATAAATACTAACATTGATATAGAAAAAATTGAGAATGAAGATGGATTACTTAACTTATTTTTCAATGATGGAACCAATTATAAAATAAAAGAAGATCAAATATTAAATGAGTATAAATCGCAAAATCTTGATCCTATTTCAATTGATAAAATTAAATGGGATTCAAATTTTAATAATTTTCAAAAATCTAAATTTGAAAATAATATTTTTGAAAAAAAAATCATGTATGATTTATTAGTATCATTCTATAAATATGGTTTTGTAGTTTTAACTAATGTTCCAACTGAAGATAATTTTATTATTAAATTTGCAAATACAATTGGCAGTGTCAGAAGAACAAATTTTGGGGAATTTTTTAATGTAAGATCTGTGCCTAATCCAAACGATTTGGCTTATACATCATTAGCATTATCTCCACATACAGATAATCCGTATAGAAAACCAGTTCCTTGTGTTCAATTATTGCATTGTATTACAAATAATGTGAGTGGAGGAAATTCTACCTTGGTTGATGGTTACACAGTAAGTGAAAAAATCAAAGAGGATTATCCAGAATATTATGAAATTTTATCTTCAGTTAAAGTAAAATTTAAATTTATAGACAATACAGTTGTTCTAGAAGATATGTCTGAGTTAATTAAATTGGATGAAAAAAATAATTTTAAACAAGTTAGATTTAGTCCAAGACTAGATTATGCTCCGATATTAGAAAAATCAAAATTGGATTTATTCTATAAAGCTAGAAATAAAATTTCTGAATTATACAACTCTGATAAATATAAAGTTGAATTTAAATTGGAAACTGGAGATTTATTAATGATGGACAATCATAGATTGCTTCATGGAAGAACAAGGTATGATGTTAACGAAGGTGATAGATATTTACAAGGATGCTATATTGATTTCGACAGTACAGAAGGTAAACTTAGACATTTAAAAAGAAAATTTAATCTTTGAATAATTCTTTTATTTTTTCTTCAGCGTTTTTTATAGACTTTTCATAATCTAAAGCCATTTGATCTGCTGCAACTATATCGATTTTTTTGATACCAAAAAAATTTAACATATGTATCAACCATGGAGTTAAAAAGTCTTCATCCCCTTGTATTTTTGTTCCGCCAGAAGTTATTACTAAATAGACCTGCTTATCTTCTAATAAACCTTTTCTTCTTCCGTCATCCCCGTATTTAAATGTCAATTTTACTCTGGCCGCAAGATCAGCCCAAGCTTTCAGTGTTGCTGGTGGGCCAAAATTATATATTGGCACTGATATAATAATTATATCACATTCTTTTAACTCTGATACTAACTTATCAGACAATTCAAACATTTTTTTATGTTCATCTGTTTGCTCGTTCTCTGGAATTTTCATTCCAGACTCAGTTAAACCAGATATAAAAAGCATTTCGTCATCTAGATCTCTATAAATGACTTCATCATTATCTTTTTTAACTTTATCAAGTATTTTTTTTGCAAGCATCCTTGAGGTAGAACCTTCTTTTCTAGCACTGCAATCGATTTGGTATATTTTCATTTTTATCCAAGTTTTTGAAGTATAGGAAAATACTTTAATATGTAAAATCCTAAAGCTTGTAACTGGTTTGTAATCATTAATATTCCTGTTATCAATAATAATCCTCCGCCAATTCTTGACATAGTTATCATTTTTGATTTTAGATTTTTTGTAACAACCATAAAACGTTGAATCAAATAACCTGATGCAATAAATGGCAATGCTAAACCAAGTGAATAGAACACAAGTAACAATATACCTCTGTTCAAACTTTGTTCAATTGAAGCTAAAGCTAATATTGATCCCAAAATAGGTCCAATACATGGAGTCCATCCGAATCCAAATGCCATACCAACTAATATTGAACTAAAATTTCCTGATTTAATCTCAGTATTAATTCTTTTTTCATAATTTAAAAACTTAATATTAATTAATCCCATAATATGAAGGGAGAAAATGATTATTATACTTCCTGCAATAATTCTTAATTCAAAAGAGTTACTTAAAATTAAAGAACCTAAAAAAGTTGCGGTAGCTCCGAAGCTTATAAAAACAATGGAAAAACCAAAAGTAAATAAAACTATAGGGAATATATTAATTTTTTTTTTTTCTAATAACTCATTTAAAGAGCTTCCAGAAATATAAGATATATATCCAGGTATTAATGGAAGTACACATGGAGACAAAAAGCTTATAAATCCAGCTCCAAATGCAACAAATAATTCTATCATTTAACCAGTATTTTTCATTGCAGCTGAAATACCTGCAATAGATGTTAATAATGCATCATTAAGATCATTTTTTTTATCTGAATTTAATTTCTTGTTTTTGATTTTATTCATAACTACTGCTTGTATTATATTTAATACTTCTGTGTAAATATTTCTTACAATAACTCCTGATCTAAATTTTTTTCTTTCATTTATAATTTCTTTAGGGGTAATCTTTTTATTTAATTTTTTAATAACTTCGAATTGGAACCTAAGTTTTTTTCCAACTCTTTTTAAATCTTTATCAGCTAAGTATTCCTCATATATTTTTGAAATATCTGGGTCCACTTTTGAAATTACCATATCCAAGATATCCATCATTGAATTGAAGAAAGGCCAATTTTTTTCCATATCTATTAGTGTTTTCTCAAATTTTTCTATCGATGAATATCTTAAAGCTTCTGCACTTCCTAGCCATGCTGGGAGCATTAATCTTATTTGTGTCCAAGCAAATACCCAGGGTATTGCTCTTAAACCTTTGATATTATCAATATTCTTTCTTTTAGACGGTCTTGATCCAATTGAAAGTTTTCCTAAAGACACATGTGGCGTAACGGTTTTAAAATATTTAATAAAATCTGAACTTTGATTAATATTTTTTCTATATGAACTTTTTGAAATATCAGACATTTTTTCAATTAGATTTCTCCAATCTTTTTTAGGGACTGGCGGTGGTGCTAATGTTGCCTCCATTACCGCTCCTATATAGCTACATAAATTATAAATTGCTAAAGGCTGATATCCATATTTCTGCTGAATAACTTCCCCTTGATCGGTTATTCTAATTTTTCCATTAACTGTATTTGGCGGCTGAGATTTTAAAGTAGCTTGAATTGGGCCTCCACCTCTACCCGCTGAACCACCTCTTCCATGAAAGAAAGTAATATCTATTTTATATTTTTTTGCAATTTTAATAATTTCTTCTTGAGCCTTATATTGATGCCAACTTGCACAAATTTTTCCAGCATCTTTGCTTGAGTCTGAATATCCAATCATGACTTCTTGTTTATTTTTTATTAAATCTCTGTACCACTTTAATGAAAACAAGCTGGCCATTATTGATTTTGCATTAATTAAGTCATCTAATGTTTCAAATAAAGGAACAACTCTTAATTTATTCTTAATATTTGCTTCTTTTTGCAAATATAAAACAGAGAGAATGTCAGATGCAGATGATGTCATTGAAATAACATAAGCCCCTAAACATTCAGTTGGCTCTTCAGATAAAATTTTAAATGTTGACCAAACTTCTTTGTTTTCTTTATTTTTAAAATTAAAATTTTTTATGAAATTTGATTTTTTTTTCATCTTAGATGATAAAAATTTAATTTTTTCTTCCTCACTCCATTTTAAATAATTAAGTTTATTTTTTTTTTTAACAAGTTCATTAATTAACTGTGAGTGTCTAGATGACTCTTGTCTAATATCTAATTTTGCTAGATTAATACCGAAACATTTTGCTCTTCTCATTAAATCTAATAAATCACTACTTGCAATATTTTCACTTTGATTTTCCTCTAAAGACTCACGGACAATTCTAAGAGGTTTTAAAATTTCCTCTTTTGAGTTTAGCAATTTGTTATACTCTAAAGGTTTTTTGTTCACTATAAACTGTTCAATTGCTCGATGAGTAAATCGCATTTTATCTCTTAGAGGTCTTAAGAAAACTCTGTAAGGTTCAAATGATCTTCCTGTAAGTTTTTGAATTTTTTTTGAACACTTTTTCATTGAATATGATCTAATTAATTTAGTGAGTTCTTTTTCATACAATTTTGCTGCTTCCCATCTTGATAATAACAAAACTTCCTTAGTTACTTTTGATGTTACATTTGGATTTCCATCTCTATCACCACCCATCCATGATCCAAACTCAATAGGATTAAAATTTTTTGGCAAACCTTTACCCATATTTTTCAAAAATATCTCATTCAGTCTCCTGTAAACTTTTGGGACTGTTTCCCAAAGACTGTCCTCTATTATAGCGAGACCCCAGCGAGCTTCATCGGCTGGAGATGGTTTAGATCTTTTTAAGTCATCTGTATTCCAGATAATGGTAAATTCATCATGAATTTTTTTATTTAAAGATTTTATTTTTGAAGAATGATCCTTAAATAGCTCTCTATCTTCAAGTATTTCTGTAATTTTATGATATTTTTGAATTAAAGTTCTTCTTTTGACCTCTGTTGGATGAGCTGTCAAAACTATTCCAATATTTAAATTTTTTGCAAAATTATATATTTTATTATTATTAATTTTTTTATTTTTAAATAATTTCTCAAAAATTTCTTCTATAAAAATATTTTTTTGATTTTTACCGTCTCTTTTATTTTCATATTGGTTGAGTTGTCTAGATGCATCAATAGACTCGGCTAGATTTATAAAATTCATAAAATGATTAAATGCTCTTGCAAGCTTGTAAGTATTTTTAGGATTAATACTTTTAATTTCACTAGAAATTTTTTTATATGATTTATTTTGGATTTTATTTGCTTTTGATAGCTTTCTAATTTTCTCAACAAGATTATAAAATCTTTTCCCTTCTTGTTCTTTAATTACATTTCCTAATGAATTTCCTAAAAATCTAACATCCTCTCTCAAAGATTTTGTAGGAATTCTCTCATAATATAAATCTCTTTTAAACATTACAATTTCATCGCAAATTTCTTTATTTTAGATCCCTCTATATTAGTCTTAACTCTAAATAATGAACCATCATAATTATTTTTTGATAATTGTCTCTTATCTAAACCTTTTATTGCCGATGTAATGAATAATTCTTTATTTTTTGTACCACCAAAAATACAGTTAGTAATATTTTTTGCCATAAAATCTATTTGATGTTTTTTTTCTCCATTTTTATTAAATACTTTAATACAAGCTCCTCTATAAAAGCAGACCCATAAATTTAAATATCTATCAACAGTCATTCCGTCGGGTGAACCAGTTTTTTTTTTAAACTTAATAAAAATTTTTTTTTTTAGAATTTTTTTTTTATTATTGATTTTAATTTTATAAATAATTTTTTTTCGCGTATCTGTATGATATAATAATGTTTTACTTATAAATGCGGGACCATTTGTCGTAAAATAACCGGTATCTACTTTAATTAAATTTAAATTTTTTTCTAAACAATACAATGAGCCATTCTTTACATTCATTTCACGGTTATCTATTGTTCCAAACCAAAGATTGCCAGAATGATCTGTTTTTCCATCATTTATTCTGTTAAACTTTAAATCTTTTTCTATAGGAATAGATTTTATTTTTTTTTTATTGATTAAGTCCAAAATTCTTAATTCATTTTTAAGACCTAAAACAAATATATTTTTTTTTATATGTGAAATGAAACCTATCTCTTTGTTAATTTCGTATGTTTTTTTTTGCTTTGTATTAATGTTGTATTTTAAAATTTTTTTTTTTTTTATATCAACAAAGTATATAGACTTATGTTCTTTAACCCATATGGGGCTTTCGCCCAAAAATGATTTACTTTTCCATAGAATTTCTGGAGTAGAAGAAATAATATTCATAAAAAATAGTTTTGTATAATATATTATAAAGAAACTATCTTTGATGTTTGTTGGCCTAATTCATCAATACTTAATATTAATTTATCTCCTGCTTTAAGAAATTTTTGAGGCTTCTTTCCCATACCCACTCCAGGTGGTGTTCCTGTTGTTATTATGTCTCCTGGTTGAAGAGACATAAATCGACTGACATATGAAACAATTTGATTTACATTAAAAATCATTGTTTTTGTATTACCCGTTTGCATTCTTTCACCGTTTAAATCTAATTTCATATTTAGGTTGTTTACATCATTAATCTCATCTTTAGTTACAAGATATGGACCAACTGGTCCAAATGTATCGTGCGACTTTCCTTTAACCCACTGTCCCATTTTTTCTATTTGCCACTCCCTCTCACTTACATCATTCACTAAACAATAGCCTAAGATATAATCTTGTGAGTTTTTTTCTGAAATATTTTTAGCATTTTTTCCAATAACTAAACCTAGCTCAACCTCCCAATCTAGTTTTTTTGAATAGCTTGTAATTTCAATATCATCATTTGGTCCGTTGATTGAACTAGTTGCTTTCATAAAAACAATTGGTTCTGTTGGTGGTTTTGCCCCAGTTTCTGCAGCATGGTCAGAGAAATTTAATCCGATTGCAATAAATTTTCCTGGTTTAGTTATACATGAACCAAATCTAGTATTTTTTGAAATTTCTGGAAGCGATGATAAATCAACTTTCTTGATTTTTTCAAATGTTTCAAAATTTAAATTAGTTGGATCTAAATCATTTATATGTTTAGAAATATCTCGCAAATTTCCATCTTTATCCAATATAGCTGGCTTTTCTTTATTTTTTTCTCCTACTCTTAGTAATTTCATTTCATCTCCAATAATTATTTATAGCTTTTGTATAACGAGCTATGATCATAATTACCTAAACCCTTTTTAACAAGCTTATTATACATTATTTTTACTATTTTAGATAAAGGTAATTCTAACTTTTTATTTTTCGCACAATCAAGGATGTTATTCATATCTTTTAATTGCGAAAAATTTTTTCCTCTTGGTTTAAAATCATTTTTAATCATTCTTAGTCCGTGAGTTTGCAAAACTTTGCTATCAGCCCATCCTCCTTTTAACGCTGTAAGAATATTAATTGGATTTACTTTATATTTTTGTGATAGTTTAATTGCTTCTGCAACAGATCCGATTGTAATTCCAACTATTATTTGATTAGCTAATTTTGCTATTTGACCTGCAGAGTTTTTTCCAACTAAAACAGGATTGCCTAATTTCTTAAGTATATTTAAATTTTTAGAAAAAACTTTCTTGTCTCCACCAACCATTATAGCAAGCTCTGCATTCTCTGCACCATTTGTGCCTCCTGAAACTGGTGCGTCTAAAAAATTAATTTTATATTTTTTTAATAATTTTGATAAATTAATTGCTGTTTTTGGATTTGCAGAGCTCATATCTATAACAGTAGATCCTACTTTTAAATTTTTTAAAAATTCTGAGTTGAAATATATTTTTTTTATAGCCTTATCATCAGATAACATTGTAATTATTAGATCTCGATCTGAAACAACTTCCTTTAAAGAATTACATACTTCTGCGCCATATTTTTTTAATTTAAGGGCTTTATTTTTAGTTCTATTAAAAACTTTGATTTGATATTTAGATTTTAGTAGATTTTTTGCCATTGGATATCCCATTAAACCTATTCCAATGAAACCAATTTTAACTTTTTTCATATTTTATTGATTTAATTCGCCAGATCTTCCTAGATCAGCAGCTCCTCTTACTCCGCTAGAGTCACCGTGAATATGTTTTAATACTTTTGTATTTACAGTATCGCTAAAAACATATTTTTTTAATTTAGGATTTATATTCTCATAAATTTGCTTCATATTTGAAACACCTCCACCTAAAACTATAGCTCCAGGATCAACAATATTTATGACTTGAGAAAGTCCTCTTGCTAGATAGTCTAGATATTGAGAAATAAATTCTAAAGATTTTTCATCTCCATTATTAGCATTATCTTGTATAATTTTAGCATCGAGATTAATTTTAAACATGTCATAAAAATGTCTTGAGAAACCTGGACCTGATAAAAAAGTTTCTATACATCCTTTTTTTCCACAATAACAATCATGTCTATTCCATTTGTCATTTGAGCCCAATGGCATCTGATTATGGCCCCACTCTCCAGTTATATTATTATGACCATTGATAATTTTATTGTTTATAACGAGACCTCCACCAACTCCTGTTCCAATTATTACTCCAAAAACAACATCATCATTTTTTCCTGCTCCATCAATTGACTCAGACAATGCAAAACAATTTGCATCATTTTCTAAAAAAATATTTCTATTTAATCTAAGTTCTAAATCTTTTTTTAATGGTCTATTATTTAACCAT
Source organism: uncultured Pelagibacteraceae bacterium (assembly GCA_902543295.1). Classification (GTDB taxonomy): domain Bacteria; phylum Pseudomonadota; class Alphaproteobacteria; order Pelagibacterales; family Pelagibacteraceae; genus Pelagibacter. Next base: position 21,335 of record CACBXW010000004.1, on the reverse strand, counting down.
GTTGAATTACCACCTTTTATACAGTCGTTTTCAAAAGAAAGAGCTCCAGGAGAGCCTACACCTACACTACATTTAGAATTATATTTATCCTCTAAATAATTTACTAGTTCACAAACTATATCAAGTGTACCGTTGTAATTTTTTGGGGTTGATTTTCTTATTCTCTCTAACTCATTACCTTTTTTATCTAATATGATGGACTCTGTTTTAGTTCCACCTAAATCAATACCAATATACATTTTAATATGAGCTTGACTGCTTCCAGATGTTAATATTACCATCTTTTGCAGTTTTATTAATTATTTTCATTTCAGAGCCTGAAAAACTAAGTTTGTTTAGACTTTCCAAATTTTCTTTTAATTGATTTAAACTTCTAACTCCTATTAGAGCAGATGTTACATAATTATTTGATAAAACCCAAGAAATTGCCATTTGAGATAAAGATTGACCTCTTTTAATTGCAATCTTATTTAAATCAGAAACGATCTTTAAGTTTTTTTTTGTTATTAATGATTTATCTAAGTATGATGTAATATCACTTGCTCTTGAAACTTTAGGTATCTTTTTTAAATATTTATCTGATAGCATGCCTTGAGCTAGAGGAGAAAAAGCAATACATCCTATTTTCAAATTTCTTATTGTCTTAGTTAAATCTTTTTCAATCCATCTATTTATTAACGAATATGATGGTTGATGAATAAACAATTTAATATTTCTTGATTTTAAAATTTTGTAAATTTGATTTGTCTTTTTGGAGGAATAAGATGAAATGCCAATATATAAAGCTTTTCCAGATTTATAAATACTTTCTAAGGCATCTGCTGTCTCTTCTAGAGGTGTATTTGGGTCAAATCTATGTGAATAAAATATGTCAAAATAATCGACTTTCATTCTTTTTAAACTTTGATCACAACTTGCGATAATATGTTTTTTTGATCCCCATTCTCCATAGGGTCCTTCCCACATATCATAACCAGCTTTAGATGATATGATGAGTTCGTCTCTATATTTTTTTAAGTCTTTACTTATTATTTTTCCAAAATTAATTTCAGTACTTCCATATGGTGGGCCATAATTATTTGCCAAATCAAAATGAGTAATACCTCTATCAAAAGCGTAAAATAGGATTTTTTTAATATTTGAAAGTGGGGTTTTGGCTCCAAAATTATGCCAAAGACCCAAGCTGATTAAAGGTAATTTTACACCGCTATCACCGCATGTCCTATATAACATATTTGAGTATCTATTTTTTGATGCAGAGTATTTCATAAAAAAAATATTAAATTAAATTCATTAATAAGTAGCTCTTCCCCCGCTTAGATCAAACACTGCTGCAGTCGCAAAAGAGTTTTCTTCACTAGCTAAATAAGTTACTAAAGAAGCCAATTCATTAACTTTTGCAAACTTATTTCTTGGAATCTTTGAAAGCATGTAATTTATATGCTCTTCGGTCATTTGATCAAATATTCTTGTTTTTGCAGCCGCTGGTGTTACGCAATTTACTGCTATATTTTTTAATGCTAATTCTTTTCCTAAAGATTTTGTTAAACCAATAACTCCAGCTTTTGATGTGCTATAAGCTCCAGCATTAGGATTGCCTTCTTTTCCAGCAATTGATGCAATATTAACTATTCTTCCATAATTATTTTTTTCCAAATAAGGAACAACTGCTTTACAACAGTAAAATACTGCATTTAAATTTAATTGAATTACTTTTTCCCATTCCTCAATAGGATATTCAGCAACTGTTTTGTTCATACCAGTTATCCCAGCATTGTTTACAAAGATATCTATTTTATTATGTTCAGTCTCAATATCTTTTAAGCTTTTAGAAATCTCTTCAAAGTTACATACATTAACAATTTTATAACTTATGTTTTCTGAATTTATTTTTTCAACCGCTTTCTTTGCTTCTTGTTCATCAATATCCCATATAATAACTTTTGCACCTGATTGAATAAATCTTTCTGCTATTGCAAATCCAAAGCCTTGAGCACCGCCTGTTATAATTGCAACTCTATTACTTAGATCAAACTTTATCATTTTATTTCTTTCTCTTTATTAATGGAAAACTTAAAGCAATTAAAGATAAAACAAAAAATGTTAATGCAATAGGTCTTTGAAGAAACATTAACCAGTTTCCATCGAAAATAACAAGCGATTGTCTTAAAGTTCCCTCTACCAATTCACCCAAAATTAAACCTATAATTACTGGCACAACTGAAAATCCATATCTTCTCATAAAGAAACCAATAACTCCAAATAATAGCATCAACCAAACATCAATAATTGACTGATTTAAAGAATATGTTCCACAAACAGAAACTGCAAATATCATCGGCCATAATAATTTATTTGGAACTAGAGTTATTCTTGCAAATATTTTAGCTCCAAAAAATCCTAATACGAAGAATAAAATATTTGCAATTAGCATTGATCCAAATATTCCATAAAGAAACTCGGGTTGCTCTCTAAATAAATCTGGACCTGGTCTTACGCCATGTATAATTAATCCTGTAAGTATTACTGCTGTAGTTGCACTACCAGGTATGCCTAAAGCTAGCGTTGGGACCATAGCTCCTCCAGTAGCAGCATTATTTGCTGCTTCAGCTCCAGCTATTCCTTCAATTGATCCTTTTCCAAAATCCTCAGGTTTTTTTGACCATCTTTTTGCTTCAGCATATCCTATTAATGATGCAACAGTTCCGCCCTCTGCTGGCAAAACACCAATAAATGATCCTATCCCGCTAGATCTTATAATTGTTTTCCAAGTTTTTTTATAATCATCGATTGATGGAAGTTTAACTGCCTTTAAAGCTACTCTATTAAATATTTGATTTATTAAAGTAGATTGAGTTAACATTTCACTAATAGCAAATAAACCTACTACTACTGGAATAAAACCAATACCTTCGGTCAATTCATTAATTCCAAATGTAAACCTATCTATAGATGTCATAAAATCTTTACCAACAGTTGAAATTAGAATTCCAAAAGCACCAGCAATTAAATTTTTAATAGGACTGCCTTCACCAATTGATGCAAGCATAGTTAATCCAAAAATTGCTAGAGCAAAATATTCAGGTTGACCAAATTCGTAAGCTAAATTTGCAAGTAAAGGAGCAAAAAATATAAGAACTACAACACTAGCAATTCCACCAATTACGCTTGAGACAGTTGCCATACCTAAAGCTCTTCCAGCTTCTCCTTTTTGTGCCAAAGGGTAACCATCTAAACATGTGGCTGCTGCTGCAGGGGTTCCAGGGGTATTTATTAAAATTGCAGTAATTGCACCTCCATAAGTTCCTGCACAATAAATTGCAGTTAGTAATACAATTGCAGAGAGTGGATCTAGCGTCATCGTAAATGGTAATATTAAAGCACCGCCTGTTGTTGGTCCTAGTCCAGGAAGAACTCCAAGAATTAATCCAAAAATTGTTCCAAAAAATAAAACAATTAATAATTTATAGCTAAATAAAGGAGCAAAGATTAAACCTAAATTTTCCATTTTATCCGTAATAAAGATTTGTAATAATTCCAGGTGGAAATCGTAATCCTAAAATTGTTTCAAAAAATACAAAAACAATTAAAGGAAATATAATTGATACCATTATTAAATAGGTAGCTCTTCTTTCTCCCCAAAAGTAAGAAACTATGATTGAAAGTAATGCTATGCCTAAAAAGAAATCTAAAAATTTTGAAACAGTTATAAAAACTACAAATGAAAGCAAAGTAATATAAAATGAATTAGGTAATTTTTTTTCATTTTTCCAGGGTTTTTTAAGAGAAATAAAATAAGTTAATAAAGTTAGGGCAATAATTAAAATTAATAGAGCCTTTGGAAATGTTGCTGGCTGTATACCTCTATTTAATATAGGAGGCACTATGTCAAATGTAAAAGTAAAGTATAATAAAATTGAAGAAATTACTATTATTACAGCTGATACAATGAATGAACTTTTAAAAAAAAGGGACAAACTTTTGTTTGTCCCTTTTTCGTTATGTACATCATTCATTTAAATGTACAAAATTTATTAATTTATGTAACCCAATGCTTTGAGTTGAGCTGTCATTTCAGCAAGCATTTCTTCCATTTGCTTGCCCCATTCATCTGCGCCTACAACACTAGTCTCATCAAGACCAATTTCTGTTAGGAAATTTTTATAGTAGTTGTGACTCATAGCTTTCATCATTCCAGCTTCTAGTTGTTTAACTCTGTCTGCTGGAGCACCTTTTTTAGTTACGAAACCTCTCACAGTAGATAAAGAAACAGGTATCCCTAATTCTTTTGCTGTTGGAGAGTCTCCTATTTTAGCCATTCTATTATTTGCTAATACAACTGAAACACAAAGTTTGCCTTCATTAATTTCGGTTAGGGCCTCACCTAAATTTAAAACTCCTACATCAATATCTCCTTTGATAAGGTTAGTTTTAATTGGCGCAACACCTTTGTAAGCAACAATAGTCGGATCTTTTAATCCACCTTTTTTAGTAAATGCAATTGCACTAACATCATCAATTCCACCAGTGTGAGTTGTTCCATATTTTAGTGATTTTGATTTTTGTGTGCTAATAAATTTCTTAGCATCTTTGATGTCATTTTTACAGTTAACAACAAATAGTTGAGGATCATCAGTTCCTCTAGCTAGCGGTTGCATATCACTTATTTTGACTTTTGTTTTACCTAAAGCCATTGATACTGCGTGACCAGTAGTCCAAGTCAAAGTGTGATTACCGTCAGCAGGAAGTGTCATCATATAGTCCATAGATGCAGCTCCACCACCACCTTTTTTATTAACTAATTGCATGTCTTGTTTTAAAACTCTTCTTGCTCTTAATAACATCATTCTAGTAGTAACATCTGTTCCACCACCAAAACCAGCATGAGTAATTGCTTGTATTGGATGACCATCTGCTTTTGCAGATGTAATCATAAGTGGAAGTGCTACAACGAAAAATTCAGTTACTAAAAAAGCAGCTGCTAAAAATAGTTTAAAGCTTTTTTTCATTATTTCCCTCTTAAGTTAATTTATATTTAAATATTTAATCATAATCTGTTAGAAACAGTAAGAAAAAAGATGACAAATAAGAAAAAAAATATTGCTTTATTGCTTGGAGATCCATCGGGTATTGGACCAGAACTTATATCAAAACTTTTGACCCAAAACGAACTATCGAATGCGAACATTACTGTAATTGGTGAAAAAAATATTCTAAATTCTGGAGATAAAATTTCAGGAAATAATTCGGACCTAGAAATTGTTACTGATTTTAATGACATAAATTTTGAAAAAAAAAATAAATATTTTTTAGATATCTCCAAGGGTAGCAACAAAGATTATAATTTATCAGAGTGCTCTGCAGAATCTGGGGAAACAGTTTTAAATGCATTAAATTTAGCACTAGAACTTGCGAAAGAGAAAAAAATTGATGCTATAAATTTTGGTCCTTTTAATAAGACAAGCTTAAAATTAGGTGGATGTAAATTTGATGACGAATTACATCATATGGCTGATAAGTTAAACGTAAAAAGTTTTTTTTGTGAATTTAATGTAGTAGATAATTTTTGGACTGCTCGAGTGACATCTCACATACCTATCAAAGATGTTCCAGAACATATTAAGAAAGATAAAATAATGAAGCCTATAAAATTGATTAATGAAGCAATGAAATTAAATGGTATAGAAAATCCAAGAGTTGCTGTTCAAGCTCTAAACCCTCATGCAGAGTTTGGTAATGAAGAGCAAGATGAGATAATACCAGCAATAGAAGAGGCAAAAAAACTCGGTATTAATGCTGATGGTCCTTTACCATGTGATACTTCTTTCATTACAGCATTTAAAAATAAAAATCATGATTGCATTGTTGGAATGTATCATGATGCTCTTCAATCTGGACTAAAGGCTTTTGGATTTGATAGAGGGGTAACAGTTCAAGGTGGTCTTCCAATTCCAATAACAACACCTGCGCATGGAACTGCGTTTGATATTGCTGGAAAAAATCAGGCAAATTTGGAGCCAACATTGCAATCGTTTAAAATTGCATTAAGAATGGCTCAAAATTTAAATTAAATGTCTAAAATTAAAGATATAAGAACAAAAGTATATCAATGGAATGGTAAAACAGTTCCTCCACAAAATAATTTTTGCACAAATGCATCAGATTTACTTTATGAAAAATCAGATGCCATGGGTTCTTTCAGATTTCATGAATGGTTAATTTGTGAAATTGAAACTGATGATGGTCATATTGGAATTGGTAATGCAGCTCTTGCACCGCAGTTAGTAAAAAAAACTATTGATGAGTATCTTAAACCATTAGTTATAGGGGAAGATCCTTTTGATTACGCTTACATCTGGGAAAAAATGTATAGAAGAACTCATGCATGGGGAAGAAGAGGTTTGGGTATGGTTGCAATGTCTGCAATTGATATTGCTATTTGGGATATATTAGGAAAGTTAACTAACAAACCCGTATTTAAATTGTTAGGGGGTAGAACAAAAGAAAAGATACCTGTTTATGCTTCAAAACTTTATAGCCAACCTATCAATGATTTACAAAATGAAGCTGAAAAGTATAAAAAACAAGGTTTTAAAATGTTTAAAATGAGATTTGGTTGGGGACCAAAAGATGGTCCTGAAGGTATGAGAAAAAACATTGAACTTGTAGAAGCTGTAAGAGAAGTAATCGGGGATGATACTGACTTAATGTTAGAATGTTATATGGGTTGGAACCTAGATTATTCTAAAAGAATGATACCTAAATTGGTAAAATTTAATCCAAGATGGTTAGAAGAACCTGTTATTGCTGATGATATTCATGGGTATGCGGAACTGAATAATATGAACGCTATACCAATTTCTGGGGGAGAACATGAATTTAATCTATTTGGTTTTAAACAATTGTTAGACCTCAAAGCAGTTAGCTACATTCAATATGATAATAATAGAGTTGGTGGATTTACAATCGCTCAGAAAATAAATGCTCTTGCAGAGGCTTATCAAGTTCCAGTAATTCCACATGCAGGTCAAATGCATAACTATCATTTAACAATGTCGAATTTTAATTGTCCTATCTCAGAGTTTTTTCCAGTTCATGATGTAGAAATTGGCAACGAACTATTTTATTATATTTTTGAAGGTGATCCTGCTCCAATAGATGGAATGATAGATCTAGATGATAATGTTCCAGGTCTTGGGCTTAAGATTACAGATAAATATAAATCAGAATTTAAAATTATTGAGTAATTAATAATTTTCTACTTCATTGATACTTGGCATTGAATTTGCAGCCCCTTCTTTAGTTGTAGAAATGCCAGCAACTTTATTAGAAAATTCTAATGCATCAACAATTTTTAACGATTTAGCTAATGCCACACTAAAAGCTCCATTAAATGCATCTCCTGCTCCAGTAGTATCTTTTACATCATCATTTAATTTATGAGCATCCACAAAATGGCTTTCGGTTCCATTTGAAAAATAAACTCCTTTAGAACCAAGGGTTATTAGAATATTTTTTACACCTTTTTTTAAAAATTCTTTAGCTGCATTTTCTATTTCAGATTTTGTTTCTATTTTCTTTTCTAAATAAAAACTAGCCTCAGTTTCATTTGGTGTAAAATAGTCTATGTTTTTAAAGTCATTCTCAGATATTTTTGAAGCCGGAGCTGGATTTAAAATAGTAATTGATCCAGTATCTTTAGCTTTTTGTAAAGCATAACTAGTAACATCATATGGTGTTTCTAATTGTGTTAAGAATATATCTGAATTCTCGATTGCTTTTAAATTATTATCTATATCAGAACTACTTAAAGTGCCAGCAGCGCCTGGTATGATGTTTATTGCATTATCACCTGTATTAGCATTAATCATAATGCCAGCAACACCAGTTGAGTGATTTTTGTCTTTAATAATATAATCGGTGTTTACTCCAGAGGATTTATATAAATTTAGTGCCATTTCAGCATTATTATCATCACCTATTTTCGTAATAAAACTTATGTTTCCGCCAAGTCTTGCTGCAGCAATGGCTTGGTTAGATCCTTTTCCTCCAGGTCCTATCAAGTGTTTTGTTCCTAAAATAGTTTGCCCCACTTCAGGAATTTTTTCACCAATAAAACATAAGTCTGCAACAAATACTCCAAATACACATATAGATTTCATTTAATTAAGACCAGACTTTACCGTCAGGAAGAATAACTCCTTTAGTAATAATAAAACATCCAAAAGGTCGAGCATCTGTAGTGGTTACAATACAATGTGCTTTTTTTGCTTCTTCATAAAAATTTTGTCTTGAAATTGATCCAACTTTCCATTGGGGACCAGAATTATTTTTTACTGCTTCAATAAATTCTTTATGAGTTTCAGTTAGTTCCTCTGGTTTATCATCTACTTCCATTCTAAGTACAGGTGAGCCCCCTTGTGATACGATAAAACTATCTAATGGAAAAACAGATAAAATTGCATTTGCTGCACTTTTAATATCTACCCCATCTAATCGTATTACATTCTTGTTCATAGAGTTTGCGGGAAAATTAGCATCAGCAAGAATAATTTTCTCACCATGACCCATAGATCTTAAATGAAAAAGTAAATCAGGGCTTAAAACTGGGTTAATATTTATTAACATTAAAAGATTATATTACATAAAAAAAAAGGGTGGAATAAAAATTCCACCCTTTTTTAAATCTTATAGACTAATTATTATTTAAAATCGTTAGCGTTTTCTTTTGTTACTAGTTGTGTTCCAGTATCAATGTTTGGATCAATACTTCCACCATTAGCTAGCTCAAGTGCATATTTAACACCGTAAGCACCCATGTTATATGAGAACTGAGCAATAGTTGCAGTCATTTCACCTTTTAAGATACTTGTAGCAGCATCTGGAGTTGCATCAAAACCAACAACAACAACATCATTCATATCTGCATCTTTAAGAGCTTGCATAGCACCTAAGCCCATATTGTCATTTGAAGCAAATATTGCTTTGATGTTAGGATTTTTCAAAATAATAGACTCAGTAACTGATCTACCTTTTGCAGTATCCCACTCAGCTGTTTGAGTAGCAACTATATTTAAACCGCAATTTTTAAATCCTTTAATTGCACCGTCTCTTCTTAGTAAAGCTGTTGATTGAGACTCTATTCCAGTCAAAATTGCAACATCTGAACCTTTTGGAGTTTTGTCACAAATGAATTTAGCAGCTAATTCTGCTCCATTCATATTGTTAGTTCCAATAAAAGTAACACCTTCATTGATCCCTTTTGTATCTACGAATACAACTGGAACACCACTTTTGATAGCATCATCTACAATTGGAGCGAATGCATTTGGATCTCCTGGTGCAAGAGCTAAAGCATCAACACCTTTAGCAAGTTGGTCTTCAACTTGGTTAATTTGTGCTTGAACATCACCTTCTTGAGGTGGCGCAACCAAGATTAACTTAACACCTAATTTTTTAGCTTCTTCTTCAGCACCTTTTGTAACAGAAGCCCAGAAAGGATTTCCAGACCCAGGACCTTTAATACTGAACAAGATTTTTTTACCATGACCATCAGCAAAAGAAGCTGAAATCATGCTTATCGATAAAAAAATTGCTGATACTAAAACAACAATTTTTCTTGATAGTTCTCTCATAAATTTCCCCTTTAATAATTATTAAAGCTTAATTTAATAAAATTTTTAAAAAAAATTCAACTGTTTACAGGGTCTCTTATGATAGCATCTATTCAACTTTGACGTGTTTATTTCCTCGTGCCGAAATCTCTTCTTAAAACATCCACGTAAACTGCTAATACAATGATCGAGCCAATCAATACTTGTTGCCAGAAAGAACTTACATCCATCAAATTAAGTCCATTTCTTAAAATTCCCATAATCATTACTCCGGCAAAAACTCCAAGAACAGTTCCTCTACCACCAAAGAAACTAGCTCCACCAATTATACATGCTGCAATAGCATCCAATTCAGATTGTAATCCTGCATTAGGATAACCAGAGTCTGTTCTTCCTGCTAAAATTAATGCTCCAATACCTGATAAAAATCCACAAAGTGAATAAACAATTATTAAAATTTTATTAACATTAATTCCTGAAGCTCTTGCTGCGCTTGGGTTTCCACCAATTGCATAAATCCACTTTCCTGTTCGACTATGATTCAAGAAAACCCAAAAAACAAAATATACAACCGCGATTAAAACTAAGCTTACGGGGAGATATTGAGATTTCTCTAATCCTAACCAAGTAAGATCTATTCTACCATGACCTAAGTACCTAACTTCATCGGTAAATCCACTTATGGGTGTTCCGCCTGATATTAAGTTTCCTGTTCCTCTAAAAATATAAAGAGTTCCTAAAGTCATTATAAAAGGATGAGGCATTCTTAAAAGTGTTATCCCCAAACCATTTATCAACCCGCATAAAAATCCAGCAAATAAAGGTACTAGAACAACTATAAACCAAGGTGCTCCAGCTTTAGCTACTATTGCTAAAATCATCAATGAAAGCATCATTATTGAGCCAACTGATAGATCTATACCCGCAGTTACAATCACCATAAAAACACCTAAAGCTAACATTGATTGCCAAGATATTTGTTTGAATACGTTTGTTACATTTCTCCATGACAAGAAGACATCTGGTTGCAAAATATGCATTACCAAGATCATGATAACTAATAATAGTAAAATCCCGTATTTTTCAAAATATGGAATAAGTTTTACGTATAAGCTATCTTGTTTTTTTTCCTTATCGTCCATTTTATTTTTTTCCCATAATCCAACCAATGACTTCATCTCTTGAAGTTTTATCTAATTGAGACTCAGCAAAGTTTGTTCCTTGAAAAAGTGCCATTACTCGGTCGCAAACAGTAAAAATATCATCCATTCTATGACTTATTACTATAACACCTACGCCAGTACTTTTTAATTTGTTAATTAAGTCTAATACTTTTCCAACTTCTTTTATTGCTAAAGCAGCAGTTGGTTCATCCATTATAACAACTTTAGCATTAAATGCTGTTGACCTAGCTATTGCAACCGCTTGTCTTTGTCCTCCAGATAATTCCTCTACTTTCTGATCAGCACTTTTAACATTTATTTTTAGTTTCTCTAAGTGTGCGCTTGTCATTTCTTGAATTTTTTTAAAATCTAGAAATTTTAAGAAGCCAATATTTTTTGTAGGCTCTCTTCCTAAGAATATATTTTCTCCAATGGGTAAATTACCTGCCAATGCAAGATCTTGATAAACCATTTCTAAGCCTAAATTTTGAGAGTCTTTTGGGCTATCTAACACATGTTCTTTGCCCTCAAAAAATAAAGCACCTGCACTTGGTTTGTATAAACCAGATAAAACTTTCATTAGTGTAGATTTGCCTGCACCATTATCTCCCACTACACCTAAACATTCACCTTCGTGCACTTTTAAATTTACATTTTCTAAAGCAGTTATTGTTCCAAAATACTTTGTGATACCTTTAGCTTCTAAGAGCAATTTATTTGTTGAAGTCATTTAATTTAAATTAAAAAAAAAATTAATTAATTGCAACAGGTTTTGACCTCAAAAGATGAACAGTTTTTCTTAGAGCTTTTTTACAAAATCTTGGATTAAGATTTTTTGAAATTAATTTCATGTCTTCAAAAACAATATTGCCCATTTCCTTGAATGCCTCGTCTAAAGCACCCGCTCTATGTGCTGAGAATAAAACATTTTTTAATTTTCTTATTGGGTCATTTTTTTTAACTGGTTCTTCGGGAAAAACGTCAAGTGCTGCATAAATATCACCTTTTTTAAGTCTATTTTTTAAATCTTTAAAATTAACGACTGCAGCTCTACTCATTAGTATAAAAAGTGAGTTTGATTTCATAAGATTGAGTAATTTTTTATCAATCAGTCCTTTGTTTTTTGTAGTAATTGCAGCAAGTACATAAATAACTTCACATTCTTTAAACATTTTTTTTAAAGTAATTGGTTTATATCCTTGATTAATTATTTTTTTGTTTGGTATCCAAGGATCATAGATATTTATTTTACTCGAAAATGGTTTCAATAATGGAACCAAAGCTCTCCCTAAATCTCCAAATCCCAATAATCCAATTTTTTTTTCTGATAACAATGAAGCCTTAAGATTTCCATCTAATCCATACTTTTCCTTTTTATTAATGAAATCCTGATTTGCTCCATGAATATTTCTAAGAAGAGAGAGTGTAAATCCAAGTGCAATCTCTGCAACTGGTTTTGAGAAAACAGGTGAAGTTGCAATAACGTGAATACCTTTATCAAAGCAATAATTATAATCCATATTATCTAAAAAGTTGCTTTCGACATTTATTACTGCTTTCAACTTTTTTGCTTTTATTAATAAAAATTTAGGAAGATCAGGCTGTCCAATTATAAATTTCGCTTTATGAATATTATTAATATAAAATTTCTGTTTATTTATTTTTGGTGCAAAAATAAGTTTAAATTTATTTTTTAACTCATTTAATTTTGGTTTTGAAAAAATAAGCTCCATAGTTCTTGGATATGGATCAACAATTGCAATATCTTTCATGATCTATAAGAGAATTTTTTTTACTTCTTCTTCTGTAAATCTTTTTGGTTTTTCACACTTAGTTTTAATTTTTTGAGGTACTCCAGTTGTTGCGGCTTTCATAGTAGATTCAATTATATCTAAAACATGAAGAGATAGCTCTCCTGAACATCGATGTTTTTTCTTTTTTTCTATTGAATATAACATCTCAGACATGCCAACACTTCTATAGTTTGCATTTGTTGGTGACTCATTGGATCTACCGCTTGCAGATGTAATATTTATTTTTCCTAAATGCATTTTATCGGTTTTATGTTCACCCCAACGACCACCTTCAGTAACAGAAATATAAACAGATCCACCAAACATATTTGGATCAGGAACAATAATTGATCCTTTAGTTCCATAAAGTTCCATATGATTTCTTTGATGATTAATAACATCAAAGGATAAAGTGACTTGAATAATTGCTTCATTATGAAATTGAATTGTTGCTAAATAAGTAGTTGGTGTTTCAACCTTGAATGTTTTTCCTTTATTTGGACCTGCTCTATAATTTCTTCTTTTAAATGCTGTTAATGTTCTTCCTTGCACCTGTTTAGCTGGCCCTAAAAGATTAACAAGTGTTGTAAAAAAATAAGGACCCATATCTATTACTGGTCCTCCCTCTTTTTTATACCAAGACTCTGGTTTTGGATGAAAGTTTTCAACACCAGGAAATGCAAAGATTGCATTTCCAAGTTTGATTTGTCCAATCAAATCAGAGTCAATTAATTCCTTTGCTTTTTGTCCACCTCCTCCAAGAAAAGTATCTGGCGCATTACCAATGTATAATTTTTTTTGTTTTGCTAAAGCCACTAACTCTTTTCCTTTTTGAAAGTATGTTGCTAATGGTTTTTCTGAATAAACATGCTTGCCTGCATTTAATACTTTTTTTGACACAGAATAATGTGATTGAGGAATTGTTAAATTTAAAATTACCTCTATATCTTTATCTTTTAGTATTTCATTAACAGTCATTGATTTGATGTTGTATAATTTCGCACATTTTTCAGCTGCTTTTTGATTAATATCCGCACAAGCAACGATTTTGAAATTATTAAAATATTGGTGTCCCCTAAAATATGTTTCTGCTATATGGCCACATCCTATGAGACCAACCTTAAAAACTTTATTCATGAATTTTAGACACCTTGTCTTTGCTTTGATTTTCCTTCTTTATGAAGTTTTAATGCCTCTTCATTTTCTTTTGTTGATGGCATTTCTAAAGTAGGACTTTCCCAGTAAGCAGATCCTTCTAACCACTCATAAGAATGAGTTTTTATTGAAATTAAGTAAGTTACATCAGATTTTTTAGCTCTTTTAAATGCTTCCTCTAATTCAGAAATAGATGATACCTCCTCAGATTTTGCACCCATGCTCTCTGCATGTTTAGCAAAATTAACAGGTACTAGATTTGGAACTTTTGAACTATTAAATAGACAATTAAATTCTTTTCCGCCTTTAAACAATTGTAGCCTATTAATAACGGCATGGCCTCCATTATCACATAAAACTATTATTAATTTATTATTTGTTATAACTGATGAATAAATATCTGAATTAAAAAGTAAATAAGATCCATCTCCTACAAAAGCTATTACTTCTTTATCTGGGTTTGCCATTTTAACTCCTAATGCACCAGAAATTTCATAACTCATACAGCTAAAACCCCATTCGGTTTCATGTGTATTTAATTCTTTTGGCCTCCAAATTTGCACAACTTCTCCAACTAATCCACCTGCAGCAGTAACAGCAATGTCCGTTGGATCTGAATTACGATATATTGCTCCTACAGCATGTGCATAACTAGGTAGTTCTTGATTAGTTGGACCGCTTTCTTTATCTACATAATCATTCCAATTTTTTAATTCATCTCTTGATTTTTTATGCCATTCATCAGGTGCTTTCCAATCTCCCAAGGCATTTGATAGCTCTTGTAAGCTTACTTTTGCATCACCTATTACTGATTGCGCCAAATGTTTGCTAGCATCAAATCTAGAGACATTAACACTAACAAGTGAAAAGTCTGGGTTCTCAAAATTTGCCCACGACCCAGTTGTGAAATCAGCTAATTTTGTTCCAACAGCAATAGCTAGGTCAGTTTGTTTTGCTAAATTATTTGCTGCTTTGCCACCAAGACCACCTATGGGACCTAAGAAATGAGAGTGGTCTCTCTTCATTGTAGAGTAGCCCATAACTGTTTGTGTAACTGGTATATTGTGTTTAATTGCAAAATTACTTAGATCTTCCATTGCATCAGAATAGAAAACCCCTCCACCTGAAATCAATAAAGGATTTTTGGATTTTTTAATTTGATCAGCTGCTTGTTTTATTTGAAAATCATCAGGTCTTGGTCGTCTAATGTTGTGAACTCTCTCTTTAAAAAATTCTTCAGGATATTCATATGTTTCACCTTGAACATCTTGTGATAATGATAAGCAAGCTGGTCCGCAATCTGCTGGATCTAACATTGTTTGGATTGCTTGAGGTAATGTTTGTAAAATTTGTTCTGGTCTTGTAATTCTATCAAAATATTTTGTTACTGGTTTGAAAGCATCATTCTGAGTAATGCCAGGATTATTAAAATGCTCAACTTGTTGAAGAACTGGGTCAGGCATTCTGTTTGCATATGTGTCTCCAGGTAAAAATAAAATTGGTAATCTGTTGCTCATAGCAACAGCCGAGGCTGTAACCATATTTGTAGATCCTGGTCCAACTGAACTAGTTGCAACAAAAAATTGTTTTCTTCTTTTGGCTCTAGCGTATGCTATTCCAGTCAGTGCCATATTTTGCTCATGATGCCCTCTATAAGTTGGTAATTTATCCTGATTTTCTTGTAGAGCTTGTCCTAAACAAGCAACATTGCCATGTCCAAAAATACCAAAAGCTCCAGCAAATAACTGCTCTTTTTTACCGTCTATTAAAATTTTTTGAGCAATAAGATGTTTTATTATTGCATGTGCACAAGTGAGCTTTATTTTTTTCATTATTCTATATATAAATCTTTAACTTTTAACAATTAAACACAATTTAAAAAATATGTATAGCAATTTTGGTCAATTCATTAATGGTCAGTGGCAACAAGCAGAAAAAAAAGAAACTTATAAAGTTATCAATCCAGCAACAGAAGAAGTTTTAGGAGAAGCATCAAAAGCATCGTCTGTTGACGTTCAAAAAGCATTAAAATCAGCAGAGAAAGGACTCGAAACTTGGAAAAATACTACTCCATGGCAAAGGTCTTATGTAATAAGAAAAATTGCAGATTTGATGCGTGAAAGAAAAGATGTATTGGCTAAATGGCTTACACTTGAAGTTGGAAAACCTCTTAAAGAAGCAATTGGAGAAGTTGGTGGTGGAGCAGATATATTTGAATGGAATGCAGAAGAAACTAAAAGAATTTATGGTGAAACATTACAAAGTAGATTTCCAGAAACAAGAGTTCATGTTTACTATCAGCCAGTAGGTGTTGTAGCAGCACTTGTGCCATGGAATTTTCCTATAGTTTTAGCGTCTAGAAAAATTTCAACTGCACTGGCTGCTGGTTGTTCAGTTATTTGTAAGCCAGATGTAATTACGCCTGGAGCAGTTATGGAACTTGTAAATATTTGTAAAGATGCTGGAGTTCCTGATGGAGTAGTCAATTTATTATCTGGAGACCCAGCTGAAATATCAAATGAACTACTTGAATCAGATATAATAAAAAAAGTTTCTATAACTGGCTCAACACGTGTTGGAAAATTAATACTTAAAAAAGCTGCAGATAAAGTTCAAAGAGTTACAATGGAATTAAGTGGTCATTCTCCATTTATAGTATTTGACGATGTTGACATGAATAAAGTTGCAGATATGGCAATAACAGCAAAATTTCGTAATAATGGTCAAGTTTGTATATCCCCAAATAGGTTTTACATTCAAGAAACGAGAAAAGAAGAATTTGTAAATGCTTTTGTAGATAGAGCAAAAAAATTAAAAATTGGAAATGGAATGGATGAAGGCACTGACTTAGGACCTTTAACAACAGCAAAACGTTTGGAAGAAATTGAAAAATTAGTCGAAACTACAAAGAGTGAAGGCGCAAAAGTTGTTTTTGGCGGGGGTAGACCTTCAGGATTTAATAAAGGTTATTATTTTGAACCAACTGTATTTGATGAAGTGCAGGACAATTTTACAATTATGAAAGAAGAACCTTTTGGTCCCTTAGTGCCCGTTTTAACTTTCAAGGATTTTGACGAAGTAGTAGAGAGAGCAAATAATAATGACCTGGGACTTTGTAGCTATTTATATACAAACTCAATGGACAAAGCTAATAGAGCATCAGAGATGATGGAAACCGGTTGTGTAGCAGTAAATACAGCTGCAGTTGCAGTTGCTGAAGCTCCATTCGGTGGAATAAAACAAACCGGTTATGGTCGTGAAGGTGGATCTATGGCTATAAAAGATTACCTTAATATAAAGTATACCCATATGGGTCTAAAAACCTGAGTAAATGAGAAAAAATATAGCCAAAGAAATAATTAAAAATGGCAAAGCTGTAATCAATGGTTGGTTACAAATTCCAAGTACTGTTTCGGCAGAAACAATGGCTCAACAAGGATGGGACTCATTAACAATTGATATGCAACACGGGCTCGTTGATTACACGAATGCAATGCCAATGATGCAAGTGATTTCAGCGACTGAAGTCGTGCCTTTGGCAAGAGTTAACTGGAATGAACCTGGTCAAATTATGAAAATTTTAGATGCTGGATGTTATGGAATCATTTGCCCAATGGTAAGTAATCGAAAAGAAGCAGAAAGATTTGTTCAAGCATGTAAATATCCACCAGATGGATATAGAAGTTTCGGTCCAATGAGAGGGCTAATCTATGGAGGGCCTGATTATGGAGATCATGCAAACGATGAAATATTAAAAATGGCTATGATTGAAACTAAAGAAGCTTTAGAAAATCTTGATGAAATTATGAGTACCCCAGGCCTTGATGGTATTTACATAGGGCCTGCTGATTTAAGTTTGGCTATAGGAGAAAAGCCTGGTTTTGACAAAGGTGAGGATACTAAAGCTTATTCAGAAATACTTAGAATATTAGAGCATGCAAAAAAAAACAATATATTTGCAGGAATTCATAACGGAAGTACTGACTATGCAAAAAAAATGATTGAAAAAGGTTTTCAATTTGTAACAGTTGGAGCAGACTCTAGATTTATAAGTGCGGGTGCGAAAAATACAGTTGAAAATTTAAAAGGCACAGTGAAATCAGAATTATCTAAAGCCTATTAATAAATAAAGTATAAACTTTTACGTATGAAAAAAATCTTAATAATAGGATCGATACATAATCATGGTATTGATTTACTAGAAGGAAATAAAAATTTTGAATTTGAAGTTGTAGACAATACAGATACAGAATTTTTGAAAGATAAAATAAAAGACTGTGATGGAATAAGTATTAGAACATCTAAATTGTCAAAAGAAATTATAGACTCAGCTAAGAATTTAAAAGTGATATCTAGACATGGTGTAGGCTATGACAATATAGATCTTAAAGCAACCAAGCAAAACAATATCACATTAGCAATAACAGCTACAGCAAATGCTCAAGCTGTAGCAGAACATGTTTTATTCATGCTATTCAGCATTGCAAAAAGAAATAATATGTACAACGAGACTGTAAAAACTGGAAAGTTCAGTGATAGAACTAAGCTTCCTAAAACAATTGAGTTATGGAATAAAAGTATCTTAATTGCAGGTTTTGGTCGTATTGGAAAATGCTTACTTAAAAAATGTAAGGGTTTAGAAATGAACATTTTTGTTTTTGATCCTTTTGTCAGCGAAGAGGAGATTAAAAAAGTTGGTGGTACTAAAATTAATGATTTAAATGAAAGTTTAAATAAAATGGATGCAATTTCAATTCATATGCCTCTAAACGAAAATACAAAACATTTAATCAATTATGAAATGATAAAAAAAATGAAAAAAAATTGTATTTTAATTAATGCTGCAAGAGGTGGTATTATTAACGAGGAAGATCTGAATAAGGCATTAAACGAAGATTTAATTTTTGGTGCAGGTCTTGATGTTTTTGAAAAGGAGCCTCCATCTTTAGATAATCCATTGCTAAAAAATGAGAAAGCATTTTTAAGCCCTCATTCAGCAGTATTTACCGAAGAATGTTTGTCTAGAATGGGTATTGAAACAGTCCAAAATATTATTGATTTTTTTGACAATAAATTGGAAAAGTCAAAAATAGTAAAAATCTCATGAGCTTAAAATTAAAAAATTTTGGATTGTTAGAGTTTCTTATCATTATATCAGCTGTTTATGTTGTGGGAATGTTGATATGGACAGCGAGTACAAGGCCTGAAGTTGAAGCTCGTGCAAATTTAGTAAAAGAAAATCATAAAAAAGTTGTCGATTTTATTAATGACGAAATTAATAATTGTGGCAATAATGATGAAGGGAAGATAACAGTTTGGGGTGATCCATGTAATGCTGAATGGATAGCTGAAAAGGTTGTTAATCACATAAATGATAATCTTAAGATTGAAAATCCATTTTCAGATGATAATAAAGTTAAAACAGACCCTGACCCAAGAATAAAAGCAGAGGGAAAAGCTGGTCAGTCAGTAGAAATGGGTGTTATTTTTATAATGTCATCAAATTTTCTAGCAGAACCAGGATCAGAATGGATAATTGGTACTTGTTTTAAATCTCCATGTGTTGCTGCTGGTAATAATGAATTAACTTCTTTATATAGATAGCTAATTATTTTCAATTTCTAAATTTGTACTTCTTAAAGTTTCAATTAGATATTTGTATCCAATTTTAGCATATTCAAAAGGATTTGCTTTAGCGGGATCTTGCTCCGCTTCTACAACTAACCATCCAGAATAATTTTGTTCTTTTAACAAGTCAAAAAAAGGCTTGTAATCAATGCAACCATCTCCTGGAACAGTGAAGGCTCCTTCCAAAAAAGCCTGCCTAAAACTATAATCGTGATTTAACGAATTATCTAAAACATTTTTTCTCATATCTTTGCAATGTATATGAATTATTCTTTCTTTAAATTCTTTATAAATTTTCAAACTATCTCCTTTTGCAAATAACATGTGTCCAGTATCTAAAGTTAGTTTGACACTACCATCTGTGTTTTCTAATAATCTTCTTGTATCTTCTTCACTTTCAATGCAAGTTCCCATATGATGATGGTAAGCAAGAGGCATGTCTTGATCCTCTAGATATTTTCCCATTTCTGAAATTTTTTTATAATATTTTTTAGACTCATCTAAATCCATTCTAGGTCTTTTAGACAAATTTATATTTGGATCACCTTGAATAGAACCATAAACTTCGGCAAAAACCATACAGGGTGCTTTACAATCTTGAAATAGTTTCAATTGGTTTTGAATTTTTGATTTTTCCTCCTCAAAAGTATTTTTTCTTAAATTTGCTCCATACCAACCTGAACATAATTTTAAATTATATTTATTTAATATAGGAATTAATTCTTTTGATGTTTTTGGAAATTTTCCCCCAGACTCTATTCCTTGAAATCCTGCTTCACTAGCTTCGGAAAGACATTGTTCAAGCGAGGTATCACCACCAAGCTCAGGCATATCATCATTGCTCCAAGCTATTGGGGCTATACCTAATTTTACTGACATAAATAATAGTTTTGTTATGATATTAGATGCTTCAAAAAATTAAACCTAAAAAATTTAAACTTGGAATTGTTGGAGGAGGACCTGGATCTTGGATCGGGCATGTTCATAGGATTTCATCGAGATATGATGACAAATACGAAATCGTTGCAGGGGTATTTTCTAGAAGTGTTGATAAATCTAGGAAATTTGGACAAAGTATAGGTTTAGATAAATCTAGATGTTATTCAAATTACAAGGAGATGTCTGAAAAAGAAGCAAAAAGAAAAGATGGTATTAATGTTGTAGCAATAATGACTCCACCATCAAGTCATCAAATTATTGCAGAGAATTTTATAAAAAAAAATATACATGTAATTTCAGACAAACCATTTGCTGGAAATCTTGAGCAGGGAAAAAAACTATATAAAGCGATAAAAAATAACAAAAAAATTAAATATGCACTGACTCACAACTATTCATCTTACCCAATGGTAAGAGAAGCAAAAAACTTAGTGGAAAAAGGAAAAATTGGAAAAGTTGAATATATCAATGTTGAATATATTCAGGATTGGACAGATGGTAATAAAATTTCAAAAACAAATTCAAAAAAGGTTTTTAAATGGAAAGTTGATAAAAAAATTGTCGGTGTATCAGCAGTTCTTAATGAAATAGGATCACACGCATATCATCTAGCAATTTATATTACAGGCCTTAAAGGAGAAAAACTGATAGCCGATGTAAGTAAATATTCGAAGGAAGTTAATATGGATAATAACGCACAAGTTTTTGTTAATTTTAACAATGGCGCTAAAGGAATTGTATGGACATGTGTAACAGCTAAAGGTGGTGTTTATGGTTTAAGAATTAGAGTATATGGGTCTAAAGGAAGTTTAGAATGGGTTCAAAATGATCCAAATTATCTAAAATTTAATCCAAGCAAAGGAGCAGTAAAGTTTTTAGAAAGAGGGTATACAAAGGCAAATTTTTCAAAAAAATTTTCTAGAGTAAAATTTGGTCACCCTGAAGGATATTTAGATGCTTTTGCAAATATATATAAGGAATTTGCTGAATATTTAAAAACAAATACAAAAAAAAGATTTTATTTTCCTAACGAAGAAGAGGGT
>CACBXW010000003.1 GCA_902543295.1 uncultured Pelagibacteraceae bacterium | reverse complement strand
AAACTTTTAATAATTTTAGTGAAATTAGTTTATCTGCTAATTTCTTAATTTTAGAAAAAAGTCCATTACTGATAAAAATTCAGAAGAGCAAAATAGATAAGAAAAAGGCAAGTTGGATAAGAAATTTAAAAGAAATTCCAAAGGCTCCAACTATATTCTTGGCTAATGAGTTTTTTGATGCTTTTCCTATCAAACAGTTTTTAAAAAAAAGTGATAATTGGTATGAAAAATATGTAGCATACAAAAAAAATAAGTTTGAAGTTTGTGATCAAAAAGTGTCGTCAAGAATAATTGAGAAATTTTTAGGTAAAAATATAGAAAAAGAAAAATTTGTTGAATATTCACCTTCAGCAATGAAATTTGTTAACGAAATAGGGAATTTTATTTTTAAAAATAATGGTGGTTTATTAATGATAGACTATGGCTTTACAAATGGAAAAATGAAAAATACTTTGCAAAGCGTTGAGAAGCACAGAAAAATTAGTTTTTTAGAAAATCCCTATAACTCGGATATTACTCATTTGATAAATTTTAAAATGTACAAGAAAGAGTTTGCAAGTTCTAATTTGAAATCTTTAATAACTACCCAAGGTAATTTCTTAACTAAATTAGGAATATTAAAAAGAGCTGAGATAATAAGTAAAAATTTACAATTTAGTAAGAAAGCTGACATATTTTATAGAATAAAAAGATTAATTGATGCAAAATATATGGGCTCTTTGTTTAAAGTATTATTTGTAAGCAAATCCAAAAATAATTTTAATTTGGGTTTTAAGTGATTAAGTCAAAAATTTTTAAAGATCAAAAATCCATTTCACATTATTTTTTTAATAGATTAGGTGGTACCTCAAAAGGAATCTACAAAAGTTTAAATTGCGGAAAAGGTTCAAAAGATAAAATTGCTAATATAAGTAAAAATTTAAAAATAGTTTCAAAAAAAATAGGCTGCTCAAGTGAAAATCTAGTTTCTCTTAATCAAATTCACAGTAACAAAGTTTATAAAATAAGTGGTATTCCAAAAAAAAGATTGACTGGTGACGCGATGATTACAGATAAGCGAAATATTGCGATTAGTATACTAACTGCAGATTGTGCACCAATTCTAATTATAGAAAAAAAGCAAAAATTTGTTGGTGCAATACATGCTGGGTGGAAAGGTGCTTTTAAGGGAATAGTAAAAAAAACAATTCAACTTTTAAAAAAGAATGGATGCTCAGAGAAAGATATGATTGCTTGCATTGGGCCATGTATAAAAAAAAATAGCTACGAAGTAAAAAATGATTTTTTTAAATTGTTTAAGAAAAAAAATAAAAAAAATGTGAATTTCTTCATATTTAAAAAGAAAAAAATTTATTTTGATTTAAGTGAATATATAAAATCTCAATTTTATGAAAATGGAGTAAAAAAAATAGATATAATAAGAAAAGATACCTACGCTCTAGAAAATAACTTTTTTAGTTCTAGGAGATCAAAAAAAAATAAGCATAACGATTATGGTAGAAATATTTCTGCAATTATGATTAAATAGGACATCTCGGATGAAAATTCTCACAGGAAACAGTAATAAACATCTTAGTCAAAAAATATCTAAATTTTTAAAAAATAGACTAGTAAATTCAAACATAAGAAAATTTGCAGACGGAGAAATCTATATAGAAATTAATGAAAATATTAGAGGCAATAGTATTTTTTTAATTCAATCTGTTTCATCTCCTGCAAATGACAATTTAATGGAATTACTACTATCGATTGATGCTTTAAAAAGATCATCGGCCAAAAACATAACTGCAGTGATCCCATATTTTGGATATGCAAGACAAGATAGAAAGGTGGTTCCTAGAACATCTATATCTGCAAAACTTGTATCTAACCTTATTGCAAAAGCAGGAGCAGATAGAGTCGTTACAGTTGATTTACACTCTGGACAAATTCAAGGATTTTTTGATATTCCAGTAGATAACTTATTTGCAACTCCAATATTTGCTAGACATATAAAAAAGAAATTAAAAAAAAATAATATAATCTGTGTTGCTCCAGATGTCGGTGGTACCGCAAGAGCAAGAGCTTTAGGAAAATTGTTAAATGTAGATTTAGCAATAGTAGACAAAAGAAGACCTGCTCCTGGAAAGTCAGAAGTAATGAATGTAATTGGAAATGTGAAAAATAAAACATGTATATTAGTTGATGATATAATCGACTCTGGTGGAACAATTGTAAATGCAGCTTCTGAACTAAAAAAAAGAGGAGCTAAAGATGTTCATGTGTATGTAACACATGGTGTATTAAGTGGTAATGCTGTTGAAAAAATTAAGAAATCTTCGATAAAAAATTTAGTTGTAACTGATACAATAGATAATTCTATGAAAGTTAAAAAAGCTAAGAATATTGAGGTATTAACAATCTCTAATTTGGTTGGAGAAGCTATTAAAAGAATATCAAATTCTACCTCAGTATCAGATCTATTTAAATAATTTACTTGTAAAATTTAGTTTCATAAGTTAAAAACCCGACACTTTATGAGTTTATTAGCTGCCACAATTAGAGAAACAAAAACCAAGGGTGAAGTTAAATCTCTTAGAAGCAAAGGCATGGTTCCGGGGATAATTTATGGAGGAGAGGAGCCAAATCAAAAAATCTCTATCTCTGTTAAAGAAGTAAAAAATTTATTAAATAAAGAAAATATTTTATCAAATATAATTTCAATTAATATTGATGGGAAAGAACAAAAAGTTTTACCAAGAGTTATTGATTTTGATACAGTTACAGATGAGCCTATACACTTAGATTTTTTAAGAATTGTTAAAGGTGCAAAAGTAATTCTAGAAATTCCAGTTAAATTTATAAACCATGAATTGTCACCAGGATTAAAAAGAGGTGGAGTTTTGAATATTGTAAGACGTAAAGTTGAATTAAGATGTCCTACAGAAAACATACCGACAGAATTAGTTGTGGATTTAAATAACTTAGATATTGGAGCAAGTATTAAAATATCTTTTATAAATTTACCTGAAAATGTAACACCTACAATTCAAGGAAGAGACTTTGTAATCGCGACTGTGGCAGCACCAACAGTTGTTAAAGAGCCTGAAAAACCAGCAGAAGCTGAGGGAGAAGGTGGAGAAGCTACGGAGGCAGCTGCGGATGGAGATACTAAACCAGAAGAAGGTGCAGAAAAAGCTGCAGATGGTGATAAAGGAAAAGAAGAAGGAAAAGCTCCAGCAGAGAAAAAATAATAATCTGTGAAAATAATAATAAAATAAAATGTTGTTACTCGTAGGTTTGGGCAATCCAACCCCAAACAGTCATAATAATAGACATAATATAGGTTTTAAAGTTGTAGATGCAATAAATCAAAAATTTGGTCTTTCAAAGCAAAAACCAAAATTTAAGGGTTTACTTACAACAGGTAATATCGGCGAAAAGAAAATTTATGCTATCAAACCTCTGACTTTCATGAACAACTCTGGAATATGTATCAGAGAATTGCTTGAATATTTCAAAATAGATGCAGAAGATGTCATTGTTTTCCATGATGATCTAGATGTAGAGTTTGGAAAAATAAAGGCAAAATTTGGTGGATCAAGTGCAGGTCACAATGGAGTTGCTTCAATAGATAAATTTATTGGAAAAGACTATTCAAGAGTAAGGATTGGGATTGGAAAGCCAGAGAATAAAATGTCTGTATCAGACTTTGTTTTAAATGATTTTTCAGATGATGAACAAGAACACTTAGAAAAAATTACTCACAATATAATAGACTCTTTTGCTATTTTGATAGATAAAAAATTAGATTTATTCTCAAGTAAAGTTAACAATAATTAAATGGGTTTTAAGTGTGGTATAGTTGGTTTACCAAATGTTGGTAAATCTACTTTATTTAATGCACTTACAAATTCAAGTAAAGCCCAAGCAGCAAATTTTCCTTTCTGTACGATAGATCCAAATATAGGTGTGGTTCCTGTACCAGATTATAGGTTAGATGAATTGGTTAAAATTTCAAATTCAAAAAAAAAAATAAATACCACAATATCTTTTGTTGATATAGCAGGATTAGTCGAAGGGGCCTCTAAAGGTGAAGGATTAGGTAACAAATTCTTATCCCACATAAGAGAAGTAGATGCTGTTATTCATTTAATTAGGTGTTTTGATTCTGATGATATTCAGAATGTAAATCCAACAGTTGATCCAATTAGAGATTTAGAAATAATTGAAACAGAGATGTCTTTAGCTGATTTGGAATCTATTCAAAAAAGACTAGATAAGAAAAATAAAAAAAATAATGATGAAAATCAAAACCAAATTCTAGAAAGAGCTCAGAATTTAATTAATAATAACGATGATATAAATAAATTATACGAAGAATTTGATAAAAAGGATGTTAAATTATCAGGATTATTGTCAACAAAACCTAAATTGTATGTTTGTAATGTTGATGAAAATAGTATTGATAAAGGCAATGATTATACAAAAAGTTTTATTGAAAAATATGGTTCTAAAAACACTCTAACTATTTCAGCTGAAATAGAAAATCAATTAAATGAACTAGAAGATGAAGAAAGAAAAAACTATATGAAAATGATCAACGTAGATGATACTGGATTAAATTTATTAATCAAAAAAGGATATGACCTTTTATCTTTAGAGACGTTTTTCACTTCAGGAGTTGAGGAGACAAGGGCATGGACAATTAACAAAAACTGCATGGCGCCTCAAGCAGCAGGTATAATTCATACAGATTTTGAAAAAGGTTTTATAAGAGCAGAAACTGTGTCTTATCAAGATTTCGTTGGTAGTGGTGGTTGGTTAAAATCAAGGGAAAACGGCAAAATGAGATTAGAAGGCAAAGACTATATCGTTAAAGATGGGGATGTTCTAAACTTTAGATTCAACACGTGACCATATCTTCTTCATAGTAAAGTAAACCAGTACAGTCAATATTATCAAATAAGCTATAACTCTAAATCCTGTTTTATGTCTTTGCTCTAAATGTGGTTCCGCTGACCACATCAGAAAATTTGTAACATCTTTGGACATTTGCTCAGCTGTTGCTTTTGTTCCATCTGTATACTCAATTAAATCATCAGATAAAGGAGCTGGCATTTTGATTTTATTACCATACATAAACTTATTATAATAAACACCATCATCAAGTTCTTCACCCTCTGGTGGTTCAGAATATCCCAACAACAAGGAATAAATATAATCTGCTCCGCCTTTTCTTGCCTTAACTAGAACAGACATATCTGGTGGATAAGCACCACCATTAGCAGCTTTTGCTTCTTGCTCATTAGCATATGGCATTACGAATTTATCAGATAATTTGGCTGGTCTTACAAACATTTCTCCAGTGCTGTCCGGGCCATCTGTTACCTCAAAACTTGCAGCTATTGCTTTGGCCTCTGCTTCAGAAAATTCTGGTCCACCCTTTTCTGCCAAATTTCTATAGGTTAAATATTTCATAGAATGGCAAGATGCACATACTTCTGTATATACTTGATAACCCCTTTGAAGAGATGCTCTATCAAATTTTCCAAAGAGACCTTTGAAAGTCCATTTAGTCTCTAAAAAAGGAGGTGATTTTTCAGCAGAGTTAGATGAATTTAGTACTATAACTGAGAATATTAATACAAAAAAAATATTTTTTAACTTTCTCACTTTATTGTTTTTTCTATTTTTTCATCACTCCTTGCTGCAGCTAGATTTGGCGAGCCTCCTAAAACTGGCTCGGTAATACTCAAAGGCAGCGGGGTAGTTTTTTCTTTCCATCCTAAAACTGGAAGAATAATTAAAAAATGCGCAAAGTAATACGCTGTAGCAACTCTTGCAATTAACAAGTACAAACCTTCAGCTGGCATCGCCCCTACATATCCTAGAATTAAAACATCAGCTACCAAGATCCAGTAGAACTGTCTAAATAACGGTCTGAAAACTGCTGATCTAACTTTTGACGTATCCAACCATGGTAAAGCAGCTAAAATTAAAATAGCTGATAACATAGCAACAACACCCATAAGTTTATCAGGAACAGATCTTAAGATCGCATAAAAAGGTAATAAGTACCACTCAGGAACTATATGAGCAGGAGTTACAAGTGGATCTGCCTCGATATAATTATCAGCATGTCCTAAAATATTTGGCTGATAAAATACAAACAACGCAAAAACAATACAAAACATTAATAACGCAAAAGCATCTTTAATTACGATGTATGGATGAAACGGAACTGTATCTTTAGAAGGTTTTTTAATATCAATACCAACTGGATTGTTATTTCCAGGAACATGTAACGCCCATATGTGAAGTACTACAAGCCCTAGTATTAAAAACGGTATCAAGTAATGAAGAGTAAAAAATCTTGTTAAAGTTGGATTGTCTACTGAGTAACCACCCCATAACCAAGTTGTTATACTCTCACCCACAAGTGGGATTGCACTAAATAAATTGGTTATTACTGTTGCTCCCCAAAAACTCATTTGTCCCCAAGGAAGAACATACCCCATAAAAGCAGCTGCCATCATTAGCAGATAAATTATAATTCCAAGTATCCAAATTATTTCTCTAGGAGATTTATATGATCCATAAAATAAAGATCTAAAAATATGAATATAAACTGCAAGGAAAAACATAGAAGCACCATTTGCGTGAACATATCTTAACAACCATCCATAATTCACATCTCTCATTATATGTTCGACACTGCTGAATGCCATGTCTGCATGAGCAATGTAGTGCATAGCCAAAACCAATCCTGTAACTATTTGGGTAATTAAGCAAAAAGTTAATATCCCACCAAAAGTCCACCAGTAATTTAAATTTTTTGGTGTAGGGTAATCTGTTAAGTGATTTGCCAATGTAAGCAAAGGCAATCTATCATTAAACCATTTACCAAACTTTGAACTAGGTGTGTATTCGTGATCACTCATATTTATCCAATCTTAATCGTGTTAGTATTTACAAATTCGTATTTAGGTATCTCCATATTAGTTGGAGCTGGTCCTTTTCTAATTCTACCAGATGTATCATAATGAGAACCATGGCAAGGACAAAACCAACCATCATAATCACCTTTATCTGTTAATGGAACGCATCCTAGATGAGTACAAATCCCAAGCATCACTAACCATTCAGGATTCTTTGCTCTATCTTCATCTTTTTCAGGATGCTTAAGATCATTGATGTCAACTGCTCTCGCTTTTTTAATTTCATCATCCGTTCTTCTCTTTATAAAAACAGGTTTACCTCTCCAAAGAACCGTTAAAGATTGTCCGGGTTGCATTGAACTTACATCTACTTCTGTGCTTGCTAATGCTTTTACAGAGGCATCTGGGTTCATTTGATCGACTAATGGCCAAACAGCGGCACCTACTCCAACTACACCTGCTGCGGCAGTAGCAGTAAACAAGAAATCTCTTCTGTTGGTCTTTTTTTCGTCTTTTTGGTCTGACATCTTTAATATTTTATATCTTTGGTAATATATGATTTCATATAATAAAAAAGAGATATTTCTATGGTAACAATGACACAGAAACCTTTAAAACATGGTCTAAAAGTAGCTCTATATCAGCCGGATATTCCTCAAAATACAGCTTCAATTATTCGAACTTGTTCTTGCCTAGGGGCTAGTTTAGAAATCATTGAACCTTGTGGGTTTTTATTTAGCGATAAAAGGTTCAAGAGAGTTGTTATGGATTATTTAGATTACAGTGAAATTAAATTTTACAAGAGCCCTAAAGAATTCTTTGATGAAAATAGTAAAAATAGAGTAGTTTTAATGACGACAAAAGCTAGCAAAGTTTATACAAAGTTTAAATTTAAGCGTAATGATATATTACTCTTTGGCAGAGAAAGTGCAGGTGTTCCAGAAGATGTACATTATAAGGTTAATGAAAGAATTAAGATTCCAATGATAAAAAATAAAAGATCGTTAAACATTTCAATATCAGTGGCCATAGGAGCATCAGAATTTATAAGACAGATAGGTTAAATGGATCAATACATAAAAAAGAAATTGGCAAAAAATTGGTTTAAAACTTTGCAAGAAGTACTTTGTAGGGAAATAGAGGAAAAAGAAGGTAATAAAGCCAAATTTAAATTTACAAATTGGAATAGAAGTAAAATTAATGATGAAGGTGGTGGACAATACAGAATTTTAGAAAATGGTAAAATTTTTGACAAAGTAGGAGTAAATTTTTCAGAAGTTTATGGAAAATTTTCAAATGAATTTAAAAATAAAGTTCCAGGCACTAAAAAGAGTTCTAAGTTTTGGGCATCTGGAATATCTGTTGTTATGCATATGAAAAATCCTCATGTGCCCGCAATGCATTTTAACACGAGGTATATAGTTACTTCATTTGGTTGGTTTGGAGGTGGAATGGACGTTACACCTTGTATGAAAGATAAGAAATTAGAAAATTGGTTTCATTCAGAACTAAAAAAATCATGTAATAAACACAACAAAAATTATTACAAAAAATATAAAAAGTGGTGTGATGAATATTTTTATTTACCGCATAGAAAAGAGCCTAGAGGTATAGGCGGAATTTTTTTTGATTATAAAAAAAGCAATTGGGAAAAAGATTTTTCTTTTGTTAGAGAAGTGGGAATAAGTTTTAAAAACATTTCTAATGAAATAATTGAGAAAAAAAATAAATTAAAATGGACAATTAAAGATAAAGAAATCCAATACAAAAAAAGAGGCAGATACGTTGAATTTAATTTATTACATGATAGAGGGACAAAATTTGGTTTACAAACTGGTGGAAATGTTGAAGCTATACTTATGTCATTGCCACCAACAGCTAAATGGTAAATTATGGATAAAGAACCAATTACTACTGATGGATTAGAAAAATTAAAAAGTGAATTAATTTTTTTAAAAGAAAAAAAGAGACCCGAAATTGTTGCAGCCATTGCTGAAGCAAGATCACACGGAGATTTGAAAGAAAATGCTGAATATCATGCTGCAAAAGAACAGCAATCACATAATGAGGGAAGAATTCAAGAAGTTGAGGATTTAATTGCGAGAGCAAATGTAATTGATATCACCAAGATTAGTAATGATGGAAAAGTGATATTTGGATCTACAGTCTACCTTCAAAATTTAGATACAAATGAAAAAATAAATTATAAAATTGTTGGTAAAGACGAGGCAGATCTAAAACAAAAACTTCTTTATTTTCAATCACCAATTGGAAAAGGTCTTATAGGTAAAAATAAAGGGGATCTTGTAGAGATAAATACACCAGCAGGGACAAAAAATTTTGAGATTGTAGACGTAAAATATGTTTAATTTGATAAAACTTTCTCCATATCTTTTTTTGATAAATTGAAATTATTTTCAATCCATTTCATTTCTAAATTTTTTAATTTTTGACCCAATTCCCTTCCCTCCTTTAATCCATAATCATTTATTAATAACTGAGCTTTTATTGGAAATTCTGGTTTATCTAATTTTTCAAAGTAAGTTTTTAATTCTGAAAGTTTTTTACTTTGTTTAAAATATAACAAATTGAAATCAATTAAATCGATTGTGCTAGATTTACCCTCATAATAAAATATTTTTTGTAAATCTTTCTTGTTAAAAATTTTAGTACTATCTTTATTTAGCAAATTATTTTTTAGAAAATTAATTTTATCTTTTAACTCATTGGGTAAATTATATTTATATACAAAATAGTCAGAATTATCACTTTCATCGATTACAAGAAAAGAAATGACGAAATTTAAACTTTTATTTTTTAATATCTTTTCTTGTGGTTTTGATAACTTGCTCAATTTTTTAAAATTTTTTAGTTGAGGGAAAATTAATGAAAATAATTCACAAGAGGTTTTATTTTTAAATAACTTTAAAAAGTTATCCAATTTGAGAATTTTTTTTAATTCATTGAATTGTCTTTCTTTTGATATTTTTCCTAAACCCTCTATATTTTTTTTAATGATTTTTATTATATTAATTTCATGATCGATTTTGCTATATTGAGTATAAAATCTTAAATATCTAATAATTCTTAAATAATCTTCTTTTATTCTAGTTTCTGGATCACCTATAAATTTAATTATTCCAATATTTAAATCTTTATGACCAGAATTTGGATCATATAAATTCCCGTCTAAATCTGAATATATTGAATTTATTGAAAAATCTCTTCTTAATGAATCTTCCTTCCAATTAGTTGTATATTCTACGACAGCATGCCTTCCATCTGTTTTTACATCTTTTCTTAATGTTGTAATTTCAAAATTTTGATCATCAATCACTGCTGTGATTGTGCCATGTTCAATTCCTGTTTCAAAAAACTTTATTTGGTTTTTATCTAAACATTGCTTAACCCGATCGGGGGTTAAATTAGTTGCAAGGTCAATATCATCTGTTTTTTCATCATTTAAAATTTTTCTTACACAACCACCAACATATCTAATCTCGCTGGTTTCATTGTAGTTATTTATTGCACCAAATATTTTATTTACTCCCTTATTATTTTTTAAATCTAAAAATTTGAGATCTTTATCGCTTGAAATTTTTTTGTTTTGAAAAATTTTTTTAAGTAAAGCTTTCATAAATGGCTGGGGTGCTAGGATTCGAACCTAGGAATGGCGGTACCAAAAACCGCTGCCTTACCACTTGGCTACACCCCAAGATGTTTTTCGTATAACACAAAAAAAAAGCTTTATATAGTTTTAGAGTAAATACACCAATAGTTTTTATATTTATTTTTTAATTTTTTTTGAGCTTTTATTGCCGCATTTTTGGTTAAAAAATAACCAATTATAGTAGAACCCGACCCAGTCATATTTGCAAAGTAAATATTATCTAAATTATGCAAGTAACTTTTGATCTTTCTTAAAATTGGATATTTATTAAAAGCCGCTCTCTCTAAATCGTTATTTGAAACTTTTAATAGATCTTGTCTGTCAATCTTGTTTGATTTATTGAATAGGCTCTTTGAAAATCCTTTGTGTTTTGCATAAATCATCTTAGAAGAACATCCAAAATTAGGCTTTATGATTAACAGATGAAAATTTAATTTTTTATTAATTTTAGTTATATTTTGCCCTTGCAGGATCATTGGACTCTCATAAAGACCCAAAATTACATCTGAACCAACTTTATTTGCAATTTTTATTAAATTATTTTTTGTAGTTTTAATTATTCTCTTTTTAAATAAATAGTTCAAAATAGATGCTGCATTCATTGATCCTCCACCCATACCAGAGGATTGGGGTATATTTTTTTTTACTTTGATATTGAATTTTTTATTTTTAATATAATTATAATTATTTAATATTTTTAGTAATTTCGAGATTGTATTTGTATTTGAAATATTTGAGGAAAATTTACCACTAAACGATATTCTATTTTTTGAACCTTGTATCTCTTTTATTAAAATCTCATCAGCCAAATTGATCTTAGATATTAAACTTTCAATTTTATGATAACCATTTGAGTATTTATTTAGAATTTTTAAAGTTAAGTTAACTTTTGCAAAAGATTTTATTTTATGAAACTTCATTTAAGAATTATTATTTAAGCCATTATATAATTTTTCCTTAACTTTAATTTTTAATTCTTCGTCTGCTTCATCGCTATTTAAAGCACTTTTCCAAAAATAATTAGCTTGGATTTTTCTATTTAATTGCCAAAGAACATCTCCATAATGATCACTTGCAACAGGATCACTTGGTAACAATTCAACAGCTTTTCTTAAATATTTTTCTGCCTCAATATAATTTCCTGTCAAATAATAACCCCAACCAACTGAGTCTGTTATATAAGGGTCTTCTTCTTTCCCTTTGTAAGCTTGATTTAACATTTCTATTGCTTCTTCAATTTTATATCCTCTTTCTAACCAACTATAAGCGAGATAGTTAAGTGTATAGGGTTCGTTGGGTCTAATTTTAATTGAATTTAGCAAATCCTTATCCGCCAAATCATAATTTTTTAATCTTTCATACGCTCCACCTCTGCGATAAAGAACATCTGCATAAGCCATAGAATTTTTATCCAAATTTTTTAAGGCCAAACTATAATAATTTATAGCCTCATCATATTTTTTAAAGTTTTTGTAAATATTTGCCAAATCATAAATCATCTTTGTCGATTTATTATTAAATTTTTCAAGATTTTTTAATATATAGTTCAAACTTGCATCATAATTTTCTTCCTCTGCTATAATTCTGGCAATCTTCTTTGTTTTGTACCAAAAAAATATTTCATCCTTATCATCAAATTTTTCGAAAGTTTTTTTTGCTAGATCATAATTATTATTAGATTGATAGTTTTCAGCTATTAATGATAAATTAAAATAAAATTTTGGATTTAAATAATTTGAAATATTTAAATATATGTTTGAGTAATCAAATCTACTTTGAGATGAATAAAAATTAGATATAAGGAAAAAGAATTCTGCCAAAATATCATTCTCATTTTGACATGAAAAATGCTGTGTTAATTTTGTATATTTTTTTTCATCTATCCATTTTTTTACTTGAGAAATAAGCAAACTACTTCTTAAAGGATCTATTGTATCTGCAAAATTATCAACTGTTGCAAGGTCATTATTAGACACTTCGTTACTCAAATAAAAAAAAGTATATCTAGAGTAATCATTTTGAGGATCGTTAATTAAATTTAAAAAATAAGGCTCAGTTTTTTTGGAATTCAAATAACAATTTTGAAAAGCCATGTTTATCAAATCTAATTTTCCAAATTGCTCAACAATGTCAGATTTTTTATATATAAAAAGATCAATGTAACTTTTTAAGCTAGAATAAATTATAAATTTGTATGAGTCGTCTTCTTTGAACTTTTCCAATTTTTTTAACTTCACAGCTGCTTGTTTAAACTTTTTCTTGTTAATGCTATCCAAAATTAATAATAAATTTCCTTCAAAAAAATCTCCTCCTATTGAGGTATTAGAATATTTTACTTGTTTAATTGCTTTTTTAACCTGTCCATCCAAAAGTAAAGAAAATACATATTCTTGCAAAAAACTATCATGTGATTGAATTAATATTTTTGAATTTTCAAAAAACTTAAGAGCATCGTTATTTTTCTGGTTATCAAATGATAATAATGCTGAAAGATAATTTGATAGATACTTCTGGTTGAATTCT
The DNA here is from genome assembly GCA_902543295.1 of uncultured Pelagibacteraceae bacterium. Taxonomy (GTDB): domain Bacteria; phylum Pseudomonadota; class Alphaproteobacteria; order Pelagibacterales; family Pelagibacteraceae; genus Pelagibacter. The sequence continues at coordinate 196,705 of CACBXW010000003.1, read as the reverse complement.
TTTTCATTCGCTGCTTTTGAATAGAGATTTGTTTGGTATAGAATTAATATTATAAAACAAAAAATTTTTAAGAACATGTTTTACTTTATGACTTTAAATGAAAAAAATCAAAATGACATATTTGATAATGATTTATTAAACGAGCTAGGTATTGAATATGAATTTAGTGATGAGCCAATAAATAGATTTAAAAATAATGCTTCTAATGAGGAAAAATCTGAAGAATTAGCAAAACTTAGAGTTGAAATAGAAAAGATTGAAGATTGTGAACTAAAAAATAGTGCAAAAAATCTTGTTTTCAGTGATGGAAATTCATCTTCAAAAATAATGATTGTAGGTGAAGGACCTGGACAAAAAGAAGATGAATTAGGAAAACCTTTTGTTGGTGATGCAGGAATGCTTTTAAATAAAATGTTGAAAGCTATTAATTTAGATAGAACTAACGTGTATATAACTAATGTTGTAAATTATAGACCTCCAAATAACAGAAAGCCTGAAATATCAGAAATAAATAGATACTCTGAATATTTAAGAAGACATATTTCGATTATAAATCCAGAAATACTTATTTTAATGGGAAGCACAGCAATGGAAGCGCTCTTCGGGAATAAAATTAAAATCTCTAAAGAAAGAGGAAAATGGAAGGAAGTAATAATTAATAATAAAACATATTTAACAATGATAACTTTTCACCCAGCATATCTACTAAGACAAGCAGAGCAAAAAAAATATTCTTGGGCCGATCTTAAAGAAATTAGAAAAAAAATAGATGAAACTGGTTTAGAGATTTAAAATTTTAATAATATTTTATATGAAAAAAATTATTGCTGGGGTTGATGAAGTTGGAAGAGGAAGCCTTGTAGGACCAGTTTATGCAGCTGCTGTTATATTAAATAAAGAAATTAATAGAAAAATTCTTAAAGATTCAAAAAAACTAAACAAAATTCAAAGGGAAACTCTAGCTAAATATATAAAAAAAAATTCAGTTTGGGCGTTAGGATCTGCATCAATAAAGGAAATTGAAAAAATTAATATTTTAAATGCTAGCCTACTTTCAATGAAAAGAGCAATTAAGAAACTCAAATTGAAACCTAAAAAAGTTTTAATAGATGGTAATAAACCACCAGACTTAAAAAATTATGTAATTAAAACTATTGTAAAAGGTGATGAAAAAATTCCTGAAATTTCAGCCGCATCGATTATTGCTAAAGTTGAAAGAGATAAGCTAATGAAAAAGATGTCTTTTTCTTTTAAAAAATACGGCTGGGATAATAATGCAGGTTATGGAACTAAGGATCATATTAAAGCTATTAAAAAATTTGGAGTGACTAGATTTCATAGAAAAACCTTCATACCAATACACAAGATATTGAGTCTTAAAAAATAATCATAACAATTATCAAACAATAAATTCAATCACAGGTTGACGTAGACTCCCGACTGGAGTCTAATTCAAAAATATAAAATGATCATTTCAGACATAAAAAATAAAATTATTAATGGAGATAGTATTAAGGAATTAAAAAAAATTCCGGCTGAAAGTTTTGATCTGATATTTGCAGATCCACCTTACAACCTTCAACTGAAAAAAGAATTAAGTCGACCTGATAGATCTAAAGTCGATGCTGTAGACGATGCGTGGGATAAATTTGATAGTTTTAAAAGTTATGATGAGTTTTCAGTTCAATGGCTTAAAGAATGTAAAAGAATTTTAAAAAAAAATGGATCTATATGGGTCATAGGAAGTTATCATAATATTTTTAGAGTTGGTTCAAAAATGCAAGATTTAGGTTTTTGGATACTAAATGATGTGATTTGGAACAAAAATAACCCTATGCCAAATTTTAGAGGAACACGTTTTACGAATGCGCACGAAACACTTATATGGGCATCAAAAAATGAAGGCTCAAAATATACTTTTAATTATCAATCACTTAAATGTTTAAACGATGATCTACAGATGAGATCTACATGGAATTTACCTATATGTAATGGAAAAGAAAGACTTAAAAATAATGGTAATAAAGTTCACTCAACGCAAAAGCCAGAGTCTTTATTGCACAGAATTATATTAGCATCGTCTAATAAAGGCGATTTAATATTGGACCCGTTTCTCGGTACGGGAACAACCGCTGTAGTTTCAAAAAAGTTAAGTAGAAATTATTTTGGGATAGAAAAAGAAAAAAACTATTTTGAAGCTGCAAGTAAAAGAATAAAAAATACAAAGATTATAGAAGATGAATATTTAGATACTATAAAAAATAATAGATCCAAACCAAGAGTGCCATTTGGATCTTTGGTTGAATTAGGAATTATTAAACCTGGTACTGAAATTTTTGATCAAAAAAAACAAATCAATGCGAAAATTATGATTGATGGTAGTATAAAATATCGGAAATCAGAAGGATCAATTCATAAAGTTGCTGCACAAATATTAGGTGCTGAGAGCTGCAATGGTTGGACTTTTTGGTATTATAAATCAGGTAATTCACTCAAACCAATTGATGATTTGAGGCAAAGACTAAGGCCAACTACTTAATTTCTATAAATTTTTCCAAGATAACTCTCTAGAAATTTTTTATTTTTTGATAAAAATTTCAAAACAATATTTCTAATTAATATTATTATTGGATTAGTTAAATGGAAGGCAAAATGGTTTAATTTTGATCTTTTATTTACTAGTAATATTTTACTTATCTTATCTTTATAAATACTATTTGAATTTGTAATATTTTCTAAAATACCATTTGCTGTTTCAATACTTTGAGAAGCACCTTGTGCAAAAGAAGGTGGAAAAGCAAATAAAGCATCACCACTCAAATAAGTATTTTGATATTTTAGTGTGGGCAATTCAGTGCTTACAAATACAGGAAAACACTTTATATTTGCTAAACTTTCCAAATTTATAATTGAATTTTGTGAAATAAAGTCTTTTAAAGATTTTATAAATGTTTCTGAATTAAGAATATTTTTATCTTCAATTTCTTTAGTAGTTAGTTTCTTTTTGATTATAGCAACGAAATTATATTCGAGTTTTTGATTTACAGGATAAGTTACATAGTGAAAATTTGACCCCATATAAACAGAAATATTATCTTTTTCATGTTGTTTTAAATTCGCCCTTAAAGCAATGTTCCCATTAAAAATTGGGTTTAAATGATTATTTGATATTTGAGATTTTAATTTTGAAAAAACACCGTCTGCAATTACTATATAATCGAAACTTTCATTCTTATTATTACAAGAAATCTTTATTTTTTCATTATATTCGATATTTTGAATATCGGCTTTAAATTGAATTTTTTCCTCAGGTAAATTGCTAATTAAAAACTTTATTAATGTTGATCTTTTAAGTGTTGTGTAACGGTCGTTTACATTATTGAATTGCTTTAAATCAATTTCACAAATCTTTTTAATATTATTAGCCTGGAAAAAATTAACTTTTGTTGGATAATAAACATCTGATGCTGAAATATTTTTAAATCCAATTTTATTCAACAAATTAATACTATTAACTGAAAGTTGAATACCATAACCTTCATTTAAATTGAGATAATCTTTTTTTTCAAATATTTTATAGTCTATTTCAGTATTTTTGTTTAATTCATTTGCAAGATACAAACCAGATATACCAGCTCCGACAATTGCAACTTTTTTCATTCAGATTTTGAGATGGTATAAAATATTTTTTTAGTAAATGATGGAATTATTTCTGAGCTTAATTTATCTTTTTTGATTAATATTTTATTTTTAATCTTTGGAGGTCTTTTTGAGTTATTTAACAAAATTTTCATTTCCATATTGGATAATTTTATATTAATTTTTTTATTATTAGAATAATTATACTTACTTTCTTGAACTTCAGTCATAGGAAAAATTGGCATATTTTTCAAAAATTTAAATTTATCATTTTTGACTAATAAGTAGTTATTATGTTTTTTGTAAATAGTCGCTTCGAAATATTTAGTTTTTATTTCTTTATTAAATTTGGTCAATTCAAAGTCATTTTTTTTTAGAGATATACAATTTTTATTTAAAGGACATTCCTTACAACTTGGATTTTTTGGTTTGCATATTAAAGCACCTATCTCCATGATTGCTTGGGAGTAATCACTAGCGCGATCGGACAGTCCAAAAAAATTAATTTTTGTTTTTAAAAAATCTTTAGATATTTCATTCTGCTTTTTTAAATATAGAGTTCTTTTAAGAATTCTCTCTACATTTCCATCTAAAGGAATAGTTTTAAGGTTAAATGCTATAGACATTATTGCTTTGGATGTATACTCACCTACTCCTGGTAGTTGTAACAACTTTTCATAGGATCTTGGCAACTTGCCATGGAAATCTCTAACAATTATAATTGCACTTTTTTTTAGATTTCTTGCTCTTGAATAATAACCAAGACCTTCCCAATGTTTCATTAAGATCTTTTCGTCGACATTTGCCAATGATTGAAAGGTTGGAATTTGTTTTACAAATTTTTTAAAATAAGGAATAACTGTTTTTACTTGAGTTTGCTGTAACATAAATTCGCTAACAAACGTAAAATATTCTTTTTGCCTCTGAGAAACTTTTTTTCTCCAAGGTAAAATTCTTTTATTATTATCGTACCAAAGTAGAATTTTATTTGGTATGTTTTTACTATTCATATGAGTCAAAAATATAATACTAAGCAGAGATATAACTCCATTCAAGGTTTAAGATCTTTTAAAGATACTTTACCCACAGAAGCAAAAAGAATAATTAGTAAAAAAGGTAAAATTTATAATGAAACTTTAGATAATTGGAAATATTTAGTAGGTAAAGATTTATTTAAAGTAAGCTTTCCTAAGTCATATAAAAGTTCAAACAAGTTATCGGGCAGTCGTTTAAATATTTTAGTAAAGAGGGGAAATGAAGTTGACGTTGAGTATTCTAAAAAAGAAATAATAAAAAAAATTAATGTTTTTTTTGGCTATCATGTTTTAGATGACATTAAATTGAATACATTTGATGGAAAAATTGAAGAAAGCCATAAAAATACCGCTATTAATGCGACAAAAAATAAACATATAAAGAGCATAAATAATATTAAAAATGACAAAATAAAAAACTCACTGTTAGAGCTAAGCAAACATTTTAAAATAAAATGAAAAAAATAATTCTTGTCTCAATTTTAGTTTTTTTTAATTTCATTAATGCTAATTCTGAAGTTAAACCAATTTTAGTAGGGAATGCAGACTCAAAGGTTAAGTTGATGGTTTTTGAATCTTTAACTTGCAGTTTTTGTGCAAATTTTCATAAAAATATTTATCCTAAACTAAAAGAAGATTTTATTGATAAAGGATTGATCTCAATAGAATTTAAAAGCTTCCCATTAGATATCATTGCATTTAATGCAACTAAATTAGCGCATTGTAGAAATGATGGTGAGCATGAAATTTTGCATCACCTTTATTTAAATCAAGATAAGTGGATCAAGGGAAAAAATGAATTAGAAGCAAATCAAGCAATGAAAAAATTTATTGATAATACTGAATATAATCTTGATTTTGATAAGTGCTTGGCTGATAAAAAGATAGAGGATCACATTTTAGAAGACCGAATCGAAGGTGTTAAAAAGTATAAAGTGAATGCTACTCCTACAGTCATAATTAACGGAAAAAAGTTTGAAAATCACTCAAACTACAAAAAATTAAAAAAATACATTGAAAAACTGATATAAGTCAGTGAATGGAATTTAAAAAAATCCAACTAAATGGATTTAAGTCTTTTGCTGAAAAAACAAATTTCCTGATTGAAGAAGGTTTAACTGGGATAGTTGGCCCAAACGGTTGTGGCAAATCAAATATAGTTGAGTCGTTGCGATGGTGTATGGGTGAGACATCGGCAAAAAGTATGAGAGGTTCAGGAATGGAAGACGTTATATTTTCTGGAACTTCAAACAAACCATCAAAAAATATTGCAGAAGTTTTAGTGAGCTTATCAAATGACAACAAAGATGGTCCTCTACAATATAATGAGCTTGATGAAATTGAAATAAGAAGAAAAATAGAAAAAGATAAAGGCTCAAAATTTTATATAAATGGGAAAGAAGTTAGAGCTAAAGATGCTCAAATGTTTTTTGCAGATTTGTCAACAGGTGCTCATTCACCTTCGATTATTAGTCAAGGCAGAATTGGAGCATTGGTCACGGCAAAACCTTCTGATCGAAGAGCTATTTTAGAAGAAGCAGCTGGTATAGCAGGTTTACATGTTAGAAGACACGAAGCAGAATTACGATTAGGCGCGGCAGAAAATAATTTAAAAAGGGCAGATGAATTAAGAAGACAACAGGAAAGACAATTGGCAAATTTGCAAAAGCAAGCTGAAGAGGCTGCAAAATACAAATCTATTTCAGAAGAAATAAAAAAAGTTGAGGCAGGTTTATATTATTTACGTCTTTTAGAAATTGATAATGAAATTAAAGTAGAGAATGAGATCAACAATGAGGCTGATGATCAAGTTAAGTCCTTCAATGAAAAATTAGAGGATTTAAGCATGAAAATTATTGAAAAGAATAAAAATGTAAATCCTATAAGAGAAAAAAATCAAGAAAACTTGTCAAAAATTCAAAGATTAAATCTAGAGTTAAAAAGTTTAGATGAGGAAAAAGACAGAGTTAATGATGAAATACAATCAATTAGAAAGGCTTTAGGTGTAATTGATGACGATATTGTTAGAGAAAAAAGCATAATCATTGATGCAAACTCTAATGAAAAAAGACTTAGAGAAGAAAAAGAAAATTTAATTACAGTCGATTCAAAATATTATGAAACTGAAAAATTGTCAGGTTTAGATTTGGTAAATGCAAAAGGAAAATTAAAAGATGAGCAAGATAAGTTAGAGAGAATACTAGAAAATCTAAACCTTGATACTCTAAAAAAGAATTCAGAAACTATTGATTTAGCAAGCGAGCAGTTAGATAAAGCAAAAGAAATGCTCTCAGAGAATAATATCAATGGTGCAACTAATTTAATAGATGAATGCAAAATAAATCTTTCATTTTTAAAAATGAAAATTAATGAAATGCATGATGACGATTTAGCAGTAACAGTAACTAAGAAAAACGAGGAAATCAAAAGTCTACAGGAAGAATATGCTGAAGCGTTTAGTACAAATCAAAATATTAAAAAAGAATCAATAAAGAGAAGTGAAAGAATTAAAATAATTGATCAAGAAATAGAAAGTTGGAAAAACTTATTAGTAAATTCTGAAAAAATGGTTAATGAATTAAATAGTAGAAAAGATACTCAACAAAAAAAATTAGATGACCTAGAAAAACAACCTCAAACGCAAGCTGAAAGAAAAGGGCAAATATCAGAAAATTTAAGAATTTCTGAAAAAGAAAAAAGTGATAATGAGATATTAATAGATGAACTAGATAAAGAGATTAACGAATTAAGAAGCAATCTTAATACAACAAAGGAAGAATCTATTGAAATAAGAGAGCGAAAAGCAAGCTCTGGAGCAACAATCGATGGTTTGAATAAAAGAAGAAATGATTTACTAGAAAGAGTATCAACAGAACTTAATTTAAAAGAAGAAGAGATACTAAATTTTTCAAATTTAAAAGATGCATCTGAATATCCAGATACAGTAACACAAGAGGAATTACTTGATGAAAGAAAAAGGGAAAGAGAAAAATTAGGCTCTGTCAACTTAAGAGCAGATGAAGAAACTTCAAAATATGAAGATGAAATTAAAAAAATGGAAAAAGATAGACAAGATTTAGTAACTGCAATTATAAAATTAAAAGAAAGTATTACTGAACTAAATCAGAAAGGTAGGGAAAGACTTCTAGATGCTTTTGAAAAAGTGAATAGAAAGTTCAATGAAGTTTATACCAAACTATTTAATGGAGGTAGTGCAAAACTAGAGCTAGTAGACTCTGATGATCCTTTAGATGCAGGATTAGAAATGTTGGTAAGTCCACCAGGAAAAAGATTGCAATCAATAACTTTATTATCGGGAGGTGAACAAGCCCTGACTGCTTTATCTTTAATCTTTGCAGTGTTTCTTACTAATCCAGCTCCAATATGTGTTCTCGATGAAGTAGACGCACCTCTAGATGATGCGAATGTAACAAGATTTTGCAATCTTTTGACGGAACTAACTAAAATTACGTCTACAAGATTTATTATTGTAACTCACCACGCTCTAACCATGTCTAAAATGGACAGACTATACGGCGTAACAATGCCAGAAAAAGGAATTAGCCAACTAGTTGCTGTAGATCTTCAAAAAGCAGAGAGTATGGTTGCTTAATGATGGATGAAGACCAGTTTAAAACTCGCCTAAAAATTGCAAAAAATAAAACTGACAAAGACAAAAAATCTGAAGAGGAAAATAAAGGCTCAAGTATGGGGTCAGCCTTCAAAATGAGCACGGAATTGGTATCTGCAGTAGCTGTTGGGACAATTATTGGGTTTATTTTAGACAATTGGTTTGGTACTAAACCCTGGTTAATTTTAATATTTTTTTTTATTGGTGTAATAGCTGGAATTATGAACGTTATTAGATCAGCAAAAAAAATGCAAAAATAGTAGGCAAATGGCAGCAAACCCAATGTACCAATTCAACGTGTACCGAATTGGTCCAGAAATTAAAATAAATAACATAGATATTTCATTCACAAACGCGAGTTTGTTTATGGTCATAAGTTCACTAGCAATATTAATAATTTTTAATTTAGGCACGAAGAGATCTATCATACCAAATAAAATTCAATTACTTGCGGAACTCAGTTACTCTTTTATTTCAAAAATGATAAGTGATACAGCTGGATCGAAAGCTAAGCCTTACTTTTCTTTCATTTTTTCTTTATTTATGTTTGTTTTATTTTGTAACATGTTTGGGATGATACCATACTCTTTTACTGTCACTAGCCATATCATTGTAACTTTTGTATTAGCAGCATTTATATTTATAGGAGTAACAATAATTGGATTTATTAAACATGGACTTGGATACTTAAAACTTTTTGTGCCAAGTGGAGTTCCAATGGTTTTATTGCCATTAATAGTTGTTATAGAAATAATTTCATACTTAAGTAGACCAATTAGTTTATCAGTTAGATTGTTTGCAAATATGATGGCAGGCCATACGATGATGAAAGTTTTTGGAGGTTTCGTAGTTAGCTTAGGAATTGTTGGGGGCTGGCTACCACTAGGTTTTTCAGTTGCATTAACAGGTTTGGAGATATTAGTTGCTTTTCTTCAAGCATATGTATTTGCAATTTTAACATGTATCTATTTGAATGATGCATTAAATTTACACCATTAATTAACATAAGGAGGATATAATGGAATTAGAAGCAGCAAAAATGATAGGAGCAGGACTAGCAGCAATTGCACTTGCGGGTGCAGGAGTTGGAATTGGGATAATTTTTGGAAATTATCTTTCAGGCGCAATGAGAAATCCATCTGCAGCTCAAAAGCAGTTTCCAAACTTGCTATTAGGCTTTGCATTAGCGGAAGCGACTGGTTTATTTGGATTAGTTGTTGCATTAATTATTCTTTTCGCGTTTTAATTAATGTTGAAAAAGATAATTTTTCAATTTCTAGCTTTAAGTCTTATCTTTACTTATAGCGCTCAAAGCGCTGAGAGTGGAGGTATGCCCCAGCTTAATCCCGAGTTTTGGATATCTCAAATTTTTTGGTTAGTACTTACCTTTGGATTATTGTTTATAATTTTATCTAAGTTCATACTACCAAAGATTAGTAACAATCTTGAAACCAGAAAATCACAAATCTTAGAGAATATCGAAACTGCAGACAAGCAACGGGAAGAAACTGAAAAAAAAGTTAAAGAATTTGATAAAATTATCAATGATACAAAAGTCGAAGCAAAAAACTTCTTTAATAGTGAAAGACAAAAAGTTTTGGACGATATAAACAATAAAAGATTATCTTTAGAAAAGGATATCGAAAAAGAAATAATAAAAGCTGAAGAAGAAATAGACCAATTAAAAAAAACTTCTCAAGAGAAAGTTACTAAAATTGCAATTGAGACATCCTCCGATCTAGTTAAACAATTAATTGGTGAAGATATAAATAAAAGTAGTCTTTCAGCCATAGTTGAAGATCTTTCTAAAAAAGAAATGGAAAAACATAATGGTATTTGATGCAACATTTTGGGTAGCAGTATCTTTTGTAATATTTTTTGGGGTGCTAATTTATTTAAAAGTTCCACAGAATGTTAATAATTTATTAAGCAAAATGATTACTGATATCAAAAATGAAATTGACGAAAGTGAAAAACTCCGAGCTGAGTCTAAAAGACTATTGGATGAGGCGCAAAAGAAGCTTGATACTGCAAAAATTGAGAGTGAAAAGATTATGCAGCAGTCAAAAGATGAAACTGAAAGATTTGTGATTGAAATGAACGATAAATTTCATAAATCAGCTGAACTCAAGAAAAGTCTAGCAGAAACTAAAATCTCTCAAATGAAAGATAATGCCATTAAAGAAATTAAAGATACATCAATTAATATTGCTGTAGAATCTGTAAAAAAAATTATTACTACATCTGTTGATAAGTCTAAACTTGACAACTTGTTTAATAAAAATCTTGAAGAAACAAAGACAGAATTAAAGAAAATCAGTTCTTAAACTAAGATAGTTTATCAAATTTTATAAAAATAATGTAAATTAAGAAATATGAATTCCATTGTAATTGGATCAGGTTTTGGTGGTATGGCGGCAGCTCTTAGACTTCGAGCAAAAGGTCATAAAGTTACTTTAATTGAAAAACAAAAAGATTTAGGTGGAAGAGCGAGAGTATTTAAAAGTAATGGGTTTACTTATGATGGTGGACCAACTGTAATAACTGCTCCTTATTTAATTTATGAAATTTTTAAACTTTTTAATAAAAATCCAGATGATTATATAAAAATAAAAGATTTAGATACTTGGTACAGATTTGTTTTCGAAGATGGAAGCCATTTTGATTACTCAGCCGATGAAAAGAAAATGGAAGAACAGATTGCAATAATTAATCATAAAGATGTTGTGGGTTACAGAAATTTACTTAAATTTACAAAAAAAATATTTGATAAGGGTTATTCAGAATTATCAGATGTGCCATTTGATAAACCTTCATTTATGTTTAAGCAAATTCCTGCATTGCTAAGTTTAAAAAGTTATAAATCTGTTTATTCTTTGGTTAGTGGTTTTATTGAAAATGAAAAACTAAGAAGGCTATTTAGTATGCACCCATTATTGGTAGGTGGGAACCCTTTTACTACAACCTCTATATATGGATTAATTTTGTATTTAGAAAAAAAATGGGGAATTCATTATTCTATGGGTGGAACAGGACAAATCATAAAAGGTTTTGAGAAATTGATGTTAGAAGAAGATGTTACAATTATTAAAGGTAAAGAAGTTAAAAACTTGCTTACAGAAAATAAAAGAGTTGTCGGGGTTGTCACAAGTGAAGATGAGGAAATTAAAGCAGATAACGTAGTTTGTAATGCAGATCCTCCCGGTGTTTATTCAAAAATGCTAAATAATCAAAAATATAACACCTTATTTAATTGGAAGATAAATAGAATGGAATATTCAATGGGTTTGTTTGTTTATTATTTTGGAACAAAGAAAAAATACGAAAATGTTGAACATCATACTATAAAGTTTGGCGATAAGTACAAAGAACACTTGGATGATATATTTGTAAACAAAAAATTAAATAACGATATAAGCTATTACCTACATAGACCTACCGCAACAGATTCAAGTATGGCACCAAAAGACCATGATTGCTTTTATGTATTAGTGCCTGTACCTAATAATAAATCAGGAATAAACTGGTCGATCGAAGGAGAGAATCTAAAAAAACTTGTGATAGATAAAATGGAAAAAAGTTTATTACCCAACTTAAGAGAAAATATTGTAGATGATTTTTATTTAACTCCTGATTATTTTGAGAATGAATTAAACACAAAATATGGCTCTGGTTTTTCAATTCAGCCAAAATTTTCTCAATCAGCATACTTTAGATTTCATAATAAATCTGAGGTTTATGACGGTTTATATTTTGTTGGAGCGGGCACTCATCCTGGAGCTGGTGTTCCAGGAGTCCTATCATCCGCAAAGGTCTTAGATAAAATTTTGTAATGAATGAACAAAATTATTTGTCGATATACGCTAAATCTTTTAATTGGGCAGGTTTCTTTTTACCAAAACAAGTCTACTCTGATTGCTCTAATTTGTACGATTTTTGTAGATACATAGACAATATAGCAGATGAAAAAGGTGATCTTGATACGAAATTAAAAAATTTCAATACTTTCAAAGAAGATTTCAAATTAAAAAATGAAAATAACCAAATAATTAAAAATATGTGGGCTTTAATAAACAAATTTGGAATATCACAAAAAATAATTGATGATTTATTCGATGGCGTAGAGGCTGATATAAAATTAAAAGTAGAAATCAACACTGACAAAGATCTATATGTTTATTCATATAGAGTGGCTGGAACAGTTGGATTAATGATGGCAAAAATTTTAAATGTCAAAGAAAGATCAGCACTTTTAGGAGCGATTGACTTAGGCATTGCAATGCAATTAACTAATATTTCAAGAGATGTTATTGAAGATGAAAGCAATAATAGGTTTTATATAAAAAAGAATTTTGATGAAATTAAAAGAATTCTAAAAATCGCTGACAAATTTTATAGTAATTCTTTTGTATCAATTAAAAAAATTCCATTCTTTTTAAGATTTTCGATTTTGGTTGCAAGACGAGTATATAGACAAATTGGAAATGAAATCTTAAAAAAAGGAAACTTAGAAAATTATAATAAATCAGGAAAAATTTATGTAAACAATCTGGGAAAAGTCTTACATACAGTGCTATCTATTGGTGATTTAATTAAATTATATTTTGTAAAAGAAGATAAAAAACTTACAATAAAAGAGCATGAGATAATAATGCAAGATATTGAGTATAATGAAAGATTTTGATTACATAATTATTGGAGGTGGCTGTGCAGGTTTAACATTGGCTTATGAGTTAGAGTATCACGATAAACTTAAAAATAAGACTTTAGCAATTATTGAAAAAAGAGATGAATATAAAAGAGATAAAACTTGGTCATATTGGAAAACTGTACCTCACAAGTTTGATGACTGTGTAAAAAAAAGATGGAAAGATTATACAATCAATTTTAAAGGCAATGTTGAATATAAAGATTGTAAAGAAACTCCTTACGAAAGTATTGATAGTGGACTATTCTACAAAAAGATTTTAAATAAAATTAATAAAAATCCTAATATTCAATTCTTTAAAGATATTGGTGAAGTAAATACTGAAAACGCAATTTTATTTAACAGTCTACCAAATCTTGAGAATAAAGATTCTAATTTATGGCAACACTTTCAAGGTGTTGAGATTGAAACTGAAAAAGATTTTTTTGATGATCAAATAATGAATTTAATGGACTTTGATTGCGATCAAAAAAAAAGTGTTCATTTTTTCTATACACTACCCTATTCAAAAAAATCAGCTTTAATCGAAACTACTTGGCTTTCAAAAATGGAAGATGATAGTGAAAAAGATTATGATAAACAAATTACTGATTACATCGAAAACACTTTAAAATTAAAAAAGTATAAAATTAATTATAAAGAAGTTGGGGCTATACCATTATTTTACCCAAAATTTAAAAACGATAAAAATACGATTAATATTGGAACTGCTGGAGGTATGACACGTTTGAGCACTGGCTATACTTTCCTAAATATTCAAGAACAGGCAGAATATATTACCCAAAACATTGATAAAATAACCCAAACTAGAGCTTTCAATATAAAAAGTAAGTATAAGTTTTTAGATAATGTTTTTTTGAAAGTCCTAGCTGAAAAGCCAGAGATCATGCCAAATATTTTCTTCAAAATGTTTAAAAGCAAGTCAAAAACAGTAATAAATTTCCTTTCCAATAAAAGTAATATTTTCGAGGACTTATCCATTATATTAAAGATGCCAAAATGGATTTTTATTAAAGCTGTATTTAAATAATGATCAACAAAATAAATTTTTTTCATTCTATTATTTTTTTTAATATCTGTATTTTTTTTTCTGCCTTTGAGGTATTGAGAGATAATTCGTTTATACTTTTTAGTTTTTTTTTAATTCTTACAATTGGCATCTCTCATGGTGCGCTAGATCATGAAAAAGGTAAAAAACTTTTAAAAATTTATAAAATTAAAAATACAGAAGTGTTCTATATAACTTATATAGGTATTGCTATTTTTGTTATTTTAATTTGGATTTTAAGTCCAATATTGTTGCTTTCGCTTTTTTTAATAGTTGCAGCATATCATTTTGGCAAAGAGGATAGTGACTTTATCGAAACAAAAAATGCTAATTTTTTAGAAATTTTTTATTTCATTAAAGGATCATTAGTTATTTCAGCACCCTTACTATTTCATAAAGCTGAGACAATCGAAATTTTTAAAATGTTAAATTTTTCAATAGACGAAAATATTATGGCTAATAATTTTTTAATTCCTTTAGTTATATTATCAGTGCTAAGTAATTTTCTTATATATAGAGGTAATAATAATGATTTAAGATCAATTCTTTTTTTAGATAGTTTTTCAATAATTATTTTAAACTATTTCTTTAATCCTATATTGGCTTTTACAATTTATTTCTGCTTTCTTCATTCTATAAGACACTCGCTAAGTTTAATTAGTGAAATTAATAAAAATTTGATGAAAGGATTTCCTATTTTTTTACGAAAAATTATTCCACTTACAGTAATTACAGCAATAATGTATTTAATTGTTTTTTATTTTATTTCAGAAAAATTTGGTATAGATGAAAGTATTATTAAAATAATATTTGTTGGATTGGCTTCATTGACCTTTCCTCATATTTTACTTGAATTCATGGTAGAAAAAAAATGAAAAATAAAACTATAAATCTAATTGGATGGATATTGTTCATTATATCTTCAATTGGTTTCATCATCTCAAGTGTAGGAAGTTTTTGGGCTATGTTCGGAAGCCTGTTTTTTTTTATTGCTTGTATAGTATTTTTAATTCCATTTTTTAAAAAGGATGAAAATGAGTAACAAAAATTTAAAAATTTATTTAGCTGCACCAAGAGGATTTTGTGCAGGAGTTGATAGAGCAATTGAGATTGTAAAAAAGAGTATAGATAAATTTGGTGCTCCAGTTTATGTAAGACACGAAATTGTACATAATAAACATGTCGTAGAAAGTTTAAAAAAGATTGGAGCAATATTTGTAGAAGAATTAGATGAGATTAAAGATAAATCGAGACCAGTTATATTCTCAGCACATGGGGTTCCAAAATCTGTTCCAGAGGAAGCGTCCAATTTAAATATGATGTTTGTAGATGCAACATGTCCTCTGGTATCTAAAGTTCATAGAGAAGCAGAAAATTTAAATAAACAAGGTCATCATATATTATTAATAGGACACAAAAACCATCCAGAAGTCATAGGAACTATGGGTCAATTGCCAAAAGGTTCAATAGATTTGATTGAAAATATTGAGGATGCAAATAAGTATGAAAATATTTCAAATAAACAGCTATCTTTCATAACTCAAACAACGCTTTCTGTAGATGATACCAAAGATATAATTGCAGCTTTAAAATCTAAATATCCAGATATTAAAGAGCCTAAAAAAGATGACATTTGTTATGCAACAACAAATAGACAATCGGCAGTTAAAGAAATAGCAGATAAATGTGATATGTTTTTTGTAATAGGAAGTAGAAATTCATCTAACTCGGTAAGATTAGTTGAGGTTGCTAAAAACTCTGGTTGCAATTCTGCTGAGTTAATACACTCAGAAAGTCCAGTGCCAATAGATAAAATTAAAGAATGTAACACAATTGGGATTTCATCTGGTGCTTCGGCGCCAGAAATACTTGTTGAAAAGTTTATAGCAGAGTTAAAAAATCAATTTACAGTCAACATTGAAGAAGTTGAAATCGTGAAGGAAAATATAACTTTTAAAATCCCTGGAAAATTAAATTAATGGCTGTTTATACTAAAATTAATAATAAGCAGATAAAACTTATCGAGAAAAAATATAATATTGGAAAAATTATAAATTATTCAGGTATAAAAAAAGGGATCGAAAATACCAACTTCCTTTTGAAGACAAAGGAAAATAAATATATTTTAACTATTTACGAAAAAAGAGTTCAGAAAAAAGATCTTCCATTTTTTGTTAATCTTATGTCTGGTCTATCTAGATTAAAAGTAAAATGTCCAGTTCCTATAAAAGACAAAAATGGCAAATATTTATTTACTTTAAAAAATAAAAAAGCTTGTATTGTCAGCTTCTTAGAAGGAAAAGATAAAGATCAACTAAATAGTAAAGATTGTTTTA
This sequence comes from uncultured Pelagibacteraceae bacterium, assembly GCA_902543295.1. GTDB lineage: Bacteria > Pseudomonadota > Alphaproteobacteria > Pelagibacterales > Pelagibacteraceae > Pelagibacter. Next base: position 180,309 of record CACBXW010000003.1, on the reverse strand, counting down.
TAGTTGGAAAAAATGCAGCACTTCTTCATAAGGCTTCAAAAAAATTAAAATTATATAGAAAAAATTCTCTATCGATTAATTCATGGGGATCAATTCTAAATAAAATAGACAATAAAATTAATAAATTGTCAAAAAACTTAAAAGATTTAATGAAAGATGATTTGAGAGATCTAAAAAAAAAATGGCCTAAAAAAATGCCGAATGGCATAATTCATAGCGATCTTTTTATTGATAATATTTTTTTCAATAAAGGTAAATTTCATGGATTTATTGATTTTTATTTTTCAGCTAATGATTTTCTATCTTATGAATTAGCAACCTGCATTAATGCTTTATGCTTTAAAAAGAAAAATAGAAAATTTGTATTAGATAAAAAAAGATCTTCAAATTTATTAAAAGGCTACCAATCTGTTAGAAAATTAAGTGAAATTGAAAAAAGAAATTTAAATACATTATGCAGAGGGTCGGCTTTGAGATATCTTTTGACTAGATCCTATGATTATTTAAATACTCCTAAAAATGCTGTCATTAAAATCAAAGATCCAAAGGAGTATATAGATAAGTTGAATTTTCATAGAAATCTGAGCACATTTAAGGATTATTCTTAATGATTAAAATATACACAGATGGTTCTTGCATTGGAAATCCAGGAAATGGTGGTTGGGCAGCAATCATTATTTATAATGGAAAAAAAACTCAAATTAAAGGAAGCAAAAAAGAAACAACAAATAATCAAATGGAATTAATTGCGCCGATTAAAGCTTTAAAAAAAATTCCAAAAGGGAGCAAGGTTCAAATATTTACAGACTCTAAATATGTAAAATCTGGAATAACTGAATGGATACATAATTGGAAAAAAAATGGTTGGAAAACAGCAAATAAAAAAGAAGTTAAGAATAAAGAACTTTGGACTGAATTAGATAATCTATCTAATACTTTTGAAATTAAATGGAGCTGGGTAAAAGCACATTCAACAGATAAACTTAATAATGAAGTGGATTTATTGGCAAGGTCCTCAGCCTCAGTATAGGTGCACCTGGCAACAGAACGCCCCTTAGTAATTCTTGAATCGCTAGTCACTACAACACTTTTTAAATAAAAAATCCGTCTGGACGGAGCACAGACGGAATTAGAAAGGAAATTTTAATTTAAATTTTTATAGAAATTGTTATAAGTCTCTATGGACATACAACAATCAATCAAAACATGTTTTAAAAAATTTGCTACATTTGATGGTAGAGCCTCAAGATCTGAATATTGGTGGTTTCAATTTTTTTATATTTTAGTTGTAATAGTGGCTGTTATTCTTGATGGTGTTTTAGTTGGAGGAAATCTAGAAGCTGCAGGAGCTTTAGAAATTGTTAGTCAGTTGTTATTGCTTTTACCTGCCCTTGCAGTAACCGCGAGAAGGTTGCATGACGTAGATAGATCGGGTTGGTGGATGTTGGTAGGAATAACAATAGTTGGATTAATTCCTTTATTTATTTGGTGGCTCGCTCCAGGAACGAATAAAAAAAATAAATATGGCAATCCAATTAAACTTAAATCTTAAAAAAATTAGTACGTAATCAGTACGTAATAATTCTTTAATTTATTACTTTTCAATTCAAATTATTCGCGAATAATGGTACAAAGTTAAGGGCACCTGGCAACAGAACTGCCCTGCTAATTATAATAAATCTAAAACACCTTCTGCAGAAGATAAACCACATTGCTTAGTCTCTTTCTCAACTTGAACATTAATCACTTCTAAGTTTTCTATTACCATCGCATAACGATTTGATCTAATACCCATTCCTTTTGAATTTCTATCTACTTCTGCTCCAATTGCTTTTGTGAATAATAGATACGGATCTGATAACATTGTAATTTTACCAGCTGCATTGTTTGCTTCTCCCCAAGCATTCATAACAAAAGGATCATTAACAGATAAACAAAATATATTCTCAATTCCTTTAGCTTTTATTTTATCGGCATTAGCAACATATCCAGGTAGATGGAGTTTTGAACAAGTTGAGGTAAAGGCCCCAGGTAATCCAAATAAAATAATCTTACCATTTCCTAAAATATCTCTAATTTTGCTAATTTGTGGTTCACCATCTATTAGATGGAAAATTTCTATATCAGGAATTTGATCTTTTATTTTTAATTTCATATTGAGTTTATTACGTATTCTTTAACTTTATTTATATCATTTGATATAACTTCAAATTTTTCTTCTCTATCATAAACATATTTAAGACTATCTGGTAATTCTTCAGTTTTTGAGATTGCATCTTCTATTGCTTTTGGAAACTTACATGGGTGTGCTGTAGATAAAACAACACAATTTTGTTCTAACCCAAGTTTTTTCGCAGCACCAATTCCAACTGCGGTATGTGGATCAACTACAACTTTATATTCTTTATTTACATCTTTTATCATTTGGATAGTTTCGTTTTCATCTAACATTTCAGATGTAAAATTCTTTTTTATTTCGTCTAAGTCGCTATTTTCGATTTGATAAGTATTATTTTTTATCTTACTCATCACATCTTTCGTAACATCTGAATTACAGTCTTTAACATCGTATAAAAGTCTCTCAAAATTACTTGCTATCTGGATATCCATACTAGGAGTATTTGTTTCCTCAACTTTCTTTTGAGTATAATCTCCACCAGAAATTGCTCTATGAAGTATGTCATTTTTGTTTGTGGCTACAATAAGTTTATCAATTGGTAGACCGAGTTTCTTTGCTAAATAACCAGCATAAATATCTCCAAAATTTCCAGTCGGGACAGAAAAAGACAGAGGCTGTCCATTGCCTATTTTAAAATAAGCGTAAAAATAATAAACAGCTTGAGCAACAATTCTTGCCCAATTAATCGAATTAACACCTGACATATTTATTGAGCTAGAAAATTTTTCATCATTAAACATTGCTTTGACTAAATTTTGACAGTCGTCAAAATTTCCCTCAATAGCAATATTGAATACATTTTTTTCTTCATGGATTGTCATCAGTCTTCTCTGTACTGGTGAAATTCTGTTATTTGGATGTAATACAAAGACATTTAAATTTTTTTTTCCCTTTAAAGCATCAATAGCAGCTGCACCAGTGTCTCCTGAAGTTGCTACAATAATATTTATTTTTTTTTGCTCATTTCCTAAATGATATTGATAGAAATTCCCTATTAATTGCATTGCAATATCTTTAAAAGCAAGTGTTGGGCCATGATAGAGTTCTAAGACTTTTAAATTCCCTAAATCAGAGATTTTTACAACATCCTCTGCTCTAAAATTTGAGTAAGATTTTGATACTGTAGAAATTAACTCTTCTTTACTCATAAAATCACCAATAAATGGCAAAATTACTTCGACTGCTAATTCATTGTAATTAAGACCACTTAGTTTGTTTAATTCATCTTTACTAAATGGTTTAATTGACTTTGGTACAAAAAGACCTCCATCATCAGCTAAACCTTTCAGAAATACGTCTTTAAATGAAAAATGATCAGAATTATTTCTAGTGCTTATATATTCCATCAGTAATTTTTTTTTCTAAAATATAAATATATTAAAAAAATGGAAACGGCTAATGAAAACCATGTAAGAGCATATTTTAAGTGGTTGTTTGAAATATTGGCACCTATTTGTTTTGACTGAGGATAAATTCCTTTCTGCTTGCTAATATTGTTGATAATGAATGGAGAAAATTCTTTGCCTGTATAGGTCAATAAATCTTCATCTTTAAGCGTGAACCAATAATTCTTATTTACGTCATTATCTGGCTTGAAATAATTAAATTTGCTTTTTAATTTTAAAACTCCCTCAAATTTACTTTCATTTGAAACATACTTTTTAGATTTAAGATCTCTTGGAACCCACCCTCGATTTATTAAATAACTTTTATTGTTAATACTAACCGGATTTACAATATCAAAACCTGGTTCTCCTTTTTCATTTAAGGAATATAAATAAATTATTTTTGAATTATCTAATATTCCTTCAAATTTGATTTTTTTAAAGTTAATTGGATTACTTCCATTAAATTCTACTGGATCACTTTTTAAAGATTGGTCGATTGAATTAATTAAATCAAGCTTCCAGTTTAGTCTTATAATTTGCCAAGTACCTAATGCCAAAAAAACTAAAATAAAGAAGTATACAAAAATTGAAAAAGATAGCTTATTTTTCAAGAACTATTAACTTCCCCAAATGTAAATAGCTGCAAATAAGAATAACCAGACAACGTCAACAAAATGCCAGTACCAAGCAGCAGCCTCGAAACCAAAGTGATGTTCTTTAGTAAAATGTCCTAATTTACCTCTCCATAAGCAAACCGCTAAAAAAATAGTCCCAACTAAAACGTGGAAACCATGAAACCCTGTGGCCATATAGAATGTAGCTCCATAAATATGACCTGAAAAACTAAATGTAGCGTGTTGGTATTCGTATATTTGCAATAACGTAAAAAATGCTCCTAAAATTACTGTACAGATTAGACCATTTATAAATCCTTTTCTATCATCCTCTAATAAAGAATGGTGTGCCCAAGTTACTGTTGTACCAGATAAAAGTAGGACAAGAGTATTTATAAGTGGGATGTCCCATGGATCAAAAGTTTCAATATCTTTTGGTGGCCATACATTTCCCATGAATTCATTTGGAAACAAACTTGCATCAAAGTATGCCCAAAACCATGCAACAAAAAACATTACCTCAGAAGCAATAAATAATGTCATTCCATATCTATGATGAATTTGAACAACAGGTGTATGATGACCTTTGTGCTCAGCTTCGATTACAACATCTCTGAACCACATAAAGGCACAATAAATTATAAGTAAAAAACCTAAAACCATTGCCCACATAACTTTACTGTGAAAATAATAAACAGATCCAACTGCTGTAACTAGTGTTGCTATAGATGTAGCTAAAGGCCAAGGACTAGGGTCAACTAAATGATAATCATGTTTTTGACCTGATGCAGACATTTATTTTAACTCTCTTTTTTTTCGTTTTTATAATATTCAGATGAGAAAAAAGTATATGACATAGTAACATCTTCAACTCTAGATGTTTTTGGATCATTTACTAATTCTGGATCTAGGTAAAAAACCAGGGTGTAACTTGCCTTTTCCCCCGGATCTAATGTTTGTTTTTCAAAGCAAAAACAGCCTAATTTATTAAAATATGCTCCGAATGATGATGGAGAAACATTATATGTAGCTACAGCAGATGAAATTTCGTCTCCCGTGTTTTCCACTTCAAATTTAATTCTGTATACCTTGCCTGGCTGAACATCCATTGTTTTTTGATCAACATCAAAGTTCCAATCAAGAGCACTGTTAACATTGGTATCTAATCTTACATTTATTTTTTTATCTAAAACTATATTAGGAGCCTCTTTGGATATTTGTGTTGTTCCGCCAAAGCCAGTTACTCTACAAAATAAATCATACAAAGGCACAGCTGCAAAAGACAATCCTAACATGAAGACAAAAATTCCTGCAAGAATTAGTGGAGTTAAAGTATTTTTTTTAATCATAGAGGTCTTTCGAATACTCCAATATTAAATAATGTGAAAATGAATAAGAAAACTATAAATGCAACCAAACCAACTGCTGTCCATAAATTTTTCTTCTTTAATTTTTGATCTTTAACTATCATAAAATTTTATCCACTAAGAAAAAAACAAATATTAAAAATAAATAAATAATTGAATAGCTAAAAATATGTCTAGCTTTCTTTATGTTAAATTTTCCATATTTAAAGTTGTAAAGCTGATAACAAATTAAATTATAATAAAATGTAAGTAGTAAGCTAAAAGATAAAAATACTTCACCAACAAATCCAATGTAATATGGGAAAACAATTGTAGGTATCATTAGCAAAGAATAAATTAGAATATTCTTTTTAGTATCCTGAATTCCATTAGTTACTGGAAGCATTGGAATTCCTGCTTTTTTATAATCATCAGCTTTATACAAGCTTAATGCCCAAAAGTGTGATGGTGTCCAAAAGAAAATTATTAAGAAAAAAGCAATCGACTCCAACGAAATAGAATTTGTTGCTATTGCCCATCCAATTACTGGTGGTAAAGCTCCTGATGCACCGCCTATAACAATATTTTGTGGAGTTTTTCTTTTTAACCAAATTGTATAAACAAATACGTAAAATAATATCGTAAACAATAATAGAAATGCTGATAAAGCATTTGTAACAAAGTATAAACTTACAACTGAAATAACTGACAGAGATGTTCCAAAATATAATGCTTGGTTTCTGTTCAGCTTTCCTCTTGGAATTGGGCGCAGGCAAGTTCTTGACATTAGTTTATCTAAGTCAGCTTCATACCACATGTTAAGTGCTCCTGCTGCTCCTGCACCAAAGGCTACAATTAATATCCCAATCACTGATTGTTGAAATGAGACTGAAGTAGGAGCCGTTAATAGACCAACTGCACAAGTAAAGATAACAAGAGACATTACTCTTGGTTTCATTAATTTTAATAATTCAGGAATAATACCTAGTTCGTAATACGATTTTTTTACTTTAGAATACGTCGTAGCCATTTTAATTTTTATATCTTAAGACGTTACTAACTACTAGATTTTTCAGTGCCTTCATAATCTTCAAACTTTGGTAATTCATCAAAAGTATGAAAATTTGGTGGTGATGGAACTGTCCACTCTAATGTTGTGGCCCCTTCTCCCCATGGGTTTTGTGCTGCTTTTTTCTTTTTTGCAAAAGCGTAGATTAAATTAGCGAAAAATACCACTAAGCCAACTACAGAAATATATGAACCGATTGAAGAAATATAATTCCAATCGGCAAATGCATCCGGATAATCAGCGTATCTTCTTGGCATCCCAGCTAATCCTAAGAAGTGTTGTGGAAAGAAAACTAAATTCACACCTATAAAGGTTAACCAAAAATGAAGTTGACCCATCCACTCAGAATATTCATACCCTGACATTTTACCAAACCAATAATAGAAGCCTGCAAATATTGCAAAAACAGCTCCTAAAGATAATACATAGTGGAAGTGAGCTACAACGTAATAAGTATCATGCAATGCCGTATCTACTCCAGCGTTCGCTAGAACAACGCCAGTTACTCCTCCAACTGTAAATAAAAATATGAATCCCAAAGCCCAAACCATTGGGGTTTTGAATGATATAGATCCTCCCCACATTGTAGCTATCCATGAAAATATTTTAATTCCTGTTGGAACAGCGATGATCATTGTTGCTGCTAAGAAATATGCTTTAGTATCAGTATCTAATCCAACTGTGTACATATGGTGAGCCCAAACAACAAATCCTACTATTCCAATTGCTACCATCGCATAAGCCATTCCTAAATATCCAAAAACTGGCTTCTTTGAAAAAGTAGATACGATATGGCTGATCATTCCAAATCCTGGTAAGATTAGAATGTAAACTTCTGGATGACCAAAAAACCAAAATAAATGCTGGAATAATGTTGGGTCACCACCTGTTTGTGCATCAAAAAATGCTGTACCGAAATTTCTATCTGTTAGAAGCATAGTAATTGCTCCTGCTAATACTGGTAAAGAAAGTAATAATAAAAAAGCTGTAACTAATATTGACCATGCAAATAATGGCATCTTATGCAAAGTCATTCCAGGCGTTCTCATATTCAATATAGTTGTAATAAAATTAACTGCTCCTAAAATTGAAGAAGCTCCTGCAACGTGTAAACTTAAAATTGCTAAATCCATTGCTGGACCTGGTTGACCTGCAGTGGAAGATAGAGGTGGATAAATCGTCCAGCCACCACCGACACCTTGTGCACCTGGAGGTCCGTCTACAAAAATTGATGAAAGTAATAAAATAAAAGCAACAGGCAACAACCAAAAAGAAATATTGTTCATTCTTGGAAATGCCATATCTGGTGCTCCGATCATTATCGGCACGAACCAGTTTCCAAAACCACCAATCATTGCTGGCATCACCATAAAGAAAATCATTATTAATCCGTGACCTGTAACCAAAACATTATAAAGATGGTAGTTACCACCTAAAACATCATCACCAGGGTGCATTAATTCCATTCTCATTAAAACTGAAAAAGCTGTTCCAATAACTCCTGCAATAATTGCAAAAATTAAATACATTGTTCCAATATCTTTATGATTTGTAGAATATGCCCATCTCTTCCAACCTGTTGGAGTATGATGATCGTGAATATGTGCTGCTTCTGAACTCATTTTTATTTACTCGCTACTAGTTTTTTATTAATTAAATTTTCATCTTTTGCAAATTTTATCTTCGCCTCTGAAAGCCAAATTTGGTAATCTTCCTCTGAAACTACTTTAACTTCAATTGGCATAAAAGCATGTTTAATTCCACATAACTCAGAACATTGTCCGTAATAAGTCCCAACTTTTTCAGCTTTGAACCAAGTTTCATTTACTCTTCCTGGCATCGCATCCCTTTTAACTCCAAATGCTGGTAATGCCCATGCATGAAGCACATCATTTGCTGTAATTAAAACTTTAACTACTTTATTTACTGGAACAACAACTACATTATCTGTTGCTAACAATCTTGGCTGACCTTCTTTTAAATCTTTTTCTTCGATCATATAAGCATCAAAAATTATATTTTCATCTGGGTACTCGTATCCCCAATACCATTGATATCCAATTGCTTTTATAGTTACATCAGCTTTAGGAATTGCATCTTGTGAATATAAAACTTTAAATGATGGTACTGCCATTACAATCAAGATTAAACATGGAACCAAAGTCCAAACAATCTCAACTAAAACATTATGTGTTCTCTTTGATGGATTAGGATTTCTTGATGCTCTAAATCTTACCATCACATAAAGCATTAAAAATAAAACAAACGCACTTATAGCGACTATGATTGGTACTAACATATAGTCATGAAACCAAACTATATCTCTCATAGTTTGTGATGCGGGCTCTTGGAAGCCTAACTGCCAATTTTTTGGTTGGTTTGCAAACGCCTCGACTGAGTAAATTAATGCTATAAAAACAAAAAATAGTTTCTTCATTTGTTTTCTATATAGATCGAAAATATTATAAAAAATACTAGAGAATTCGCGACAATTTATCAATTTTGCAAATAATTGATCACAGATAACGCGGATATAACCGCAGTTTCAGACCTTAAAATGTTATCGCTTAGTTTTATCGATTGAGACCCTTTAAAGTTTAGAATCTTTTTAATTTCACTGGCTGAATAATCCCCTTCAGGACCAATTAAAAGACAATTTGGTTTTGAATTTGAAATTTTAATTTTTTTATTATTTGTATTTAAATCTCCAAAAATTAAATTGATATCTGAATTGTTAGATAGGAATTTATCTAATGATTGAGGTTTTTCAATTGAAGGAATATTTATTCTATTACTTTGCTCGCACGACTCTATAATTATTTTATTTAGTCTCTCATTATTTATTTTTCTAACAATTGTCCTTTCAGAAATAATTGGTACAAATTTTGTTACTCCAAGCTCAGTTGCTTTTTGTATCATGAAGTTAAAATAGTTTGATTTAATAGGTGAGAAGGCTAACCAGATTTCTTGCTCTTTATCTTTTTGTCTCAACTGTTCAACTACCTTGAAATTTAAGCTGCTTTTTGAAATTTCAGTTACAATTGACTTCCATTCTCCAGATTTATTAAAAACAGAGAAGGTCTCTCCTTGTTTAATCCTCATTACTTTCAATAGATAATGTGATTGTGACTTAGTTAAATTAGTTTCTAAATTAATTGATAATTTTTCTGGATAAAATATTCTAATATTGCTCATTATATTTAAATTAATTTATGAAAAATATTAAAGCAATCATATTTGATGCATATGGAACTTTATTTGATGTTAATTCTGCTGCCGAAAAATGCAAAGAAAGATTGGGCGATAAATGGGAAGGATTTGCTAATTATTGGAGAACTACACAACTTGAATATACTTGGCTTAGAAGTTTAATGAAAAGACATAGAGATTTTTGGCAAATCACCGAAGATAGTTTGGACAAATCTATGAATTTTTACAATATTGATAATGCAATGAGATCAGAACTATTGAATTTATATAAAGTGCTTTCACCATTTACAGAAGTAAGGGATGCTTTAAATAAATTAAAACAATCAAATTATAAATTGGCAATTCTATCAAATGGTACACCTGACCTTTTAAATGAACTTGTTGTTAGTAATCAATTGAAAGATATTTTTGATGATATTTTTTCTGTAGAAGAAGTTGGTATTTTTAAACCAGATTCAAAAGTTTACGACCTTCCAATCAATAAATATAATATTGAAAAGGACGAAGTTTTATTCTTAAGTGCAAATACATGGGATGTATCTGGTGCAGGAAATTATGGATACAACACTGTTTGGGTGAATAGAAATAATAATATTTTTGATAAATTAGATTTTGAACCTAACAAACAAATAAGTAATTTATCAGAATTACTTGATTTAATTTAGATATATCCTATATGAACAACATGATAAATATCGAAGTAGAAAAAATTATAGATCCAACACCAGCATCAGATGGAGCAGGAGTTAAATTAAAAAGAAGTATTGGCGTTGAACCAAATTATTATGATCCATTTTTAATGTTAGATGAATTTGGATCAGAAAATAAAGATGATTATATTGCAGGCTTTCCTCCTCATCCACACAGAGGAATTGAAACAGTTACATACATGTTAGCTGGTAGTTTTGAACATAAAGATAGTACAGGTGGTCAAGGAAAAATGACTGCAGGAGATGTTCAGTGGATGAAAACTGGTAGTGGAATAATTCATTCTGAAATGCCAGCTATGAACGATGGAAAACTTCATGGTTTTCAATTATGGATTAATATGCCTGCTAGCGAAAAGATGAGCAAACCAGAATACCATTATATAGACTCTGATAAAATGAGCACACATAAAGATGAAGATAAATTTATAAAAGTAATAGCTGGAAAGTTTGAAAATTCAGAAGGTCCAATAAAAAAACACAATGTAGATCCAATTTATTTTGATGTCGAATTAAATGAAAGTAAAACTTTTAATCATCAAGTTCCATCCACACATAATTCATTCATATATTTAATTGAAGGTGAGATAGAAATTGGAAACAATAAACATGAAAGTGTTAAAGACTCTACTTTAATTTTATTATCTAGAGGTGAAAACTTGAAAGTAACCGCTTTAACAAACGCTAAATTTTTACTAATATCTGGAAAACCGATAGGAGAACAGATTGCAAGAGGTGGCCCATTCGTCATGAATACCAAACAAGAAATACTTCAAGCAATTGATGATTACCATAATGGTAATTTCGTAAAGTAAATATGAAAGCTATAAGATTTGAAAAGTTTGGAGGTCCAGAAGTCTTAGAATACAAGGATATTGAAATTGGTAAACCTGGTCCAAAGGAAGTTCTAGTTAAAAATTTGTCAGTTGGACTTAATTATATTGATGTTTACCATCGAACAGGTTTGTATCCGATTGAATTACCAAGTGGACTTGGATTAGAAGCATCTGGAGTAGTTGAAGAAATTGGCTCAGAAGTAAGTCTTTTTAAAGTTGGAGATCGAGTAAGTCATGCATCTGCTCCAATAAGTGGATATTCAGAAAAACAAATAATGCCAGAAGAAAAGTTAGTTACCGTGCCTGAAGGTATTTCAGATGAAATAGCTTCTTGTATTTTATTAAAAGGAATAACTTCAGAATATTTGTTACACAGATCATATGCTGTAAAAAAAGGAGATAAAGTTTTATTTCATGCTGCAGCTGGTGGTGTTGGTCAAATATTATGCCAGTGGGCTAATGCATTAGGATGTGAAGTCATTGGAACAGTCGGATCTAAAGAAAAAGTTGATATAGCAAAAAAAAATGGGTGTCATCATGTCATCAATTATACAGATCATAATTTTGTGGAAGAAGTTGAAAAAATAGTAGGTAAAAACGGAATAGATGTTGTCTATGATGGTGTTGGAGCAAAAACTTTTGAGGGATCAATAGAATGTTTAAAAATTAGAGGGATGATGGTAGCATTTGGAAATGCATCTGGATATGTTCACACTATAGATGTCAAAAAACATATAAATACAAAAGGTCTTTTTTTTACAAGACCGTCAATAATGCATTATACAATTACAAGAGATGAATTAGATAAATCCGCTAAATTGGTTTTTGATGCAGTTCTTTCAGGAAAGATAAAAATTGAAGTTTCTAAAAAATATAAATTAAGTGAAGCTAAACAAGCTCATATAGATTTGGAGAATAGGGTTTTAACTGGACCAGCAGTTATTATTCCTTAAATTGATCATCCATATCTGAAAGATGAAGTCTTAACGCTCTAGTTGAGATTTGTATTTCTCTTATAAAAAATATTATTGATACCATCATGGATAAACAACAAGATCCGAATATAATTCTAGCTAAAAAATATGTCTCTAAATAAAGAGCAAAAACAGTAAGCATATTAAATAAAAAACCAAATGCTGCAAAAAGTATAGTAATTCTTAAATTTTTTACTCTATCATTTAAATTAATTAGCTGCTGCTTCCACTCTGGTGGAGTATGCTTTTCGAAAACATATTCGTCGTGTATTTTTCTAATCAAACCGCTTAATGTATGAAATCTATTACTATAGACAGCCATAATCAAAGGAATGGCGGGAAACATTAATGCGGTAACAGTGTAATCAATATTCATGCGAATCAGTTTGATTATGAATCTACGCTTTGTTATTTACAAGTAAATTATGTCTGAAAAGGTTAAAATTTTTATTGAATTAACAAGACTTAATAAACCAATTGGTTTCATGCTTCTATTTTGGCCATGTGTTTGGGGTTTAACAATTTCATATGATTTTTCTCTTTCTTTAAATACTTATTTTATTTATGCTTTTTTATTTTTTTCTGGATCTGTCCTAATGAGATCAGCAGGATGTATTGTTAACGATATAAGTGATAGAAAAATTGACAAGTTAGTCGAAAGAACAAAAAATAGACCAATCGCGTCAGAAAAAATTTCTGTATTTAATGCTGCAATATATGCTGCAATCTTATGTTTAATCGCGTTTTTAGTTTTGATAAATTTTAATAAATTTACCATTTATATGGCTCTTCTTTCAATGCCGCTGGCTTTTACATATCCATTAATGAAAAGATTTACTTACTGGCCTCAACTTTTTTTAGGTATTACTTTTAATTACGGTCTAGTTTTGGCATGGATATCCATTCAAAATGAAGTTTCTATAGTACCAATTATATTTTATTTAGGAGCCACATTTTGGACATTAGGTTACGACACAATATATGGATATCAAGATATTAATGATGATGAAATAATTGGAGTTAAATCAACATCGATTAAATTTAAAAATAACCCAAAAAAATTTATATCGTTTTGTTACATTATATTTTTAATATCATTGTTTCTTGTTGGTTATAAAATGAATTTTAATTATTTATATTACATTGCTTTAATAGTGCCTTTAACTCATTTGTTAATTTTTCAATCTCTCAAATTAAAAACTGAAAATGGGAATGACTGCTTAAGAAAATTTAAAAGCAACAATCTTTTGGGTCTTATTATTTTAATAATTTTGCTAGTAGGAAAATTAACTTAATGAAAAATATTGATATTATAAAAAGATTGTACAATGATTATACAACAAAACATCTAAATAAAATAATTCTTGCTATAGTGTTTTCTATTTTGGTTGCTGTTGCTACATCAGCAACAGCATGGTTACTCGACCCTGCAATAGAAAAAATTTTTATAAACAAAGATCAAAGTTTAATTTTCATAATTCCACTTTTAATCATAATAGCTTTTGCTACAAAAGGCATATCTCTATATTTAGCAAAAGTTTTAATGATAAAAACTGCAGAAGAAGTGAAAAAAAATATTCAAATCGATATGTTATCTTCTTTTATAAAAGCTGATACTGAAAAAATTGAAGATAAACATTCAGGAAAATATATTTCAAATCTTAACTTTGATGTAAATCAAATAACTGGGATGCTAAGTAATGCAGTTTTAAACCTATTCAAGGATGGCTTAACGCTTATTGGCTTGTTATTTGTGATGTTCTTTCAAAATTGGAGGCTTTCTCTTATAGCTTTAATTATGCTTCCAATAGCTACGATAACTGCAAAAAAATTAGGAAAACGTATTATTAAAGTTGCCACAGAAGCACAAGAAAAGTCAGGCGACTTAAATAAATATTTAATTGATCTTTTTAAAAATCATAAAATTATAAAAATTTTTCAAAGAGAGAATTATGAACATGAAAGATCAGAAAAATTCGTCAATGATCTAAAAGAAAAATCAATAAAAATTGCAACTGTTTTTATAAGATCCACTCCAATAATGGAAGTTGTAACTGGAATAATGATTGCAATATTAATTTTTTACTCAGGAAAATTAATTATGAATGACCAGCTTAGTATAAACAATTTTTTCTCTTTTTTGGCTGCTATGATGCTTGCTTATCAACCAGTAAAGTCTTTAGCAACAGTTAATGTTGCTTTTGGCCAAGGACTATCGGCAGGAAAAAGAATATTACCTATTATTGATCAACAAAATAAAATTTCAACAAATGAAAATGGAAAAATATTAGATATAAGTAATGCATCAATAAAATTTCAAAATATTAATTTTAGTTACAAATCAAATCTTAACAATATAGTCCTTAAAGATATTAATATTGATATAGCTGGCAGAAAAATGACAGCTTTAGTAGGCCACAGCGGATCGGGAAAATCTACAATATTAAATTTAATACCAAGAATTTATGATGCAGACTCTGGGGAAATTTTAATTGATAATCAAAAAGTACAAAACCTTAACCTCAAATCATTAAGGAAAGAAATATCTATTGTTGATCAAAATACAACACTTTTTGATGATACTATTTTTAATAATATCAAATATGCGAAGCCAGACGCGAGTGATGAAGAAATTTTTACAGCTGCAAAAATATCAATGTGTACAGATTTTATAGAAAAATTAGAAAATAAATTTCAGACTGTTATAGGAGAAAATGGAGTAAAATTATCGGGTGGTGAAAAGCAAAGACTTTCGATAGCGAGAGCTTTGTTAAAGGATAGCAAAATAATTCTTCTAGACGAAGCAACTTCATCTCTCGACTCTGAAACAGAAGAAAAAATACAAAAAGCTATTGAGGAATTAACAAAAAATAAAACGACAGTAGTTATTGCTCATAGACTATCAACTATTCTTAATTCAGAAAAAATTTATGTTGTTGATAAAGGTTCTGTAGAATCATCAGGGAAACATGATGATCTAATCAAAAATTCATTGCTTTATAAAAACTTCTACGAAAGACAAATAAAAAATAACTAATGTATTTTTTGTATAATATATTAGGAATTATTTTTTTTTTAATCTCACCATTTATATTATTTTTTAGAGTGATTAATGGAAAGGAAGATTGGAAAAGAATCTTAGAAAAATACGCTTATTATAATTTAAAAAAGACTGATACAACTGTATGGTTTCATGGTGCAAGTGTTGGAGAAATCATGAGCATTCTCCCTATTATAAATAAGTTTGAAAAAGACAAATCTATAAAAAAAATTTTACTTACTTCATCTACTTTAAGTTCTGCATCAATAATTGCAAAGAAACCATTAAAGAAAACAACTCATATTTACTATCCATTTGATATTGGATTTATATGTAATAACTTTTTAAATTATTGGGAACCAAAAATTGCAATATTTGTAGATTCTGAAATCTGGCCGAATATGTATGAAAAAATAAATTCAAAAAAAATACCTCTTATTTTAATCAATGCTAGAATTACGAGTAAAAGTTTCAAAAGATGGCAAATATTTTCATCTTTTGCAAAGAATGTTTTCAGTAAAATAACTATAGCTTTACCTCAAAATCAAGAAACCCGAAATTATTTAAAAAAATTGGGTGTTAAAAAAATTAAATTTATTGGAAATTTAAAGTATTTCAAAAATGATAAACAAAGTTTGAAGAAAAATGTTCAAAAATATTTTAAAAATAAAAAAATATTCTGTGCAGCTAGCACACATTATAATGAGGAAAAAATCATTGGAAAATTACATTTAAAATTGAAGAAAAAGTTTAAGAATTTAATTACAATATTGGTTCCGCGTCACATAAATAGATCAGAAGATATAAAGCAAGAACTTAGAAAATTAAAACTGATAGTTACCGAAAGATCAAGCGGACTTAAACCTTCTGAAAATTGTGACGTATATATTGTTAATACATATGGAGAGATGTCAAAATTTTTAAGACTTTCAAAAGTAACATTTATTGGTGGATCTTTAGTAAACCATGGAGGACAAAACCCATTAGAAGCTGTAAGAATGGGTAATTACGTGATGCATGGTAAAAAAGTAAATAATTTTAAAGAAATATATAAAGAATTAAATAGTTTAAAAATATCTTCAGAGATTAAAAATATTGATCAAATGGAAAAGGTATTTGTAAAAAATCATAATTACAAAATATCAAATAGTAAACTTAATAAGATTAATTATTTAGGTGCTAAAATTTTTGAAAATAACGTTAAAGAAATTAAAAATTATTTATAATGAAAGTAAAAAGACCCATTTTTTGGGATAGTTTCAATTTCATATCATTATTACTCTTACCATTTAGTTTGATAACAATTATTTTTAATTTTTTTAAATCTTTAAGTCCAAAAAAATATTTCAAAATAAAAACAATCTGTGTTGGAAATATTTACTTAGGTGGAACTGGAAAAACACCTTTAGTTTTAAAAATAAATGATATGTTAAAATATAAATTTAAAACTGTGTTTATTAAAAAAAAATATATTGATCAAATTGATGAGCAAAATATTTTATCAAAATATGGTAAACTAATTTGTTTAAGTTTTAGAGATATCGCACTGAGAATTGCTGAAAGAAAAAAATACCAGTTAGCTATATTAGATGATGGTTTGCAAGATAAAAGTTTAAATTATGATATTTCTATTGCTTGTTTTAATAGTTCAGAGGTATTTGGAAATGGGCTAGTTTTGCCTGCTGGGCCATTAAGGGAAAGAATTGCGAATATTTTAAATTATGACCTTGCATTTCTTAATGGTGAAAAAAATAATAAAAGTTTCGAAAAAACTCTAAAGAGATTAAATCCAAATTTAAAAATATTTAGAGCTAAATACACTGCTAGAAATCTTGAGTCTTTTAAATTTAAAAATAACTTTTTAGTTTTTTCAGGCATAGGTAATCCTTTGGAATTTCAACAAACATTAAAAAAATATAATTTTAAGATAAAAAAAATAATGACTTTTCCAGACCATTATAAATATAAAAATTCTGATATAAATAGTATAAAAAATATGGCTAAGAGTAATAAATTAAAAATTATAACAACCGAAAAAGACTACAATCGATTATCAAATATACAAAAAAAAAATATCCAATTTTTAAAAATAGGATTAAAAATTGAAAAAGAAAAAGAATTTAAAAATTTTTTATTAAAAAAATTATGAGGAAGTTTTTTTATTTAATTGAATTTATTTTAATAAAATTGTTTTTTTTTATACTAATTATAATTGGTTATAAAAATGGATCTAATTTGGGAGATTTTATTGGACGCTTGGTTGGTCCAATATTTAGATCAAAAAAATTAATTGAGAATAATTTGGAACAATCTGGCATTGTAGACAAAAAAAATTACAATAAAATTATCAGCAAAATATATGGAAATTATGGAAGAATACTTGCTGAATATCCTTTTCTTAAAGCATTTAGAAATAGCAAATTAAATAAATTTATTGAAATAGACGGGCTAGAAAACCTAAACAAAATTAAGAGGGAAAAAAGACGAGCTGTATTTATATCTGGTCATTTCAATAATTTTGAATTAATGGCGCTTCAAATTGAAAAAGCAGGTATAAATTTGTGCGCTATTTATAGACCACTAAATAACGTATTCCTTAACAAAACTATGGAAGAAATTAGAGAAAATTTTATATGCAAAAATCAAATTAAAAAAGGAAGATCAGGCACAAGACAGATTATCGAAAATATTAAAAAAGGTAACTCAGTAGCTCTAATGATAGACCAAAGAGTAAGAGAAGGTATAAAAATTAATTTTTTCGGTAAACCAGCTAGTACTACGACCATACCCGCACAATTAATTAAAAAATATAAATGTGATCTAGTACCTATTTATATAGAGAGAAGAAAAAATAATTATTTTAAAATGTTTGTTTCAGAACCAATTAAAATTGGGAATAATAAATCAATCAAAGAAATCACTGAACATCTAAATAAGATACTTGAAAAAATGATATTAAAAAATGTAGACCAGTGGATCTGGACACATGATAGGTGGAAAACATAATCAGTTTTTATCTAATAAATCTCTTTTCATTGAGGCCTCAACATACGAAAAGTAGGCTTCCTGTTCCTCAACGTTCCAATAATTTAAGTTTTCAAGAGGTATTTTTTTTTGCGAGATAGCACAAATCACATGATCACCATCTTCAATGATCTCAAAATTATTTGCTAAGTATTTTAATTTAGCTAACTTATTTAACATATTTAAGATATATATTTACTAAATGAAAATTGCAATTATTGGAAGTGGAGGACGAGAGCATGCTCTAGCTCATCACTTAAGTAGTTCAAAAAAAATAACAAATATATATTCTATACCTGGTAATGCTGGTACCGAAGAAATATCTGTAAATATCAATTTAAATTTGGAGAATTTTCAAGATTTGTATAAATTTATTAAAAAAGAACAAATCGAATTAGTGATTGTTGGTCCAGAAAAACCATTAGTCGAAGGATTAGTGGATTTCCTAGAATCAAAAAATATTAAAGTTTTTGGTCCCAGAAAAAAAGTTGCTCAGTTAGAAGGGTCAAAAATATTTACAAAACAAATTTGTGAAAAATTTAATATACCAACTGCTAAATTTAAAATTTGTAAATCAAAAGAAGACGCATTTGTATTTCTATCATCATCTAATTTTCCTATTGTTGTAAAGGCGGATGTTCTTGCTTCAGGTAAGGGTGTTTATATTTGTCAAAATGTTGATGAGGCCAAAACTGCTGTTATTGAAATATTTGATGGTAAATTTGGGAAAACAGATCAAGTGTTAATTGAAGAATTTCTAGAAGGTGATGAGATGAGTTTTTTTATTATTTCAGATGGAATTAGTTATAAAACTTTTAATACAGCTCAAGACCATAAAAGAGTTGGTGAGGGCGATACTGGAAAGAACACGGGAGGAATGGGAGCTTATTCACCTTCAAGCTTAATTAACAATGATTTAGAAAGTAAAATTTTAAACAAAATAATTGAGCCAACTTTAAAAGCTATAAGTGAAATGAATGAGAAGTACGTCGGTTTTTTATATGCTGGCTTAATGATAAAAAGCAATGAACCATACCTAATTGAATATAATGTCAGGATGGGTGATCCTGAATGCCAAACTATATTACCTTTGGTTGACGGTGATTTATTGGAAATAATAAATGCTTGTTGTAATTCAAAATTAAAGACCCACGAAATAAAATGGAAAAATAAAAAAAGTATGTGCATTGCTTTATGCTCAAAAGGATATCCCGATAAATATAATAAGAATGTTGAAATTAAAAATTTAAAAGAATTCAAATCAACTAAAGATAATTTTATTTTTCATGCTGGAACAAAAAGTTCTGGAAACAAAATTGTAGCAGTTGGAGGAAGGGTAATAAATTTTGTGAATATCTCAGATAGTTATTTATCAAGCAGAAAAGAAATCATCAATCAGATTAATAAATTGAATTGGGAAGATGGTTTTTATAGATCAGATATAGGTCATAAAGTCATAGATAAATGAGAGTAATTGGTGGAAAACTAAGAGGGAAATTAATTCATAATCCTACAGATAAAACAACAAGACCTTTAAAGGATATGGTTAGAGAGTCGATATTTAATATTTTAGAGCATTCTAAGAATGAAAAAATTAAATTCAAAAATGACGTAGTTTTGGATTTATTTTCCGGTTCTGGTTCATTTGGCATTGAATGTTTATCTAGAGGGGTAAAAAAAGTTTTTTTTTTTGAAAATTACAAACCCTCTCTAAAAGTTTTAGAAAAAAACATAAAAGAGTTAGAAATTGATAAAGAGTCAGTCATTAAGAAAATAAACGCATATGAAATTTCTAAAGAATATATAGATAATGAAAAAATTAATTTAATTTATTTGGATCCACCATTTAAAGATAAAAATATAAATAAATTATTAAGGAAGATTTTAGACTTAAAAATTGCTCACAAAAGTACATTAATAGTAATACATAGAAATAAGAAATTTAAAGAAAATTTTATAGAAGATTTTAAAGTTCTTAGAGAAAAAAAATATGGTTTATCAAAAATTATATTTGGTAAATTACTATTTTAGGATTTTTTTTGTTTCTATTTTAATCAATTCAACAGAAGGTTGGTTAATTGGATTTACATTTAATAAGGAGCTTAACATTAGTGTTTCTAAAATAAAAAATGTAAATAGTTCACCTAAAGTTTCCTCACTTTTATTTTTAATTTCAAAACTTCTAAATAATAATTTTTTCTTATTAAATACATTTTGTGTAGCTTTTTTTTGAGCATACATTACTTGATCCAAACTTTTCTTTTTTAAATGTTCTAATCCATTAATTATAAAAGCATTATTAAATTTAAATTGGTTTCTATCTCTAGAGAAAAAAAAACTAAAAAAATTATTTTTTGGGCCATCTAAATATAGTTGTAAAAGACTATGATTGTCCTTTGGCATTGTAGAAATTATAGGAAAGAATCCATTACCCTTTTTTCCTAAACTTTCAGCAGATAATTGCTGATACCATTTTAAAAAGTTATTCAATTTTTCATCATAATTTAAAATGACACAATTTTTTTTTCCTTTAATAATATTTGAGTGAATTGAGGAAACATTTTGAATTAAAAAATTTATAAATGCTTTATTTTTTACCAGATAATTTAATCGTTTAAATTTTTTTTCATTTAATCCCATTAATTCTGCTGGGACCATTCCAACTTCTGATAATACTGAATATCTTCCTCCTATG
This sequence comes from uncultured Pelagibacteraceae bacterium, assembly GCA_902543295.1. Classification (GTDB taxonomy): domain Bacteria; phylum Pseudomonadota; class Alphaproteobacteria; order Pelagibacterales; family Pelagibacteraceae; genus Pelagibacter. Next base: position 159,227 of record CACBXW010000003.1, on the reverse strand, counting down.
TAATTTTTATGGTCAATTACATCAGATCTCAGTTTATTCGCCATAGCTCTAAGAATATTATTTTTTTTTTCAGTTATTATTAAATTTTTATTTCTTTTCTGTTTTGATAAGATCAGGTTTAAATTTGATAATGTTTCCAGGGTATTACCTGATTTTGATATAATTATATTTAAACGTTTTTTGTTTGATTTTGTTATTCTTATGTTCTGAAGGTTATTATAAAAGAAAAATTTTTTTTTGATTTTATGACTAAGAAAATCATAAATGGCTTGTGCACCTAAAATAGATCCACCCATTCCTATTAAATTATACTCATCGTATTTTTTGAAATTTAGTAAATTTTTTTTCTGAAATGAATAATTATAATTATTTGTTAGAGATTTTAATAAAGGATATTTTTCAATTAAATTTTTAAACTTTATGAAATTATTAAGTTTTTTTTTATTTAATTGTTTATTTTTATTATTGAAATTTTTGTAAATAATATGTTTTGTCTCCATTAATTACTGGATTTTCTTTTTCATATTATTTAATAAATCTGACCCACTACTAGAGTCTTCAGAATTATTATCGTCTTTTATCTTCAGTAAATTTTTAACTTCCTCATTATCTGTTAGATTACTCTCTTCCATATCGTCTCCTGGTTTAGGAAGTTTATTCATATCTGGTGGCATTTGTAAGGGATTTTTTTTCTTAACCAAGAATTCATCACTTTGATCAGATCTCTTTTTACCTTCTAAAGCATCTCTAACTCCACCACAAAAAGTTAATAATGGCACTAAAGCGATTAATAAGATTAAATTTAGTTTAATTTTTTTCATCTTTTTTTTTATAGAATATAAATTCAGATAAAATAAGGCATATAATACCAATTGTTATAAATATGTCAGCTACATTAAAGATAAACCAATGATATCCTGCATAATTTAAATCTATAAAGTCTGGAACAGCTCTGTAATAAACTCGGTCAAATAAGTTTCCTAAAGAGCCTCCTAATATTATCATTAAAAAAAATGATTTAATTTTTGACTCAATGAAAGCGAAATACAATATTACTAAGTTTATAATGACTATAATTGCAGTAAAGATATTATAGAAAAGTTTATCTTCTGATGAAAATAAACCAAATCCTATCCCTGTATTCCAAACTAAATAGATATTTAGAAATTGATTTATATAAAAATCAACTTGTCCTTCATCATTTAAAATATCTAAAATATAGATTTTTGAAAATCTATCTAAAGCAAAACAAACAACTAAAAATATAAAACCAATAAGAAGTTTATTTATTTTTTCATTGCCCATTTAAATTAAAATGTCCATGCCTTTCACAACTCGTTTCAAAAATTTTCCAACAAACTGGGCATTTTGTTCCCCGAGCTTTTTTTGCAACTACTTCAATACTATTTTTTAAATTTTCTTCTTTAATTACAGAAGCAGATGAAGTTATACAAATTTCAGCAAAATTTATATTTTTTGCTTTATCATAAAATTCTTTATTTAACTTTATCTCAATCATTGCCTCTAAACTTGAGCCAATTGATTTTTCAGCTCTCATGTTCTCAATAGAAATGTTTGCCTCGTCTCTAATTTTTTTTACATATTCCCAATCTGAGCTTATTTCTTTATTATTCCAAGAATTTGGAACGGAAACAAAATTTTGCAAATGTATACTTTGTCTATCTTCTTCTTTTTTAACCAATTGATAAATTTCTTCAGTTGTAAATGATAATATTGGGGCAAACCATTTTAGGAGACATTGTAAAATAATATTTAAAAGAGTTATGCAGTTCTTTCTTTTTTCGGAATTCAAATCCTCACAATATAAAGTGTCTTTCCTGATATCAAAATAAAAGGCTGAAAGCTCGACTGTACAAAAATTTAGTAATTCTTTATATAAGTTGTGAAAGTTATAAACTTTAAAATTATTTTTAAAATTCTCATTTATTATATAAATTCTGTGAAGCATAAATTTTTCTAGAGAGTCGAAATTTTCAAATTTAACCTTTTCAAAATCGAGATTTTCATATTGATCTTGAATATTCCCTAAAAGATATCTAAACGTATTTCTAATTTTTCTATAAGACTCAGCATGCTGATCTAAAATTGAGTAATCTATTCTAAGATCTTCAGCATAATTTGAAGATGCAACCCAAATTCTTAATATATCAGCTCCGTATTTTTTAAGTATATCTTGTGGAGCAATTACGTTACCTGTTGATTTTGACATTTTTAGACCTTTTCCATCTACGACAAAACCATGAGAAAGAATGCTTTCAAATGGAGCAACACCTCTTGTTCCACATGACTCTAGTAGTGAAGAGTGAAACCATCCTCTATGTTGATCTGAACCCTCTAAATACATCGATGCAGGCCATTTAAGGTCATCTCTTTTTTCTAAGACAAAAGAATGAGTGGATCCACTATCAAACCAAACTTCAACTATATCTGATAATTTTTCATAATCTTCCGCTTTATACTTATCTCCAAGAAAGATCTGATAATCTTCATTAAACCAACAATCAGAACCATCTTTTTCGTAAATTTTTGCGATATTTTCAAAAACTTCATCATCAACTAAAACTTCACCTGTTTTTTTTGAAATAAAGATTGGTAATGGAACACCCCAAACTCTCTGTCTTGATACACACCAATCAGGTCTAGTTTCAATCATTGATTTTATTCTTTCTTTTCCTTTGGAAGGATAAAAATCTGTATTATCGATAGCTTTTAAAGCTTTATCCCTTAATCCATGACTTTCCATGGAAATAAACCATTGTGGAGTTGCTCTATGAACTAATGGAGCTTTTGATCTCCAAGAATGAGGATAAGAGTGGGTGAGTTTTCCGTTTGTTACTAAATTTTTTTGTTCATCTAATTTTTCAATAATTAAGTTATTGGCTTTAAAAATATGTAAACCTTCAAAAAGTTTAATTTCATTTGTATATTTTCCATCACCATCAACTGTTTCAATTGCTTTAATATTATTATTTAAACAAAGATTGAAATCATCAGGTCCATGACTTGGAGCGCAATGAACAATGCCTGTACCTTGCTCAGTAGTAACAAAATTAGCCTCGAGCATTGGAATATCATAATCATATCCCATTTTAGAAAATGGATGACTGCAAACTGTTCCTTTTAAATCTTTTCCAAAAAATTCGTTTAAAACTCTAATATTTTCTATAGATGTATCTTTTTTAAATGGTTCTAGTAAGTCCTTTGCAATTACTATTTTTCTACCTACAAAATTTTTGTTATCATTTATTTCGAGCAAAACATATTTTAGGCCAGCATTGTAAGCTAAAGCTTTATTTGCGGGAATAGTCCATGGAGTTGTCGTCCAAATTATTACATCAGCATCTTTAATAATATCTAAATTTGAAACTTTCACTTTGAAAGCTGCATAAATCGTATCTGAAACATGATCCATATATTCAACCTCTGCATCCGCTAAAGCTGTTTTTTCAACAGTTGACCAAAGAACAGGCTTGTAACCTCTATAAAGACTTCCTTCTTTAAGAAATTTTCCAAGTTCTCTAACTATTTGAGCTTCAGCATCAAATGACATTGTTGAATAGTAATTTTCCCAATCACCAATTACCCCAAGTCTTGTAAATTCTCCCTTATGAACGTCTATCCATTTATTTGCAAATTCCCTGCATTCTTTTCTGAATTCAATAATTGGAACATCATTTTTATTTTTTTTATTCTTTTTATATTGTTCTTCAATTTTCCACTCGATAGGCAAACCATGGCAATCCCATCCAGGAACATAAACTGAGTCCTTGCCATCCATTTGATGAAATTTTGTAATTATGTCTTTTAAAATTTTATTTAAAGCGGTACCCATATGAATATTTCCATTTGCATATGGAGGCCCATCATGGAGCACAAATTTTTCTTGCCCTTTACTTTTTTGTCTTAACAAATTGTAAAGGTCAATTTTCTTCCAAAATTCAATGTAATTTGGCTCCTTGTTTGGCAAATTTGCCTTCATTGAGAATTTTGTTTTAGGTAGATTTATATGTTCCTTGCTCATGATATTTTATCTTTTAGCAACTTTAATATCTTTCTTTATCTGTTTTTTTAAAGCATCAATATTTTTAAATTTTGTTTCTCCTCTAATAAATTTTGTAAAATTAATAGTTAGATTTTTATTATAAAGATTTCCAGAAAATTTAAATAAATTTACCTCTAATAATAATTTTTTTTGATTAAAAGTAGGCCTATAACCAATATTTGCTATTCCTTTGATCTTTTTTCTGTTTTTTTCGATACAAACATCAACTGCATAAACTCCTACTTTTGGTATTATATAATTTTTTATATTTATGTTACACGTCGGAAAACCAATTTTTCTTCCCATCATTCTACCCTTTTCAACGACACCTTCTATTGACCAATTTCTTGTTAAAAGTTGATTTGCAACTTTTAAATTACCATTTTCAATTAATTTTCTTATTAATGTTGAAGAAATAATTTTATTTTTTTTATATAATGGTTTTGGGTTAATTAATTTATAATTATATTTTTTTTGAAATCTTTTTAATAAATTTACGTCCCCTTCTCTCTTATTACCAAATCTAAAATTATTACTAACAAAAATATAATCTGCACTTAACTTTTTGCATAAAATATTTTTAATAAAATTATGACAAGATATTTTAGAGAATTTTTTATCAAATTTTTTATTTATTAAAAAATCAACGTTATAATCACTAAAATATCTGCTTTTTTGATTAAGATTTGAAAGTCGATAGTTTGTAATACTTTTATTAAAGTACATTTTTGGTATTGGATCAAAAGTCACCACTCCAATTTTAGAATTATATTTTTTTTTATATTTTTTTGCTTCTTTGAATAATTTTTGATGGCCTAAGTGTAATCCATCGAAATTACCAATTAGTATCATGGCATTTTGATGTTTTTTTAAAATTTCAAAATTTTTATAAATTTTAATTTTGTTCACCATTTTAATTTTGTTTGAGTGTAATTAACATTCACTCCATATTTTTTTTCTAATTTATCGATATTTAAACTACTTAATTCTTTTTTATGTATACCACTCGTTATTAACAAATTGTCAAAATTTTGAATATTGGCTCCTTTTATATCTGTATTCATATTATCTCCGATACATAAAACATTTTTACCATTTATGTTAGCAGATAAATTGTAAACTGGAGGATAAGGTTTTCCAAAGTAAATTACTTTCCCACCAATTTCTTCAAATATTTTTGCAACTGATCCAGCACAAAACTCTCTAACATCTCCTCTATCAACAATTAAGTCTGGATTAGTACACACAAATTTTTTATTTGAAAATTTTTCAAGTAAATCTTTATAATATTCAAGTTTTGTCTCGTGATCTTCAAATAACCCTGTACAAATAAAATAATCAGCTTGGCTAATATTACTAACTTTATTTTGTTCAAATCTTTTAAATAAGTCAAAATCTTTTGGTGGTCCAATGTGATAAAATTTTGTATTTAGAAAATTTTCCATTAAATATTTTAATGAAGCTTCTCCTGAAGTGTATACATTTTCATAATATTTTTTGAGTCCCATTTTTTTCAAAAAATCAATGACTGTAGAATTTGGTCTTGGAGCATTGGTAAGCAATACAAATTCTTTATTATTTTTTTTTAAATTTTCTAATACTTCAATAGAATCTTCAAAAATTTGCAGTCCATTGTGGATTACTCCCCAGATGTCGATGAAAAACAATTCGTAACTGTTTATTTTAGATCTTAATCCATCTTTGTCTAAGTTTTGAGGCATAATTGAGGTATAGCTTAAAAATATGCTTTATTCTTGGGTTTTTTAGACCATAATTTTTATTCAAGATCTTGAAAATTATTAAATATGTCTCTATATGACTGCTAATTTAAAGGAGAATTCGTATGAAGTTTAAACCGTTACATGACCGTGTTTTAATAGAAGTTTTAGATAGCAGCGAAAAAACTGCTGGTGGCATAATTATTCCAGATACAGCTCAAGAAAAACCTCAAGAAGGTAAAGTTGTTGCTGTCGGCGGAGGTGCAAAAACTGAAGATGGAAAACTAATACCTATGGACGTTAAAGTCGGAGATAAAGTTTTATTCGGTAAGTGGTCAGGAACAGAAGTTAAAATTGATGGTAAAGAGTACAGCATAATGAAAGAATCTGACATTATGGGTATTGCAACAGGTAAATAATTAATAAGGAGAGTTTAGAATGGCTAAAATAGTAAAATTTGATTCAGATGCTAGAGCATCAATGTTAAAGGGAGTTGACATACTTGCCAATACTGTAAAGGTTACTCTTGGACCAAAAGGAAGAAATGTTGTTATTGACAAATCTTATGGTGCTCCAAGAACAACTAAAGATGGCGTTTCAGTTGCAAAAGAAATTGATCTTGATGACAAATTTGAGAACATGGGTGCACAAATGGTTAAAGAAGTTGCTAGCAAAACTAACGATGAAGCTGGTGATGGAACAACAACTGCAACAATTTTAGCTCAAGCAATTGTTAAAGAAGGTTGTAAGTATGTAACAGCAGGGATGAATCCAATGGATGTTAAAAGAGGAATTGAAGCTGCTGTAGATCATGTAAAAAATAAATTAATTTCATCAGCAAAAAAAGTAAAAGATAGTGATGAGATTGCACAAGTTGGAACAATTTCAGCAAACGGTGATAAAGAAATCGGTGCGATGATTTCAAAAGCTATGCAGAAGGTTGGTAATGAAGGAGTAATTACTGTTGAAGAAGCAAAAGGAATTGAGACAGAACTTGATGTAGTCGAAGGTATGCAGTTTGATAGAGGATATTTATCTCCATATTTTATTACTAATGGTGATAAAATGACTACTGAGTTAGAAAATCCACTAATTCTTCTTCATGAGAAAAAATTAACAAATCTTCAACCGATGGTTCCATTGTTAGAGGCTGTAGTACAAGCAGGCAGACCATTAATGATAATTTCAGAAGATGTTGAGGGTGAAGCACTTGCGACACTTGTTGTTAACAAACTTAGAGGTGGTTTAAAAGTTGTTGCTGTTAAAGCTCCTGGTTTTGGAGATAGAAGAAAAGCAATGCTAGAAGATATTGCAATTCTTACAGGTGGACAAGTTATCTCTGAGGATTTAGGTATTAAACTTGAAAATGTTAAACTCAATGATCTTGGTTCTGCAAAACGTGTAAAAGTTGATAAAGAAAATAGTACAATTGTAAGTGGAGCAGGTAAAAAATCTGATATTGAAGCAAGATGTGCTCAAATCAAAGCTCAAGTCGAAGAAACAACTTCAGACTATGATAGAGAAAAACTACAAGAGAGACTAGCTAAACTAGCAGGTGGTGTAGCTGTGATCAAAGTTGGTGGAGCTACTGAAGTAGAAGTTAAAGAAAGAAAAGATCGAGTTGAAGATGCATTAAACGCTACAAGAGCAGCAGTTGAAGAAGGTATTGTTGTTGGTGGTGGATGTGCATTGCTTTATGCTTCAAAAGAACTTGATAGTCTAAAAGTAAAAGGCGATGATCAAAAAGCTGGTGTAGAAATTGTCAAAAGCGCTTTACAAGCACCTATTAGACAAATCACAACAAATGCAGGTGTTGATGGATCAGTAGTTGTTGGTAAATTATTAGAAACAAACAAGCCTAGTAATGGTTACGACGCACAATCAGAGCAATATGTTGATATGTTTAAAGAAGGTATCATTGATCCAGTTAAAGTTGTAAGAACAGCACTTCAAGATGCTGCTTCTATATCTGGATTATTAGTAACAACTGAAGCAATGATTGCAGATAAACCAGATGAAAAAGACGCTGGCGCAGCTGGTATGCCTCCTGGAGGTATGGGCGGTATGGGCGGTATGGGTGGAATGGGTATGTAATCCTCATTATACTCAAACAGAAAATTCAAAAAGGGCAGTTTTTACTGCCCTTTTTTTTTGAATTGAAAAAAAATATTTTAAATATATAAGAACGCGCAAATGACAACATCAATACGTAACATCACCATAATTGCTCATGTTGACCACGGCAAGACTACTTTAATTGATAACTTAATGAAACAGAGTGGTTCTTTTAGAGAAAATGAAGTTGTTGATGAAAGACTAATGGACTCTGGCGAACTTGAAAAGGAAAGAGGTATCACAATTCTTGCCAAACCAGCTTCCATAAATTGGAAAGATTCTAGAATTAATATTATCGATACACCTGGACACAGAGATTTTGCTGCAGAAGTTGAAAGAGTTCTTAGTATGGCTGATGGTGCATTATTGTTAATAGATTCAGCCGAAGGGGTAATGCCTCAAACTAAATTTGTATTAGCAAAAGCACTTAAACAAGGCCTTAAACCAATAGTAGTTATTAATAAATTAGACAAGGCCGACCAAAGAGCCGATGAAGTTTTAAATGAAACTTTTGACTTATTTGTCAGCTTAGATGCAAATGAAGAACAATTAGATTTTCCAGTTATTTATGCAAGTGGAAGATCTGGCTGGGCATCTAAAGAAATAGATGGCCCAAGGGAGAATTTAAATCCATTATTAGATTTAGTAATTGATCATGTTAAGCCAGCAGAATTTGACAAGACCAAGCCTTTTGCAATGCTTTCGACTCTTTTATATGCAGACAGTTTTTTGGGTAGAAGTTTAGTTGGTAGAATTTCTCAAGGTACCGCAAAAGCAAATCAACAAATCAAGGCAATTAATCTTGATGGAGAAAAAGTTGATGAGGGAAGGTTGACTAAAATATTTAGATACGAGGGGACCAAAAAAGTACCAATAGAGGTTGGCGAAGCCGGAGATATTGTAGTTATCGCTGGATTAGAAAAAGCAAATGTTGCTGATACAATATGTGATACTGAGGTAAATATTCCAATTCAAGCAACCCCGATTGATCCTCCAACGATGTCTATTAAGATAACAGTAAATAGTTCTCCATTAGCTGGAACTGAGGGTAAAAAACTTACAAGTACTCAAATTAGAGAGAGATTAGTTCAAGAGGCTCAAAATAATGTCGGGATTTCATTTTCAGAAAATGAAAACAAAGATTCATTTGAAATAAGCGGAAGAGGTGAATTGATGTTAGAAATATTATTGACACAAATGAGACGTGAAGGGTTTGAAATGACAGTAAGCCCTCCTAGAGTTTTATTTCAAAAAAATGAAAATGGTGAAAAATTAGAACCCATTGAAGAAATTACTATGGATCTTGATGAAGAATTCTCTTCTAAAGTTATAGACTCCATGAATAAAAGAAAAGGAAAATTAATAGATCTTAAAGACACTGGAAAAAATAAAAAACGATTAATCTTTCATGCACCAACTAGAGGTTTAATGGGATACACCAGTAGATTTCTTACTCTAACTAAAGGAACAGGAGTAATAAACAGAATATTCCATTCTTATGGAAAATTTGAGGGAGATATGGAAGGCAGAAGAAATGGTGCATTAATTTCTATGGAACAAGGAAAAGCAGTAGCATTTGCAATTTATAATCTACAGGCAAGAGGAGAAATGTTTGTTACTCATAACGATCCAGTTTATTCGGGTATGATTGTTGGATTGTCACCTAAGCCTGGTGATATGATTATAAATGTTATGAAAGGTAAAAAACTTACAAATATGAGGACACAAGGAACAGATGAAAATGTTGTTTTAACTCCCGTAAGAAAGATGTCTATTGCTGAACAATTGAGCATGTTAAATTCTGATGAAGCACTAGAAATTACTCCAAATTCATGCAGATTAAGGAAAGCTGTGCTTGATCCCCACGAAAGAAAAAAGCTCTCTAAATTATCAGAAGCTTCTTAAAAAATTATTATTCAGATTTATTTTTGGTAAAAGGCAGCCATTTTTCAAACGCTGATTTACTAGGTCCGTCATATGGAATTGAGTAAGAGTTCGTTCTTGTCAATACCTCAATACCTTTAGAGAAAACAAAAATAAAAACTATTACAAAAACAATTGTCATGATTTTAAATGGATCAAAGTTTTTTGTCTTAAAAACACTAACAGCTTTTGCTTCAGCTCTATGAAATTGTTTAAACGTATAATAAACAGCAAATATTAAACCTATATGAGCAACATAGGTCCCGGCCCAACCAAATGCAAAAGTAGCATACGAAAATACGTATAAACTAAATACTGTAGTCCATATAAAACTCAAAACTAATAATATTTGTAATCTTACAGTTTTGGGAAGCGCTCTTAAATCGTTTTTACTATCGTCAAAAAGTATATTCGCCGATTCTTTCATCCAATTTTTTATAGACATAATTAATATTTACAATTTTTATTCAATATTAACAATCGACTAATTGTCCAATAAAAACATTTACTTCGTAACTTTATCTACAATATAAATTCCTAAAGCTACTGCAGGACCTATCCCAAATGCAAATATTATAGTGCCCAAACCAACAGTTCCTCCTAAATACCAACCAGATATAACAGCTGAAATTTCCAAAGTAGCTCGAATTAAAGCGATAGGAAGTTGAGTTTTTCTAGTTAGACCTGTCATCAATCCATCTCTTGGACCAGGACCTAAATTAGCAATTAAGTATATTCCACTTCCTAGACCGACAAGCAATACAGAAAATACAGCAAGAATATATTTTGAAAAAGTAGTCAAAGGTGGATCAAAAAGAAAAAGCGTCAAATCAATTATCGCTGCTATAATTAAAATATTTAAAATTGTACCAATTCCTGGTTTTTGCTTTAGTGGAAACCAAAAACCTAAAACAACAATGCTTATTATGAATGTAGATAAGCCAATCGAGATATTTAATATATTTGATAACCCTTCTGCAAGAACAGACCATGGAGAATTACCAGTAGTAGAAACTAATAAAAGACCCTCCCCCAAACCAAATAAAGTTAATCCAATACATAAGAGTATAAAAGTTGTAAATTTAGGTTTTAAATTTAAAGGTTTTTCTGAACTCCAGGATTTTGAGGGAATATTTTTAATAGTTAAAAACATAATTATTTAGACTATTTATCTTTTAAACATGGAAATTCTATATAAAGTTCTAACAAGTTAATTAAAATAATATGAAATAATGAGAAAATTCTTGGTAATTTTGTTGGTTTTATCTTCTCTTTTTTTGCAAGCACATACTGACCATTATAAAAATTATACAAACATAGAAATGGAGATATTTAAAGATGATGAAAAAATTGGAGAAAGTATTTTCACATTTAAAAAAGAAGAAAATAAATTTATTGTAAAAAATTCAACTAATTTTGAAGTGAAATTATTGGGTGTTACAGTGTTCTCCATAAATAGTAGAGGAACCGAAGAGTATATTGGAGATCAATTAATTTCATTTAACTCAGAAACATTTCAAAATGATAAAAGAAAATATGTAAATTTAATTTTTGACGAAAAAAAAGAGAAGTTTATAATTGATGGATCATCATATAAGGGTGAGGCGGATAGAGAAAATATAATCGGTAATTGGTGGAATCATAGAATTTTGCAAACTGAAACACAAATAAGTCCATTATCTGGAAGTGTAAAAAAACAAAACATAGAATTTTTAGGAAAAGGAAAAATTAAACTTTATAATAAAGAATATGATGTAGAACATTTTAGACTTTTTTCTACCAACCCAAATCTATCTGATGATAAAAAATTAAATTTTGAAATATGGTACGATAAGAAAAAAGCATTGATTATAAAAGTGGCTTATAAAAGAATGGGTCTATGGGAATATAGACTTAAAAAAATTCAATAATTATTTTCCCGCCACTGTCATTTGATTAATCAACAAAGTAGGAGCATTTGTTGAGTACTTCATCTCTAAATCATTTGCTAAAGTAATATTGTTAAACATTTCCTTAAAATTTCCAGCTATGGTTATTTCACTTACCGGGTAAGTTAATTCTCCATCTTCAACCATAAATCCTGAAGCTCCAACTGAGTAATCTCCAGTAATGATATTGCCTCCATGGCCTATAGTCTCTGTTATGTATAGAAACTTTTTTTCTAAATTTAGTAAATCCTTGAAACTTAAATCACCATTTTCAAAGTATAAATTTGTTGTTCCTCCAGATCTTCCATTAGATTTTAAATTCAACTTTTTACCGTAATAAGTATCAATTAAATAATTTTTTAAAATACCATTCTCAACTAGTTTCAAAGAATTGGTTTCGACGCCTTCGCTATCAAAGTTTTGGGACCCTAATCCTTTTTCAATTTTTGGATCATCGATGATATTAATTGAATTTGGAAAAACTTCAGAATTGATTTGATCTTTTAAAAAAGAAGTTCCTCTTGCAATAGCACTCGCACTTATTGCACTTGCTAGTGTGCTTAATATTCCTTTGGAAATTCTTTTATCAAATATAACCCCAATTTTTTCACTCTTGATTTTTTTTGGGCCTAACTTTTTTATTGCTTTATCAGCAGCTATTTTTCCAATTTCTTCTGGTTTCATCATATCTTGCAAGAATCTTGTACTACCAAACTCATAATCTCTTTCCATTGCACTATTAATTTTTGATACAACTACACATGAAGATGAAAAATTTGAGGTTTTGTATCCACTTAAAAAACCATTACTGTTTGCGAGTATAAAATTATTTTTATTTTCAGTAAAACCAGCTTCAGTATTAACTATTTTTTCGTCCGTTGATGCTGCCTCTTCAACTTTTTTTAAAAATTCAATCTTTTTATCATTTGGATAATGTGTTTCATCATAGAGATTAAGGTCTCTTATCTCTTTAGACATTAAATCTTTATCTGGTAACGAATTATTTTCATCTGATGGAGTAATTTTTGTAGCATCAATACAACGTTCTATTAGTTTTTCTAAGTTTGATTTAGATAAATCTGATGAATTAATGCTTGATTTTTTTTTCTCTATATAAGTAGTTAAATTGACAGCAAAACTATCTGCTCTATTTGACTCGTCTAACTTTTTGTTTCTAAAACTAACATTTTCTGAGACAGAGTGAATTACTTTTACACCCACATCTGTTGCTCCTAGTTTTTTAGAGTTTTCAATACAATAAGACGCTATATCTTTTAAAAATTCCTGATCCCTTATCATTTAGATTAAAGTTTTGTTCCACCAACAGTCATCTTATTTATAAGAATTGATGGCTGAGCTACTCCTACTGGAACACCTTGTCCAGCCTTACCACATGTCCCAATACCTGGATCTAATTTCATATCATTACCAACTAATGAAACTTCTTTTAAAATTGACGGTCCATCTCCAATTAATGTAGCACCTTTGATTGGTGATCCTATTTTGCCATTATTGATTTCATATGCTTCCGTACAGTTAAAAACAAATTTTCCTGAAGTTATGTCTACTTGTCCTCCCCCAAAACTTACAGCGAAAATACCTTTATCAACTGAACTTATCATTTCATCTTGTGAATATTTGCCTGACAACATCATTGTATTTCTCATTCTTGGTAAAACCACATGTTTATAACTTTCTCTTCTTCCACTACCTGTTGACTTAGTTCCCATCAGACGAGCGTTTAAACGGTCTTGCATATAGTTTTTTAAAATTCCATTTTCTATTAAAACTGTATTTTCAGTAGGCGTTCCTTCATCATCTATCGTTAAACTTCCTCTTCTTTGATGTAAGGTCCCGTCATCTACAATCGTAACTCCTTCGCTAGCTACTTGCTGCCCCATTAAACTATGAAATGCTGAAGTTTTTTTTCTATTAAAATCTCCCTCAAGACCATGTCCGATTGCTTCGTGAATTAAAATTGCTGGCCATCCAGGACCTAAAACAACTTTCATTTCTCCTGCTGGCGCTGGTTTGCTTTCTAAATTGACATTTGCGATTCTAAAAGCTTCATCACAAACATCTTTCCAGCTTCCATCTTTTAGATAATCATCATAACTTTGTCTTCCTCCAACTCCATAAACACCTGTTTCTTTTTTTCCATCTTTTTCTAAAACAACGGAAACGTTGAATCTGACTAATGGTCTATCATCTTTCAAAATTTGATTATCAGACCTAATAATTTCTATTGATTTATGTTCACCTAAAAAATTTGCAGTTACTTGATTTACAATTGAGCCTTTTGATCTTAAATAGTTATTAACACTTTTCAGCAAATCTATCTTTGAATCGAAAGTCTTGCTTTCAATAGGATTAATATTTTCGTAATATTTGCTGTTAGTTTTAGGAATTTCATGGTTGTAGGTTCCTTTTTTTGACTTTAACGTATCTTTTAAATTATCGCTTGATTTTCTTAGTGACTCTTTTGAAATATCATTAGAATGAGAGTATGCAACAACTTCGCCTGTAACAGCTCTGAAACCATATCCTTGATCAGAATTATAAGTTGAACTTTTTATTTTATTATCATCTAAAACAATAGACTCAGATTTATGATTTTCTAAATATAATTCTCCATCATCACAATTTTTTAAGGTTTCAGTAACAATTGCTTCAGCTTGTGATGTATCTATATCTGTTTCTTTGAAGAAATTTGACATTCGAAGAATGTAGTAGTGATTATTAATATATCAACTGCTTATTTGGCACATTTGTAAAAATAAAATATTCAAATATAGTTTAATTATGAAGGTTTTTTTTAATAATTCATGCAAAATCTGCAGAGCAGAAATTAATATTTATAAAAAAGAAAACATAGAAAATTTGAATTGGATAGACATAACTAAAAATAAAAATGCTGAATTAGAAACAAAAAAAACTGATAAAGAGCTTCTAAGAAGACTTCATGTAGAACAAGATGGAAAAATCTATGTGGGTATTGATGCTTTTTTACTTATTTGGAAAAGTATTCCAAAATACAAGTTTCTTTATAAATTTTTTAAACTCCCTGTCATTTACCAATTATTTTATGTTGGATATGAAATTGTAGCGTTCTTTTTGTATTTAAAAAATAAACACCAACTAAACTAATGTTGAATTGCGTATAAAATCTGGGTTAAAAAAGATAAAAATATAAAAAAAGAGAAAAATAAAATAAAATACATAACTGTAACTGCTCTATTTCTTTTTCTTCTTAAAATAACAAATTTTTTATCATCAAGAAAAGAAATGTCTCTATCACCTGGTACTGGATAGTCATAACTCCATCTCCATAAAGACGAACCAAATCTTTTATCTAGTTTATTATAATAATTTACCCAGGCCAATGACCACAAAAACATTAAGAATAAAAATGTTAAAGCTAAAAAAGTTGAGAACATAAATATATTAAATTATATTAAATTTTTTTTATATGTCTATCTGGGGAAGTTTAATTGGTGGGATGATCGGTTTTTCTTTAGGAGGACCGTTTGGGATGCTATTGGGTTCCTTAATTGGTGGAAAAGTATCAAGATCGAGATCAACATTTAAATCTTTTGCACAACCTCAACAAGTTTTTGCATTAGCTCTTATAGTTTTATCAGCTAAACTGAGTAAAGCAGACGGCCAGGTTAGTAGAGAGGAATTAATAGCGGTAAAAGATAAACTCAAAATTCCAGAACATGAATTAGATGAAGTTGGAAAAATTTTTAATAAAGCTAAAGAAGAAAGCACTGGTTACGAACCATATGCAAAACAAATAGCTCAGATCTATCAAGGAAATATAAATGTGTTGGAAGAAGTCATTAATATATTATTTTATATTGCAGAAGCTGATGGAAATATAAGTGATCAAGAATTTAGAATGATACAACATGTTTCCCAATTATTTGGTCTTAGTGATGCTCAGTTCAATGGAATAGTTGAGGGTAGAAAATCATCAGATAAACTCAATCCATATGTGGTATTAGAGAGCAAACCTGATGATAATCTTACAGATATTAGAAAAAGATATTTAAAATTAAGTAAAGAACATCATCCTGACTTACTTCTAAGTAAAGGAGTTCCTCAGGAAGTTATTGAGGAAAGTAAAAAGAAAATGAGAGCTATTAATTCAGCCTGGGATCAAATCCAAAAGCTAAAGAGTAATTAAAATTGCTCAGTTTCTGTCGAGCCTTCCATTGCTGTTGTGGAGCTCTTTCCAGAACTTATTGTATTGGAAACTGCATCAAAATAAGAAGTGCCAACTTCTCGTTGATGTTTAACACTGGTATATCCATCTTTTTCTCTAGCAAATTCATTTTGTTGTATTCTAGAGTAAGCAGTCATACCTTCCTTTTTATACTTTTCTGCAAGCTCGAAAATAGCAATATTTTGCGTATGGAAACCCGCTAAAGTTATAAATTGAAATTTATATCCCATCATTCCAATTTTAGTTTGAAATGTTGCAATCTCATCATCAGATAAATGTTTCTTCCAATTAAATGATGGGGAGCAATTATAAGCCAACATCTTTCCAGGAAATTTTGCATGTATTGCATCAGCAAACTTTTTTGCTTCTTCTAAATTAGGTGTTGCAGTTTCACACCATATTAAATCTGCGTAAGGTGCATAAGCTAACCCTCTTGAGATTGCTTGATCAATACCATCTTTTACATAATAAAAGCCTTCAGGTGATCTTTCTCCAGTTAAAAACGGTTTGTCATTTTCATCAAAATCGTTTGTTATTAGTTTCGCAGCGTTGGCATCTGTTCTTGCAAGAATAATGAGAGGAACGTCGGCAATATCAGCTGCCAATCTTGCTGCTTTTAGATTTCGGACCATGGTTCCAGTAGGAACAAGTACCTTACCACCCATATGTCCACATTTTTTTTCACTAGCTAGTTGGTCTTCAAAATGAACCCCGGCTGCACCAGCTTTTATAAATTTTTTTGTTAGCTCAAATACATTTAACGGCCCGCCAAATCCTGCTTCACCATCTGCAATAATTGGCAACATGTAATCAGTTCTTTCGCCGCTATTCATATCTCCATCTGCTATTTCCATATGCTGAATTTGATCAGCTCTAATTAAAGAATTATTCATAGACTCAACTAATTTAGGTGCGCTGTCGTAAGGATATAAAGATTGATCAGGATACATTTCACCAGCACTGTTTGCGTCTGCTGCAACTTGCCAACCACTTAAATAGATCGCTTTTAAACCTGCTTTTGCATGTTGAACAGCTTGATTTCCTGATAAAGAACCAAGTGTGTTTACATATGGCTCTGTATTCAACAATCTCCAGAGTTTTTGAGATTGCTGTTTACACATTGAATACTCAATTTTAATGGATCCTCTTAACCTTTCTACTTCTTCTGGCTTATAATCCCTTTGTATTCCTGCAAATCTTTTCAACTCGTACGAGATTTTCTCGGCTGACATTATTCCCCCTTTAAAAAAACTAGTTCTTTTTACTTTTCGTTATATTCTTCTGTAAACTCATTCATTCCACTTGATCCCCAATCGCAGTGGTCATCTCTTAAATAAACCCCTCTGCTTCTATGCTCTTGGTGCTCTTGGTGATTTGTAGTTTGAGAACTAGTTTCAATGTTTTTTATAGTTTTTTTGTCCATGTAAACTTTATAATTTACAATATTTACAAAATCTACAAAAAATGTTAAAAGTCTAGTAAATACAATAAATTTTTTGTAAATAATAATTTACAAAGTTTACAAATAGTAAATGAGTCAAGTAGAATTAAACATTGGTCCAAAAATAAAAGCTTTTAGAAGACAGCTAGGTATGCAGGCAAACAAACTAGCCTCGCAACTTAACATTTCACCAAGTTATTTAGCTTTAATCGAGGGAGGTAAAAGAAAAATTGACGGGGAATTACTTTTAAAAATTTGTGAGGAGTTAAGCATCAACATTAGCGATCTAACAAATAAATCAGATATCAATATGGTCAACACAATTTCAGAATTGCTTGATGATCAACTTTTTGAAGATTTGGATATAGTTGGTCCAGAAGTTAAAGATCTTGCAAATAGTAATCCAAAAATTGGTAAAGCTCTAATAAGATTAGGAGACATTTTAAAAAAAAAAGATCATGAATTGGTTAACAAAATTGAAAAACTTTCAGGAAAAATTGTAGATAATAGAAAAAACTCATTTCCTGGAGAAGTAATTTCAGATTTTTTGCAAGAAAATAGAAATTTTTTTCCAAAACTAGAGGAATTTGCGAATCAAATCTTTGAGCAAATAAAACAAAATAATAGAACAAGATATATTGCTTTATGTGATTATTTAAAATCAGAGTATAAAATTGAAGTACAAGATATAATTCCTGAGGAAGGAAAACCCTTTTCAAAAATTTATGATAAAAAAAATAGAAAGTTGCTATTGTCTGATTATTTGTCTTTGGAAACAAAGAAATTACATGCTGCAGCTCAAATTGCACAAGAGGGGGCTAGTGACATAATAAATTCTTATCTTGATACTTTTAATTATCCAAATGAAGAATCGAAAAAATTAACAAAAGTTGCTTTATTAAATTATTGTGGTGCAGCAATTTTAATGCCCTACAAATTATTTCATTCTGAATGTAAAAAACTTAAATATGATTTAGAGTTATTGCAAAATACTTTTGCAACTTCGTTCGAACAAGTCACACATAGAGTAACATGTTTGAATGATCCAAAATTACCTGGGGTTCCTTTTCATTTTTTAAGAGTAGATGTCGCTGGTAATATTTCAAAAAGATTTTCATTGTCAGGCATTGAAATACCACGTTATGGTGGTGCTTGTCCTCGATGGAATGTATATTCAGCTTTTTCTAGACCTGGTGTTATACAAGCTGCAGTAAGTAAAATGACTAATGGCGAAAAGTATGTATGTATAGCAAGAACTGTTGAAAAAGGTATAGGAAGATATGGACAAAAAAAAAGTATGTTATCTATTGGACTTGGATGTGAAGCCAAATATGCAAGAGATTTTGTTTATACAGAAAACTTAGATTTGAATGATAAAAAATCGGAGATACCTGTGGGGGTTTCATGTAGAACTTGTGATAGACTGGATTGTTCTCAAAGAGCTTTTCCACCATTGCATAAAAAATTTGATGTAGACATTAATTCTAGAGGAGTATCTGTATATGTCAGTGATTAAAAAACATATAAGTTTTATAATTATATTTTTATTTGTAAGTACAAATAATGTGTATTCAGACAATTTAAATATATTGTTTAAAGAATTGCTTAATGCAAAAAATTTACAACAAGCAGAAAAGCTAGAGGATCAAATTTGGAATAAATGGACAAGACACCCAAACAATGATTATCTGACGAACAAATTAGAGAACGGAACTTATTCCATGTATCATCAGCAGTATAGAATGGCACTAAAACTATTTACAGATGTGATTAATGAAGACCCAAAATGGGCGGAAGGTTGGAATAAGAGAGCAACATTACTATTTATATTAGGGGATTATGAGAAATCGTTAGATGATATTGAAAAAGTTTTAGATCTAGAGCCAAGACATTTTGGAGCATTATCAGGGAGAGCTCAAATTTATTTATCATATAAACAATATGAAAAAGCAATTGATGACTTAAGAAAAGCGAAATCTATTTATCCATTAATCAAAAGTGGAGAAAATATAAAGTTAATAGAAAAAATTATCAAAGACCAACAAATTTAATTGTTCTTAGATCTTTTTTTTGCAATCAGCTGAGTTAATGAATCTACCATTAAATCTGAGGCTTTAAAAATTTCACTGGGTTTAAATTCATGTGAAATATTTTTTTCTTCATTTGTTTTATCTTCAATTACTATGCCTTCATCTGGAGAATTATTTTTAATATAAATTAGTATTAACCACTCATCATCAATTGTCTCATCCCATTTTATAAATATCTCTCCAGTTTCGAATCTTCTGTCTATGCATCTCAAGATAGACATATGTTTAGTTATATATCTTTTGTTAAGTTGAAAAACTAAACTATTCGCACTTCTGTAGAAGCTTTCAAGTGCAAACTCAATTTTTTGCCTAGCTAAAGTATACTCTCTTTCTCTTTGAAGTAATTTTGCTCTATCGTCTCCTTCTTGTGTTTCTACACCTAATGCTTCAACTCGTTCTCTTATTTTCTGATCTCTTATTTGTTGATATTTTAACTTTAATTTTTCGATACGTTCTTGTAATCCTGAATAATCTTCTCTCTTTTCTCTTAAAGCTAATTTTTCTAGTTGTTCTAGTTCTTTTACCTCTCTTATTCTAAACTTTTCTATTTGCTTTTCTAATTTTAATTCTTGTAAAAATTTCTTTTGTCTCTCCGCCTGCTCTTTTCTTAGTATAGCCTGTTCTTTTCTTAAGAATAATTTTATATCTTTTGCTCTTTCTCTTTCTAATTTTTGTTCTTGTTTTAACTGGATTTCTTTTTCTTTTAAAAAAGCTAACTCATCTGCTTTCTTTTGTTTCTCAATTTCGATTTTTTCCTTTTCTGCCTGTTCTATTTTCTCAAGTTTAATTTGCCTTTTTTCCTCAGCTCTTATTTCTTTAAAACGAATTAATCTAAATTCTATACTTTGAAAAAATTTTTGTATTAATTTATCAATTGCTAATAAATTAAAACTAAATTTGAAAGAAAACTTATTTTTTAAATCTTCCTCAAGTCTGACCGTTCTTGAAATAATACCCTTTTCAGTACTTGTCTTTAACTTAACTTTTTTTATTTTTTTTCTCCGATTTGATCTTTTTGTTATTGTTTTCTTTAATTTAGATCTTTTTTTTTTTAATTTTGATTTGATTTTTTTTTTTGATTTTTTAACTTTTATTTTTAGACTTTTTTTTTTAGTTTTTTTTTTCTTTTTTTTCATTTAAGAAATACAGCTTTATCAGCTAATTTTTAATAAATATAGTCTCTAGTATTAGGAACAGATCTAATATCTTTAGTTAGCTGAAGTTGAAATACAACTTGATCTCCCCATTTAAAAGCCATTTCACAACTTGTAAGATAAAATTCCCACATCCTTAAAAATTTTTCATCAAACATTTCTAAAACTTGATCTTTTTTTGATAGAAACCTTTCTTTCCAATTTCTTAATGTGTGAGCATAGTGCATCCTTAAAATCTCTATATCTGTAGCTATAAGTCCAGAATCCTCTATTGGCCTCGCTATTTCGCTTAAACTAGGGGTATATCCACCAGGAAATATATATTTTGTTATCCAAGGCTGTGGGTCTCTAGGTGGTAGATTTGATCCAATTGTGTGTATCAAAGCTACTCCATCCTTTTTTAACATTTGAGACACTCTATTAAAATAGGTTTGATAGAATTTTTTTCCAACATGTTCAAACATTCCAACACTAACTATCCTATCAAATTTTTCATTCAATTGTCTGTAATCTATTAATTTAAATTCAACTTGATTATCTAAATTTAATTCTTTGGCTTTTTCTTGGCTATATTTCAATTGATTTTCTGAAAGTGTAATTCCAGTAACTGAAGCTTTTGTTTTTTTTGCAATGTCAATTGCAAGTGTTCCCCAGCCAGATCCAATATCTAAAACTTTTTGGTTAGGCTGTATATGAAGTTTTTTAATTATGTGATCAATTTTATTTTCTTGAGCAGTTTCTAAAGTATCATTCTCATTTTTGAAGTATGCACATGAATATTGTCTTTTTTTATCAAGAAACAAATCATATAATTTTTCTGAAATATCATAATGATGTGCAACATTTTTTTTAGATTTAACAATTTTATTAAAACTTGTTAAATATTTTAAAGTTCCCTTTATTTTATTTAATGTCTTTCCATAAATATTAATATCTGCTCTTCCAATATTTTTAAAAGCTATATCAAGAAATTCCGTCAAGGTTCCATTTTTTAATCTTAAAGAGCCATTAGTATATGCTTCACCAAAATATAAATCAGGATGAAAAAGTAATTTTTGGTGCAAGCTTTTATCTAGTAATTGCAACTCTATTGGAGTTTCTTTCAAAGGTTTCCCAATTACATACCTATTAGAATTATAATCTATTAAGATAAAGCCATCTTCTTTGAATAAATCATTTAAAAAATTTATAAGTTTCATTATGCTGCTTTTAAGTGCTTAAAGTCAAAATCAAGCTTTTGAAGTTCATCAAAAAATATTTTTTTTTCGTTTTCATTTAATAACTTCAATGGTGGAATTAAATTCTGGTAGTCCTGATCAATTTGCGCCATAAAAGTATGTAATCCAGAGATTAAATTAAATTTATCAAAAATGCTTCTTACTAAACACAACTTTTCGTTTGAAGATTGATCTGATCCATTTTGAAATTTATCATAAACATCTCTTGCCAAAATTGAAGTAACATTTGTTGTTGCTGTAATTATTCCAGAGCAACCTAATTTGAGTCCTTTCAATAATTTTGATTCTGAACCTGGCATTACTGAAAAATTATCTATTTTCAAATTTTCATACAAATTATAAGAACTGTCTTTTACTCCAACTATTTGACTTGGAAATTTTTTTACCAGCTCTTCAACACAACCAATACTAAATTTATATCCTGAGAGTTTTTCGAAATTATATAAAATTATTTTACATTCATTAATTTCATCTATTATTCTTGAGTAAAAATTAACCACATCGTGATCGCTATACTTATAATAGGCAGGGGGCATAATTAAAAATTTATTAAACCCATTTGATTTGGCTATTTTTATCAAATTAATATTATCAACTAGCGAATTAAGACCAGTTCCAATTATAAATTTATCTCTATAATTACTTTTTGGTAACAAATTGATTAATTGAATTTTTTCCGAAAGAGATATGAGTTGTGATTGTCCAGTACTTCCAAAAAAAACTACTCCATGGCAACCTTTGTCGATTAGATTTTCTGCATATTTAATCGTTTTTTCACTATTTAACGCCAGATTTTTATCTAATACTGACAGTGTAGCTGCATATATTCCATTAATCATAACTTAATTATATGACTATAATTATAGAATAGATTTAAGAAAAAAATAATAAAAAAATATATTCTAAATACTTATGAAAGTTTGTGTTTATCTTAGCTATATAGGTCTTGGAGCAAATTTGTTACATCTAAGTTATGTGCATCAATTATCTGAAAAGTTTGGGCCTATAACAATTTTTACATTATGCAAGAATTTATCGGATGCATTAGAGGATGATCCTAAAATTAAAGAAGTCATAGTAATAGATAAAAAATATAATAAATTTAAAAATATATTTAGTTTTTCATCGGAATTAAAAAAATACAATTTTGATAAAATATTTATTTACTATCCAAGTCCTAGAATATTCATCGCGTGTAAGTTGGCTGGAATAAAAGATATTTATCACTATCCTTTATTTAAAAAAAAAAATCTTCATTTAATCAACGCAGCACAAAAGTTTA
Organism: uncultured Pelagibacteraceae bacterium; assembly: GCA_902543295.1. Taxonomy (GTDB): domain Bacteria; phylum Pseudomonadota; class Alphaproteobacteria; order Pelagibacterales; family Pelagibacteraceae; genus Pelagibacter. Next base: position 136,047 of record CACBXW010000003.1, on the reverse strand, counting down.
CTGCGAATGTATTAAACATAGAGAAATGTCAAACATACACAAAAATTCACATAAATGAAAATAAACTTAAAAGTGTCTCAACTTATTTTGATAAATCAAAATTTAACATTGTAATAGGAGCTGGATCTTCAGGTCCAACAACAAAATGGGGCACTGATAATTACTCAAATCTAATAAATGAGTTAAATAAACTAAATAAATTTAATTTTTTTATTTTATGTGGTCCTAATGAAAAATTAATTGCCCAAGAAATAATGGATAAGGTTGAAGGAAATAATATTACAGACCTTAGTAACAAAAATATCTCAGAAGTAATACCTTTTATAGCTTCCGCAGATATGTATGTGGGGAATGATTCATTTGGTTCACATATTTCATCACAATCTGGCAAACCAAGCCTTGTGATTTTATTGGACTCACCAAAAGCATATACGGATTATACTCCTAATCATATAAGAATCATTCCTGAAGGATATGATGTTAATAATATTACACATGGAAGTGAAATTGATCCAAATTTAATTAAGGTCGAACAAGTATACAAATCAATACTAAGTTATACTTAAACAACCGATTTTAAGACTGTGTCTTTGGCTTGGTTCACTAAAGTAGCAATATTATTTAATTCTGGACTTCTATCTGGATGAATTTTTTTCATAATTTTTTTATAAGAATTCATCACTTCATCTTTTGTATATTTTTTTTTGGGATCTAAATTTAAAATTCTATATGCTTCATCTAAACTCATATTCTGAGATGACATATTTTGATTAAATTGATTAAAATTAAATCTGCCAGAATTTTTTAAAACTCTAAAAAGTCCCCATAACCTAAATAGCTGAAATAAAGAAATACCTGCTTTCGTTTTAATTAAAGGCAAAATAGCCAACATAAATGGTAAGGAAAATATATATCTTCCTGCATATGCCATTATTACCGCTAACAATATTGAAGAAATTATAATAAATGTTCTTACAAATTTTGATATTTTTTTTGTTGAGGTTTTGGCAAACCAATTGAGTAAAATATAAAGAATTATAAAGATTATTAGTATTGCAAAAAAAATATTCATAAATTAATTAAATTTAAATGAAAATACCACAGCTTAAAAAAAAACCAGAATTAAAATCTTGTCACAACGTAACTTGGGAAGACGATTATAGTTGGATACATCAGGAAAATATACTTGAAGTATTGAAAGATAGTTCAAAATTATTGCCAGAGGTGAGAAAATATCTTGAAGATGAAAATGATTATTTTAGTCATCAAATGTCAGATACAAAAGAAATTCAAAAAGTTTTATTCGATGAGATTAAAGGAAGAATTAAACTTGATGATGAGTCTCTTCCGTTTAAAGATGTAAGATATAGTTACTGGACAAAAACAACAACAAAAGGAAATTATTCTATAAAGTTAAGAAAAAGAATTGATACTGATGAAATAGAAGAAATTTGGAATGGTGATTTAGAAAAAGGAAAGCTTAAAACAGAATATTTCGGGCTTGGTGACTTAGAAGTTAGCTATAATGATAAATTACTAGCTTATTCATTAGATTTAAAAGGATCTGAATATTACACCATACATATAAGAGATATTAAAAGTCGAGAGCAAGTTGGTGAAAAAATTGAAAATACAAGTGGTGGAATAACATTTAGCTTAGATGACAAATATATTTTTTACTCTAAGCTTGATGACAATCACAGACCAAGGGAAATTTACAGGCATGAAATTGGAACTCCTGCTAGTAAAGATATTCTTATATTTAAAGAAGAAAGTGAAGCATTTACTGTAGGAATAGGTCTTAGCTCTGATGAAAAGTATTTTTTTATTACATCATCTGATCATAATACGTCCGAACAGTATTATTTTAAAGCAGATGAAATAATTCCAAAACCAAAACTAATTGATAAAAGAAAAAGAGGGATAATATATTCGGTCAATTCATGGAATGATAATTTTTACAAACATACAAATGAAGATGCAGAAGATTTTAAAATCGAAAAGACAAATGATTTAGAGAAAAAGGAGTGGGAAACATTTATACCTGCACGAGAAGAAGTTTTAATTGGAGGATTAATTTTTTTAAATGATTGGATTATAAGATCTGAAACTTCTAATGCATTATCAAAATTAATATTAAGAAATCCAAAAAATGATGAAGAAGAAGAAATATTTTTTTCAGATGAAAAAGTTATTGTTCCTGGTGTGTCGTTAACCCAAAGAGATAGAAATACTGATACCGTTTATTTATCATATTCATCACCAAAAACTCCTGGAAGGACTTACCTATACAACCTTAAAACAAAGGAGAAAAAATTAGTTAAAGAACAAGAGATTCCTAGTGGCCATAATTCTGATGACTACATAGTTGAAAGATTAGAGTGTGCCTCTCATGATGGAAGAATGGTTCCTATTACCATAACAAGACATAAAAAAACTAAATTAGATGGATCTGCAAAATTATTATTATATGGATACGGATCATACGGAAGTTCTATGTCACCAAGTTTTTCCTCAACCAGAATAAGTTTAATCGAACGAGATATTATATGGGTAACTTCTCATATTAGAGGCGGTATGGAAAAAGGAATGAAATGGTGGAAAGAGGGAAAATTATTAAACAAAAAAAATACATTTGAAGATTACATTGCTTCTGCAAAATTTTTAATTGAAAAAAAGTTTACGTCTAAGGGTAATATTATTGGAATGGGTGGATCTGCTGGAGGTCTTTTAATGGGAGCCGTTGTTAACCAAGCGCCTGATTTATTTTTGGGTATTGTTATGGCTGTTCCTTTCGTTGACTCGTTGACTACGAACTTAGACCATTCGTTACCATTAACAGTCGGCGAATTTGATGAATTTGGAAATGCTAAAGATAAAAAAGAACACTTTGATTACATATTTTCATATGCACCTTATAACAATATTAAAAAGATGGATTACCCAAATATTTTGATAACAACAAGTCTAAGTGATAACAGGGTATTATTTGATGAGCCAGCAAAATTTACTGCAAAATTAAGGGATTACAAAACGGATAACAATTTACTTCTATTAAAAACAGAAATGAATGCAGGCCATGGAGGAAAATCTGGAAGAGATGGAGCAATTGAGGAGATTGCGGTTGACTACGCATTCGCTTTGAAAATATCTGGAAAATTAAATACTTGATCTTGAAATATCAAAATTAATTACCATATAGATCTTGTTAGTCGCCAAATGGGGCTAGCAATAAATAAACTTGCTTAATTAAAGGAGGATAACATGACAAGTAAGGATCTATCAATTTTCAACTCACTTCGGCCTTTCTCAATTGGTTTTGACGATATGTTTGACCAATTCGAAAGTATGTTGGGCAATGGTGGTTTAAGTATGCAATCAAACTACCCGCCTTACAACATAAGAAGAACTGGCAAAGATAACTACTCAATTGAGGTTGCTTTAGCTGGTTTTAGCAAAAAAGATGTTGAGGTAGAGTTTGAAGATAATCTATTAACTGTAAGAACTAAACAAGTTGATAGAAGTGAAAACAAAAACCAAGATGGAGAGATAATCCACAAAGGTATATCACAAAGACAATTTGCGAGATCATTTACAATTGCAGATGATGTAAAAGTGAATGGTGCAGAGTTAAAAGATGGTCTTTTAACAATCGCATGTGAAAGGATTATCCCGGAACATAAAAAAAAGAAACTTATTGAAATTAAATAAGTACCTTGCTTGTGGGGCTAGTCCCCACAAGACTAGATACATCCACTAGAGCTAAATCCGATAATAACCCCTGATGCATTCACCTCAAATTTTCTTTCACAAGGAATTCCATATTTTTTTGTTTTGTAGATAAGCATTTCATTTCCAAGTTCATTGACAAAATCTTCTGAAGGCGAGCCTAATTCTAATCTCATCTCATTAACTTCTTTTCCAACGAATTGACCAAATTTTTCATTCTCTTTTTCAGCCACTTCATCAGATTTCTTTTTAATTGTTTGGCATCCATTTAAAAAAATTATTGTTAATGTGATAAACAGAGCAATAAATTTTTTTGATAAAGTATTATTTTTAAAAGCAACAATCATTAATACATACCTAAAGTTGAATTATGTTAACAATTTGTTCAAAACTTTCATTAAATTGTTTGAATTTAATACAAATTTGAAAAGATAGGAAATTTTAAAGATTATAGAGTTATTGATTTATTATATTAAAGAAATGCTATGGCAACAGACTTAAGAATATCAAATATATCAAAAATATATCCAGGATGTATAGCTAATGATAATGTATCTCTTCAATTTAAAAGTGGAAAAATATACGCATTATTAGGAGAGAACGGAGCTGGAAAATCTACATTGGTAAAAATTTTGTCTGGTGTAGTGAGTCCAGATAATGGTGAGGTTTTTTTAAATGAAAAAAATTTAAAATTAAGTTCTCCACTCGATGCAAAGAAAAATAAAATTGGAATGGTTTTTCAGCATTTCAATTTATTTGAAACTTTATCAGTATTTGAAAACTTAAGTATAGATGCAACTGAAGATAACGAAAGTTTAAGGGTAAGAGTAAATGAAATATTAAAAAAATATAACTTTAGTATTGACCTTGACGTTCCTGTATTAAATTTATCAGCAGGGCAAAAGCAAAAAGTTGAGATTATAAGATGTCTTTTAAGAAGCCCTAAAGTTCTAATCATGGACGAGCCCACATCTGTTTTGACTGAGCAGGAAACAGAGGAATTATTTATATCTTTAAAAAAATTCTGTGATGAAGGAATATTAATTATTTACATAACTCACAAGTTAAAAGAAGTTTTGTCTTTATGTGATGAGGTTGCTGTAATGCGAAAAGGTAAGGTTGTATCGGTTAGCCAAACACAAAATGAAAGAGTTGAAACTCTCGCAAATAAGATGGTTGGTCAAAAACTAGCAAAAATTAAGAAAAAAATTAATATTTCCAAAAATAAAGATGAGATATTTAAAGTAAAACATTTAAATTTTTATAGCGATGATCCTTTTGAAACAAATTTAGTTAATCTAAATTTTTCAGTAAAGAAAGGAGAATGTTTAGGTATAGCGGGTATTTCTGGCAATGGTCAAAACGAACTCTTTCAAATTTTGAGTGGGGAAATAATTACGCCAGATACATCAATCATTTTTCGAAATAAGGAAATTGCTAAATTAAATCCAAAGCAAAGACGAGAGTATTTAATGGCTTTTTCTCCTGAAGATAGAATATCTCAAGCGGCTGTACCTGAATTAAAAATATATGAAAATGTAGCATTAAATAATTTTAAGTCATCAAATTTTTTTGAAAAAGGTTTGGTAAATGAAAAAAAAATTAAAGAGCATTCAAAGAAAATATTATCTGACTTCTCAGTAAATACAGACAATGTTGAATTAAAAAGTCAATTTCTATCGGGTGGAAATTTACAAAAACTTATTTTAGGAAGAGAGTTAATTACAGCTCCGGAATTATTAATTTGTTACAATCCAACATGGGGGCTCGATGTGGGTGCAATCAATTATATTCATGAAACACTTATAAAAATTAACGATCAAGAAAAATCAACGATTTTAATTTCTACAGATACGGAGGAGTTATTAAAACTCAGTGATAGAATTGCAGTTATTTACAAAGGTAAGCTTTCAAAAATAATGCCCTCAGAGGAAGTCACTCCAGAAAAATTAGGAGTTCTAATGGGAGGAGGTTCCATTGATTAAAATTGAAAAAAGAAATGATGTACCAATGGCATTATATTTTTTTACTCCTTTTATTGCAATCATACTTACAATTTTAGGTGGCGGTATAATTTTTTATATTTTAGGCTTTAATCCAATAGAAGCACTTAAGTTTTACTTTATAACTCCTATTTCGAATTTATATGGATTTAGTGAATTGCTACTCAAAGCAACCCCCCTTTGCTTAATTGCTATTGGTTTATCATTTTGTTTTAAAAGTAATAATTGGAATATTGGTGCAGAAGGGCAATTAACTTTTGGTGCGATTGTAGGAGGAGGAGTTGCTCTTTTATTTTATAATCAAGAAGGTTTTTATATATTGCCTTTAGTTATAATTGCTGGAGCAATCGGGGGAATGATCTTTGCACTTATCCCAGCAATCCTTAAAACATATTTTAATACAAATGAGATTTTAGTTAGTCTTATGTTGGTTTACGTTTCAAAGCTACTCTTAGATTACTTAGTAGTTGGGCCATGGAGTAATCCTGAAGGTTTTAATTTTCCTGAAACAAGACAATTTAGTGACTCATCTAGAATGCCATTATTATTTGAAGGTTTGAGAATTCATGCTGGTATTTTTTTAGCTCTTGCAGCAGTTATGCTGAGTTGGTTTGTGCTTTATAAAACCTATTTAGGCTTTCAGATTAAAGTATCTGGTCTAAGTTTAAAAACTGCTAAGTATGCTGGGTTTAAAGGAAAAACTATGATTTTGGTTGTTTTTATGATTAGTGGTGCTTGTGCGGGATTAGCTGGAGTTGGTGAAATTACTGGACCTATTGGACAGCTGCATAGAATGATATCCCCCGATTACGGTTTTACAGCAATTATTGTTGCTTTTTTAGGTCGTCTTAATCCTTTTGGCATAATTTTTGCGTCTTTGGTTGTTGCTTTGACATACCTTGGTGCTGAAACGGCTCAAATTTTTTTACAAATACCAAAATATACCGGCCAAGTCTTTCAGGGTATGATCTTATTTTTTTTACTCGCATCTGATTATTTGCTTTTTTTCAAAGTTAAAATTTTAAATTTAAAAAAAAATGAGCTTAGACATTAGTTTTATAGGAATTCTGATAGGATCAATAATGGCTTCATCAGTGCCATTAATACTTGCGGCTTCAGGTGAATTGATTACTGAAAGATCGGGGGTTTTAAATTTAGGTGTCGAAGGAATGATGATAATCGGAGCAATATCTGGTTTTGCTTTAATGGTAATAACAGATAACCTTTTTATAGCAATCGTAGGCTCTATGTTATCAGGAGTTATAATTTCACTAATCTTTGGATTTTTAACGCAATCTCTTCTTACAAACCATGTTGCAACGGGTTTGGCATTAACTATTTTTGGCATCGGTTTATCCGCAATGTTAGGAAAAAATTTTGTTGGTATCCCTGGAAAAGAATTTCCAATTTTATTTTCAAGTTTAAAAGAAAGTATTCCGTTTTTTGGTCCAATATTATTTGGACACTCTATAGTTTTATATTTTGCTTTTGCTTTACCATTTTTAACTAATTATTTTTTGAAAAAAACTAAATTAGGTTTAATTGTTAGAGCTGTTGGTGATTCGCCTGTTTCAGCATCTAATCAAGGTATAAATGTTATTCTAGTTAGATATTGTTGTATTCTTTATGGAGGAGCTATGTGTGGCTTAGCAGGTGCATATTTATCTTTAATATACACTCCACAGTGGATTGAAAATATGACAGCTGGAAGAGGATGGATAGCTTTGGCTTTGGTTGTATTTGCAACCTGGAGTCCTATAAAAGTTTTAATTGGTGCTTTAATTTTTGGAGGGATTACAATTCTACAATTACATATGCAAGCAATTGGGTTTAGAATACCAGTTCAATTCTTAAGTGCATTACCTTATCTGATGACAATAATAGTTTTAGTTGTAATCTCTCGTGACAGTAGAAAAATAAAACTTAATACCCCAACCTCCTTAGGAAGAATATTCTATAAGGAAAAGTAATGTTAGCTATTCGAAAATAATTATTTTTTTTTTTTGAATTTTGATTAACTTAAAGCTTCACAAAAAAAATTTAGAGGGGAAATTCAAAATGTACAAAAACTTTTTTAGATATTTAATTTCCGCAATTTTTCTACTTGGGTTTAGTGTAAACTCAAATGCGGATTTTAAAGTTGGTTTTGTCTATGTTGGCCCAACTGGTGACCATGGATGGACATTTCAACATCACGAAGGTAGAAACGCTGTAGAGGCAGCTGGAATAAAAACAACATTTGTTGAAAGTGTTCCAGAAGGTGCTGATGCAGAAAGAGTGATAAGACAACTGGCTCAATCTGGCCACGACTTAATTTTTACAACTAGTTTTGGATATATGGATCCAACTAACAAAGTTGCAAAAGATTTTCCAAATGTAAAATTTGAACACGCAACAGGTTATAAAAGAGAACACTCAAATGTTTCTACTTATTCTGCAAGATTTTACGAAGGAAGAACTCTTTTAGGCCATATTGCTGGAAAAATGACTAAAACTAACACGATTGGCTATATTGCATCCTTTCCAATTCCTGAAGTAATAAGAGGAATTAACGCAATGACTCTTGCTGCACAAAAGGTCAATCCAAATATTAAAACTAAGATTGTATGGGTGTTTACTTGGTACGATCCAGGTAAAGAAGCTGAAGCAGCGCAAGCTTTAATCGATCAAGGTGCAGATGTAATTATGCAACATACAGATAGTACAGCACCAGTTCAAACAGCGGAGAAAGCCGGTGTATGGTCATTTGGTCAAGCAAGTGACATGCAGAGATTTGCTCCTAAATCAATTTTGACTTCAATTATAGATGATTGGGCACCATATTATGTTGAAAGAGCTATTGCTGCAAGAGACGGCACATGGAATCAACAAGACACATGGCATGGATTAAAGGAAGGTATGGTAGCTATGGGACCATATAATTCTGCAATGGGTGCTGACTTAGTTAAAGAAGTTGAGCAGCTTCAAAAAGACCTAGCATCAGGAAAAGTTCATTCGTTCACAGGTCCTATATATGACCAAAAAGGTAATATATTAGTTGCAGAAGGGAAAGTTGCTGATGATGGAATGTTAGCTGGAATGAGTGTTTATGTAAAAGGTGTTGAAGGAGATATTCCAAAATAATTTTTAAAAAAAAATTAAAAAGGCCAACTTATATAGTTGGCCTTTTTTTTATGAATGTTTTTTCTTTAAACCATTAATATCTATTTCATCATAATATTCTGAAGGTTGAACTATCCAAGGATCACCGTCAAGTAAAATTGGACAAAAATCTGGAGTAAAAGAAGAGGATTTTTTTTTCCAAAGACAAGCTGTTTTTATTTCTTGAATATGGTTTTTCACTGGAGCATAATTTTTTAACCATTTAATACTTTCATTTAATGTAAGTCCAGTATCGGATAAATCATCAACTAATAAAACATTTTTAAAGTCTTCATTTTTAGCTATTGAGCTTATGTCTCTTGCAAAAATAAGTTCGCCCTGTTTATTTTCTACAGTTTCTCCAGAATAACTTTGAATAACAACATAAGCAGTGGGTAATTTAAAAATTCTTGATAGCATATCAATTATAGGTGCTGCACCCCTCATTATTCCGACTAAAACAGATGGTTTATAATTTTTTTCGATTGTAAGAGCTAACTTTTCAACTGCTAATTTATAATCTTCATAATTGATTATTAATTTTTCTGCCATAAAATTTGGTAACATAAAAAAAAAAAATTAAAAAGGAGAATTATGAAAGGTTACTGGATTGCAACTTACAGTGAAATTAAAGACCCTGAAAGAATGAAAAAATATGCAGATAAAGCAAAGGAAGCTGTATTAAAACATTCTGGAAAAATTTTAGCTCGGAGTGCTAATAACATTGCACTTGAAGGTAGAGAAATGGTTAGAATAGCACTTGCAGAGTTCCCAGACGTGGAAACTGCTAAAAAATGCTACGATTCTGAAGAATATGTTGAGGCAAGAACATATCTTAAAGATAATGTAATTAGAGAACATATGATATTTGAAGGAATGGAATAACTTTAAAGGGGCAAATATGAAGGCATATTGGGTGAGTTTGTATACAGAGATTTTAGACCAAGATAACCTAAAAAAATATGGTGAAAATGCAATACCAGTTATAAAAAAATTCGGTGGTACTCCTGTAGTTAGAGGGGGCAAACTAAAATATTATAGTGGTGATAAAATATTAAGGACCGTCATTTGGGAATTTCCCAGTTATGACAAAGCCATATCTTGTCATGACTCAGAAGATTATTTGAAAGCTTGGTCTTATGCGGAACGAACTACAAAAAGACATATGTTTATCGTGGAGGGTGCTAATACTGAATAGTATCATCATCAATTGAACGCCACAAATACCAGGTGGCAACAGAGCAATATGGGGAGAATCTTTTTTGCAGTTTTTTTATAAAAGTTTCAGGTGGAAAATATTTTTTTTTATAGTTATTTGATATTGCTCTTAATAATCCAATGTCCTGAACCGGCCAGATATTAGACCTATTATAAGTAAATAACAAAATCATCTCCGCTGACCATCTTCCAATCTGTCTTAAAGTTGATAGGTATATAATTGCTTCTTCATCACTCATTTTAGGAATTAATCTTGGATTAAAAGTTTTATCTTTAAATTTTTGAGACATTTCCAAGATACCCCTTATTTTTTGACGACTAAGACCACATTTTTTTAGTTGCGATTTTTTAAGCTTGGAAACAGTTTTTGGATTAATTTTTTTTTTGCATACCGACTCAAATTTTTTGAAGACAGAATCTGCAGCAGCAACACTTATTTGTTGTCCTATTATACTTTTGCATAAAGAATAAAAGACATCTTTTCTAGTGGTTAAATTATTATCTTTATATTTTTTAATCAATGATCTCATGATACTATCTTTTTTTGAAAGATGTGTTCTGGCTTTTGTCCAATATGGTGGTGCTTTACTCATTTCTACTTACCGTTACTTGTTTATTTAAATATATTTCTCTTCGAAATATAATGATTGATGATATTATTACCAGTGAAGCACCCATCAATGTTTTAATTGTGGGAATTTCATCCCAAATAAAATATCCAAAAGATATTGCAAATATTAATCCCAAATATTTAAGAGGTGTAACCAGAGAAACCTCGGATAATTTATATGATTGACTTAATAATAAATTAGCTGTTCCTCCCAACAAGCCAATTATACATAAAAGTAAGAAATCATTGAAAGTTGGCATGATCCAACCAAATGGTATTGATAAAACGCCAACAATTGTAATTGCAAAAGAAAAAAAAAATGAGATTAACCAGACTGGTTCTGTGGATGAAAGTTTTCTAATTGTAATTGCAACGTAAGACATTCCAATACAAAAGATTATTGGAAATAAATAATAAATATTTAAGCTAGAAAATCCTGGTTGGGTAATTACTAAAACACCAATAAAACCAACAAATACTGCGGCCCATCTATATACTCCTACTTTCTCACTTAGTAAAAATATTGATAGCAAAGTTGTAAATATAGGTGCAGCAAATGAAATACTTGTCACTGTTGCAAGTGGTAGGTTTCTTAGTGCCAAAAATATTGCAGCTAAAGCTATCAGTCCTGAACAACATCTAATTAAATGTAATCCTGGTCTATTTGTTTTGTAAAAATCTCTAAATCTTGCCTTGGGAACTAAAAAAATAATTGGCAAAATACCAAATAGACCTCTAAAGAACATTACCTGTCCAATTGGATAATCTGATGACCACTTGACTATTACATCCATAAATGAAAAGGCACATATTGATAAAAACATGTAAAAAAAGCCTAATTGATTTTTGGAAAGCATGATAATAACTTTAGATTAATTAAAATTTTTAGCAATGGAAATAGCAACTTTAGCACTTGGATGTTTTTGGGGACCCGAAATAAAATTTAGCAAGTTAGATGGAGTAATAAATACAGAGGTTGGATATTGTGGAGGTAATACTGAAAAGACATCTTATAAAGAAGTATGTTATGGTGATACCAATCACGCAGAAGTAGTTAAAGTAGAATTTGACAATACTAAAATTTCTTATGAGGAAATAATAAGAAACTTTTTTGAATTTCATGATCCAACTACTTTAAACCGGCAAGGTCCGGATGTAGGTACTCAGTATAGAAGTGAAATATTTGTTCATGATGAAAATCAAAATAAAATCGCTAACAAAGTATTGAAAGAAATTAATGAAAAATTTAAGGGTAAAATCGTTACCAAAATATCAAAATCAAAAAATTATAACAAAGCCGAAGATTATCATCAAAAATATTTGGAAAAAAGTTTCTAATGTCACTTATATCAACTGAGTGGCTAGAAAAAAATCTCTCAAATGTAAGAATAATTGATGGCTCTTGGCATATGCCTGCAACAAATAGAAGTGGTAAAGAAGAATTTAATAAAGAGCATATACCAAATGCAATTTTTTTTGATATCGACAAAAATTGTAAAAAATCAACCGACTTACCACATATGTTAACGGATATTAGTTCGTGGGAAAATATACTATCATCTATGGGCATATCTAACGAAGACGAAATTGTGATTTATGATAATTCTAATGTTTTAAGTGCTTGTAGAGTATGGTTTAATTTAATTTACTTTGGCCATGATAAAAAGAAAGTACATGTTTTAGATGGAGGTTTTAATAAATGGAAAAAAGAAAAAAGAATAACTTCTACTTATAATATAATTATTCAAACAACTAGCTATAAAGCAAAAGAAAATAATGGAATGGTTAAGAGCAAAGATCAGATTGACCAAAATATAATTAAAAAAAAATTTGATTTAGTTGATGCGAGAAGCAAAGATCGTTTTAATGGCACAACTCCAGACCCAAGAAAAAATGTAAGAAGTGGTTCAATACCTAATTCAATTTGCTTACCGTTTAAAACCCTTATCAATGACGATTTTACTTTTAAAAGTAAATCTGAAATTTCTTCTTATTTTAAAGATTTATCTTTAAATGACCCAGTAAATGTAGTGTTTTCGTGCGGTTCTGGGATCACAGCATGTGTTTTGGCACTTGCATATTCTCAAGTAAATAATAAGTATCTTCCAGTCATTTATGATGGTTCATGGGCTGAATATGGTAAAATATAAAATATGAAAAGATCAACAAAAATTACAAGCATAATAATAATTTTCTTTTTAATTATAGCTACAGTGATTGTTGGTAGAACAATGATTGGAAATCATTTTAAGAAGAAATTTAGTAAAAGACCACCTCCAGGAATAATTGTTACTGCAGCTGAAAATAGAGTTTTTGAAAATTTAATAAGCACATACGGAACAGCAAGACCATTTAAAACACAATCCTATAAAATTGAGAAGTATGAAATACTTAAACCTATCAACTTTAATCAAAAGGTAAAAAAAGGTGATGTAATTGCAGAACTTAAAAATAGAAAAATTACTGCTCAGTTTGATGGAACAATTGGAAAAAGAGAATTTTCAGAAGACATCGAAGTTTCAAAATCTTCAATCTTAGTTAATCTCGAAAATACCAGTATTATCTATTGTGATGTAGATATACCTGAAATGTTTGTACCATTTATTAAGGTTGGTTTACCTGTTGATATAAAATTTTCTGGATACAAAGATAAAACATATAAAGGTCAAGTTGACTCGTTAGCTAGTCGAATTAGCGAGGATACTAGATCATTACCAACAAGGATAAAAATGGACAATACATCTGGTGAAATTTTGCCTGGCTCATTTTTAGAAATTTCAATAAAATATGATACAAGAGAAAGCTTAAGTATCCCAGATACCAGCACAATAGTGGAAGGTGATAATATATTTATCTATAAAGTTGACGAAAAAAATAAAGTATTAAAAACAAATATTGATACCGGCGATAGATACCTGGGTTTTGTTGAAGTTTTAAATGGTCTAAAAGTTGGTGACAAAGTTGTTGCTGAGGGTACAAAAAAAGTCAGACCAAATTTAGTAATAAGACCCATAAAAAAGGGTGCTAAAGTAGCTAATCAAAACAAATCTAGTTGGGGTGGAAAAAAGAAAAAAGATACTAAAGAAAACAAGAATGGCATGTTTGCGTGGTTACAAAAATTAAATATATTTAAAAAGTCTGACTCTGAAAAACAAGAAAATAAAAAATAATTAATACATGTATATAACTGAAGTTAGTATTAAAAGACCTGTCGTTGCATGGGTAATGTCAATGATACTAATTATTTTCGGAATTTTTGTATTTTGGGAATTACCTGTTAGGGAATTACCAGATGGTATTCAGCCTCCAGTAGTACAGGTACAAACCGATTATAAATCTGCTTCAGCTGAAATTGTTGATGAAGAAATAACACAAAAAATAGAAGATGTTATAGGAGGAGCAGAAGGAATTAAGAACATTGATTCTAGTTCGCTTAATGGAAGAAGTAGAATAAATATTTATTTTAATACAGATATAGATTTAGATGATGCAGCAAATGACATAAGAGAAAGAGTATCAAGAGTTGCGGACAATTTGCCAGATCAAGCAAACCCACCTCAAATTTTGAAACAAGCAGCAGGTTTTACAACTACAATGTGGGTTGCGCTATCGTCACCAACTTGGAATGATTTGGATTTGGGTGATTATGCAGAAAGATATCTTATAGATGCCTTTTCGAGCGTACCAAATGTTGGTAGAATTTTAGTCGGTGGATTAAGAGAGCTAAGTGTTAGAGTTTGGGTAGATCCTATCAAATTAGCAGCCAATAATCTTACTATTCAGGAAGTCGAGAGAGCATTAAGAAATGAAAATATAAACATCCCTGCTGGAACTTTAGAAGCTAGTAACAAAGATTTAACTCTTAATATTGATAAGTCTTACTCTAACATTGAAACAATCAAGCAGCTTCCTCTTAAGAAAAACAAAGATAAAGTCACAACCCTATCTGATATTGCAAATGTTGAGCTTGGTCCAGTTTCTGAGAAAACTTTATTTAAAGCTCAAAGAAAAAATGCAGCTAATTTAAAAACAGTTGGGATTGGAATATACGCAAAAAGTGGAGCATCAACCGTCGAACTTTCAAATCAAATTAAAGAGAAAATAAACGTTTTAAATCAATCTTTACCAGATGGTTTAAAGTTAGAAATAGCATTTAATAGAGCAACTTACGTAGGAACTGCAATACAGGAAGTTTATAAAAGTTTAATTATTGCTTTTATTTTGGTTGTAGTAATAATTTACTTGTTTTTAGGAAACCTAAAAGCTGTAATTGTACCAGCTGTAGCTTTGCCAGTAAGTTTAATTGGTTCGTTTTTAGGTTTATATATATTTGATCTTTCTATAAATATATTTGTTCTCCTAAGTTTTATTTTAGCAATTGGAATAATAACTGATGATTCTGTAATAATGACAGATGCAATTTATACAAGAATTGAAAAAGGAGAAACGCCACTTGTAGCTGCTTATAAAGGCTCAAGACAAATAACATTTGCGATAATAGCTACAACTTTAATCTTAGTTGCAGTTTTTTTACCTTTAATTTTTATTGAGGGTATAGCTGGTACCTTGTTTAAGGAAACTGCAATAGCACTATCGTTCTCAATAGTTGTTTCTTCATTTGTGGCCCTAACCCTTTCACCAATGTTAGGAAGTAAGTTTTTAAATAAAAAAGAAAAAATTAATTTTTTTGTAAAAAAATTCAATAATGGATTTAAATCTTTTACAGAATTTTATACCGATACTTTAAAATTTTGGATTAATAAACAGAAAACAATTTCGATATTTATAATTCTATTGATTGCAGCTTCAGTTTATTTATTTAACTTTACTAAAAAAGAATTGATACCATTAGAAGATAGAGGGGCTTATTTAATAATTGGTTCTACTGATGAAGGAAGTTCATTCGAGTACACCCAAGAAAAAGCCCAAATAATTGAGGGAAGAATATTAAAATTGTTACAAGCAGAAGACAGCCCTTACCAAAGATTAATTATGAGGGTACCTGGTTTTGGTAAGTCCGCAACTTCATATAATACTTTTATTATAATTGCACTTTTAGATGAATGGAAAAATAGAGAAAAGAGTACACAAGTTGTTTTAAGAGAGGCTATTGGTCAAGTTGTTAGTGTGCCAGAAACGTTTGCGTTTCCTATATCACCTCAATCTATAAGAGTTTCTAGCTACAATAAACCAGTTCAAATGGTGATTTATGGAACAAGTTATGAAGAGTTAGAACAAATTCAAAGCCAAGTTTTAAGAGAGCTAAGAAGAAATAGAAATATGTTTAGAATTGAAAGTGATTACACAAAAAATAAACCTGAAGTAAAATTAATCACAAATAAAAATCGAGCAAATGATTTAGGAGTTTCAATAGAGAATATAGGCAGAACACTAGAAACATTATACGGTGGAAAGAGGGTTACAACATATAATAAAGACGGAAGAGAATATCCCATTATTCTTCAGCAGTATTTAGCAGATAGAAGAGATAAAGATGGTTTATCAAAGATTTTTGTAAGATCTGAAACTACAGGAAAATTAGTGTCTGTTGCAAGTTTGGTAGAATTTGAAGAGAAAGGAACTGCTGAATCATTGCCTAGATATAATAGACAACGAGCAATAACTATATCGGCAGCTTTATCTGAAGAATACACATTATCTGAAGCTATAAAATATTTAGAAGACGTAATGTTGAGAGTTGCTCCTCAAAATCAAATAACTTGGAAAGGTAAGTCCGAAGAACTAAAAGAGACTAGTAACGAAATATTTCTTATTTTCGCTTTAGCATTAATAACTGCATATTTAGTAATGGCTGCTACTTTTAACTCGTTTGTCCATCCTTTTATTATAATATTGACTGTGCCTCTTGCAGTTTTTGGAGGTCTTGTATTCATTTTATTTCTAAATAGTTCGATAAATATATTTTCACAAATCGCCTTGATTATATTAATCGGTATATCAACTAAAAATAGTATTTTAATCGTCGACTATACTAATCAAATTCGAACAACAGGTGCAAAAATTGAGGAAGCATTGATGGAAGCTTGCAAATTAAGAATAAGACCAATCATAATGACTTCATTAAGCACCATGATTGCAATGTTGCCTCTTATAGTAGGTAACATAGGTCCTGGCGCAGGTGAGGCGTCTAGATTAGCAGTTGGATCAACAATCTTTGGTGGAATGATTATTTCAACATTCTTTACATTATATGTGACGCCAACCATGTATTTAACACTAGCAAAAAATACCAAGAGAATAGATGCGGTAGATCTGGAGCTAGAAAAGCAGTTGATTAAAAAATAATATATTTTCTAGTAGTTAAAGATTTACTACATTTATTAAGCTGCTTCTTGAATTTATTTGAATAACCCTCTACTTTTTTTGCCAACACTATAACTTTCTGATTGTTTTTATAATTTTTATAATTTCCCCAGCCTTCATGATAAGCAATATATTGTCTGAAAGAATCTTTTTTTGAAACCTTTAAAATTTTTTCCGTTTTGTTTGTATACCAGCCAATAAAATCAACACTATCTTTAAATCTAGTTCTTAAAGCATATTTATTTCCAGTCTCATCTTTATATTGTTTCCAAGTACCTTTAATAGCTTGTGAGTATCCAAATGAACTAGAAGGTCTTTTATAAGGTATAACTTTAAATAATTTTTGACGCGCAGGCTTAGCAAGCCAATCAAAGTCAGATTCCATTTTTATTATTGCTAATTGTAAGTTGATTGGTGTTCCCCACTTTTTTTCAGTTTTTTTCGCGTGTTTATACCAAAGATATCTCTCAGAAAAAATTGAACAGCTATCTGCTGTATTTTGTGGTATCGATGAGCAAGCAGTTAAAAGTAATAGACCAAAAAATAAAAAATACTTTCTAAAAAGAATCACAGTTTAATATAAATTATCTATTATTTTTTCTCCATATCCATGGATAATCAAATTCCATACTCCATAAACCTAACTTATTGTTTTTTGCATAAATTTGATCTTTAGAATATTTTTTTTTCGAATATTTTGGATAGTCGAAGGCTAATCCATTTCTTACCATGTAAGCTGAAACACTTTCATTATTGATAAAACACTCACCCAAATACCTACCAAAATAGTCCTTTTGTGGCTCTATTAGACATTTTAATTTTTTATTTATAATTTTTTCTGTAAGAGAATTTTTTGAAATTTTTCCACAATTAATTTTTTTTTTATTTTTTAGGCAAAACTGTTGCTTTCCTTTAAATTTAGTTTCTGGAGCATCTATACCTGAAAAACGAATTTTTTTATTATCTAATAAAATTGTATCACCATCAATTATCTTAATCTTATCTGAAATTAGGATTGTTTCTGATAGTAAGTAATTTGTTGCTACAAATGTAAATAAAAATAGAAAACTAACTAACTTCAGTAGTTGCTTTTTCATTGCATTCTTGCATTTTTTTTCTAATTTGATCTTCGGATATATTTTTATCTTTTAAATCTCCATAAAGCTTTCTATACACATCTTCATCACCTGCCTCAGCAAAATCTGCTTTAATTACATCTTGAATATATTGATTTTTTTTTTCCTCATCATATCCAAGAATTTGTGAGGCCCACTCTCCTAAATATTTATTTTTTCTTGCATTAATTTTAAATTGTTTTTCCTCATCATGAGCAAATTTTTTTTCAAAACCTTTTTTTCTTTCATCGAATGAACTCATTGCAATCTACCTTTATAAATTATTTTAAAAACTAAAAACGATATAAATACACCTATTATATTACCAAACAAATCACCTAATTCAAATCCTCTTTCTGGAATTATTAAGTGCAGAATTTCTAAAACAATAGAAATACAAATAAGATAAATAAATATATTTTTTAATTTATGTTTAAAAACAATTAATCCTAGAATTGATATAATAAAGAAAACATAAACATGATTTGAAGATACTAAAAAATCTCTTGTTAATTGGGGTTGAATTTTACAATCACTATAAATAAAACATCCAAAAATACTACCGGGATATAAGTAAAAAATAAATAAAACTACGTTAGACAGATAAAAAAACTGCTTTAAGTAATTCATAGTTAATCTATATTAAATTTTCACAAATGAGTCACTTAATACTTGTTAGACATGGTCAAAGCGAATGGAATTTAGAAAATAAATTTACAGGATGGGTCGACGTTGAGCTCGCACCACAAGGTAAATTAGAAGCCTGTAAAGCTGGAGAGTTTATAAAAAAATTAAATTTAGAAATAAAACATTTTTATACTTCATATCAACTAAGATCGATTGATACCTTGAAGCTCATTTTAAATACTATCAGAGTAAAACCAAATAATATAATTAAGGCCTGGCAATTAAATGAAAGGCACTACGGGTCACTTACAGGATTAAACAAAGATGAAATGAGAAAAAAATTAGGAGAAGAAGAAGTTTACAAATTCAGAAGATCTTGGGATAATCCGCCAAAACCATTGAACACAAATAGTCCATATCATCCAAAAAATATAAGTATTTATAATGATATACCTCGTAACTTAATTCCAGATACAGAGTCCTTAAAAGATACTTATGATAGAGTTGTGCCCTATTTCGTTGAAAACATAGAGAAAAATTTACACGATAACACAATTATTTCTGCTCATGGAAATTCTATAAGATCGCTTTTAAAATATTTATTTAAAATTGATGACAATGAAATTTCCAAACTTGAAATACCAACCGGAAATCCTCTACTTTTGAAATTTGAAAAAAAGAATATAAAAGAAGCTAAATACCTCGATCAGAGTAGATCTAGGGATTTAATTAAATTCTAACCTTTTTGCAAAAGTTTTTCGTAAATCTCTTTATCTGTCAAATGTAGAAATTCAATATTACTTTCGAAACCATGCAAATTTCCCTTTTCAATGTGGTTGTCCCAAATCTCATTCATTGAGAATATTTTTTTTGATAAATTTTTTAAAATATTTTTATTTATAATTTGACATCCCGTATAAATATAATTTTTATCATTATTTTTATTTAAATTATAACCAGCAAGAGAAAAATTGCCTTTAAGTCTTTTATCAAAACTTAAATCTTTTTTTACAACCATTAAAATATTTTCTAAATTATTTTTAAAATATATATTTTCCATCTGCTTAATTTCATTTGCATATTCAGTGTTCCAAATTGTATCAGGATTAAAAACTATAAAATCTGCTTCAACTGAATTATTTACAATATTTAAAAGACCGCCCCCTGTATCTAATATTTCAGCACCATCTTCTATGATTTGAATTTCTAAACCAAAATTATTTGAAAATATAAAATCTTTAATTTTCTCACTTAAATAAAAAGTATTAATTTTTAAAGATTTTATTTCTAATACTTTTATCAAATTTATAGTATTTTCTAATAAGCTAGTATTATTGATTTTCAAGAGTGGTTTTGGGGTTTTCCCAGTTAGTGGCATTAATCTTTTTCCAAAGCCTGCACATAAAATTATTGCTGTTTTAATTTTCATATTTTTTTTATTCTTGGGTTTTTTTGTAGAAAATTTATCAAATCATTAAAATTTGAATTATTTTCCATACGATTATCAATTAATTTCCATGCATAAGGTATTAATTTTAAATATTTCTTTTTTTTATCTCTATTTGCAAGTCTTGTGAATATACCAATTATTTTTAGATTTCTTAAAACAGATAAAATTTCAAAATCATTAATAAATTGAGATTCATTTTTATACTTATATTTACTAAGAAATACTTTTAAAATATTTGACTTAAAACTATTTGAAGTTTTAATTCTTACATCATCTATAAGTGAGGCTAAATCATATGCTGGATTACCTAGGACTGCATCTTGACTATCTATTAAAGCGATTTTATTTTTATAAAACATCATATTTGAGACGTGAAAATCTCTATGTACAAATACTTTCTGTTTAACTTTTAAATTTAAATACAAATTATCTATTATTTTTTTGAGATTTTTTTTTATATATCCTTTTTGAATAATTAATTTATTTGCTGGTAAGTACCAATCCAAAAAAAGATACGATTCTTTAAGTATTTTAGCTTTTGAATAGTTTGATAAATTAAATTTTTTCTTAAGAAAATTTTGAGTTTTAAAATTTTTAATTTTTTGAATTTGATATAAAATTTTAAGTATTTTTTTGTATTCATTTAATTTAGTTTTTGAAGATTTAATTTTATCCAACATGTTTTTATTGCCGAAATCCTCAATTTCTATAAAGTTTTTTTTATAATTTTGACTAATTAAACCTGGTGCTAATATTTTATTTTTAATCAATATTTTGTTAACAGCATCATAATTTAACAAGTTTGATCGCTTTTGAATTTTGCTATAAACTAATACTGAATTATTTGTTCTATAAAATTGTCTAAAAGATGCATCTCCTGATAACTTTTTAAATTTTTTCAAATTCATTAAAATCAAAATCAATATTATTAGATATAATTAAGTACCTATTTTCAAGCTTTTCATCATATTCAAACTTTAATGTAAAAGTACTTTCAATATTTTTACCTAAGATTTCAGGCCATTCAATTAGTCTAGCATAATCTTCTAAATTTTCATTAATTCCTAAATTACTTAAATCTTTTTTATCTTTAATTCTGTAAAGATCAAAATGTCTAACAATCAAGGAATTAATCTCATATTCATTTATAATATTAAAAGTTGGACTAGGTATTTCTGTTCTTTCTAAACCATTTTTTGTTTGAAGATAATTGATTAGATACCTGATAAATGTAGTCTTACCTACTCCGATATTTCCATAAAAAAGCAAAGTTGTATTTTTACTAACTTTACTTGCAATTTTTTCAGCAATTTTTTGTGTGATAATTTCTTTTGAAATATCTATTTTGCTACTTTTAGTAGCGATAGGCATCTGGTTTATAAGGTCCTTCTGGTGTTACGCTTATATATTTTGCTTGATCATCTGATAATTTGGTTAATTTAGCTCCAACTTTTTCTAAATGAAGTCTGGCTACTTTCTCATCTAAATGTTTAGGTAAAACATATACTTTTTTCTCATATTTATCTGAGTTATTCCATAATTCTATCTGAGCTGTTACTTGATTTGTAAAAGAAGCACTCATTACAAAACTTGGGTGTCCTGTTGCACATCCAAGATTAACCAATCTACCTTCTGCTAATAAAATAATTCTTTTTCCATCTGGCAAAGTAATTTCGTGAACTTGTGGTTTTATTTCATCCCATTTATAATTTTTAAGAGCATCTACTTGGATTTCATTATCAAAGTGACCAATATTGCATAGAATTGCTCTATCTTTCATTTCTCTCATATGGTCAGCTGTCACAATATCTTTATTTCCTGTTGCAGTAACAACAATGTCGGCTTCTTTTATCATATCATCCATTAAGACTACTTCATAACCTTCCATTGCAGCTTGGAGAGCACAAATTGGATCTGTTTCTGTAACCATAACTCTTGCACCGCTTTGACGAAGAGAAGCGGCGCTTCCCTTTCCAACATCTCCAAATCCAGCTACAATAGCTACCTTACCTGACATCATGACGTCAGTAGCTCTTTTAATTCCATCAACTAGACTTTCTCTGCAACCATATAAATTGTCGAACTTAGATTTTGTTACTGAGTCATTAACATTTATTGCTGGAACAAGTAAATTGCCTTCACTTTCCATTTTTTTTAATGCTAAAACTCCTGTAGTTGTCTCTTCTGATAAGCCTTTAACATCATTTAATAATTCTTTATAATCTTTGTGCATCAATGCTGTAAGATCACCACCATCATCAAGTATCATATTTGGTTTCCAGCCATCTTTCCCTTCAATAGTTTGCTTTACACACCACCAATATTCTTCTTCTGTTTCGCCTTTCCAAGCAAATACAGGAATGCCAGCTTTTGCAATTGCTGCTGCTGCATGGTCTTGTGTCGAAAAAATATTACATGAGGACCATCTTACTTCGGCTCCTAAGTCAACTAAAGTTTCTATTAAGACAGCTGTTTGTATTGTCATGTGTAAACAACCAACAATCCGAGCTCCATTTAAAGGTTTTTTACCCTTATATTCTTCTCTAAGAGCCATTAATCCTGGCATTTCAGTTTCAGCCAGTGAAATTTCTTTTCTTCCAAATTCCGCTTGGGATATATCTTTTACTTTAAAATCTTTCATAGAAAGAGGCTTTTAACAATTTCACTTAATATATCAACAAAGATTTATGCTTCTGGGAAAATAATTTCAATTCTTGCCCCTTTATCTTTATTATTAGATGCGTTGATTTCACCACCATGAATTTCAACTAAATTTTTGACAATATTTAATCCCAAACCCGAATGTTCTCCAAAGTTTTCAGGTCTATTACTATAAAATCTGTTGAATATCTTATTTGTATCCTTTTCACTAAATCCAGATCCCTGATCAACGACAACTAATTTAATTTTGTCATTTTTATCTTTTGATATTTCAACGGTAATTTCTTGATTATTTTCGCTAAAAGAAATTGAGTTTTCTAATAAGTTTGCAATAATTTGTTCAATTCTATTTTCAATCCCTAATATACTATAATTTTTAATTCCATTAGATTTCAATTTAATTCCAATCGATTTTTTTGTTTCATAGATACTGTTAAAATCGTCAACAACAGATTGAGCAATCTCTTTTAAATTTAATTTTTGCATTTTCTCAGAGGAAATTGCAGCCTCATCTCTTAGCATTTGAGAGTAATCAGTTATTAATCTTTCAATTCTCTCTACGTCATGTGATACAATATTAATTAATTTGTTTCTTTGAGATTTATCATTTGTTTCAGAAATTATCTCAGAGGCGCTTTTTAGAGATGCTAAAGGATTTCTGATTTCATGCAAAAGATCTGTTGAATAATTTTCTGCTGTAGTAATTCTTTTGTTTAATTCATTAGTCATTTCATCAAGAGAATTTGATAATTTTCCTAATTCATCATTTCTTTTTTTTATATTTCCAATATTGGTCTTTTCCTTACTTTTGTTTTTTATAATATTTGTATATTGAACCAAATTTTTAATTGGTTTTAAGAAGTATCTATTTAATACATATGAAAAAATTAAAATTACTAATGCGACAAGCAAAGCTGTTCTGATTATAAAATTTCTTCTTTCATCTATTGCAACCTTTATTTCATTGGCATTTTCAGTAATAGCTAAATAGCCTATTGTTTTGTTTTCACTGACTACATTTTTAACAGTTACTAATAAAAATTGATCATAGTTTTCTTTAGAGTAAGTTAACGGTTTTCCATAATCTGATGAATATGAGTACTTTTTTAAATCTTCAAATATTTCTTTACTTTCAAAGCTTTTATTACTCTCTTCCAAATTCTTATTTTGAATACTTTGATTATTTAAGTCACTCATTTCAATTATGTTTAGACTTCTTGAGAAAGCATTTGGATCTAAGTCTAATGTGTCGGTATCTCCTAATAGATTAAATTCACTATCAAATATCTGTACTCTATCTATACTTTGAAATAAAAATTTAGTGGAAAACAAAAACTCTCTGATATCTTCAGATGAGAAATTTATTTTTAAACGATCAATATTTTCTGTTGTGTTATCAATAATTTTTATGTGCGAGGCAGTTTTATTTTTAATGAGCGTAGGTTTTACTGTGTTAAGGTAAAATAATGTTAATACACCTATCACTAAAAAAACAATAAAGTTGATAACTAAGAATTTTTTTAAAATAGATTGATTATTAGATTTTGAAGTAGCCATTATTTAACATTCCAACGATAACCACTACCATATCTGGTTTCTATCGCTGAAAAGTTATTATCTACTTTTTTAAACTTTTTTCTAATCCTTTTTACGTGACTATCAATTGTTCTATCTTCAATGTCTGTGTCTTCTCTGTAAGCAACATCCATTAATTGAGATCTTTCTTTGATAATTCCAGGTCTTTTTGCTAATTCCTTTACAATTAAGAATTCTGTTGTTGTTAATTTATCTGGTAATTGCTTGCCATCCCATTCACACTCTAGCTGTGAAGGGTCAAGTTTTAATTTTCCATGTGAAATTATATTTCTATTATCCTCTAAATTATTATCTTTTTTTCTAAGTTGGACACGTATTCTTTCAATAAGAACTTTAGTTGAAAAGCCACCTGATTTTTTTACAAAATCATCAGCCCCTAGTTTTAGTCCTAAGAGCTCATCCACCTCTTCATCTTTAGAAGTTAAAAAGATAACGGGCATAGATGTTTTTTTTCTCAATTTTTTTAACAATTCTTCTCCATCCATTCTTGGCATTTTAATGTCTATAACTGCAAGGTCTGGGGGATTTCTTGACAAACCTATTAAGGCACTTTCTCCATCCAAATAAGTTTGAATGTTAAAACCCTCTTTCTCTAGAGCAATACTTAAACTAGTTAATATATTTCTATCATCATCAACAAGGGCAATTGTTTGTTTCATGTTTAACTATAAAAATACTAAAATGTTTAAAATTGGGCAATTAAATTTTTATTAATGAAGCTCTCCCCAGTTATCACCTATGTTTACATCTACCGATAATGGTATTGAAAATGAATGCAAATCACTATCTTTCACACTTGTCATAATATCTTTAATCTTTTTAGAAGCAGATTTAGTACCATTATCAATTACCTCAAAAATCAACTCATCGTGAATTTGAAGCAACATATTAAATTCATTTGTTTTTTTTGTATCAAGCTCATCGTTGATTCTAATCATAGCAAGTCGCATTATTTCTGATGCAGATCCTTGGATGGGTGCGTTTATAGCTGCCCTTTCTTGAAAATTTCTAACATTAAAATTTTTGTCATTGATTCCTGGAATATGAGTTTTTCGACCAAAAATATTTCTTACATATCCACTTTTTCTACAGAATTTAATTGTGTTATTCATGTATTCTTTAATTTCTGGAAATTTAATAAAATATGAATTTAGAAATTCTTCGGCTTCATTATTTGATACACCAATTTGTTTGGCCAAACCATATTGAGATATTCCATAAATTATTCCAAAATTAATAGCTTTCGCTTTTCTCCTCATATCAGCATCAATTTTTTTTATGTCCGCACCAAAAACCTGGCTAGCGGTTAATGAGTGAATATCCTCATTATTTTTAAAAGCTTTTTTTAGTTCTTTTACATCAGCTAGATCAGCCAAAATTCTCATTTCGATCTGATTATAGTCTGCCGATATAAGTTTTTTATTTTTTTCTGATATGAAGGCTTTACGAATATCTTTGCCCTCCTCAGTTTTAATAGGAATATTTTGTAAATTTGGATCACTAGATGCAAGTCTACCTGTTGTAGTTGCTGCTAACAGAAAAGATGTATGCACTCTTTTTGTATTGGGATTTAAATGCTCTGGCAAAGAATCTGAATATGTATTTTTCAATTTACTAGATTGCCTCCATTCTAAAACCAATTTAGGAAATTCATTCCCTTTGTAAGCTAAATCCTCTAGAACTGCTGCACCAGTTGCAAAACTCCCTTTTTTAGTCTTTTTTAGCGATGCAATTTTGAGGTCATTATACATTATTTCACCCAACTGTTTAGTCGATGCAATATTAAATTTTTTTTTTGAAATTTTAAAAATTTGTTTTTCTAAATCTTGAAGTTTTTTTTCAAACTTAACTGATAATTTTTTAAGAAAATTATTATCCAATTTTATGCCATTGATTTCCATTGATGCTAAAATTTTAATTAAAGGTTTTTCGAAAATTTCATAAATATTTAGTAATTTTTCTGATTTAAGCGATTTCAAAAATATTTTATATAAACGGTAAGTTATATCAGCATCTTCTGCAGCATAATCTTTTGCAATATTTAACTCTACTTGACTGAATTTAATTTCTTTTTTTCCAGATCCAACAAGATCTTTATATTTAATTGTTTTGTGACCAAGATGAATATCTGAAAGGGTATCCATATTATGTCTATTTTTCCCAGCATCTAAAACGTATGACATCAACATTGTATCTTCCATGCTTTGAATATCTATATCCCTTTTACGAAATATTATGTAATCGAATTTAATATTTTGCCCAATTTTTTTTAAACTTTTATCCTCTAAATATGGTTTTAAAATTCTCAAAACATCTTTTTCATTTAGATTATTTTTATCAATATGACCTGTTGGAATGTAACAAGCTTTACCTATTTTGCTAGAAATTGAGATACCAACTAAATTTGCCTGATGTGGGTCAAGAGAATCTGTTTCAGTATCAATAGAAAATTCACCAGCTTCTTCGGCTTCTTGCATCCAATCTTTTATTTCAGTTAAATTTTTTATCAAAACATATTTATCTTTTGATATTTTAGATGTTTCTTTTTTGACTTCTATTTCATCACTAAATTTGGATTGACCATACGTCGAAATTGCCGAACTCAATAACCTATTAAATTCCATCTCTCTCAAGAAATTGTATAACTTGTCTACGTCTACTTTTTTTAGAACAAAGTCAGTTAATTTGTCTTTCACCGGAACATCATTTTTTAATGTGACCAGTTTTTTACTTACCAGAGCCTTATCTTTGTTTTCTAAAAGTGTTTCTCTTCTTTTATTCTGTTTTATTTTATTTGCGTTTTTAAGAAGGTTTTCTAAATTTCCATATTCCTTAATTAATTCTGCTGCTGTTTTTACACCAATTCCTGGAACGCCAGGTACATTGTCTGTACTATCCCCTGCTAGTGATTGAACATCAATTACTTTATCTGGACCAACACCAAATTTATTGATTACATCTTCATTAGATATAAATTTATTCTTCATTGGATCATATATACGAACCTTTTTTTTGAAAAGTTGCATTAAATCTTTGTCAGATGATACAATTGTTACCTTTGCACCTTCGTCTAATATTTGCTCTACATAGGTGGCTATCAAATCATCAGCCTCGTAATTTAACATTTCTATAGAGGGTAAATTGAATGCTAATACTGACTTTCTAATATAATCGAATTGTGGAATTAGATCATCGGGAGCATCAGACCTATTTCCTTTATAATCTGAATATATTTCGTTTCGAAAATTCTTTCTTGCAGAGTCAAAGATTACTGCAAAATGAGTTGGTTTTTCTAAATTTTCGCTAGATTTAGAGTCCTCTAATAATTTAAACAGCATGTTACAAAATCCACTTACTGCTCCTACTGGCAAACCATCACTTTTTCGTGTTAATGGTGGCAATGCATAATAGGCTCTAAATATGTATCCAGACCCATCAATAAGATAGAAATGATCTGTTTTTTTAATTTTACCCATAATTTAATTTATAATAAATTGACGTATTATAGTAAGAATAAAACATCCTGTTAATAAATATTAGTGGATTAAACTTTATTAAAATAGTAATTTAAAGCTAATGGAATTAGTAAATTCAATTTCTAATAATAAAATAATTAAAATCATAATATTTGCATTAATAGGTTCTATTTTATTGACAATATCTGCAAAAATTAAAATACCTTTTTATCCAGTTCCTATGACTATGCAAACATTTATAGTTTTGTTTTTAGGAATTTCCTTTGGATATAAAGTCGGGGTACTTTCGGTAGTTTTTTATTTGATAGAAGGAATTATGGGATTACCAGTATTTTCTAACTCACCAGAGAAAGGAATAGGATTAGCTTATTTTGTTGGTCCCACGATGGGATATTTAATAGGTTTTATATTTGCATGTCTGATAGCAGGCATATTTACATACGATAAAAACCATATATTAAATTTTTTAAAAATTATAATTGCAACATCAGTAATATATATTTTGGGTATTTTGTGGCTTGGAAATTTAATCGGTTGGGATAAACCAATATTAGAATTTGGTGTTTACCCATTTCTTTATGCTGAATTATTTAAGATATTATTACTAACAGCTTTAGTTAATAAAATTATTAAACTTAGAAAATATATCTAGAATTACCTTGGAGATCTTTTTGATAGAATTCTTTGAAGTGTTCTTCGATGCATTTTAAGTCTTCTTGCAGTCTCAGATACATTTCTGTTACATAATTCAAAAACTCTGTGAATATGTTCCCATTTAACTCTATCAGCGGACATTGGATTTTCTGGCGGAGCAGCTTTTTTATTTGGATCAGCTAAAAGTGCTTTTTCTACGTCATCTGCATCTGCTGGTTTAGCTAAATAATCTATTGCACCTTCTTTAATGGCTGCTACTGCAGTTGGTATATTTCCATAACCAGTAAGCATCACTATTCTGCTCTCTGAGTTATTTTTCTGGATTTCTTTTACAACTTCTAGTCCGTTTCCATCGTTTAGTCTCAAGTCAACAACTGCAAAAGCAGGTTTTTTTGATTTCACAGACTCTATTCCAATTTTTACACCCTCTGCTTGTGAAACAGAAAAGCCCTTTTTTTCCATTGCTCGAGCTAGTCTCTCTCTAAAAGGGTTATCATCATCTACAATAAGTAGAGATTTATCCTCAAATTCTGTTATTTTTTTTAATACTTCTATTTCTGGCATGTGCCTTATATGGAAACATTCTAAATTATTTCAAGGGTACATTTTTACTTTACATTGGCTCATTTTCAGCATAAATGCTCGTTTTATATAAACTTGCATAGCAGATATGCCGGTTTTTTTTGTTAAATTTTTTTTGGAGCTTTAAATGCAAAAATTTAAATCAGTTGACAAATTAGTTGACCAACTGAAACCAACAGAACCTGTTTATTGTATTAGAAGAGATTCTATAAACATAGCTTCTAAATTTTTTCAGAATAAATTTCCTGGTAAAATCCTATATGCAGTTAAAACAAACCCACATCCATTAGTGTTAAAAACTATCGTGGAAAGCGGAATTAATGATTTTGATATCGCTTCAATTAAAGAAGTTGAGGCAATTAGAAGTGTTAGCCCAGATGCAAAATGCTCCTACATGCATACTGTAAAAAGCAAGGAAAGTATAAACGAAGCATATTTCAAATATAATATTAAGACTTTTTCAATAGATACAAAAGATGAATTAATAAAGATTCTTAATAGTACTAATCAAGCTAAGGATTTGGAGTTATTTGTAAGAGTTGCAGTTTCTAATGAACACGCAGAAATAGATTTATCTAAAAAATTTGGCGCACAAACTTCTGAAGCAATAGGGCTTTATAGATTAACAAAACAGTATGCAAAAAAAATAGGATTAAGTTTTCATGTGGGTTCGCAATGTATGCATCCAATATCCTATTCAAAAGGGATTAATGAAATTAAATATATAATAAAAAAAACAAAAATAGTTCCAGATGTTATAAATATAGGTGGAGGGTTTCCAACAATCTATCCTGACTTAGTTCCTAAATCATTAGACTCTTATTTTGAGGAAATAAAAAATTCATTAAATAAATTAAAATTAGAAAAAAAACCAGAAATTATATGTGAGCCAGGTCGAGCAATTGTTGCAGAAAGTGGTTCGACAATTGTGAGAGTAAACTTAAGAAAAAAACAAAAGCTATATATTAATGATGGAACATACGGAACTTTATTTGATGCAGGTGTGCCTAATATAGTTTATCCATCAAGGATAATTACAAGTGGAAGAATTATATCAAAAAAATTGACTTCATTTGATTTTTATGGACCAACATGTGATAGCATGGATTATATGAAGGGACCTTTTATTCTACCTAATAATATTAAAGAAGGTGATTACATTGAATTAGGTCAATTAGGAGCATACGGATTGACATTTCGAACTCAATTTAATGGATATTATTCTGATAGTATTTACGAAGTTTGTGATGATCCAATAATGACGATGTATGACAAAGAAACAAATAAAGAGTTTCTTGTTGCATAATGTCAGATACAAAAAATCTTAATCATAACAGAAAAAAAGACTTTTTAAGTAAAGAAGTTGAGCATATTGATATTACATCTTTTGACTCTAGAAAAATTATATCTTCTATGGAAAAAATGTCTTTTGTTTCAAGAGAAACTGCTAATGCATCCAAGATATATAATGAAATGCTTAAAGATAAAGATTGTACAATATTCCTAACTCTTGCAGGGTCTACTTCTGCCGCTGGATGTATGCATATTTATAGAGATATGGTTAAATACAACATGGTAGATGCAATTGTAGCAACTGGAGCATCTATAATAGATATGGATTTTTTTGAAGCGCTTGGATTTAAACATTACCAAGGATCACAATATCAAAATGATAATGAACTTAGGGACAATTATATAGATAGGATTTATGATACTTACATCGATGAAGAGGAGCTCCAGGTTTGTGATAAAACAATAGGAGAAATAGCAGACAAACTTGAACCGAAGTCTTACACATCAAGAGAATTTATTAAAGAGATTGGCAAATATCTAAAAACTAATTCTAAAAAGAAAGGTTCTTTAATTGAAACAGCTTTTGATAACGATGTACCTATATTCTGTCCTGCATTTACAGACTCAAGTGCAGGTTTTGGATTAGTCATGCATCAAGAGAGAAATCCAAAAAGTCATATTACAATAGACTCAATTAGAGAATTTAGAGAATTAACAGAGATTAAAATTAAATCTAAAGGGTCGGGATTATTTATGATTGGTGGTGGAGTTCCTAAAAACTTTATACAAGACACGGTAATTTGTGCTGAACTTTTGGGAAAAAATGTAGATATGCACAAATATGCAATACAAATTACTGTTGCTGACTCAAGAGATGGAGCTTGCAGTAGTTCAACATTAAAAGAAGCAAGTTCATGGGGTAAGGTTGATACTACCAAAGAACAAATGGTATTTGCTGAAGCTACCAGTGTTTTACCATTAATAGCAAGTGACGCCTATCATAATGGAGAATGGAAAAATAGAGACAGAAAAAACTTTTCCAAAATATTTTGATAGATGATCAAAAAAGTAAAAATTGGAATTATTCAAAGTAAAATTTCAGATAATATTCAAAAAAATATAAATTCAGCTATTAAAAATATAAAAAAAGCAGCATCAAAAAAAGCTAAAATAATTTGTGTACCAGAACTATTTTTATCAAATTATTTTTGTCAAACAGAAAGTCATTCCAACTTTAAGCTAGCGGAAAAAATACCTGGCAGAACTACAAAAATATTTTGTGAATTAGCCAAAGATTTACAAATAGTATTAATGATTTCATTATTTGAAAAAAAAACACATGGCTTCTATCATAATACTAGTATCGTTATTAGTGAGAAAGGTAAAATTTTATCGAAATATAGAAAAATGCATATACCAGATGATCCTGGTTATTATGAAAAATTTTATTTTACTCCTGGAGATTTAGGTTTTAAATCTGTTAAAACAAAATTTGGTAAAATTGGACCTTTAATTTGTTGGGATCAATGGTTTCCGGAAGCTGCAAGATTGACTGCACTTAAAGGTGCACAAATAATTTTTTACCCTACTGCTATTGGATGGCATCCTAAAGAGAAAAAAAAATTTGGAAAATCTCAACTAGACTCTTGGATAACAATGCAAAAGTCTCACGCAATCGCAAATGGTACTTATGTGGTTGCTATAAATAGAGTTGGAACAGAAAAAAAAGGTAAGAAGAAAATAGAATTCTGGGGAAACTCAATGATCATAGATCCTAGTGGACAAATAATTGGAAAACTTGGGAATAAAAAAGAAGAAATTTTAATTCGTGAAATAAACTATAAAAAAATTGATTCAGCCAGAGAGCATTGGCCTTTTTTAAGAGATAGAAGAATCGATTTTTATAAAGGCATACTAAAAAATCCTGCAGATGAATGAAAACTTTAATGGATTTAGAATGCCGGCTGAATGGGAGCCTCAAAATTCAGTTTGGATTGCTTGGCCTTATAATGAAAATGATTGGCCTGGATTATATCAATTTATTCCTGAAGTAATTTTAAAGATTATAAAAAAAATTTCAAAAAATCAAAAAATTAACTTGATCGTTAGCAAAAATATAAAAAATATAAAAAAATTAATAAAACTTAATAAAATCAAAAATATCAACTTCCACTATATTAAAACTGATAGAATATGGTTAAGAGATTCTGGACCCATATTTATAACAAACAAGGTCGAAAAGAAAAAAGTAATACTAAATTTTGGTTTTAACGGATGGTCAAAGTATAAAAATTATAAAAATGACAATAAAATCAATAATAGTATTAGTAAAATTGCTAATTTTAAAAAGATTGATCCAATAATCAAAAAAAAAGGCAGAATTAGAAAAATAATCATGGAAGGAGGGGCATTTGATGTAAATGGCTCAGGTACAATTTTATTAACTGAAGAATGTTTGTTAAGCAAAATTCAAGAAAGAAATAAAAATTTTAAAAAAAAAGACTACGAAAAAATGTTTAATAAATACTTAAATATAAAAAACTTTATATGGCTTAAAAGAGGAATTGCTGGCGATGACACGCATGGACATGTTGATGACATATCAAGATTTGTTTCAAGAAATACGATTATGACTGCGGTTGAAAATAATAAAAAAGATATAAATTACAAAAACTTAAATAAGAATTTAAATATATTGAAAGAAAGTAAATGTGAGAAAGGAAAGAAATTCAAAATTATAAAAGTTCCTATGCCTTCACCAATTTATATTGAGAATACAAGAGTTCCTGCAAGTTATATGAATTTTTATATTTGTAATAAAAAAATAATTCTTCCAATATTCAAAGTAAAAGAAGACAATATTGCAATTAAAATTTTTAAAAATTACTTTAGAAATAGAAAAATCGAAACAGTTGACTGTAGCAAATTGATATGGGGATTTGGTGCAATACATTGCATGACCCAACAAGAACCTAAAATTTAGTTATGCTGCTTTTAGTGTGCCGAGTAATAATCTAAAAGGTATCAACATTACAAGAGCTACAAATATTTTTACCGCAAGATCTCCTAACGATAAAGTTACCCAAGGAATTCCCGTTCCATAGAATGATATTGAGAAAAATAAGAAAGTATCAACAGTTGAACCTATCAAAGAAGATGTTAAAGGTGCTATAAACCACTTTTTTTGTCTTAATTGATCAAATATCTGAACATCTAAAAGTTGAGCAATTATAAAAGCTGTTCCTGAACCAATTGTTATTCTTATAGAAATAAGATCAGTAAAATTAGTTGAAAATATTAAAGTAAACAAAATTCCAATTGTGAAGCCTATATAGACAATTTTTCTAGCTACTAATTTTCCAAAGGATCTGTTGGCTAAATCTGTAATTAAAAATGCAATTGGATAACTAAAAGCACCGTAAGTTAAAATTTCCTCTAAACCGTAATATTTTATAGGAAATTGAACTAAATAATTAGATGCTAGCACAACCAATCCCATTAAAAATGAGAGAGTAAGGAAAACTTTATTCATTATGCTGTTTTTGCGATTATTGATTTTTTAAGCTTTTTTAATCTTAACGATAAATCTCTTGATTTTGCAGATTTTAAGAAATTATCAAAGCTACCTTTTTTATCTACAGATCTAACACCTGCATTTGAAACTGTTAATCTCATAGATTTTTTTAAAAGTTCACTTTTAAATTTTACTTTCTTTAAATTTGGAAGAAATCTTCTCTTAGTTTTATTGTTAGCGTGACTAACATTATGGCCTTTTAGAGGGATTTTACCAGTAAGTTCGCATTTTTTAGACATAAATTTTCAAGATGTATATGGTCTTAAAGTATACCAGTCAAGATTAATTTTTTGTTCCAATAGCTTCAGAAATATTTTTAAAACCTTCTCTTTTTACAATTTCATCGAGATCTTTATTAATCTTTGAAGCAATTGTTGGTCCTTTATAAACCATACCTGTATACAATTGCACAAGAGTTGCACCGCTTACAATTTTATTAAAAACGCCATCGGCAGAGTCAACGCCTCCAACTCCAATTATTAAGATTTTTTTTCCAACTAATTTAAAAAATTTATTAATCAATTCATTAGAGATATTTTCAAGTGGTTTTCCAGACAAACCACCTTTCTCTAATTTATTTATATTAGATATATTTTCTCTATTTCTATCTGTCGTATTTGAAACTATAACTATTTTAACATTATATTTTAAAAAAAGTTCTGAGATTTCATCAATACTTTTTTCATCAATATCAGGAGATACTTTGACTGCTATTGGCACATTTGAATTTAAATTTTTCTTTTCTTCATTTATGCATTTTAAAAGATTATCTAACTCTTCATTTTTGTGAAAGTTTCTTAAATTTTCTGTGTTAGGAGAAGAGATATTAATTGTAATATAGTCTGCTATATTATGAAATTTTCTGAAACAAATTAAATAATCTTCAACTCTGTTTTCAGTATCTTTATTAGGTCCTATATTAATACCAAGTAATCCATTAGGTGAATTATTTTCAATATTTTTTTTACTTTCTTCTGATCCAATATTGTTAAATCCAAGTCTATTAATTAAAGCCTCATCTTCCTCCAATCTGAACACTCTTGGCTTCGGATTTCCTATTTGTGGTTTAGGTGTAATTGTACCTACCTCAACAAAACCAAATCCTAGTTTGTATAGAGGATTGTAAACTTCTGCATTTTTATCAAATCCAGCAGCAACACCTAGAGGAGAATTTAAGGTTTTGTTTAAAAATTTAGTTTGGATAGTAACTCTGGTTGTTTTATCTATAGCTGGTATCTGATTTAACTTTAAAGCCTTTATTGCTAGCGAGTGTGCAACTTCAGGGCTAAATTTAAATATAAAAGGTCTTATAAGATTAAACATTTTCAACCTTTTTTCTTATCAATTCTTTGGTTTCATTTACTCCAAAAAAACTAATGAAGAAGCCCATTCTGGGTCCATTTTCGTCACCAAATACAACCTCATAGATAAGCTTAAACCATTCTCTTAAATTTTCTTTATAACCATTTTCTTTTCCTACAGTAAAAATATTTGTCTGAATATCTTCAGGAGCCATTTTATCATTACAATTATCTAAAGACTTAATTAATGCTTTCAGTGCAACTTTCTCTTTTTCATTTGGAGTTTTGTAAATTTTTTTTGTTTTTATAACATCATTGAAATATTTTATTGCATATTCAATTAAATTATCAAAAATTGGATGATCATTTTCATTAATTTCTGACTTGTATTTTTTTACAAATTTCCAAAGTAATTGTTTGCTGTCTGCATTACTTGTTTCAACTAAATTTAAAAGCATTGAAAAAGTCATAATTGTATTTTCCTCTGGCATTGATCCATTATGTACATGCCAAACTGGATTCATTAACTTCTGTAAATCATTTTGAGTTTTTCCTTTTTCTATAAAATCTAGATATTCATCAACAGCTTTTGGAACAACTTCTCTGTACAATTTTTTTGCTCTTTTTGGATTTTGATACATGTAAAGAGATAGACTTTGAGGAGATGCATAATTCAGCCATTCATCTATAGTTACTCCATTACCTTTTGATTTAGATATTTTTTCACCTTTTTCGTCCAAAAAAAGTTCATACGCAAAACCAGATGGGTTAGATTTACCTAATGTTTTAATAATCTTAGTTGAAAGAATTGCACTCTCAATTAAATCCTTTCCATACATTTCAAAATCAACATCTAAAGCGTACCATCTCATTGCCCAATCAACTTTCCATTGTAATTTGCAGTTCCCGTCTAAAATACTTTTTTCCAATTTTGATCCATTATTGTCAAATATGATTTTAGAAGATTCAGAATCAATTTCTAAAACAGGTATTTCAAGAACTTTTCCAGTTTCTGGGCATATTGGTAAAAAGGGGGAATAGGTTTTCTGTCTTTCTTTGCCTAAAGTTGGAAGAATTATTTCCATAATTTTTTCATAATTTTCTAGAACTAATTTTAGGGTGTCATTAAAATAACCAGACTTGTAGAGTTCTGTAGAACTTTTAAATGAATATTTAAATTTAAAATTATCAAGAAATTGTTTCAACATATTATTATTATGTTCTCCAAAACTACTAAACTTTTCAAATGGATCAGGGACATCCGTTAAAGGCTTGTGAAGATTATTTTTGAGCTTTTCTTGATTTGGAACATTTTCAGGTACTTTTCTAAGACCATCCATATCATCAGAAAATGTAATAATTTCCTTTGGAATATCTGTTAAATGATCAAGAGCGTTGACAATCATTGTCGTCCTTGCAACTTCTCCAAATGTACCTATATGAGGTAAGCCACTAGGGCCATAACCAGTTTGTAAAACTATTTTATTTTTTTTTTCTATGTTTGATTTTCTCTCTCTTAATAGCTTTTTTGCCTCAACAAATGGCCAGGCGTTTGTTTTGTCAAAATTTGTTTTGTCTATCACAACTACTTAAATATCCTTAATATCAGCCTTTTTAATAATTCATATAGAGTTGAAATTTATTTACCATAAAATAATGTCCATTCAAAATGTCCAATTATAAAACTGTCTTTTTTACCTTAGGGGTTTTGCAAATTATTTTAGGTCTTTCAATGATTGTACCTATTTTGGTTCAATTAATATTTGATCAAATTGATGCAGGATTTATAGGATCAATGATTGTTACGATTGTTTTTGGATTTTTATTTTTCATTTCTAATTATGATCACGATAAAAAGATAAGTTTACCTCAAGCTTTTTTGCTCACAGCACTTTCGTGGTTAAGTATTGCTATATTTGGTTCTTTACCTTTAATTTTTTCTAGTACGGATTTGAGTTTTACAGATGCGTTTTTTGAGAGCATGTCTGGTATTACAACAACAGGATCTACAATTATCACGAATCTAAATGAAACGTCTAAAGCGATATTACTTTGGAGAGGAATGTTACAGTGGTTTGGTGGTATTGGAATTATCGTAATGGCAATCACTTTAATGCCTTTAATGAATATAGGGGGTATGCAACTTTTCAATATTTCATCTAATGATACTTCTGAAAAAATTTTTCCTAAAACTAAAGAAGTTTCTTTGAGATTATTGTCTATATACTCCTTATTAACTTTAACTTGTGCTATTTTTTACTTTATATTTGGGATGAGTTTTTTTGATAGCATCGTGCATGCTATGACAACAATAGCGACTGGGGGTTTTGCAAATTATAATGAATCTATAGGTTATTTTAACAGCTCGTTAATAGAAATTAATGCAATAATATTTATTATTCTTGGAAGTATACCTTTTATTAGTTACATCAAATACTTAGCTGGAGATAAAAAAATATTTTTCAAAGACACGCAAATAAAAACTTTTATAATTTTGACTATTATTTCAATTCTTTTAATGTTTTTTTATTTATCTGTCATAAATAAAAGCTTAACTGAAATTAGTTTTTTGTCTGTTAGCTTTAATATAATTTCTATTTTAACTGGAACAGGGTATGCTACAGAAAATTTTAGTAATTGGGGTCAATTTCCATTAGTATACTTCATAATTTTAATGTTCATTGGAGGCTGTGCAGGCTCTACAACTTGCGGAATAAAGATTTTTAGAGTTCAAATTTTGTATCAATTTATATCAAACCAGCTGAAAAAAATAATTTACCCTCGAGGAATTTTCAAAATTAAATATCAAAATAATAATGTGGATGAAAAATTTATGGACTCAATTATTTCTTTTATATTTCTTTATATATTAGTATTTTTTGTTGTGACTGCGCTTTTGTCGCTTGATGGATTAAATTTTATTACAGCAATTTCAGCAGCTGCCACATCAATTTCAAATGTTGGTCCAGGTTTAGGTGATATTATTGGTCCAAACGGAAGTTTTTCAAGCCTGTCTGATTTTTCTAAATGGGTTCTCAGTGCAGCAATGATACTTGGAAGGTTGGAATTATTTGCAATTCTAGTATTATTTATCCCATCTTTTTGGAGAAAATATTAGTGTTTGAAAAAAAACAAACCTGGTCGGAATCTATTTTAGTTTACAAAGATATTCGAATGATAAGAATATTACTTCTTGGTGCAATTAGTGGATTTCCTTGGGTTTTAATTGCCAGCAGTTTAAGCCTTTGGCTAAAAGAAGAAGGTTTAAGTAGATCAACTATTGGATGGGCAGGTTTAATATTTGGGGTGT
Source organism: uncultured Pelagibacteraceae bacterium (assembly GCA_902543295.1). Taxonomy (GTDB): domain Bacteria; phylum Pseudomonadota; class Alphaproteobacteria; order Pelagibacterales; family Pelagibacteraceae; genus Pelagibacter. The sequence continues at coordinate 97,383 of CACBXW010000003.1, read as the reverse complement.
ACGCCTTTAATTATTTGTGGGCACCAATAATTGATAGAATACAAATTCCATATTTAACAAAAAGATTAGGGCATCGACGAGGCTGGATTGTCCTTATGCAAATTATAATTTTATTTAGTTTAATTGTTTGGAGTTTTATTAACCCTACGGAAAATTTGGCGTTACTAATTAGTGTTGGATTAGTTATAGCAATTGCTTCGGCTACACAAGATATTACAGTTGATGCGTTGAGAATCGAACAAATTAATGCTGATGAAGGAAAATCTATGGCAGCAGGTGCTGCTATGGCTGTAGTTGGATGGTGGACCGGATATAAGTTAGGTGGTGTTATTGCATTGTTTACTGCCGAATTTTTTCAAAACATTGGAATTGAAGATTACTGGCAAACTACTTTTTTAGTTCTTGGCGTTGTAGTAATCCTGATGAATGTAGGTTTAATGTTTATACACGAGCCTATAACAACAGATAGGCAAAACAAACAAAAAGAAACAGACGAAATAATACAATCAAAACTTGGATCAAATAATGTAATAACAAAATTTGTTGCTTATATTACTGGTACAATAGGAGGTCCAATAGTTAGTTTCTTCAAAAAAAATGGTTTCTCAATTGCAGTTGGTATCCTAGGCTTTGTCTTTCTTTTTAAAATTGGAGAAGCCTTTCTTGGAAGAATGTCCATAGTTTTTTATAAAGAGGTTGGATTTTCAAAAGGTGAAATAGCGATATACTCTAAAACTCTTGGCTGGATAACGACAGTTGTATTTACATTATTAGGTGGAATATTTGCTATGAGAGCTGGCACAATAAAAACAATGTTTGTTGCTGGTGGATTTATGGCAGCAACAAATTTATTATTTGCTGCTCTCGCGTGGTCAGGAAAATCTGAATGGTTGTTTGCTTTTGCGGTTATCGCTGATGATATATCTGCAGCATTTGCAACTGTTGCTTTCGTAGCCTTTATATCTCTTTTAGTGGATAGGACTTATACCGCTACACAGTATGCACTTCTAGCTTCAATTGGAACTGCAGGAAGAACGACACTTGCTTCTTCATCAGGTGCTTTAGTTGATTGGCTAAATGGAGACTGGGGAACCTTTTTTATAATTACTACTTTAATGGTCATCCCATCGTTAATTTGTTTATGGTTTATAAGGAATAAAATTAAAATTGGTGCAAAATAGTTTTTTTTTAAAAGAGCCTTTTGTCGATATATTAGAGGAACCAAAAAGGAACTCTAATGTTAGCTCTCAACTTATCTACGGTGAGAGTTTTAAAATAATTAGTAAAAAAAATAATTATTTTAAAATAAAAACTTCATATGACAAATATTCAGGCTTTATAAAAAAAATTGATAGGTACGAAAAATTCAATCCAACTCACAAAGTTGGAATTTTAAAAGCTAGAATTTATTTAGGTAATAAAAAAAAGAAATCAAAAAAGTTTTTACCATTTACGAGCAAAATACAAATTTTAAAAAAGGATCAAAATTTCATTATGTATAAAAAAGATAAATGGCTAAGATCAAAAGACATATTTCCAATCCAAAAAAAAAAATCTGATTTTGTAAAGATATTTAAAAGTTTTCTAAATTGTAAATATAAATGGGGTGGAAAAACATTCGAAGGAATTGATTGTTCAGCTCTATTGCAAATATTTTATAAATTTAATAATAATTTTTTTCCAAGAGACACGATTGATCAAGTTAAATTAAAAAAAGGTGTGGGATACAAAAAAAAATTTAAAAAAGGTGATATTATTTTTTGGAAAGGACATGTTGCTATATGCATCAATACAAATGATCTTATCCACGCTTATGGTCCAAAAAAAAGAGTGATCATAATGCCAATTAAAAAAACGATAAAACTAATTAAAGAAACGGCAAAATTAGATGTAAAGAAAGTAACAAGGATCTGAATTACTCTCGACCAAAATCAGGTTTAGAAATATCTTGTTTTTGAGAAATTATCTGCTTTCTTACTACTTTTGAATTGATTAATTTTTTTATTATCTTTGAATTTTCTTCCTTACTTATATTCTTCTTAAAATCTTTTAAATTTTTCATAAAAAGATTTATTGCTTCAATCATATTAGTTTTATTCTCGAAAAATATGTCTCTCCACATTATTTCGTTGGAAGCAGCAATTCTTGAGAAATCTCTTAACCCACCTGCACTAAATTTAATCAAATTTTTATTCTTTTTTTTCTGAAAATCCTGAGCGGTTTTTATTAAATTGTAAGCAATCAAGTGAGGAAGATGGCTAGTGACTGAAAAAATTTTATCATGATCATCAGGGTTCATAATAATTATTTTAGATCCTAAAGATTTCCAAAATCTCTCTACTTTTTTTTGTTTTAGAACATTTTTATCTTTTATTATTATGCACCACTTGTTTTTGAACAAAGTAGCATTACTATATTTGGGCCCACTAACTTCGGATCCTGAGATAGGATGACTCATCACCCAATCAAGATTTTTTGATAATTTTTTTTTTTTTAAAGAAATTAGATTTTTTTTTGTTGAACCAACGTCAGTTATAATTGAATTATGATTGAGATTTTTATTTAATGACGAAAAAAATTTAGGATATTCACTCATAGGAGTGCTTAAAATCACAAGATCAATTTTATTTAAATTTTTATCTAACCTTGTTAAAAATTTAATTTTTTTGTTAAATTTTTTAATAATAGATCTATATTTTTTAGACTTTTCAAATACAAAAAAATTTTTAGAAATTTTTTTTTGTATTGAAGCCTTTAATATTGATGAGCCTATTAATCCGCAACCAATAATAAGAATATTATTAAACATTTTTAAAAATAGTATTCATTCTTTTAAGGAATATTTGGTTTTCTTTTGTGTTGCCAATTGTAAGTCTTAGACAATTTTTTATGCCATATGAATTCATTTCTCTTAGTATAATTCCATATTTCTGTAATTTTTTTAAAGTTGTGTCTGCGGTAAATTTTGCTTTTTTGAAATCTAACAAAAAGAAATTTCCAGATATTTTGTTTGTACCAATATTATATTTTAACATCTCATTTTTAATTTTTTTGCACCATTTAAGATTATGTATTACTGACTTTTTAACAAATTTATCATCTTTAAGTGATTCAACGGCACAAATTTGAGCAAATTTATTTACGTTAAAAGGTGGTTTAATTTTATATAATTCTTTAATTATAGATTTATCACCGTATCCCCAGCCTATCCTTAATGAAGCTAGACCATAGATTTTTGAAAATGTTCTTAAAGTAAATACATTTTTAGAGTTTTTAAATAACTCAATTCCAGATTTGTAATCTTTATTCTTCATATATTCAAAATATGCATCATCAACAACCAATAAAATATTTTTATTTAATCTTCTCCTTAAGTCTAATAGCTCGTTTTTTGTTAAGTAAGTGCCTGTTGGATTATTTGGATTTGCAATAAAAACAATTTTTGTTTTTTTTGATGTCTTTTTAAGAATTTCTTTAACTGAAACTTTAAAATTAATTTCTTTAGCTAATTTTACATTTGCCCCAACGATTTTGGAGTATATCCTATACATGAGGAAACTGTACTGAGGAACAACAACTTCATCATTTTCTCTAAGGAACAATTGACAAAGCATTTGAATTACTTCGTCAGAACCAGAGCCACAAATTATCTTGGATTTATCACAACCATACTTCTTTGATATTTTTTGTGTTAATTCCGTAAATTTACTGTCTGGATATTTTGATAAATCAAATTTAGACTTAACAATTTTTTCGACATTTTTACTGACACCTAAAGCAGATTCATTTGCAGATAACTTAATAATATTTTTATTACCAGCCAATAAGGATTTTCCTGGTTTGTAACTCTGTAATTTTATGTTTTTAAATCTTGGCAATGTCATAGTAAATATTTTACTATAAATAGTCTTTTAACTAGATAAAACAATAATTAATTGATCAATATTTGACATATAAATTCCTTTGAAGTAAAAGCTGCATGCGCTGATTTATACTGAATTGCGAGCGCTATAAAAAAACCGCTAAAATGTTTTTTTTTCTCACAATTCAATCAGTACAATTATTATGAATAAGAATATTGATACAAAAAAAATAATTATATCAGATCCCCTTAAATTGGATTGTGGTAAGGAAATTAATAACTTTCCAATAGCATATGAGACATATGGGGAATTAAACAGTGAAAAAAGTAATGCAATATTAGTTTTCCATGCTTTGACTGGAGATCAATATGTTTCTGGAAAAAACCCAATAACTAATAAAGATGGTTGGTGGAGTTATGTTGTTGGAGAAAATAAGCCAATTGATACAAATAAATTTTTTGTGATTTGTGCAAACGTTATTGGAGGCTGCATGGGATCTTACGGACCTAGCACAATAAATGAGTCCACTGGTAAACAAATAGGAACTGATTTTCCAATTATAACTATTAACGACATGGTTAACGCTCAATATGAGCTAATTAAATATTTAGAAATTGAAAAACTTTTTGCTGTAGTAGGTGGTTCAATGGGTGGAATGCAAGTACTTCAATTTGTTGCCAATTTTCCAGATAAAGCAAAACTTGCAATACCGATTGCTTGCACATCTAGTCACTCGGCACAAAACATAGCGTTTAATGAATTAGGAAGACAGGCAATTATGGCTGACAGTAAGTGGGAAAATGGATTTTATAGTAATTACAAATTAAATCCTGACAAAGGATTAGCGGTAGCAAGAATGGCAGCACATATTACTTATCTTTCTGAAAAAGGATTGCAGGAAAAATTTGGAAGAAAATTGCAAGATAGGGATAGCCTAAGATATGGATTTGAGGCAGATTTTCAAATTGAGAGTTATCTTAGATACCAAGGATCTGTGTTTGTTGATAGATTTGATGCTAATAGTTATTTATATATAACTCGTGCAATGGATTATTTTGACTTATCCAAACAGTACAAAGGAAACTTATCTGATGCATTCAAAGAAACTAAAACAAAATTTTTTGTAATATCATTTACATCAGATTGGTTGTATCCAACATCGGAGAATAGAGAAATAGTTATAGCACTAAATTCTATTGGTGCAGATGTCGGATTTGTAGAAATAGAATCTGATAAGGGGCATGACTCATTTTTGCTCGATGTTCCAAGTTTCCTAAAGACACTTGGCGATTATATTAATTCAACCTACAAAGTTATAAATGAAAGAAGAATTTAACATTATATCTAATTTGATTGAGGAAAATACTAGAGTTCTAGATGTCGGTTGTGGCAATGGAGACTTGATGAAATTTTTACAAGAAAACAAAACTAAAGATATTCGTGGACTAGAAATCTCTAAAGAAAAAGTTCAAAATTGTTTATCAAAAGGATTAACTGTAATTGAGGGGAATGCTGAAAGCGATTTAAAACAATTTCCTAAATCGTCTTTTGATTACGTTATTTTAAGCCAAACATTACAAGCTTTTCTTAATCCTGAATTAGTAATTAATGAATTACTAAAAGTAGGAAAAAAAGTAATTGTTACTATACCTAATTTTGGTTACTGGAGAGTTAGACTACAATTATTGTTTAAAGGCACAATGCCTGTAACAGAGAATTTACCTCATGAATGGTACAATACACCAAATTTACATATGTGCACAATTAAAGATTTTTATAATTTTTGCAGTAGTAAGAATATTAAAATATTTAAGTCTATCGCTTTAAAAAAAAGTCGAATTTCAGAAATAAATAAATCAAATTTAAATTATAAAAATCTTGACTCTCATTTAGGTATATTTTTAATAGAAAGTTAAATGAAAGTAGAAATTATTAAGTGTCTGGAAGATAATTTTTCTTACATTTTAATTAATGAAGCTAATAGAAATTGTTGTGTTGTTGATCCTGGTGAAGCAGATCCAATTATAAATTATTTACAGAAAAATAAACTAAGTTTAAAATATATATTAAATACTCATCATCATCATGACCATGTTGGCGGGAATGAAGAATTAAAAAAAAAATTTAATGCAGAAGTAATAGGTTATATTGGAGATAAAAATAGAATACCTCAAATTGATATTTGCTTAAGTGATGGTGAAATTTGGAAGAAGGATATTTTTGAAGCAAAAATATATCATGTCCCTGGCCATACAATAGGTCATATCTGTTTTCATTTTTTTAAAAATAAGTTAATTTTTACAGGAGATACTTTATTCTCTATGGGATGTGGAAGAATTTTTGAAGGGAGTTATGAGCAAATGTACAACTCACTACAAGTTTTAAAAAATTTAGATAAAGATACAAAAATTTATTGTGGACATGAATATACTTTAAAGAATTCTGAATTTTGTTTAGCACAAGATTCAAATAACAATGAATTACTAAACAAAATTAAAGAAATTAAAGAAAAAATTAAACAAGGTAAAACTAGTATGCCATCAACGATTGGTGAGGAACTTAATTGTAACATTTTTCTTAAGTCAAACGATCTAGAAAATTTCAAAAAATTGAGGGATTTAAAGGATAATTTCTAAGTTATTAACCTTGACTATGATGTAACCCAGACTATATTGCTGACTATAAAAATTAGGGCTAACTATGTCATTCGCAGTAATTCAAACAGGTGGTAAACAGTATAAAGTGAAAGCTGGAGAGATTCTCAAAGTTGAAAAGCTCGAAGATTCGAAAGAAAATTCAAATATAGAGTTTAATGAAATACTAGCTTACGGAGATGATAAAAATTTAGAGTTAGGAGAGCCGACAATTAGTGGAGCTAAAGTTGAAGCTGAATTAATAAAAAATGGAAAAAATAGAACAGTTCTTATTTTTAAAAAAAGGAGAAGGCAAAATTCGAGAAGGAAAAATGGTCATAGACAAAAATTTACAATGGTAAGAATAAGTAAAATCTATTCAAAAGATGGTAAAGTTATTTCTGAAGCAGAAAAAAGAAAAGAAATACCATCAAAAAAAACAGTTGAAACTAAGGAAGCAGCTAAATAAAAAGTAATTTATGGCAACGAAAAAAGCAGGTGGATCGTCAAGAAACGGAAGAGATAGTGCAGGTCGTAGACTTGGTGTGAAAAAATATGGTGGCGAGATGGTTGTGCCTGGCAACATTATTGTAAGACAAAGGGGAACTAAAATATTTCCTGGAGAAAATGTTGGTATGGGTAAAGACCATTCGATATTTTCAGTTGTTAAAGGTAAAGTAGAGTTTAAAAAATCAAAATCTGATAGAACTTACGTTTCTGTAAAGCCAAATTAATAGATACAACACTCACATAGTTGTTATATGAAATTTCTAGATCAAGTTAAGATATATGTAAAAGCTGGCAACGGAGGGTCGGGATCTCCAAGTTTTCGTAGGGAAAAATTTGTAGAGTTTGGTGGCCCTGATGGCGGCGATGGAGGGAAAGGAGGATCTGTAATTCTTATTAGTGAAAGAAATCTTAATACTTTGATTGATTACAGGTATCAACAACACTTCAAAGCTGAAAGAGGAAAGGATGGCAGTGGAAAAAACAAAACTGGGAAAGGTGGTGAAGATTTATATTTAAAAGTACCTTTAGGAACACAAGTATTTGAAGAAGATAATAAAACACTTATTTATGATTTTAAAAGTCAGAAAGAGGAATTTTTAGTAGCAAGCGGAGGTAAAGGAGGATTTGGAAATACAAGATTTAAGTCCTCAACCAATAGAGCCCCAAAGAAATTTACAAAAGGGGGTCAAGGAGAGGAATTTTGGATTTGGCTTCAACTAAAAACAATTGCTGATATCGGTATCATAGGATTGCCCAATGCTGGGAAATCCAGCTTGCTTGCATCAATGACAAGTGCAAATCCAAAAATAGCAAACTATAAATTTACTACAATTAATCCAAATCTTGGTGTTGCTAGTTATGATGATAAAGAAGTTACTTTAGCAGATATACCAGGCTTAATTGAGGGTGCTCATACCGGAACTGGTCTTGGAATAAAGTTTTTAAAACATATAGAAAGGTGCAAAACTTTGCTGCATTTAATAGATATAACTGAAGATGATTTATTTATTTCTTACAATCAAGTCAGAAAAGAATTATCAAAATACAGTAAAGATTTAGTTAAAAAAAAAGAAATAGTAGTTTTAAATAAAACTGACTTAATTGATGAAGAGGAAAAAAAAGAGAAGATAAAAAAACTCAAGAATAAATTAAAAAAAAATATCTTTTTAATGTCAACAATGGATAAAAAATCAGTATCAGATATAAAGTCAAAGTTGGTAAACTATGTATCTTAAGGACTCCAAAACTGTAGTAATAAAAATAGGTTCATCTTTATTAATAAATGACAATAAAATTATTAGAGAAAAATGGCTTTTGGAATTTGCTAAAGATATTGAAGAGTTACAAAAACTTAAAAAGAACATTGTTATAGTGAGTTCTGGAGCAATTGCTTTAGGGTGTAAAAAATTACAATTAAATAAAAAAACTTTAAAGCTTGATAAAAGTCAAGCTGTTGCATCAATTGGACAAATAGAGTTAATGAATCTTTTTAAAAAGACATTTAGCTCAAATAAAATAAATATTTCTCAAATTCTAATTACTTTAGAAGATACTGAACAAAGAAGAAGAGCTATAAATGCTAAAAGAACTTTCGAAAACTTATTTGAGCTTAATTTTGTACCTGTTGTTAATGAAAATGATAGTATTGCAACTTCTGAAATTAAATACGGAGATAATGACAGATTAGCATCAAGAGTTGCACAAATATCAGGCGCAGATTGCTTAATATTATTGTCTGATGTTGATGGATTGTATTCTAAAAACCCAAAAATTCATAAAAATGCTAAATTGATTAAAGAAATAAAAAATATTGATTCTAAAATTGAAAATTTTTCAAGTAAAAGCACAAGTGAGTATGGTACTGGTGGAATGAAAACAAAAATTGATGCTGCAAAAGTATGTCAAGTCTCGGGTTGCTATATGGCAATTGCAAATGGTTTAATTAAAAGACCAATTAAAAATATACTAGAACATAATTCTGGGACATGGTTTTTGCCAAAAGTATCTAAATTAGATGCAAGAAAAAAATGGATAATTAGCTCTATATCTCCAAAAGGAGAAATTATTATAGATGATGGTGCTTTAAATGCTTTAAAAAATGGAAAAAGTTTATTAGCTGCAGGTATTAGAAAAGTTTCAGGAAAATTTGTTAAAGGTGATCATGTTAGAATTTTAGATAAAAATAACAAAGAATTTGCTAGAGGGTTGAGCAGTTTTACATCTGATGAGATATCCAAAATAAAAGGAGAACATTCTAACAAAATTAGTAATCTTTTAGGCTATGTTACAAAGTCTGAAGTTATACATAAAGATGATATGGTTAAGATTTAATGAGTAAACTACTTAAAAAAATTGGATTAAATTCTAGAAAAGCTTTGAATTCAAGTATTAGTCCAAAAAAAAAGAATAAAGTTTTAAAAGATTTTGTAAAATTAATTGAGATTAATAAGAATAAAATTATTGGCGAAAATAAGAAAGATATTTTTTATGCAAGAGGAAAAAAATTAAAAGAAAACTTAATTCAAAGACTCACTCTTAGTAATAATAAATTAAAAAGTATAATTGACTCTGTTAAAACTATTACTTCTTTTAAAGATCCTATAGATCAAGTAACTTCCAAATGGAAAAGGCCAAATGGACTTGAAATTAGAAGAGTTACAATACCAATAGGAGTTATAGGTGTAATATTTGAAAGTAGACCCAATGTTACTTCGGATGTATCAGCACTATGTTTTAAATCTGGAAATGCTGTTATATTAAGAGGTGGTTCCGAAGCCTACAATAGTAATAAAATTATAGTAAATTTATTTAGGAAAGCTCTAAAAAAAAATAAAGTAAACGAAAATTATGTCCAGTTTATAAATAACAAGAGCAGAAAACTCGTCGATTATTTATTATCAAAAATGGAAAACTCCATTGATGTTGTAATACCACGAGGCGGAAAAAATTTAGTAAAAAAAGTTAAACAACTTTCAAAGGTTCCAGTTATTGGTCATTTGGAAGGAATTTGTCATACATATATTGATAAAGAGGCAGAAGATAATATGGCAAACAAAATAGTATTAAATGCTAAGTTGAGAAATACTAGTATATGTGGTGCAACTGAAACTCTCTTAATACATAAAAGTAAATCGAAATCAGTGAATTTAATTTTAAATTCACTAGCTAAAAGCGGTTGTAAAATTTTAGCTGATAAAAAAATAAGTAAATTATTTAAAGGCAAAACATATCCTGCAAATAATAATACTTGGTCAAAAGAACATCTTTCACCGATTATTTCAGTTAAATTAGTGAATAATGTCAAAGAAGCAGTTGCTCATATCAACAAATATGGAACTATGCATACAGATGCAATAGTAACCAAAAACAAAAATACAGCAAAATTCTTTATTAAGAATGTAAAAAGCTCTATTGCTATTCAAAATTCATCAACACAATTTGCAGACGGAGGAGAATTTGGTTTTGGTGGAGAGGTTGGAATTTCAACAAACACCTTGCCACCAAGAGGTCCTGTCGGTCTAAATCAGTTAGTAAGTTATAAATATGAAGTTTATGGTACAGGGCAAATTAGAAAATAAAAAGATTGGTGTACTCGGTGGATCGTTTGATCCAGCGCATGTTGGTCATGTAAGAATTTCTAAATTAGCAAAAAAAAATTATAATTTGAGCCAAGTTATATGGGCTATAACAAAACAAAATCCATTTAAAAAAAATAATCCAAATGATCTATATAAAAGAACAGCTTTTGCAAAAAAAATTAATAAAAATAATAAATTTATAAAAGTTAAATGTTTTGAAGAAATAATAAAATCTAATCGTACAGTAGATTTAATTAAATATTTAAAAAAAAAATTTAAACATTCAGAAATATTTTTTTTAATGGGGGCCGATAACCTAATAAATTTTCATAAATGGAAAGGGTACAATTCAATAACTAAAATGTGCAAAATATTGGTATTTGATAGAAATGGATACAAATCAAAGGCTTTTAGATCTAAATCATTTAAGAAATATAATAAAAAAGCAGTTGAATTTATAAAGTTTAATAAAGTCAATATTTCATCTTCTCAATTAAGAAAAATTTGATACTCTTTATTTAATTAATGGAAAAAATATCAGCTCTTAAAGATGAAATAATCAAAACGCTTGATATTAATAAAGCCTTAGACATAGTTTCAATAGATCTCGAAGGAAAATCATCAGTTGCGGACTTCATGATTATAGCTAGTGGTACATCATCAAGACATATTCAAGCATTATCTGAACAAGTTTTTGAAAAATTAAAAATTAATGGTGTGAATAATTGCAAGATTGAAGGAAAAAATAGCAATGATTGGAAGCTTGTAGATGGAATAGACTTAATAGTTCATATTTTTAATCCTGAAAAAAGAAAATTTTACGAGTTAGAAAAAATGTGGTCGGAATTAATTCCTAAAGAAAAACTGATCATATGAAAAAAATATACTTAATAGCTTCTTTATTTTTTTTCATATTTACATACCCAATTTTTAGTAATGAAAACGATATTTACAAAAAAATCGATTTATTCAGCGAAGTCTTAGATAAAATTAATAAAGAATATGTTGATGAAGTAAATCAGAGTGAAGCAATGGATGCTGCTATAAACGGTGTTTTGCAATCTTTGGATCCCTATTCAGCATATATGTCTCCGGACTCGTTTAAAAATATGCAAACTGAGACTAGCGGAGAATTTGGAGGATTGGGCATTGAAGTCAGTATGGAGGCTGGTGTCGTAAAAGTAATTTCTCCAATTGATAACTCACCAGCTGAGGAGGTTGGCGTTAAAGCTGGAGATTATATTGTTAAAATTGATGATGTTCAAGTTCAAGGAAAAACTCTTTCTGAAGCTGTAGAATTAATGAGAGGCCCAGTTGGATCTGATATCGAAATTACTGTTAGAAGAAGGGGAGAAAGAAAAGCACTTATATTTACAATTACAAGAGAAATTATACAAGTTGCATCTGTAAAGTCTGAAATAAAAGATGATCAGACAGCTTATATAAGATTAACATCATTCAATGAAAATAGTAGTAAACAAATAAAAAATAAAATTAAAGAATTTAAGAAAAATAAGAATATTAAAAATTACATATTAGATTTAAGAAATAATCCTGGTGGATTGTTATCTCAAGCAATAAAGATTTCAGATTATTTTTTAGAAAATGGAGAAATAGTTTCAACAAAAAGTAAAAGAAAGTATGAAAATAGGAAATGGTTTGCAAAAAAAGGAGATATTATTGATGGAGAAACAATGGTTATTTTGATTAATTATGGGTCTGCATCAGCATCTGAAATTGTTGCAGGAGCACTACAAGATCATAAAAGAGCAATATTAGTAGGAGAGAGTACATATGGAAAAGGGTCAGTTCAGTCAATTATTCCTTTAGAAAATGAAGGTGCCATAAGACTTACTGTTTCTAAATATTATCTCCCATCAGGTAAATCAATTTCAAGAGTAGGTGTAAATCCAGATATAGTTATTGCTGAAGGTTCAGATGAATTTAGAATTAATACAGATACTGATAACCAGTTGGAATTTGCTCTTAAATTATTAAATGGTTAAGAATGAAAGAAAAATTTCAAAAACTTCCATTAAGAAATGGTGTTGGTATCGCAGTCTTAAATAAAGAGAATAAGATATTTGTAGCAAAAAGAATTGATAATCCTGCTGATTTTTGGCAGATGCCTCAAGGCGGTATAGATGAAGGTGAAAATTATTTTGATGCAGCGTTGAGGGAACTTAAAGAAGAAACAAGCATAAAGTCAGTAGAACTAGTTAAAGAAATAAGCAAATACACAACTTATGATCTTCCTGATCGCCTCTTAGGAATTATTTGGAAGGGAAAATATAAAGGCCAAAAGCAAAAGTGGTTTATTGTAAAGTTTAATGGAGAGGAAAATGAAATTAACATTAAAACTAAACATCCTGAATTTTTAGATTGGAAATGGATAGATATTAAAGATTTAACAACTAAAGTTGTAGATTTTAAACTTCATGTTTACCGAGAAATTCAAAAAGAACTAGAAAAAGTAGTTAATTAATACTTATAGATTTTAGAACTTCGACTTTCTGATTTAAAAGAAATCTTTTTTGATCATCGATATTATCTTTTGATAATTCTGCTTCAGCGCTGCTTATCGACTCAGATACAAAATTTTTATCAGCATCTTTTAAATCAAAAATTGAGCTAGTTAATACAGATAACGTATTATCTTTAAATTCGACAATACCATCTTCAACATAGAAATTTTGTTCCTCAGACTCAGAGAATACTCTAATTATACCTGGTTTTAAAAAAGAGATAATTGGAATATGGTCTTTAAGAATACCAATCTCTCCTTCTACAGCGGGAATTACAACTTCAAATACATTATCTTTAGAAAGAAAAGATTGTTCTGGATTTACAATATCTATATTAAAGAGATTACTCATTAAGCAGCTGCATCTTTTGCCATTTTTTCAGCTTTTTCTATTGCTTCTTCTATTGTGCCAACCATATAAAAAGCAGCTTCAGGCAAATGGTCATACTCTCCTTTGCATATTGCGTCAAATCCTTTAATTGTTGACTCTAAATCTACTAGTTTACCTGGAGATCCTGTAAATACCTCAGCCACAAAGAAAGGTTGTGATAAAAATCTTTGAATTTTTCTAGCTCTAGCAACAGTAAGTTTATCATCCTCTGATAGCTCATCCATTCCTAGAATTGCAATAATATCTTGCAAAGATTTGTATGTTTGTAAAATTTTCTGAACAGATCTTGCTACTCGATAGTGTTCATCACCAACAACTCTTGGATCTAAAATTCTAGAAGTAGAATCCAAAGGGTCAACTGCTGGGTAAATACCTAATTCAGCAATTTGTCTTGAAAGTACAGTCGTTGCATCTAAGTGTGAAAAAGAAGTTGCTGGAGCTGGATCTGTTAAATCATCTGCAGGTACATAAATTGCCTGAACAGATGTAATTGATCCTTTATTAGTTGTTGTAATTCTTTCTTGCAGGTTTCCCATATCTGTTGCAAGAGTAGGCTGATAACCAACCGCAGAAGGGATTCTTCCTAAAAGAGCTGATACTTCTGAACCTGCCTGAGTAAATCTAAAAATGTTATCAACAAAGAACAAAACATCTTGACCCTCTTGATCCCTGAAATACTCTGCCACAGTAAGACCAGTTAAAGCTACTCTAGCTCTAGCTCCTGGAGGTTCATTCATTTGTCCATAAACTAATGCTGCTTTAGACCCAGTTCCTTCTGGCTTGATCACTCCGGACTCGATCATTTCGTGATATAAATCGTTCCCTTCTCTAGTTCTCTCTCCCACTCCAGCGAATACTGAAAATCCACCATGGGCCTTAGCTATATTATTTATAAGTTCCATTATAATTACAGTTTTTCCAACTCCTGCTCCACCGAACAATCCAATTTTTCCACCTTTGGCATAAGGTGCTAATAAGTCGATTACCTTTATTCCAGTTACTAAAATTTCTGTTTCTGTAGACTGATCATTAAAAGACGGAGCTTGTCTGTGTATAGGCCAATTTTCTTTAGTAGAAATTTGTCCTTTCTCATCTATTGGTTCACCTATTACGTTTACAATTCGTCCTAATGTTTCTGGACCTACTGGAACTTGAATTGGAGCGCCTGTATCTTTTACTTCATCACCCCTTTTGAGTCCCTCTGTACTATCCATAGCAATGGTTCTAACACTTGACTCTCCAAGGTGTTGCGCAACTTCTAAAACTAATCTATTACCTCCATTATCACACTCTAAGGCTGTTAATATTTCTGGCAGTTCTCCGTCAAATTTTACGTCAACGACTGCACCAATTACTTGTGTTATGTTTCCTTTTTTGCTCATAATTATAAACTTTCTGCTCCTGATATAATTTCAATTAACTCTTTTGTTATTGCTGCTTGACGGCTTCTATTATACTCAATTGTAAGCCTATCAACCAATTCGCCTGCGTTTCTGGTTGCATTATCCATTGCTGTCATCCTCGAACCTTGCTCACTGGCAGAATTCTCTAACATTGCTTTAAATATTTGCGTTGAAATATTTTTCGGCAATAAATTACTTAAAATCTCATCTTCATCTGGTTCAAACTCATAGTCATTATCATTACCAGAGTCATCTTTATCATCTTTATCTTCATTAAGTGGAACTATTTGTTGTTCTTGTGGAATTTGTGTAATTACATTTTTAAATTTATTGTAAAATATTGCACAAACATCAAATTCATTTTTTTCAAATTTTTCAATTATAATTTTTCCTACTTTATCTGCATCAAAGTAATTTATATTTTTTGACTCTTTGAAAGAAATATTCTCTACAATATAACTTTTATACTGTCTTTTAAGTTGATCATATCCTTTAGATCCAACAGTAATAATCTTTAAAGTTTTATTTTCAGATATTATTTTTTCGAAATAACTTTTTGCTTTTTTAATAATGTTAGTATTAAAACCTCCGCATAAACCTCTATCAGCAGTGAGTACAATACATAAATGAACTTTCTCTTCACCTGTCCCAACCAGTAATTTGGGGGCATTTTCTTTATCTGTTATACTTTTTGAAAGATTTAAAATTACATTATTCATTTTTTCAGAATAAGGTCTGCCTTTTTCAGCATTCTCTTGAGCTTTTCTTAACTTGGCTGCAGCCACCATTTTCATAGCTTTTGTTATTTTCTGAGTTGATTTAACACTCGTAATTCTTTTTCTAAGATCGTCTAAACTTGGCATTTATGATTATTTAATTCCTTTAATTAATTCTACTAATTGTTTTTCAATGTCTTCCTCAATCTTCCCAGTTTTGGCAATAGACTCCATAATCTCAGGCTTATCAGATTTACACTTTTGTAGAACTTTATTTTCAAAGTCTGCTACATCTTTAAGTTCAATATCATCCAAATAACCTTTTACGCCACAGAAAATTGATATAACTTGTTCTGCAACTGTCATGGGAGAATACTGTCCTTGTTTTAAAAGTTCAGTTAACTTCGAACCTCTATTTAAAAGTTTTTGTGTAGATGCATCTAAATCAGATCCAAATTGAGCAAAAGCTGCCATTTCTCTGTATTGAGCTAATTCTAATTTAATTGATCCAGCCACAGATTTCATAGCTTTAGTTTGTGCAGCTGATCCAACTCTAGATACGGATAATCCAACGTTTACTGCTGGTCTAATTCCTTGATTGAATAGTTCAGTTTCTAAAAATATTTGCCCGTCTGTAATAGATATTACATTTGTTGGAATGTATGCAGAGACATCGCCTGCTTGTGTTTCAATAATTGGTAGCGCAGTTAAAGAACCTCCGCCATTTTCATCACTTAATTTAGCAGCTCTTTCTAATAATCTACTATGTAAATAAAACACATCTCCTGGGTATGCTTCACGCCCCGGTGGTCTTCTTAATAATAATGACATTTGTCTATATGCGACTGCTTGCTTAGATAAATCATCGTAAATAATTAAAGCATGCATTCCATTATCTCTAAAATATTCTCCCATAGTACATCCTGTGTAAGGAGCTAAAAACTGAAGAGGCGCAGAGTCTGAGGCTGTTGCGGAAACTATAGTCGTATATTCCATTGCGCCAGCGTCCTCTAAAGTTTTTACAATCTGAGCAACAGTTGATCTTTTTTGTCCAATTGCAACATATATACAATAAAGTTTTTTACTTTCGTCGTCTGACTCATTAATTTTCTTTTGATTGATAATTGTATCGATAGCTACTGCGGTTTTACCAGTTTGACGATCTCCAATTATAAGTTCTCTTTGCCCTCTTCCAACAGGAATTAAGCTATCAATTGCTTTTAAACCTGTTTGCATTGGTTCTCCAACTGATTGTCGTGGAATAATTCCTGGAGCTTTAACTTCAACTCTTTTTCTTTCTAAACTTTTATCTAAAGCTCCTTTTCCATCAATTGGATTTCCTAATCCATCAACAACTCTTCCTAAAAGTTGTTTTCCAACTGGTACATCAACAATCGCACCAGTTCTTTTTACAGTATCACCCTCTTTAATTTCTCTATCATCGCCAAATATAACAACACCAACGTTGTCACTCTCTAAGTTTAATGCCATTCCTTTAGAGCCATCAGAAAACTCAACCATTTCTCCTGCTTGAACATTATCCAAGCCATAAATTCTTGCAATTCCATCTCCAACAGATAATACTTGTCCGACCTCTGAAACCTCAGCTCTATCGCCAAGTTTTTTTATCTGTTCTTTTAATATTTTTGTTACTTCTGAAGGATTTATTTCCATTTATGCCTCTATCATTTGTTTTTGAATTTGTTGCAGTTTATTTTTAATAGAATTATCTACCATTGTACTTCCCACTTTTAATACCAAGCCACCAATTAAACTTGGGTCAAATTTATAATTTAACTGTATCTTTGCTCCAAAGTTTTGAGATAGCTCTTCTTTAATTTTAGAAATATCTGTTTCATTAAGTTCTTTAGCTGAAAAAAGCTCAGCTTTTATTTCACCTCTAGCTTTCGAACATACCTCTATAAAGTCACTTAATACTTTTTCTAAATAAAAAAATCTTCTTTTTTGAATTAAAAAAACTAGAAATCTTTTTAAAAGATTATCAAAATTATTTTTTTCAGAAATTGTTTCAATAACTCTAGTTAAATCCTTAATGCTTGTCGTGGGGTTTTTGATTAAATATCTAAATTCTTCACTTTCATTTATGAGCTTACTTATTGCAACGACTTGTTCCTCTATTTTTACCAGAGATTTATCTTCGTTAGCCAGCTCAAATAATGCTTGAGCATAACTGTTGTTAGAAGTTATTGATATTTTATTTTCGCTCAATTTATACTCTCAATTGTGAAGATGTTTAAAATTTCGCTTAGATAACATACGAATTATCAGTCTTCAAGGCTCAGATTGTGAAAAATGGTAAGATTTAATGGGCTAATTGAAGCTGATAGGGTCAACATCAACTGAAAGTTTCATTCCTTTGGAGAGTTGAAAATCTTTCAATACATCTTTCAATTTTTTCTGAACACTAGATGTTTTTTTTGTCCTTATTAATAGTCTATTTCTGAATTTTTGATTAATTCTATATATTGGAGCGTTTACTGGTCCTAAAATTTTTGCATCTATAGATTTTGATAAAATATTTTTAAGTTTTAAAGCATCTATATCAAGTTTTTTTTCATTTGATGAAGATAAAATTAAAGCAATAAATCTTTCGTAGGGTGGTAAATTATTCCTCTTTCTTAAATTTAATTCATTTTCTAAAAATTTAAAAGGATCTTCATTTGTAATTTGATTTATAACTTCTGGTTTTAAGTTGTATGTTTGGAAATAAATATTAGCTGGTTTTCCGGTTCTACCTGCTCTTCCCGATAACTGATGGTAAAGTTGTAAATTTTTTTCAGTGCTCCTAAGATCATGTCCTTGAGAAGTTAAATCAATGTCTAATACAACAATACAATTCAATTTTGGAAAGTGAAATCCTTTTGATATTAACTGAGTGCCTACAAGAATATCTATTTCACCAGATATAATTTTATTCAATTTATCTTTGCCAGATGCTTTATTCATTGTGTCGCTAGAAAAAATTATTGTTTTTTTATTAGGAAAAAGGTTTTTAACTTCCTCTGCAATTTTTTCTACCCCAGGTCCACTAAATACAAACTCACAAACATTTCCTTTTTTACAATCTCTATTTAATTTTGAATTATATCCACAGTAATGACACAAAAGAATTTTTTTATTTTTGTGAAATACTAAATTTATAGAACACCTTGGGCATGTAAAAACATTTAAACATTTTTTACATAAAACATAGGGTGCAAAACCTCTTCTATTTATGAAAAAGAGAACTTGATCTTTTTTATTTAAATGTTCTTTTACTTTTTCAAGAGTTTTGAGAGATATAGAACTTTTGGTCGCTAGTTGATTTTGATAAAGATCGATAACATGGTGTTTAGGTAAATTTGCACCCTTATATCGATTAAGCAATCTTGAGTAATTATATTTTTTAATTTTAATATTTTCATATGTTTCGATTGATGGAACTGCAGTTACTAAATTTATTGGAATATTTTCGTGTTTAGCTCTTGATATTGCCATATCTCTTGCATTATAGATAATTCCTTCATCTTGTTTATAAGATTGATCGTGCTCTTCATCTACAGTTATCAAACCTAATTTTTTGAATGGCAGAAATAAGGATGATCTTGCTCCTAGTACTACTTTAATTTTTCCTGCTGATAATCCATTCCATATAATTTTTCTTTTTTTTGGGCTGACTTTTGAATGCCAAACTGCAGCTTCAAATCCAAAATAAGATTTAAATTTTTTTTCAAATTCATTTGTTAGTCCTATTTCTGGTAATAAAATTAGAGCTTGAAATCCTATATTTATAATTTTTTCAATAGCTTTAAAATAAACTATTGTTTTTCCTGAACCGGTTGTACCTTGCAGTAAATGAACTCTAAAACTGCTATCATTTTTAGATAACTCTTTATAAGCCTTATCTTGCTCTTCAGAAAGTTGATATCTTTCTTTTTTGCTTGATAGATCATATTTTAATAGATCGCTGTCATTTTTTATTTTTAAATTTTCGTCATTAATCAAATGTAGTTTTAAACACATTCCTAGGGGTACAAGATTGTAATTAGAAAACCACTTTAGAAAATTCATTGTCTTTTTACTTAGTGGTTCAATTTGAATTTTTTCAATTATAGATTTTAATTTAAATTCCTTATTATTCTTTTCTTCAAAAAAATCCCAAATTACACCAATAATATTTTTTTTACCAAATGGAACTTTTACATAATCTCCTGCTTTTAATTTAATATTACTTTCATAGGTAAAAGGATAATCAAATATATTTGGCAACAAAACTGGATATTTCATAAATATTTAATTTTAGTTTTTTTATATCTTAAAAATATATAAATAGATCAAATGAAATATAATTATTACTGGAGAAAATCAGGTTTAAAAAAACCTTATGGGGATAATTTTTTGAGTTTAGTTGAGGAATACAAGCCAAAAAATGTATTAGAAATCGGTGTTTTTTGTGGTGTTACATCAAGAAATATATGTGAATTATTAAAGACAAATTTTGGTAGTGATTTTAGATATTACGGATTAGATTTATTTGGATCTACTAAAACATCAAGTGTAGATGAGATCGAACCTAAATTTCTTGAAAATCAAAAGTTTTCGAATCCACTTAAAACTATCTATTATAATTTCATAAAAAAAGAAAATTTAAATTCAAAGATATCTGTTCAAAATTTTTTAAAGAAATTTTCGCAAAATATTGAGCTAATAGAAGGAGACACAAGGGTGACTTTAGAAAAAGTTCCTTTAAATGAAATTGATTTCGTATTTTTAGATGGAGGCCATAGTTACGATACAGTTTTAAGTGATTTACAGAAACTTTATGACAACATGAAAAATAATTCTAGAATTGTTTGTGATGATTTTGCAGGTATTACAAAAATTGAAAGTGTTGAAAAAGCAATAAAAGACTTTGCAAATAATAATAAAATAAAACTTGAAGAAAAATTTAAAAGATTTGCTTTATTGAATGTAGAAAAATAATTATTAAGAGTGAATTTGTCTTTTATCTACTGATAATGCTGCTTCTTTTATAGCTTCAGAAAATGTTGGGTGTGCGTGACATGTTCTTGCAATATCTTCGGAACTAGCTCCAAATTCCATTGCGACAGCCATCTCAGCTATCATTTCTCCTGCATGAGGACCAATAATATGTACACCAAGCACTTTATCAGTTGATTGGTCAGCCAAAATTTTTACAAAACCCTCTGGCTCATCAATTGCTTTGGCTCTTGAATTTGCCATAAAAGGAAATTTACCAATTTTGTACCCTATGTTTTCTTTTTTTAATTGCTCTTCGCTTTTGCCAACATAAGCGACTTCGGGAGATGTATAAACAACTCCAGGAATAATATCATAATTAACATGACCTGATTGACCTGCTATTAATTCTGCAACAGCAATTCCTTCCTCTTCAGCTTTATGGGCTAACATTGGGCCATCAATAACATCACCTATTGCATAAATATTTTTAACATTCGTTTCAAAATTTTTATTTACTTTAACTCTTCCTTTTTCATCTAACTTTACACCAACTTTATCTAAATTTAAGTTTTTAGTATAAGGTCTTCTTCCTACAGAAATTAAAACAACATCAACATCATGTTTAACTTTTTGGCCATCATTTTGTGAAGTCTCAACCGTCACACCGTTAGAGTTTTTAGTTATTTTATCAACTTTAGTATTAAGGTTGAATTTTATACCTTGTTTCTTTAATATTTTCATAAATTCATTTGAAATATCTCGATCCATTCCAGGAGTAATATGATCTAAAAATTCAACGACTGTGACTTCAGTGCCAAGTCTTGACCAAACTGATCCCATTTCCAACCCTATATATCCTCCACCAACAACAATCATTTTATTTGGGAGTTTGGGAATAGATAGGGCTCCAGTTGAAGAAAGAATTCTCTCTTCATCAAAATCTACTCCAGGCAATGAAACTGGCTCTGATCCTGTGCTGATTATTGTTTTATCAGTTTGAATTATTTTAGTGCCTTCCAAACCTTCAATTTTTATTGAATTCTCGTTCTCAAATGAACCTTTGCCTTTAAAATAAGTGACCTTGTTTTTTTTGAATAAAAATTCAACTCCTTTAGTCAAAACTGTTACAGCTTTGTCTTTATTTTTCATCATTTTATCTAAATTGAGTTTTATTTCTCCAGTCTCGATTCCAATTTTTTCAAAATTTTTAGCACTGTGAAACTTTTCAGATAAATTAAGTAAACTTTTTGATGGGATGCATCCAATATTTAAACATGTCCCTCCTAGAGATCCTCTAGACTCTATGCATGCTGTTTTAAGTCCAAGTTGAGACAATCTAATTGCACAAACATAACCACCAGGACCACCACCAATTACTGTAACATCAAATTTTTCTGACATATTATAAATTTAAAAATAACCTTCTTGGATCTTCTAAGTTTTCTTTAACAGTTTTTAAAAAACTCACAGATTCTTTTCCATCAATTATTCTATGATCATAAGACAATGCTAAAAACATTACAGGTCTAGCTTTTATCTCACCATCAACAACAATAGGTCTTTCAACAATATTATGCATTCCAAGAACTGCAGATTGTGGAGGGTTTAAAATAGGAGTAGATAACATTGATCCATAAACACCTCCGTTGCTAATTGTAAACGTTCCCCCTTGAAGATCCTCTATGGTAAGACTGCCATTTTTTGCTTTGTCTGACAGATCTTTTATGTTTTTTTCAATGTCAGCAAAAGACATTTCATCAGCATTTTTTAATACTGGAACTACTAATCCTTTTTCAGTTCCTACTGCAAAGCTCACATTATAATAATTTTTGTAAACCATTTCATCATTTTCAACTTCAGCATTTATTGCAGGAAATAATTTTAATCCTACTATACAAGCTTTCACAAAAAAGGACATGAAGCCAAGTTTAATTCCATAACTATTTTGGAAATCTTCCTGGTTATCTTTTCTCATTGAAATTATATTTGACATATCAACCTCATTAAACGTTGTAAGCATAGCTGCATTATTTTGAGCCTCTTTTAAACGTTTAGCAATCGTTTGTCTTAGTCTTGACATTTTAATTCGTTCTTCTTCGCCGTATTGAATTTTTCTTTCGTTAGGTTGAGGGTTAGCTCCCATTAAACTTATTAAATCACCTTTTAAAATTCTACCATCTTTACCTGTCCCTTTTACTTCATCTAAATTAATTTTATTTTCAACAACCATTTTTCTTACAGCAGGAGAAAGTGTTTTATTTTGTTTAATAGGCTTGGTTTCTTTAACTTCATCAGTTAATACCAATGGTTCTTCGTCAAGCAATAAAGGTTCTTGAGTTTTTTTTGTATCTTTTTTCTTTTCGATTTCTAAATTTATTACATTATTTTTTTCAACGTTTCCTTTAACCGGCTCAGCTTCCTTTTCTTCTTTAAGAGCACCACCTTCTGAAATCATTCCTAATACAGTTCCAACTTCGACTGTATCACCATCTTTTGAGTTGATCTCTGATATAACACCACTCGCAGGTGCAGGAACTTCTAAGTTTACTTTGTCAGTTTCTAATTCTACTACAGCTTCATCAGCAACTACGTTATCACCCTTTTTCTTTAACCATTTCGTGACCGTAGCCTCTGTAATACTTTCTCCCAAAACTGGAACTAATATTTTTTCACTCATTTATCCAAATACTTTATTTATAATTTCTTGTTGTTCAGAATTATGTCTTCTTGCATAACCTGTAGCAGGTGTAGCATCTGGACTTCTTCCAATGTAAGAAATTGCATTATTTTTAGCCTTAATAGTCTCTAATGTCCATTGTATATAATCTCTAACAGCAAACCAAGCACCCATATTTTTGGGCTCCTCTTGGCACCAATAAAATTTTGAATTTTTTGCAAATGGTTTTAGCTCTTTAACCAAACTTTTTGCAGGGAAAGGATATAGTTGTTCAATTCTATACAAAATCACATCATTGATTTTTAGTTTCTCTCTTGCCGCGAGAAGATCAAAATAAATTTTTCCAGAGCATAATATTACTTTTCTAATTTTTTTATCTTCTTTTAACTTAATAAAACCTTTTTGCTTAGTATCTCTAGCATGATCCCATAGCACTCTATGAAAAGAATTTTTTTTACTAAAATCTTCTAAATTTGATACACAATATTTATTTCTTAAAAGTGACTTAGGTGTCATTATAATTAAAGGTTTTCTAAAATCACGGTGCATCTGTCTTCTTAAAGCATGAAAATAATTTGCAGGTGTAGTACAATTCATAACTTGTAAATTATCATTTGCACATAATTGTAAAAATCTCTCTAATCTCGCAGAAGAGTGTTCTGGACCTTGTCCTTCATAACCATGGGGTAATAACATAACCAGTCCTGATGCTCTTTTCCACTTTCTTTCACCAGATGATATAAATTGATCAATAATTACTTGTGCACCATTTGCAAAATCTCCAAATTGAGCTTCCCAAATTGTCAATGTATTTGGTTCTACTAAACTGTATCCATATTCAAATCCTAAAACTGCAAGTTCAGATAAAAAACTATCTACAATTTCAAAATTTTTTTGGTTACTAGATATATTGTTTAAAGGTATGTACCTTGAATTATCAATTTGATTTCTTAAAACTGAGTGTCTTTGACTAAAGGTACCTCTACCTGAGTCCTGACCTACTAACCTTACTGGATAACCTTCAACTAATAATGAACCAAATGCTAAAGATTCAGCTGTTGCCCAATCAATTCCTGAGCCTTCATTAATAGTTTTTTTTCTATTTTCCATAATTTTTGTTATGGTTTTGTGAATATTTTTATCAGTCGGAAAAACATGTATTTTGTCAGAAATATTATTTAAAATTTTCAAATCTGATCCAGTTACACCTCTTTTATCTTTACCTCTTTCAGGTTTATATCTCGACCAAGTTCCCTCAAACCACCTAATTTTAGGTTTATAATCTTTCGCATTTTTAAATTGATCATCTAATAAATTTTTAAAATCAATAATTTGTTGATCTAAATCTTGTTTCGTAAAAAGTCCTTCATTTACGAGCTTTTCACCATAAATTTTAATTGTAGATGGATGAGATCTAATTTTTTTGTACATAAGTGGTTGGGTGAAAGATGGCTCATCTCCCTCATTATGTCCAAATCTTCTGTAACATATTAAATCAATTACAACATCTCTATTAAATTTTAATCTAAACTCAGTTGCTATTCTAGTTGCGTAAACAACTGCCTCAGGATCATCTCCATTAACATGGATGATTGGTGCATCAACCATTTTACCTACATCAGAAGGATAAGGGGAAGATCGCGCAAATCTAGGACTTGTTGTAAAACCAATTTGGTTGTTAACAATAATATGGATTGTCCCTCCAGTGTTATGACCAGGAAGTCCGGACATCGCAAAACACTCTGCTACTATTCCTTGCCCTGCAAATGCAGCATCGCCGTGAATTAATATTGGTATAACTTTATTTCTTTGTTTGTCTTGGTGAAAAAATTGTTTAGCTCTAGTTTGGCCAAGAACAACAGGATTAACTGCCTCTAAATGTGAAGGATTATCTGTTAAACTAACGTGTACAGGATTTCCATCAAATTCTCTATCAGATGAGGCTCCTAAATGGTATTTGACATCTCCAGCACCATCTTCTGAACCATCCATTTCACCAGCAAATTCATTAAAAATTCTTTTATAAGACTTTTGTAAAACGTTTGCTAAGACATTTAGTCTTCCTCTATGTGACATTCCTATTTTAACTTCTTTTATTTTGGATTGTCCTCCGATTTTTATAATTTGCTCAAGAGCAGGTATTAAACTTTCTCCACCATCTAAACCAAATCTTTTAGTACCAACATATTTTGTGTTTAAAAATTTTTCAAATCCCTCTGCTTGTATTAATTTATTTAAAATTGCTTGCTTTCCATTTTTTGTAAACTTGAGTGCATTCTCGTCTTTTTCAACTCTATCTCTAAACCACATTCTCTCAGTTGGATTTGAAATATGCATGTATTCATAACCTATGGGACCACAATAAGTTTTTTTTAAAAACTTCAGTATTTCTCTAATATTTGCACTTTTTTTATTTATTATTCCGTTTAGAAAAATTTCTTTGTCATAATCTTCTTTTTTAAAACCATAGTACTCAGGATGTAATTCGTCTAAATATTCTGACTTCATCAATTCTAAAGGATCTAGTTTTGATAATAGATGTCCCCTTAAGCGATAAGCTCTTATCAAGGCTACGGCACTTATTGAATTTTTATTTGAATTTGCAATTACTTGAAAATTAAACTTGCTAGAATTATCTTTGTTTTTTTCATTTTCTTTAGCTGTTTTCTCAACATCTTCTATATTAATTTTTTTTGAGAAAGGTTTCCACGACGGTCCATTTATCTCATCGACTAATATCTTCATATCCTCATCTACACCTGAGAAATATTCAATCCAACTTTCAGATAGAGATGGATCTTTATTTATAAATTTTACATACATTTCCTCAATAAATGCACTATTAGCTTTATTTAGAAATGATGTTTTTTTATATTCCAGATTTTTAGGAGAGCTCATTTTATTTTAATATAATACTAAATTTTGTTTTCAATTGGACAATTTATTTAACAATGTTTTTCCAATTTCTGAAGGGGATGTGGCAACTTCTATACCACAATCTTCCATTTTTTTGATCTTATCTTTGGCCCCGCCTTTGCCACCTGATATTATGGCGCCTGCATGTCCCATTCTTCTACCCGGTGGTGCTGTAACACCTGCAATAAAACCAACCATGGGTTTTTTTATTTCATGATTTTTTACAAATTCAGCTGCTTCTTCTTCAGCTGATCCTCCTATTTCACCAATCATTAAAATTGATTTAGTTTCCTCATCCTTTAAAAATAAATCTAAACAATCAATGAAGTTCGTACCATTTATTGGATCACCACCTATACCTATACATGTTGATTGTCCCAAATTATTCTCAGTAGTTTGTGCGACAGCCTCATAGGTCAAAGTTCCAGATCTTGATACAATACCAACAGAACCCTTTTTATGTATATTTCCTGGCATTATTCCGATCTTGCATTCATCAGGCGTAATTATCCCTGGACAATTGGGACCGATTAATCTTGATTTTGAATTAAGTAACTTTTTTTTGACCTTAATCATATCAAGAACTGGTATACCCTCAGTGATACAAACGATTAATTCTAAGTTAGCTTCAATGGCCTCTATGATTGCTGCAGATGCAAATTTCGCAGGAACATAAATCATAGTTGCGTTGGCACCAGTTTCATCGACTGCTTCCTTTACTGTATTAAATACTGGTCTATCTAGATGAGTTTGACCACCTTTTTTTGGTGTAACTCCTCCGACTAAATTTGTTCCATATTTAATTGCTTGCTCTGAATGAAAAGTTCCGTGACTACCCGTAAAACCCTGGCAAATTAACTTTGTGTTTTTATTAACTA
Organism: uncultured Pelagibacteraceae bacterium; assembly: GCA_902543295.1. Taxonomy (GTDB): domain Bacteria; phylum Pseudomonadota; class Alphaproteobacteria; order Pelagibacterales; family Pelagibacteraceae; genus Pelagibacter. The sequence continues at coordinate 70,311 of CACBXW010000003.1, read as the reverse complement.
AAACTGACATTTATTTAATAGCCTCTACAATTTTTTTAGCAGCATCTGATAAATCAGAAGCAGAAATTAACTCAAGACCTGAATTATCAAGTATTTTTTTTCCCTCTTCAAAATTTGTTCCGGCCAATCTTACAACTAAAGGAACATTCATTTTTATTTCTTTTGCTGCATCCACAACACCTTGGGCAAGAACATCACATCTCATTATTCCACCAAAAATATTAATTAATATTCCTTTAACATTTTTATCTGATAAAATTATTTTAAAAGCAGCTGCCACTTTTTCTTTAGAAGCCCCACCACCAACATCTAAAAAATTTGCTGGTTCCTTTCCATATAATTTAATTATGTCCATAGTTGCCATTGCAAGCCCAGCTCCATTAACCATGCATCCAATTGTTCCATCAAGTTTAATATATGCTAAATCATGCTTGCTAGCTTCTATCTCTGTTTCTTCTTCTTCATTGAGGTCTCTCAACTCAATTAGCTCTGGATGTCTGAATAAAGCATTTCCATCAAAATTCATTTTTGCATCTAAACAAATCAACTCTTTTTCTTTTGTTAAAATTAAAGGATTAATTTCGATTAAATTAGCATCGGTTTCTATAAATAATTTGTATATGGACTTGATTAGACTAATTCCTTGTTCTTTTGTTTCTTCATCTAAATTAAAAATACTTATTATTTTATTACAATTTTCATCAGATATTTCGTTATCTAAATCTACTTTTGTTGTTAAAATTTTCTCAGGAGATTTGATTGCGACTTCTTCTATATCCATACCCCCTTGATCACTTGAGATAAAAGCTATCTTTGAGCTCGCACGATCTACAACACAAGACAAATAAAATTCTTTATCAATGTTAGATGAAACTTCGACATATAATCTTTTAACAATTCTTCCGCTAGGTCCTGTCTGATGAGTGATTAATTTTTTTCCAAGCAAGGATTTTGCCTCTGTTTCAAGACTTTTTAAATCATTTACTATTTTAACTCCACCAGCTTTACCTCTGCCTCCAGCATGAATTTGTGCTTTCAACACATATTTATCAGTTTTAAGATTTTTAGCTTTTTCCAATAATTCATTTACATCTAGAGCATAAACTCCATCCGGAACTTTAGCTCCATATTTTCTAAGTATATTCTTTGCTTGGTGTTCGTGAATATTCATTAACTAGTTATTTAAACTAGGATCAATTTTGGATGCAGCTTCCCATAATTTTTTTACAGCATCTACTGAGTTATTAAACTCAGATTTTTCATTTTCATCTAGCTCAATTTCTTCGATTTTTTCTATACCGTTCTTTCCAACAATTACTGGCACTCCAGCATAAATATTGCTTATTCCGTATTGTCCATTTAAATGTGCAGCACAAGGGAGCATTTTTTTGCTATCTTTTAAGTATGCTTCTGCCATTTCAACACCTGACGCTGCTGGTGCATAAAATGCTGAACCTTTTTCTAAATATTTAACAATTTCAGCACCTCCATCTCTAGTTCTTTGATTTATACTTTCTAATTTATCTTTTGATATTTTTCCTTCTTTGACTAAATCTAATAATGGTTTTCCTGAAACTTTTGTAAATCTTGGTAGAGGAACCATAGTATCTCCATGTCCTCCCATTACCATTGCCTCAATTTCTCTAACAGGCACATTTAACTCTAAAGATAAAAACAGTTTAAATCTCGATGTGTCTAATATTCCGGCCATTCCAACAACTTTGTTAGGCGATAGTCCAGAAAATTTTTGAAAAGCCATAACCATTACATCTAATGGATTTGTAATACATATAACAAAGGCATTTGGTGCATGGTGCTTTATACCTTCAGCAACCTGTTTTATAATTTTTAAATTTATTCCTAATAAATCATCTCTACTCATTCCTGGTTTTCTTGGAACACCAGCTGTAATAATGATTACATCTGAATTTTTTATATCTTCATAATTATCAGTACCTGAAAATTTTACATTAAATCCATCTACGGATGAAGACTGTGCAATATCTAATGCTTTACCTTTAGCAATTCCACTTGCTACATCAAATAATACTACATCATCAACAAGCTCCTTTAGTCCAATTAAATGTGCTAAAGTTCCACCTATTTGTCCAGCTCCTATTAATGATATTTTTGACATTTTACTATTTCATTGTTGGCATTATAAATTCAGGATCTGATCTAACACCTGAAGGCCATCTTGAAGTGATCGTTTTTAATTTAGTATAAAATCTAACTCCTTCTGGCCCGTGCATATGTTGATCTCCAAATAATGATCTCTTCCATCCACCAAAACTATGAAAAGCAACTGGCACAGGGATAGGGATATTAATTCCAACCATTCCTACTTTAATTTGATTTGCAAATGTTCTTCCTGCATCTCCATCTCTTGTATAAATACTTGTTCCATTACCAAACTCATGGTCATTAATTAAATTTAATGCTTCGTTAAAATCTTTAGCTCTGACAACAGATAATACAGGTCCAAATATTTCCTCTTTATAAATTCTCATATCTTTTTTAACATTATCGAATAAGCAACCACCAATATAATAACCGTCTTCATAACCTTGAAGTTTGATATCTCTTCCATCAACCACAAGGTCTGCTCCTTCTTTAATACCTAAATCAACATAACCTCTTACTCTTTCAAGATGCTCTTTTGTTACTAAAGGACCCATTTCAGAATTCTTATCCATGCCTGGTCCAATTTTTAAAGCTTCCACTTTTTTAGATAATTCATCGACTAGTTTGTCACCTACATTACCAACAGCAACAGCAACAGATTGAGCCATACATCTTTCTCCTGCAGACCCATATGCTGCACCCATTAGACCGTTTACTGCTTGATCTAAATCACAATCTGGCATGACAACACAATGATTTTTAGCTCCTCCAAGAGCTTGAACACGTTTTTCATTTTTGGCTGCATTTTCATAAATGTATTTAGCAATAGGTGTTGATCCAACAAAACTAACTGCGGATATATCTTTATGTTCCAAAATTGCATCTACAACTTCTTTATCTCCATTAACAACATTCAAAACCCCATCTGGTAAACCAGCTTCACTAAATAGCTCTGCAAGTTTTAATGGACAAGATGGATCTTTTTCAGAAGGTTTTAATACAAATGTATTTCCGCAAGCTATTGCCATTGGAAACATCCACATTGGAACCATTGCAGGAAAATTAAATGGTGTAATACCCGCACATACACCTAATGGCTGTCTCACTGACCAGCTATCAATGTTTGTGCCTACATTTTCTGTAAAGTCACCTTTTAGCATTTGTGGAATTCCACATGCAAATTCAACTACCTCTAAACCTCTTGTGAGAGAACCTTTGGCATCTTCATAAACTTTTCCATGCTCTGATACAATCATCTTAGCTAGCAAGTCAGAATTTTTTTCAATTATTTCTTTGTATTTAAATATTATTCTAGCTCTTTGTATTGGAGTTACATCTGACCATGTTTCAAATGCTTTTTTTGCTTTTTGTACTGCTAAATCAAGATCTTGTTTTGTACCAAGTCTAACCTCAGACTCTTGTTTGCCTATAGCAGGATTAAATACTTTTCCTTTTCTATCAGATGTACCAGAAACAATTTTACCATCGATAAAATGCTCAATTAAATTCATGGATGTATTTAAATAAGTAATTATGTGGTTGCAAGCATTTTCTTTATCTCAGCAATAGCTTTTGCTGGATTTAATCCTTTTGGACATGCGTTAGTGCAGTTCAAAATCGTGTGGCATCTATAAAGCTTAAGTTCATCTGCAACCTTTTGAAGTCTTTCCTTTCTATCTTCGTCTCTGCTATCCATTATCCATCTATAAGCTTGTAATAAAACTGCAGGACCTAAATACTTATCGCCATTCCACCAATAACTAGGACATGAAGTAGAACAACAAGCACACATTATACATTCATAAGCTCCGTCAAGTTTAGCTCTATCTTCTGGAGATTGATGAATTTCTGTTGTTTCACTTTTTGAATTATTTTTTAACCAAGGTTCAATGGATTGGTATTGTTTATATAATCCACTTAAGTCTCCTATTAAATCTTTTTTTACTTTTAAGTGAGGCAAAGGGTATATATCTATATCTCCCTTAATTTCTGCATGTGGCTTAGTACATGCAAGACCATTTTTTCCACCCATATTCATTGCACAAGAACCACAAACTCCATGCGCACAAGATCTTCTATATGCAAGTGTTGGATCAATTTCGTTTTTAATTTTATTTAGTATGTCTAAAACTTTAGATGGACAATTATCCATGTCTACTTCATATGTGTCTATTCTTGGGTTCTCTCCAGTTGATGGATCCCATCTGTAAACATTTACTTTTCTGATATTCTTTGAACCAGTTTTGTCTTTAAAATATTTACCTTTATTAACTTTTGAGTTTTGTGGTAAATTTAATTGAACCATTAATACACTCTTTCTTGTGGAGGAAAATATTGGACTTCATTTGTTAATGTTGAAGTATGTACATCTCTGTATTCAATTTTAGTATTTTTTCCATCACACCAAGATAATGTATGTTTCATAAATTTTTCATCATTTCTTTTCGGATAATCTTCACGAGCATGAGCTCCTCTGCTTTCTTTTCTGTGATATGCAGAATCTACAGTTGTTATCGCTTGTCTAATTAAATTATCAAATTCTAAAGTCTCAACTAAATCAGTATTGAATACCAACGATTTATCTTTAACAGAAATCGATTCCATGCCATCATATGTTTTTCTGATCTCATCTACACCCTCTTTAAGATTCTTTTCAGTTCTAAATACAGCACATTTAGACTGCATTGTTTTTTGCATCGCCAGTCTAAGTTCAGCAGTTCCATTATCTCCCTCTGCATACCTTAGTTTATCAAATCTATTTAGACATTTTTCAGTTTCGCTTTCACTAACTTCTTCGTGAGGCGTTCCAGGTTTTACCAATTCCGCTGCTCTCTTTGCTGCTGCTCTTCCAAAAACAACCAAGTCAATAAGTGAATTTGAACCTAATCTATTTGCTCCATGAACAGATACGCACGCAGCCTCACCAATCGCCATCAAACCTGGGACTGTTTTTTGAGATCCATTTACTGTTAAAACTTCAGCTTTATAATTTGTTGGTATACCACCCATATTATAATGAACTGTTGGAACAACTGGTATCGGTTCTTTGGTTACATCTACATTTGCAAATAATCTTGCTGCCTCAGTAATGCCTGGCAATCTATCTTCAATAACTTTTTTATCTAAATGACTTAAATATAAATGAACATGGTCTTGATCTTTACCAACACCTCTTCCCTCATTGATTTCAATAGACATTGATCTGCTAACTACATCTCTCGAAGCAAGATCTTTAGCGTTGGGAGCATATCTCTCCATAAATCTTTCACCTTTAGAGTTTACCAAATATCCACCTTCACCTCTTACACCTTCAGAAATAAGTGTTCCGTGTCCATATATTCCTGTTGGGTGAAATTGTACAAACTCCATATCTTGAAGAGGTAATCCAGCTCTTAATACCATTGCATTACCATCACCAGTACAAGTATGTGCAGATGTTGCTGAGTAATACACCTTCCCATATCCCCCTGTGGCTATAATTGTTATGTGAGATCTAAAACGATGAATTGTTCCATCATTTAAATTCCAAGCAATTAAACCTTTGCACTGTCCATCTTTCATAATTAAGTCTAATGCAAAATATTCAATAAAAAATTCTGTATTATGTTTAAGTGCTTGACCATATAATGTATGGAGAATTGCATGACCAGTTCTGTCTGCTGCAGCACAAGTTCTTTGTACAATTCCATTTCCATAATTTTTTGTCATTCCACCAAATGGTCTTTGATAAATTTTTCCATCTTCTGTTCTACTAAAAGGAACACCATACTTTTCTAATTCTAGTACTGCTTTTGGAGCTTCCTTACACAAATATTCAATACTATCTTGATCGCCTAACCAATCTGCTCCTTTTACAGTATCGTACATATGCCAACGCCAATCGTCTTCTCCCATGTTTCCAAGGGCTGCTGAAATTCCACCTTGGGCAGCTGATGTATGACTTCTGGTTGGAAAGACTTTAGAAATGCATGCAGTTTTTAATCCAGCTTCACTTAAGCCAACCGCAGCTCTTAGGCCAGAACCTCCAGCGCCAAGGACAACGACATCGTATTCATGATCTATAATATTATAAGATTTCATATAGTTATTTTAAATACTGTAAATATTGTAATTAAAGGAATTGTTATAGCAAAAAAATTTAAAGCTTTGTTTGCGGCATTTTTGATTTTTTCATCTTTAATATAGTCTTCAAAAACCTCGCTGATGCTTAATGCCGAGAAAAAGTAAGCAAAAATAAGAAAAAGACTAAATATAAACTTTGAAGGTTGAGAAGTTAGAAAAGTTAATATCTCTAAGTAGCTTTTGTCATAAATACTAACCAAATTTAAAGCAAACCATAACATCAAAGGTACTAATATGAGAGAACTCACTTTTAAAAATACCCATTTTTTTGTTACTGCTCTCATTAAAATAAATTTCGTCCTATTAAATAAATTGAAACGGTTAATATAAAAGATCCAAATATTACAATTAAGCCAGTAATATTTGTGGTTTTTAAATCAAATCCATAACCAAAATCCATAATTAAATGTCTTATCTCACTTAAGATTTGAAAACTAAAAGACCATGTAATACCCAAGATGAAAAATTTCCCAATAAAAGATTGGAGGAATAATTTTATTAATTCATGACTTCCTTCGCTAAATGAAAAAAAAATAAAAAAGATACAAATTAAAGTTATTGCTAATATATTTATTATTCCTGTAATTCTATGAGATATTGAAACTAAAGATGATACATGCCATCTATAAATTTGAATATGAGGAGATAAAGGATTATTTTCCATTTTGATTTGCTTTCATTATTGTTTCTGCAATTTCAACGGAATTTAATGCGGCGCCTCTTAATAGGTTATCTGAAACGATCCACAAATTAATTGAATTCTCTTTTGTTTTATCATCTCTAATTCTTGAGATAAATGTTTCATCACAACCAGTTGCTTCTATTGGTGTACTATATCCTCCATTTTCTCTTTTATCTATAACGCTACAACCATCAGCATTATTTAATGCTTCTCTGATTTGTTCTAGAGAATAAGGATTTTCAAACTCTATATTTACTGATTCTGAATGTGATACAAGAACAGGAATTCTAACGCACGTAGCTGTTAGCTCTATATTATTGTCCAGTATTTTTTTTGTTTCATTACTCATTTTCAATTCTTCTTTTGTGTATCCATCATCCGAAAAAACATCAATGTGAGGAATTATATTGAAAGCTATTTGTTTAGTAAAATTTTTAGATTCAACAGAATTTCCGTCAAGATAAGATTTAGTTTGTTCAATCAATTCATCCATTGGTGCTTTTCCGCCTCCAGAAACAGATTGATAGGTGGAAACTATTACTCTTTTTATTTTATATAAATCATGTAATGGTTTAAGAGCTAATACTAACTGAGCTGTTGAGCAGTTAGGATTTGCCACAATATTTTTTTTCATTTCATTAATTTTTTCTGCATTCACTTGAGGTACAATAAGTGGAACGTCAGGATCCATTCTAAAAAAACTAGAATTATCAATTACAGTTGTTAATTTTGCTGCACTTTCTGCATATTGTTCTGCAATTTTACCACCTGCTGCAAAAAAAGTTATATTTGCATTTGAAAAATCGTATTTTTCAAGATCATGGACTTCATAATCTTTGCCCTTAAAACTTATTTTTTTTCCAGCACTATTAGAAGAAGCTACTAAAAAAAGGTTATTAAATTTAATATCCTTTTTTTCTATGACTTCTAGTGTCTTTCTTCCAACATTACCGGTTGCACCGATGATAGCTATATTAGTCATTTTAAAGATTTATACTAAATGAAAGGTAAATCGCAAACTGTTCCGTTAAAACTATTACCATTTATATCAATTTTGAATGTTTGCTTTGCTTCAAAATATGGTTTTTTTATCATAGCTATACCAATTACCTGTTTAAAAGTTGGATTGTAACAACCTGATCGTAGTTCTCCGATTATATTATTTTTTTCATCTGTTAAATTCATTGAACCAGTTACGCTTATTTTATCAGTATCAATTTTAACGCCCATTAGTTTTCTTTTAATTCCTTCAGACTTTATTTTTTTTAATTGCTCTTTTCCTAAAAATTCAACATCACTATCAATATTAATATATTTATCAAAGCCACATTCGTATGGGTTGTCTCCATTGTCCATATCGTTTCCTTGAGAAAGTAATCCACTTTCGATACGTTCAATTAAATTAGGACATCCTGCTCTAATATTAAACTCATCTCCAATTTCAAATAAATGATCGTATAGTTTTAAACCCGCCTCATTATTCTCTACATAAATTTCATATCCACCTTGTTTAGACCATCCTGATTGAGCAATTAAATGTTTGGCTCCTGCAAAATCAAAATAATCAAAACCAAAAAATTTTAATTTTGTTATCTTTTCTCCAAAAACTTTTTCCATCAATTTAAAAGATTTAGGCCCTTGCACAGCCATAATGTCAACTTCGGGTTCGATAATATTTACATCAAATTTATTTCCAATTGCCAATCCTTTTGCAAATAAGATTACATCCGTATCTGCAATAGAAACCCACCATTTATTCTCATTAAATCTTAGAACAACTGGATCATTAATTAATCCAGCATTATCATCTATGATTGGACAATAATAACATCTTCCATCTTTTGATTTCGAAAGATCTCTACAAGTCATAAGTTGAACCAATTTTGCAGCATCTTTTCCAGTAATCTCTACTTGTCTTTCAGCAGCCACATCCCAAACTTGAACATGCTCTTTTAAATGATGATATGAGTCTTCTAAAGAACCAAATGCAGCAGGAAGCAACATATGATTGTATATTGTGTAAGCTGTGACACCTTGTTTTTCAATTCTTGATGTATAAGGCGTACCTCTAAGTCTTCTTGATTTTGCAATAGAAAAGTTTTTCATTTTTTAGCTTAGTGTCATCTTTTTATCTATTTGTAAAGAAAGTAAGTTGTTTATTTGAAAGAAATCTAAGTAAGTTCCTTAGCTCTTTTTCTTAATTCAAATTTTTGGATTTTACCTGTTGATGTTTTTGGAAGTTCACAGAAGTCTATTTTTTTTGGAATTTTGAACCCTGCTAGAGTTTCTCTACAAAAATCGATTAATTCTTTTTCATTTGTCTCTTTATCTGCCACTTTCTCTATAAATGCGCATGGAACTTCTCCCCATTTCTCATCTGGTTTTGCTACTACAGCAACAATTGAAACAGCTGGGTGCTTAGAAAGTGTGTTTTCGATTTCGATAGAAGAAATATTCTCTCCACCTGAAATAATAATATCTTTCGACCTATCTTTAACCTTGATGTATCCATCTGGATAAATAACTGCCAAATCACCAGAGTGAAACCATCCATCTTTCATAGCCTTTTCAGTGGCCTCTTTGTCTTTAAAATACCCTTTCATAACAACATTACCTTTGATCATTATCTCGCCAATGGTTTCTCCATCCATAGGCACGGGTTTCATAGTTTCTGGATCTAAAACAACCACTCCTTCTGTGTTTGGAAATCTCACACCTTGTCTTGCTTTAATTTCATTAATTTTGTCTTCTTCAAAACCATTCCATTCATCATTCCAAGCACATTGTAAAACATGTCCATATGTTTCTGTTAAACCATAGACATGCATTACCTCAAATCCTAATGCTTTCATTTTTTTGAAAATAATACTTGGAGGTGGTGCTCCAGCAGTTAAAACATAAACTTTGTTTTTTAATTCTTTGATATCATTTTGTGATGCACCTGTTATCATATTAAGTACAATAGGTGCCCCTCCAAAATGGGTAATGTCGTGCTTTTCAATTAATTCAAATATTTTTTTTACATCAATAGCTCTTAAACAAACTGTTTTTCCATTTAACATTGGTATTGTCCACGGGTACCCCCATCCATTACAGTGGAACATTGGTACAACTGTTAAAAAATTTAATCTATTTGGCATATTCCAAGCAACAGCACTACCTGTTGACATTAAATAAGAACCTCTATGATGATAAACAACACCTTTTGGATTTCCGGTTGTTCCAGACGTATAACTTAAAGAAATTGCTTGCCATTCATCCTTTGGTTTTTTCCAAATATAATTTTCATCACCAGTGCTTAAAAATTCCTCATATTCTCTATCTCCAATTTTTTTTAACAAGGATTGGTCAGCAAAATCATCTTGAACATCAATTACGATTGGTTTTTCTTTTAAAGTTGATAAAGCCTTTTCTGCAACTGCATGCAATTGTCTATCTATTATTAATACTTTTGCTTCACTGTGTTCTAAAATATAAGCAACAGTTTTTGCATCAAGTCTTGAATTAATTGTATTTAAAACGGCTCCCGTCATAGGAACAGAATAATGTGCTTCAAAAATCTCTGGAGTATTAAAGGTCATAACTGAAACTGTGTCTCCTTCAACAATACCAATTTTCTCTAGTGCACTTGCAAATTTGGTGCACCTGTTAAATACTTCAGTCCATGTGAAAGATTTTGTTTCATATACTAAAGCCTCATAATTTGGATAAATGTCTTTTGCTCTTTCTAGAAAGCTAAGCGGTGTTAAAGGGACATAATTTGAAGGATTTTTATCTAAGTTCTGATTATATTTATTCATCAGTTAAATTTTGCGCTCATAGTATATTTACTACCAGAAATAGCAGATTTATAATGGCTCTCAGCTCTAGGCAAAATTTTGTCAAAATAATAATTTCCTGTATTTAATTTATCTTCATAAAACTCTTTATTGTTTTCCAAATTTTCATAGCTTTTTCTCATTGTTTTTAGCCATATAAATGAAAGACAAAAATAACCAAAAAATCTTAAATAATCGTTACATGATGCGCTAATATCGTCTTTTGGCGTATTGCCATTAGGAGATATCCAGTCCGTGAAATCTGACAATATATTTTTTAATTCAGATATTTTTTTTACATGTTCATTTAAATTGTCTACTTTTGAACAATTTTGAATTTCTGTATCTACATATTTCATAAAATTTTCAAAAACTTTTTTCTGACTAATTTTTCTAAATACAAAATCAATTGCCTGCACAGAATTAGTTCCTTCGTAAATAGGTGTAATTCTATTATCTCTAAATAATTGTTCTATCCCTTGGTCTTTGGTATAACCATAGCCACCAAAAACCTGAATTGCTTCATTGGTTATTTCCATACCCATATCTGTAAAAAATGACTTAATTACTGGCGTCATAAGACCTACAATATCCGATGCATCTTTTTTTACTTCCTCTGAACTATGACTTAAGCTTACATCTACCTGCTGAGCCATCCAAAAAGATAAGGATCTTTCTCCCTCAATTATAGACTTCATATTTAATAAACTTCTTCGAATATCTGCGTGCTTAATAATTAAATCTGTTTCTCCATTAGAATTATTATTTGATTTACCTTGTTTTCTCTCTTTAGAATAACTTAAAGCAGTTTGATAAGCTGTTTCAGATAGACCTAATCCTTGTATACCGACAACGATTCTTTCTAAGTTCATCATTGTAAACATAGAATTTAAGCCTTTGTTCTCTGGTCCGATCATATACCCTTTGGCATCATCAAAACTTAATACACATGCGGGTGAACCTTTAATACCCATTTTTGATTCAATTGAAACAGTATTGACGCCGTTTCTAGGACCAATTGATCCATCATCATTAATTTCATATTTTGGTACTAAAAATAAACTTATTCCCTTCGTTCCTTTTGGTGCGTCCTGCGTTCTTGCTAAAACAAGGTGTATAATATTTTCAGTTAAATCGTGGTCACCAGAAGTAATAAAGATTTTTTGTCCACTTATATTATAAGTACCATTTTCATTTTTAATTGCCTTTGTTTTTATTAATCCTAAATCTGTTCCACATTGAGGCTCTGTTAAACACATTGTCCCACTCCATTTACCCTCAACAATTTTAGGAAGATATGTGTTTTTGATTTCTTCAGTTGCATGACTCAAAATACAATTGTATGCACCTATACTTAATTCACTATATAATTTAAAAGATAAACTTGATGATGAAAGCATTTCATCAAAAAAAGCACTTACAGTTTTTGGCATTCCTTGACCACCATATTTTGGATCACAAGTTAAAGATACCCATCCATCTTCTATAAATTTTGAATATGCCTCTTTATAACCTGGAGGAGTTCTAACTACTCCATTTTCATAGACACAAGGATTTTCGTCTCCAGCTTTTGCTAAAGGAAGAAGCATTTCTTCATTAATTTTTGCAGCTTCCTCTAAGATATCTTTTACTAAATCAGAAGTGACTTCTTTATATTTTTCAATTTCGTTATAATTTTTATTATCTTTTAGATGTTCAAATAAGAACATCATATCTTTCACAGGTGCGGAATAAACAGTCATAAATTTAATAGTATCAAATTAAGTTAATTTTTTTATTTTTGCAAATATGCAATAATCGCATCTCCCATACCAGAAGTTGAAATTTCTTTTGTTCCTTTTGACATAATATCTCTAGTTCTTAACCCATCATCTAGTACATTTTGCACTGCTTTTTCTAAGTCATCAGCCTCTTTATCTAAGTCAAGGGAGTACCTCAGGGCCATTGCAAAACTCAAGATGGTTGCAATTGGATTTGCAATTCCTTTTCCAGCAATATCTGGAGCAGATCCATGAACAGGCTCATACATTGCTCTCATTTCACCATCTTTATTTTTTGCACCCAAAGAAGCTGAGGGTAATAAACCTAAAGATCCCGTCAGCATAGATGCTTCATCTGACAACATATCACCAAACAAATTATCTGTCACAATTACATCAAATTGCTTTGGATTTCTCAAAAGTTGCATTGCACAATTATCTGCAAGCATATGATTTAACTCAACATCTTTAAATTCTTTATCGTGAAGATTTTGAACTTCCTCTTTCCATAATTGACCTGCTTCCATAACATTCGATTTTTCACAGGAAGTAACTTTATTGTTTCTCTTCTTTGCTAGATCGAATGCAACTCTAGCAACTCTTTTAATTTCTGATGAAGTATAAGTATGAGTGTTTATTCCTTTACGTTCACCATTATCAATTGGCTTAATGCCTCTCGGCTCACCAAAATAAATGCCACCTGTCAATTCTCTAACAATCATGATGTCTAGACCTGATACGATTTCAGGTTTTAGGGTAGATGCCTCAACTAATTGTTTAAAACAAATTGCAGGCCTCAAATTTGCAAATAATTTTAATTCTTTTCTTAGCTTAAGAAGAGCTCTCTCAGGTCTTTTGGAAAAATCTAAATTATCATATTTTGGTCCACCCACAGCTCCTAAAATTACTGCTTCACATTCTAATGATTTATAAAATACTTCATCTGTAATCGGTGTTCCGTGCTTGTCGTAAGATGCTCCTCCAACTAGGGCCTCTTCCATATCAAAATCAAGAGATTTATTTACATTAAACCAAGTTATAATTTTTTTAACTTCACCAATAACCTCGGGACCAATACCATCACCTGGTAATAATAAGAATTTTCTTTTTTTGACTTTAATCATTAAATATCCAAGGCTTTGTGGATTTTAATTTTTCTTCAAATGAAATTATTTTATTAGACTTTTCCAAAGACAGTGCAATATCATCTAGTCCCTCAATTAAACATTTTTTTTTAAATTCATCTAATTCAAATTTGATTTCTTTATTCCCAAAAATTATTTTTTGATCTGGTAAATTTATTGCAATTTCTTCTTGTCTCTTAGAATATTCAGAAAGTTCTTTTATCTGTTCATCATTAACTTTAATAGGCAATATTCCATTTTTAAAACAATTATTATAAAATATATCTGCGTAACTAGTACTTATAACACAAGTGATACCAAAGTCTAAAAGTGCCCATGGCGCATGTTCTCTAGATGATCCACATCCAAAATTATTCCCTGCAATTAAAATCTTAGAATTATCATATGGAGATTTATTTAAGATAAAGTCATCTATTACTTTACCTTCCTCGTCATATCTCATTTCATAAAATAAATTTTTTCCAAGTCCTGTTCTTTTTATTGTTTTTAAAAATTGCTTTGGAATAATCATATCTGTATCGATATTTACAATTGGTAAATATGCAGGAATACTTTTTAATGTTGAGAATTTGTTCATTTAACTATTGTATTTTCTAACATCATCTAAATTTCCAGATATAGCAGCTGCAGCAGCCATAGCTGGACTAACTAAATGAGTTCTTCCACCTCGTCCTTGTCTTCCTTCGAAATTTCTATTTGATGTTGATGCACATCTTTCTTCTGGCTTCAACTTATCTGCATTCATAGCTAAACACATTGAGCAACCTGGCTCACGCCATTCAAATCCAGAATTTTTAAATATTACATCTAAACCTTCTTGCTCTGCTTGTTGTTTTACTAATCCTGAACCAGGAACTATCATTGCATTTACATGAGAAGCAATTTTTTTATCTTTTAATATTTTTGCAGCTTCTCTTAAATCTTCAATTCTTCCATTTGTGCAACTTCCAATAAAAACTTTATCAATTCTAATATCTTTTATTTTAGTTTTCGGCTTTAAACCCATATATTTTAATGACCTGTTAATAGAATTTTTTCTGTCTTCGTTTTGCTCATTTTCAGGATCGGGAACAATTCCATCAATATCTACTACATCCTGAGGCGAAGTTCCCCAAGTTACCATTGGTTTAATATCTTTGCCCTCAAGACTGATTTCTTTGTCAAATACTGCATCACCATCAGACTTTAATTTACTCCAATATTCTAATGCTTTGTCCCAATTTGAATTCTTTGGAGACATTGGTTTGCCTTTTAAATAATTAAAAACTTTTTCATCTGGTTCTATAAGTCCAGCCCTTGCTCCACCTTCAATTGTCATATTGCAAATAGTCATTCTTTGTTCGACACTTAAATTCGAAATTAAGTTTCCAGCATATTCAATTACATAACCAGTTCCACCAGCTGTACCAATTTTTCCGATTATTTGTAATATTACATCCTTAGATGTTACTCCAACAGGAAGAGATCCATTAACGTTTATTCTAAAATTTTTTGATTTTTTTTGAACTAAAGTCTGCGTTGCCAAGACATGTTCCACTTCCGAAGTTCCAATTCCGAATGCTAATGCACCAAATGCTCCGTGCGTAGCAGTGTGACTATCACCACAAACAATAATCGTTCCTGGTTGTGTAAATCCCTGCTCTGGACCAATAATATGAACTATTCCTTGTCTTTTATCGTTCATTCCAAAAAGATTTATTCCAAATTCTGCACAGTTTTTTTCTAGTGTCTCAATTTGTATTTTTGAATCTTCGTCAGTAATAGGCACTGATCTATCCGTTGTTGGAACATTATGATCTGCTACTGCTAAAGTTAAAGAAGGTTGTCTAACTTTTCTATTAGAATTTCTTAAACCTTCAAATGCTTGTGGACTAGTAACTTCATGAATTAAATGTCTATCAACAAATAAAAGTGAAGTCCCATCCTCTTGTTGATGAACAAGATGATCATTCCATATTTTATCGTATATAGTTTGAGGCATTGTAAAAAATTATTTTTTTACTTCAGGATTTTCTTTTTTTTCATCAGTTTTTTTTTCCACTGATGGGGTTTCTTCTTTAGTATCTTTTTTTTCTTCTGGTTTTTTTGCTTCTACTTTTGGAGCATCTTTATTGGAATCTTGTTGGCTATCTGCTGTTTTTTGTTCTGTATCAGGCATAACATTTTCTTCTGTTACTTCGTGAATCTTAGTTTCAACATTTATACCTATTTTCTTTTTAATTTTTTCTGCAATTCTTGCAGATTTACCTGTTCTATCTCTCAAATAATATAACTTGGCTCTTCTAACTTTTCCTGACCTTACAACTTTAATTGTATCTACAATCGGACTATATAAAGCAAATGTTCTTTCCACACCCTCGCCAAAAGAAATTTTTCTTACAGTAAAAGAAGAATTGATATCTCTATTTTTTTTTGCAATACACACACCTTCAAAATATTGAATACGATCTCTTTTTCCCTCAGTTATTCTAACTCCAACTTTAACAATGTCCCCAGGGAAAAATTCTGGATGCTTTCTCTCAGAAATAATTTTTTTTACTTTAGATTGATTAATTTCTTCAATTGTCTTCATTTTAATTCTCTTTAGTCTTTTTATATAATTGCCACAAATCTGGTCTTCGGTCGCGTGTTATAGCCTCAGATTGAGATAAACGCCAGTCTTTAATTTTGGCGTGATCGCCTGATAATAGCACATCTGGAACACTTTTTTCCTCCCATATTTGAGGTTTTGTAAATTGAGGATACTCTAAAAGTCCGTTTTCAAAACTTTCTTCTTTAGCTGAATTTGTATTGCCAAGAATACCAGGAATAAATCTTAAAATTGCATCAAGAATTACAAATGAAGCTCCTTCACCTCCAGATAAAACAAAGTCTCCTATACTTAATTCCTCAATATTTCTTGTTTTTAATAATCTTTCATCAACTCCTTCAAAGTGTCCACAAATTATATTTATTGTTTTTTCTTGAGATAGTTGTTTTGCTAATTGATGATTGAACAACTTACCCTTCGGACTTAGATAAATAATCTTTTCGCCATCTTTAACATTCATATCTATTGATTTTGCTAATACATCTGCTTTCATTAACATACCTTCACCTCCTCCATAGGGAGTGTCATCAACAGTTTTATGTTTGTCAAATGCATACTCTCTTATATCCACAGTATCTATTTTCCATTTATTCTCTGATAGTGCTTTACCAAAAATACCTTGACCTAAATAACCTGGAAAAAAATCTGGATAGAGTGTGAATATACGAGCTTCTAACATTATTTTTTTTCTTCTTCCTTAGGTGCTTCTGCTAGCTTAGCTTCTTCCTTAGGTGCTTCTGCTGGTTTAGCTTCTTCCTTAGGTGCTTCTGCTGGTTTAGATGCATCTCCTTCTGGTTTCGCTTCTCCACCTTCGTCAGCTTTTTTTCTATCTTTTTTAGGAATTGCTTTTTGAGGATTGTTTCCTTTTTCAGGCATTGGCATTAAATCGTTTTCTCCCAATAACCTTGCAACTCTTGTTGTTGGCTGAGCTCCTTGACCTAACCAATATTTAATTC
This sequence comes from uncultured Pelagibacteraceae bacterium, assembly GCA_902543295.1. Lineage (GTDB taxonomy): Bacteria > Pseudomonadota > Alphaproteobacteria > Pelagibacterales > Pelagibacteraceae > Pelagibacter. The sequence goes on along the minus strand of CACBXW010000003.1, from coordinate 53,114 downwards.
GCTCAGAATCTAAGCCAATCCTTTCCTTTTTATCCTTCGGTAATAACGGATTATAAAAACCTAATTTTTCTATAAACCTTCCGTCTCTTGGAAATCTACTATCAGCCACAACAATTTTATATACTGGCCTTTTTTTAGTACCTCCCATTGATAGTCTCATTTTTAACATTACTTATATCTCCTTTATTTTAATTGATTAAATAGTTCAGGCGGGATCCCTTTATCCGCCATTCCTTTCATGTTTCCTTTAGACATTTTTTTCATCATTTCTGACATCATCTTAAATTGTTTTAACAACTTATTGATAGTGGCAATGTCTGTACCTGAGCCATTAGCAATTCTTTTTTTTCTTGATCCATTTATAATTTTAGGATTTTCTCTTTCTTGCTTTGTCATTGATAAAATAACAGCTTCATTTTGAGTTATAATTTTTTCATCTATTCCTGATTGGTCCATTTGTGATTTAATTTTTGAAACTCCAGGGAGAAATGACATTATGCCTTCAATTCCACCCATCTTTTTCATTTGACGTAATTGAGAAAGATAATCTTCCATCGAGAATTGACCTTTTTTAAGTTTCTCTTCTGTTTTCTTTAAATTTTCTTGATCTAAATCTTCTGAAGCTTTTTCAACTAAGGAAACGATATCTCCCATTCCCAAAATTCTATTTGCAATTCGATCAGGATGGAAAACTTCAAAATTCTCAATTTTTTCTCCAACACCAAGAAACTTTATGGGGACCTCAGCAACATATTTCATACTCAATGCAGCTCCACCTCTTCCATCTCCATCTGCTCTTGTAAGTATAATGCCGCTCAAATTTACTGTATTTTTAAATTCCTTTGCTACATTAGCAGCAACTTGACCTGTTAGAGAATCTGCTACCAGTATAGTTTCTGCAGGATTAATAATAGTTTCAATTTGTTTGATTTCATTCATCATTTGAAAATCTATTTGTGTTCTTCCAGCAGTATCAAATAAAACTACTTCACAACCATTTAAATTTGCAGCACTTAAAGCTCTTCTACAAATATCAGCAGGAAGCTGGCCTTCTATAATTGGCAAAGTTTCAATATTATTTTGTTCACCCAAAAGTCTCAATTGCTCTTGCGCGGCAGGTCTGTAAACGTCCAAACTAGCCATCATAACTTTTTTCTTGTTATTTTTTTCTAAAAATTTCGCTAATTTTGAGGTTGTTGTAGTTTTTCCTGAACCTTGCAACCCAACTAGCATGATTGGAACTGGAGGGACAGCATTAAGGGAGATTTCAGAATTCTTATCACCTAAAAAAGATACTATTTCGTCATAAACGATTTTTACAACCATATCCCCGGGAGAAGTTGATCTTATAATTTCTTGACCTAGCGCTTTAGGCTTAACTCTACTAATAAACTCCTTAACTACGTCTAAAGAAACATCGGCTTCTAATAAGGCCAACCTTATACCTTTTAAACCCTCATCAACTTGCTTTTCATCAAGAGAAGGAGCTTTTTTTAATGAAGAAAAAATTTCTTCAAATTTATTAGTTAAATTTTCAAACATAATTTCGCACAGCAAGTATCGCACCAGTGGGCGAACCCTCGCTGACTGGTGTCGATCTCTTTGTTTCCAAAGACACCGCAAATTGCTGTATTTTGCGGAAGTGCGCGTAAACTATATTAGAGGTTCAAAAAGTCAATAAATAAGTTAAGTATTATTTATATGGAATTTGAAGCATTTAAAATGGATGGATTAGGTAACGACTTTGTTATTATTGATCAGAGAATAAATAATTTAAACTTATCAAATGACCAAATCTTAAAAATTTGTGACAGAGATTTCATAGGGTGCGATCAGTTGATCTACATAAAAAAAAGTCAAAAAGCTGATGCTGATGTTGCTTTTTTTAACTCGGATGGAAGCCGCTCAGATGCATGTGGAAATGGAACTAGATGCGTTGCTTATTTACTAAGTATTGAAAAAAATAAAAAAGAAATTGAAATTTCAGTATCCTCAAAAATATTAAAATCTAAGGTCCTTAATAATAAAGATGTTGAAACAATAATTGGAACTCCAAATTTAGAGTGGAACAAAATTCCTTTAAGTAAAGATCTTGATACTAAAAATCTATCGCTTGGTATGATTGATATTGACGGAAATAAAATGAATGGTGGTATTGCAGTGAATGTTGGAAACCCTCATGTCATATATTTTTGCGAGGATATAGAAAAAATAAATTTAAAAAAGTATGGACCATTAATAGAAAATCATGAAGTTTTCCCTGAAAAATGTAATGTCACAATAGCTCAAAAAATTAGTGAACAACATTACAAAATTAAAGTTTGGGAGAGGGGCGCTGGTTTAACAAAAGCTTGCGGGACTGCAGCATGTGCAACGGCAGTCGCAGCTAATTTAAATCAACTACAAAATAGTAATTCAAAAATAGAATTTTCAACAGGAATTTTAAATATTCAAATTGATAATGAATTAAATATAAAAATGAGAGGTCCTGTATCTGAAATTGAAAAAATTAATATCAAAATATAATGGGTATTTTTGAAAAATTTAAAATCGGATTTAAAAGAAGTGCAAGTAATATAGCATCAGGTCTTAAAGAAATAATAGTTAAGAAAGAAATTGACGATACAACTCTTGATAAAATAGAGGAATTCTTGATCGGCTCAGACGTGGGCATAGATGCAGCATCAGAGATAAAATCTATAATTGCTCAAAAAAAGATTGATCCAAAAAATGATCCAATAAAGGAAGTTTTTGAAATACTTAATAATTATATTTTAGAACTAATGAAACCCCTAGAAAAGAAAGATTTTTTCTTAAAAAAAGAAAAGACAAATATAATATTAGTTTCAGGTGTTAATGGAGTTGGTAAGACAACTACTATTGGAAAATTAGGAAAAATATTTATACAAAATAATAATAAAGTTCTTTTTTCAGCATGCGATACATTTAGAGCAGCTGCTATTGATCAATTAGAAGAATGGGCTAACAGGGTTGATGCTAAAATTGTAAAATCAGATCCTGGTTCAGATCCAGCTTCAGTTGCTTTTAAAGCAATGGAAATAGCTCAAAGTCAAAACATAAATCAAGTAATAGTAGACACGGCAGGAAGATTACAAAATAAAAAGAATTTAATGGATGAATTAAAAAAAATAGGAAATGTAATTAAAAAAAGTGATGAAACAGCACCTCACGAGGTTATCTTAGTTTTAGATGCAACATCGGGACAAAATATAATTAATCAACTCGAAGAATTTAATAAATTACTTCCAATCACAGGCATCATAATGACAAAACTTGATGGAACTGCAAAAGGTGGAATATTGATTGCGATTTCAAAGAAATATAAAGTACCTATTGTTGGTCTCGGGCTTGGAGAAAAAGAGGATGACTTACAAATATTTGAAGCTGAGAAGTTTGCAAGTGCATTTACCCAAGTTAATTAAGCAAATTTTTAGAAATTAAAGGTTTATAAATGTTACACTCAAAATTATTTTTTAGAGATTTATAACCACAGTTTTCAGCATAAGAAGAGATTATAAAATTTAATTTGCCAGAGGTATTAGCAATTTCTAGCTTATTATTTTTTATGTCATATTTTAAATTTTCATAAAAATTTTTTTTTGCACTTATCAAAATTAAAGTGTTGTTGTCATTTAATAAATAGTAAGCAAAATCCTCTGGGAAAAGTGGGTAATTATATTTTTTTGATATTTTTTTAACTTTTTTTGGAAACCAGTCATATGAAATCAGAGGGTAATCTTTATTTAAATTTTTATCATATAAGTATAAATCCTGTGGAAAATCATTAATATAATTATAAAATTCTCCCTTTGCTAAGATAGCTTTCTTCCGTGTTTTAAAATATAGAGTGAACTCACTATTGTAAGAGTTCATTTTTCCAATATGAAAATAATTGTTATCATAGTACTCATTATTTATTTCTGAACTAAGTTTTGTTGGCAATATTAATAAAAAAAGTAATAAAAGGAATTTAAACATATCTAAAGTTAGAATTTAAAAGTGATGTGGATTTGTTTAAATTATGTCTTAATTTAAACTTTTTATAAAATTGTCGATTGATTGAATTAAATTTTTATTAAATTCCATCATATGGTCGTCGTTTTCATTAAAATAATTTGACTTAACACCACCATATTTATTAAATATTTCTTCGCCCATATAAAATGGCACAATATTATCCTTTTTCCCGTGCATCACATGCATGGGAAACTTTATTTTGTTAATTTTTTCAATAGATTTGTATTTATCTTTTAAAATAATTTTTGCAGGAAGATATGGATAATATTTTTGTGCCAAAATCTCCATAGATGTAAATGGGGACTCTAATATTATACCTGCAAATAAATTGTTACTTGCGGTCTCTATTGCTACAGCAGTGCCAAGAGATTCTCCATAGAGAACAATATCTTTATCTTCTATATTGTTTTGATTAAGCCATTCTTTGGCTTTAATTGCATCTTTATAAAGTCCAATTTCTGTTGGTTTGCCTTTATTTCCACTAAAGCCTCTATATGCAAAAATTAAATAGTTTAAATCTAAATCTGCAAACTCATTTAGTTTATAAATTCTATTATCTAATTTTCCAGCATTTCCGTGAAAAAAAAGCAAAGTTTTAGAGTTATTATTTTTTTTGTAATACCATCCAACTAGATCATTATCAGATTGAATACTTACTTTTTCGATTTTGTGAGATAGAGGTCCCTCATCTAAATAATTATTTTCTCCAGGATGGTATAATAATTTTCTTTGATAAAAATAAACTATTAGAGAAACTCCAAAGTAAATAATAAAAATATAAAACAGAATTTTTGCAAATAACATTTTAGGCTTTAATTTCATTTTTACTTTTTCTTCTTACCAAATAAATACCAAAAAACACAAATATGGTACCTATTAAATGATAATTTTCCAAAATCTCTGAAAAAAATATTATTCCATAAAAAGCTCCATAAATTGTATAGAGGTATAGTGTGAAACCGGTTGTTGATGGTCCTAAGTATTTAATAGTTAATGTGTATAGTGAGAAAGCAATTATACCTGGAGAAATTGCTGCAAACAAAATCCAATAATAAAATTCTTCATTGAATAAAGTTTTTTCAAAATAAATATGCTCTATAAAATAAAAAGGCAAAATAGATAAAAAACCAAAGAAAGATATAATTGTTAGTCTTGAAAAAAAATTGAGTTCTGAATTCCATTGAAAAAGCATAACTGTATAAATCGCCCAGCCTAATGCTGCTCCTAACATCCAAAAGTCTCCAGAAGCAAATTTTAATTCAAGAAGTAAATTGATATCGCCCTTTAAAATTACAGCAAACACTCCAACTAGACAAAAAAGTAAGCCAATAAATTGGAAAATATTTATCTTATCTTTAAAAAGAAAATATGAGATTAAAATTATAAATATTGGTGAAGAAGTATAAAGAATTCCCATATTAACAATGGTTGTAGATGAACCAGCCATATATGGAAATATTCCACAAACACCACATCCCATCAAACCTAGAAAAAAACTTCTTTTACTCTCTTTTTTAATAGTCTGAAAATTATCAAATAAATATTTATAATTTAGGACGAATAAAATAATGAAAAAAATAAACCATCTCCAAAAAGATAAAGATATTGGAGGAACATCATCAACACCACCTCTTGCTACAATTAAATTACTAGCCATAAAAAGTGGCTGAAATAATAATAGAAAATATCCGATAAAATTTTTATTCATTTTTATTTAATATTAAAAAAAATAAGTAACTTAAAACGCATAAAAATAAAAAAATTGAAAAAGAAATTTGATAGCTCATTGTAATAGTAGCACCTAAATTTCTAGAAAAATCTATTATTAAACCAATTATCCATTGTACAAAAAAAGTACCAGAAAATAAAAATACATTGAATGAAGTTAAAGATTTTCCTGCTAGTTTAGTAGGAAAATTTAATGCTATTGCTGGTTGGGTTAAAGAAATTACTATTGATGATAAAATATAAAGAGTGAACATGGTTGCACCAGCTTTGTCTCCCATTATGATTATTAAAAATAAAATTATATAGCTTACAGGAAGGGTAAATTTTACAATTTTCATACTGTCAATTCCCTTGGAAGATAGTTTTGGCAAAAAATATCCCCATATTAAGAAAGAAAAAAGCATTGTTACATTTATCCAAAATAAACCTGTCGCGCTTTGTATTGCATCATAACCTGTTACATTTAGCATCCATGGGCCAGCCCACAATGTTTGTATTGCTTGAACGCCTCCATAATTAAAAAATGCAAGCGGTACTAAGCTTATAAAGAATTTATTTTTCCATATGTAAGAAAGATTTTGAAGATTATTTTTTTGATCTTCATCTCTTTTGGTTTCCCATGAAGGTATTAAAATTGATATTAATATTATGCTTATTAAAATTAAAGAGGCTATAATTAAAAAAATAGATCGCCAACCAATTATTGGTAATAAAATTTGAACTGGTAGAGTTGATGCAACAAATCCAAAATTTGCAACCATCAACATCCATGAATTTGCACGTTGTTGATACTTTTCTTCAAACCATACTCTGTAACCAGTTAAAGGGCCCATTAAACAAGCGGCAACACCTACACCAATGAAAATTCTAGAAATTAATAAACCTGCAAAACTTTTAGCAAAAGCGAATGAAATAGTTCCAATAAGAGCAATGATTAATAAATATCCGATAACTTTTTTTGGGCCAAATCTATCTAATAACATACCAGTAGGAATTTGCATGAGCGAAAACCCTAGAAAATATCCTCCAGCTAAAAGTCCAAGATTTGCGGCACTTAAATTGAATTCAGTTGAAAGAGCAGGTGTTAATGTTGCGGTAATTGATCTCAGTAAATTTGATATAAAAAAGCCAAAGGCAAATACAGAAAAAATTAGAATACTTTTATTTATTTTATTGATCATTTATATTTTTTATGAAATTACAGTTCTATTATGAATAATCATTCAACAAAAGATAAAGATGCCATTTCTTCAAATGGTATGGCCGCAACATCACATCCAATAGCTACAGAAGAAGCTCTTAGAATATTGCAAAAAGGTGGAAATGCTGTGGATGCAGCTATTGCAGCTTCTGTTGTTCTGTCTGTTGCAGAGCCTAATGCTACAAGTATAGGTGGAGATTGTTTTGCAATAATAAAAATGAATGGCAAAGACCCTGTTTCATATAATGGATCAGGTATTGCTCCAGCAAAAGCAAATTTTGATTATTTCAAGGAAAACAATATAGATAAAATTGGTTTAACAAGTCCTCATGCGGTAACTATTCCTGGTGCATTAGATGCTTGGAATTCAATTCATAATGATTTTGGAAAACTCGATTTTGAGGAGTTGTTTCACAAAGGTATAGATATTGCAAAGAATGGTTTTAAAGTGACTAAAGTTGTTGCTAACGCCTGGAGCAATGTATTTAATAAATTAAACGATAACCCATATTCTAGAAAACATATGCTAAATAATGGTAAAAGTTATCAATTTAATGAGGTAAATAAAAATCCTGCACTTGGAGAGACTCTCGAAAAAATTTCAAAAAATGGAGTTAAAGAATTTTATGAAGGATCAATTGCTGAAGATTTAGTTAAAACTTTAAAAGAGTTTGGGGGCTTACATACAATTGAAGATTTCCATAAGCAAAAAACTATTAAATCAGATACTTTATCAGATAGATATAGAGATATTATCATTCATCAATGTCCTCCGAGTGGCCCTGGAATAACAGTTTTAGTAATGATGAAATTATTAGAAAAGTTAGGTATTGAAAAATATGATGTGAATTCATTTGAAAGGTTCCATCTTGAAGCAGAAGTTACAAAGCAGGCTTATAAACTTAAAGAAGAAAATATTGGTGATCCAGAATTTGTAGATTTAGATTTAAAAAAAATATTAAGTGAACAAAATATAGATAATATCTCAAAAAATATATCTATTAATGGCTGCGCAGATGTAGGAGATCTAAATATTCCAAACCATCCTGAAACAGTTTATTTAAGTGTAGTAGACAGAGATTTAAATGTAGTTTCAATAATAAATTCTGTTTGCTATGCTTTTGGTTCTGGAATAACAGGTGATAAATCTGGAGTGGTTCTTCACAATAGAGGAACTAATTTTAGAGTTGAGGAAGGTCATCCTAATTGTATTCAAGGATTAAAAAGACCGCTACATACCATAATTCCTGGAATAGTTATGAACAACAAAGGAGAATGTGAATTATCTTATGGAGTAATGGGTGGACAATATCAACCTGTAGGACAAGTTCACGTTTTAAATAGCATTATTGATTATAACTTAACTCCTCAACAAGCCATTTCATTTCCTAGAGCTTTCCATTTCAATAACATTTATAAATTAGAGAAAAGTATTGATGAAAAAATTTTTAATAATTTAAAAGAAGTCGGTCATAATGTTGAGTATATAGATGGTACTCATGGAGGCGGACAAGCAATTCAAATAGATAGAGAAAAAGGAAATTTAGTTGGCGGTTCAGATCCAAGAAAAGATGGATACGCAAAAGGTTATTAATTTAAATGAACTCTAGAATTGTTAGGAATATTATAGAATCACAAAATGATAATCTAACTGCAATAACATCTGAAAGTAGTTCTCCACTAAAATTTGTTGATTTAAAATCATTAATAGAAAGAATTTCAAAACAATTATCAGGTAATGGTATTAATAATAAAGATCGTGCAGCAATAGTTTTGCCAAACGGTCCTTACATGGCAACTAGTTTTTTGGCGATTTCAAGCTACATGTCTGCTGCACCTTTAAACCCTAACTATAAATCTGAAGAATTCGAATTTTACCTTGAGGATTTAAAGCCAAAGATAGTGATTGTAGAAAAAAATTCTAAAAATCCAGTAGTAGAAGTCGCAAATAAATTAAAAATTCCTGTTTGCGAAATAAAATCAGACGGAAATAATTTAAGCGGAGATTTCAATCTTTTTGAAATTAGCAGTGATTATGTTTTGCCAGGTGAAGATCATGAAGCTCTTGTGCTGCATACTTCGGGCACTACATCAAGACCTAAGATTGTTCCATTAACAAATAAAAATATTTTTTCTTCGGCAGATAATATCTCCAAAAGTCTTAATTTAAGTGATAAAGATCATTGTCTAAATATTATGCCATTATTTCATATACATGGCTTAATTGCAGTTCTTGCAGCATCTATGAAGGTAGGGGCATCTGTATGTGCAAGTAGTGGATTTAATGCATTAAAATTTTTAGATAATGCAAAAAGAGAGAAAATAACTTGGTATTCTGGAGTACCAACAATGCATCAAGCAATATTGATGAGAGCAGATAAAAATCTAGAAACTGCTAAACAATTAAATCTTAGATTTTTGAGATCATCATCAGCATCTCTGCCTCCAGCTGTATTTGAAAAACTAAATGAGGTATTTAATTGTCCAGTAATAGAAGCATATGGGATGACGGAAGCTACTCATCAAATGACCTCAAATCCTTTGCCGCCTAAGTCCCAAAAACCTGGATTTGTAGGAATTCCTGCTGGGCCAGAAGTTTGTATTATGGATACTAATAACAAAATTTTAAATCAAGGAGAAGAGGGAGAAGTTTGCATTAGGGGTGAAAATGTTACTTCCGGATATGAAAATAATCCAGATGCAAATAAAAATAGCTTTTCAAATGGTTGGTTTAGAACAGGAGATCAGGGATATTTTGATAAAGATGGTTATCTAAAAATCTCAGGAAGATTAAAGGAAATAATAAATAAAGGTGGTGAAAAGATTTCACCTTTAGAAGTCGATAACATTCTTATGGATCATCCAAATATTGAGCAAGCTGTTTGCTTTGGATATGAAGATAAAATGCTTGGGGAAGATATAGCTACCGCAATAATCATAAAAGAGGGCATGAAGTGTACTGAAGATGATATAAAAATTTATGCAAATGAAAAACTTGCTAAATTTAAAATTCCAAAGAAAATATTTTTTGTAAATGAAATTCCTAAAGGTGCAACAGGTAAACTACAAAGAAATACTTTAGCTAAAAAGTTTGGATTAGTGAACTAATGACTAAAATTTGTATATTTGGAGCTGGGTCTATTGGTGGATTTATTGCTACAAGTTTAAAAAAAACAAACGCACAAGTCTCTTTAATTGCTAGAGGAGAACATAAAAAAGCAATAGAGCAAAATGGATTAACTTTTATAAGAGATGATAATAAAGTTAATTTTAAATTTGATGTAACAGACAATCCTAAAGATTTAGATGAACAAGATTTCATAATTATTTCTGTAAAAGCTAACGCTATTAGTAAAATTTCAGAAAGCTTAAAACCAATTATGGGTAAAAAAACTTCAATTATATGCGCCATAAATGGATTACCTTGGTGGTACTTTCATAAAGCTAATACGGGTACCAAATTAGACAATCAAATAGTTGAAAGTGTGGATCCAGGTGGAAAAATATGGCAAACTCTTGGGCCTGAAAGAGCAATTGGTTGTGTAGTTTATCCAGCTTGTCAGATATTAGAGCCAGGTGTTATTAAACATAATGGTAATGGTGAACGATTTTCTTTAGGTGAACCAGATGGAACCAGGTCAGAAAGACTAAAAATAATTTCAAGTTTATTCATAGAAGGCGGTTTAAAAGCTCCTCAGAAGAAGAATTTAAGAGACGAAATTTGGGTGAAACTATGGGGGAATTGTTCATTCAACCCAGTAAGTGCTCTAACAAATAAAACTATGGATGAAATGGGTAATGATCCTGAAACTTACAATTTAATAAAAGTTTTAATGCAGGAGTGCCAACAAGTTGGAGAAAAAATCGGAGTTAAATTCAATATATCAATTGAGGATCGAATTAAGGGTGGAGTCTCAATTATAGGACATAGACCTTCAACCGCTCAAGATTTAAATGCTGGCAAACCATTAGAAATAGATCCAATAATTGGTTCAATTATAGAAATTGCAAATAAGCTTGATTTAAATGTTCCAAAATTAAAAGAGATTAATGAAAAATTAAAGTCCAAGGCAGAAGACTTGGGTCTTTATACAAGATCAGAATTAATTGATAAATTAACAGTTTAAAAATTTAGTGAAATATCTCTATGTATTGAATTACATTTAGATACATAGATAGCTTGCTCTTTGGTAAGTTTAGACTGCAACCTTAATCCAATTGTTTCTTTGATTGCATTATTATATTCCTCAAGTTTTGGCATTAAGTTTTCTTTAGCATTTGCTCTCCAGCTAACTTCTTTATTGAATAACTCAACAACTTCTTTTGATTTTGTTCTAATCGCCATTGGATCAAGTTCGTCTGAGTCTACCATTGATAATAAATCATCTACACTATTTAAAAATTCATCCATTCCAGAGATCTCACTCAACTTGTCAAACAATCCATCCATAATTGTAACTGATCTTTCATATACTTTTGTATTGCTTTCCATAGCTATAAAATAATCTAACTGTTTAATATCTTTTGATACTTCTTGAAGTTTTACTCCATCGTTTATGAACATTGCGAACTGATCAAGTAGATCGTAGGCTTCATCTACATTCTTTCTATATCTTTTTGTTGTTGTATTTTTAGCTTTATTTATTTTGTCGAATTCTGAATTCTTAGCTTGCCAAGTTTCTGGAATTGAGTTTTGAATTTCCTCAATTTCAAGTTTTACATCCTCAATTCTTAATTCTATTTTGTTTTTCTCATCTAATTCGTCATCATCTAAATTTCTAATCTCTGCTTTATATTTTTCTATTTTTTTATTTAATTTAAGTATTTTCTTTTGCTTCTTCCTAACAGTGAAATGCAGATCCCTATAATCAACAGCATATGCATTGTATTCGACCTCAACTTTTTTTAATTTATCGACCAGAGCAAAAGTTCCTAGTGCACTATCAAAATGATCTTCTAAAATTTCCATTTTATCATCTGGCAGATTAGTTGGAGCCTCAGATTGGAATTTTAATATTGCATTTTTAATTGTCTCACCGTTTGAATCAAATCTTGCAAATTTGTACTCTTGCAAACAATACTGTAATTTAGGATTCATTGGTGGAGGAGCAACATTCGAAGTTAAATATACTCTATTTGGTAGATAATTTACTAAGCTAGGGTATGCACCGACTATTCCCAATCCTATAAGCTGAAGGATTATAAAAGGCACAACACCTTTCCAAATATCAAGTGTTTTAACAATTTTTGGAGCTACCCCTTTCAAATAAAAGAGTGCAAATCCAAATGGCGGCGTTAAGAAGGAAGTCTGTAAGTTAACACCAATCATAACTCCCAACCAAACGGCTGTGACGTTAGCCCCTGTTTCAGCTAATAATATTGGTGCAATTATTGGAACAACAACAACTGCAATTTCAATAAAGTCTAGGAAAAATCCTAGCAAGAAAATTACAATCATCACAACAACAAATTGTGTCCAAAAACCGCCTGGTAAATCTTGTAAAAAGTCTCTTACTAATTCTTCTCCCCCAAAAGCTCTAAATCCTGAAGTAAGCATTGCTGCTCCTAAAAGGATAATAAATACCATTGAAGTAGTCACACAAGTTTCTGTTACAACTTCTTTTAAAACATTTTCTGTTTTAAAAGTTCTCCAAAAACTCCAACCTATTCCGTATACAAGTATGACCACAAAGAAAGCGGTAATAAAGATTGCGCTTAAATCTCTTTCCTCCAAATTTTTTACATTTAATTCATAATTTGAAGCAAAGAATGTAATTGGAATTAGAGATCCAATAATTAAAATTAAAGGATAGAACGCACTTTTCTTTCCTTCATATAATCTATAACCAGCCATCAAAGTGGCACCAATTGCTCCAATTGAACCTGCTTGGTTTACAGTAGCAATACCCATTAAAATTGAACCTAATACAGCGAATATTAATGCAAGTGGTGGTATGATAATCACAACTACTCTTAACCAAAATTTTAAATCAAAATTTCCTTTAAATGGAACTGGCGGTGCAACACCTTTCTTTATTCTAGCAAAAATAAATACATAGATCATATAAAGAGCAACTAAGACAAGGCCTGGTAAAAGTGCTCCTAAGAACATATCACCTGCACTTGATGAACCTACTCTAAATTCACCTGGCATATTAAATTCACCAGTTAAGGCTTTATAATCATTTTGTCTTAAGTTGTTTGCAACATCAGATGCACTTGCCAACTGGTCAGCGATAATAATTAAAACAATTGATGGAGGAATAATTTGACCTAATGTTCCTGATGAACAAACTATTCCGCTAGCAAGTTGTCTGTCATACTTGTTATTTAACATCGTTGGTAACGAGATTAGTCCCATCGCAATTACAGTTGCTCCAACGATACCAGTCGTTGCTGCTAATAGAGCTCCAACAAATATAACAGAAATTCCCAAACCACCAGGAATTGGTCCAAACAATTGGCCCATTGTTATTAATAAGTCTTCGGCAATTTTTGATTTTTGAAGCATAATTCCCATGAAAATAAATAAAGGAATTGCGATCAAAGTATCTGTTTCTACATCCCAGTAATTACTCCTAAAATTTGTAATACCAGCAACGAGCCATTCTATAGGTCCATCTACTGCAAAAAAGGCACTGGAGTCTCCCTCAAATATGTAGCCAAAAAATGCAGCTAAACCAATTGCAATTATAGCTGAACCAGGTAGTGCAAAAGCAACCGGGTAACCCGATGCAAGAGCAACGATCATTATCACAACTAGAACAGCTAAAAAGAATGTTTCCATAATTTAATTTTTGACACCTTTTAAAATTTTGTGACTACTTTCCATAAAATAGCTAGTAAATTGAATTAACATCGTAACAGCAAAAACAGCTAGATAAACAGCCATCAAATATAAAAGATAGAGACCATTAGATCCTTGTTGCGTAACTTCAAAAGCTACAACAGGACCATTTATAATGCTGGCTTTTCCGTTTAGACCTAAAAATATAACTATTAATGTAAGTGGTACTCCTAGAACTGCCGATCCAACCATATTTGTCCATGCCTTCTTTTTTTCACTAAAAGAAGAATAGAGTACGTCAACTCTTACGTGCCCTTCATGAATTAAAGCGTATGCACTAGCAAATAAGTAAAGTGCAGCATACCAAAATCTAACTAGATCCCCTTGAAATGCTTGTTCGTATGAAAATATAAATCTTGATAATACAATTACGAATTCACTTACTACAACCAATACTGCTAGCCAAATAAAGCCAACTGATTTCGTAAAATATCCAATCACGAAAGAGATTAATATTATTGGAAAGTGAATATAAGTAATTCTGACTGGGGCTTTAACCATCAATGCTTTTACTTCAGGACTGAAGATTGCTTCCCATAATCTTTCAACAACCATAAAAGATATAACGAAGTCAGCTACGCCAACTAAAAATACTGCCCAAAATGATGATCTAACAAGATATGCTGAAAATCTTGATAAAATTTTTGAATCTTGCTCCAAAGTTTGACTGTATGTTTTAAAAACATAAAAAACGACTGCAGCAATACAAATCAAATACAATCCAATTTGCATATAACCATAATTTAAATCGGATCCCTCTAGAGCTTTTTTCTTAAATCCAAACATCTCATGATGTGAAAAAATTTTTTTTATTCCTGGCCAATCACTCCAAACTGTTAAAACATTATTAATAAGAAATGCTAAAGTAAAAGCTAAAACTGAATAACTGATTATTCTGAGATATAGAGAAAGATTTGAATTTTTTGTCACCATAGTATTTTAAAATACCTAAGTAATACTCGATTTTGTTTAAAAAAAAAGGGCCCAATTAAGGGCCCTTTAATAACTAAATTTAGTTAGATTACATTCCTAATGCTCTGTTTCTTTGAGAAATGTAAGGTGAGTCAGACAAGTTGGTCCAAGAACCAATGTCTTTTCTAGCCTGTAAGAAACTAGAGTGGATTCTCTCAGCGAGACCACTGCTTGCTCTTGTTTCCTCAAATACTTCATTAGCAGCTTTAGCAAAACCATCATAAACTTTGTCGCTAAACTTCTCTAGTTTAACACCATGATCGTTTATTAATCTTGCAAGCGCAGCACCATTCTTAGCGTTGTACTCTGACATCATAACGTCATTTTCCATCGCAGCTGCAGCTTCAATTAATAGCTGATCTGATTTTGATAAGCTTGTAAACCAAGATTTGTTAGTACCACATGCTAACATAGATCCTGGCTCGTGCATCCCAGGATAGTAGTAGTATTTAGCAGCTTCTTGGAATTTCATAGCTTCATCATTCCATGGACCTACCCACTCTGTTGCATCAATTGCACCAGAAACAAGGTTTTCGTAAATTTGTCCACCAGGAAGTGAAACTGGAGATCCTCCAAGTTTACCGATAACTTGTCCACCTAATCCAGGCATACGCATTTTAAGACCTTTGAAGTCATTAGGGCTTCTAATTTTCTTGTTAAACCATCCACCCATTTGAACTCCTGTGCTTCCACACATAAAGTTTTTTAGACCGAATTTGTCTGATAGTTCATCCCATAATTGTTGACCACCAGCAAATCTAATCCATGCGTTCATTTCAGTATAAGTGAAACCGAAAGGTACAGCTGTAAAGTAACCCCAAGCTGGATCTTTTTTAACCCAGTAGTAGTCAGCAGCGTGATACATTTGCGAGTTACCTGAAGCAACTTCGTCAAATGAGTCAAACGCTTTAACCCTTTCGTTTGCTGCATAGTAAGTGACTTGAATTCTTCCATCACTCATGTCTGTAATTCTTTGAGCAAATCTTTGCGCACCAGTTCCTAAACCTGGGAAATCTCTTCCCCATGTAGCTACCATAGAAGCTTCAATTCTTTCTTTGGCAACGGCTGGAGCAGCTAAAGATGATGCAGCTACAGCAGCAACACCAGTCGCAGCAGCAGCCTTAAAGAATTTACGTCTTGAAGGAGTTTTACCCTTCAATAGTTTTTTTTCTTTAATCATTATTTCTCCTCTTTAAGTTAATTAACTGATGCATTTAAAGCATATATGCATCTTAGAGTCATTTTAAAAAACTGAAGATTTTTCACTTAATTACAATCTATGATTGTAAATGTTTATGAATTATCACTATTTCTTGAATATTTTGGCATGCTTTAACATGCTTAGATCTTCAAATTGTTTGCCTATAATTTGCAATCCTAAAGGTAAATTTTTTTCGCCTTTTAAAATTGGCAGTGAAATGCAGGGAACATGTGCTAGAGACCAAATCTTATTAAATTCTGGACTACCAGTTGTCTTAAATCCTTTGTCTGCGATTCCACAACTGCTTGGCGTTATAATTGCATCAAACCTTTCAAATATACTATCTAAGTTTTTTGAATATGTTCTCATCGCATCTAAAGCTAAAGCATAGTCTTTTGCAGAATATTTTAGTCCATTAATAATTGCTTTCTTAATTTCTATAGAAAGTTTTCCTTTTGAAGTTTTGTAATAATGATGGAAATTTTGAGCCATCTCTGTCTCATATATAATTGTATGACAATCAATCATATTTTCAAAATATTTGGGAGCAGTCTCAACCTTTACTATTTTTTTATTATTTAAAATAAATTTGTTAAATGATTTTTTTGAAATGCTGTCAACATTTCTCCAGCGTTTGGTTTTATAAAAAACAAATTTTGATTTTTTTATTTTAATTTTTTTATTAAGAAAATTAATGCTTGTTGTTGTTTCATCTGCATCGTCTCTAGCAAACAAAACTTTCGATAAAAGTTCTACATCACTAATTGTTTTTCCAAATACTCCAACTTGATCCAAATTATATGATGTTTGCAAAACACCATTTCTAGAAATTAATCCATAAGTAGGTTTATAACCAACAACTCCGCAATAAGAGGCTGGCCTAATTACAGATCCACCCGTTTGAGTTCCAATTGATAATGGCGCCATATCAGATGCAATAACGGCTGCAGAGCCACTAGATGAACCTCCTGGTGTTCTTGAATAATCGTGTGGGTTTTTAGTTTTTGATGGTGATAAAAAAGCTAATTCACAAGTTACAGTTTTACCCATAATTATTGCTCCAGCCCTTTTTAAGAGCTCAACAATTTTAGCATCTAAATTATTCTTTTTTTTTAATTTTATTCTTGCACCATATTTTGTTGGCATTTCAGATGTTGAAATAATATCTTTAAGTGCTACTGGCAGACCATGCAAAGCCCCTAAAGGTTTCAATTTTTTTCTCTGATTGTCAGATTTTTTCGCATCACTTAGGAGTTTTTTTTCATTAAAATATTCCCAAGCTTGAATATTCTTATCATATTTTTTTTTTTGATTGATATATGCTTTACAAAGTTCAACGGAAGTTAATTGTTTATTTTTAAGTTTTTTTAAAAGTTGTTGTGCTGATAAATTTAGGAGTTTCATTTATCCCTTAAACTAATTTTTCATCAGAATAAACGCAACATTTCTCTGGTGGAAAATATAAATTTAATTCTCCATCTGGAATGGGTTTTTCCCTTTCTACTTTTGATTTAATTACTAAATCACCCATTTTTCCTGTAAGGAGCTTAAAATTACCAAAGTCCTCAACTCTTGTGAGTTTAATTTTAACTGTATTACTTTTTTCTTTTTCAGCCAATTCTATAAACTCGGATCTAATTCCCAGTTTAACATTTTTATCTTTTAAATTTCCTAAATTTGAATTTGTCTTAATAGTGGTGTCATTAATTTTTACTTCATGATCAGAGGATACAGTTGAATGAAAAATATTCATCGCAGGAGAGCCAATAAAATAACCGACAAAAGTTGTTTTAGGTTTTTCAAATAAATCTTTTGGCAATCCAACTTGCACGATTTCACCTTGATCCATAACAATTATATTTTCTGCAAAAGTCATAGCTTCGTTTTGATCATGAGTTACATAAACCAATGTTGTTTTATATTGTTCATTGATTTCTTTTAAGTTTCTTCGAAGTCTAAATTTTAAATCTGGGTCTATAACCGTAAGAGGCTCGTCCATTAAAACAGCTGCAACGTCTTCTCGAACCAACCCTCTTCCTAAAGAGATAAGTTGTTTTTGATCAGCCGTCAATTTTCTTGCTGGTGAGTTTAAAAATGAAGATAAGTTTAAAGTATCTGAAACCGCTTTTACTCTTTCTTCAATTTTTTCTTTTGTAAACTCCCTGCATCTTAGCGGGAAAGCTAAATTATCATAAACAGTCATTGTATTGTAAATTACTGGGAATTGGAAAACTTGGGCAATATTTCTATCTTCTGTTTTTAAATCGGTCACAGGTGTTTCATCGAATAATATTTCACCTTTGGATGGTCTCACTAATCCAGAAACAATGTTTAACATTGTGGTTTTTCCACACCCAGAAGGTCCTAAGATTGCGTACCGCTTGCCATTTTCCCAAGTCATTGAAAACGGATTAAGAGCATATGTTGGTTTTGGATCTAAAGGATTATAAGTATGAGAAATATTAGATAAATCAATTTTAGCCATTTGTTCCTCCATATGGCGATGAAACTAATTTTTCATCTTCTGCAAAAGCATAAAATTTATTTGCATTAAAATTTATTTTTACTTTCTCATGAATTTTAAAATTCATTACTTCCTCGATTAAAGCAATTATTTTTGAATTTCCTCTTTTTAAGTGAAGCAATGTTTCTGAACCACTAATCTCTGCTAATTCTATTTCAAATTCTTCACCATTTTCATCAAGTTTTATTTCTGAAGCTCTAATTCCAAAGTTATAATCTTTATCTTCTAAATTCTTAAAATGATTTGGAATTTCTAAAGAAATATTCTCAAAGTTCAGATTTTTTGAATTTTTTGAACCCTTCAGAACATTCATTGGTGGATCATTTGATATTTCTGCAACTTTTAAATTAGATGGATTTTCAAAAATCTCTTTGGCAGGCCCTTTTTGTAATACCTTCCCTTCATCTAAAACAATTACTTCTCCATTTAGTTCCATTACTTCTTGAGGATCTGTTGTTGAGTAAATTAAAATTGTATCTTGGGACAGTCCTTCTGAGAAAATTCTTTTAAATTCTTCTCTTAATTGTTCTCTAAGTTTGTAATCTAAATTAACTAACGGTTCGTCTAGCAACAAAATTTTTGCTTTTTTTGCAAGTGATCTTGCAAGTGCAACCCTTTGTTGCTGTCCGCCAGATAATTCCTGAATTTTTCTATTTTCAAATCCAACTAATCCAACAGTTTTTAGAGCTTCATCTACATCTTTTTTTATTTGCTCAGGACTTAGTTTTCTCTGTTCTAATGGAAAAGTTATGTTTTCATAAACATTTAAGTGAGGGTAATTAATAAATTGTTGATAAACCATAGCAACATTTCTTTCCCAAACAGGTATTTTAATAAAGTCTTTTTCCTCAAAAGAAATTGAGCCTTGATCTGGATTTAATAATCCTGCAATTGTTTTTAAAAGAGTCGTTTTGCCAGATAAAGTTCTACCTAAAATGGTATACAAATTACCTTTTTTAAAATTAAACGAGACATCGTTTAAATGAAATTGCTCATCAGGTTTATAAGAAATTTTCTCTCCAATTAAATTCATTATTTTAATGCTCCTGATAAATTTCCTTTTGATAGATATCTCTCAACTATAAATGCAACGATTATTAATGGTGCAACTGAAACCAAAGCAGATGCCGAAAGGCTCCACCATGGTGTTATTGATGAATTAAGTGCAACGACTTTTACAGGTAACAATTGTACTTCAGTAAATGTTAAAATAAATGCAAAAAAGAAATCTATCCATCCAAAAATAATACAAAACATTCCTGCAACAATTAAACCAGGTATTGAATTTGGTAAAACAACTTTATAGAAAGCTTGATAGGGATTACACCCATCAATTAATGCAGTCTCATCTAATTCCTTTGGAACTCTATTAAAAAAATCTACCATAATCCAAACAGCAATTGGCATTAATAAAACGATGTATACAACTACTAGACCTAATAAACTATCAAGCAATCCTATTGTGCTTAGAAAAATAAAGAAAGGAATTGATAATACAATTGGAGGCATAATTCTTTGTGAAATGAAAAAAAAAGTAATATCGTTGTTTCTTACAAATCCAGCTTTAAAGGTAAATCTTGATAGTGCATAAGCAGCAAGAGTGCCAAGAACAATACTTATTAAACTAGCAGTACAGGTTACAAAAATACTATTAAAATAAGGCTCAACAATATCTACTCCACCTTTCGCAGGAGACTTAATTAAAACCCTCCAGCCCTCCAATGTTGGTTCGAAATCTAACCAAGGAATATAAGTTACTTTACTATTTACAGATTGGAAGTCTTTAAAAGATGTTGATACGGCCCACAGAAATGGCGCAACAACAAATACAGTCCAAAATGTAATAAAGAAATATTTAAGAAAAGTGTAAAGTTTGCTCATAGTTATTCTTTGATCATTAATTTGGTTAAAACTTTAGCTATTATTGTTAAACTGATAATCATTATAACAAGATAAGTGAAAGATAAGGTCGCTGCATAACCCATCTGAAATTCTCTTAATCCTTTAATATAAATATAAAAACTTGAGGTCTCAGTTGCAGTACCTGGTCCTCCCGAAGTCAAAACAAATACTGTATCCATTATTTTTGAAGCCTCGATAAGTCTTATTATTATTGCTCCAATTGATATGGGAGCCATCAAAGGAAAGGTTACATAAACAAATTTTCTAAATGGACTTGCTCCATCTATAGCAGCTGCCAAAAAGGGTTCTTTTGGAAGTGACAAAAGTCCAGCTAGCAATAGTAAAAACATAAATGGTGTCCATTGCCAAACCTCAACAATTATAACAGTAAACTTCGCAATAACCGGGTCACTCAACCATAAAATAGGTTTTACTCCTAATCCACCTAACAAATCGTTTACAGGACCTAGTGATTCATGAAAAAATGTTCTCCAAATAACTGTCATTATTACTGGAGTTGTCATCATTGGTACTAGAAAAATTACTCTAAAAAATCTTTTAAATTTTATTTCTCTCCAAACCATCATCGCTAGAGCAAATCCGATAACATATTGAAGAATAACTGTAGTAACCGATAAAAAACTTAGCCTAAAAAAAGACTCCCAAAACCTCGGATCATCAGTAAATAACCTTATATAATTCGTAATACCTATGAAGTTCATTTCTGGTGTATAACTATTCCATCCAGAAAGACTTAATCTAATAGTAAAAATAATTGGAAAAATTAAAATTCCAATAAGTACAAACAATCCTGGGAATAAAAAAACAAACTTGTGTTTAAAATTCATAATTTTTTTTTTGGATTATTTTAAAATGTGGCCGTTAAAAAACGGCCACAAGTTTACAAAATTATTGCTTATTATCTTCCATTGCTACACCAACAGCATAGGCTTTTCTTACGTTATCTTTTCCTACTCTGTTAAGTATATCTTCCCACTGTTTAGCAGCTTCGTCTAAAGCAGCTTGTGGAGATAATTGACCAGCTAATGCTTTTGCAGCAGCAGTAGCCAATGCAGCATTAAACTCAAAAGTTCCAGGAACTCTTAATGGAAATACTCTATTTTTACTTTGTTCCATTTGTGCAAGAGTATCAACATATGATTGAGCAATATCTTTATCCCAACCAATTTGTGTCCATACATCAACTTTAAAGTCGTCATTTCTAAATGGGTTTACACCAAATCTACCAATTCCAATGTCCGCTTGGTGGTTAGCTTCGTTAGCAAAGAAACATAGATAATCGAAAGCCATTTCTTTCTCTTTACTTTTCTTAGCTACTCCAACTGCCCATCCCCATACGAAGAAAGGAGCTTGGTTAAAGCCTTCATCCCAAGAGTTAGTTTTTCTATTCCAAACTTTCATAGCTCCTGGTAACTGTGCAGCACCAACTTTATTGTTTATTGGACTATCTGGTTGCATAGCGGCAACAAATGCATCATCCCATGAAAAACTAAACAATGTTTGTCCTCCACCAAATGATCCAATTTCATCACCTAAACCAAAATTTATTCCTCCTGGAGGAACATATTTAGTTGCCTCAACCCAGTCAGTTAAAGCTTCAACAAAACCTGGATTGTTAATTAGTGGTTTCATAGTTTCTAAATCAAAGAAAAAACCACCAGGTGTTTTAGGATTTTTTGAGTAAGCAGCAGATCTTGAATAGAAAGCAGCATACATTAGATCGTCTTTTTTCATTACTTCAGCAGATCCGTATTCTTTCTCGCCATCTCCATCCCAGTCCCAATTGTTAAAGTAAGCTGCCATTTCTCCATATTCTTTCCAAGTTTGAGGAACTCTTAGTTCTTTACCAGTAGCTTCCTTATATTGTTTTTGGTACTCAGGATTATCAATTACATCTTTTCTATATTTCAGATAATGTCTGTCTCCATCAACCGGAAACTGATACATAACACCATCCCAAGATGCTACACCAATGTGAGACGGAGTAACGTCTTTCATTTGTTTCATCTCAACGTATTTCTTTGGAACTGGCTCTAAGTATCTTCTCCAATCGTTAATGAAGTTTGAAAATCCAAAAACGATGTCATATGGAGCTTGTCCAGCTTGAAATGGTACCATTGCTTTCGCATATAAGTCACCTGCTGGTGTATGAGTAACATCAACTTTTGCTCCAGTAAGTTTAGCGAACTGCTCAGCATGTAGAGCTGTTGGCTCTCCCATGACTGGTACAGCATGTGTATTAATCTTAAGCGTCTTGCCTTTATAGTTTTTCTTAGACATAGACTCGTAAGAACAATCACCAGGAATATCCCCAGTTGCTTTGATATGTGGAAACTGATCACTCCACTTATCAGCATACGCAACAGGACTAAATACCAACAAAGCTGATATTAGAGCGGTTACGCAAGTTTTTATTGTCTTCATCTTTTTTCCTCTCTTTGTTGTTAATTATGGAACTAACACTGCACGACCTTTAATCTTACCATCATTTAAATCATGTAGTGCTTTATTAGCTTCTTCAAGTTTGTATTCTTTCATTGAAAGTTTTACTAAACCTTTATCTGCTAGTTCCATTAATTCATATAATTCAGCCCATGTACCTACTAAGCTTCCAACTATACTTTTTTCTTGATCGATCATATCAATCGCCAAAACTCTTATTTCTTCTCCGTAACCTACAATATAGAAAGTCCCAGTTGCTTTGGTCATTTTAATTCCCATTGGGGTAGAACCTTTTTCACCAACAAAATCTATAACAGCCTCTGCACCTTTTCCTTTTGTAAGTTCTTTTACTTTTTCAATTTCATTACCATCTATTAAAACCCCATGGTCAGCTCCTAGTTCCATTGCATGTTCTAAAGGTGCTTTTGCTTTTTCAACAACAATAATATTTGCAGCACACATTGCTTTCATACATTGAATTGCTATATGTCCTAATCCACCAGCACCTATGATTACACAATTTTCACCTGGCAGAAGGTGTCTAGTAGCTTTTTTTACAACTCTGTAAGCAGTCAAACCTGCGTCTGAAAATGGCGCAACGTCTATTGGACCTAAAACTTTTGGAATTTTTATTAGATTTCTTACGCTAGTTTGAAGTAATTCTGAATATCCCCCGTGTTTTACATTCAAACCTGCAAAAATTGGATCTTCAGCATGCATATCGTTTCCTCTTCTACAATCTAAGCATGTTCCTCCTGTGCCAGAAACTTTAGGGTGTAAAATAACTGCATCACCTTTTTTAAATCCTGTAACATCTTTACCAACTTCCTCTATCCATCCAGCGTTCTCATGTCCCATTACCATCGGCAACAGATCGTTATTTTGATCTGTAATGTGCTTCCAAACTCCTTCAATTATATGCAAATCAGTTCTACAAACACCTGCAGCTCCAATTTTAACAATCACATCGCTTGCTTTCTCAATTTTAGGATTTGGCAACTCTTCACCTGTGACCCAAACATCTGCTTTCATTTCTGGGTCATACTTATGTAAAACCTGTGCTTTCATTATTTTCCTCTCTAAATTTATTTTTTATAAATAAATTTTAAATTGAAATAAAAAATATGTCTAGAAGGTTAGAATAATTTTAATTACCAATTACAACTTGAGATTGTTAATTAACTTTGTTTTTGCATCCGCCTGTTTTGAAAAACTCATCCATATTATCTATAGCTAGATTAGCCATTGCGGTTCTAGTTTCTTTAGTTGCGCTACCTAAATGAGGAAGAATAAAAGCACTTTTGTGTTTAAGATATCCTGGATTTAAATTTGGTTCATTTTTGTATACATCTAGCCCAACTGCATAAACTTTTCTTCTTTCCAAAGCATCTATTAAAGCTTCATCTTCAATAATATCTCCTCTTGCAACATTGGTCACGACTGCACCTTTTGGTAATAATTCTAGTGTATCTTTATTGATTAAATTTATTGTCTCTTTAGATGCAGGACAACATACTGAAAGAACATCAGAGACTTTCATCAAATCATTTAAGTTATCGTGGTAAGTTGCGCCCTGTTCTTTTTCTTCGCTTAATTTTGATCGATTATGATAATGAATTATCATACCTAACGATTTAGCTATTTTAGCTATTTTTTGACCAATTCTACCCATGCCAAGTATTCCAAGTCTAGTGCCAGTTAATTGTTTACCAATCAACATATCTGCTGACCAAACCCAGCCACCTTCTCTAGCTTTTTCAATTCCTTCAGATGCTCTTCTGCATGCACCTAATATCAACAAAACCCCAATTTCTGCAGTAGCATCAGTTAAAACATCTGGCGTGTTTGTTACTGCAATCCCTCTTTTCTTTGCAGCTTCTAAATCTATATTTCCAAAACCTACAGCAAAATTTGATATAATTTTTACACTCTCAGGTAATTGATTAATTGTTTCTGCATCGAGCTTATCTGTCAAAGCTGATAAAATACCATCACAGCCTGTGCTCATCTCTATTAGCTTCTTTTGAGAGTAGAGTTCATCATTTAAATTAAAGTTAGCATCAAATAATTCTTTAGCTTTATCCTCACAAGATCTTAAAAGCCTTCTTGTGATTAAAATTTTTTTCATTTTATTTTGGATTAATTTAAATCAAAAACCTTACCAGGATTCATGATATTGTTTACATCGATACTTCTTTTAATAGCTTTCATCACTGGTAAATTATCTGGGTGCTCTCTTAATAAGTAATGTTTTTTTTGAAGACCAATTCCATGTTCTCCTGTAATTGTTCCCTCTAGCTCTAAAGCTTTATTAATTAGATCATCGCTGTATTGTCTAATTTTTTTTTGTTTTTCTTCATCGTCAGGATCATACAATATTATGGAGTGAAAATTTCCATCTCCAACATGACCAACCATCGGTGCAGTTAGACCTAACTTTTTAACTTCTTTTTCTGCCCACGAAATACACTCAACTAACTTGGAAATTGGTACACAAACATCTGTAGAATACACTTTCATATCATGACCTAAAGCTTTTACTGAATAATAAACATCATGTCTTGCTTTCCAAAGTATTTTTTGTTCTTCCGGAGAAGATGCCCATTGAAAATCACTTCCACCATTATTTTTCGATAATTCTTCTACAATTTTAATAGACTCATTATTCGATAGCTCACTTCCATGAAATTCAAAGAATAAAGTTGGTGATGCTTTGATGTTTTCTAGCTTTGAATATTTAATGCTAATTTCCATTTGGTCTTTGTTTAACATTTCAATTCTTGCAATTGGAACACCGTACTGAATAACTTCTTGCGCTGTCTTTACTGCTGAGTCTAAATCTGGAAAATAGCAAACTGCACTCATTATGCTTTCAGGTATTGGTGATAGTCTTAATTGAACTTCTGTAATAATTCCTAATGTTCCCTCAGATCCAATAAACAAATTAGTTAAGTTATATCCCGCAGAAGTTTTTTTAGTTCTTGCACCAGTTTTAATTATGTCTCCATTTGGTAAAACAACTGTTAAGCCAGAAATAACTGTTCTCATTGTTCCATATTTCACTGCCATTGTTCCTGAAGCTGAAGTAGATGCCATCCCACCGAGTGCAGCATCCGCACCAGGATCTATTGGAAAAAATACTCCATCTTCTCTTAAATATTCATTTAATTGCTTTCTTGTTACATTTGCTTGCACTCTGCAGTCAAAATCCTCAGCATTTACACTTAAAACTTTATTCATTTTTTCTAAAGAAATCGTAATACCATTTTGATTTCCAACAACATGGCCTTCAAGAGATGTGCCGGTTCCAAATGGAACCACCGGAATTTTATGCTCGTTACAAATTTTTAGAATTTTTGAAACTTCTTCATTAGTTTCTGGAAATACAACTGCCTTTGATAATATTGGGTTATAGGTATCTTCCCCTCTTGCATAATTTGCACGAGTAGACTCTGAGGTAGAAAATCTTCCGTTAAATATCTTTTTTAATTCTGCTTGGACAGTTTCGTTCATTCTTTAATAATACAAAAATATTAATTAAAAATACAGTTTATTTAGAAAGCATCTTGCCTATATTTTCTAAGGCTTGCATAATATTATCTCTAGATGCGGCAAAACTAAATCTAACGTAATCATTACAGGTTTTACCAAACGCAGTGCCAGGAACAATTGCAACACCTGCTTCATGCATAGCTTTTTTGCAAAACTCAGATCCATTCATGCCAGTCCCTTTTATATTCGGAAAAGCATAGAAAGCTCCTCCCGGCAAACTACACTCAACTCCTGGTAAATCATTTAATCCTTTATGAATTAAATTTCTTCTTAATGTAAATTTGTCTAACATATCTTTAATAGAATCTTCTGGACCATCTAATGCAGCTATACCAGCATATTGGGCTGCTGCATTTACACATGATACACTATTAATCAAAAGTTTGTTTACATGTTCAACCAAATGCTCTGGCCAGTAACTCCAACCAAGTCTCCATCCAGTCATAGAATATGCTTTACTCCAACCCTCAAGAACAATTAATCTATCTCTTAGGTTAGGATAATTAAAGAAAGTCGGCATTTCTTTATAATCAAAAATTTGTCTACTATAAATTTCATCACTTAAAATTGTGACCTGCGGATGTTTTTCTAATTCTTTAGCTAAGTAGTCAATTGCAGGTTTTTCAACAAAGCTTCCAGTTGGGTTGTTTGGATTTATTAGAATTAAAAGTCTAGTTTTGTCTGTTATTAAAGACAGAATTTTGTCTGGATCAAATTTTAAATCTTTATCCTCAGTTAAATCATATGGAACAGCTTTTGCTCCAGAATAATTAATCATTGACTCATAAATTGGAAAAGCTGGAGTTGGATGAATTATTTCAACACCTGGTTCACCATAACAAGTAATTGCATAATACATTGTAGGTTTACCACCTGGCATTATTAAAACTCTATTTGGATCAATATCAGCATTGTAAAGTCTCTTGACCCATCTTGCGACAGCTTCTCGACATTCTGGAATTCCATTTGATAAAACATAACCATGATGACCGTCATCTAGAGCTTTTTTTGCAGCTTCCACAACATGTTTTGGAGTTTTAAAGTCAGGTTGTCCTAGTCCTAAATGGATCATAGGTTTACCTTGTGCTTCTAATTTTTTTGCTTCTGCTAAAACAGAAAATGCACTTTCAGTTCCTAAACGATCTAATGCTTTTGCTAATTCAATCATAATTTTTCGTCGACAAACTAACTGAAAAGCAACTTCATGTCTATTTATTTAAAGTAAAAATAATAATAAAAATTATTTATAAAAAATATTTAATTACGGTAAATTATCTTTGATCTATCTAACTCTTTTACACTTTTGCAGCCCATAAGGATCATATTTCGTCTAATTTCATCGTGCATATTTTGAAGCAGCCTCTCTACTCCTCGCTGCCCACCCGCTCCTAAACTGAACAAAAAAGCTTTACCGAAACTACAAGCAGTAGCACCTGCTGCTAGAGCCTTGAGAACATGAGTTCCTCGTCTAACACCTCCATCTAAAATTATCTCAACCTTGTCACCCACAGCATCTGAAATAGCCTTTAATTGATCAAATGGAGTTCTAGATCCGTCAAGCTGTCTTCCTCCATGATTTGATATTATTATTGCTGTACAACCAATATCAACTGCTCTCTTTGCATCCTCTACAGACATCACACCCTTTAGCGCAAAAGGTCCATCCCATTTTTTTATACAATATTCTGCATCATCCCAATTCATATTAGGATCGTACTGTTCATTAACATAATCTATAACTGATTTAGTTATACTAGTTCCTTTATCAGTTTTGTGTTTAATATTAGCTAGTTCAAACTTTTTGTTTGTAAAATATCTAAATAACCATCCAGGTCTCATCGCGAAATTCATTATACTTTCTAATGTGAATTTAGGAGGAGTTGTAAAACCAGTTCTGTGATCTCTTTCTCTATTTCCCGCAACCAAAGTATCAACAGTTAAGCATAAACCGTCAAAGTTTGCTCTTTTGCACCTATCAATCAAATCATCAGTAAATGATTTATCTTTATGGATATAAAGTTGAAATAATTTTGGTCCACTTGATATGTTAGCAATTTCTTCAATCGAAAATGAAGCCATTGTCGACATGCTATACATGGTACCAAATTTTTCTGCAGCTCTAGCTGAAGCTTTATCTCCATCAGGATGATATAAACTTTGCATAGCAGTAGGTGATAAAAAAATTGGCATATCTATTTTTCTACCAAAAACTGTGGTTGATAAATCTGGCTCTCCTACGCTTCTAAGAATATTAGGGATTAAGTCACAATCATCAAATGAGTTTGTATTTCTTTTTAAAGTTGTTTCATCATCTGCACCACCATCAATGTAATGAAAAATTGGAGCTGGAAGTTTTTTTTTGGCTAGCTTTCTAAAATCTTCAAAATTATAACAATTCTTTAAGCTCATGCATTTCGGAATCTTAAATTATTTCGATTAAGATCACTGATCTTTGTGCAGCCCATTAATTTCATGTCTCTTACTAATTCAGTTTTATATAAGTTAAGTGCTCTCTCAACGCCTTCTTGACCTGCTGCAGCTAAAGCATAAAGATATAATCTTCCACCAGCACAAGCTTTTGCACCCATAGATAAAGCTTTTAACATATGAGTTCCTCTTTGAAATCCACCTTCACAAATAACATCTAACTTATCACCAACTGCATCAACAATTTCAGCTAATTGATCGAAAGGTGATCTAGATCCATCAAGTTGTCTTCCTCCATGATTTGATACCATTATGCCAGTGCACCCGATATCAACTGCTCTTTTAGCATCTTCAACACTCATAACTCCCTTAAGCGCAAAATGGCCACCCCACTGAGAGCACAATTTTTCAGCGTCGTCCCAGTTCATAGATTGATCCAACATAGTAGAAAAATAATTACCAATTGAAGTATTTGTGTCAGTTCCTTCTTTAACGAAATCTTGAAGATGTGGTAGTTCAAATTTTCCTTTGGTTAAATAATTTATTCCCCACATTGGTTTTGTGGCAAAACTAAACAAACTCGAAAGTGTTAATTTTGGAGGTGATGTAAATCCAGTTCTTAAATCTCTTTCACGATTTCCTCCTGTTATCGTATCAACAGTTAAAGCCATCACATCAAATTTTGCTGCTTTTGCTCGTTCTAAACAAGAGTCATTTAATCCTCTGTCTTTATGAAAATAAAATTGAAACATTTTTGGAGTGTCTATTAAAGATGAAATTTCCTCAACACTAACTGTAGCCAATGCCGAAACACCAAACATCGTGTTAAACTTCTTTGCAGCTTTTCCAACTGCTCTTTCTCCTTCGTAGTGGAATAGCCTTTGCAGAGCTGTTGGAGAACAATAAAATGGTAAATCTAGTTTTTTTCCAAAAATAGTTGTCGACAAATCTACATTTTCAACACCTCTTAAGACATTTGGAACTAAGTCAACATCATTAAATGCAGTACTATTTCTTGCATAAGTTATTTCATCATCTGCAGCCCCATCAATATAATGAAATATTGGAGATGGAAGCTTTTGTTTTGCCAGTTTTCTAAAGTCATAAAAGTTATGACAATCTTTTAATCTCATATCTTAAGTTAAAATTTTTTTGTAAAATTAAACATATAGCTATTTGCCCCAGGATTTTTTTCTCCAAGACTAGCATTAGAAATATGATTATAAGAAATACCTAATTCAGAATTGGATAAAATATCAAATAATATCTGTATTTGTGTCTTAAATTCAATTTCGTGACCTAAGTCCTTGCCATCTCCTTCGTCGTAATATCCTATTGCAAAACTAGGAGAGAAAGTAGTTGAATTAGATTTTTGATTTAATTGATAACCTGTATAAATATATATTGCATCATCAGCGGTTATCATTGCACCTGTTACAGGTTGAATATTTCCTAAGAAAATATCTTTGCTAGCATTAAAGTTTATATATTCAGCACCGAAAAGATTTGCTCTCTTACCATCATCGCTGAAATCGAACATGCCAGTGTAAAAACTCCATTTATTTTCTGCGTTAGAAAATGAGACACTAAGAAATGAAATTATTAAAGTTTTAATTAAAATCTTCATATTAAAAATCCCTGCTACTTTATAGATACTTTTCTAATAATTAAAAGGCCGCCAAAAGCGAACAAAATCAAAGGTATTGACCAAAGTAAAAATGTATTTTGGTTTAATTCTGGTTCATATACAATCCATTCTCCATATTTATTTTTTAAATAATCATATATTTCTTCTTCTTCTTTACCTTCATCAATCTTATTTTTTACAACAAGCTTCATACTAATAGCAAAATCGGACTGAGAGTCGTAAACTGATTGACCTTGACATATCAAACACCTTAAGTTTTTTGTTATTTGATCTACTTTGGTATTTATTTCATTAGCATAGGAAAAATTGAAACTAAAATATAGCAGCAATATTAATTTTAAAATTTTAAGCATTTTTTTTTAATAAATTTTTTATTTCTATTAAATTGTCGCTCGTCAATGGACCAATATACTTTTTTATAATCTCATTTGTTTTACCGCTTATAATAAAAGTTTCAGGAACACCAATAGCTCCAAATTCTATTGATTTTGTTCCATCATTATCGGTAATAACTTCTGAATAAGGATTTCCAAGTGAGCTTAAAAAATTTTTCGCATTTTTTGGACTGTCTTTATAATTAATTCCAATTATATTTATGTTCATATCTTTTAATTTCATTAAAAACTGATGCTCTTCTCTACATGGTGCACACCAAGATGCCCAAATATTTACTACTGAAGGACTATTTTTATCAAATAAGTCTGAAATATTAATTATTTCATCAGAAAACAGTTTTTTTGCATTAAGTGAAAAATCTATTTTACTTTTTAATTTCTCGTTAGAGTAATCTTTCGATATGTTCAATCCCTTGAGCAAGATTATAAAAAATATTATTAATGTTAGTAGTAATCCTAAAAATTTAATATTTTTGCTCATTTTTTCTAATAACACTTAATAAACCACCAAAACCAATAAATATAGTTGAGATCCATATCCAAATCATTAAGGGTTTATATTGATATCTTACATTATAATAACCATCGTCTTTTAGAATATTAAATACTAAAAAATTATCTGAAAATAATGTTGTCTTAATATCCGCTTCACTCGTAATAGTTAAAGGCTGTTGGTAAATCCTAACTTCTGGGTATAAAGCAAAAGAGGAATTTTTATTTGTAACTTCAAAACTAGCTTTAAGAGATTTATAGTTGTCCACATCTGTAACACTAACTTCTTTTAATTTTACAACTTTTTCATTGAATATTCTTTCATCTCCTACTTTCATATTTGAATTGAATTCATTAGAAAAAAGGCCATTCAATAAGATACTGGTAATTAATAAACTAAAACCAAAATGTGAAATTTTTTGGCTAATCGAGGATTTACTAACAAAAAAATCCTTAATTGTTACTAATAAAAGATAGATGCTCAAAACTATCAAAGGAATAGACAACAGAAATGAATTTTCGGTTTTTGTTAAAATGACATATGAAATAAGTAGTGAAACTAAAAATATAATTAAAATATTATAGTTAAACTTTTTTAATTTATCTTTAATCCATTTCAAACTTGGGCCAAAGCTCATGAATATTAAAAAAGGAATTAAGAAGGGTATTAAAAGATTATGATAAAAAGGCGGACCTACAGAAATTTTTGAACCATTTAAAACTTCAAGAAAAATTGGATAAATTGTACCAACAAGAACAACAGATAAAAAAAACATCATAAACCAGTTATTCACTAATATTGCAGTCTCTTTACTTAAAATAAAATTCTCTTTGGCTGTATTTGATATTTTATTCTGATTAAAAAAGAAAATTAATATAGACATCAATATTAGGATAAAGAGAAAACTTAATATATATAGCCCTCTTGATGGATCGTTTGCAAAAGTGTGAATTGAATTTAAAATTCCAGACCTAACAAGAAAAGTGCCGCTCATACTCAGTGAGAAAGTTGTAATTGACAAAATAATAGTCCACTCTTTAAACGAATTTCTTTTCTGTAATACAATTACCGTATGCAGGAGTGCTGTTAAGCAAAACCATGGCATTAATGAAACATTTTCTACGGGATCCCAAAACCAAAAACCTCCCCAGCCCAGCTCATAATATGCCCATATAGATCCAAGCAAAATACCAATTGTTAAAAATACCCAAGATACCAAAACCCAATTTTTAATATGCCTTGCCCACTTATCTCCAATATTTCCGCTAATCATTGAGGCAAGTGAAGCTGAAAAGATAATAGATGTTCCAACATAACCTAAATATAAAATTGGAGGATGAATAGCTAAAGCAGGGTCTTGTAAAATAGGGTTCAAACCTAATCCCTCGCTAGGAATTGGATATAGCATTTTGAATGGGTTGGAAGTTAATAAAATAAAAACTAGAAAACCTGTAATAATAATTTGTTGAAATAGTATCGTTAAAAGTTTGTATTTAGTATCTTGTGATCTTGAATTTAATAAAAAAATAAATAGAAAAATTGAAAGAACTAATAACCACAATAATAAACTTCCCTCGTGATTTCCCCATGTTCCTGAAACTTTATAAAATAAAGGTTTTAAAGTATGAGAATTGTTGAAAACAGTTTCATTACTAAAATCTGAAATTACAAAAGCTGCAACTAGACTAAAAAAACTTACCATAATCATTATAGTTTGTATTGAAGTAATTAAAATAAAGTTTTTATCTAAATATTTATTATCTGAATTTGCATCCAAGTATGACTTAAAAATTAAATAAACAGATGCAATTAAAGCAATATATAAAGAATAATTTCCTAAATAATTAGACATACAAATTAATTATTTTTCATAGCTTCGCTGACTTCAGGAGGCATATAATTTTCATCATGTTTTGCTAAAATCTTGTCAGCATTTAGAAAACTTTTATCCTTTAAGAAACCTTCAGCAACTACACCCTTACCTTCTTCAAACAAATTAGGTACAGATCCATTAAAGTTGACTAATAATTCATTTTTGAAATCCGTAATTACGAAAAAAATTTCTTTATCATTTATTTTAATAGAATTTTTTTTCACCATTCCACCAACTCTAATTTTTTGAACATTTTTGATTTCATTAAGATTTTTAATGTCTGTTGGAGACTTAAAATATACTACGTTTTCCTCAAGAGATTTAACCGCCAAAAAAATTGTAAGAACTAATGAAATTAAAATTAAAAAAATAAAAAGGGCTCTAAATTTAACTTTTTTTCCGTACATGTGAATTTTAGTTAAACTTTAGATGTGGAAGTGTTTGCTAATATCTCTCTGTACGTTTTTTGCTTAGCTACTGATGCAAGTTTCTTTTCATCTAGTGATTTATAATTTTCCTCAAATTTCTTTTTCTCTTTAATTAAATTTAATTTTACTACCACGAACAAGAAGCTAAAAGAAAATAGAGTAAATATAAATGATGACCAAACGTATACACCGTATCCATTCATATTTAGTAGTTCACTAATCATAATCTATTAAGACCTTTATTTTTAATCTTTAACAGTTCTGTATTATATTTCATTAAAAATATCAAAAGTGAAAATAGAGCAAATGCCGCAGTCATTATAGCTAATGGTGTCAACATTGAAGAATGAATTGTTGTTTCTTCCAAAATTTTTACTGACGCAGGTTGGTGTAAAGTATTCCACCATTCTACTGAAAATTTTATAACTGGAATATTTATAAGACCAATAATTGCTATTATTGAGCTAATTTTTTCTGCTTTACTAGTATCTGTCGTAATCTTCCAAGAAGTAATGAACAATAAATAGAAAATTGAAAGTAAGAGCATTGAAGTTATTCTTGCATCCCAAGCCCACCAAGTTCCCCAGGTTGGTTTTCCCCAAATTGATCCTGTAACTAAAGCTATTATGCTAAAAACAAAACCAGAAGGTGCTAAACTTTTTGTTATTAAAGAGAAATTTTTATTTTTAAAAACAAAAACTCCAAAAGAAAGAATGGAAATAAGTGAAAATATTCCAAGTGATATCCAAGCTGATGGAACATGGACATACATGATCCTAACTGAGTCACTCTGCTTATAATCCTCGGGAGAAAGAACTAAAGCTTCAACTAATCCAAGTAACAATACAATTATAAATAGCGCAAATACAAACTTTTGTATTTTATTAATTATCTTTAAAGTATTATTTGGATTGAAATAATTAATCATAATTTTTTATAACACATAAATTTTAGATTAAAATTGTTCAAAATTTTCTGACCAAGAATACAGAGGGAGATAGAGGAAAAACAGTACTCTTGATCAGAATTAAATATTTTATAACAAACAGATATGACAGAGATTTGGGACAATTGTGTTTAAATATTGGCTATTAGTTAATTTGAAGGCTTGAAGTAGCTTGATCCACGCTTACCTGAAAAAATTTCATTAATTAGAGGGTGTTTTATAGGCTCTTCAGAGTCATCAAATAATAGATTTTGCTCAGACACATAAGCCTCGTAAGTAATTTCGTCATTCTCTGCTAGTAAATGATAAAATGGCTGATCCTTTCTAGGTCTCACGTTTTTTGGAATCGATTGATACCACTCCTCTGAGTTATTAAATTCAAAGTCAACATCGTAAATCACACCTCTAAAATCGAAGTGTCTATGTTTTACAACGTCTCCAATTGAAAATTTAGCTTTTTGAGTACTCACGATATTAAATATGGATATTTGATGAAAAAAATCAATAAAAAAAATATAAATGTTTTATTAATCTGTTAATATGTAGCAGTGAATAAATCACTTCTAAAATTCATTACAGACGTTGGGCCATTAGCTATTTTTTTCTTCTTTTATTATAACAGTGATAAAAATTTAAAAGTTGCAATACCACCTCTAATTGTCGCAACAATAATTTCTGTTCTCTTGGTTTGGATACTGGAAAAAAAAGTTCCGATGGTTCCTTTGTTAGGAGGGATTTTAATTACTCTATTCGGAGGTTTAACAATTTATTTTGATAATCCAATTTTTATTTATATGAAACCCACTATTATAAATATTTTATTTGCCTTAGCATTATTCTTTGGAAAATACTTCACCAATGAACCAGTTTTAAAATTAATACTTGGAAAAACACTGCCAATGTCTGATGAAGGTTGGAAAATTTTGAATAACAGATGGACTTATTTTTTTATTTTTTTAGCTATATTAAATGAAATTGTTTGGAGAACTCAAACAGAAGAATTTTGGGTTAACTTTAAAGTTTGGGGAATGCTACCAATTACATTCATCTTTACAGCATCACAAGTTGGGTTGATTAATAAACACAAATTAAATGAGTAATTTAAAATTAGTAATAAATAATTCAAATAAAGAACAAAACCAAAGGTATTTTTTTGAAAAAAAAGAACTAAAAATTATATTAGACCTATATGCTAAAATGGTATCTGAAGGATCTTGGAAAGACTATGGCCTCTCAATATCAAGTAAAAGAGTAAGTTTTAGTATTTTTAAAAATGCAGCAGAAAAAGCTATCTACAACATTAGTAAAAATTTTAAACCTTCTAATAAGAATTTGAAATATTTAATAACTGATAGAAATGGTAAAATTTTAAATAATGCTTATGATTTAGAAATACTTCTAAAAAAAACAAATTGGAAAAAACTATAGTTTTTGATTATCTTCTTTGACCGAATAATCTTAAAAGCATTATAAATAAATTTATAAAATCTAAGTATAATGTTAAAGCTCCCATAACAGCTTTCTTGCCAATTACTTCACCTGAATCTGATGCTACGTACATATTCTTAATTTTTTGTGTATCGTATGCAGTTAATCCAACAAATATTAGAACTCCAATGATTGAAATAGCAAAATACATCATGGATGATTTTAAGAAAATATTTACTAAAGATGCTATTATAATGCCGATCAAACCCATCATTAGGAATGATCCAAATTTTGTGAGGTCTCTTTTAGTTGTGTAACCATATATACTCATAGCTCCAAATGTAGCTGAAGATATGAAAAATACTCTCGTCACACTAAGACCTGTGTAAACTAATAAAATTGATGAAAGTGATAAACCCATCAAGGCTGCAAAAATCCAAAAAGTAGTTTGAGCTTTTGAAGAACTCATTTTATTTATCCCAAAACTCATATAAAAAACGATTCCAAGAGGAGCTAACATGACCACCCATTTCAATCCTGATAGATAAATTGCATTTCCGAACTCAGTTAAAGCAACTATTGATCCACTTGCATCTGTAACTACTGACATTTTAAAAGATAGCAATGCAATTATTCCTGTTAGTAAAACTCCAGTTGCCATGTAGTTGTAAACTTTAAGCATGTAGGCTCTAAGGCCTTCATCCATCACAACAGCTTTTTTTGCTGTCGTTGATCTATTTAAGATATTGTCTCTATTGAATTCCATAATTAAATATATAGTAATAAATTTAAAATTTTTCAAGCAGTCAAAATATAGGTAACAAATACTTAATATTTAATGAATTATAAAAAATTAGGAACAACTGACATAGATATTAGCACAATTTGTCTCGGCACCATGACTTGGGGTGAACAAAATAGCCAAGAAGAGGCCTTCGAACAAATGAATTTCTCACTAGAAAATGGGGTTAATTTTTGGGATACAGCAGAACTTTATGCAGTACCTCCTAAAGCTGAAACTTTTGGTCATACAGAGACAATCATTGGAAATTGGTTTGAAAAAACAAAAAAAAGAAAAGATGTGATACTTGCAACTAAAGTTTGTGGTCCTGCAAGAGATTATATTAGAAATGGTGAAAATAGTTTTGTAGGGAAGAATCTCGAAACTGCACTTCATAACAGTCTTAAAAGACTTAAAACTGATTATATAGATTTATATCAACTTCATTGGCCAGAAAGAAATGTAAACAATTTTGGAAGACTTGGTTATGTGCATAAAGAAAATGAATGGAATAAATTCGAAGACGTGTTGGTTGAATTACAAAAGTATATTGAGCAAGGTAAAATTAGACATGTAGGTTTATCTAATGAAACTCCTTGGGGTGTTATGAATTATCTCAAACTCTCAAAGGAAAAGAGTTTGCCAAGAATGATGTCCATACAAAATCCCTATAGTTTATTAAATAGGTCATATGAAGTTGGATTAGCCGAGGTGTCTATAAGAGAAAATATTGGCTGTTTATCTTATTCTCCTTTAGCCAGTGGTTTTTTAAGTGGTAAATATAGAAATAAGCAATTTCCAAAAGGATCTCGGATGGAAAGAGATTGGGATTTTTGGACAAGATATCGAAAACCAAATACTAACGAAGCTGTTGATGAGTATTTTAATATTAGTGAAAAATACAACATTGATATGAGTCAAATGTGTATAAAATTTTGTGAGATACAGGATTTCATGTCTAGCGTTATTATTGGTGCAACAACAATGGAGCAGTTGAAAACAAATATAGAAAGTGTAAAAGTGAATCTTGATAAAGAAATAATTAATGAAATTAATGAAATTCAAAAAAAATATCCAAATCCATGTCCATAATTTTTAAAATAATTTTTTTTATTCTCTTATTTGGATCAACTTCTTATTCAGAAGAATTAAATAAAATAGGAACATTTAAAGACTGGGATGCAATTGTTGTTACTAATGGGGATAGTAAAGTATGTTTTGCTCAATCTAAACCTGTTCTTCAATCTCCTAAAAAAAATGATAGAGATGCAAGATTATTTGTAACTTTTAGACCATCTGAAAAAATTAAAGACGAAGTAAGCACAACCTCAGGCTATGAATACAACAGTCAAAATTCAATTACAGCTAGCTCTGGTAAATCAAAATATAAATTTGATATAGCTCAAGATAATTTTGCATGGATTTCAAGTAATAAAATTGAAAAAAAAGTTGTTAGCAGAATGAAAAAGGCCTCAAGATTAATGGTTACTGGATATAATAAATCTGGTTCTCAAACAATTGATCATTATTCTTTGATGGGCTTCACTAAAGCATATAACGCAGCTAAAAAAAGCTGCAGTTAAATAATGAAATCAAAGAAAAAGATAGTTCTTGCCTATTCTGGAGGTTTGGACACATCAATCATATTAAAATGGTTACAGGAAAATTATGATGCAGAAGTAATTTGTTATACTGCAGACATTGGTCAAGAAATAGATAGAAATAAAATTTTCAGAAACGCAAAAAAACTTGGCGTAAAAAATATTATTATTCAAGATCTTAAAGATATTTTTGTAAAAGATTATGTTTATCCAATGATTAGGGGCCATGCAATATATGAAGGTGTTTATTTGCTTGGAACCTCAATTGCTAGACCTTTAATAGCCAAAGATCAAATTAGAATTGCTAAAAAATTTAATGCCTATGCTGTGTCTCATGGATCAACAGGAAAAGGAAATGATCAGGTAAGGTTTGAATTAGGTTATCATTATTTTGGTCCTAAAATAAAAGTTATTGCACCTTGGAGAATTTGGAAGCTGAAATCTAGATCAGATCTAATTAATTATGCAAAAAAAAATAAAATTGAAATACCTAAAGACAAGAAAGGAGCGCCACCTTTTTCAGTAGACGATAATATTTTTCATACATCAACAGAAGGAAAGTTGTTAGAAAATCCAAAAAACTCTGCACCTGACTTTATCTTTCAAAGAACTGTATCTCCAGAAAAAGCACCTAATAAATCTTCAATTGTAAAAATAGACTTTAAAAGTGGAGATCCGATTGCAGTGAATGGGAAAAAATTATCTCCATCTAAATTGCTTGGAAAATTAAACGACATAGCTGGAAAAAATGCTGTTGGAAGAGTTGATCTAGTAGAAAATAGATTTATCGGTATAAAATCAAGAGGTGTATACGAAACACCAGGCGGAACCTTATTAATGCATGCTCATAGGGCTATAGAGTCTGTTACACTTGATAAAGATACAATGCATAAGAAAGAAAAAATTATGCCTAGATATGCGGAACTGATTTACAATGGATATTGGTTTTCTAAAGAGAGATTTAAATTACAAAGAATTGTAGATCTTAAGAGAAGTAAAGTTAATGGATCAGTTAAATTGAGGTTATATAAAGGGAATGTTATTATTCATTCAAGAATAACTAAAAGTTCAGCTTATTCTATGAAAAAAGTTTCATTTGAGGAAAATAAAACTTTTAATAAATCAAATGTTGAAAGATTTATTAATTTTCACAAGAAAAAATTAAAATAAAATATCATGAATTTTGAACCTAGTCGGGCGCAAGCCACTATAAAACTAGATAATTTTGTTGAAAATAATCTTTCTGAATATTCAAGATTAAGAAATTTTGATTTTGGTCCAGATAAAAGATCAAATATATCTTGTATTTCTCCATATATATCTCATGGAATATTAAATGAGTTAGAAGTTATAGATAAAGCCTTAAAGAAATTTTCATTTTCTAAAAATGAAAAATTTATTCAGGAGGTTTTGTGGCGTACTTATTGGAAAGGATGGTTAGAGTTAAGACCTAATGTATGGACTGATTACCTAATAGAATTAAAAATTATAAGAGAAGAATACAAAGATAATAAAGATTACTTAAATGCCATTGATGGAAATACAAATATAGGATGTTTTAATGAATGGGTTAAAGAATTAAAAGAATTTAATTACCTTCATAATCATACAAGAATGTGGTTTGCCAGTATCTGGATTTTTACTTTAAATTTACCTTGGCAATTAGGAGCTGAATTTTTTATGAAGCATCTCTATGATGGAGATGCAGCATCTAATACATTAGGATGGAGATGGGTTGCTGGGATACAAACACAAGGTAAGCATTATTTGGCAAGTGAATGGAATATAAAAAAATTTACTAATAACAGATTTAATAACATTAATTTAAATGAAAATGTACCACCTAAAGTTAGCGATAAAATATACAAGGCTGTCTTAAAAGATTTTAGTAATCCAGTAAGTTTGGATGAGCAAAATTTAATTATTTTTGATAATAATCTTTCTTTTGAGTTGACTGATTTCAATGACCATAAATTTAAAAAGATTTATTTAGTTAATAATAATAACGACAGTAGAAATATTAAACTTAGTGAAAAAACAGTGAAATTTAAGACTAATTTAATTCAGGATCAAAAAAGAAGGTTGGATGAAAAATCTTTGGATTGTGAAATTATTGATATTGGTAACCTTAAAACAATTGAGAATAGTTATTTTTTATATCCTTGTGTTGGAGAAAACTTAGATTTTTTAACTTCTCAGGGAATAAATAATATAAAATTTCTTTATCGTAATTTAGACCGAAGTTCTTGGAAATATTGCAATAAAGGTTTTTTTAATTTCAAAAAGTATATACCAACTATAATTAAAGAATTTTTTTAAAGAACTATTGTAAATTATCAAAATTATGAGATAACAATAATATGAATAACCCACAAGTTCTTGAAATTATTGAAAATTTAAAAGGCAGAAGGAATTACGAAGAAAAGAAAGCTTCAAAATTAGGTTTCAACTCTCTTTACGCATATATTGAAAATAAAATATTAAAAGAGAAAGAGGCTGAAGCAGCAAAAATTTTTGAACAATCAGCCCCTAAAGAAGAAGTAATTGAAGAAAAAAAATCAGAGAAAAAGACAAGTTGTTCTTGTTGTTAATCTATTTTAGCTGAACACCTTCAGCATCAATACCATCAAACAACTGAGAATTAACAATTTTTATAATACCAGATCCAACATCTTCTTGCACTGCCTCTAATCCAGTTTTATCACTATCATCATTGGTGTTTGTAATTGTACTTTCAATAAACGCTCTCACATCACCTACACCTTCCTCTTCAAGCACAATTCCTTTACCACCATTTTTTACAGCAATTACACCATCAATACTTGCTATAACTGAACCATCATCTTCTTCAGAATTTTTAAAACCATCATCTGTGTTATTTATAGAAATAGTGTTGTTGATAGTTAAAAATATATCACCATTATTTGCTTCATCAAAATCTAAACCTTCGTCTAAATTTCCATTTATAAAAGAGTTATTAATGGTAACAACTAAATTTCCGGGACCAGCTTCATCAATATCAAAACCATCATCTAAATCTATGCCAAATTCAAATTCTTTAACAAAACCAGAGTCATACAAATCAATTTCTCTCTCAAAACATCTATCATCTGGGGTACCCTTAATCTTTCCAGGTATACTGTCTTCTTTTCTCACATTATCATCAAATTCACCTTCATCTTGTTTGGGCATAAATGGTTTTAAAAGTTTTGGATCACAATATGCTCCATTTAAAACAAAAGATGAATTATTTACTGTAGCATTAACATTTCCAGCATTACCTTCATCTAACTCAACTCCATCCGCACCAACAAGAGTAAACAGAGAGTTACTTGCTTTGAAATCGATATCACCAATGCCTCTTTCATCAATCCTAAATCCATCCGCATCAAATCTTCCATTTCCTACATTACTAATTGTTAAATTATCAACTACAACTTTAATGGAAGCATCTGAACCTTCTCCCCCACCGCCTTGTCCACCACCACAGTCATCGGCTAGACTGCAGTCAGAAATATGAATTCCATGACTGGCAACATCGTTAACAGAAACGTTATTTAAAATTACATTTACTAAACCTTTTTGGTCGTCTCTAACATCTACAAATATACCTTTGCCCCATCCTCCTTTTTTAATACTAAATCCACCTACTCCATAAAAATTTAAATTAGATATTGTAAGGTCAGCACCATTTGAAATAAAGAGGAGTGTTTGATTTTGGGTAGTTTTAATAGACTGTCCTGACCCTACTATATCTAGGGGTTGTAGTCCTGTATATTCTAAAGTTGAATTAATAATTATTTCATCTTCAGTTGTAATTAATATTTTTGATGATTCTTTACTTTTAGATGCCTTTAAAAGTGCATGCCTTAG
The DNA here is from genome assembly GCA_902543295.1 of uncultured Pelagibacteraceae bacterium. Lineage (GTDB taxonomy): Bacteria > Pseudomonadota > Alphaproteobacteria > Pelagibacterales > Pelagibacteraceae > Pelagibacter. The sequence goes on along the minus strand of CACBXW010000003.1, from coordinate 10,793 downwards.
ACTTTCAGGACCAGAATCTTTTGAATTTTTGACATTAAATGTTTTTGCTAGAGATTGTGAACTGTTGAAAAGTATTAATAATAGAATTAGTACTAAATTTTTTTGCATGAAAAATTTATAATTTAAATAAGATACAAAATTATTTCAGAAAGATTAAATAATTATTAAAATTAAATTCTTAGTTGTTCTTTGAACATTTCTTAGAACAATATTTCACTTTATCCCAGTTTAATTTCCATTTTTTTCTCCAAGTAAAAGGTCTCTTACATACAGGGCAAATTTTTGTGGGTAAATTTTCTTTTCTCACTATGCAGTATTTTGTTTAATAAATTTTTCTGCCTCAGCTAAAATTAATTTTTTTCTATCAGGTTTCATTTTATCGAAAATTCTAACCATCATAGAAAGTCTGGGATTTTTTAAAAAGAAGGCTCTATTTCTATTTATGAATCTCCAATAAAGACCATCCATGGTATTGCACCATTCTCCTTTTTTAAAATCCATCATTTTCATGAAATAAGCAGAGCCGCAAATATATGGTTTTGTGGCAAATATTCCTCCATCACTGAAAAGCCCCATTCCATAAACATTCGGGACCATTACCCAGTCAGAAGAATCCACAAACATTTCCATAAACCATTTGTAAACATACGTTGGCTTAACTTCACATAAATTCATTATGTTTGATAAAATCATTAACCTTTCAATATGATGTGACCAACCATAATTCACTGCATTTTTAATAGCATAATCTAGAGGTGGTAATCCTGTTGTTCCTTCGTACCATGAGTTTTTCATTTTTCTATTTTGTTTAAAAAAATTTCTAGTTTCCATTTCTTTTGAATAGCTTTGATATATTCCCCTCATAAATTCTCTCCACCCGATTACTTGACGAATATAACCCTCTAAGGAATTTAATCTTATTTTATTTTTGTTGTGAAAATCTAAAACTTTTTTAATTATAAATTCTGGAGTGATAAGACCTAAATTGATGTAAGGACTTAAAGCACTATGAAATAATATATTATCTTTCTGATCAACTGCATCTTCATAATCCCCAAATAAATTTGATTTCTCTTTAATAAAAAAATTTAATAATTTAATTACATCATCATATTCCGTAGCAAACCAAAAGTCTTTCGTATTACCAGGGTGACTTTTAAAATTTTTATCAATTAAATTTTTTAGTTTTTTCGTATGAACAGTCTCAGTAATTTTAGGAAATTTGGGTATAGATATATTTTTTGGAAGTTTATTTCGATTTTCTTCGTCAAAACTCCATTTGCCTCCTTCTGGATTACCATCTTTTTTCATGAGTATATCCAAATCTCTTCTAGTCTCTTTATAAAAAACTGCCATAAAAGGTTTTTTTGATTTCGATAAATAGTTTTTAAATTTTTCTCTAGAATTTAAAAACATTGGTGTTTGAATAATATTCCATCTAATTTTTTCCTTTTTTAAAAAATTGGTAATTTTATTTTCAAAAAACTTATCCTCAATTTCGAAACTTGAAATTTCTTTAATTTTTTTTGCTTTAATTATTTTTTTTAATTTTTCTGTGTAATCCAGCTTGAAAGATTTATCCTCGATCGAAGAATATTCTAATTTAAATTTATTTTTTTTTAGTCTGTCTGCATGAGATCGCATGCAAGATAAGAACAATAATATCTTTTGTTTATGATGCTTTTCGTACGTACAAAGCTGATAATCTTCAGCCATAAAGAAAAAGTGGTCTTTTCTGTACTTTTCTAGATATTTCTCTGAGAAAAGCTGATTTCCAAGTAGAAAAAATAATTTCATTAACTATATATAACTCTTTAAAAATTTATGTCAGAAAAATATTTAGTAGTAGGTGCGACAGGATCTATCGGATCTAATTTAGCCGAACAGTTATACGCAGCCGGCAAAGAAGTACATTTAATTGGTAGGGATGAAGAGAGAACAAAATCTTTGTCTGAAAAACTAAATTGTAAATATACAGTCTCTGATGTTTTAGAAAATGGTTTTGTTGAAAAGATTAAGTCCGAAATAGATGATATCAAAGGTATAGCTTATTGTGTTGGTTCAATTGATTTAAAACCTTTAAGAATGGTTTCAGAACAAGATTTTACAAAATGTATGAAACTAAATTTATATTCTGCAGTAGATTTAATTAAAGGTTATCAAGAAAGTTTAAAAAAAAATAAAGGATCGATTGTTTTGTTTTCAACTGTTGCTGCTCAAAGGGGTTTTACAAATCATGCAATTATAGCTTCAACTAAAGCAGCTGTTGAAGGATTAACTGTTTCTTTAGCAGCAGAATTTGCTCCTAATATAAGAGTAAATTGCATTGCTCCAAGTTTAACTAATTCAAAAATTGCAGAGCCAATGCTTAAAAATAAAGTTTTAGCTGATGGTATAGCAAAAGCCCATCCATTAAAAAGACTTGGAGAAGGTAAAGACTCAGCTTCGCTTGCAAAATTTCTAATAACTGAAGACAGTTCTTGGGTTACAGGACAAATTATTGCTGTCGATGGTGGTAGATCAAAACTTTCATAGAGTGAAGAAATTATTATTTCTTTTATCATTAATACTATTCTCAACTAATTCATTTAGTAAAAATTTTAATTTTAATAAAATTATTGAATTAGAAGCACCTTGGGGTTCGTCGTTCGTTAATGAAAATGAAATGATTGTTACCGAGAAAGGTGGCAAAATAAAATTTGTAAACATTTCTACAAGAGAGATAAATGAAATTGATCATAACTTAAATTTTGTAGAATATGGACAGGGAGGATTATTGGATATTCTGTATCATGAAGATTACATTTACATCTCGTACACAGAAAATAGAAATAATTGGAAGACTAGTACTTCAATTGCACGTGCAAAATTTAATAAAAACAAATTAAATTTTAAAAATATTTTTCAAGCCAATCCACCAATTGACTCGCCTTATCATTTTGGTTCAAGACTTGCAATTAAAGACAACTATTTATTTGCTTCTGCAGGTGAAAGAGGCGGGGGAATGATTGCTCAAGATGGAAATAAACATCCAGGAAGTATAATTAGAATTTATCTAGATGGTGGCATTCCAAAAGACAATCCTCGTTTTGAGGGGAAATCAGACTGGCTACCTGAAATATATCAAATTGGTGTGAGAAATCCTCAAGGTTTAGCTTTATCACCTTTTGATGGAAAAATTTATATGAGCAATCATGGTGCAAAAGGAGGCGATTGGTTTGGTGAAGCAAAGAAAGGTGAAAATTATGGTTGGAAAATTCTTGGATGGGGTGGCACAAATTATTCAGGTATACCAATAGGGCCAAAATGGAAACCCGGCTTTACAAAAGCCATTCAATATTGGGTTCCATCAATAGCCACAAGTGCAATCACAATTTATAAAGGTAATGAATTTAAAGATTGGAATGGTCATGCATTAATTACTTCTCTTAAAGATAAGTCTTTAAGAAAATTAGAGTTTAATGATTTATCAAACGTAAAAGAGGAAATAATATTTAAAGATAAAATTGGAAGAATCAGAGATATACAAATTCATCCTATAAATGGTAAACTATATTTTTTAAATCAAGATGGATTGTGGTTGATGGAAAATTCTAGTTAGTATCAAAAAGCTCTTTAAATAATTTAAATTCACCAATTTTAAAAATAATTGCATCATCTTTTTTAAATCCAAATTTTTCTGCATTTTGCTTAAACCTTAAAGGGGGCTCTAATATTGGTTCAAGTGATAAGACAAAAGTTCCCCAATGCATTCCAATTACTTTTTTACTTTTTAAATCTTTAGCAAGTCCAAGGGCTTCTTCAGGGTTAGTGTGGTAAGCAGAAGAATCTTTAATTGTAGCCATAGGATAAAAATTATATGCGCCAATGTTAATAAATGTTAAATCAATTGGACCATACTTATCTCCCAATTCTTTATATATTTTTCCAACACCAGTATCACATGAAAATAATATTTTTTTTCCTTTGTATTCAATCAAATAGCTGCCCCATAAAGTTTTGTTAGTATCCGTTAAACTCCTTTTTGACCAGTGGACTGATGGCAAAAAAGTAATATTTAAATTCTGATTTATTCTTATTTGATCATACCAATCCATTTCATTTACATCTTTAAATCTATTAATTTTAAAATATTTTTTTAGTCCTAAAGGTAACAGGACTTTAGATTCTTTATAAGGAAATCTCATTATTGTTTTCATATCTTGATGATCGTAGTGATTGTGAGTTAGTAGAAAAATATCTGTTCTTGGTATCTCATTAAGTTTTAATGCTGGTTCGGTAAATCTCTTTGGCCCAAAAAATAAAGGTCCTGCATTTTTTGAAAAAACTGGATCTGTTATTATTGTTATTCCCCCTAATTTTAATAAAAATGTTGCATGACCTATCCACGCTACATAATCTTCTTTTTGGAAATTATTTAAATCAAATAAAACTTTTTCTTTTTTAATGATATTACTTTCAGGAAAAGTCATATCTAATTTTTTTTTTTCTTGGTTAAAGACCTTAAACGACCAATTGAAATTCATATCAATCACCTTTGATCCTTCAGGATTACGAAATGTGCCATTTGCTAAATGATGATATTTTTTTTTCATATCCGATTAATAATTTTTTGAAATAATATCTTGAATTGTATTACTTATAACTATTGTTCCAGCTTTGTTAGGATGTATGCCATCCTGTTGATTTAGATTTGGATCAAGAGCAACACCCTCCAGCAAAAATGGAATTAAGGGTAAATTATATTTTTTCGACAATTTAGGATAAATAGCATCAAAATTTGTTTTATACTTAATTCCATGAGTTGTTGGCGCAACCATCCCAGCTATTATAATTTTTATTTTTTTACTATTAGCAATTTTAATTATTTCTTCTAAATTTCTCTCGGTTTCGTCTGGTTGAATTCCTCTAAGCATATCATTTGCTCCAAGACCAAGGATGATTAGATCAATACCGGGTTCTGATAAACTCCATTCTGCTCTATTCAATCCACCAGAAGAAGTACTACCTGAAACACTTCCATTTATTACCTTAATATTTAAACCACTCCTAACGAGATTACTTTCTAAAACCAAAGATAAGTGTTGCTCTTTAGGTAGACCATAACCCGCCATTAAACTATCGCCGAATAATATAACCTTTTCTATTGCACTTGCATTTATGTGCACTAGAAAGAATAACAATATTTTTATAAATAAACTTTTATTCATGAACACACTTCTTAAATTAAAAAAAATAAATCTCAAATACCAAACTGGGAAGGACAATATCAATGTTTTAAAAAATATTGATTTAACTATAAAAAAAAAAGAAACTGTATCTGTGGTTGGAGAAAGTGGGTCAGGAAAAACAAGCTTGATTATGCTTATTGGTGGACTAGAACGTCCAACCTCAGGGAAAATTATATTTCAAGACAGGGAAATAACAAATCTTAATGAAGACGAAGTATCTGAAATTAGAAAGCAAAATATAGGAATTATATTTCAATCTTTCTATTTAATTCCAAATTATACAGCTGTTGAAAATGTAGCTTTAACACTTGAACTTAATGAATTTAAAAATCCAGAAAAAGAAGCAAAAAGTTTATTAGATCGATTTGGTCTAAAACATAGATTCAATAATCTTCCAAGTCAATTATCTGGCGGAGAGCAACAACGTGTGGCGATTGCAAGAGCTATTGCAATGAAACCAGATTTGATTTTAGCTGATGAACCAACTGGTAATCTTGATACCGAAAACTCAATAATGATCTCTGAAATTTTATTTAAATACGTCAAAGAAGAAGGGTCTTCTTTAATAATGGTCACACATGATCCAAAATTAGCAGACAAAGCAAAACGAAAAATTAAAATCAAAGATGGAAAAATTAAATAATTCTTCGGAGTTAAGTTTAATATTCAAGTATGCTTTAAAGGATTTAAGCAGAAATTATAAAAAAATTTCAAGCATTATTGTAACGCTGTTTATCAGTCTTTTTATTTTAAGTGCCATCTTTACAATCGAAGATAGTTTAAAAAAAGAGCTTAATGATAATGCAAAAGTTCTTTTGGGTGGAGATCTCGAAATCGATTATAACCGTAATCAGGGGGATCTAAATTTAGTCAATAAAGTAAAGGAATTTTCAACTGTCTCACAAATGATAGAGTTCAGTACAATGCTTTCTACGACAGGCAGAGAAAAAAATAAATCATTATTTACAAGGATTAAAACAGTTGATGAAAAATATCCACTTTACGGTGAAGTTGTTTATGAGCCAGAAGATGCTTATGAAAGAATGCAAAAGGAACCAAAGACAATTTTGATTAATGAAAGTTTATCAAAAACTTTAAAGATAAAAATAAATGACAAAGTTAAGGTACAAGATCAAAGTTTCATAGTTGTTGGAATTATAAAATCTGTACCTGATGTCAGTGGGTTTGTAGCTTTTGGAGATTGGGCATTAGCAGGAAAACAAACTTTGGAGATACTAAAACTAAATGGAATAGGTAGTTTTTTAAATTATGAATATAAAGTAAAATTTAATCCAAGTGATGATCCAGAAAAAATAGAAAGTAAGATCAAAGATATTTTTAAAGATGACCAAAAAGTAAAACTTAGATTTCCGGAAAATTCAGCAAGTGGCTTAAAAAGGATAATTAATAATTTTTCCCAATTTCTCTCTTTAGTTTCAATTAGTGCAATGTTAATTGCTGGAATAGGTATCGCTAATACATTGTTGTCATTTATAAACCAGAACAATATGTCTATAGCTGTAAGAAAAGCTGTAGGATTTTATTCAGGGAATATAAAAACACTTTATTATCTTCAATTATTTATATTATTATTTATTATTACTGTAATTTCTTATGGCTCAAGTTTTTTAATTGTACCAATTGCAGACAAATATTTATCTGATGGGTTGGGATTAAATGTTTATCCAAAATTCTCTTTAATTAATTTTATAAAAATATTTATTGTAGGTTTGTTAGTTCTTATAATTTTTTCAATACCAACAATAAGTTCAATTGATCAAGTTAAAGCATCAAACCTATTTAGAAATGTATTCCAAAACCTACAATTTTATTACTCAAAAAAGTCAGTTATTTTAAGTTTTATCTTGTTATCATTTTTAGTTTTATTGTTTACGCTGGGATCTGAAAGACCTTCTTATAGCTTGGGTTATTTTCTGGCTTTTTTTATGTGTCTAATTGTATTTTTTTTACTTTCAAAGATTATAATTTATTTACTAAAAAAGTTTAATTTTATTTCAAATATCTCTTTAAAAGTATCGATTAAAAATATAACTCAAACAAAAAGTATCACTCCTATCACAATCATGTCTTTAGGCTTAGGTGTAACTTTATTATTAACTTTAGCTTTGGTTGGAACAAATTTTAAGAGAGAAATTGCAAGATCTATTCCAGATATTGCACCTGATTATTTTTTTGTTGGAATTCAAAAGGGTGAAAAGAAAAAATTTGAACAAGGTGTTTACAAAATGGACGCTGATGCGGACATTGAAATAGTACCTATGGTTTCTTCCGGAATAGTAAAAATTAATGGTGTGAATCCAAATAGCTATATTAAACCAGATAATGATAGTTATTGGGTAATTGGAAGTGAAAGAAGATCTTCTTGGGTTGAAAATATTCCTAAAGATAACCCAATTTTGAAAGGAGAATGGTGGGATTTATCTAAACCTAACCAACTTCAGATATCACTTGATGCAAAAGTGGCTAAAGATTTTAATATTGAGTTGGGAGATATTTTTACTTTAAACATTTATGGTCGAGAAATTGATGGAGAAATAGTTAATTTTAGAGAAGTTGATTATCGTGATCTAAGTATTAATTTTGCCATGTTATTTAATCCACAATTTGCAAAAAAAATTCCTCATGAATATTTGGCAACTGCTAAATTTAAAAATCCAGATAATTTTGATGAAACCAAAATGTTAGAAGTATTACCGAGTTTGTCTATGATAAAAATTGCTGATTACTTAAATAAAGTAACATCAGTTTTAAATAAAGTCTTCATAGCTGTAACCCTAATTTCTGGTGTAACAATTGTCATTGGATTGATTGTTATCTCAAGTGCTATAATGGTCCAAGGAAAAGTAAAAGAGTACCAAAATCTTGTATTTAAAATTTTAGGTTTTTCAAAAAAAGAAATTATATTTTCATCTTTGATAGAATTTATAATTATTTTTATGTCGGTAATATTAATTGCAATTTTTTTTGCAGTAATTGGATCAAAGTTTATTATGGAGAATATTTTTGAATTAGTTTGGCAATTTGATTTTAAAGTTTTAATTTACCTTGGCGCCTCTATAGGAACTGTGACCTTGATTTTAATTATGCTAACTAATCTTAAATACTTAAGTCCTAAAGTTTATCCTTTAATTAGAAATCAGTAATAAATTTTATTTATTTGCTCTCTTAAAACACTCAATTGTATTTTTAAGTAAACATGCAATAGTCATAGGTCCGACTCCACCTGGAACTGGAGTTAAAGCTTTTGCAACTTTTGATACTTCATCAAATGCCACATCGCCAACTAGGCCGTTTTCAGTTTTATTAATACCAACGTCAATCACAATTGCATCTTTTTTTACCCAATCACCTTTTACAAGCTCGGGGATCCCAACAGCAGCGACTATAATGTCTCCTTTTAAACATTCTCCTTTAAGATCATTTGTTTTTGAATGAGTAATTGTAACTGTACAATTTTCTTTCAACAACAACTGTGTCATTGGCTTACCATTTAAATTTGATCTTCCAACAATTACAGCCTTTTTTCCATTAAGGTTTGGTTCAATTTTTTTTATTAATAAATAACAACCTAAAGGAGTGCACGGAATAGAACTTTCATAACCTGACGATAGATTACCAACATTCATGGGATGAAATCCATCTACATCTTTCTCTGGCATAATTGCCTCTATAACTTTTTGTTTATCAATATGTTTAGGAAGTGGGAGCTGAACTAAAATTCCTGAAACAGAATCGTCATTATTAAGTTCATCGATTTTTTTTAAAACTTCACTTTCTTCAACATTGTCAGGGTATCTAATCACCTCTGATTTAAGGCCCACTTCATTGGCAGATTTCTCTTTATTTCTAACATAAATTTGACTAGGTGCTAAATCACCAATCAATATGACTGTTAAACCTGGTACTTTATTATGCTTATCTTTTAAAGATAAGACTTCTTTCTTGAGCTCTTCTCTTAAATCAGCAGCAGCTTTTTTTCCATCAATTAAAATCATTTATTAAAATATTAGTGGTGCAATGTAGAGTTTCATACACATTTCTATGAACCATATCAACAAAAGAAGTACGATAGGAGAAATATCAAAAGCACCAAGGTTAGGTAAAAATCTTCTTATTCTCATTAAAATCGGTTCTGTCATTTTATAAGTGAAATCTAATATTAAATATACAAACCGATTGCTTGTATTTAGTACATTAAAAGCAACCAACCAACTTATAACTACATTGGCAATTACAACATATGAATAAAGTTTTAAAATTTGAAGAGCTAAATAAAATATAGCAATCATTTTTTTTCAACATAAATAGACTGACTTGGGAATGCAAATGCAGCTCCCTTACCTTCAACAATTTTTTTTATTTCAAGTGCCAAATTTTCTTTTACTTGTAAATAATTAGTCCAACTATTTGTTTTTGTAAAACATCTTACATACATATCAATTGAGCTATCTGAAAACTTATCTATTCTTACGGCGACTCCTACAGATTGGTCATAATCGTCACCTTTATTTATGTGATCTTCAATTTCGTCTCTTATTGTTTTTAATTGATCAATAGTGGTGTCATATTGAAGAGTTATTATCCAACTAATAGCCCAATTAGTCTTTCTTGTGTTATTAATCACTGCATTTTCTGCAAATTGAAAATTAGGAATAATTGCCAGTGATTTGTCAAATTTTCTTATAACGGTTGATCTAAATCCAATATTCTCAACAACCCCTTCGATAACTCCTTCAACTTTAATCCAATCACCAATTCTAAATCTTTTTTCAACTAATACTAAAATTCCAGATATTAAATTTTTAAATAAATCCTGAGCGCCTAATGCTACTGCTACTCCAAATAAACCTAATCCAGCAATTATTGGTCCAATTTTAATTCCCCATAACTCAAGAACAGCAGCTGCTCCTAAAATAAAAATTAAAATTTTAAGAGATTTTATAATCCAGCCTATTAATTCTTTTGTCAGTACTTTATCTAATCCACTTAAAATATATGATATTGGCTCAATTATTTGATGTATTATCCAAAATATTAAAATTGTTATTAGAGTTCTGTTCACATTATCTATGAAGCCTCTTGTCTCATTATCAAATGACATATAGTAACTGGCAAAAAAGACACCAAGAACAATTGGAAGAAACCTTGCAGGACCTTCCATAGATTTTACAAAAGTATCATCTAATTTATTAGTTGTTCTTTTTGAAATTAGTTCCAATTTTTTTATTACGAGTTTACTGATTAGACCTCTAAATATTAAAAATAATACAAATATTCCAAGACCTACTATTATCTGAAAGAAATCTACCCCAAGAATTCCCTGCTTCCATACAGATAAAAATAACTCATTAAGTTTATTTAAAACGTCCATTTTTAAATTTTATATAGCAAAAACTCTTCTTCACCAGGGTTAAAAAGAAAAATTTTTTTCCATTTTATGTCATTCAATGCTGATGATGCTTTTTCACCCATACACATTAGGTTAGTTTCCATCCAAATATTATCTAAATTATATTTTTTTATTAGCGTAAAAAATGTCTT
>CACBXW010000002.1:57500-267408 GCA_902543295.1 uncultured Pelagibacteraceae bacterium | reverse complement strand
AGTATGTAACCAAACTTTCTTAGTATTTTTTCTAAATCCTAGTTTCAAAGCTTCTGATAAAAGATAACCACCATATTTTTTTCCAATAAATTGATCAAGGATACCGAAATAGGCAACTTCACATTTTCTTGTCTCTGGATGAAATAAAAGTTCAAAAAAGCCTATTAGATCTTCATTTTCTGTAAGAATGTACGTCTCTAAATTTGAATTGTTTGTATAATTAGTCCATTTAGTATCATTCCAAACTAATCTATCAATCCAACGATAACTTTTACCAATTTGCTTATAAAAAAATTTATTGATTTGAAAATCTGGTGGATTTTTTTTTTCTACTTTGCAATTACTTTTAGGTTTTTTTGATAAATTGATTTCATCAATTGAATTAATTTCTAAGTATTTCCTATATACTTTAGTGATCACGAAACCATTTTTCCAACTTTTTCACCACCAAATAAATGGAAGTGAAGATGTGGTACTTCTTGACCGCCATAATCACTTATATTAGCGAGAGCTCTATAACCTTTCCCATCAATAGAAGAAATGCCTAATTTCTTTGCAACTGTAGTAATACCTTTCATTAAACCAATAATTTCTTCATTTGAGGCGTTAGTATTAAAATCATCCAAATCTACATACTTTCCTTTAGGTATTACTAAAGCATGAATCTTTTTTTGTGGATTAATATCATAAAAAGACAAAACGAAATCATCTTCGTATATTTTTTTACAAGGAATTTCTGCCCTTATTATTTTGGCAAAAATATTATTATTATCGTAATTCATAATTTATTTGAGTATCTATTTATATTATTTCTTTCTTATAATAATTAAAATTATTTATTCATCTATAATTGTCTCGATAACATTATTATCACAAAGCGTTCTAATTCTAAACTGAGAAGAAGATATTGAGTGATAAAAAGATCTACCTTCTGTTGTAGGAGTTGAGCTATTACCCATCCAATCATATCCCCAATGATTATTTGGAGTATACGCATTTTTAAGAATATTAGTCATATGAATACCAACATTTTGAGCTAAAGATGAAAAAGTATTTGAGCAATTAAAATCATATTCAGCGCCCTTTTTGAAACCTGAGTACCACGTTCTTAGTTTAATTGTATCATTGAATTCACAAAAAGTTTTTTTCTCAACAATTGTCTTAACAATTTTTTTGTGATTGTCTTTACACATATTATGTCTAGCACTGGTAGTATAACCACTATACGCAACTACACCTACAGCAGCTAAAATACCTATAATTGCTACTACAACAAGTAATTCTATTAAAGTAAAACCGTTTTTTTTAGAAATTTTAAAGTCCACTTATATCAATATCACCACTACAAACATGATTTGGAATATTACATTCAGTTCCAGAACAAGGAGTTTTAACACAAGTCCAAACTTTAATTGTTGTTCCAGGAGATCTCAATCTATGATATCCGACGTCTCTATCATTCGTAATATTTCCACCATGAGAAACTGGGGGTAATGAAGTGTAAGGATTCTTAAAATTTCTATTCAAAACTTTAGCCGCTTCTTGTGCTACATCATTTTTCCAGTTAGATGTGCCACTTTTTGAGCAATCTAATTCTCCATCCATAGCTTTGCTCTCACCTATTGAACACTTTAATACTTCTGTAGTTATATATTTAACCACTGCTTGATGGTTTGAAATAGCTGCTGATTTTTTTGCTCCACTTGTATAACCACTGTATGCAACTACCCCTACCGCTGCTAGGATACCTATAATTGCTACTACAACAAGCAATTCTATTAATGTGAAACCATTGCGCTTCATTTTAAAAATATTCTATTAAATTTTTTAAAATTTTGCATTGTTAAAATATATGCAACTAATAAGATCAATTTTTAAAAAAAGAGAGGAAAAATGAATAAATTTAAATCAATTTATAAAACTATTATTAGCTTAACATTTATTTTTTCATTTGTTCTTACTTCAACAGCTGCTTTTTCTGAAATAGTTGGACGTTTATCAGTTCACTGGAGTCCAAAGCACCATAGTGCAAAACATGCACAAATATTTGCTGATGAAGTTAATAAAAGAGCAAAAGGAAAATTAAAAATAGAAGTTTATCCATCTAAACAATTGTTTGGAATTAGAGAAGTAATGGGAGCAGTAACTTCTGGTGCGGTTGAACTTGGAGGAATTGTTGGTGTAGTAAGTTTTCCACCAATTAATAAAAACTTTAACGTTGCTTCATTTCCAGGACTATTTAATTCATGGGAACAGCAAAGAGGTTTTTTTCAAAATTCACCAAAAGGAAAAGAAATTTGGGGTGAATTAACAAAAAAAACTAATTCTACATTAGTAATGTATAACCCAGTTGGACCCGTAATGACTTTTTCAAGTGCGAAAGAGTTAACAGGTATCGATGCTATGAAAGGTCTTAAAGCTAGAAGACTTTTAAAAAGTGAAGAGCCTATGTGGGATGCTTTAGGAGCTAACAGAGTATCTCTACCAACTGGTGAAGTATATACTTCATTACAAACTGGGATGATTGATACAATAAATAGTCCTCCAGGAAGTATTGAGGCATATAGCTGGTGGGAGTTTTTAAAATACGCCCAAAAGCCTTATCAATATTATGCTGATGCATATATTATGGCTAATTCAACTTGGTTTAATAGTTTATCTGCAGACCTACAAAAAATCATAATGGATGTTGGTAAAGAAGTTGGAAAACGATCAACTGACTTAATTATGGATACTGGAGAAAGTACTCTTAAAAAATTCCAAGAGAGAGGTGGAGTTGTTACAACACTTTCAGGAGCTGAAAAAGCTAAGTTTGATAAGCTTATGAAAGACGAAGTAATGCCAGCAATGGCTAAAATGATTGATGCTGACGCCTTAGAGGCAGCACAAGCATATGCTAAAAGTAATTAGAAGAAGTTAGACTTTTTCTAAAAAGATTATGAGGGCATTGCGAGCTATTAACAATTTGCTAGCAAAAGCTGCTATTTCGCTCGCAATGTTCATTGTCTTTTTAATGGTGGCAGCTTTAGCATTAAGCGCCACTACAAGATTTATTACAGGCACAGGATTTGCGTGGTTTATTGAATTACCTCCAGTAATGGTAAGTTGGCTGGTTTTTCCATTACTTGGTCCTTTATTAAAACAGGGGCAACATATTAAAGTAGATTTTTTAAGTCACTATTTATCAGAAAAATCAAAAAACATAATTGGAACAATCGTAAATTTAATAGCCTTAATTTCTGCATGCGTTTTCTTTAAAGCAGGAGTTGATGCAACAACAATGTATTACAATTTAGGGCAGATGATGGAATTAGAAATTAATATTCCTATCTGGTGGATGTTTTTAGCTTTTCCAGTTGGGTTTTTAATTTTAGCATTAACTTCATTAGAACTTATTTTAGATAATTTTAAAAAACTTTCAGGAAAAGAATAAATGTTTGGATTAGCTTTTATTATTTCTCTTGTAACATTAGTTATCTCAGTTCCAATTTTTTTAGTATTTGGTTTAGGAAGTTCTTTAGCTGCAATTGCAGGATTAAATTTACCTTGGTCAGTTTTGATTCAAGTTTCATTTGGTGCATTAACAAAACATGTTCTTATCGCTGTTCCACTATTTATTTTTACTGGGATGGCAATGTTAAAAGGAGGGGCTGCTTCAAGATTAGTAAAATTTACAACAACTCTAGTTGGACATTGGCCAGGTGGATTAGGTGTTGCAATGGTTATTGCGATGGGGTTCTTTGCGGCTTTTTGTGGATCTATCTTAGCTGCAATTACTGCGGTTGGTACTATCATGATGCCAAAAATGATTGAACAAGGTTATCCAACGCCATTTGTTGTTGTTCTAGCAGCTTCTGCTGCTTTATTGGAAGCATTGATACCTCCTTCTAATGCAGCAATACTATTTAGTGCTCTAACTAATGTCCCAGTATCTAAAACCTTTGCTGCAGGTGTTATACCTGGTTTAGTTCTACTTGTTTTGATGGTTCTTCTAGTTTTGTTTAAATGCAGACATATTAGAACAGATGAGAAGGCATCTATTAAGGAAAGAGTAAGTTCTTTCATAGCTGCATTACCGGCATTGATCACCCCAGTGATAATTTTGGGTGGAATTTATGCTGGAATATTAACTCCATCTGAGTCAGCCGCTGTTGCAGGAGTATATGCAGTTCTAATTGGATTTTTAATTTACCGTGAACTTACTTTTTCATCTTTGATGAGCTGTTTAAGGGAAACTGCAATCATAACAGCTGTAATTTTTGCAATAATAGCAACTGCTACATTCTTAAGTGTAGTTTTAACTTACACTCAAGCTCCACAAAAAATTATAACGTTCTTCACAGATAAAGGTGTAAGTGTAAATCTGTTCTGGATAATGCTTGGAGCAATTTGTTTAATACTTGGAACTTTTATTGAAATAGTACCTGTGTTTTATTTAACGGTTCCAATTTTTGCTGCAATCACATTATCATTCAATCAGAGTTTACTTCATCTTTATGTGGTATTTGTTGCATTTGCAGGAATAGGAATGATAACACCCCCCGTATGTGTTGGTATATATACAGCTGCAGGTGTGATCAAAGAAAATCCAGCCAAAGCTTTTAAAGAAGTTCCTCTATTTACAATCGTTGGAATAATTTATGGAATACTAATGATACTCTTTCCAATATTCTCAACTTGGTTACCCAGTAAGTTGTAAGGAAGTAATTCAAGAATATATTTAAATTTAACTTCTACTTATTTTCTTTCAAGCTTTCTCTATATTTCTTGTTTCTTAATACATCACAGGTTGAACAATTGCTTCTTTTCCCATTGGAAGAACCATATCTATCATCAGGAAAATCATCTAGACCCTTAAATTCTCCACACATAGAACATTTTAATTTTCCACTGTTATATTGTTTTATCCCTCCTATATTTCCAAAAATTAAGCCCATTCTCTCTGTTTCTTTTCTAGTAAGTATTCTATTTTTATTATTCTTTCCTTCACCTCTGAAATCTTTTTTTGTCCAATATTTAGGATACTTATCAATTATTTTTTGTATTTCTTCATTTGATCTTAAGATCCATTGGTTGGATCCGTTGGGGTTTCTATTAAAATCTTTATTATTTTTTTTCATCTTTATTTTCTTGTAACATTCTTATTTCAGTTTCAATCATTTCAAATTTATGACGATCACAAATATAACTAAAATACTTTATGGTGTTATAAGGAAGAAAATACAATTTTAAAATAAGATCCAATACAGGTTTATCTTTATAAAATTCTTTTTTAGCATTTCTATATAAATCTCTGTGAGTCAAAGACCATCCAAGATAATTTCTCCACTCGAGTCTATTTTCTAATCTTTCTTTGATTATTTCATCTAATTTATTTTTCATTTTGATGTTCTCCCAAATCAATTTGTTTTTTGGTAAAATTGCAAAAATTACAATCTTTGTTAAAGCTTGGAATATTAGGTTGCTCCAATAAATCTATTAACTTAGTTATATAATTATAAAAACCACTCTCATCTCTATTAAGTGCGGAATAAGATGTTTTCATTTTTAAATCACAATCATGATCAGTATGGCTTGTGATTTCTTCTGGATAAAATTGCAAAATACCCATGTGGGTTATAGGACTTAGTTTTGGTGTTTTGGCTTTTTTGGTTGATCCAGGGCTAGAAAATATTTGCGCATAAGCCTCCAGTTGAAACCTATAATTTTCAGCTTTATCTAAAGAAATTACTGTTGTCTTAAAATCAACTATTCCGAAACTTTTATCTTTAAATTTTATAACAATATCAGGATTACCAGCTAAGATAAATTTACGTTGTTTATCATCAACTAAACCTTCAGATACTATTTTGCCCGGTAGTTCATTACTATCCATAATCTCACCATCTGGAAGGTCGTCGCACCAAGACTTTGTATTTGTTTTTTTAAAATAAGGTTTTTGAACTGCATCAAAACTTGAAAAAACTGGAGGTGGTCTATCTCCAGGATTAATTTTGTTATGCTTATGAATATAAAAACATCTTGAGCATTTCTTGGCTTTATAATCAAGCTCAGAAGGTGAAAATGAATATTCTATAGTCATTAATATACCTCCGATATGTATCTTATTAATTGAGGTTTTGTTTCTGACTCTCCTATAATCTTAATTGTTTCATTTATCTCCATATAAACTCTATAGAAATGTCTACCCTCCTCTATATCTCTTACTTCTTCAACTCTAATCTCATGTATTTTATCCATTAGTTAACCTCCCACTTTTGGTCGGCAGCTGTATAAGGATTTATTTCTTCTATTACCTCTTGTTTATATTTGTCATTTGCAAGATTAACTAACATTCTAACTACTTGAGCTCTCGAGATTGCTACTCCTGGAACAAGAGTTTTTGTTAATTCATCTATTTTTTTGTAACAATCAATATGGATCGATATTGATTTATATTTTAATGGATCTGCCATTTTCTATCCTTTCTGAACCTTAGATTTAAAAGGGTAGAAAAAACCTAATAACTGCTTTCTCATGCCAATAAAAACCAAAGGTTCTTAAATTGGTTTATTTCAAAGGATAAAGAGCTAATTATTAGAACTTCTCATTCCGAATCTCGCATTAGCAACTGCTACGGAGTAGGTCTTCGATAAAGTTCAACGAAGGGCTAAGTATAAACTCTGAGAAAGCTAGAGTTTATGCTTAGCCCATCATTAGATAAGAATTAAATCTTTATCAATTACTAATGTATGGGTTATGTTAAAAATTTCAACAGAAATTTTTTATTTTTTATTTTTTATTACAAAACCATTTTTTTCTAAAACTTTTATAAGGTTTTTAAGCTTAATATCTCTTGGTGTCCTATGATTTCCTATACTTTCAAAAAATATAGGTTTTAAACCTCTTTTTTCTTTTGATTTAAAAAAGTTTTTTATTGATTGTATTTTTATTTTCATATTTCTCCTTTAGCGTTGTGTTTAAAGTCCAAGCAAGTAGAGTAATTTCTAAATCAGGACTTATTTAAATTATCAACTATTTGAAAGTTTGTAAATTGTTTAATTTATATATTAATTTTTTTTTAAATTCGGCCACTTAAACGTAAAATTATTTAAATAATAATTTTGATAGATATATTCAAAATCTTCTTTCCAATTATTAATAGTTTCTTCTCTCGTGTAAAGATTTTTTTTATTAATTAAATTTCTTAATAGATAACTTAGTTTAATTAATCTTTTTTCGCTTTTTGGGTCTCCCCAAGACGCCATATAAGCAGGAGATTGAACAAATGGTAATTCCTCACTTTCAATTACAAACTTTAATAAATCTTTTCTTTCTTCAAAATTCATATTTCCTGCTTGGTAACCTAGAGTACTTAGTAAACCTTTTTCTGGGAATTGAATTTTTCTTTTACCATCTAAATATTCAATTTTTCTTTTGTTCCATTCTTTTTTTATATCTATAATTTTCTTTTCTGCTTCATTTTTTAAAGGTTTATTTTTTGTTATTATTTCAAAAGCATTCTTAAATAAATTTGCTAATTCCTCATCTGTATAATCTGAAAGCTCTTTCATTAATTAATAATTTTTTTCAAGTATTCTTTATAAATTTTCAATGCATCATCCTTAAGTTCAACAGGTAGTATTTTTACATCTCTGTATTTTTCAGAGTCTTTACCAACTTTTCTAAAATCTATCTCAAGTATCGGATCAGTTTCTGGAGTATTTTGTCTATAGTGTATTCCTGTAGAAAAACCACTTTCGTTTTTATATGAAATATACCAACAAACATACTCCTTACCACTAATCATGCTGCCTCCAGGCTTAACATGGGAACCAACTTTGTTATCAGACCAATCAAAATCTCTTTTTAATTCTGAAAATATTTCTTCAAGAAATTCTTGTGCTTTTTTGCTTTTTCCGCCTAAGATTTTTTTAGCTGAATTTGGAAATTGTATTCTCATTTTCTTTTCTACCACCTTAACTAATTCTTCTCTTTCTATGTCTGAGATATCTGGATAGCTATTTATATTATTAAAATAATTAATCAGTTCCTGCTTGGAAAAGTCTTTTGTTTCTATCATATTTATCACATTTTGAACTTTAGATGATATATTCATATTTTAATTATATAATGATTGTAAGTTTTGTTAATTATTAAGTAATGAATAGATTAAGTTTCGAAGATTTAATGGAATTATTCTCTGATGCAAAAAAAGAGAGAAACTTCGATGAAATAACAAAAATCAACAAAGAATTTGAAAGAAGAGTAAAAAAAAGAAAACTAATGGGTAAAAAACCTATTAGGACTTCACTGTCAGGGCTAAATCAAACTAGTGAATGGTTGAATAATAATTCTGGGTTAGAATATTTATCAAATCAAACATTAAGTAAATCTGTTAAAGATAAAACTAGCAAAATAAGGAATAAAAATTTGAGAGAACCTACTGATATAAATAAAAAAAAATCCTTATGGTAATCTTTCATGAAAACAAAAATTAAAATTGGAAGAACAATACCTTTTGGGTACAAAATAGGTAAAAATTCAAAAATATTATATCCAATCAGTACCGAGCTTGAGATTTTAAAACAAACTTTGATTCAAATTAAAAGTGGAAAGTTATCATTAAGACAAGCATCTAAAGAAATTCAAATTAAAACAAAAAGAAATTTATCTCACCCAGCGTTATTAAAAATGACAAATAAAAAATTTCCAAATTGGCAAATCCAAGTGAAAAAAGAAAACTTAAGAATTAGAGATGAAAAAAATAGGATTAAGAAACTTAAAATATTGAGAATTAAGGAAGAAAGAGAAAAAAAAAGATTAAATAAGTTATCAAGTCAAAATAGAATTAATAAAAAATGCATAATATGTCTGAAAATAAAACTTCTTAGATATTTTCCAAAATTAAAGACAAATAGAGTTAGATATTGTGAAGATTGCTATAAATTAATTTTAAAAAAAAGTAAGAGAATAAAAAAAAAGTGCAGCCAATGTAAGAAAGTAAAAAATTTAAATGGATTTTCAGGATCTAATGGTCTTATTGCATATAGACAAAATCATTGCAGAAAATGCAACATAAAAAGAAATTTAGAATGGAAAAAGCAAAACCGAGATAAAATAAATACCTATAATAAGAGATATAGAATGGAAAATCCTGAATTAATTAAGAAGCAAACGAGAAGATACTACTTAAAAAATAGAGAGAAATTGTTAGAAAAAAAATTTGAATATAATAAGAAAAATAAAGACAAAATTAGAAAAAAACGAAAAATTTATTGGAATAAGATTAAAAATAACAAAGAATTATATCAAAAACATTTAATTAAAAGTAGGATTTATTCAAAAAATTCTAGATTAAAAGATTTAGAAAAAGCTAGATCTGATGACAAAAAATACTATTATAAAAACAGAGAAAAAGTCATTCAAAGAGTAATGAATTGGAAAAAAAATAATATGGATAAGGTTTTGAAATCAAGAAGACGATATAATTTAAGAAGGAATGAAGTTGAGGGTAATAAAAAAAGCTTATGGTAAGATATAAATGAATTCATTTAAATTAGTTAATAATGATAGAATGGTTTTATTAAAAAAAGTAAAAAGTAATAGCACACAATTAATTATAACATCTCCACCATATAACATTGGAAAATCTTACGAAAAAAAAAAATCTTTAGATTTATACCTCAGTGATCAAGAACAAACTTTAAGAGAATGTTTTAGAATATTAAACAAAAAAGGTAGTTTATGTTGGCAAGTAGGAAGTTATTTTGAAAACTCTGAACTATATCCTTTAGACATTTACATATATGAAATTTGTAAAAAAATCGGTTTTCGATTGAAAAATAGGATTATTTGGCATTTTGAACATGGGCTTCACTCTACAAAGAAATTTTCTGGTAGATATGAAACTATACTCTGGTTTACTAAATCTGAGGATTATTATTTCAACTTTGATCAAATAAGAGTCCCTCAGAAATATCCGGGTAAAGTAGGTTATACCGGTAAAAACAAAGGAAAATATACAGGAAATAAAAAAGGTAAAAATCCGTCTGATGTTTGGATATTTCCCAATGTAAAGAGTAACCATAGAGAAAAAACAATTCATCCATGTCAGTTTCCAATTGAATTAGCTGAAAGATTAGTTTTATCAATGAGTAAAAAAAATGATTTAGTAATAGATCCTTATGCGGGAGTTGGAACAACATTGATTGCAGCTCTCAAAAATGGAAGAAAAGCTGCAGGTTCTGAAATATTAAAAAAATATATTAATATTACAAAAAAAAGAATTAATTTATTAAGAAAGAATAAACTTCCTTATAGAAAAATAAATACACCAATTCAAATGGTGAGTGGTAATTCAAAACTTTATAGAAGAGATTAATTTACTGAAACTGGTGTAATTTTTATATCTTGCCATTCAGCGTTGGGCTTATCTTCAATTTTATAGTTTTTACTATTTAATTCTTCAAAGGATATAATTCTAGGTTTTCTTTTGTCTTTAATCCAAAGATGTATCAAAAAGTCATCTTTTACAGATTGTGAAAAGTTCCATTCATTTCTGGATAAAAAGAATATTCCGTTAGAATATGAGGAAGCTTTTACCTCGATAAAAATTTTTTTTGTTTTATTTTTCCATGATTGCACGTCATACCCAAGTAAATTATTTTCAAAACTGTCCCAACTAGGTCTCCTATTAATTCTCAAATTTTTTAGTCTTTTTTTTTCAAAAATCATGGTTTTTTTCTCTCCAGACCTGCCCAATTCTAATTTGATACTTTTATCTAATTTTCTTACAAATTCTGAAATATCATCCCACCAATTTTGAATATTTTCACTTTCTTTATCAAAGCCAATTTTATCAAGAAGTCCTGCTTCTCTTAATAATTGCTCAAAATTTTCAGTAATAAATTTTAGGAAATAGCTTCTTCCACCAGTTATTCTAAAAATATAACCAGGTTTTACCTTTTTTAAATAAGTTGATAAAATATCCCTTAAAATATATTTTCGATGATAAAAATCTTTCGAATTACTAAAATTTGTTATTAAAGTTACTCCAAGAATATCTATAACACTTTTTCCAGTTTTTATATCTAATGTTGTTTTGTAAGATTCTAAATAATTTAGATTTTTAAATTTTAAAAAATTAGGATCATTAATAATTTCTTCAGCTGCAAGTAGTGAGCTTTTATTTAGCGAAATTGCCATTAATTTAAAAATTCGTTTATAATTGCTTGTAAATCTGAATTTGAAATATTTTCATCAATTGGGTCTAATCCTTCTGACTCTTTTAATGACATTTGTGTTAAATCAGGATCATTTAAAAATCTTCCCATATGATCTATCTTACTCTGAAGAGAGTGGTTTACTGCTAAATCTATATTCTTTAGTGTTTTAGGAATTTTATTTTGAAGAACTAATATATTTTTTTGATCATTATTACCTAGTCTACAAATTCTATCTATAGATTGCAGGTAAAGATCGGCTTGAAAACTCCGGTCTATATAAATTGCGTTGTGACAAGCATGATGTAAACTTATACCCTCAGCACACGAAGCGTAATTTGCAACTAAAACCATGCAATCAGAACTTTTATCTTTAAATTTTTTTATTTTATATTTTCTGGTTTCTAGCTCTTCTTCATCATCTCCCATTTTTACGCCGCCATGTATAAATTCTGCATTAAGATCTTTGAGTAAGTAATTTCCCAAATACTCAATGTTCCATTTAAAATAACTCCAAATGACTGTTTTTTTTCCCTCTTTTGCAAGACGCCTTGCTTCTTTACATGCAAATCTTATTTTTGATGAGCCTCCATCTTGCTCTTCTTTAACAAGAGCTCTATGAATATTAAAATCTATATTTTCACCAAGTATTATATCTCCTTCTTCTTCTTGTCTTCTTGTCACCAAAACTGGGTTGCTTGAAATTTGAATAAGTTTAATTATTGATTGTCTTATTTTTTTTGAATTCGCATAATTTATAGTAGCATTTTGTTTTAATGAAGCTAACAAAGGATTTAATACTTTGGTGTAAAGAGCTATTTGAGGTTTGGACATTTCAACATTAACTAATTTTATTATAGGTTCTTTTAAACCTAGCTCTTTTTTAGTTGTTCTTACCCAGAATCTACCACCGCTATATTCTGGACCTGGATACAAGAATTGAAACTGAGTATTTATATCTTCTGGCTTATTTGGTGCTGGCGTTCCTGATAAAATGTCTTTTCTTACAAAATTTACTCTGTAGGCAAGACTTAAGACTGCCTGTGATCTTTGAGCACCTTCACTTTTAATTTTGTGACTTTCATCTAAAACAAAATGAACCCTATTTTTACTTACAAAATTAGCGATAAGATTTCCTTTGGAAATCAGCATTTCATAATTAATTATAAAGTTCTTTGCGCCAGAATTAAGTTTTTTTTGGATGGAATTATATGTTCCTGTCAATTCAACAAGGCCTTCTTTTTTTAATTTGCAACTATCATCCAAACAGTCATCAAAGCCGTCTTCCCAACCTAGAAAAGCATTTTTGGGAGCCACTACCAATAAACTATTGATATTTGCTTTCTTGTTATTTCTTAAAATTAAGTGAGAAGCTAAAGTTACAGCAGTTTTTCCAGATCCTTGTACCGAAAAATTTGCTCCATTCGATAATTTCAAGAGTTGTTTTAAATCTCTGATTTGAAATTTTGTAAGCTGGATTTTTGAAAATCCATAAGATTTTAATTTTTTAATCTCTTTTTCATTTAATTCTATATTATAACTTTCTGAAGATATAAGATTTTGATTTTTAATTGTCTCTTGAATCTTATTTTCTGCTTCCTTACTGCATTTTAACTCAAACTTATTAATATCTCTTAAATCTGATAAATCATGCAAAATACTTAAAAATGAAACCCATTCAGCAACTATGATAAATTCTTTTTCTTCTTTGAAGGGACTATCTTGAAATTGTTTGATTGTTTTTATCAGTTCTTGCCATACGTAATCTTTAAAATCTTTTGACCTTTGTATTTTTACGTAAAATTGGTTGTTTTCTGAAACCTGAGAAATATGCAATTGCATTTGAATTTAAATCAAAGATCTTTATCTTTAATCAATTTTTCAGTCTTTTTAACTATATCTTTCAAAGTTTTTTTAATATCAGTCTTATATCGTTCTGGATATCTCATTGAATTCATTGCTATAATTTTTTGTAACGCAGATCTTGAGTAATTTAGAGAAGCCTTTTCATCTCCAGATTGCTCTAATACTTCAATACAAGAATTTAAAATTTCAATATGTCTTTCTCCAGATTTAACTGGAACTTGATCAACTATTGTCGAATTAATTATTTTAGAGGCATCGACTTTTCTTAGACCTCTCATTGGATCATTTTTGTTATCATCCTCTTTCTTTTTTACTTCTTTGATAGAAGTGTATCTATTTTTTAAATGTTCTAATACATTTATGAGATTATTTTTCTTTTGCAAAGCAGATGCAATTTTGTAATCTCTGTCTCCAAATTTTCCTGAATTAACTGAAATAATTCTTGCAATTTTATAAATTAAATCTTTTTCCCCCTTGTTTTTATTTCTATGAGCTCTCTCTTCAGTATTTTTCCATAATTGCTCTTGGTTTTTTACTTTATCGTAGTCGCCTGGAGATTTATGATCATTATCCAAGCAATTGTCTATTACTGTAATTAAATTATATAATCTTTCTATTTCAGGTTCCGTTCTTCCCATATTTGTAGCGATCTGCTTATTAGAAAGTTTAAGTCTTTTTCTTTCATCCTGAACCTCTAAACATAGGGAAATCCAATTATAATCCTGTTTGTTTTCTTTAATTACTTGAAGGAAATTCTCAATTTCTTTGACATCTTTGTCATTTAAATGTTCTTCAATTACTGCACAAGGAACTCTTCTATAATTATTATATTTTTTTTGGTCTGACTGATAAATTTCTCTTATGGCAGCCATTCTTCTATTACCGTTTATTAGCATACCATTTGAGTCAATCAACAAAGGTGCATCTTCTCTAAAAGTATTCGATGTTTTTAAAACTTTATAGATATTTGCTGTATTATCCTGCGATAGTTTAAATAATATTTTATGTTGAATTTTTTGTTGTTGATTATTTTCTAAACCTTTCTCAAAATATGTCTTCGGTAAACTAGAATTAGAAATTAGGTGAGATCGTTGAGCATCTCTTGTTCTACCATTATGTAAGTGATAAATTGGTATGCCAATGTCTAACCATATAATTGGGCATGGCTTAAATTTGTCCTTAATTTTAAAGGTTTCTTTATGACTTATTCTTTTTTTTAAATTGTCACTTATTATTTTTTTTCTTTTTGTGATATCTATTACAGTGACTTTAAAACTAGTCTCTTCAATCATAATTAAATAATAAACTATATTATTAGTATCAAAAAAAAAACAAATTTGTGTCTAAATAAAAACTTTGTTTTATGCTCTTTTTACTAAATGCATTGGAAACCATTTCTCATTTTGCAAATAGCAGCTTTTTTCCTTAATCTCCTTTCAAATGCTTATGCGGATGAGAAATGGACCATAAAAAAATTTAAAAGTGTGTCTTATGCAATAGTATCTGGAGAAGTTCAAAGTGAGGATAAATTAGGCTTTTTTATAAGTAATGAAGATAATTGTAAAAAAGTTTGGCAAACATTCTCTTTTCTGACATTTGAGAAACCTGGAGATATAAAACAACTTTTACATAAACATTTACCTATAAAACTGAATGGTAACGAACTCACAGCAAAAGTAGAGGAGATACTGCCTCATTCAAGAGGATATAAAATTATTTTTAGTTTAGGAGAATTTCCAATAGGTGAGTATGTGCAATATCTTTATGATTTTTATGGAGTTGAAAAAAAATTTGAAATAGAAATTATTGATGGGATAGACTTTAAAGTTAAAAAATATTTTGATATTCCAATTAATAACTGGAAACTTGAGAACTTGGCGCCATCTATAACTAGAGCTACTAAACTCTGTTTAGATATTAATCAGACAAAATCTTAAATTGATCTTTTTCCTTAAAAAAAGAAATGATAAATTAATAATCCAACCAAAATTCCCTTGATAAAAGATATCCAAGCTAGTCCATGCTCAGAAAGTCTGAGTTTTTTCTTCCACCACTGAATTTGTCTTTTTTCCCAATTTATATAACTTTGAATCATTATTATTTCTTTCGACTATTCAGTTCTTCCATTACTTCTTCAATTTTTATACCACTTTTTTCTAGATACATAATTAAGTGATATAAAACATCTGCAGCTTCATGGATTTTATTAGAGTCTTGCTCAACAGCTTCTATAAGTTCATTAATTTCTTCTAAAACTTTTTCTTTTGCTAAAGATTTATCTTCTAAAAGCCTATTAGTATATGAGCCTTTGACAGGATTAGTTTTTCGCTCTCTTGCAAGGTTTACGAGATCTTCTAAAATCTTTAACATACTAAATCCTAACAGGTATATCTTTTGAAGCCAAATATTGCTTAGCTTCATTTACTGAATAAGTCCCATAATGGAATATGGATGCAGCTAAAACAGCGCTTGCACCTGATTTTATTCCATCTACTAAATGATCCAAAGTTCCAACCCCACCTGATGCAATGACTGGAATATTTACCATAGATGATATCTTTTGCATCAATTCAATATCATATCCAGATTGAGTTCCATCTTTATCCATAGAGGTCACAAGAAGCTCTCCAGCACCACATTTCTCCATTTTAGATGCAAATTCTAAAGCGTTTATGCCTGTTGGATTTCTACCACCGTGGGTAAAAATTTCCCATCCACCATCTTTTCTTTTTGCATCAATTGCAACAACAATACACTGTGATCCAAATTTTCTAGAACTATCTTCAACAACTTTTGAATTCTGAACAGCAGCTGTATTTATTGATACTTTATCTGCTCCACAATTTAGTAATTTGTTAATATCATCAACACTTCTAACACCTCCGCCTACTGTTAAAGGTACAAAACATTTCTTAGAAGTTTTTTCTACTACCTCATAAATAGTATCTCTATTTTCATTAGAAGCGGTGATATCTAAAAAACAAATTTCGTCTGCTCCTCCATCACTATAGATTTTTGCTTGTTCGACAGGATCTCCTGCATCTTTAAGGTCAACAAAGTTAATACCTTTAACAACACGACCATTTTTAACATCTAAACAAGGTATAATTCTATTTTTAAGCATCTATTTCTTTTGCAAGTTCATCTAATTTTATATCTCCATCGTATATAGCTTTTCCTACTATTACACCTTCGATATTATTTAAGTTTTTAGCTCTTTTAATGTCACTAATTGAAGAAACACCACCAGATATAACTACTGGACAGTTTGAAATATTTGCAACTTTTTGTGTTTCTTCAAAATTTGGACTTTGCTTAGTTCCATCTCTATTAATATCTGTATAAATAATTCTACTAACTCCGTAATTATTTACTTTTTTTAGATATTCGGCTGTCAGTTTATCCGACTCTTCTGTCCAACCTGAAATTGCAAGATGACCATCTTTAGCATCTAATCCTAATGCAATTTGATTTGGAAATTTTTTACAAGCTTCTTCTAAAAATTTTCTATCTTTTATGGCAGCACTTCCCAAAATTACCTTTTCAACACCAGCATCAATATATTTTTGAATAGTCTCAAAATTTCTTATACCGCCTCCTATTTCAATCTTAAGATCAAATTTTCCAACGATATTTTGAATAATATCAATATTAATTGGATCTCCAGTTAATGCACCGTCCAAGTCAACTATATGTAAATTTTTAAATCCATTATCTTTATATTTTCCAGCTTGATCTATAGGCGACATTTTATATTCGGTTTTATTTTCAAAATCTCCTTTGATTAATCTAACGCACTTTTTATCTTTTATGTCAATTGCAGGGAAAATTTTCATTTTAGTTTAATTTAAAAAATTTATTGTTATAAAAAATCTCATCCTGGCCAACTCTATCGAAAAACGAAAAATTATTTTCTTTTAAAAATGAGTTAAAATTTATTTTTTCAGGATTATTATTCTCAACAGAGATAACTTTTACAATATATTCTTGAAAATTTATCGATTTAAGAACATCTAGTTCTGCACCCTCAATATCAATTGATAAGTAATCG
The DNA here is from genome assembly GCA_902543295.1 of uncultured Pelagibacteraceae bacterium. Taxonomy (GTDB): domain Bacteria; phylum Pseudomonadota; class Alphaproteobacteria; order Pelagibacterales; family Pelagibacteraceae; genus Pelagibacter. The sequence continues at coordinate 250,287 of CACBXW010000002.1, read as the reverse complement.
ATTTCTTTTATTAAAATGCTTTTCTCAAACGTTGATGTTTTGATTTTATTCTTATTAAATTTGGTATTTTTATTATTCTCAATTATTGATTTTGCTGAGTAATTATCATCATTAATTCCACTCATTTGTGTAAGACCTTCAATAACTTCCATGAACTCCACATCTTTTTCAGTTGAGCTAATAGCTGCATTCAAAACTTTACAATTTCTATTTTTTGAAAGTTTTTCAAATTGTATTTTTGATGGTTCAATTGCTATTCCATCCCAGTTCATTGATTTTTCAAAATGTAAACAATTGCTTCCCTCGATACCGTCGAAAGCTCCTATTTCTACAAAAAAGCCACTTTTTTTTGATCTGAAAAATGAATTTTTTATAATTTTATCTTGACCAGATTGAGATGAAAATTTTTCATTCCAAAAGAAAGTTCTTTCACAATTCCATATCTTTTGTCTTAATAAACCTCTTAATTCACGTAATTTTATTTGTTCATAATTGGTAGGAAGTTGCTCCAAAATAATATTATAAATTTTGTGAGAGTGTATTTTTTCTTCTAAATTCCCATTAAATAATTCATCGCCCTTTTTAATTAGAATTGAAATATCTTTACCTGCAAATTCAGTTAAATCTATATTTTTCATATCTAAATACTTATAAAATTACTTATTATTTTAAGTCCAGTTTTATCACTTTTCTCAGGGTGAAACTGTGTTCCAAATATATTTCCTTTTTCTACAGCACAGACAATCTTGGATGAATAATCAGTAGTAGCAGCAGTGACTGAATTATCATTTGGTATAAATTCATAACTGTGAACGAAATACATATGAGAATTGTTCTCTATATCTTTAAATATTTTACTATCTTTTATAATGTTTATTTGGTTCCAGCCAATATGGGGAAGTTTAAATTTTCCATCTTGATTATCAATTTTAGATACTTTGCCTGAAATCCACCCTAAACCTTTGGTTTCAACCTCTTCGTAACCAACGTCCGCAAACATTTGAAGACCGACACAAATACCAAGAAGTGGTTTTTTATTATTTAATGCAAATTCACTTAGAGTATCTATTAAACCATTTATGCTTTTTAAACCATCTATACAGCTTTTAAATGAGCCTTGCCCTGGTAGAACTACTTTGTCGCTCGATTTAATTTTATCTAAATCTGAAGTTACTTCGATATTAACTTTATCTTTGGCAACTTCTTTAAATGAGTTAATTACAGAGCTTATATTACCCGATTTATAGTCAACAATTGTGACGTCCATTAATCTTATAAAGAACCCTTTGTCGAGGGAACTGAACTTTTATTCCTAGGATCTAATTCTAATGCAGCTCTTAAAGTCCTTGCCAAGCCTTTATAGCAAGACTCTATGATGTGGTGACTATTATCACCATAAATATTTTCAACGTGCATGGTAATTCCGGCGGCTTGTGAAAAAGCTTGGAACCATTCTTTAAATAATTCTGTGTCCATCTCACCAAGTTTTTCAACTTTTAATTTCACATTCCAGATTAAATATGGTCTATTTGAAACATCTATTGCAACTCGTGTTAATGTTTCATCCATTGGTAATAAAATATGAGCATATCTTTTAATACCTACAAATTTTTTTGAAGCTTTCTTTAAGCATTCTCCTATAGCAATACCAGTGTCTTCAGTTGTGTGGTGAAGATCAATATGTGTGTCACCTTTAGCTTTAACAGTTAAATCCATTGATGAGTGTTTGGATAACTGTTCGAGCATGTGATCTAAGAATCCTATTCCTGTGTCAACTTTGTACTTACCTTTGCCGTCAATATTTAGATCAACACTGATATTAGTTTCTTTCGTTTTTCTTGCTATTTTTGCTTTTCTTTTCATAATTTAAATTAGGTATATAGGTATTTTTGATTATATCAATAATACTAAACCTGGGCTTGAACTATTTAAATTCATATCCATCTATACTCTATGACAACCATTGTACTTGTAAGAAAAAATAATGACGTAGTTGTGGCCAGTGACGGTCAAGTTAGCATGGGTAATACTGTAATTAAGAAAACTGCTAACAAAGTTCGTAAAATTGAGAAAAGAAATGTGATCGCAGGTTTTGCTGGATCGACAGCAGATGCACTTACTTTGTTTGAAAGACTAGAGTCAAAGCTTGAAAAACATGCAGGTAATTTAACAAGAGCTGCTGTTGAATTAGCAAAAGATTGGCGAACTGATAAATATTTAAGAAGATTAGAAGCATTAATGGCAATTGGAGATAAAGAAAAAAGTTTTATAATTTCAGGAACTGGTGATGTTTTAGAGCCTGAGGGTGATGTAATTGGAATTGGTTCTGGCGGAAATTATGCTTTAGCAGCTGCAAAAGTGTTAATGGATACAGATATGTCCGCAGAAGATATTGCAAAAAAATCAATTAAAGTTGCTTCAGATATATGTGTATTTACTAATGATAATTTGAGTATGGAGAAAATATAATGGAAAAATCAAACGTTACATCATTTCCAAAAGGTAAAGTTGCAAAAGAGAGGACTACAATTGCAAATTCATTATCACCGAGAGAAATTGTTTCAGAATTAGATAGATTTGTTGTTGGACAAAATAAAGCTAAAAGAGCTGTTGCTATTGCTTTAAGAAATAGATGGAGAAGACAAGCATTAGAAGATGATATGAAAGATGAAGTTCTTCCAAAAAACATTTTAATGATTGGACCAACAGGTGTTGGTAAAACTGAAATCTCTAGAAGACTCTCAAAATTAGCAGAGGCTCCATTCGTAAAAGTTGAAGCTACAAGATTTACAGAAGTAGGATATGTGGGACGTGATGTGGAACAAATTGTTAGGGATCTATTAGAAATTGCAATTGCTATGGAAAAGGTTAAGAAAAGAAAAGAAGTTCATGCTCAAGCACAAAAATTAGCGGAGGATAGGGTTTTGGATGCTTTAGTAGGAAATAAAGCAAGTGTTGCAACAAGAGAGAGTTTTAGAAAGAGACTAAGAGATGGAGATTTAGATGACAATGAAATTGAAATAGCTGTTAGCGAGTCTAATCAAATGCCATCATTTGAGATACCTGGAATGCCTGGTGCAAATGTTGGTATGATAAATATTTCTGATATGCTTGGGAAATCAATGGGTCAAAAACCCAAGAAAAAAAAAATGTCAGTAAAAGAATCTCATGAAATTTTAATAAATGAAGAGTCAGACAAACTTATTGAACAAGACAAAATTATTAAGTCAGCAAAAGATTCAACAGAGAATAACGGAATAGTTTTTTTAGATGAAATCGATAAAATTTCTGCAAGAACCGATCGAGTTGGCGGTGATGTTTCAAGAGAAGGAGTTCAAAGAGATTTATTACCACTTATAGAAGGAACAACTGTTAGCACTAAATATGGACCTGTTAAGACAGATCATATATTATTTATTGCCTCAGGAGCGTTTCAATTAGCAAAACCATCAGATCTGTTACCTGAGTTACAAGGTAGACTCCCAATAAGAGTTGAGCTTGATGCTCTAAATAGTGAGGATTTTATTAGGATACTAAAGGAACCAGATAATAGTTTAATTAAGCAATATAGAGCACTTTTAAAAACTGAGAATGTAGATTTAGAATTTACAGAAGATGGAATAAATACAATCGCTCATATAGCAAGTGAAGTCAATTCATCTGTAGAAAATATAGGTGCAAGAAGATTACACACGATTATTGAACGAGTCTTAGATGAAATTAGTTTTACAGCCACAGATAGAGCTGGAGAGAAAATAACTGTGGATGGCAAATACATCAAAGATAACATTGGTGAACTGGTAAAAGACACAGACCTTTCAAAATTTATCTTATAGATTTAAGGATAATATCGAAACTTCCTTTCGATGGACTATCTACAGACTCAAAATCAATTTTAATTATTTTTTTCATCAATTCTGAATTATTTTTAATATATTCTGGGATGGAATATTTTAAAATACTTAACTTTGAAGACTGGTAAGGATCATTTATATTTTTTGACCTCATACCCTTACCAGTAATAACGTTAATTTTTTTTACTTTATTTAAATAACAATTTTCTATGAATTGTGAAATTTCTTGGTTAGCTTGTTCTAAGGTGAGCCCGTGCAAATCAATTGATCTTTCTGAAATTGTTTGATTATTTGATTGTTCTAAATCTTTACTATGAAGTCTTTCAGAACTATTTATATATTTTTGCCAGTCTTTCTTATCTTTATCTGATAGCTTATTTGTCAAGCTTGAGTATCGATTAATAACCAATTTGGATTTGGAGATCTGCTATCTTTAGAAAATTTCCACGTATCTAAAACCTTTTTAACTTTTTCTGGATCTCCCGAAACAATTTTATTTTCTTTATCTTTAACACAAGAAATAATTTCACTTACAAATTCTACTGTTACTTCTAACATATTTTTATTTTGTAGGTGTTCTTTAACTTCAGCAGAATTGATACCAATAAATGTTGTTTCAGAAGAAAAATTTTTTTCATCTCTTTCTTTAATAGCTTCCTCAAATTGCTGGTATATATTTTTATCTAACAATGATTTTATGTCCTTTAATTTTCCTTTTGCAAAGTTAGTTATTATAGTTTCATAAGCAATCATTGCTCCCTTGATAAATTCCTTCTTAGCATTTTCATCAAATGTGTTTGCGTTTAGATCAGCTTTTGGCTTAGTTGGTGGCGCCTCGTGAGCAAAACTTGAGTCTATATCTTCTTCAAAACCTGTTTTTTTTCCTAAAATTCCTCTTAATCTTAAAAAAATAAAACCTGCAATCATTGCAAGAAGTATAATATCAATGTATTCAAAGCTATAACTCATATGAGTATAATATTTACTATGTTGATAATTTCAACCTGCTAATTAGATAATAGACAAATGAACACACTATTAATTTTAATAATTGGGACTCCTCTAATAGAAATCTACTTATTTATTAAAATTGGATCTCAAATCGGAGCTTTTAATACAATTTTACTAATATTCGGTACTGCGATTGCAGGAATTGCTTACGCTAGATATGAAGGATTTAACACTTTAAAATCTGGCATGAGGCAATTAATTAAAAATGAAATTCCGGTGTATGAAATAATTTCAGGTGCTACTCTAGCCTTCGCAGCATTATTATTAATCATACCAGGATTTGCAACAGATCTAATTGGAGTTTTATTAATCGTACCATTCACAAGAAAGATTATATTAGCAAAATTTGTTAGTAAAAATAAATACGAAAAGAGGAGAGAAAAAACCTACATAGATGGAGAATTTGAAGAATTAGGTGAAGACGATGACAAAAAAATTTAAAATTTTATTAAATTATATAAAAGATCTTTCAGTAGAAATTCCAGACGTTCAGACCTTTGTGTTTAGTAAAGAATATATAACTAAATACACCCTTGGTATCAATGTAACAACACAGCCAATGCAAAATGATGTTATAGAGGTTTTAACAAAATTACATTACAAAGACCCGTCAAATAATAAAAGAAAATCTTATTTTGAAATAAGTTATGCAACAGTTGCAAAAATAATAGATAAAGATTTAAAAAAAAAAGAATTAGAGAGAATTATTCTTGTTGATATCCAAAATAAAATTTATCCAGAATTAGAAAAAATATTTTTAAATATAATTAAAAACTCTGGATTTCCAAACTTAATATTAGAAAAGAAAGTAGACTTTGAAAAATTATATAATCAAAAATATAACTAATAATAATTTTTTTTTAGTTCCTTATCTAAGAATTTTTTATGATTTATTAATTCTTCAGAAGTAGGTTTTATAACTATTTTTGAATAATTTTTTAAAACATTTTTTTTATAGAAACTTTTTTCCTTGTTGTTAATGAACTGAAATTTTGGTTCTTTCTGATCTAATAAATTTATATATACTTTTGATAATAACTCACAATCAACTAAAGCTGTGTGTTTTTTTCTATTGGAATTATCAATTCTAAATCTCTTGCACAATGCATCTAAACTTATCCCTGAACCTGGAAATTTGTTTCTAGCAATTTCAAGTGTATCTATCACATTTTCCTTTGTAATTTTTTCTTTTTTAATTAATGAAAGTTCATTATTGAGATGACCTATATCAAATTCTGCATTATGAATTATAATTTTTTTACCTTCTATAAATTTTAAGAAATCATCAGCAATTTCGTTAAATTTTTTTTTATCAGCTAAAAATTCATCTGTGTATCCGTGAACTTTTAATGCACTCTCAGAAACTTTTCTTTCAGGATTTAGATAACAATGAAAAACATTTTTGGTTGGTATTAAATTTTCAATTTCTATACAACCAATTTCTACTATTCTATGCCCATCTTTTACCGAAAGACCCGTGGTTTCAGTGTCAAGTACTATTTCTTTCATCTAAAATTTTATTCTTTAGCAAATTAATTTTTTTTTGCATTATATTTGGACTAAAATTATTATCGACAATATAATTTGCTAATTTTCTTTTTTTTAACAGATTGGTTTGGTTTTTTCTTAAATTTAAAAGTAATTTTTTGTTAAAATTTTTTCTTTTTCTTAATCTATTTATTACTTTATTTTGATTAGATTTAACAAATATTAAAATATCTTTTTTATTATAAAGTTTATTTTCTATTAATAAGGGAATATCTAAAACTATAATTTTATTTTTCTTATTTTTATTTAAAAATGATTTCAATTTTTTTCTAACTAGTGGATGAACTACAGAAGATATCCTTTTCAGATTTTTTTTATCTTCGTTAATTGCTTTTATTAGTTGACTTTTTGATATTGGTAAAGATTTAACAAATCTAGGGAGTTTATTTTTTAATCTTTTGTAACACTCCAAATTATTTTTGTATAGTAATTCTACTTCCCTATCTGCGTTAAAAACTGGTGATTTGAAAAGTTTAGATATAAAAGATTTGCCAGATCCAATCCCTCCAATAACTCCTATTCTAATCATTTCAAATTAAATACATCTCCCACCATCAACTTCCAGAACTGTTCCTGTTATCATACTTGCTTCATCAGAACATAAAAAACAAGCAGCATTCCCCATATCTTGAGGAGTAGAAAATCTACCTAGTGGGATTGTAGATAAGAAAGTTTGTTTTTTTTTTTGCGTATTACCTCCCATAAATGATTTTAATAATGGTGTTTTTCCGGCTACCGGCGCTATAGCATTAACACGCACATTAAATGGGGCCAATTCTACAGCCATGGCCTTTGTTGCAGTAATCATCCAGCCTTTGCTTGCGTTATACCAATTTAATTTAGGTCTTGGAGATAATCCTGCCGTTGACGCAACATTTAGGATGACTCCTCTCTTTATTTTTTTCATTCTTGGCACAAAATATTTTCCACAATAGTAAACTGACTTTGCATTTACACTAAATACTTTATCAAATTCTTTTTCTGTTACAGTTTCCATAGGTTTGGGTTTGTGAGTAATGCCGGCATTATTTACAAATATATCCACAGAATTGTACTTTTTATAAGCATATTTTAGTAGAGAATTAAAATTTGATGCTTTAGATACATCAGCAACAAAATAGTCTTGAGATAAATTCTTAGAAACTTCCTTTAATAATTTATAATTTACATCAACTAATATTAAATTGGCACCTTCTTCGGTAAACTTTTTTGCTATTCCTTTACCAAAACCAGAAGCTGAACCTGTTATTATTGCAATTTTATTATTAAGTCTCACAAAAATTAACTTTCTAAAAATTTTATAACTTTTTGATCAATCTTTGGTTCAATATTATGCCATATACTAAATGCTTTTTGTGCCTGAAAGAGAAACATATTTAAACCATTCTCAATTATATTTCCCGGTTTATTTCCAGCTTTAGAAAAATCAGTGTTAAATGGATTATAAATAACATCAAAAAACAGTTTATTGTTTCCAGCTTTTAAAAAATCAATTTCAAATTTATCGTTTTCCTTTAACCCAAGGCTAGTAGCATTAATAATCATATCAAAATCAGGGAGAATTCCCCAATCTATAACTTCTAGTCCATCAAATAATTTTTTTAAAATCTGTGCCTTCTCTTTAGTTCTATTACTTAAATAAATTTGTGGAGCATTCATTTTTTTTAAGGCATATATAATTGAAGGTACAACTCCTCCTGCCCCCAAGATCATTACCTTTTTATCACTAACATCGTAATCCAATGCTTTGAGACTAAGTTCAAACCCTTCTATATCGGTATTATAACCAGTAACATTTCCATTATTCAGACAAACTGTATTCACAGATTGAGTCCTTAATGCATGACCGCTTAGTACATCTAAATGAGGTATAATTTTTTTTTTGAAAGGGACTGTAATATTAAGCCCGTTTATCTGGCCATTTTTAATACTGCTACACAACTCTTCCAAATCATGATCATATGCCTGCAATTTCCCATAAATCGCATCAATTTTATTAGAACTTAACCAATAATTATGTAGTTTTGGTGATAGTGAATGTTCAACAGGATTTCCAACAACTAAATATTTTTTCACTATAAACTTTCGATATATTGTTTAATTTCATCAACAGGAAGACCCATAATAGTATTTTGATCTCCATCAATTTTAGAAAATAAATTTTTTCCTTCACCTTCTATTTGGTAGACATTATAAGAATATAAAGCTTCATCTGATATTTTGTTTAAATACTCTTTTAAATCACCATCATTAAATTTTTTCATAGTTAAATTTGCTTTGTCTGTATAATTCCATATCATTGAACCATTTTTTGAAATACACACAGAACTTATTAAATGATGTATTTTTCCATTTAATTTTTTCAAAATATTGAATGCTTGCTCTCTATTTTCTGGTTTAGAAATCAATTCACCGTTTAAGTCTATAACGCTGTCAGCTCCCAACACTAACTGGTCAACCAATCTTTGGCTTACTTTGTTTGCTTTCAATTCAGCTAAATTTTTTGAGATAATTTCTGGAGTTGCGCCTTCATTTAATAAGCTTTGTTTTACTGGTTCTTCATCAATATTTGAGTGTTCTACCTTGCAGTCAATACTATGTTTTACCAGAATTTGATATCTTACCTTACTTTTTGACGCCAAAACTAATTTATGCATTTTTATTTTTTATTTCATATATTTTGATAATTGATGCAGCAGTTTCTTCAACTGACTTTCTTGTTACATCTATCGTGGGCCATTTATTTTTTTTAAAGATTTTTTTTGATTGTTCTACTTCAATTTTAATTTTTTCTAAGTCTGTGTAATCGGATGCTTCTTTTTCCCTGAGCGAATTTAATCTATTACGACGAATATCAAACAATCTTTCAGCTTCTGTTACTAATCCAACAACACATAGGTTGCTTGACTCGGTCACATCTTTAGGTATTTGCATTTCATTTACTAATGGAATATTAGCAGTTTTTAATCCCTTATTAGCCAAATAAATAGAAGTTGGTGTTTTACTTGTTCTACTAACACCTATTAATATAATATCTGACTCAAGTATATTTCCTGTTTGATTGCCATCATCATGGTTCATTGTAAATTGAATTGCTTCAATTCTTTTGTAATATTCATCGTCTAGAGCGTGTTGACCACTAGGTTTATGAGTTGCTTTTTGATTAAGAATTTTTGAAAAATTTAAAATCAAATCTCCTAGAACGCCAAAACAAGGCACGCTAATTCTATTTGCTTCTTCAGCTAAAAACTTTGCAAGTTTACTATTAACCACAGTGTATAATATGATAGGGCTGTCTTGTTCTTTTGCATTTTTAAGTATTGTTGATATTTGGCTCTCTGTTCTTGTAAAAGAAAATTGATTTAGTTCATAATTAAAGTTATTAAATTGGGCTTTTAAAGCCATAAAAATTCTGTCCAATGTCTCACCCGTTGAGTCAGAAATCAAGAATATTTGATGTGTATTTTTCATGTATAATTTGTTTATAAATTAATTTAAAATTAAGAAATCATTTTCAATTAGTAAAATTCTAAAAGAAACATTTTTTTTACTCATTTAATTAACATTTAAAATTAATGTGGATAACTTATTAACAATTTTAAAGTTTTGTAAAATAATTAAATAGACTTGTTTTTAAAGGGTTTTTTAGCCAGTGAGATGTAAAAAAAGTTAATAAAGTGTTGAAATTGAGTAATTTACGTTATCAACAATACATACTAATAATAAATACTAAATATAATTATCTTAATATAAATGACACCAATAAAAGAATGTTTGATAAACAAAAACACTAAGGTTAATCCAGTATGGTTAATGAGGCAAGCTGGCAGATATCTACCAGAATTCAGAGAAATTAGAAAAGCAAACCCAGATTTCATAAAATTATGCTTAAATCATACTTTAGCTGAAGAAATAACATTACAGCCGATAAAAAGATTTGGTTTTGATGCTGCAATAATATTCTCAGATATACTAATGATACCACATGGTATGGGTCAGATTGTTGAGTTTAAAAAAAATTTTGGTCCAAGTCTAGGAGCTTTTGAATTAAATAAACTCGCAAGTGTAAGTAGGAAGGATCTAACAGAAAAATTATCCCCTGTATATAAACTATTGTCTAATCTTAAAAATAGTAATGATCTCAAAAACAAAGATTTAATTGGTTTTGTAGGGGCCCCATGGACGCTTTTGGTATATATGGTAAACAAAGTTTCACCTAAGAATGGACTATCTTATGATTTTTTTAAAGACGAGGTTATAATTAATGAAATTTTAACTTTGTTGGATAAATTTATTAAAATTCATATTGAAAACCAAATAAAAGCTGGTGCTACAATAATTCAAATATTTGATAGTTGGGCTGGTTTAATACAAAATAACTTTGATAAATTTTTATATAATCCAACCTTATCTCTTGTAAACCATGTAAAAAATTTAGGTGTACCTGTTATATGTTTCCCTAGAGGCATCACTGATTATATTAAATTCACTAATATTGTTAAGCCTAGTATGATAAATATTGATTATAACGTAGATCCTGAAAATTTAATTAAATATTTGGATGTGCCAGTACAGGGAGGTTTAGATCCAAAGATCCTTTTATCCGATAAAGAAAACCTAAGAAAACAAATTAAGAAGTATCTGAATATATTTAAAGACCATCCTTACGTCTTTAACTTGGGTCATGGCATTTTGCCTGAAACTGAAGTTGATATGGTTTATGAACTTGTACAAACAGTGAGAAATTATAAATGAAAGAAGAACACCCACCAATAAAATTTGGAAAGACGGGAGTGTTATTGATCAATCTAGGAACTCCTGATTCTACTAGTTGGTCTGATATAAGAAAATATTTAAAGGAATTTTTATCCGACAGGAGAGTAATCGAAGTAAACCCAATTATTTGGCAAATAATTCTTAATCTCTTTATTCTTACGTTTAGACCCTCTAAAACAGCTAAAGCATATAAAGAAATTTGGATGAAAGACAAAAATATGTCTCCATTACTTTATTATACAAAAAAACAAATGGAAAAGACTTCTAACTATCTAAAAAATGAAAATCTAATTATAGATTTTGCAATGAGATACGGAAATCCAAGTATTAAAAGTAAAATAGAAAAACTACAATTAGAGGGATGTGAAAATTTAGTAATCTTACCTCTATACCCTCAATATGCTGCGGCTACTACAGCCACAGTTTGCGACGAGGTTTATAGAACACTCATGAAAATGAGATGGCAGCCTTCCTTAAAAATAATACCGCACTATGAATCTGATCCTTTGTATATAGAGGCATTGGTAAAATCTATAAATAAAAAAATCAGTGAGATTGATTGGAAACCAGATTTAATATTGGCTTCTTATCATGGAATCCCGAAAAAATATTTTGACAAAGGTGATCCTTACCATTGTTATTGTCATAAAACGACAAGGCTAATTACCGAAAAACTAAACTCAATTGAAATTAAAACTACATTTCAGTCAAGGTTTGGACCACAGAAATGGTTACAACCTTATACAGACAAAACTTTAGAAGAGCTCCCAAAAGAAGGAAAAAAAAATGTCCTTGCTATATGTCCGGGCTTTTCTTCTGATTGTGTCGAAACATTAGAAGAAATACTTATACAAGGCAAAGAGAGCTTCATAGAGTCTGGTGGAGAAAATTTTGACATGGTTCCTTGTCTAAATGACAGCGATGATCACATACTTTTGTTAAAAAATTTGATTGAAAAACATATATAATAATGAATTTATACTTATTATTTAAGTCATTACATTTAATTTCCGTTATATCTTGGATGGCTGGACTTTTATATTTACCTAGAATTTTTGTTTATCACGCTGAAAACAGTTCGGAGAAAAAAACTTCAGAAATATTTAAGATAATGGAAAGAAAATTATTTTTTTACATTATGACCCCAGCAATGATTTTGTCTTGGATTTTTGGTGTAATATTAATTCACAGTATAGGATTTCAACAAATAGGACAAACTTGGATGATACTAAAAATAATTTTTGTAGTTATATTAACACTTTATCATCTATATCTTGGTAGAATTCTTGCCCAATTTAAAATTGATCAAAATGTACATAGTCACAAATTCTACAGACTCATTAACGAAATACCTACATTATTACTTATTTTGATTGTTTTTGTTGTTGTTTTTAAGCCTTTATGGGGTTGAAATCCTGTTAACACATAACTATATTATACTAATCTAATTAAAATCTCCCAATATGAATATTCAAGAATTAAAAGAAAAAAGCTCAGAGCAGTTAATAAAAGAAGCGGAAAACTTAGGAATAGAAAATGCAAGCACACTAAGAAGGCAAGAAATTTATTTTGCTATTTTAAAAAAACTTGCAGAAAAAGGAGAGGAAATTACTGGAGGTGGAGTTCTTCAATTACTTCAAGATGGTTTTGGTTTTTTAAGAGCAATGGAGTCCAATTATTTACCTGGAGCAGATGATATATATGTAAGCCCAAATCAAATAAGACGATTTGGATTAAGAACTGGCGATACAGTTGAAGGACCAATAAGAGCGCCTAAAGAGGGAGAAAGATATTTTGCATTGTTGCAGGTTAGCAAAATTAATTTTGAAGAAACCGAAAAATTTAAACATAAGATCGCTTTTGATAACCTAACCCCCCTTTACCCAAACAAACAATTAGTGATGGAAGTTGAAGCTGTTAAGGTTGATAAAAAGGTAGACTTAACCCCGAGATTGATTGATTTAGTAAGTCCAATTGGAAAGGGACAAAGATCACTAATCATTTCACCACCTAAAGCAGGAAAAACAATGATTTTACAAAGCATCGCAAATTCTATAACTGCAAATCATCCTGAATGCTATTTAATGGTCTTGCTAATAGACGAAAGGCCAGAAGAAGTTACTGATATGCAAAGAACTGTAAAAGGTGAAGTTATCAGTTCAACTTTTGATGAGCCAGCTCAAAGACACGTGGCTGTCGCAGAGATGGTTATAGAAAAAGCGAAAAGATTAACTGAACATAAAAAAGATGTTGTAATTTTATTAGATTCAATAACAAGGCTAGGTAGAGCGTATAATGCTGTGGTACCAAGTTCAGGAAAAGTATTAACAGGAGGTGTAGACGCAAATGCTCTTCAAAGGCCAAAAAGATTTTTTGGTGCAGCTAGAAATATTGAAGAGGGAGGATCTCTAACTATAATAGCGACTGCACTTATAGATACTGGTAGTAGAATGGATGAAGTTATTTTTGAAGAGTTTAAAGGTACTGGAAACAGCGAAACTATATTAGACAGAAAAATTTCTGAAAAAAGAATTTTTCCAGCTATTGACATTACTAAATCAGGAACAAGAAGAGAAGAATTGATCTTCGAAAAAAATGATTTACAAAAAATGAATGTTTTAAGAAGGATTATAGCTCCAATGGGTTCAATGGATGCTATTGAATTTATTAATTCTAAATTGAAAGAAACTAAAAATAATTCTGACTTTTTTAATTCAATGAATAAACCAAGTTAATTATAAATATTTTAATTCTTTCATATCTTTACTAAATTCTTTTTCTATATGTCTTATAGTTTTGCTGTTTAAAAGTTTTTTATAATTATTTTTGTGTCCCAAATTGAAAAATGGTTTATATTTTTTTTCCTTTTTAGAAAAAATTGCTTCCTCAAAGCCTTCTTTTTCTTCATTTCTTTTTAATAATTCAAAATCTGTTGTTTCAATTGCTGATCTAAATTTTTTTTCATTTATGCCCTCATTATTTTGAATGTTTTTATTAACAAAATTAATTATCTTTAAAAAAGTCTTTTCTTTTTCCTTTTCTAAATCTTCATATTTTACAAATAATGTATTTATATTTTTTGAAAACTTCCAAGAATTATAATTATTTGACCATGAGCTTATAAACGAATAACTTGAGTAATCTGCATCATTATTTTCATCTCTTAAATTCCTATAAACACTACTAATCATTTTCAAAGCCTGCTTTTCACTGATGGAGTAATGGTTCATCAGAGATGTGAGAACATTTCTTGGATCTCGAACAATATAAATTGCTCCTAGAGTATAATCGCCATTTGTAAAGCTTCTTCCCTTGTATGCCCCGTTTACGTTGTGTGTTTTAAGAAAACAAAATTTACCATTTTCCTTGATTTTTTTTTGAGCAATTAACCAATTTTCAGACGCCTCATCAACACTTTTTAATTCTTTGTTAAAAAAATCTTTACTAGGAAATTGCTTTATATTTTTTAATAATTCAAATGTAAATTTTCCATCTGGTGCATAATAGTAAGCAGATAAAAAAGATCTAACCCAAGTATTTCCACTTTTTGGATAAGAAGCCAACCAAATAATCATTGAATTATTTTTATATTAAATTCATATTGTAGCTATAATAAAATGACCATATATGCACTTTCCTCTGGACCCGGACTTTCTGGCATTTCTGTAATAAGAATATCTGGTCCGAACACAAAAAAAGTGTTGAAAAACATTACTTTTTTACCTTTGCCAAATCCAAAAGTAGCTTCTTTAAGAAAATTTAAAGATCCACAAACTCAGGAACTAATAGACGAGGGTATTTTGTTATGGTTTCCTGGCCCCAAGAGCTACACAGGAGAGGATATGGCTGAACTTCATGTTCATGGAAGTAAAGCAGTAATTCATACAATACATAGAGCTCTTTCTAAAATAGATGGATGTAGATTAGCTGAACCAGGTGAATTTACTAAGATTGCATTTCAAAATGGTAAAATAAATTTGCTAAAAGCTGAAAGTATTTCTGACTTAATTTCATCAGAAACTGAAATCCAAAGAAGACAAGCATTAAAAATTATGTCTGGCAAAAGCTCAGATAAATTTAATTCACTTAGAGAAAGATTGTTAAAAATATTGTCAAACATTGAAGCCAAAATTGATTTTCCTGATGAAGATTTGCCAGATAATATTTTAAAAAATATTCATTCAGAAACTAAAAGTATCAAAAATGAGATAGATAAAATATTGAATGATCAAAAAGTTGGAGAAAGAATAAGAGAAGGTTTTAAAATTGCAATTGTTGGTCCCACTAACGCTGGAAAGTCTTCTTTGTTAAATTACCTATCAAAAAGAGATATTTCAATTGTTTCTGAAATTGCAGGAACGACAAGAGATGTTATTGAGGCACACCTTAATCTAAATGGTTATCCTGTTGTAATTTCTGATACAGCCGGGATAAGAGATTCAAAAGACGAAATTGAAAAGAAGGGTATTAAATTAGCTTTAGAAAGAGCAGAAAAAGCTGATTTAAATTTAATAGTTATAGAGCCCAAAAGTGTTGATTTTTCTAGTTTTTTAAAGAAATTTCGACCAAAAAACTCTATTTTAGTAATTAATAAAATGGAATTAGGGAATGATAATATTACAGAAGAAATAAAAAATTATGAGACGGTTTTAATTTCAATAAAAAAGGAAAAAAATTTAGATAAACTTATAAATTTGATTAAAGAAAATTTAAAAAATAAATTTATTCTTCAAGATGACATATATATTACAAGACAACGACACAGGACTAATCTTGAAAAATGTGTCGAGCATTTAACAAATTTTGAAGAAAAAAAATCCTTAGAAGATTTTGATAAAGCGGCGGAAGACTTAAGATTGGCAACCAGATATCTTGGAACTATCGTGGGACAGGTTGATGTTGAGGAGATATTAGGATCAATTTTTAAAGATTTTTGCATTGGTAAATAAACGTTGGAATTACTCACTTTTTAAACAAATTTAAGTGTTTTCTTGTAAATTTTAGGATCAATAATAAATTACAAATATGAAAAACGAATTAACATTTGATGTAGTGGTAATAGGAGGGGGTCATGCTGGGTGTGAAGCAGCAGCTGCTTCTGCAAGGTTGGGTGTTAACACCGCCTTGTTTACACACAAATTTAATACAATAGGAGAGATGTCTTGTAATCCAGCAATTGGTGGATTAGGAAAAGGACACCTAGTCAGAGAAATAGATGCATTAGATGGAGTGATGGGAGAAGTAGCAGATAAATCAGGTATCCAATTTAGATTACTAAATAGAAGCAGGGGGCCTGCAGTTAGAGGACCCAGAACTCAAAGTGATAGATCATTATATAAAAAATTCATGCAACAAAAACTTGTAAACTACTGTAATTTAAGTATTTTTAGCGATCCTGTAATTAGGTTCTATTTTAAAAATAACAGTATAATTGGTTTTTTAACACAATCAGGTAAAGAAATTAAATCGTCTAAGATAATTTTAACAACTGGCACTTTTTTAAATGGTTTGATACATATTGGTGAAGATAAAATACCAGCTGGTCGGTTTGATGAGAAACCTTCAACAGGTTTAAGTGAACAGTTAGAAAAGTATAATTTTAAAATAGGAAGACTTAAAACTGGAACTCCGCCTAGACTTGATTCTCGAACAATAAATTTTGAAAATTTAGAAGAGCAGCAAGCTGATGATGAACCATACTTTTTTTCTTTCCTTACAAGAAAAAAATACAATAAACAGATTTCATGTAGAATGACCTATACCAATCGAGCAGTTCATAAAATTATTTCAAAAAATATAAAACGAAGCGCTATGTACTCTGGAACCATAAAAGGAGTAGGTCCAAGATATTGCCCCTCTATAGAGGATAAAATTAAAAAATTTGCAGATAAACAAAGACATCAAATTTTTTTAGAGCCAGAAGGTTTAAATGATCATACAATTTATCCGAATGGAATTTCGACATCTTTACCTGCTGACGTACAGCAAGAAATATGCAGTAAAATCAATGGTTTAGAGAACGTTAAAATTTTAAGACCTGGATATGCCATAGAGTATGATTTTATAGATCCAAGAGAGCTTTTTTTAACTTTGGAGACTAAGAAAATTAAAAACCTTTATCTAGCCGGCCAGATAAATGGAACTACTGGATATGAAGAAGCCGCTGCTCAAGGCCTTATCGCTGGAACTAATGCTGCACTAGCCTTTAAAGAAGAAGAGCCGTTTATTTTAGATAGGTCTGAAGCTTATATAGGAGTCATGATAGATGATCTTGTAACAAAAGGTGTTGCAGAGCCATATAGAATGTTTACATCAAGGGCCGAATATAGACTCTCATTAAGATCTGACAACGCAGATGTTAGACTTACAAAAAAAGGAATTGATATAGGACTAGTGTTAGATCAAAGAAAGAAGATTTATAAAGATAAATTTATTAATTTATCAATAATTCAGTCTAAAATGGATAAATTGATGATTTCACCATCAAAAGCCTCTAAATTTGCAATAAATATTGCAAAAGATGGTGTGAGCCGA
Source organism: uncultured Pelagibacteraceae bacterium (assembly GCA_902543295.1). Taxonomy (GTDB): domain Bacteria; phylum Pseudomonadota; class Alphaproteobacteria; order Pelagibacterales; family Pelagibacteraceae; genus Pelagibacter. The sequence continues at coordinate 232,564 of CACBXW010000002.1, read as the reverse complement.
TCGGCAAATCAGTTATTAGGACAAAAATCCGTTAATATGAGTAAAATAAGAGAAATATGGCCAGATATACCATATTTTTCACGTGAAATTGATGAACAACTAGAGATAAATTCACATTATAAAGGTTATTTAAAGAAGCAAAAAGCAGATATTTTAGCATTTAAAAGAGATGAAAATTTATTAATTCCAGAAAACCTAAATTATGATAGTTTTTCTGGACTTTCAAACGAAGTAAAATCAAAATTTAAAAAAATAAGACCTAAAACAATGGGACAAGCATTAAGAATAGATGGAATTACTCCCGCTGCTGTATATATTTTGTTGTCTCATCTTAAAAGAAAGTCTATTAAGCATATAGCTTGATTGATTCGAATATTTTAAAAATATATAATGATAAATCCTCAAATGTTTCACGTGGAACATTAAAGGAATTAGAAGACTATTCAAATGCAATTATTTCAAGAAATAAAAGAATAAATTTGATCAGTAAAAGCACTGAAAATTCCATAAAAAAAAGGCATATAGAAGATTGCGCTCAAATAATTGATTTTATTGATAAAAATGATATAAAAGTTTGCACAGATCTGGGATCTGGCGCTGGATTACCTGGTATAGTTTTAGGTATTTTGATGAAACCAAAAAAACCTTTATTTAAGCTAATTTTCTATGAAAAGAGCTATCACAAAAGTCTTTTCTTAAGAGAAATGGCAGATAAATTTAGTCTAAATTCAGAAATTCATCGAAAAAATATTTTTGGAGAAAAAGATTTAACAACGGATGTTATAATTTCAAGAGCATTTAAACCTTTGCCAATAATTTTTCAAATAGCAAAAAATAATTTTAAAAAATTTAAGTATATTATTTTATTTTTAGGTATGACTGGAAAGACAGTTATTAATAATGCGCGTGAGAATTGGAATTTTGATTATGAAGAAAAAAAAAGTTTAACAAGTAACCAATCTTTAATAGTAAAAATTTCAAATCTAAAAAAAAAAAATGTTTAACAAAGATATTTTCTTAAAAAAAATTTTTAATGAGACGCAACAATTAAAGAGGGTCTTAGAAAAATTATAAAAATGAAAAATATATATAAAAATAATGGATAAAAAAATAATTTCAGTAATAAATCAAAAAGGAGGAGTGGGCAAAACCACAACAGTAATTAATCTAGCGGCAGGGCTATCAATGAAAGGAAAAAAAGTTTTAGTAATAGATTTAGATCCACAAGGTAATGCCTCAACTGGTCTTGGATTAACTAACACAACTAACTCAGAGAATACTATTTACAGTGTTCTAAATGGAAATAAGAAAATTTCAGAAGTTATACAACCATCAAGCTTTGAAAATCTAAATGTAATAACTTCAAATGTTGATTTATCAGGTCTTGAGGTCGAAACAGCCGGGGATAGCCGAAGGGCGTTTAAATTAAAAGACGAATTAGGCCTAATTTTAAATGATTCTAGAGCACTGTATGATTACATAATAATTGACTGTCCTCCATCCCTAAGTTTACTTACAATTATGGCATTGGTGGCCTCCGACTCTTTAGTGGTTCCGCTGCAGACAGAATTTTTTGCATTAGAAGGGCTTACTCAACTCATGAAGACTATAGAAAGGATAAAATCCAATTTAAATCCAACATTAGAAATTAGAGGCATACTGCTTACAATGTTCGACAAGAGAAATAAGCTTTCGGGTCAAGTGGAGATAGAGGCAAGGAACTATTTTAAAGAAAAAGTTTACTCAACTGCTGTGCCAAGAAATGTTAGATTGTCTGAGGCACCATCTCACGGAATACCTGTCCTAATATATGACAAAATATGTCCTGGAAGTAAGGCTTACTTTGAATTTACTGATGAATTCTTAGAACAAGATAAACCAGTGGAGAGTGCTGCATGATAAATCCTTTTAAAAGTAAGAAGGGCTTAGGTAGAGGCCTATCTTCACTAATAGGAGATAGTGACATAAAGTCTTCTAAAGATAAAATTTCTATAAGTTCTATAGTTCCAAATAAAAATCAACCTAGAAAATTATTTGAAAAGGAGGCTTTAGAAGAATTAAAAAATTCGATTAAAGAAAGAGGCATAATCCAACCATTGATTGTTAGAAAATCAGATGATCAAGACGATAAATTTGAATTAATAGCAGGCGAAAGAAGATGGCAAGCAGCTCAATCAGCTGGTCTTCATGAAGTGCCTGTAGTCATTATTGATGCAGATAATCTAAAATCATTAGAATTAGCGATTATAGAAAATGTTCAGAGGAAAGATCTAAATCCTGTAGAGGAGGCTGAAAGTTACAATAATCTTATAAAAAATTTTGGATACGATCACGAAAAAGTTTCCCAGTTTATTGGAAAAAGTAGATCGCATATTTCAAACTCTATTCGTTTACTATCTCTACCAGAAAAGATACTAGAGTTAATAAGAAATAATAAAATTTCACAAGGTCATGCTAAAGTTTTAGTTGGTTTAGAAAATGCACTTTTATTAACAGATAAAATAATTAAAAAAAAACTATCTGTAAGACAGTTAGAAAGTTTAGTTAGAATTTTTAAAAATGGATCTACCAAATCTTTTAAGTCAAAGGATTCAAATATACTTGAAACAGAACGTGATCTATCTCAGAAAATCGGCATGAGAGTTGTTCTGAATAACAAAAAAAATAATTCTGGAATTCTATCAATTGAGTATAAAGGAATAGATCAGCTTGACAGGCTTATTGATGTTATAAAAAAAAATTATTAATAATTTACAATAAAATCTGATAACAAATTTAATGAGCTCTTTGAATTTCCCTTAATCATAGCTTCAACTTCATTTATATTGTAAATTTTATTTTTAAGATCTTTAATTTTCCAACTACTTGCTTGTTTTTTTACTATTTCTTTATCCTTCCAAAAGATTGGAGGCTTAATGGTAGATATCACTTCATTTAAGTTCTTGGTTTCATTATATCTTTCAATAATATTCATTAGTCTTTTTGATTTACTCAATAGTGTTCTTAGTATTAAGATACAATCTTCATCAGTATAGTTATTTTCGTTTAAAATTTTTGAAACAACCTTGTTATTTTTAGCAAGATAATTATCTGCAAGTATATTCACACTATAATTTTCAGATAAATTTGTTAAGTTCTTAACATTTAGTGTATCGATTTTTTTATTTGTTAATGAATAATTTAATATTTTTTCAAGTTCTAATTTTAAATTAGCTCTATCTCCTTGTGACCTATCCACGAGTAAATTTATCGACTCCCTAGATAACTTTATATTATTTTTATTAATAAATTCCATAACTAACAATGATAAATTTTTTGCATCATCTGGATAAACAGGTATTGCAACTAAAGAATTATTCTTTTCAAATAAATTTCTTAATTTTGATTTCTTTTCTAGTATGCTACTTTTTAAAATTATTTTGATATCTTTTAAATTTTTATCTAAAATCTCTTCAATATATTTTGAAATTTTATCATCTGCTCTTGAAATAATTATTACTTTTTCAATTTCAAATAAAGATTTTGTGAGAATTTCGTTTAATATAATGTCATAATTTTCTATAAACTCGTTTTGTTCATATTTATTTATTGATCCTTTAAAATCCTTAAGAAAATTTTCATCTAGTATTTGTTTTTGAAGTCCTTCATTTTTTCCATGAATTAGATATATATAATTCAAATTTATATTTGTATTTTTTAATTCAAAGTATTTTTTAATCATTCACTTATTGTTTTAACTGAGAACAGTATTTCATTTGATAAAATGTCAGACAAATTTTTTATAATTCCTTCCTCGTATTGAGATAATTCATATTTGTCACTTAGATTATTATACGTAGTTTGTTTTATTATTTTGTTTTGATAAATGTCCTCACCATCTTTTGAAACGAAATATTCTACAATTATTATCAAGCTATATATTTTGGGGTCTCCCTTAGTATCTGAACTTACTATTTCTCTATTTTTTTTTGATTTAAGGAGCAGATCAAATTTGTTATTTCCACTAGTTCTGCTAATGAGTTTATCTTTTATGGTTTTGTTTATAGTTGCGTCTCCTGATGTATTAATTGCACCAAAATTAAAATCATAGTTTCTTTTTGTAAGAATTGGTTCGTAAGAACAAGCTTGTAAAATGAACAGCAAAAACAATATTTTTTTAAATTTAATCATTAGTTAAAATATTCATAATCCTATCTTTAACAAATATTACTTTTTTTACTCCTTTCACATCTAGGTATTTTTTTATAATATTTTCATTTTTGGCAATTTTTAAAATTTTATCTTTTTCTTCACCCTTTTTCACACTTAATATAGCTCTTTTTTTACCATCTACCTGAATAATTATTTTAATTTTTTCTTCATCCAATAGTGTCTCATCATATTCAGGCCAAGTTATTTTTTCTTTTACATTAAGGTTTTCTAAACACTCATTTGTAAAATGTGGAATAACTGGGGAGAAACAAATTAGAATTTTTTTATAATTTTCTTCCAAGTTTTCTAAATCCCTATAGTCTTTTATGTAATTTTTTAAATGATTATAGGTTTCATACATATTTGCAATAATCACATTATAATTAAATTTTTCTAGATTATTTGTAATCTTTGAAATTATTTGATTAGTAAATTTCTCTAAAATAATATCTTTTTTAATTTTTTTTTCTGTTAATATTTTCTTTTTAATTTCGTTGTGTAATACCCAAAGTTTTTGAATAAACTTGTAAGAAGATGCCATCCCTTGGTCCGACCACTGGATATCCTTTTCTGGAGGAGAGTCTGATAATATAAAAAGCCTTACTGAATCAGCTCCATAATTTTCTATAATATATTCTGGATCAATCACATTTTTCTTTGATTTTGACATTGATTCTGATGGGCCAACTTTGACAAATTTATCTTTGGAACCTTTAATAACAAACCTGTTATTTATTTTTTCAACCTCATTAGGGCTCAACCAATTTTCTTTTTCATCTTTGTAAGTTTCATGACAGACCATTCCTTGTGTAAATAAATTCTGAAATGGTTCTTTAATATTAAAATTCTCATTTTTATAATCTATCGCTCTCATAAAAAACCTAGAGTAAAGTAAGTGCAGAATTGCATGTTCGACACCACCGATATATTGATCAACAGGCATCCAATAATCTATGTCCTCTTTCTTGAAACCATAACCTCTTTCATTTGGAGAACAAAATCTTAAGTAATACCAAGAAGAGCAAACAAAAGTATCTAGTGTGTCTGTTTCTCTAGTCATTTTTTTTCCACCTATATTTATTTTCTTCCACTCATTTTGGCTATCTAGTGGATTTCCTTTTATTTCAAGATCTATATTTTCTGGTAATTTTACTGGCAACATATCTCTTGGTATTGGGTGCACATTTCCATCTTCATCATATGCTACTGGAATTGGGCAGCCCCAGTATCTTTGTCGAGACACGCCCCAATCCTTAAGTCTATAATTTATCTTTTTTCTCCCCAGTTCTCTTTTTTCTAAAATTTTAATTGTCTCAAATACTGATTGTTTTGGCGCCTCAAGTCCATTCAAAAACTCAGAGTTAATCAATGTACCAGGTCCAGAATAAGCCTCGTCAACAACCTCAAAATCTAAGTCTTTGTCTTTAGGTTTGACAACGGTTTTTATTTCCAAGTTATATTTTTTTGCAAAGTCAAAATCTCTCTGATCATGTGCAGGACAACCAAACACTGCACCAAAGCCATAATCCATTAAAACAAAATTTGCAAAATATACAGGAACTTTTTGTTCTGGGTTTAGTGGATTAATTGCAAAAAGGTCAGTCTTAAATCCAATTTTTTCACCGACAGCAATTGCTTCTTCTGTCGTACCTGTTTTTGAACATTCTTCTTTAAATTTTAAAAATTCTTTGTCTGATCTATAAAAATTCGATAATTCGTGATCTACAGAAAGTGCTAAAAAAGAAAATCCGAATAATGTATCTGGCCTAGTTGTAAAACATTTTATTTTTTTTATAGGTAGATCTCCTTTTATATCAAATACGATCTCGCATCCAAAGGATTTACCAATCCAATTTTTTTGCATTATCTTAACCTTATTGGGCCAATTATCTAATTCATTCAAACCTTCAAGCAACTCCTCTGAAAATTTTGATATATTGAAAAACCATTGACTTAGTTTCTTTCTTTCAACTATCGCACCAGATCGCCATCCTCTTCCATCAATTACTTGTTCGTTTGCTAGTACGGTTTCATCTATAGGATCCCAATTAACGTAGTTTTCTTTTCTATAAACAAGTTGTTTTTCTAATAGCTCTAAGAAAAAAATTTGTTGATGTTTATAATATTCTTCTGAACAAGTAGAAATTTCCCTACTCCAATCTATCGAAAGACCAAGTTTCTTAAGTTGGTTTTTCATTGCATTTATATTTTTGTTAGTCCATTCTTTTGGATCTAACTTATTATCCCTAGCCGCATTTTCAGCGGGCATTCCAAAAGCATCCCATCCCATTGGATGTAAAACATTATAGCCTTTTAAAGACTTATATCTTGATAATACATCACCAATTGTATAGTTACGCACATGACCCATATGAATTCTTCCTGATGGATATGGAAACATTTCTAGGCAATAAAATTTTTTTTTATTTTTATCGAGTTTTGTTAGATAAGATTCATTATCTGACCAAAATTTTTGCCATTTTTCCTCAATTTTTTTGAAATTATATCTTTCCACAATAAAAGATTTTATTGGTCGTTTTCGTCTGTTCTTAAAGCTTCATTTATGTATTTTCTTTTTTTCTTAGCTTGAGTATCTTTTTCATAAATTGCTGCTAGATTTAATATTTTTTTTGATAATTCTGACGCTAGTTCACTCGATCTGTCCGTTACTTGACAACTGTTTTGCATCGAACAGTTTTTATAAAAAACTTTTATTGCTAATGCATCAGATCTTACTTCGTTACTTAAGAATCTAACAGAAATTTTAACAGACTCATCGGTCGATGAACCATCACTATACCAATCGGTAACTATTATACCTCCACTATAATTTGCAAGTGCTAAAGGCATAAATTCTAATGTATCTAAAGAAGCTCTCCAAAGTTCATTAGAACTTGCAAAATCAAATTCCCCAATATTTTTATTTGTTGAGCTCATAAGCGTAAAACCTCTACCTTCTTCTATATTTTTTTTTACTCTATCTTGAGCTTGAGGTGGTATTTTCCTCGCATCTGCGCCTGGTATTTTACCGTTACAGCCGCTTATTAATAAAGAAACTATTAAAAAGTAAATGATTCGGAATTTCATATTTTTTATTTAATTCACAATTTTTTAGATTATTTACAATAATTTTAATATTTATATTTATTTCTTCAAATAAACCTTAATTTAATTGTATTTTTGTGATGTATATTTGCAACATATTTAGATAAAATTAGAGAATTTTCTTTAAAAGATAAGTGTTTTAGGGACTTTTTGATAAAAGATTTGTGTTTAATATTAAACAATTAATAAGGAGTACTTAATATGGACAACTTTAAAAAAATAGGGTTAACAGCACTTGCTGGTTCCCTAGTTGCTGGTTCAGTATCAGCAGCTGAGTTAACAGCTACAGGTTCAGCTTCTTTGACATATTCAGGTGGTGACGAAAAAGAAACTACTGGTCAAGGTTGGACTATGGGCGACTCAATCACTATGTCTGCATCAGGTGATGTAAATGACATTGGTGTAACACTATCTTTCGAAATCGATAACGATGACGTAGGTGGTGGTAACGTTTATGACACTCACTCAATCACATTTGATTTAGGTGATGCAGGAACATTAGCGTTCTTTGGTCACGGTGGAAGTTCAGCAGTTGGTGCAAAAGATGACGTAATGCCAACAGCTTACCAAGAGCCATGGGATGTTGTAACAGGAGCAGAGACTACTTTAATCGGTGGTGGTGGAGGAGACAATATGTTCTCATACACATACAGCCACGATTCAGGTTTAACTGCTAACATTACTTACGTAAACGCAGCAGATGCGGTAACTGATGTATCAAACACTGAGTACGGTATTGAATATACTGGTATGGAAGGTTTAACTATTGGTTATGCACAGGGTGATGTAGAGAAGACTACAAACACAAAAAGCACAAATGACACTATGTATGCTAAGTATGCAATCGGTGGAATTACAGCTGGTATACAGTTCTCTGAAAAAGATAACGAGTCAGGTGTTGATTACGAGTCAACAGGTGTTGGTGTATCATACCAAGTTAATGATGACTTAGCTGTATCTTACGGAGCTCATACAATTGAGACAAGCACGACTACTCCAGACCAGGATTCGTCTGCTGTATCTTTCTCATACACAATGGGATCTTTAAGCATAAGCGGTTCACTTCATAATGTTGACAGTGTAAATCACTCTACAACAAATGATAGAGAGCATTACGAGTTAAGCGTTGGATTTAACTTCTAAGTTAAGTAAAATCTAAATTTACAAAAAGGCCCTAGAAATAGGGCCTTTTTTTTACTCGAAATAACTTATTCCACTAAAACCAATACATTTCGTAAGTCTAAATTGTTTAAAGTTTTCTTCGGAAATTCCTCCAAGAGCAATGATCCTTTTTCTTGTAAGCTTTTTTAGACTGATAAATTTATACGCTCCTAAATAATTTTTGTTCCTCTTAAATAAAGATGAAATAAATATATATTCCACACATTGTGTTTCTTTGAGTCTAATTTCTCTTAAGTTATGGGCTGACCCGATTAACAAAAATTTTTTTCTTAGAGTATAAGCTAGATGTCTAAAATTCTTATAAAATGAAGGCAAGTATGCACCATCTAGCTTTAACTTTAGTGCAAGTTTTATATCATTGGCTAAATAGATTTTTATACCTTTTTTTTTACAGTAATCTCTTACTTTTATTATTTCTATTATAGGGTTTTTTAAATGATAATTCCTGAAAATAACTTCTGTATTATTATCTAATTTATCAATATTATTTTTTTTTAATCGATTTATAAAATAGTATTTTTTAAATAATTTATGCATGTAACAATAAAAAATTTACTCAATATAAAATCAAAAGTTAAGCAAAAAGTTAAGGATAAAAATTTAGACCAAATTCCTCAAATTATAGCAGTCTCAAAAACATTTAAATTAAATCATATAAATCCTCTTATTGAATATGGTCATATCCATTTTGGAGAAAATAAAGTTCAGGAGGCAATGGATAAATGGTTTGAAATCAAAAAGCAAAACCAAAAAATAAAACTTCACTTAGTTGGTAAGTTACAAACTAATAAAGTAAAGTTTGCGTTAGAAATATTTGATTATATTCATTCTTTAGATAACGAAAAATTAGCCAAAAAAATATCTTCTTTACAAGTAGAGAAAAATAAAAATTTAAAATTATTCATACAGGTAAATATTGGAAATGAAGAACAGAAATCTGGTATAAGTGAAAGAAGTATACCAGACTTTTATAATTACTGTATTGATTTAAAACTAAATATTATTGGTATAATGTGCATACCTCCCATCAATCAAGATGCAAGGTTATATTTTGAAAAAATGAAAAACCTAAAAAGAAAACTTAATATTAAAGATCTAAGCATGGGAATGTCATCTGACTATTTAGAGGCAACAGAATATGAGGCATCTTATATTAGAATCGGATCTAATATTTTTGGTAAAAGAGATTAAGGTATTTTAATTTTTGTATTTTTATTGATTAAACTTAATAATATTAAAAAATCTTTTTTAGTTAATGATATACATCCTGCTGTTGGTTTGTAATCTTTTGTTAAATGGATAAAAATTGCACTACCTTTACCCAGAGTTGTTTTTTTCCAATTATATTTGATTGGTATGAAGAGGTCATATTTAAAGTCATGCCTAAATATTTTCTCCGATCTAAGATTTCTTTTTAATTTGATAAGCTTATTGTAATACCTTAAACTTTTTATGTCATTGCACCATCCCATCTCTTTTTTAATTTCAATACATTTTAATAAAGTTTTAGGTTTTTTTACTCTATCTTTTCTAAAGTATAAGTTTCCCAGAGAGTAAGTTCCTGATGGAGTTTTTTGATCACCTTCAATTTTATCAGCAGAAAAGCCCTTTTTACCTACCGAACATTTAAATATGAAATCATCAAATAAAAGTGTTTGTTTATTTTTTAAAACAATTGTCATATCTTTTAAATTTATGGAGAAACAATATTTAATAATTCATAATTTTCCAGCTTTATATGATATTTTAAAAGAAGTTAAATTTATACTTAACTTCAGCATAAAAAAAATAGACAATAAAGACCTGATTATGCATAATCTTAACAATCAAGATTTAGTAATATCACTCGATCAATTAAAAATAAGTAATCAAATAAAAATAGAGGAAATGCCTGTTCAAATAGGGAAATTAATAGATATAATTAATCTCTCGTTTTTAAAAAAAAAAATAGAATTTCAAAAAGACATTAAAATAGGAAAATATAATATTAATTTTAATTCAAGAAAGTTAAACAGAAATAACAAAACTCTAAATTTAACTGAAAAGGAAACAACTATTATAAATTTTTTGTTTAATTCAAAAAAATCTGTTTCAGTCCATGACTTGCAAACTAAAGTTTGGGGTTACAAGGCTCAAACGGAAACCCATACTGTTGAGACTCATGTTTACAGGTTGAGAAAAAAAATTGAAAATGTGTTTAAAGAAAAGAATTTTATAATCAGTGATAAAAACGGTTATAAGATCAAAGCAAATTAATATTTTTATGGTTAAGAAAAAAAATTTAATTGCCAAAGATTTATTTTCAAAAAAATATAAACCAAAGATTTTTAAACCAAAAAAAGGAAAGGGTAGTTTTAAAAGAAGAAAAAATTGATTATTTTAAAATATCAATATTAAAACTTATGACTATTCTATCTTTTTCTGATAAATTCATTCCAACTGAATGAGGAAGATATGCTGGAAAGAGTAACAAGTCTCCTTCAACAGGTTTTATTTGTGCAATATTTTGATTAAATTCAGTTCTTTTATCACTTAAAGCTATTCTCTCTTTAGCTATTTGATTTGGATTTGAAACTTTAAATGAACCACAATTTTCAGGTGCCTTAACATAGTAGGCAGCACTTAAGTAATTATTTGGATGTGTGTGTTCTAAATTAAAATTATTTTTTTTATTAATAATTGCCCACATTTCTGTTAATTTAACTTTATCTGGTGCATAAAACCAACCATATTCTTTAAATACATCTGCAACATATTTTTGTATATCTAAAAAAAATAAAAAGGGTGCTTCATTTCTTTTTTTTAAATCAAAAGGTTTTGAATGCCATCCTCCTTGATTTGATCTTGCTAATCCTTCATTATCTTCGTCGTATAATTTGTATATATATTTAGATAAGTTCTCATTGTGTTTTTTTGAGTTTTCTAATTTATAATAAAAGATAGGTTGAGGAAAAAATTTAAGAATTTTTTTTTCATCTAGGGCCATAATTACAATCTTGCCCCTATTTGTTGAATTACTTTTGAGGACATTTCTTTACCTTTATTCAGACTTTCGAGCATACTTAAATTATTTAAGCTTCCGTGTAAAAAGCCTGCAGCAAATAAATCTCCAGCACCAGTAAGATCTTTAACATCTAAATTTTTTTCAATTCCATTCTGAATAACCTCATCACCATTTATTGATACAGCTCCTTTATTTCCTCTTGTTATGACTAATAATTTTTTTAAGCTTTTTCCAAAATCAACCACGTCATCAAAATCTTTCGCATCAATCAATGACATCATTTCTTGCTCATTAGCAAATGTTATATCTAACTTGTTTTTTACTAAATCTAGAAAATGTGACTTATGCCTATCTACACAAAATTGATCTGAAAGTGACATAGCAACCTTATGAGCACAATTAATGGCTTTTTCAAATGCTTTTTTAGGCTCACCTTCATCCCACAAATAGCCTTCTAAAAAAATCATTTCTGATCGCTTAATAACATCACCATTTACATCATTCTCATTAATTTTTCCTGCGATACCCAGGTAAGTACACATTGTTCTTTCAGAGTCTGGCGTGACTAAAATTAAACAAGTTCCGGTTGGCAAGTCTTCTTTCTTTTTTTTATAAAAATATTCAACATTTTCAGAATTTAGTCCCTCTTCATATTTATTTCCTAGATTGTCATCACACACTTTGCCAATAAAACCTACTTCGTTTCCTAATTGTGATAATCCAACAATTGAATTTGCAACTGACCCACCTGATACAGTTTTTTCAATTTTAAGACTTGATAATAATGATTGAAATTCTTTATCATCAATAATTAGCTTCATAGTTCCTTTTGTAAGATTATTTTGCTTAATGAATTTTTCATCAACTTTACAAATTACATCCACAATTGCATTTCCAATACCTAGAATTTTCATGTTAAGCTTTTTTTGTTTTAATTGGTTTTTTTCTATTAGGATAACAAGATGTACAAATTTTACAAGCAATACCATAGCATTCTCTTGCTTTACAATATTCTCTTCCATAATAAATTATTTGAAGATGCAGTTTGTTCCAATATTTTTTAGGAAATAAACGCTTTAAATCTTTCTCTGTTTGAACAACATTTTTTCCTTTAGTTAAGCCCCATCTTTGAGCAAGTCTGTGTATATGTGTATCAATCGGAAATGCAGGGTAACCAAAGCCTTGAGACATAACTACACTTGCTGTTTTATGTCCTACTCCAGGCAATTCTTCTAACTCCTCAAAAGTCTTTGGAACTTTGCTGTTATATTTTTCAACTAAAGTTTTTGAGAGATTGTAAACACTTTTAGCTTTAATTCTAAAAATACCTATACTCTTTATTAATTTTTCAATTTTCTTTCTTCCAAGTTTAACAAAATGCTCAGGTCTATTATATTTTGGATAAATATTTTTAGTAACATTATTTACATTTACATCTGTACATTGAGCTGAAAGTAATACAGATATTAAAAGTGTAAATATATTTCTATGTTTTAATGGTATAGGTGTTGTTGGATAAGTTTTGTTGAGTATTTTTAATACTAGTTTGGCTCTCTGAACTTCATTCATTATTTAAAATTCAGAAGGCTTCTCATTGAATAAAGACCTGGTTTTTTATTTTTTAGCCATTTGGCAGCGGTTATTGCTCCTTCTGAATATAAAGCTCGATCGAAAGCTTCATGGTTTAGCGTTATAATTTCTTTTCCACTTGAAAAAGTAACTTCGTGTTCACCTATAATTTCACCTTTTCTAATTGAATTGAAATTAATTTTATTTCCATAAGGAAATTTTTTTTTATTTAGATACTTTTTTCCCATCATTTTATAAAAGTCTTTATTTTTTCCTGTAGCAATTCCTTTTCCAAGCATTAAAGCTGTTCCAGAAGGATAATCTTTTTTGTGTTTGTGATGTACTTCAAAAACTTTACTTAGATAATTATTGCTAAGTGATGATGATGCGATTTCCGTCAGATACATGAGCAGATTAATTCCAAGGCTCATATTACCTGCCTTTAAAATAGGGATTTTTCTAGAAAACATTTTTATTAATTCTTCCTCTTTTTTTGTAAAACCCGTTGTACCAATGACTACTTTTTTTTTTAATTTTGTTGCTATTTTTAAAACTTCAAATGTACATTTTGGTATTGTGAAATCTATTATTACATTCGCTTTGCCTAGAGATTTCTCATTATTTAATTCAGGTTTAATCCCAAAAATCTTTTTTTTCATTAATTTATTTTCTGTGAGAGCAACTAATTTAATAGACTCATCTTTTGTTGCAGATTTAATGAGCTGTTGACCCATTCTTCCCATACATCCTGTTATGGCTAGATTAATTTTACCCATTATAATAATTTAGATTAGCACTATTGATTAGTTTTTCCAGAAACTTTTAGCTTTTTGAAAGAATTTTTTAATACTTGGATTAGATTTTTCATTTTCAATTTCTCTAAATTTTTCTAGTAATTCTTTTTGTTCTTTATTTAGAGATATTGGGACTTCAGTATTTACTTGAACATAAAGGTCTCCAAAATCATTACCCCTCATGTAAGGCATGCCTTTTCCTCTTAATCTAAATTGTTTTCCAGTTTGAGTTCCTGCTGGAATTTTTATTTTAGCTTTACCACCGTCAATAGTTGGAATTTCAATTGAAGTACCTAGTGCAGCATCTGCTATAGAGACTGGACATTCAAAAAATAAGTTTTCATCTGATCTTTTAAATAAATCATGAGAGTGAACATTAATAAATAAATATAAATCACCACTACCACCACCTCTTGATCCTGCTTCACCTTTACCAGAAAGTCTTATTCTTGTTCCATCATCTACACCTTTTGGAATTGTTACTGATAATCTTTTAGATGCTTGTTTTTTACCTTGCCCATTACAACTTGAGCAAGGATGAGTAATTTCTTCTCCTGCACCTGCACACTGAGGACAGGTTTGTTGGACTGTAAAAAAACCTTGGCTTGATCTTACTTGACCATGACCACCACACATTGAGCATGCTCCTGCGTGATGTCCAGGTTTTGAACCCGACCCACTACAAGTGTCACATTTTTCAGATGTAGAGAATTTTATATCTTGTTTCTTTCCAGAAAAGGCTTCTTCCAAAGATATAGATAAATCATATCTTAAATCTGATCCTCTATTATTTGACCTTCTTGATCTACGGCTCCCACCAAAACCCTCTCCAAAAAAGTCTTCAAAAATATCAGAGAAATGATTTGAAAAATCAAAATTTCCAAATCCGCCTCTTCCACCTCCTCCATTTTCAAAGGCTGCATGACCAAAATTATCGTAATTTTGCTTTCTTTCCGAATTAGAGAGAACGTGATAAGCTTCAGATGCCTCTTTAAATTTTTCTTCTGCACCTTTATCACCTTTATTTTTATCTGGATGATATTTAACTGCAAGTTTTCTGTAAGCTGATTTTATTTGGTCTGCTGAAGCACTTTTATTTACACCCAAAACTTCGTAATAATCTCTTTTTGCCATAACATGTTATAGACAAACAGTTGTTTTGTTAGGCGCTTTTTTCTTTATTCTCGTCTTTTACTTCTTCAAAATCTGCATCAACAACGTTATCGTCTTTCGTATCTTCTTTCTTTGCGTCTTTTGGAGCATCTTCAGGTTTTGCACCTTGTTGTGATTTATAGATTGCTTCACCTAATTTCATAGATGCCTGAACTAAATCTTGTGTTTTCTTCTTAATTTCTTCAACATCAGTTCCTTTAAGTGCATTTCTTAAGTTTGCTGATGCATCTTCAATAGATTTTTTGTCTGCGTCTGAAACCTTACTTCCGTGCTCTTTTAGATTCTTTTCAGTTGAGTGTATTAATGTATCTGCTTGATTTCTTGCATCTACTGCCTCTCTTTTTTTCTTATCTTCTTCTTTGTTAGATTCTGCATCTTTTACCATTTGATTAATTTCTTCATCACTCAATCCTCCAGATGCTTGAATTTGTATTTTTTGCTCTTTACCAGTTCCTTTGTCTTTGGCTGAGACATTTACGATACCATTTGCGTCTATATCAAATGTCACTTCAATTTGAGGAACCCCTCTTGGCGCAGGAGCTATTCCAACTAACTCAAAGTTTCCTAATACTTTATTATCTGAAGCCATCTCTCTTTCACCTTGAAGAACTCTAATTGATACTGCTGGTTGATTATCTTCTGCAGTAGAAAACACTTGGCTTTTTTTCGTTGGAATCGTTGTATTTTTATCAATCAATTTTGTTGATACACCCCCCAATGTTTCTATTCCTAATGATAAAGGAGTTACATCTAAAAGTAACACATCTTTTACATCACCTTGTAACACACCTGCTTGAATTGCAGCGCCCATAGCAACAACTTCATCAGGGTTTACAGATTTGTTAGGATCTTTCCCAAAGAAATTTTTTACTTCTTCTATAACTTTTGGCATTCTTGTCATACCACCAACTAGCACTATTTCATCTACTTCGCTTGCTGATAAGCCTGCATCTTTTAGAGCAGTTTTGCATGGTGGAATTGTTCTTGAAATTAGATCTTCGACTAATGCCTCTAATTTAGCTCTAGTCATTTTCAAGTTTATATGTTTTGGTCCAGTTTTATCCGCGGTAATAAATGGAAGATTTATCTCAGTTTGTGTTGCAGATGATAATTCTATTTTTGCTTTTTCTGCAGCTTCTTTTAATCTCTGTAAAGCTAGTTTATCTGATTTTAAATCTATACCATTTTCTTTTTTAAATTCTGAAAGTAAGTAATCAACTATTGAATTATCAAAGTCTTCTCCACCTAAAAATGTATCACCATTGGTTGACTTAACTTCGAATACACCATCACCTAATTCAAGTATCGAAACATCAAATGTTCCTCCACCTAGATCATAGACTGCTATTTTTTTATTTGCTTTTTTATCTAAACCATATGCAAGAGATGCTGCTGTTGGCTCATTTATAATTCTTAAAACCTCAAGGCCAGCTATTTTACCTGCATCTTTAGTAGCTTGTCTTTGAGCATCATTAAAATATGCTGGAACGGTAATAACTGCTTGTTTTACTTCAGAACCTAAATATTTCTCTGCTGTCTCTTTCATTTTTTGAAGTGTGAAAGCCGATATTTGTGATGGCGAATATTTTTGGCCTTTTGCTTCAATCCATGCGTCACCTTTATCTGAATTAACTATTTTAAAAGGTGCAGTCTCTACATCTTTTTTTACTGTTGGATCATCAAAATTTCTTCCAATTAATCTTTTAACTGCAAATATTGTATTTTCAGGATTTGTAACAGCTTGTCTTTTTGCTGGTTGACCTATTAACTTTTCACCTTCATCTGTAAATGCAACAACAGAGGGTGTTGTTCTTGCTCCTTCTGCATTTTCTAAAACCTTTGCTTGTGTTCCCTCCATAACGGCTACACAAGAATTTGTTGTTCCTAAATCTATTCCTATAACTTTACTCATAATTTACCCTAATTGATCCTCATATAAGTGCTAATTTTACAACTACAACCATAATAAATAATTAATTTTTTGCCTCTTTTTCCTCAATTTCCTTGACTTTTTTGTTATTTTGTTCCTTTTCAACTTTTTTTTTAGATACAGCTACTAACGAAGGTCTTAGCAACCTATCCTTCATCATAAAACCTTTTTGAATTTCTTGAACTATTGTCCCTTGATCTTTTGTATCATCTTCAACTTCCATCATAGCCTGATGTAAATTTGGATCCAGTTTTTCGTTAATTGCTTTAATCGGCTCAATATTGTTTTTTTTGAAAATAGAAATCATATCTTTATTAATAATATTAATATGTTCTATCAATTTTTTTAGTGTGTCTTTATCTTTTATAGTTTCATCACTTTCCAGTGTTTGTTTTGATCTCTCTAAATTATCTAGAAGATTAAGAGTTTCCTTCGCAAATGCAAATCCACCATATTCAAAAGCTTCGTTTTTTTCTTTTTCAAATCTTCTTCTTTGATTTTCCATTTCAGCAAATGTTCTAGCAACTTTATCTTTAAGATTTGCAATTTCATCTTCGGGTGAAAGTTGTTCTTCTTCTTTTTTTTCGGTTTCCTCCGAGGCCTGTTTATCTTTGCTTAGCTCTGAGTTTTCGTCTTTTAAATTTTGATTTTCTTTATTTTCTGATTCTTCTTTTTCCATTAGAGTCTATATGGTAAGAAATTCATGAAATTCTAGATGTTAAAAAAAAAAATTAAAGAAATCGTTGTAGGGTCAAATAATGAAGGAAAAATAAAAGAAATTAAAGATTTACTGCCCAAATACTACATTATTACTTCTCCAAAAGACTATGGTCTAAAAAGCCCTAAAGAAAATGGACATACTTTTCTAAAAAATTCTTTAATTAAAGCAAAGCATTTTTCAAAAAAAACAAAAAAAATTTGTATCGCGGATGATTCTGGGCTTGAAATTGATTTACTAAATAATCAACCAGGTATTTATTCAGCAAGATGGGGTGGGAAAAGGGGAGATTTCAATTTGGCAATATCTAAAGTATATCAAAAGTTATCGAAGGTAGATAAAAATTGGAAGTCAAAAAAGATTAAAGCGAGATTTATTTGTGCATTAACTATTTATGGATTAAAAAAAAAACCGATCCAATCTTTAGGGATTATTAGTGGCAGAATTTCTAAAAAAAAAGTTGGTAATAAAGGTTTTGGTTATGATCCAATTTTTATTCCCGAAAATAAAAGATTAACATTCGGTCAAATGAGTCAAAAGTTAAAATTTAAAAGCGATCACCGAGCAAAAGCTTTTAAAAAAATTAAAAAATTTCTTTAAAACTTTTATTTTGTATTTCATAAAAGTTTAATTGATGTGTGATTGTTTTTTTATTAATTTCAAAAATTCCTATTTTTCCTTTAAACTTATTTTGTTTAATAAATAAATTTTCATTAGTTTTAAAATCATTATTTATTAATAAATAATATACCAACCCTATTAGGTCATAACTTAAAAAAGAAATTTGATTTGGAGTATTTTTGAAGTTTCGAATGTATTCTTTTTGAAATATTTCAAAATTATCTTTATTTATTGATGGAAAATATATTGGATGCAACGAAGTTTCCTTTAAAAGACTTTCATCAAACCATTGATTCAATGTAATGTATTTTATTCTTTCTGATGAGACATCTGTATATAATAATGATGTGGCAACACTTTTTAGACTTTCACTAAAATCAGCAATTATTACTGAGTCAAAATTAATAAAGCCTAAAGTATCTTTTTTTTTTAATTCATCTATTTTTTTCTTTTTATTTAATGTGTTTGAATTTTCTACTCTTTTAATTTCGTTTTCTAAATTTTGTTTTCTTTGTTGATACCTTGTTAAATCTTCTATTTGCTTTGTTAGTAATGTTGGATCTTTGCTATATATAAATTTTTCTTTTAATATTAAATTAGATTTCTTAATAGCTTCTTCAATTTCTCTTTTATAATCTGTTTCTGGTATTAAAAATATTGTATTTTTTAAATTATTTTCACTTAAATATTTTTTAATTGTATTTATTTGTGATATTGCATTTACTCCTGCAGAAATCACATTTTTTGGATTATTTCTAATTTTGTTTGTGAAAGATAAGAATGTTACTTCATTTAATTCATCTAAATACTTATTACTCTCATTGAAAACTGGTCCAATAATTGTTTTTACACCATTATTGTAAAGCTCATTTGATACTCTAAGTGTATCTATTGGGTTTGCTTTGGTATCTTTAGGTATTACAGTTATTCTGTCATCATTAATTTTATTTAACGCCATTCTTGTAGATTTTAGAATTGACTTACCAATATATGAATATTCACCTGATAGAGGCACTATTAAACCTATCTTAATTTTCTCCTCCGATATTGCTTTTAGTTGAAATAAAACGATTATAAGTAAAACTTTTAAAACTATGATATATAAATTTTTCATCGTCATTAAATGTATAATTTTGAATTAAATGATAATTTAAAACCTGGGCTATATTGTGTTTCAACACCAATAGGAAACCTGGGTGATATTACTTTAAGAGCCATATACATTCTTAATAAATCAGACTTAATTTTGTCAGAAGATACAAGAGTTTCAAGTAAACTATTATCTAGGTTCAATATAAATACAAAATTATTGTCTAATCACAAATTTAATGAAAAAAAAAACATTAAAAATGTTTTAAATTTATTAAAAGAAAACAAAATAATTTCTATAATCTCAGATGCAGGTACTCCAACAATTTCAGATCCAGGAGGAATTTTGATAAATGAATGCATCAAGAATAAAATTAATATATTTCCAGTTCCAGGATCCTCTGCTGCTACAGCAGCTGTTTCTGTAAGTGGCTTTTCAAACAATTTCTTTTTTTGTGGTTTTTTGCCTGATAAAAAGTTGCAAATTGATCAACTTTTTAAAAAAATTTCAAATTTAAATTATTCAATTGTTTTTTTTATTTCACCTAAAAAAATAAAAAAAATAAGACCTCAAATCCAAAAATATTTTAATGATAGAGATATTTTAATTACTAGAGAAATGACTAAATTGCATGAAGAATATATTAGAGACAAGGTTAAAAACCTCAATAATATTAACATATCTGAAAAAGGTGAGATGACTGTAGTAATATCAGAAAATTTAAATTTACAAAACAGGTTACAAGTAATTGAAGAATCTGTTAAAAAAAAAATCATCAAACTTTTAAAAAAAATGTCAATTAAAGATGTGACCTTAAAAATTAGTAACGAAAATAATATATCAAAAAAAATTGTTTATAATTTTTGTTTGAAGAAAAAAAATGAAATTTAGAAACCTATTATTAATTATAATCCTTATTTCAGTTTCCGGATGTGTTGGTTATTCTTCAACTGGTGTTTTAGGCACAGGTGTTTCGATTGCAATGGATCCAAGAACTATTGGAACACAAATAGATGACTCATTAATGCAAAAAAATTTAAGAGCAAAATTGATATTAATGGATAAAGGTTATTTACTAAATGTAAAAACCAAAGTTTTAGATGGAAGAATTTTTATAACAGGTAAAGTAAATACGGTGGAAGAAAAATTAAAAATTACAAAACTAGGTTGGGAAATAAAAGGCGCAAGATCAGTTAAAAATGATTTAAAAATTAAAGAAAAATTTAATTTTAAACAAACAGCTAAAGATGTACTTATAACTTCCCAATTAAGAACAGCGATGATTGCTAATAAAAAAATAAAGTCTGCAAATTACGATATCGATACATATAAAAAAATCATTTATGTTTATGGTATTTCGCAGAATGAAGAAGAAAGAGCTGAAGTTATAAACGAAGCTAAGAAAGTTCTTGATGTAGAAGATGTAGTTACAAGTATTTTTTTAGTTGAGGACTTGAGAGTAATAAAAAACTAATTTGGCTTTTTGTAATTAATTACTCCTGCCGAATATGCTGCAACAGATGCTAAATTTAATATGTCAGATGTCGATGATCTTAAGGGTGCAATTTCAATTGCCTGACCTAAACCGATTAATAGTGGTCCAATAACTTTAGCGCCACCTAATGTTTTCATTATTTTATATGTTATAGCAGCGCTATGCTGTCCAGGCATAATTAATATATTTGCATTACCAACAATCTCAGAGAATGGATAAAGGTCTTTATATTCGTCACTTAAAGCTACATCAGGCTGCATGTCTCCATCAAACTTAAAGTTAACATTTTTATTTTTTAAAATTTCTACAGCATCTCTTATATGTTTAGTTCTAGCTGTAATTGGTTGACCAAAGGTAGAGTGTGAAAGAAAAGCAACTTTTGGTTCAAAACCGAATAATTTTGCTACTCTAGATGCAGAAATAGCTATTTCAGAAAGTTGTTCAGATGTTGGATATTCATGAACACTAGTATCTGCAATAAAAACTGTCTTGCCCTTATTTACAATCATGTTTAATCCAAACATAATTTCTCCCGGTCTAGCATCTATGACTTTTTTTACTTTATCGAGAGATTGTCCATACCTTCTTGAATTTCCAGTTACCATTGCATCAGCATCTCCACATGCAACCATGCAAGAACCCCATATAACCCTGTCATTTCTAACCATTTTATCACAATCTCTTTCAAGCAATCCCTCTGTTCTTTGAAGTTTTTTAAATAAGTAATTCACATATTTTTTTCTTTTGTCACTTAAAGTAGAGTTTACAATCTCAATATCAAAGTTTTCTCCGTAACCAATCTCTCTAAGTTTTTCTTTAACCACTTTCTCTTTAGCAACTAAAATAGGTGTGCCAAGTCCACTATTTTTAAATGCTATTGCAGCCTTCAAAGTATTTTCATCCTCACCATCGGCAAATACAACTTTTTTATTTGTTTTTTTAATTTGGTTATTTATTCCCTGCATAATCGTTACAGATGGATCGAGCCTCTGTTTTAGCTGTTCTGAATATTGATCAAAATTTTCTATTTTTTTTCTAGCTACACCAGATTTTATAGCAGCTCTTGCTACTGCTACTGGTATTACGCTTATTAACCGAGGGTCAAAAGTAGATGGAATAATATATTCTTTTCCATAATTAGGTCTCTCACCACCCATAGCCGCTGCGACCTCGTCAGGCACAAATTCCCTTGCAAGTGAAGCAATAGCATTAGCTGCTGTAACTTTCATTTCTTCATTAATAGTTTTTGCTCTAACATCTAATGCTCCTCTAAATATGTATGGAAAACCAATCAAATTATTTACTTGGTTTGGATAATCGGATCTACCTGTTGCTATAATTGCATCATTTCTCACTTCTTCTATATCTTCGGGTTTAATCTCGGGATCTGGATTTGCGCACGCAAATATAATAGGATTTTTAGCCATTTTTTTAACCATACTTTTTTTTACAACACCTGCAGCGGATAAGCCTAAAAATACATCTGCATTTTTCATCGCATCATCTAAACTTTTATCCTTTGTTTCCACTGCAAATTCTTTTTTCCAAGAATTAATATCTTTTCTATTTTTATTTATTACTCCTTTTGTATCCAACATTTTGATATTATTTTTTGGAATTCCAGTGCTTCTAAATAATTTAGCACATGCCATAGCTGCAGCACCTGCACCATTTATTACTACCTTAATTTTTTTTAAATTTTTTTTTGCAATATCCACAGCGTTAATTAATGCTGCTGTTGTTATTATTGCCGTACCATGTTGATCGTCGTGAAATACAGGAATATCTAAAATTTTCTTTAATTCTTCCTCAATTATAAAACAGTTTGGAGCCGCAATGTCTTCAAGATTTATACCACCAAAACTTTTTGCTATATGTTTAATGGTATTAATTATTTCTTTTGTATCTTCTGTATCTATTTCTAAATCTATAGAGTCAATATCTGCAAATCTTTTAAATAGAACAGCTTTTCCTTCCATAACTGGTTTTGATGCTATAGCACCTAAGTTTCCCAGCCCCAATATTGCTGATCCATTACTAATTACAGCAACTAGGTTACCTTTAGTAGTATATTCGTATGCCAACTCAGGATTATCAGCTATTGCTTTTACAGGAGCTGCAACACCAGGAGAATATGCTAAGGCTAGATCTCTTTTTGTAGTTACAGGCTTAGATGAAACGATCTCTATTTTGCCAGATTTATCATTAGTATGAAAATCTAAAGCTTCTTTATCAGAATAATGTTCAATTTTGTTTTTTTTCATTATTTGTTTAGATATACAAAAGGATTAAGTTAGTAATATGATTTATGAATTTAATTAAGTCAACAGGCACGTTTAGTCTGTTTGTTATACTAAGCAGAATATTAGGCTATATTAGAGACTTTTTTATAGCTATTTATCTTGGTTCGGGACCAATTGCTGATGCATTCTTCGTAGCATTTAGAATACCAAACACCTTTAGAAGATTGTTTGCAGAAGGTACTTTTAATGCAGCATTTGTTCCCTCTTACACATCAGAACTTTTGTCTAGTAAAAAAAAAGCACAACAGTTTGCAAACTCAGTATTTAATTTATTGGTCCTAGCACTTTTAAGTTTAACAATACTTATCGAGATTTTTATGCCAACCTTCATAAAATTGATCGCTCCTGGTTTCTCAGATATAGATGAAAAGTTCAAGTTAGCAGTTGATTTAACAAGAATTACTTTTCCATTCTTACTTTTTATAAGTTTAGCCTCTTTTTTTTCAGCAATTTTAAATTCTCACAACAAATTTGCCGTCGCAGCCGCAGCCCCACTTTTTTTAAATATAATATTAATAATATGTTTCCTTTTTATAAAAAACGATACTGATTTAGTTTACTATTTAAGTTATGCAATAACATTTGCGGGAATTATACAATTTATATTTTTAATTATTTTTACTAGAAAGTATTTTTATCCAAGTTTTAAATTCAATTTTCAAATAGATAGTAAAATAAAATTTTTTTTTAAAAAACTTTTGCCCAGTATATTTTCGTCTGGCGTTACTCAGATTAATATATTAGTTGGTACAATAATTGCCTCTTTCCAAGCAAGTGCTGTTTCATATTTATATTATGCAGATAGGATATACCAGATAAACTTAGCTATAGCAGGGATTGCAATCGGTATAATTATTCTGCCCAACTTAAGTAGATATGTAAAAAGTAAAAATAAGATTAAATTGGAAATTTTACAAAATAAGTCTTTAGAATTAAGTTTATTTTTAAGTCTTCCTGCTTCTCTAGCATTAATTATTGCTTCTGAAGAAATTGTTTCTGCACTTTTTGGTTATGGATCTTTTAATGAAGAAAGTGTTAAAAATTCAGCTCTCGCATTATTTTATTTTGCATTTGGTCTACCTGCATTCTCGCTGATAAAAATATTTTCAAGTTTTATATTTGCCAGAAATGATACTAAAACTCCTTTTTACTTTTCATTGGTTTCTGTAATTTTGAATATTGTTATTAGTGTATCTTTATTTAGTAAACTAGGTTTTATTATAATTCCTATAGCAACAACTATTTCTTCGTGGTTGAATGGATTTTTACTGATGATATTTGTCTTAAATAAAAATTACTTTAATTTCAACAATTCATTTTTTATGCAGCTTTTTAAAATATTTATTTCAAATATAATTTGTTTGGGATTGTTTAAATTATCAATAAATTATTTTGATAATTATTTTATATTTTCAAATAGCTATAAGTTTCTAGCAATTATATTATTAGTTCTTTTAACTTTTGCTTTTTATTTGTTGATTTCAATACTCATTAAGGCCTTTAAAATATCTGATATTAAATTAAACTATTAAATATATGTCTAAAAAAATTTTTTCTGGAGTTCAGCCAACAGGAAATTTACATCTAGGAAATTACATAGGAGCAATAAAAAATTTTGTTGATTTACAAAACAACAAAGACAACAGCTGCATTTTTTGTGTAGTTGATCTTCATGCCATTACTGTAATGCAAGATCCGATAGAGTTAAAAAATAATATAAGAGAGACAGCAGCAGCATTTATTGCAAGCGGTATTGATCCAAAAAAAAGTATAATATTTAATCAATCTTTAGTTCCAGCACATTCAGAGGGTTCTTGGATTTTAGGATGTGTTGCCAGAATGGGTTGGCTCAATAGAATGACACAATTCAAAGAGAAAGCTGGAAAAGATAAGGAAAAAGCTAGTGTTGGTTTATATATTTATCCAGTTCTAATGGCCTCTGATATTCTTCTATATGATGCTACTCATGTACCAGTAGGAGATGATCAAAAACAGCATCTAGAACTCTGTAGAGATATAGCTCAAAAATTTAATAATGAATACAAAAGACCAGAGTTCTTAAGACCTCCTGAGCCTCTCATACAAAAACATTTTTCAAGAATAATGAGCTTAAAAGATGGCACAAAAAAAATGAGCAAGTCAGATATTGCTGAAGGAAGTAGGATCAATTTAACAGATACCGAGGATCAAATTGTTAACAAAATAAAAAAAGCAAAAACAGATAATGATACTTTGCCTGGAAATGAAAGTGAGCTTAAAGGCAGACCTGAGGCAGAAAATTTGTTGGGTATTTACTCTAGTTTGAGCAATCAAAATATTACTCAAACATTAAATGAATTTGAGGGAAAAAACTTTTCTGATTTAAAAAATAAACTTTCTGAAATAATTGTAACGAAACTGTCACCAATATCAAAAGAAATACAAAAATTATTGTCAGATAAAAATTATATAGATCAAATTTTAGATAATGGAGGTTCAAAAGCGCAGGACATTTCATCAAAAAAAGTTAAAAAGATTAAGGAAATAGTTGGCTTTTAGTTATTTAATAATTTGAAATAAATACTATAAAAGAGTTATGTTTATACAAACTGAAAATACACCAAACCCAAATTCATTAAAATTTTTACCTGGCAGAAAGGTATCTAATAATGGTCCTTTAGAAGTTTTAGATCAGGAAGATACAAATAATTTATTGATAAAGAATTTACTACAAATAAATGGAGTGACTGGGGTATTTTTAGGAGAAGATTTCTTTTCAGTAAATAAAGAAGAGAATAAAAAATGGGAAGATATTCAGCATATTGTTATTTCTTATGTTAACGAGCATTATGCAAATGGCAATACTTGCATTATTGATAAAGTAAATGAGGAAGAGCAAAACAAAAATTATTCAGAGATTGAAAAAAAAATTATAAGTATTTTAGACTCTAAAATAAGACCTGCGGTTGCAAGAGATGGTGGAGATATAAAATTCCAAGAATTCAAGGATGGAAAAGTTAAAGTTCTATTAAAAGGCAGCTGTTCAGGTTGTCCGTCTTCAACTCTTACTTTAAAAAAGGGCGTAGAAAACTTGCTTTGTTATTATATTCCTGAAGTTAAAGAAGTTTTAGCTGTATAATTTATTAATAATTATTATATTAAAAATTAATGGTTAGACGTATAAAAAATAAAAATATAAAGCAGATTAAAAAGAAAAATAATATATTCAGATTTTCTGCAATTAGCATTTTTGTGATATTTTCATTCTTCTCTTTACCAACTTTAAACAATTTTTTAGATAAAAATTTAATTTTCAAAAAATCTGTAATCTCAAATGCTGGTGTAAATTTTGACCAAGAACTAGAAAAAAGAAAAAAAATACTTGATGGAGAGAAAGAAACTAAAACAAAAAATCTGAGTTTAAAAAATATTTTTGCAGACATCGATTTTTTTAGCACAGATGAAGAGGGACAAAACTCAATTAGATTTGATGCAAGAACAATTGAACAATTGTTTAAAGATACAAATTATAATCTTGAAAGAGTTCGAGAGACTAAGTTAGTAAATATAGGTAACAAAATTGACCATCTTCCAAAAGAAATTAAAAGTATTGAGAGTTCAAAAAAGAGAAAGAAACTATTTATTCAAATAGTTTTACCGTTAATCGTAGAAGAGAACGCTAAAATTCGACTTGATAGAAAAGAATTATTTAGAATATTAGCTAAAAATATTAACACACAAAAAGAAAAGAATTGGTTAAAAGAAAAATTTAAACAATACGGTTTAAGAGATGGGGATTTTTATTCCCTAAAAGTTAGAATGGATGAAATACCTGTCTCTTTAGCACTTGCGCAAGCTGCTAAAGAAACTGGATGGGGAACATCGAGATTTGCTCAAGAGGGTAATGCATTATTTGGACAATGGACTTGGAATGGAGAAGGAATCAGGCCAGCAGGTGTAGACAAAGATGCAAAACATAAAGTTGCAAAGTTTGCAGTCCTTAAAGCATCAGTGAGAGCATATCAAAGAAATTTAAATACTCATAGTAGCTATATTGAATTTAGAAAAGAAAGAGCAATTCAAAGAGACAACGATGAAAAATTAGACAGTTTAAAGTTGGTAAATTTTTTAGATAAATATGCAGAGACAGGGCAACAGTATATTGATGTGTTAAAACAAATTATAAAGCAAAATTCACTTACGGATTTTGATGATGTAAATATAATGCCAACAAGTAATAAGACAAAAAAATTAATTTAATTTTGAACAAATTGGAAACCTGAAAATCTCCACCCATTTTCATCTTTTAAAGAACAGTTAATTCTCCCTCTTCTTTCAGTAAATTTTTCTGAAAAATTAATATTTAATACATTGTCAATTAATACAATTTTTGTTTTTCTCCACTTTGAGCCTTCATTTGAAAAGCAATTAATATTTTCTAAATTTTTTTGGTCTTCGAAAAATTCTATCATCATTTTAGGTGGGTTTTCTCCATCATTCATAAATTTGTCTTCTGGTTTAATAATTTTATACTGAAGTGGCAAATAAGATATTATTTCATTAAATCTTTTTATTTCTCCATATTTTTCGTTTATAGGAAATCTTGGTAGTTCATACCTATCCTTATTTAAATCAATAACACCTGAATGTTGCCCAAATGCAAATTCAAAATTGTTTGAAACATAATTTTTTTGCTCTAAATTATATTCACCAAAAGGATATGAAAAAAAGCTTGGATTATAACCTAATTTATCATTGAAAATGTTAATTGATTTTTCAATATCCTCTACAAATTTTTGAAAAGTAAATTTTGTTAAATAATCGTGTGAATGTGAATGATTGCCAATGTATGCAAAATTTTCCTTTTCTATTTCTTTTATTTGGTCCCAACTCATATATCCTTTATTTCCAACAGATTCTGTTGAAACAAATAAAATAAAAGGAATTTTTTCTTCTTTTAAAATTGGCCAAGCATTTTCATAAAATGATGTAAATGCATCATCAATAGTAAGTAAAATTTTTTTTTGTTTCTTAACTTTTTTAAAATTTTTTGAAAATTCTCCAGGATTATAAAAATTTAAATTATTTTCTTTTATTAAATTAATATGTTTTTTAAATATATCTAATCTTATATTTGTTGATGGATACTTATTTTCTTCAAATCTATGATACATAATTGCTAAAATACCTTGTTCATTTTTAAAATATTTTTTATTTACTACTTCAGCTTTAACGTTTACAAAAATAGTAAAAAATATGAATACTTTAGTTATTAATGCTGCAGACGATAAAATTTTATTTTCTCTCATAACCAAAATAGAATCTTATACTACCGCTCATATAAACAGTAGAGAAAATTTTGACAAAATAATGATATTAATTTTGAATTTCTTAAATGAGCATAATTTAAATTTAGATAAAATAAGTGAAATATTTGTTAATCAAGGTCCTGGCAAAATCTCAAGTATTAGAAATTCTATAGCAATTGCTAAAGGTATTGCTTTTGCAAAAAATATTGATTTATATGGATTTTTGAGTGAACATTTAACTGATAAAGGCGTAGATCAGTTAGTAAAAATTGATAAAAAAAATTTTACAAATATTAATTTGATTAAACCCCTTTACTCGAGTTAAAATATATTATGCTAGAAACTATTGAAGAAAAATGCCAAAAAAATGGAGTTAAACTCACAGACCAAAGAAGAATAATTGCAAGAGTAATATCCGAATCGAAAAAAACATACGGGGAGTCTGACCACCCAGATGTTGATGAATTATATAATAGAGTTTCTCAAATAGACTCAAAAATTAGTATTGCTACGGTCTATAGAACAGTTAAACTTTTTGAAGAAGCAGGTATCTTAACAAAACACGACTTTAAGTCTGGTAAAGCAAGGTATGAATTAAATGATGATCATAATCACTTAATTGATATTAAAACAGGAGAAATTATAGAATTTGTTGATGAAGAAATCGAAGAGTTACAAAAAAAAATAGCTGACAAATATGGTTATAAGCTGGTTGATCATAAATTAGAATTGTACGGAATTAAAAAAAAATAATTCATGCATAAAAAGGTTTTTATAAAGACATTTGGTTGTCAAATGAATGAATATGATTCTAACAGGATATACGATGCTATTAAAGTCATAGGATATAATAAAACAGAAAATCAAGATGATGCTGACTGTTATATTTTGAATACATGTCATATTCGAGATAAGGCCAAGGATAAAGTTTATCATGAGATAGGGAGAGTAAAAAAATTATATAAAGATAAAAAAAAACCAATCATGATTGTTGCAGGTTGCGTTGCACAAGCTGAAAATACTGAGATGCTTGATAGGGAGAAATATATAGATTTAGTTATAGGTCCTCAATCTTATCAAAAGATAAATAATTTTTTAAAAAGCTTTGAAGAAGAAAATAAAGTTGAAGAAACTGAATTCGACTCAGTTTCAAAGTTTAGGTACTTCGATAATATTAAAAATAACAATACCAACGTATCATCTTTTTTAACAATTCAAGAGGGTTGTGATAAGTTCTGTCACTTTTGTGTCGTCCCTTATACTAGAGGACCAGAATATTCTAGACCATTCAAAAGCATTATTGATGAAGCTGAGAGATTGATAAAGAACGGATCTAGAGAAATAACTTTTCTTGGTCAAAATGTAAATGCATATTCTTATAAAGATGGATCCAGGGAGTACCGACTGTCAGATCTTATAAACACACTCAGCAAATATTCTGAAATAAGTAGAATTAGATATACCACATCTCATCCAAGAGATATGACAGATGATCTTATTGAATGTTACAAAAATTCAAAAAAATTAATGCCTTTTGTTCATTTACCAATCCAAAGTGGCTCTGACAGAATATTAAAAATGATGAACAGAAAGCATACTGTAAGTTATTATTTTAGTATTTATGAAAAATTAATCAAAATTAACCCAGATATAAAATTTTCTAGCGACTTTATTATTGGATATCCTGGAGAAACGGAGAATGATTTTAAAGAAACCTTAAATTTAGTTAATAAAATTAAATTTATAAATTCATTTTCTTTTATTTTTAGTCCAAGACCAGGAACAAAGGCTGCCAAATTAGAGATTACTGATAAATATAAACTTAAAAACAGGCTGATAAGCATTCAAGAAAAATTATTTAGTAATCAAATAGAATTGAATAAATCTTTAGAAGGCAAAACCTTAGAGGTACTTGTGGAGAATAAACTTAAAAACCAAAACAAATATTTTGGACGAAATAAATTTTTAAACTCAGTAATCTTTGATGGTAATGAAAGTCTTATTGGTAAACTAATTAAAGTTAATATCGAAAAAAGTAATCAAAATTCTTTATTTGGTAAAGTAATAGATGAAATGAAAGCAGCATAATTTGAAAAATTTTGCAAAATCAAAAATTAATCCTGATTTAAAATACGTATATTCAGAAAATAATGCCTTAAGCATTGTATTTCAAAGTAATGAACTACTTTTAGGTGTTTTAGGAGAATTTAATAATAACTTAAAAGAATTAGAAAAAATTACAAATACTAGCATTTACTCTAGAGGAAATTCAATTTTATTAAAAAATACTCCTGAAAAAAATGAATTAATAAAAAATGCAATTCAATTTCTTGTAGATCAATTTTTAAATAATGGAACATTAGAAAAAAAGGATATAGAGTCATCTGTAAATAAATTTATGATTGATGAGAAAGTTACAAATAAAAGTGGGAATGTAGAATACATAATAAAAACTCCAAAAAAATCTGTAATACCAAGATCAGAGAAGCAAAAAAATTATATAAGAGCTTTAAAAGAATCGGATATTGTTATTTCTGCAGGACCAGCAGGAACTGGTAAAACTTTTTTAGCTGTAGCGGTTGCTTTAACAATGTTACTTGAAAAAAAAATAGAACGTATCATTTTGTCCAGACCAGCAGTAGAAGCAGGAGAAAGATTAGGTTTCTTACCAGGAGATATGAGAGAGAAAGTTGATCCTTATTTAAGACCTCTTTATGATTCATTGTATGACTTATTAGATTTTGAAAAAATTCAAAAGAAAATAGAGGTTGGAGATATTGAAATTGCACCACTTGCTTTTATGAGAGGAAGAACTTTAAAGAATTCTTTTGCAATTCTTGATGAAGCGCAAAATGCTACTGACACTCAAATAAAAATGTTCCTAACAAGAATTGGTGAAAATTCTAAAATAGTCATTAATGGTGATCCATCACAAATAGACTTACCTAATAAAACAATGTCAGGTTTAAATAGATCAAAAAAATTACTTGGTCATTTAAAGGAGATATCTGCAGTAGATTTCGATCATACTGA
This sequence comes from uncultured Pelagibacteraceae bacterium, assembly GCA_902543295.1. Taxonomy (GTDB): domain Bacteria; phylum Pseudomonadota; class Alphaproteobacteria; order Pelagibacterales; family Pelagibacteraceae; genus Pelagibacter. The sequence continues at coordinate 201,068 of CACBXW010000002.1, read as the reverse complement.
TGTTGTAAGACACCCACTAGTTTCTAAGATAGTCAAGGCTTATTCTGATAAAAATTCAGATTAATGATTAAAGCCAACATAGTTATAGATAAAAAAATTTGGGAAAAAAAATTAAAAAAACCGGAAATTTACTTCAAAAAGAAATTAAACAAATTATCTAGATTTAGTACCTTTAAGAATAAAAACCAAGAATTTACTGTGATGCTTACTAATAATAAAAAAATGAAAGATTTAAATTCAAAGTTTAGAAATAAAAATGTTTCAACAGATGTGCTTTCTTTTCCTTTAAAAGTTAAATTAAAAAATAAATTGTATTTAGGAGATATAGCAATTTCTTTTGAAATAATTAATAGAAGATCAAAATCATCTAGTTTTGATTATGAATTAGATAAAATGTGGATACACGGCTATTTACATCTGCTGGGATATGATCATAAAAAAAATAAAGATTACTATTTAATGAAAAAAAAAGAAAATTTAATATTTAAAAAATTGAATAAAATAAATTGAACTCTATTCTAGAAAATAAAGCGTATCTATTTTTAATATGCTTACTTTTAGGTATATTAACGTCATTTAGTTTACCTCCTTATAATTTAGTTTTTATTAATTTTTTAACACTCCCGACATTACTTTACATTTTAATTAATTATGCAGATAATAAAATTATTTCATTTTTTGTAGGTTGGGTCTTTGGATTTGGTTATTTTATTTCTAACCTTTATTGGATTACAAATTCCCTGACATTCGATGTAAATTTTAAATTTATAATTCCATTTGCATTATTATTAATCCCTTTATTTTTGGGAATATTTTATGGTTTAGTTACTTTTCTATGCAATTTTTTTAATTTAAAAAATAAAATCTCATCAATTTTAATCTTTTCAATTTTTTTTGGTGGAATTGAGTTTCTGAGAAGTTTTATTTTTGGTGGTTTTCCGTGGAATTTAGTGGTTTTTAGTCTTTCAAATAATTTACATTCTTTACAAATTTTGTCTTATATAGGCACTTATTCATTAAATTTATTATCAATAACTTTATTTTTATTACCAGTAATATTCTTTTTTAAATATAAAAGCTTAACTAAGTTTTTAATATTTGGTCTTAGTTTAATCTTAGTAATGATCAACTTTTTATATGGAAATTTGATTATTAAAAATTTTGAAAAAAAAAAATATGATTATTTAAGTTCCATTATTCGGGTTGTCTCTCCAAATGTGCCCATTGAAAGATTTTTATCAAACCAAGATACTGAAAAAAGTATTAATGAATTGATTAGTCTAAGTGATCCACAGAACCTAAAAAAAACAATATTCATTTACCCAGAGGGAATTATTACAGGCATATACTTAAAAGATCTAAAATTTTTCAAAGATATCTTCAAAGACAATTATAATACTAACCATAAGGTCATATTGGGTATAAATAGTATCAACCAAAATAAAATTTATAATTCTTTAATAGTATTAAATAATGAGTCAGAATTATTATATAAGTATAATAAGAATAAACTTGTTCCATTTGGAGAATTTTTGCCTTTTGAAAATTTCTTTAAAAGAATAGGTTTAAAAAAAATAACTCAAGGATATCAATCATTTTCAGCTGATGATAAAAGAGAAATTTTGGAAATGAATCAATTAAAATTTATCCCACTTATTTGTTATGAAATTATCTATTCAGGAAAAATCAATCCAAATAAAAATTATTATGATTTTATATTAAATATTTCTGAGGATGGTTGGTTTGGAAAAACCATTGGACCTCAACAACATTTGAGTCACTCAATATTCAGATCAATTGAAGAAGGTAAAAATGTTATAAGATCAACAAATAATGGAATATCTGCTTTTGTTAATCCTAAAGGTCAAATTATTAAACAAATTACAGAAAAAGGATACTTTGATGTTAAAAAAATCAAACGTGTTAATAAAACTTATTTTGCTAAGTACGGTAATAAGATCTTCTTTTATTTTGTTCTAATTTATACTACTTTCATTGTGATTTTAAAAATTAGGGAGAATAAATGAAAAAAGATTACTTATTTACTAGCGAGTCAGTATCCGAAGGTCATCCAGACAAAGTTTGCGATAGAATTTCAGATATGGTTGTAGATACATATTTGGCAGCTGAACCTCAATCAAGAGTTGCCTGTGAAACTTTAACAACAACAAACAAAGTTGTATTAGCTGGTGAAGTAAGAGGTCCAGAAATTAAAAAAGAAGATTTAATAGAAAAAGTAAGACATTGCATTAAAGATATAGGTTATGATCAAAAGGGATTTACCTGGAAAGAGGCAACTTCAGTTGAAAGTCATTTACATGCTCAATCTTCTGATATTGCTATGGGTGTAGACTCTTCTGGAAATAAAGATGAAGGTGCTGGTGACCAAGGTATTATGTTTGGTTACGCATGCAATGAAACCGATGTTCTTATGCCGGCGCCAATACATTATTCTCATAAAATATTAAGACTTATGGCGGAGGATAGAAAATCTGGTAAATTAAAAAATATAGAACCAGATTCAAAAAGCCAAATAACAATTGAATATAAAGATGGCAAGCCATCATCAGTTAAATCTGTAGTTATATCAACTCAACACTCACCTGATGTAAATCAAGCTCAAGTAAGAGATCTAGTTAAACCTTATATCGAAAGATCAATACCTAAAGATTTATTAAATTCATTGGATGAAAATGAAATTTATGTAAATCCAACTGGTAACTTTGTAATTGGAGGTCCTGATGGAGATAGCGGTTTGACAGGAAGAAAAATTATTGTTGATACTTATGGCGGAGCCGCACCTCATGGAGGAGGAGCCTTTTCAGGCAAAGACCCAACAAAAGTTGATAGATCCGCTGCTTACGCATCTAGATATCTAGCAAAAAATGTTGTTGCATCTAAAATTGCTGATAAATGTTTAATACAACTTGCTTATGCAATTGGTGTATCAAAACCTTTATCTATTTATGTCGAATTATTTGATAATGATAACGAAAAAAATATTCATGTAGAAAAGCTAATTCATGAAAATTTCGATTTAAGCCCTAGAGGAATAAGAGAAATGCTAGGATTAAATAAACCTATTTATGAAAAAACAGCTGCTTACGGACACTTCGGTAGAATTCCTGATGATAAAGGCTCATTTTCATGGGAAAAGACAGATAAATCAGACATATTTAGTAAGTAAATAAAGTTGAATAATAAAAAAAAATAAATATATTTCAAAAACATTATTGAAATTTCAAAGTGGGCTTCGGCCCATTTTTTTTTAGGACTTAGAAATGTTAAATAGAAGAGCAGATAAATTAGAATTGATAAGAATAGCCGAGGCAGTAGCATTAGAAAAATCTATTGATAAAGAGTTAATAATTGGATCGATGGAAAATGGTATTGCAAAAGCAGCTAAATCTAAGTTTGGATCTGAAAATGAAATCAAAGTTGAAATAGATAGGGAAAATGGTGAAATTGGAATTTTTAGAAAACTTGTAATTGTTGAAAAACCTGAAAATTCAAATTTAGAAATAACTCTTAATGAAGCTATAAAACTTAACGAAAAAAACGAAGGGAAACAAATTGGAGATGAGGTGCTTCAACCATTACCATCTTTTGATTTCGGGAGAATAGCAGCGCAAACCGCAAAACAAGTAATAAGTTTTAATGTAAGGGAAGCTGAAAGAGAGAGACAATATAATGATTTTAAAGATAAAATTGATACAATCTTGAGCGGTATAGTTAAAAGATTAGAGTTTGGAAACGTAATTGTCGATCTAGGAAGAACCGAAGCAATAATTCAAAAAAATGAAATGATTCCAAGAGAAAATATAAAAGCAGGAGATAGAGTAAAGGCGTATTGCTTAGACGTTAGAAGAGAACCCAGAGGACAACAAATATTTTTGTCAAGAGCACATCCAAAATTTATGGAAAAACTCTTCATTCAAGAAGTTCCAGAAATATACGATGGACTTATTGAGATTAAATCATCCTCAAGAGATCCAGGTAGCAGGGCTAAAATATGTGTAAAGGCAATTGATACATCACTAGATCCAGTGGGAGCGTGTGTAGGTATGAGAGGAAGTAGAGTACAAGCAGTTGTGAACGAACTACAAGGTGAAAAAATTGATATAGTTAATTGGTCAGAAGATCCAGCAGTTGTAGTTGCAAATGCACTTTCTCCAGCAGAAGTTCAAAGAGTTAATGTAGATGAAGATGGAAGAAAGCTTGACGTTATTTTGACTGAGGAAAATTTGAGTAAAGCAATTGGTAGAAGGGGGCAGAATGTTAGATTGGCAACTAAACTAATGAATTATGAAATAAACATAATGACAGACCAAGAAGATTCGGAGAGAAGACAAATTGAATTCAAAGAGAAAACAGATAATTTTGTAAAAAATTTAGAGCTAGATGAAACATTAGGTCAGTTATTAGTAGCAGAAGGATTTTCATCAATAGATGACATTAAAGATAGTAATCCAGATGCTTTAATGAAAATAGAAGGTATAGAGGAAGAGACTGCTAAAGAATTAATCGAAAGAGCTAAAGAATATTATCAAAAAGACCAAGAGGAAATAGCTAAAAGAATTAAAGATTTAGGATTAGAGAATGATTTAATTAATCATAAAGGATTAACGCCTGGAATGCTCGTGACACTTGGTGAACAAAAAATATTAACACTAAATGATTTTGCAGATTTGGCATCTGACGAACTGACGGGCGGATATGATATTATCAAAGGTGAAAGAGTAAGAATAAAGGGGTATTTAGAAGATTTTGCTCTTTCAAAAAAAGAGGCTGATGATTTGATTATGTCTGCAAGAGATATTGTGTATCAAGATTGAGAGATGGAAAATGGAAAAGAAAAAATTAAAGTTATCAATTTCTGGAGCGTCCAAAAAGACAATCAATAGTATTGAACAAGCAAAATCTCAATCAAAAAATACAGTCGTAATTGAAAAAAGAACTCCTAAGTTTGGAGGTAAGCCAAATTTTTCTAGAGGTTTTAATTCAACGGAAAGTAAATCACAAAACACAATTATTCCAAAAAAAACCAATTTTTCAAAGCCTCCATCGCCTATAACATCCGATTTTGAAAAAAGAAAATTAGCTGAACAAAGGGCCACAAGAAGATTAAAAGGCGAAAATTCTCAAAAAGAAAATAAATCTTCTAAATTAGGGAGCAAAAGGAGAGAATTAAAACTTACAGTATCTAGAGCCTTAAGTGAAGATGATATTGGTACAAGATCAAGAAGTCTTGCTTCTTTAAAAAGAGCAAAGCAAAAAGAAAATAGATTACTTAACAAAGAGCAGTCAAAAGAGAGCTTCAAACCAATTAAAAGGGATATTAATATACCTGAGGTAATTACTATAAGAGAATTGGCGAATAGAATGGCTGAGCAGTCAAGTAGCATAATAAAACATTTGATGGGCATGGGTGTAACAGTTACAATCAATCATACAATTGATGCTGATACGGCTGAATATTTAGTTAAAGAATTTGGACATAATCCTGTTAAAGAGGAAAAAGCGGAAGAAATTTTAGAAAAAATTAAAGAAATTAAAACTCAAAATCTAAAAAGTAGAGCTCCTATTGTAACAGTTATGGGTCACGTGGATCATGGAAAGACATCTGTTTTAGATACTTTAAGAAAAGCTAATGTTGTTTCAGGTGAATTTGGAGGTATCACCCAACATATCGGTGCATATCAGTTAACACATCAAAAAAATAAGATAACTTTTATCGATACTCCTGGTCACGCAGCATTCACTGAAATGCGGGCAAGAGGTTCAAAGTTAACTGATATAGTAATACTAGTAGTCGCTGCTGATGATGGGGTAAAACCTCAAACAATAGAGTCAATAAAACATGCAAAAGCTGCCAGGGTACCAATTGTTGTAGCAATAAATAAATGTGATCTCCCTGAAGCTGACCCACAAAAAATTAAAAATCAACTTTTAGAATATGAACTAATAGCTGAAGATTTATCAGGAGATACATTGATGGTAGAAATATCAACTAAAACAAAACAGAATTTAGATAAATTAGTTGAGAGTGTTATTTTGCAAGCTGAGATATTAGACCTAAAAACTGATTTTGATACTGATGCAAAGGGGATTGTTCTGGAGTCCAAAATTGATATAGGAAGAGGACCGATTGCAAATGTAATTATTACTGCAGGAACTTTGAGAAAGGGAGATTATTTTGTTAGCGGTTTAAAGTGGGGAAAAGTCAGAGCCATAATAAATGATCAGGGGAAACAAATTGATATAGCTGAACCCTCAACACCAATTGAGATACTAGGAATTAATGGAGCGGCTAAATCAGGAGATGACTTTATTGTTCTGAAAACTGAAAAAGAAGCAAAATCTTTGTCTGATGGCAGAATACAAGAGTCAAAAGAGAGCAAAAATCCATTATCTTTTGTTACCCAAGATTCTGCTTTTAAAGATACATCATCTGAGGAACTAAATATTATTATAAAATCAGATGTCCATGGTTCATCAGAAGCTATAAAAAATGCTATAAATCAAATTAAACATGATGAAGTAAAGCCAAAAATACTTTTATCAGATATTGGAATGGTTACAGAAACTGATGTAACATTAGCAAAAGCGTCTAATGCCGTAATTATAGCTTTTAATGTTAAACCTAGCAAAGAAGCTAAAAAAAGAGCTGAACAAGAGAAAATTTCAATTTCTAATTTTAATATTATTTATGAAGTTTTAGATTTCATAAAAAATAAAATGTCTGGCTTACTAACACCAGAAGTAGACGAAAAAATTATTGGAACTGCTGAGATATTGGAAATATTTAAAGTTTCAAAAGTTGGCAAGGTTGCGGGCTCAAAAGTAACAGATGGAGAAATTATACAAGACTCTAGCGCTAGGGTAATTAGAGATGGAGCTATAATTTTCAATGGGAAAATAGGATCAATATTTAGAGAAAAAAATCAAACTAAACAAGTATCTGCTGGTTTAGAATGTGGAATAACACTAAAAGATTTTGTCGATTTCCAGAAAAATGACGTAATTGAAGTTTATAATTCTACAATAACAGAAAGAACAATATAATGACCAGTTTAGGTAAACCAGTTACTCAAAGACAACTAAGAGTTGGTGAAATGATTAAACAGGCGCTTGGAATGTTATTTATAAGAGATGAAGCAAAATTGCCAAATTTATCTACCAAAGAAATAACAGTAACTGAAGTAAGAATGTCTCCAGATTTAAAGACAGCAAAAATTTTTGTAATGCCTTTAGGTGGTAAAGACGCTGAAGAAGTCGTTGCTAAATTAAAAGAATTTTCATTTGTAATAAGAAAAGTTTTATCAAAAAAGATAGTAATGAAATTTTTACCAAAACTATTTTTCGTAAAAGATGATTCTTTTGATTATGCAGAAAAAATTGAAAATTTAATAAAACAAACAAATAAATAAGGAAAAGAAAATGACAAATAAAGCAAAAGAACTCTCAATTCATGATAAGGATACAGGTTCTTCAGAAGTTCAAGTTGCTCAATTAACAGATAAAATTGAGAACTTGTCTAAACATATTAAACAGTTCAAAAAAGATAAACATTCATCTGTTGGACTTTTAAGAGCAGTAAATAGAAGAAAAAAATTATTAGACTATTTAAAGAAAAATAAAATGGAGTCTTATAAAGAAGTAATATCAAAATTAAATTTAAGGAAGTAAATGTTTAAAGTTGTAAAGAAAGAAATAGAAGTAGCAGGAAAAAAAATTAGTTTAGAAACAGGTAAAATAGCAAGACAAGCAGATGGTGCAATCATCGCTCAGTGTGGAGAAACAGTAGTTTTAGCAACAGCAGTTGGAGCCAAAAAAGTTAATCCAGATATGGATTACTTTCCTTTGTCAGTAAATTATCAAGAAAAATATTACGCAGCTGGTAAAATTCCTGGCGGATATTTTAAAAGAGAAGCCAGACCAACAGATAGTGAAACATTAATTTCAAGATTAATTGATAGACCTATTAGACCATTATTCCCAGATGAATTTAAAAACGAAGTTCAGGTACTACCAACTGTGATATCTTATGACAAAGAGAACGAAGCAGATATTTTATCAATAATTGCATCATCAGCTGCATTAGCAATTTCAGGAATGCCATTTTTAGGCCCAGTAGGTGCGTCTAGAGTTGGCTTTATTAAAGGAGAATACGTTCTTAACCCTACCAAAGCACAACTTAAAGACTCTAATTTAGATCTTGTGGTGGCTGGAACAAAAGACGCGGTTTTAATGGTTGAGTCCGAAGCAAGTGGTTTAACTGAAGAGGAAATGTTAAATGCTGTTAAGTTCGGTCACGAAGGGTTTGTTCCTGTAATAGAGATGATTGAGGATCTAGCTAAAGAATGCAAAAAACCTGATTGGGTAGTAGAGAAAAAAGATCTTTCAGAAGTAAAAAATAAATTAGAAAGCGAATTTACAGAAGAGCTTAAAAAAGCATTTTCAATAAAAGATAAACAGGAAAGATCAAATTTAATTTCTGAGATAACTGATAAAGCAAAAAAGCTTTATGAAGAAGACGAAAATTATACAGATCTTGATGTAAATTCTGAACTTAAAAATTTAGAAAAAAGAATTGTCAGAACAGATATTTTAAAAAATAAAAATAGAATTGATGGTAGAGGTCTTGCAGATGTTAGACCAATTATGTGTGAAGTTGGAATTCTTCCAAGAGTACATGGCTCTGCTTTGTTTACTCGAGGAGAAACACAAGCAATAGTTACAACTACACTCGGCACATCTGATGATGAGCAGAAAATAGAAAGTCTCGACGGATTACAAAAAGAAAGATTTATGCTTCATTATAATTTTCCGCCTTTCTCTGTTGGAGAAACTGGAAGAATAGGTACTGGAAGAAGAGAAATAGGTCATGGGAAATTAGCTTGGAGAGCAATAAACTCATCTTTGCCTTCAAAGGAAAGTTTTCCATATACATTCAGAATTGTATCAGAGATAACCGAGTCAAATGGCTCTTCATCCATGGCAACTGTTTGTGGTTCTTCTTTAGCATTAATGGATGCAGGCGTACCAATTAAAGAGCCTGTTGCTGGTATTGCTATGGGGTTAATTAAAGAAGGAGAAGAATTTAGTGTTCTTTCAGATATTTTAGGAGATGAAGATCACCTAGGTGATATGGACTTTAAAGTTGCTGGAACTAAAGACGGAATAACATCTCTTCAAATGGATATTAAAATTACAGGAATAACATTTGAAATTATGGAGCAAGCTCTAAAACAGGCAAAAAATGGAAGAATTCATATCTTAGGCGAAATGAACAAAGCTTTATCCAAATCAAGAGAAGATGTTGGAAAACATACGCCTAAAATGGAAAAAATCACTGTAGATAAGAAAGATATTGCTACAGTCATTGGAAAAGGTGGTGCAACTATAAGAGAAATAGTTGAAGTGTCAGGTGCAAAAGTTGACATCAATGATGAAGGAGAAGTCACAGTAGCAGCTCCGGATGAGGAATCAAGAAATAAAGCTATGCAGATGATAAAAGACTTAACTGCTAAAGCTGAACTCAATAAAATTTACAATGGTAAAGTTATGAAAATTATGGAGTTTGGTGCATTTGTTAATTTCTTAGGAAAACAAGATGGTCTAGTTCACATTTCAGAGCTTGCTGATAAGAGAGTCGGTAAGGTAACTGATGTCGTGAAAGAAGGTGATGAAGTCAAAGTTAAGGTAATCGGCTTTGATAGAGGAAAAGTTAAGTTATCAATTAAACAAGCTGCAATATAAATGTATAGGAGATATATGAAAAAATTTGATGATTTGATGAGCGTAAGCAATGAAATTGAAAATATCAGCGCTAGTGATGCAAAAGAAAAGTTAAATGACCCAAATGTTCAATTTATCGATGTTAGAGACAAAGAAAGCTATTCAAAAGGTACGATCGGTAATGCGCTTCACTTAGATAGAGGTTTACTAGAATTTTATTTAGCAGAAGGAAGTCCTCTTGAAAATGATATGTTTAAAAATAATCCTGATAAAGAATATGTAGTTTTTTGTGGTGTTGGTGGACAAGGAACATTAGCAACTAAAACTATGAAGGATATGGGGGTTAAAAATGTCAAGAATATCACTGGTGGTATGAAAGAGTGGGAAAAGATCAAGTAAAAATAATTGTAATAAATTATAATAAAATGAAGCTTTTAAAAAACTTTAAGTTAGAACTACAGAATAATAAATATGGAAGATATTTATTATTTGGCAGTTTTGCATTTTTTTTTATTAAAGGTTTAATCTGGTTAGGTTTTTTTATTGCTGTTGGCTTAGGTATTACTAATTCATTTTAAATTAAGACAATTACCAACAAAATCATTTGCACAAAATTTATCACCACAGAAACAAAGTGTGATTGTTTAAATTTTTTATCCTGTCTTTCATCTCTGAACTTATTTATCAGTGGCATTAGTATAAAATTCGATACAGCAAATAATACCGCAACACTTAAAATTAAATAAAAATCTAAGGAAAAAATTTTTAGAATTATGAATAAAATTAAAACTAAAACACTAATAGTTAAATTAACAGTGTAGTAGTAAGGAAATATTTTTCTTATAAATTTTCTAGCATTTTCCTCATCTAATGCAGTGAAAGTTACAGGCGCTACAACAAAAGAAAAGAAGACCATAATTCCTAATATTATACTCGTTAGATAAATACTAATTTGATGCATCATAATTTAACTAAATTTCAGGTAATGTTTTTAGGATCTGGCATTCCAACTTTATTGTAACCGGCATCTACATAGTGAATTTCACCAGTAACACCACCAGCCATATCACTTAAAAGATATAATGCTGAATTTCCTACGTCAAGATTATCTACATTTCTTTTCAAAAATGAATGATCGGCATTCCACTTGTAAAGAAATTTAGCATCCCCAATAGCAGAAGCTGCTAAAGTTTTTATTGGTCCCGCACTAATTGCATTAACTCTAATATTCTTTGCTCCTAGATCCCTCGCAAGATATTTAACACTAGATTCTAGTGCAGCTTTACACACTCCCATTACATTATAATTGGGTATGGCTTTATTTGCTTCATAACTCAAAGTAATCATACTACCACCTTGCTTCATTATTTTAGATGCCTCTCTAGCAACTTCAGTAAATGAAAAACAAGATATCAACATACTTCTTAAAAAGTTTTCTCTAGTTGTATTTAAATATTCTCCTGATAACTCGGACTTATCTGAAAATGCAATTGCGTGCACAACAAAATCAATTTCTCCCCATTGACTTTTTACATCTTCAAAAAGTTTTACAACTTCTTCTTTTTTTTCTACATCACAGCTAAATGTTACATTTGAATTTAGTTTTTCTGCAAGTGGAACAACTCTTTTTTTTAAAGCATCACCCAAATATGTAAAAGCTAACTCTGCTCCAGCTTCTGCTAATTTTTGCGATATACCCCATGCAATTGATCTCTCATTGGCAATACCCATGATAAGACCTTTTTTTCCCTTCATTAAACTCATAGATTTAAACTTTCTCAAAAACTAATGTTGCATTAGTTCCACCAAAACCAAAGCTGTTAGACATAATCGCGTTTAAATTTACATCTTTTTCAACTTGTGTAACAATTGGATAGTTTTTTGCTTCGTCATCCATCTCAGAAATATTTGCTGAGGCTGATATAAAATTATTTTTCATCATTATCAAACTGTAAATTGCTTCGTGAACTGAAGTTGCGCCTAAAGAATGACCTGACAAAGATTTTGTTGAACTTATCTTAGGTTTATAGTCTGGGAAAGCCTCACCAACTGCTTTTAATTCTGTAATATCTCCTACAGGTGTTGATGTCCCGTGAGTATTAATATAGTCAATTTTATTTTTAGAAGTTGCTAGAGCCATTCTCATACATCTGACCGCTCCCTCACCAGATGGTGCAACCATATCATAGCCATCTGATGTTGCTCCATATCCAGTTAATTCAGCATATATTTTAGCTCCTCTTGCTTTGGCATGTTCATATTCTTCTAAAACAAGAACTCCACCTCCACCAGCAATCACAAAACCATCTCTTGTTTTATCATATGGTCTTGAAGCTTTTTCAGGGGTATCGTTATATTTTGATGATAGCGCAGTCATTGCATCAAACATTGCAGTCATAGCAAAGTGAACCTCATCACTACCACCTGCAAAAATAATATTTTGTTTTCCTAATTGAATAAGTTCCATTGCGTTACCAATACAATGACCACTCGTTGCGCATGCAGAACTTATTGTGTAATTAGTTCCTTTTATTTTAAATGGAACTGCTAGAGTGGCAGAAGCAGTGCTTGCCATTGTTCTTGGAACAATAAATGGACCCATTTTTTTTGGATTTTTTTCTCTAGTCTTATCTGATGCTAAAATCACATTTTCAATTGATGGTCCTCCAGATCCCATGACCATACCTGTTGAAATATTACTAACCTCATTTTCTTCTAATCCAGAGTCTTTAACTGCTTCACTCATTGCAACATAATTATATGCTGATCCAGCACCCATAAACCTAATAACTTTTCTATCTATATAATCTTCCAATTTGATATTTGGTTTACCATGAACATGGCTTTTTAAATTATGCTCTTTGTATTCCTCAGAAAATGTTATTCCTGATTTTGTATTAACTAACGATTGATAAACTTCATCTTGGTTATTCCCCAAACATGAAACTACACCAAGTCCTGTTACAACTACTCTTTTCATTATTTAAATAATCCTACTTTAAGATTTTCTGCACTATAAATCTTTTTTCCATCAGCAAGTAATATTCCATTTGCAAGACCTACAGTTGTTTCTCCTTTAACAAGAATTCTTTTCACATCTATTTCATATGTTGCCATTTTGACATTTTTAAGAACTTCCCCAGTGAATTTTACAGTGCTTACACCCAATGCTCTACCTCTTCCTGGTTTTCCAAGCCAACCAAGAAAAAAGCCAACCAGCTGCCACATTGCATCTAAACCAAGACAACCTGGCATAACTGGATCTTCTCTAAAATGACAATCAAAGAACCACAAATTATCCTTAATATCAAGTTCGGCTTTCATAGATCCTTTTTTATAAAAACCCTCACTCTCAGTTATTTCTGTAATTCTATCAAACATTAGCATTGGTGGAGAAGGTAATTTTGCATTACCTGGACCAAATAACTTACCATTAGCGCAATCAATTAGTTCGTTGTAATTAAAGGAACTTTTTTTCATAATTTTGTAATCTTATTACTTGATTTAGGTACATTATAATATACAAATAGTTTAGAATAGTTTTAAATTGCTAATGACTAGTAAACAAGAATTTATTGAAAAACTAAGAAACTCTAGCTTAAGACCAACTAAACAAAGAATAAATATATGCGAGGTTTTATTTAATAGAGATAAAACTTTCCATTTCACAATAAACGACTTATTCAATTTGATAAAAGATAAAACTGGAGAGAAAGTTTCTTTAGCAACTGTTTACAATACAGTTCATGCATTTCATAAAAAAGGATATCTAAAAGAAATTCCAATAAATTCTAATCAAACCTACTTTGATACAAATGTCACAGATCACCACCATTTCTTTGATGTTAAAGAAGAAAAGCTTATTGATCTTAAAAATGAGGATGTGGGACCGATAGAGATACAAAAATCAATACCTGGAAAAAAAATTAAATCAGTTGAAGTTTTAGTAAAATTAGAAGACTAAGTTTCAAAATTAAATCATAAATATTCTGACTTATTGACAATCTTCTTTAGAATAATTATAAACAACGAATTAGAATAATTATAATATTAAAGGAGATATATAATAATGAGTGCGGAATTTCATAAAAGTAAAACATTTAAATCAGCAGAATTAAGTAAGTGCCCTTTTACGGGCGCAGGTACACCAGCAAAATTTAGCGCTGGTAGAGGACAAACAAATAGAGATTTTTGGCCAAATAGTTTGAATTTGAAAATTTTAAGTCAGCACTCGAATTTATCAAATCCAATGGAGAAAAAATTTAATTATTCTAAAGAATTTAAAAAACTGAATTACAAAGCACTCAAAAAAGATTTAAACAAATTAATGACAGACTCACAAGATTGGTGGCCAGCAGATTACGGTCATTATGGTCCTTTATTTATTAGATTAGCATGGCACGCAGCAGGTACATACAGAACAGGTGATGGTAGAGGGGGAGCTGGAACAGGCAATCAAAGGTTTGCACCGTTAAATGCTTGGCCTGATAATGTTAATCTAGATAAAGCTAGATTACTTTTATGGCCAATAAAACAGAAATATGGAAAAAGAATTTCTTGGGCAGATTTATTTATACTAGTTGGAAATGTAGCATTAGAGTCTATGGGCTTTAAAACGTTCGGTTTTGGAGCGGGAAGAACTGATATCTGGGAACCAGAAGATGATATTTACTGGGGTTCAGAAAAAGAAATGTTAGGTGTTAAGAGATACAGCGGAAAAAGAGATCTTGAACAACCTTTGGGGGCTTCTCACATGGGATTAATTTATGTAAATCCACAAGGTCCAGATTTTAATCCAGACCCATTGAAAGCAGCTCATGATATTAGAGAAACATTTGGACGAATGGCAATGAATGATTATGAAACAGTTGCACTAGTTGCTGGTGGTCATACTTTTGGAAAATCTCATGGTGCTGCACCTGAATCACATAAAGGACCTGATCCAGAAGCATCAAGAATTCAAGATCAAGCAACTGGTTGGAATAGTAATTACAAATCAGGAAAAGGTGTACATGCAATAAGTAGTGGTATTGAAGGAGCATGGACACAAACACCAACACAATGGGATATGGGTTACTTTGATTGTTTATTTAACCATGAATGGGAATTGACTAAAGGACCTGCTGGAGCATTCCAATGGACTCCAAAAAAGAATGGTCAGAGAATTAAAATGGTACCTGATGCTCATGATAAAAGCAAAATGCATCCTCCAATGATGCAAACAACTGATTTATCTTTGAGAATGGATAAAAGCTATGGACCAATTTCAAAACATTTTTATCAAAATCCAGATGAATTTGCTGATGCATTTGCAAGAGCTTGGTTTAAGCTTACTCATAGAGATATGGGACCAAGAGCATGTTATTTGGGTAGCGAAGTACCAAAAGAACAATTAATTTGGCAAGATCCTATAGATAAACCAAAATATAAACTTAAATCAAAAGATATAAGAGATTTAAAATCAAAGCTTTCAAAATCAAAAATCTCTGTTTCTGATTTAGTTTCTACGGCTTGGGCTTCTGCTTCTACATACAGAGGTTCTGACAAAAGAGGTGGAGCAAACGGAGCAAGAATTATGCTTGAACCTCAAAGAAGTTGGAAAGTTAATAACCCTAAAAAACTTTCAAAGGTTATTAAAGCTTTACAAAAAATTAAGAAAAAATTTGATAAAAATAAAAAATCAGTCTCAATGGCGGATCTTATAGTATTAGGTGGAAATGTAGGAATAGAGATGGCAGCAAAAAAAGTTGGTCATAAAATTCAGGTTCCATTTACTCCTGGAAGAGGAGATGCAAGACAAGACCAAACAGATGTAAATTCATTTGGATTACTTGAGCCACAAGCGGATGGTTTTAGAAACTACATGAAAAAAGGTAAATCTAATGTTTCAGCTGAGGAAAAATTAATTGATAAGGCACAATTAATGGGATTAACGGCACCAGAGATGACAGTTCTTGTAGGAGGAATGAGAGTTTTAGATACAAACTATGATAGTTCTAAAAATGGAGTTTTCACAAAAAAACCTGGAACTCTATCAACAGATTATTTTGTAAATCTTCTTGATATGAGTACCACTTGGAAAGAAACTGACAAATCTGAACAATATTTTGTTGGTAAAGATAGAAAGTCTAAAAAAACTAAGTGGAAAGGTTCAAGAGTTGACCTTATTTTTGGTTCAAATTCTCAATTAAGAGCATTAGCCGAAGTATATGCTTGCAAAGATTCATCAGACAAATTTATCAAAGACTTTGTATCCGCATGGGTCAAAGTGATGAATGCAGATAGATTTGATTTAAGATTAAATTAGTATAGAAAAAGGCGGAAAAAAAATGACATCATTAAATTTTGAAGATTTTTATAAAGTTCCTGAAATCAAATTTGACATCTCAAAATTACGTAAAGATCTAGATGCAATATTAGAGAAAAAAAGATTTAATTCACCAGGAGTAACTCACTTTGGCGCAATTCCTTTAAATCAAATCCCTAATGATGAAGAGTCAATTAAGGGAAATAACATTAGAGGAAGATATTGGACTATTGCTGATGAGACAGGAAAAGAAGTTTCAAGAGACATTGATATTGACGAGTCAAAATATACTCAATTAGTGCCCGAATTTGAGAATACTTATTTCAAGGAAGTTTATGAAATCCTGAGCAAAAAATTTAAATTAGGAAGGGTAAGACTCCTGTTAAAAGAACCTAGATCTACACTAAGCTGGCATAAAGACCCAGAATGTAGATTGCATGTTCCAATAGTAACTAATGCTGGTTGTTCAATGGTCATAGAAAATGTTGCAAAACACTTACCTGCTGATGGTCATGTGTGGATTACCAATAATACAAAATATCATAACTTTTTTAATGGAGGAGAACAGGCTAGAGTTCACTTAGTTGCTTGTGTTCTTGAGAGCCCGTTTAAAGAATAATGGAAGTTACTAACGGTATTTTTAAAGCTGCTGGACAGATTTACACTAATAACAGAGGCTCAATTTTAAGAACAATCGTTTATACGATTGGTCACTTTGCAATTGCCATAACAGTTTTGATGTTGGTTGCGGATGTATCATTTATGATAGCCTTAACTGATGCAATAGTAGAACCAATTGCTAATTCTATTTGGTATTTCATTTTAGATAAGTGGTGGGCAAGTAGATCAAAAAGTTAATAATAATCATTATCAATAAATAAATAGAAAAAATTTTATAAGGATAATTTGTAGTAATAATAATTATTCGCAAAAAAAATGCTTAAATAATAATTATTCGCAAGGATATTTGTTGAAAATAATTTTTTCATATTTAATTTTAAAGTATGCAAATAGAAAATTACAATTGTAAAAAATGTGGATTAACAATTTCTTCAACTTGTTCTAAGTGTGATAAAATAGTTGATGTTGAAGTCCTTGATGATGGATGTATTGTTCAAAAGACTAAATGTGTTGATTGTGCGAATGCTCCAGTGATCAAAGACGTATGTGTACAACAAAAATAAATAGTTAATATATATAACTTGAAGGGTTAGTTGATTTTTCCCCAAAGATCTTCTTCATCAACCCACCCTTTAAAACTTTTTGTTTCTACTAAACACCAATTTCTCTCACATTTTTTTACTAACAATAATCTTCCAGTTTCTATTTTAGCCAATGGTTTGGAAAATTTAGTTGGTTTTTTGAAAAGAATTTTATTTGACGCAGTTATAAAGGATTTTGATTGCTTCAATTGAGATATATGTATCCACCCACCATTTTTTTTATTATCAATTATTCTTCTAAAATTTTCTTTTTTATCAATCACTTTTACTGGCAAGTTTATTTTCTTGTAAATATACTTTATTGGATAATCAAAACTTGGTCCATATCTTACGTTTACCTTATTATTTTTAAGCATTAAAAATTTTTCATTATCCTCCGAAATGGCATTCGAGGTAAAAAATATTATGATTAAAATCTTGAAGATTAATTGCACAAGCAACCTCTTTTTTTAGTAAATTTTATTTTTCTAAATTCTAGTTTTTTTAGATTCACCACCAGAATTGATGAGTGAAGACTTTTATCAGAAGAAATTATATTTTTTAAAACTTCATTTGCTTGCATACTCCCAATTATATTTGATGTAGTTCCCAATATTCCTTCACTTTCACAATTTAAAACTTCATCAGAAGGTTCTGACTGGTAAAAACATTTTAAACATGGGCTTGATTTATTATTAAAATCGAATGAAAAAATATGTCCATCAAATTTGCTAATAGCACCAACTATTAATTTTCTTTTATATTTTAATGAAAATTTATTTATTAAAAATTTAGTTTTAAAATTATCTGTTCCATCTACAATTATATCGAAATCTTTTACAATTTTATTTAAATTTTTTTCTGATGCTTTTTCTTTTAAAATTTTGACTTTTACATCTCTGTTAATTAATTTTATTCTTCTTTTAAAGATATCAACCTTAAATTTTCCAACATCTTTTGAAGTATACAAAATTTGTCTTTGAAGATTTGAAATATCTACTTTATCGTGATCAATAGCGCCTATATACCCTACACCGCATCTAGCCAACAAATCTGCAACTGGACTACCTAATCCACCAATTCCTACAATTAAAACTTTTGAATTAATTATTTTCTTTTGTCCTAATATACCAATATCCTTAAGTATTATTTGTCTAGAGTATCTCTCAAGCTTTCGTTTAGATAATGAATTTTTCACTTACCCGTTGATCCAAATCCACCCGAACCTCTAATTGTCTCAGGCAAAGTTTCTACAGTTTCAAAATCTACTTTTAGAATTGGCACTAGTATCATTTGAGCAATTCTATCATTGTTATTTACTGTAAAGTCTTTATCTCCATGATTAAATAAAATTACTTTTATTTCTCCTCTATAGTCACTATCAATTGTTCCAGGAGTATTTAATACACTTATATTATTTTTAGCTGCTAAACCTGATCGTGGCCTGATCTGAACTTCGGTATCCTCAGGTATTGCAATGGATATACCTGTTGGCACTAAAGCGTTTTCGCCCGGTTTAATTACTATTTTCTTTTCAATGAATGCAGTCAAATCTAGTCCAGATGATCCTGTTGTTTTATATTCTGGCAGTTTAACTTTCTTGTCTAATTTTTTAATTAAGACTTTCACCATTAAGTTAATTAATCTGTTGAATTATTCTTTTGACTATTTCCTCAGCTACCAATGATTTACTCATCTTTTCAAAATTTTCTTCAAGTTTATCTTTGTAAAATATAGAAATTTTATTAAAATCTGATCCAAATCCTATAGTTTGATCTGAGACATCATTTGCAATTATCCAGTCACAATTTTTTTCATTCAACTTCTCTTTTGCATTTGTCGAGAGATTGTTTGTTTCTGCTGCAAAACCAATTGTTATTTTTGGTCTTAATGAATTGTGATTAGATATATGATTTAAAATATCAATATTTTTTTCTAGCTCTAAGTTAAATTCTTCATTCTTTTTAATCTTTGTACTTTTATAATTTTTCACTTTAAAATCAGAAACAGCTGCAGAAAAAATAGCTACATCTGTTGGTAGATTATTTAAACTTTCTTTGAACATCTGTTCAGCCGTTTCAACGCTTACAAAATTAACACCGTCCAAAGGTTTAATGCTTGTCTTTCCAGAAATAAGTGTCGTATCAAATCCATTATCTCTAAGACATTTGGCTATTTCATATCCTTGTTTGCCACTGGATTTATTTGTAATAAATCTTACTGGATCAATATATTCATTAGTTGGTCCGGCAGTAACTAAAGCTTTTAATTTTTTATTTTTATCTAAATTAGAAAAATAATTTTTAAGCGTATTGACTATTTCATTTGGTTCTGTCATTTTTCCTTCACCGTATTCACCACATGCCATATCTCCTATCTCTGGCCCAATAATTTTGTATCCATAGCTTTTTAATTTTAATATGTTTTCTTTAGTAGAAGGATGCTCCCACATTCTTACATTCATTGCCGGCGCTAAAAATATTTGTTTGTTAGAGGCTAATAAAACAGTAGACGCTAAATCTTCTGCATTTCCTGAGGCTACTTTAGATATGGTATTAGCTGTAATTGGTGCAACTAATACTGCATCAGCCCATCTTGATAAAGATATGTGGTCCATCTCAGCTTCGTTCTCTGCATTAAATATATCGTCATAAACTTTTTCTTGAGAAAGAGACGAAACAGATAGTGGAGTTACAAATTCTTTAGCATTTTTTGTTAATATAGTTTTTATACGAGCACCATTTTTCTTAAATAATCTTATTAACTCAAGACTTTTGTAAGCAGAAATTCCACCACATATAATTAACAGTATTTTTTTATTCTCAAAATAATTCATCGTCGAGATTAAAATACTACTAATCCTAAAATTACAAGTAATAATAAACCAATGATTGATTGATTTCTGAAAGCTACCATTTCATTTTTTTTTGTATTTAGATCATTATACGTATTAGTATTTTGTGGAATTTGTCCACTTGCAAGAAATGTTAATGCTTGGTTTGCTTTATCCATTATTTGCGGCATTTCTGGTAATCTTTTTATAACTTCTGCAGAATTTTTTAGAGTTTCATTTAATGTTGTTATAGGATCTTTTGTTTCTTTAAGCCATTTTTCAAGAACAGGTCTTGACGTTTCCCAAATGTTTGTCTCTGGATTTAATCTTCTTGCAACACCTTCAACTACTACCATGGTTTTCTGTAGCATGAGCAACTGTGGTTGAGTTTGCATATTAAATTTTTCTGTCACATCAAAAAGTTGTTTGAGTAGTTTACCACCAGATATATCTTTAATTGACTGACCAAATATTGGCTCTCCTATTGATCTTAGTGCTTGGGCGAGATCATCAACAGGCACTTCTTTTGGAACTAACCCTGCAGCCAAATGAACTTCAGCCACTTTTTTATAATCTCGTTTAATAAATCCATATAAAATCTCAGCAAGAAATTTTTTACTCAAATCATCGAGCCTTCCCATTATACCAAAATCGATAGGAACTATTTGACCAATATTGTTTATAAAAATGTTACCTTGATGCATATCTGCATGAAAAAAACCGTCTCTTACAGCATGTCTTAGAAAATGTTGAATAATATCTGATGCAATTTTTTTGGTATCTATATTTCTTTTTTCTAACTCTTCTGTTTCTCTTATAGAGACACCTTCAACCCAGTCTAAAGTCATTACATTTTCACTTGTAAAATTCCAATAAATTCTAGGAACTTGAAATCCACTGTCATTCTTAGTGTTTTCAGAATACTCATTAGCTGCAGCGGCTTCAAATCTTAAATCCATTTCTAAATTGGTTATTTCTTTTAGCAAATAAACAACCTCAACTAATTTAAGTCTTTTTGTCTTTTTGATAATTGACTCAGTTAAAAAAGCAAAAAGCATCAAAGCATCAATTTCTTCGTTGAATATTTTTTTTATATTTGGTCGTAAAATTTTTATAGCCACATCTTTAATTGTGCCATTATCATTTATTTGCGCTTTATGAACTTGAGCTATAGATGCTGCTGCCACTGGTTCAGATAGATTTATAATTGAATTAAAATTATCTTCTCCTAGATCTTTTTTGATTATTTCTTTAGCTTTAGATAATTCAAAGGGAGGCAAACGATCTTGTAAACTCTCTAGTTGCTTTGATAACTTTTCTCCAATTATATCTGGTCTAGTTGCTAGAAATTGACCTAATTTAATGAATGTTGTGCCCATAGATTGCAAGGAGTTTGATAATCTTTCACCTTCGGTTTCATTTACAAAAGAATTATCTTTTTTTGAAAATGATAAAGACAACAAATAGAATAAAATTTTTATTCCAATCGGTGGATTATGAAACTTTGTGAATATACTTAAAGCGTCAGATTTTGCTAATTTCCTTCCAAGCTTAAAAAGTATGTATAATTTTTTAATCATATTTTCCAACCTGAATGAATAGCCACTATTCCACCAGAATAGTTTCTATACTCACATTTAATAAAATTATTTTTCTCCATTAAACCCTTTAATTCCTCTTGATTAACAAATTCTTGGATACTTTTTATTAGATATTCATAAGGCTCTTTTTCACCAACCACAAATTTTCCTATTTCTGGAATTAATTTAGAGTATCTTTTATAGACTAAATCTAAGTTTAAATTTTGAATTTTTGAAAATTCTAAACAAAAAAATCTTCCTCCTGACTTTAAAACTCTGTACGCTTCACTTAAGGATTTATTAATATTTTTTGTATTTCTTAAACCAAAACTGATTGTGTAATAATCACACGAATTAGATTTTAAAGGCAACTTCTCTGCCGACCCCTTAATCCACTTGATATTTTTGTAATTTGATAGTCTATTTTTTCCCTTTTTCATCATTCCTTCATTGGGATCAATACAAAATAATTCTATATTTTTATTTGAACTATTATCGATAAAAAGTTTTGCTATATCACCTGTGCCACATGCAACATCTGCTAGAATTTTATTTTTACCTGGGTTCATCCAATTTATTAAATTTCTTTTCCAGATTCTATGAACTCCAAGTGACATTAAATCATTCATGATGTCGTATTTATCATAAACTTTATCAAACACACCTTGGACTAGACCTTTTTTATTTTGAAGATATTGTTGCATAAAATAAATAATATTAATTAATATAATAATAAATGCCAGAATTGCCAGAAGTAGAAGTTGTTAAAGAGTCACTAAGTAGAACAATAACAGGAAAAAAAATAAAAAAAGTAAGTATTAAGAATAGGAATTTAAGGTACAAAATAAAAAAAGGTTTTGAAACAAGACTTCAATCAAAATCAATAAAAAAAGTTAATAGGTTTTCAAAATATATCATACTAGTTTTAAATGATGAAAAATTTTGCTTAATTCATCTTGGAATGTCTGGCACTATACATCTCTTAAGAAAAAATATTTTAAATCAAAAAACAAATGCAAGTTTTTATCATAGTCCTTATTTGCCAAAAAAACATAACCATGTATTTTTAGAATTTGATAACATAAAAATTATATATAATGATCCCAGAAGATTTGGTTATTTCAAATTTTTTGAAAATAAAAATAATTTAGAAAATTTTATAAATAACTATGGTCCTGAGCCTTTTTCTTCAAAATTTAATCTCAACTACTTAAAAAAATATTTTTATAAAAAGAAAAAAAATATAAAAAATTTTCTCTTAGATCAAAAGTTTGTTTCAGGTTTGGGGAATATTTATGCAAGTGAAATTTTATTCAGCTCTAAAATAAATCCAAAAAAAAAAGCAAAATCTTTAAGTGAAAACGATTGTATTAATATTATTAAATATTCAAGAAAAATTTTAAATTTAGCCATAAAAAAAGGTGGGTCTAGTATTAGAGATTTTAAAAATATAGTTGGTAAAAATGGATCTTTTCAAGATAACTTTAAAGTATACAATAGAGAAAATAAGAGTTGTCTTTCACCAGGATGCAAAGGGACAATAAAAAAAAAATTTATCACTAATAGATCAACATTTTTTTGTAATATTTGTCAAAAATAAAAAATTATTATATTGACCGTATAAATTTCTCGTTATATACAATCGCGCTTATGGCAAACACTAAATCAGCTATTAAACGAATAAGACGTATATCACGTCAAACAACGGTAAATAAGTCTAGAAAAAGCAGGTTTAGATCTGCAATAAAAAAAATGAATTTAATTCTTGATAAAAAGGACAAAAAAGAAGCTCTAGCATTCTTGCCAAAATTAAACTCTGAACTGATGAAAATAGCAAAGACAGGGGTGATAAAAAAGCAAAACGCGTCAAGAAATATTTCTAGAATAACAAAAAAAATAAATTCTTTATAACAACTTTTAGTTTACTTAGAGAAATTACAACCCTAGAGATTATTTTTTCAATTAAAAAAAGAATCTTTTAATCTTTTAGCCGCAAGATAAAAAAAAATAAAAAAAGTAAATTTAAGATTACTAATTTTAAGTCCCTAAAAATAGATTCAATTATTAATTTATACAATTGTAACTTTTATTTTTTTTTGAGAATAATAATAAATTTATTGCATTGGATTATGAATAGGAGTTTAACAGACTCTCATGAAAAATAATCTCACTAACATTAAATCAGACAATATTAATAAGATTGATTGGAAATTATTACAAAATGAAATGAAAAATAAGTTTGGTTCTGAGATTTATGATAGTTGGTTAAAAAAAATTGATTTGGTTGATGAGTTTAAAAATTATGTTTTATTATCCGTTTCTACAAGATTTATTAGAGACTGGATAACCTCAAGATATTTAGATCAAATATTACAAATAATTAAATTATATAAAAAAGATATTTCCAGAATAGAATTTGTGATTAACGAGAATATAAAGAACAAAAATACTGATGAAATAAAACCAGATAATTCATCTGATAATGAAAAGGTTTCATTTATTAAAGACTCATATCTTCAATACAATCGAATTGATCCAAATAAAAACTTTGAGAATTTCTTGCTAGGTAAAAGTAATAAACTCGCCTTTGAAGCTGCAAAAAAAGTCTCAGAGCAAATAGCTCACTATAACCCTCTATATATTTATGGAGGAGTTGGAATGGGTAAGACACATTTATTAAATGCAATTGGTTTGAGTTTAAAAGAAAAAAATAAAGTAATGTTTATCTCAGCTGAAAGATTTATGTATCAATTTGTAAAATCGATAAAATCCAATGAAATGGTAAAGTTTAAAGAGTATTTTAGAAATACTGACATATTTTTGATTGATGATATTCAATTTATGAATGGAAAAGAAGCTATGCAAGAAGAGTTTTTTCACACATTTAATGTTTTGCTAGAGAAAGGATCTCAAATTATTGTATCAGCAGATAGACCACCAAACAAATTAACTAGAATACAAGAAAGAATTAAATCTAGATTTTCAGGAGGTCTAGTAGTTGATATCCAAAATGCTGATTTTGAATTAAGATACAATATAATAAAATCTAAAAATGAAGATCTTGCAATTCATGATCCAAACAATATTAAGATCAGTGACGAGATCATAAAATTTATTAGTACTGAAGTTAATACTAGCATTAGGGAGCTTGTGGGTGCATTTAATAGAGTAGTGTCATTCTCAAGAATTTATGGAAAAACACCTTCAATGTCAGAGGTAAAAGTAATATTAAAAGATCTATTAAATTTAACCGAAAATAAAGTTGATATAGACAATATTCAAACAATAGTATGTAAATATTTTAAAATAAGTAAAAACGAAATGTTGTCACCAAGAAGGTCAAGATATCTTGTTAGGCCAAGACAAACTGCTATTTATTTAGCAAAAATGCTAACATCTAAATCTTTACCTGAGATAGGTCGATCATTTGCCAATAGAGATCACACAACCGTTATTCATTCAGTTAAAACAATAGAAAAATTAAGAAAAGAAGATAATGAATTAAATTTAAGCATTGATAGCCTGAAGAATAAAATATTATACAAACAAGAAAATGAAATTTAGTGTTAATCAACAGGATTTGCAAAAATCTTTAGGTTACTGTCAGGGTGTAATAGAAAAAAGAAGCACTTTACCTATTCTTTCAAATATTTTGATAGAGGCAGCAAATTCAAAGTTAAAAATTACAGCAACAGATTTAGATTTAATATTTGTAAATGAAATTTCAAATATTAAAATTTTTGATGAAGGCAAAACAACTACCTCTTCATCAATTATGTTTGATATTGTAAGAAAAATACCCTCTGGCAGTCAGATAAATTTTGAAAATACTGGAGAAAGTAAATTACAACTAGAGACAAATAAATCTCTATTCAATTTAAATTCAATTAATGCTTCTGAATTTCCAATTACAGACGAAAATTTCAATGAAAATGAATTTACTATAAATTCAAAAGATTTATTAAAACTTTTAAACAAATGTAAATTTTCGATTTCAAATGATGAAACAAGACATTATCTTAGTGGTATTTTTTTCCATCAGACCCAAACAGATGATAAGAATTTTTTAACTGCAGCCGCAACAGATAGCCATAGAATGTCTATCTCAAAAATAAGATTAAAAAACAAAATTGAATTTGAACCTATAATACTTCCAAAAAAAACTATATTTCAATTATGTTCTCTTTTAGAAGATTATGATGGCGAGGTTAAAGTTTCAAATATTAAATCTAAAATTAAATTTGAACTTAACAATAGTATTTTGATATCTAAATTAATTGATGGAAAATTCCCTAATTATATTCAAGTTATCCCTAGAGAGAATCAAAAAAAACTTGAAATAGATTTAAAATCTTTTCTAAATTCTGTCGATAGAGTAGCATCAGTTTCTTTAGATAAAAAAGATGGTGTAAAATTTAATTTGACTAAAGATAATTTAGATTTATCCGTCAATAACACTAATAGTGGCGATGGTAAAGAAAGCCTATCTGTAAAATTTGAGACAGATTTAGATATAAGTTTTAATTCTAGATATTTGCTGGATATAGCATCCCAACTAAATGGTGATAACATTGAAATATATTTGAAAGATACTGGATCTCCTGCGTTAATAAAAGATCCTGCAGATTTTGATAGTATTTATGTTGTAATGCCTATGAAAGGTTAGTTAGCTAGACCAAGCTCGGAATAAATTTCTTTTTGCAATAATTTTACAAATTCTGTTTCTTCGATACCTGTATTAATTGGTTTTAAAATAGAAATAGTAATCGTTTTATTGGGCTTCATCTTTCCAGATTTTGGCCATACTCTTCCAGAATCAATAGCGACGGGTTGACATTTTACATTTAATTCTCTGTAAATTCTTCCAACTCCCTTTTTAAAAGGAATAATTTCATCTGGTAGAACTCGAGTAGCTTGTGGAAAAATTATTATAGGTCTTTTTGTTTTTTCCATAACTTCTTTAATTTTTTCAGTAAAATTAAGGTTTTCTCTAGAAACTTTATTTCTATCCACAGAAATAGAATCTATCTTTCTTAAATACCAACCAAATATCGGAATATTTAATAGTTCTTTTTTAAGAATAAAAATTGGTGAATTAAATATTGTTTGTAAAAAAAAAGTTTCAAACATCGATTGATGAGAGCTTGCGATAAAGAAATTTTCGTTATTAATTATGTTTTCTTGACCTTTTATTACTATGCTGGTTGAGAAAAAAATTTTTAAACAGAATGAGGACCAGTATCCAAAAAGTTTACCTCCAAAAAGAGTGATTTTCTTAGGTAGTAATAAAGATGGAAGAAAAATAATACATATTAAAATTAATCCAGAAAAAAATATACTTTTAAAGAGGATATTTCTCATTATAAGTTTTAAGTTAGATAATATCTGTTATGTTTTGTCTTTTTCTTATAATCTTTACTTTATTTCCTTTAATCAAAATTTCAGCAGGCCTTAATCTAAGATTATAATTAGATGATAATGAATAACCATAGGCACCTGTATCGCAAATAATCATAATATCATTTTCTTTTATATTCTGAAATTTCCTTTCTGTTAAAAATTTATCAGTTGTTTCACATACTGGGCCTACAAATTCTAATATTTTCTTTGATTGTGACATATTTCTTAGGGATGGAATTATCCTATGTTTTGCATTATACAAAGCTGGTCTTATCAAATCATTCATTGCCGCATCTAATATTACAAATGTTTTTGTTTTGTTATGTTTTAAATAAATTACTTTAGATGCAAGTATACCAACATTTCCAATTATAGATCTTCCAGGTTCAAAAATTATTTTACAATTGTATTTATTTTTAAATTTAATTATTGATTTTTTATATTTTTTATAATTAAGTTTTTTCGTTTTATTATCATAGTTTATCCCCATCCCACCACCTAAATCAATGATCTCAAATTTATAATCTAAATTTTTTAAAAGTTTATCAAGAACATTTAGCATTTTTTCGTAGGGTTTGTGGTTTAAGATTTGACTACCGATATGAACGCTTAAGCATTTAATATTTATGAATTTTGATTGTTTCATCAAATTAATAATTTTTACAAAAGTCTTTTTATCTACTCCAAATTTATTTTCACTTTTACCAGTTGAAATTTGTTTCAATGTTTCAGCATCTGTATCTGGATTTAATCTTAGTCCTATATCAACAACTTTATTTAGTTTTTTTGCAGCCGCTTCAATCGCTAAAACTTCACTCAATGACTCAGAATTTATTAATAATATTTTTTGCTTAATTGCGTACTCAATTTCATCTCTTGTTTTACCAACTCCAGAGAAAACTATCTTATTTTTGTCAATACCAGCTTTAAGTGATGCATATAATTCACCCTTTGAAACTACATCTGCCCCAAGGCCAAGTTTTTTTATTTCTTTTAATA
The DNA here is from genome assembly GCA_902543295.1 of uncultured Pelagibacteraceae bacterium. Taxonomy (GTDB): domain Bacteria; phylum Pseudomonadota; class Alphaproteobacteria; order Pelagibacterales; family Pelagibacteraceae; genus Pelagibacter. The sequence continues at coordinate 173,006 of CACBXW010000002.1, read as the reverse complement.
GTGAAATATTTGAATTAGATTTTACAGAAAAACAAATTAAAGGTTTAATTTCCTTAAAAGCTTTTTTAAAATTCTCTACATTTTCTCTTAAATTTTTATAAGAGTAGCAGTATAGAGGTGTATTAAATTTTTTTGTCAGACTCTCAACGTTTTTTCCTTCAATAAAAAATTTATTGTTTATATATCTCATAATACTTTTTGAATATTCTTACTTAATTCAGATTTATACTCTGGATCGCCTTTACGCCCACAAGCAACTACAAAATATAAACAAAGTATAATAATTAAAATTTTTTTACTCATTTTTTGCTTTTTTTATCATTTTCTTAACGTTCTCAAAAGAAGTTCCGCCATAAGATTTTTTTGAATTAATTGAATTTTCTAGATTTAGTATTTTATAAACATTTAATGTAAGTTTTGGCTCAATTTGATTTATTTCTTTCAATTCTAGCTCGTGAAGTTTTTTGTTTTTTTTTTCAGCTAGATTAATTATTTTTGCTGTTTGTATGTATGCCTTTCTAAATGGATATCCAAGTTCTCTTACAATGTAATCAGATAAATCAGTAGCTGTAGTAAATCCTTTTCCTGCAAGTGATAGCATACTTTTTTTATTTATTTTTAAATTTTTTACTACATCATTCAATAATGATAGCGATATTTTTAATTGATCATTTGTTTTAAAAACAATTTCTTTGTCATCCTGTAAATCTTTAAAATATGATAAGGGTAAGCCCTTTAATATTGAAATCATAGAATTCATATTTCCAATAAATATTCCAGTTTTACCTCTCAAATATTCCAATGGATCAGGATTCTTTTTTTGTGGCATTATAGAAGAACCGGTTACTAATTTATCACTTAAAGCTATCAAGTTAAATGCATCAGAATTCCAAATTATTAGTTCTTCAGCGATTCTAGAAATGTGTAAAGAGCAAGCCAGAGAAGAATACAAAAAGTCTAAAACAAAATCTCTATCAGATACAGTATCTACAGAATTGTTTGTTGGTTTTTTAAATTTAAGTTTTTTTGTGGTGTAATTTCTGTCAATTTTAAAAGAGGTGCCAGATAAAGCCCCTACACCTAAAGGATTTTCATCTAAAAATTCTAAATTATTCTTAAATTTTATCTTATCTCTCTTAAACATTTCAACATATGCTAGTAGATAATGTGCTAAAGATAGTGGTTGTGCATTTTTTAAATGTGTAAATCCTGGCATAATTGTTCTGATATTTTTTTGTGCAAGATTTAGAATATTTGAATTTGTATTATCTAATAATATTATTATTTTTTTTGTTGCTTCTTTTAACCATAATTTAAGGTCTGTAATTACCTGATCATTTCTAGATCTAGCAGTATGAACATATCCAGCATCATCACCAATAAGTTCAAATAATCTGTTTTCTATATTCATATGAATATCCTCTAAATCATAATCAAAATTGAATTTTTTTTTTACAATTTCATTTTTAATTCTTTTTAATCCCCAGATTATTTTATTCTTTATTCTGAAATTTATAATTTTCTGTTTGTGAAGCATTTCGACATGAGCAATTGATCCTTCGATATCTTCTTTAAATAGTCTTTTATCTACCGGTAATGAACCACCAACTTTTTTAAATAAAGTTGAGGCATTTTTCTTAATTCTTGTACCCCAAATTGGTTTATTGTTTTTATTTTTACTCATGTTATTCAATTACAAATTTATGAAATTTATATTTATATCCATTAAAATAATATTTCTTTACTTCATATCATTTAGCTCTTCATATTCAATAGAAGCGCCAAATATAAAAAATCTAATAATTTATGAGGAAAAACAAAAAATTAAGTTTTTTGACTTTTTAAATGAGGCTGGAAATAAAGTTAATTTGAAAGATTTTAAATCCGAATTAATTATTCTGAATTTTTGGGCAACATGGTGCGCGCCTTGTAGAGAGGAAATGCCATCTTTAAGTAATCTTCAAAAACTTAAGGATGAAAAAAAATTAAAGATTATCCCAATAAATATAGGTGGAGAAAATATTAGTAAATCTAAGAAGTTTTTTGATGAACTGCTCATAGAAGAATTACAAGTTTTTGTTGGTGATGGTGCTGGAATTGCAAAAAATTTAAAATTAAGAGGAATACCCACAACACTATTCATTGATAAAGATGGTTATGAGTTTGCAAGAATTGTTGGCTCAATAGATTTTAACAGTGATGAATTTTTAAATTGGTTAAATGAATTAAATTAGTTTTTATAAAAGTAAGCTAATGCTACAAGCACAATTATAGCAACAAATTGTAGTAATACTCTAAGCTGCATTAATTTGTTAGATGTTTTTTTATCTCCGTCTCCTTTAAAAAGAGTTCTAATTCCAAGAATTAAGACTACAGCTACAGCTGCAAGCAAAACAATCGCTGCAATTTTAACAAATATTTCAGAAATCATACTTTGATTTTAGTTTCTTTTTAAAATAAAAAAACATAATTACTTATCTATGACATTTTGCCTTGAATCAACAATTATAAAACCTGAAAATGGGTCCGACATCAAAAATGCAGTAATTTTACTTCATGGATATGGTGGAGATGGAAAAGACATAAGCATGTTAACTCTTAATTGGAAAAGGTTTTTAACCAATACAGTATTCTTATGTCCGAATGGACACGAACCATGTAAAATTAATCCTATTGGTTATCAATGGTTTGATTTAGAAACAAATGATAAAAATTATATTTTAAACGAAGTAAAAAAAGCTGAAGATAAATTAAGAAAATATATTGAAGAAGTTAAAACAGAATATAATTTGGAAAATTCAAAGATATGTTTATCTGGATTCAGCCAGGGTTGCATGATGTCAATAAACTTGGGCTTAACTTCTAAAGATCCATTTAATTGTATTGTTGGATTTTCTGGAAAGATTATAGATAAAGAGGATCTTAGTTTAAGGTTAATTTCTAAAACAAAAACTTTATTAATTCATGGTGAAAAAGATGAAATAGTTCCACCCTACAACTTATTAGAAGCAAAAGATTTTTTTACACGGAATAATATTAGTATAGAAACTTTAATGATCAAAGACTGCGACCATCATATACCAGTTCAAGCTTCAAGTAATGCATTAAAATTTATCAAAGATAATTTTGATATTTAAAGAGAATTAACTTTTTTGTTACATTGATTAATAATAATATATAATATATTAAATAATTATGACTATGATGATCAATGAAAACCTTTCACTCGAAAAATGTCCAGCTCTAGTCCTTAACGCAGATTATAGACCATTAAGTTATTATCCTTTATCATTATGGTCATGGCAAGACGCTATTAAATCTGTATTTTTAGATAGAGTCTCAATTGTAAGTCATTATGATAGAATGATAAGAAGCCCATCATTCTCTATGCAGTTACCAAGTGTTATTGCATTAAAATCTTTTATAAAACCTCGTTCAAATCCAAATTTCACAAGATTTAATGTTTTTCTACGAGATAAGTTTAGTTGTCAATATTGTGGAAGTAATGATGAACTAACTTTTGACCATCTTCTTCCAAGATCAAAAGGTGGGAAAACTGATTGGGAAAACGTTGTTACTGCATGCTCAGCATGTAATGTAAAAAAAGGTGGAAGATTACTAAAAAATTCTGGAATGAAGTTAAATCAATGGCCTTTTCAACCAACAACAGAAGATCTTCATAGAAATGGGAAGAATTTTCCTCCTAATTTTCTACACAGCAGTTGGATGGATTATTTATATTGGGATGTAGAATTAGATCCTAGTTAAATTTTTTCAGAGATATTTATAGCAATTTTTGAGCCAGTTTTAATAATTTTATCCATCACTGAATATAATCCTTTTTTTGTTGCGCCGTGCTCATATGCAATATCTTTATGTTCCAATTCATCAGCTCTAAATTTTTTAATTTTTTCTCTAAGTTTTTTCTCATCATCTTGTAATTGATCTATTTGACTTTGGTAATGTTTATCAATTACTTCCTCAACAGATGCTGTACATAGCATTGCTGCCTTTTTTCCTAATATTGTTGAGCCGAAACCTAAACTTACTCCTAATAAATCCCATAGAGGTAAAAATTTAGTTGGTTTTATGTTTCTTTCTCTGATTTCATTTTCAAAAAAATCACTATGTTCTTGCTCATGCTCTCTCATTTCTTCTACTAATTTTAATAGTTCAGGATCCTTTTTAAATGTTTTCAGTGCTAAAAGTTGACCTTCATATATTTTAATTGCACCTCTTTCACCTGCGTGATCAACTCTAATAAATTCTTCTAATTTTTTCTTGTTAGTCTTTTTCATAAACAAGAGCTCTTAGCGAAAATAATACAATTAGTAAAGATGTTAAAAAATTCAATCCAGATAAAGATATGCCTAAAATAGTAAACTCTACATCTTTACAATTTTTAACCATTCCAAGACTTTTGATTATTTTTTCTTTATTCGTGATATCTATATTTGTGTTTGTACAACCAGCATATTCGTCAAAAATGCCATTTTCTATACCAAAATGATATCCTGCAAGAGCAGTGCTCAGTATGAATGTAATTATTAAAGCAATTAATATCCTATCAGATTTAATATAGTTATATCCCAAAAAACAAATGAAGATCGCTACTAAAAAAGGAATTCTTTGATAAATACATAATTTACACGGTAAATACCCAAGAACTTTTTCAATATAGATCGCAGATAATATAGCAATAATTGAGTATATAAAAATTAATAAATAAATATTTTTTCTTTTTAAAATAAAATTCATTTTAGTTAATAAAGTTTTGTAAAAATTTATAAATTAAAAAAGCAAAAACTATCAATACAATTGAGATTATAATTGAAACTTTAGGCAGCCTTTTTTCAATTATTGTTTTCATAGCAGGACCAAAATTTCCAACCAAAAAAGCTATTATAAAAAATCTAGATCCTCTTGTTATTAAGGAGACAATTATAAAATAGACTATATTAAATTGAACAAACCCACTTGTTATTGTGAGTAATTTAAATGGGATGGGTGTAAAACCCGCTATAGCCAGCAACGTTGCCCATGCAAAAACCCCTCCATCTGATGAAATTTTATCTTTTAAAAATGAAGTATTATCTACACCGTAAAGCTCAAAAATCTTAATTCCAATTTCATTGAAAAACACATATCCTATGAAATATCCCAAACATGCACCTAAGACGGATCCTGTCGTAGCAATAATTGCTATCTTCATCCATCTTTGTCTGTCGGCAATAGTCATTGGAATAATAAGAACATCTGGTGGAATAGGAAATATGAAACTCTCAATAAAAGAAATAAAACCTAAAATTTTTTTTGAATTTTTATGTCCTGCAAGTTTAATTGTTTTATTAAAAAGTTCCTTAAACATATTTTCTTTTAATATAAATAGTGTTTTAATACTATTATTTATATTCTATGAAACTAAAAATAAATGGGCGAATGGCGGAACTGGTAGACGCGTTGGACTCAAAATCCAATAGTAGCAATACTGTGAGAGTTCGATTCTCTCTTTGCCCACCAAAAAATATATGAACTTAAAACAAATTAATAATTTAACTGAACTTTTTTTTGATCAGTTTAATAAACAAACTAATAAAGACAAAATATTATTATCAACTTTAGGTGATAATAAAGAAAATTATACTTGGCAAGAAACCTATAATTTTATTAATATAGTTTCCAATGAATTAAGAAAAGTAATATCAAAAGGTGATAGATGTTTGTTAATTTCTGAAAATAGACCTGAATGGTTTATTACAGACTTATCTATTATGTTATCAGATGGGATAACTGTCCCAGCTTACACAACTTATGCAGAAAATGACTACAACTATATTCTTAATGATTGCAGCCCAACTATAATTTTTGTCTCAAACATTGAACAATTTAATAAATTGAAAAATATTATTAAGGACAAAAAATTTATAAAAAAAATTTTTTCTTTTGAAAAGTTACCAGATGTAGAAATTGATTATATTAATTTTGAAGATTTAATCCAAAATAATAATAAAAAAAATTTACCAATCCACAAATCTCTAGCCTTAAGAAAAGATCCGTCGTGTATAATTTATACTTCAGGTACCCAAGGTAATCCTAAAGGAGTGATTTTAAGTCATGGAGGTATCTTAAATAATTGTGAGGGTGCGATAGATATTCTAAAACCACTATTGTCTAAGGAGCAGCCAAGGTTCCTTACATGGCTTCCACTTTCACATTCATATGAGCACACTGTTCAATTTGTACAAATTACTGTAGCAGCTAGAATTTTTTATGCAGAAAGCATTGACAAATTAGTTAAAAATATGGGCGATTGTTCGCCGGAAATTATGACAGCTGTACCAAGATTCTATCAAAATCTTTACCAAAAAATTAATGCAAATTTTAAAAAGGCTACAGGATTGAAAAAAAAATTAATATTTAAAATGCTAGAATTAGGTTTAAAAAAAATAAAAAAGAAAAATCTCACTATTTTCGAAAAAATCCAAGATAGAATTTTAGAGAAATTAGTAAGAAAAAAAATAAAATCACAATTTGGTGGATCTCTTAAAACTTTTGTTTCAGGAGGTGGTGCCTTAGATAAAGAGGTTGGATATTTTCTGAATGCTATAGGTTTACCAACTCTGCAAGGTTATGGCTTAACCGAAACTTCTCCAGTTGTAAGCTGCAATCCAATAGATGATATTAGAATAGATACTGTTGGCCCACCATTTAAGGGAAATGCAGTAAAAATAGCCGAGGACGGTGAAATTTTAGTAAAAGGTGAAAATGTTATGTTGGGCTATTGGAATAATGAAGAAGAGACTGAAAAAGTTTTAAAAGATGGCTGGCTTCACACAGGTGATATTGGAGTATTTGAAAATAATTTTTTAAAAATTACTGATAGAAAAAAAGATATTCTCATTACTCCTGGAGGAGAAAATATTTCTCCATTAAAAATTGAAAATGAATTAGTAAATCTAGAATTTATTGAACAAGCGGTAGTATATGGAGACAATAAACCTTATTTGGTAGCATTATTAGTTTTAAATGATGAATTTAGTAATATTACAAATGAAGAAATTAATAATGCAATAAATAATTTAAATAATAATCTTTCAAAAATAGAAAATATTAAAAAATTTTTTTTTATAAATGAAAAATTTTCAATTGATAATGGAATGTTAACACCGACATTAAAGTTAAAAAGATATAAAATTATAAATAAATATAAAAACAATTTTGAAAATCTTTACAATTAACTTAAAAAATTTGTTTAATTACCCCTATTTTACTTAACTTTTTTTGATTATTAATTTTTTATTTTTTTAAAAAAAAAATTAAAAAATTATAAAAAATTATGTAATTGACATAACTATTCAAAAAAAATAAAAAAAGGTAATCAAACGAATCAAAAAGATTCGTAATTAAAAAGGGAGCTAAAGATGGCTAAAAGAAGAAAAAAAGCTGCTAAAAAGAAAACTAAGAAAAAAGCTAAGAAAAAAGCTAAAAAGAAAAGAAGAAAATAGTTTAGTATTCTTTTTAACAAACGCTTCTCATGGCGCTTGCGTGGGAAGCGTTTTTTTATTCAGCAACTTCCGCTGATATATCTTCTTGTATAGATTTATTCTCTAACTTTTGAACCTGTTTTTCTAAGTTTCTCTTTAAAGCTTTATCAAGTTTCTTTTGTGTATCTTCTAAGTTCATATTTAAAACTATTTGAAATTCAGTGAGTATTCTATCATAAGCTTTTTCAAAAAGTTGTCTTTCGCTGTACGATTGATCAACCATTAAGTCATCCCCTTTATTTAAATCTCTTACAACTTCCGCTAGCTCATATATCTTTCCTGAGGAAATTTTTGCTTCATATTCTTGCGCTCTTCTGCTCCACATACTCCTTTTAATTTTTGGTTTACTCTTTAAAATACTGATACATTTATTTACTTGATTTATAGTAGCTAATGGTCTCAGGTGAGATTGTTTATTAACTGGCACCATACCGTTTGCTTTATCCTTTTCGAATTTTAAAATGTAAGCTTCTATATCTATTCCTCCAATATTTAATTTCTTAAACTCAGTAATTTGACCAACACCATGCTTTGGATAAACAACGTAGTCTTTTACTTTGTATTCTTTTTTCTCTGTATCTTGTTTTTTTACTTTTTTTATTTCGGGTTTTTGTTCATTATTTTTTGAGATTCTATGTAAATTTTCATTAGCGTCTGTACTAACTTTTTTGTCAATTTTTAATTGCTTTGATTTTATAAGAGTATTCGACTTTTTTTGTATTTTTGTTTTTTTTAATTTAGTTACTATTTTTGTTTTTTTGGATTTAGATAATGTTTTGGGCTTTTTATTTTTGACCAAAGGTTTAATATTTTTTTTCTTACTTACTTTTTTAGCTTTAAATGTTTTCTTCAAAGTATTTATCAAACTTATTTTCTTCATTTTTATGTTTTTCATGATTTGGTAAAGGTTCTTTTGCTTCTGAAATATTCGGCCAAATCTCCGAGTATTTTTTATTAACCTCTAGCCACTTTTCACTTCCATTTTCTGTGTCTGAAATAATAGCATCTATCGGACACTCTGGTTCGCAAACGCCACAATCTATACACTCATCAGGTTTAATTACAAGCATATTTTTTCCTTCGTAGAAGCAGTCAACTGGACAAACATCTACGCATGTTGTGTGTTTGCATTTTATACATTTATCATTGACTAAATATGTCACCGTTTAGATCTAACTTTCTCTTTTACATCTCCAACAATTTTAGGATCAAGATATAGCAATCCAGACAATCTTCTCATTAAATTTGTTTCATACATATCTGCTTGCTCATCTGAATAAATAATATTCCATAAAGCCTCTATAACTATCTTTTTTTCTTCAAAACTTTTATTTTTTACCTCTCTAGTAAACTCAAGGATTTGGTTTGCATCTTTCTCTTTTCTCTCCGCTTCATTAATTATTTCATCTAAAGTATCTTCAGGAGCTCCCATTTCTATCAAAGCATTTTTTATTATTTTTTTTTCTTTTTCTGTGAAGTTTTGATCAATTTTTGCAGAGTGAATTAAAAGAGCGGCAATACTTATTAAAGATAAATGACTATCATCTTTCTCAGTTTCTTTTTCTTTCGTAAATAAGCTAAACATTATTTTAAGTTTAATTGATTTAATATACTAAATGGATTATTAGAATAGTCTTTTTTGTCTTGCCCCTTAAAAATTCTCTTTTTTGATGGAAGATACTTTATAAAAAACTCTTTTTCTTTCTCATAAATCTTGTAATCCATATTTTTTAAAAGCTTCTTAAAATTTTCTTTAGAGCAACCGAGCAAGTTTAACATTTCAGGTACAACTTTTACCTCTTTTTTCTTATCTTTTTCTGAATTAAATATTAACAAAAATAATCTTTCGAGTATATCTATACGAACATAAATGTCGTCAAATTTCTCAAAACCACAAAGTAACATAAAATCTTTATTTGCAGATTTCATATTATTTAAAAAATTTAATCCGAATTTTGGTGGTGTTAAGTCTAAAAAATTATTATTATAGCTTTTCCATAATAATATTCTTAAAGAAACCGAACTTGGTTTGAATAACTTAAATAAAAAGACATGATATCTTCCAAACTTAACACCTAGTTTTCTTAATTTCTTCCTATCATCTTGATTTATTTTTTTTAAGTATTCAGAGATATTTGTTCTTTTTATAACACCATTATTTTCATAAAGTCTGTAAGCTAAGGCTCTAAGTTCTGGGTTATCTTCTTTAATGTTTTTCAACTCAATCAAACTATTAAGCTCAGTTTCAATTTTTTTTATTATCCATTTATTTAGGTAGTCGTTTAAATTATTTCTTTCGTTATTTTCAATCATTTCATCAATAAATAAATCTATTTTTGGATTAAGGTAATCAGATCCAGGTATAAGTTTCGCTATAGGATCATTTCTCCAATAAATTTTAAAATCATCTTTTAACTCTATAAGTCCGGTATCTATTATTTGTTGTATTCTATTAATTATTTCTGGACCTACATTCTGCCTAGCAGCTTTTTTTAATGATTTAATATCTGCATCTAGTGCATCTACTTTTAAATCTAATTGCAACTTTAACCCTTTTAAAATTCCAATATATTGACCATTAATTAATACTTTTTCTTTCTCAATAATCTCGGTTTTTAATTCAATGTCTTGCTTTAAGCCTTTTGCTAAAACGCTAGCTCTTTTATCTATAAATGTTTTTGTTAATTCGTCGTGAAGTCTATCAGATAATTTATCTTCTAATTTTTTAGTTCTTTCAATCCAATAATCTTGGTTCTCAACCCAATTAGATTTGTTTGAAACATATGACCAAGTTCTAACATTAGATATTCTATTTGAAATTGAATCTACATTTCCTTCAAGCTTATCAAGCATTGAAAGCTGTTTTTTCATATAATAATTTGGCACTTTTTTTTCTTCACTTATTAAAAAATTAAACACCTTGCCAACAACTTCTAAATGATGACCATAAGTTTTCTTAACAAAATCAGGTATTTGACAACATTCCCAAAGAATTTTTAAAATGTTTGAATTATTTTCTATAGAACTATTATTTTCTTTTAAAAAATATTTTAAAACTTTTTCATCTTCACATTCACCAACTCTTCTTAACCAATCTTTATCAGGTCTTTCTTCTAATGATTTAAGTAGATTTTCTTTATTATTAAATTTTAAGTTGGAATTTCTCCAAAATATATTTTGTATTTCTGGAAAATTGTGATTTTCTAAAAATTCAATCTCTTCTGGGTTAATTTCACTACATTCTCCTGTAATACCAAAACTCCCATCATTTAAATATCGACCAGCTCTTCCTGAAATTTGTCCAATTTCTGATATTTTTAGTCTTCTTATTTTTTTTCCATCAAACTTTTTTAAGTTAGAGAAGTAAACATGATCTAAATCCATATTTATTCCCATACCAATAGCATCAGTAGCGACTAGATAATCGACGTCCCCTGATTGATATAAATTTACTTGAGCATTTCTAGTTTTAGGACTGAGAGATCCCATCACAATTGCTGCACCACCTTTTTGTCTTCTTAATAATTCAGCAATCGCGTAAACCTCTTCTGTTGAAAAAGCTATAATTGCGCTTTTTCTCTCAATTCTTGAAATTTTTTTGTGTCCTCCAAATGATAGCTTTGATAATCTTTGTTTGTTTATAAATTCAACATCTTCATCAAGCTTTTGAATAATATTTTTAATAGTATTTGAACCCATTAACATTGTTAATTTTTCACCTCTCAGATTTAATAATCTATCTGTAAAAATATGACCTCGCTCATGATCAGAACACATTTGAATTTCATCAATACCCACGAAATCTAAAACCTTATCTACAGGCATTGATTCTACAGTACATAAAAAATACTTAGCATTAAGTGGTATAATTTTTTCTTCCCCTGTAATAAGAGCTACCTTGGATGCATCTACTTTTTGTATTATTTTGTCGTAAACTTCTCTTGCTAGAAGTCTTAGTGGAAATCCAATCATTCCTGTGTCGAATGAAAGCATAGTTTCTATAGCTAAAAAAGTTTTACCAGTATTTGTAGGTCCAAGGACTGCTGTGATCTTATTTTTTGACATATCAACTTTTAGTATGATCTTTTTTTGGCCTACTATATTTTGTTACTCAAAAAGAACAAAAATAGACTAAAACTAGTCCGAATCAGATAGGAAAAAGTTCTCATTTTCAATTTTTATCATCTAAGGTTAGCATAAATTTTACAATATAAATATAAATTTTTAATGCCTAAAAAACTTTGGGAACCGTCAAGAGAACTTATAAAGAATTCGAATTTATTTAAATACGAGAAGTTTGTTTCAAAGAATTATAAATACAATTTTTCTGGAAAATATAAAAAGTTACTAAACTGGAGTGTAAAAAATCCAAAAGATTTTTGGAATTCTATTTGGAACTATTTTGAAATTATTGGAGCAAAAACTAATAAATTTAAACTAACAAAGGACCTTATTAATAGTAAGTTTTTTGTTAATTCAAAATTAAATTTTGCAGAAAATCTTTTAGCTAAAAATTCCAATCAAAAAGCCATCACATTTGTTAGCGAAAATGGTTACAGAGAGCAAAAATCCTGGAAAGAACTTAATATAGATGTAAAAAAAATAATTACATTTTACAAAAAAATAAATATTTCTGAAAAGGATAGGATAGCAGCATATACCCCAAATCAGATAGAAACAGTTGAGTGTTTCTTAAGTGCTAGTGCTATTGGATCAATCTGGAGCTCGTGCTCACCTGATTTTGGTGTACCCGGTGTTATCGAACGTTTTTCCCAAATTAAACCTAAATTATTAATCATTACTGATAAATATTATTATAACGGAAAGGAAATAAATATTATTGAGAGATTGCCAAAAATATTAAAAAAAATAAAAAGTATAAAATCAGTATTAATTTTAAATTACCCTGGAAAAAAATTAAGAAAATTTAACAAAATTAAAAATATAAAAATTTATAATTTCACTGAGATTAGAAAACTTGAAATAAGCAGAAATAAATTAAAAAAATTTGATTTTGACCACGAATTAGCAATTTTATACTCAAGCGGCACTACAGGTAAACCAAAATGTATTTGCCATAGATCTGGTGGTGTTTTATTGCAACATTTGAAAGAGCATCAATTACATTGCAACATAAAACCAAATGATAATGTATTTTACTTCACAACTTGTGGATGGATGATGTGGAATTGGCTTGTTACAGCCCTAGCATCTAAAGCATCAATATTGCTATTTGATGGTTTTCCTATGCATAAATCTCCAGAGTTATTGTTAAAAATTGCAAATAAGGAGAAAGTTACTCTATTTGGTATAAGTGCGAAATATATTGATCAACTTATTAAACAGAATGTTAATGTAAAAGAAAAAATAAAACTCAAGTTTTTAAAAACGATTTGTTCTACAGGATCTCCACTTTCTAAAGATGGTTTTGAATTTGTTTACAGAAATATAAAAAAAAATGTTCATTTAGCATCTATTTCTGGAGGAACAGATATTGTCTCCTGTTTTGTAAATGGAAACATTTATTCATCTGTAAACATTGGCGAAATACAAAACAATGGTCTTGGCATGGATACAGCAGTGTTTTCTGAAAAAGGTAAATCAATTTTAAATAAAAAAGGAGAATTAGTTTGCAGAAACTCTTTCCCGTCAATGCCTTTAAAATTTTGGAATGATCCTGGAAAAGATAAATATAAAAAAGCTTATTTTTCAAAATTTAAAAATATTTGGCATCATGGAGATTATGCCGAGAGAAAGAATAATGGGTCTTATATTATTTATGGAAGATCTGATGCAACATTAAATCCAGGCGGTGTTAGACTTGGCACGGCTGAAATTTATTCTGTTGTAGAAAAATTTAAAGAAGTAAAAGAATCTATCGTAGTAGGTCAATCTTGGGATAATGATGTAAGAATAATACTTTTTGTAATATTATCAAAAAATAATAGATTAGATGAAAAATTAATTTCAAAATTAAAAACAACAATTAGATATGAGGCTTCTCCAAGACATGTACCTGCTAAAATAATTGCAGTAAATGATATTCCCAGAACTAAGAATGGTAAAATTGTAGAGGTAGCTGTTAAAAATATAATAGACGGTAACAAAATAAATAATGTTGAAGCATTATCCAATCCATTTGCTTTAAATGAATATAAAAATCTTATTGAATTAAAATCGTAATGATCAAAGATACAATCAAAAACTTAAGTTTATCAGCAACACTAAAAATAAATGAAAAATCTAAAGTTATTGAAATTGAAGGAAAAAATATTATTAAGTTTGGATTTGGACAATCACCATTTCCGGTTCCAATTACTATTGTTGAAGAATTAAAAAAAAATGCACATCAAAAAAGTTATTTACCTATCCAAGGATTAGATAAATTAAGAGGTTCAATCGCAAAATATGAGTCAAAAAAGAAAAATTATAATTTTGACTCAGATCAAGTCATAATAGGTCCTGGTACCAAAGAGCTTATGTTTTTGATGCATTTAGCATTTGAAGGCGAAGTTTTATTGCCAGCTCCAAGTTGGGTATCTTACAAGCCACAATCAATAATAGCTAAAAATAACTATAATTGGATACAAACATCTGCTGAAAATAATTGGTTTCCTAAAGCTAAAGAAATAGAAAAAATAGTTTTGAAAAAACCAGATAAAAAATATCTTTTATTTCTTAATTCTCCAAATAATCCATCAGGACAAGTATGCGAAAATTTAAAAGAAATTTCTTTAATAGTAAAAAAGTATAATATTTTAGTTTTATCAGATGAAATTTATTCTGAATTAACATTTGATGAAAATTATATTTCTATTTTCGAACACTGCCCTGATAATGTCGTAATAAGTAACGGACTTAGTAAATGGTGTGGCGCTGGAGGGTGGAGACTTGGGTACTTTATAATACCTAAGAAAAAAATTGAATTACTTAAATCTATGAAAGTTTTAGCAAGTGAAACATTTTCCGCCGTAAGTTCACCAATACAGTTTGCTGCAATATCTGCTTTTAATGCTAACCATGATGAATATATCTTAAAATCAAAAAAAATTCTTAAAGCTGTTGGAGAATACGTATATAGAAATTTAAAATCTAATAATATTATTATGAACAAACCCATGGGTGGCTTTTATTTGATGCCTGAATTTTTGAACAAGAAATTTAATAATTGTTCAATCATGTGTGATGAAATTTTAACTAATTTAAATATTGCTTTACTTCCAGGAAGTGACTTTGGATTTGATGAAAAAAGGATGATTGTTCGTCTAAGTTTTACAGATTTTGACGGCGATATATTTATGAAAAATATTAATGAAAAAACTGATATTAATGATGAGTTAATAAAATTGTACGCCCCTAAGGTTGTAGAAGGAGTAAATAAATTAAAATCTTGGGTTGAAAAATAATAATCAGTTAAAAAATTCCTTAATTAACAATACTTATATTAACTGAATTTACTAGACACTCGTAGTAATAAATAGTTAGATTCGATTTTAAAACTTTAGAGAGGGTATATGAAAAAAATATTATCAACAATATCAAGCTCTCTGATTATTTTTGCTGCTATATTTTCATTCGGATCAATAGCAAAATCAGCAGAGTTTTTTACAATAGGCACAGGAGGACCAACTGGAGTTTATTTTCAGACAGGTAACGCTATTTGTAAAATGTTACACAAATCAGCAATTAGTGCTGAACATGGTAGAAAAAAAGGTATGAAAGATAAAGCTTACAGATGTACCGCTCCTTCAACTGGAGGCTCAAATTATAACATCGGACAAATAAAAGATGGTGAGTTTCAATTTGGTGTAGCACAATCTGACTGGCAATATCATGCTTACAATGGATCAAGCAAATGGGAAGGGAAACAATTCAAAAATTTAAGAGCTGTTTTCTCAGTACATAATGAGCCATTTCAAATCTGGGCTAGAAAAAAAGCAAAAGTCAAAGATTTTATGGGTCTCAAAGGAAAAGTAGTAAACATTGGAAATCCAGGTTCTGGTCAAAGAGGAACTATGGAAGAATTAATGAAAGCTATGGGTGTTGATAACAGTTTCTTTAAATCAGTTACCGAGCTAACATCCTCAGAGCAAGTAAAAGCTTTATGTGATGGTAAAATTGATGCGTTTGGATACTCAGTAGGTTTCCCAAATGGAGCAATGGAACAAGCAGCAACATGTGCGGCTAAAGCTATGCCAATCAATTTAACAGGAGACGTAATTAATGGAATCATTAGTGGAGCTGATTATTATGCATCAGCAACAATTCCAAAAGGAACTTATACTAAACAGAAAAAAGATGTAACTACATTTGGTGTAAAAGCTACTGTGGTAACAAGTGTGGACGTTTCTGAAGATTTAGTTTATCAGGTTACAAAAGCTGTTTTTGAAAATTTTGATGATTTTAGAAAACAACATCCAGCTTTTGCTCCTTTAGAGAAAAAAAATATGATAGCTGATGGTTTATCAGCACCACTTCATCCTGGAGCTGTTAAATATTATAAAGAAGCTGGTTTAATGTAATTAAATCTATATAAAAAATTGAGGCCCAATATATCTATTGGGCCTTTTTTTTTATATATTAAGCTGAATGTCAGCAGACATAGAAAAAAAGATTGAAAATAAGATTAAAGAGGATCTTTCTCCTACAAGAAACCTAACAGGTTTTCATTTAAAGTTAGTTGCATTTATTGCAATAACCTGGTCTTTATTTCAACTTTGGTATGCTTCTCCATTTCCATTTTGGCTTAATTTTGGAATGTTTAAAGGTTTACCTGCTAGAGCAATTCATCTTGGTTTTGCACTTTTATTAGCTTTTTTAATATTTCCATATGCAAGGGGTAAAAAAGTAAATTTTATAGATATATTAATTGCAATAACAGGTGCAATTTGTTGTTTATATATTTATGTTTTTTATGATCAATTAGTAGATAGGGGTGGAATATTACTTAAAATAAATCTTTCCGATAATTTTACTATTCCAATTGAGTTAATACTCGGAATAATTGGAATATTAATTCTTCTTGAGGCCACTCGCAGAGTAATAGGTGTCCCATTAGTTGTTATTGCAGTTTGTTTTTTATTATTTTCTTATTTTGGGCAATATGCACCAGATATAATTTCTCATGGTGGATTATCATTAAAAAGGTTAGTTGGTTTTCAATGGTTTGATCAAGAAGCTATTTTCGGAATTCCGATAGGTGTTTCTGTAGATTTCATATTTCTCTTTGTACTTTTTGGAGCACTTTTAGAAACTGCTGGAGGGGGTAAATATTTTTTAGATTTAGCTTTTGCAATGGTTGGAAAAATGCGAGGTGGTCCTGCCAAAGCAGCTATTCTTGGATCTGGTATGACAGGATTAATCTCTGGATCATCAATTGCTAATACAGTTACAACTGGAACATTTACAATTCCAATTATGAAAAAGACTGGTTTTTCCAAAGAAAAAGCGGGTGCAATCGAAGTATCTTCATCAGTTAATGGTCAAATAATGCCTCCTGTTATGGGTGCAGCAGCTTTTGTGATGGCAAGTTTTATCGGTGTTACATATTTTGAAGTTGTCAAACATGCTTTTTTACCAGCTATAATTTCTTACATTGCACTATTTTATATATCTCACCTTGAAGCACTTAAATTAAATTTAAAAGGTATGGATGAAAACGACATTCCAAAATTGAAAAAAACATTTTTTGAAGGAATACATTTTTTAGTTCCAATATTTGTTCTTATATATCTACTAGTTTATATGAGGCTTACAGCTTCTTACTCTATTTTTTTTGCAACAATAACTTTAATTATAGTTAATCTTTTAAATAAAATTTTTAAAGAAAAGAACTTTAAGAAAGCTTTAATTTATTGGTACAACCAAACTGTTGTTGGTTTTGAAAAGGGTGCTTTGAATATGGTTAGTGTCGGAATAGCAATTGCAACAGCAGGTATTATAGTTGGAGCAGTTGGATCTACAGGTTTGAGCACTAATTTAATAATTGTAATCGAGTCGATTGCAAAAGATAATGTTATTATTCTCTTATTTTTAACTATTATTTTGTGTTTACTATTGGGTATGGGTTTACCAACTACGGCGAACTACGTTGTTGTAGCATCTCTAATGGCAACTGTTCTTGTGGATGTTGGAAATGCATCAGGATTTATTTTTCCTTTAATTGCGGTTCATTTATTTGTGTTCTATTTTGGCCTAATGGCAGACGTAACACCTCCAGTTGGCCTAGCATCTTACGCAGCTGCTGCTATTTCTGGTGGAGACCCATTAAGAACAGGAGCCCAGGCATTTTGGTATAGTCTGAGAACTGGAATACTTCCTATTGTATTCTTATTTAACAGTGAGTTATTACTAATTGGCATTGAAAGCATTTGGCATGGCTTAATGGTCATAGCAACCTCATTGATTGGGATTTTAGTATTTACTTCTGCTACTCAGGGATGGTTTATAAATAAATTGAGATGGTATGAGATTGTTATTTTTTTAATAATTTCAATATCATTATTATCTCCAGAATTTATTCTAAATAAATTTTATCCAAAATATAACTATTTAAGTATTGAAGAAGTAAACAAAAAACAGTTTGATTATAATAAAGAGATAAGAATTAAAATTACTAGACTTACAGAGTACGGCGAAAGATATAAATTATTTGTAATTGAAAAAAATAGTTTTGATGAAAATTTCAGTTTAGATGATTATGGAATGAGCTTAGTTGTAGAAGACAATAAAACCATAATTGATACTTTAAAATGGAATGGAATTGCAAAAAAATCCGGTTTAGACATGGGAGATATTATTAATGAATTTAAAATTGAAAATCAGAATAGACCAAAAAAAGAAATAATTTATCCTATTGCTCTTATTCTTTTATCAATCTTTGGTTATTTAAATATAAGAAGAAGAATTTAGCTTAGACCTGCATGGGGTAACTTACGTTGAAGTATTTTCCAAATTCCTGTAGCAGATGCAATTATTTTACCTTTACATTCTAAATAGCACTCTAAAAAAACCATGCTTTTTGTTTTTTTTTTAATTTTTACATATCCAAAAATTTCATCACCAATAGTTGAAGGTCCGATAAAGTTAATATTAAGTGTTATAGTTACACAAGGTTGATTACCTGAAATTCTATGAGCTCCAGATCCACACCCGGTATCTATGATCGATGCTATATACCCACCATGAGTTATGCCAGCTCTGTTGAGATGGTTTCTTTTTATTTTAGTTTTAAATTCATATTTAGTTTTTGAGATATCTCTTAGTAGCAAACCACCATTGTGTCTCATGAAACCTTTTTTAACGCTAATTTGTTTAAATTTTTTCATTAAATTATTAAAGTTATTAAAAATAATATTATTAACACTATTACAAAAAAATAAATTACAGATTTTTGCAAAGATATTTTCATTTTCCCTTCCTTTTGGTGCGCCTGCTAGGAGTCGAACCCAGAACCTCCTGGTCCGTAGCCAAGCGCTCTATCCAATTGAGCTACAGGCGCTAAATATAATCTATTCTTTTAACATTTATTATTAATTTTACTAAATTTTAATAATGGTCAAAAATATACATCTATTAAAAGTAAATAATATATATATATACAAATAGCGAAATGAGTGAAAAATTAATAGTTCCAGATATTGGAGATTTTGAAGAGGTAGAAATCATAGAAATTCTTGTAAAAGAAGGAGATAAAATCTCTAAAAATGACCCTGTAATAACTTTAGAAAGTGATAAATCAAGTGTTGAAGTGCCATCTGCTTTTGAGGGTGTTGTAGATAGTATTAATATAAAAATTGGTGATAAAGTTTCTAAAGGAGATTTGATACTAACATTATCCTCTGAGAATGGAACTCAGCAAAAACAAGAAACTATTGAAAAGATACCACCCGCAACGGAAAAAATAATTGCGGAAGCAGAAAATTCAAATGGATATAATAATTCTGAATTAGATACGAGTGTACAGAAAGAGATCAAAGTAGAAAATACACAAGTAGAAGAACATAATGAAAGATTAGAAATAGTTGAAAATAATAATGATATTGATCCCCAAGAGACAAAAGAATGGTTAGAATCTTTGTCTGCTGTAGTACATTCTGAAGGACCTGAGAGAGCTCATTTTTTAATTAAACAATTAATTGATCAAGCATATAAAGAGGGATCAAATATACCCTACACCCAAAATACACCATACATAAATACTATACCAGCAGATGAAGAGATAAAATCTCCAGGCGATCAAAATATCGAAAGAAAAATCAGAGCACTGATTCGATGGAATTCAGCAGTCATGGTTGTCAGAGCAAACATGAGAGATCCTTCATTAGGAGGTCACATTGGGACATTTGCTTCAGCAGCAACTCTTTATGACATAGGAATGAATCATTTTTGGAGAGCTAAAAGTAATAAATTTGGTGGAGATTTAATTTATTTCCAAGGACATTCAGCGCCAGGTATTTACGCTAGAGCTTTTTTGGAAGGAAGACTTGACGAAAAACAATTAGATAGATTCAGACAGGAAGTTTATCCGGGAGGTTTATCATCTTATCCCCATCCATGGTTGATGCCTAAGTTTTGGCAGTTTCCAACTGTTTCCATGGGTCTTGGACCAATGATGGCAACCTATCAGGCAAGATTTATGAAATATCTTATTAATAGAAAATTAATAAAAGATGAGAATAGAAAAGTTTGGTCTTTCTTAGGAGATGGTGAAATAGACGAGCCAGAAGCTCTAGGATCTATTGGTTTAGCAGCAAGAGAAAAGTTAGATAACTTAATTTATGTTGTGAACTGCAACCTACAAAGATTAGATGGTCCAGTAAGAGGCAATGGTAAAATTATTCAAGAATTAGAGGGAATTTTTAGAGGAGCTGGCTGGAATGTAATAAAAGTCATTTGGGGGTCATATTGGGATCCATTACTTGCAAATGACAAATCAGGTTTACTTGTAAAAAGAATGAACGAGGCAGTTGATGGAGAATACCAAGCCTTTAAAGCAAAAGGTGGTTTATACGTTAGAGATAACTTCTTTGGGAAATACCCTGAACTTAAAAATCTAGTTGCAAGTTATACAGATAGCGATATTTGGAAATTAAATAGAGGCGGTCACGACCCGCATAAAGTTTATGCTGCTTATCATAAAGCTATTAATACAAAAGACAGACCAACAGTCATATTAGCTAAAACAATTAAAGGATACGGTATGGGAAAATCTGGTGAAAGTATAAATACAACCCACCAGCAAAAAAAATTAGGTGTAGATGATTTGCTGTATTATAGAGATAGATTTGATGTTCCATTAACAGATGAACAAGTCAAAAATATAGAATACTTTAGACCTGATGAAAATTCAGAGGAAATAAAATACTTAAAAAAAAGAAGATTAGCTTTAGGAGGATATATTCCTGAGAGATCGTCTTTTTCAAAACCAATCAAAACACCAAGTAATGATATTTTTGACTTTATGAAAAAATCAACCGGTGAAAAAGAAATGTCAACTACTATGGCACTTGTTAGGATGTTGACGAATTTGCTAAGAGATAAAAATGTTGCTTCAAGACTTGTTCCAATAATCCCTGATGAAGCAAGAACATTTGGTATGGAAGGTTTTTTCCAAAAAATAGGTATATATGCGCATGAAGGTCAAAAATATGAGCCAGAGGACTCAGCTCAATTAAGCTCTTACAAGGAAGAGAAAAGTGGTCAAGTTTTAGAGGAAGGAATAAATGAGGCTGGATCCATGGCATCATGGATAGCTGCAGGAACATCGTATTCAAATCATGATATAGAAATGATACCAATTTATCTTTTTTATTCTATGTTTGGTTTTCAAAGAACTGGCGATTTTGCTTGGGCGGCTGGAGATAGTCAAACAAGAGGATTTCTAATTGGAGCTACAGCTGGAAGAACAACTTTGGCTGGAGAAGGTCTTCAACACCAAGATGGTCACAGTCATTTATTAGCATCAACAATTCCAAATTGTGTTTCTTATGATCCAACCTTTCATTATGAATTAGCTACAATTTTTAAAGAAGGTTTAAGAAGAATGCATGAAAAACATGAAAATATTTTTTACTACATTACAACAATGAATGAAAATTATTCTCATCCAGAGATGCCCAAAGATTGTGAAGAAGGCATATTAAAAGGGATGTATAAAATAAAAGATTTCAGTAAGAATAAAAAGAATAAGATTCAACTGTTGGGTTCAGGAACAATTTTAAGAGAGATGATGGAGGCTGCAGAAATTTTACAAAATGAATATCAAGTAGATAGTGAAGTGTGGAGTGTTACCAGCTTTAATGAATTAAGAAGAGATGGACTTGAAACAGAAAGGTATAATTTGCTTAATCCAGGAGGAGAGAAAAAAATCTCTTACGTTGA
Organism: uncultured Pelagibacteraceae bacterium; assembly: GCA_902543295.1. Lineage (GTDB taxonomy): Bacteria > Pseudomonadota > Alphaproteobacteria > Pelagibacterales > Pelagibacteraceae > Pelagibacter. Next base: position 151,080 of record CACBXW010000002.1, on the reverse strand, counting down.
AAAATGCCTTGGAAAAACCGAAGGTCCCATTTTAGCAGCTTCAGATTATATGAGAATGAATTCTGACCAAATTAGACCTTACATAAATAAAAGTTTTTATTCATTGGGTACAGATGGATTTGGTAGAAGTGATACAAGAAAAAATCTAAGAAAATTTTTTGAAGTCGATAAAGAGCATATAGTTGCATATGGCTTAAGTATTTTATCTAATGAACAATTAATTGCTTCTAAACATGCGGTAGATGCAATTAAAAAATATAAAATTGATAAAGATAAGCCTATGCCCACAAAATTATAATGAGCGAGAAAGAAGTATTAGTTCCTAACATTGGTGATTTTAAAGATGTTGAAGTAATTGAGGTATTAATAGAGGCAGGATCAAATATTAATAAAGATGATCCGATAATTACAATAGAAAGCGATAAATCAAGTGTTGAGATCCCAAGCCCATATTCAGGTAGTGTTAAAAAAGTTAATTTAAAAGTTGGTGATAAGGTTTCAGAGGGTTCCTCAATATTAATAATTGGTTCTGAAGAACAAAAACCAGATGTTCAAATCGAAGAAGAGATGAAAGAAGTTAAAAAAGAAACTATTATACAAAAACCTCTTGAAACAATAACTTCAAAACCAAAAGAAATATTACAAAATAATAGAGTTAGTGTATTCAAATCAAGCAAAGCGCTTGCTAGCCCAAAAACTAGAAAATTTGCAAGAGAAATTGGTGTTGATATTAATAATGTTATTGGCTCACAAAGATTAGGAAGAATTATAGAAGAGGATATAAAAAAATTCGTATCTTCTAATTTTAATAAACCTCAGGAAGAAAAGAAGGCTCCATCTATAAAGCCCTCAGAATATGACCACGCTGATTTTGGAGATGTAGAAATACAAGATATACCAAGAATTAAAAGAATTGCTGCTCCACATTTATCAAATTCTTGGCAAACAATACCGCATGTTACTAGTTGTGATGAAGCAGATATAACTGAGTTAGAAGAATTTAGACTAAATTTGACTGATACTTTTACTGGAGAAAAAAAGAAAATTACTCCGTTGGCATTTATTATAAAGGCAGTTGTGGAAGCTTTGAAAGTTTTTCCAAGATTTAATAGTTCTATTGACAATATTGAAAATGGAAAAATAACATTAAAAAAATACTTCCATATAGGAATTGCAGTTGATACTCCCAATGGTTTAATGGTGCCAAAAATAAGAAATGCTAATCAAAAAAATATAAATCAAATAAGCAAGGATCTAAAAAAAGTTAGTGATGATTGCCGAAATTTGAAGATAGATAAAAAAGAGTTTTATGGAGGATCCATAACTATAACAAGCCTAGGTGGCATTGGAGGAACTTATTTTACTCCTATAATAAATTATCCTGAGGTTGCTATTTTAGGAATTGGAAGGACTTATATTAAACCTGTTTATATTGATGGACAATTTAAACCTAGGACAATGTTGCCTTTATCTCTCTCCTACGATCATAGAATTATTGACGGAGCTGAGGGTTCAAGGTTTAATAATGAATTAAAAAATAACCTTGGTAAAAACTTTGCCTACAAATTAGCTAAGCAATGATTAAAAATTTTAAACTTTTAAATAATAAAACTGTATTTTACTTTAATGACAATAAGTTTGAAACATTTCCTAATATTTGGTTAAGAGATCATATTAAAAATAAAGAAAACTGGGATTTTAAAACCAATCAAAGAATAACATATACCGCAAATTTAGACATTAATATCAAAGTTAAAAAAGCAAAATTATTAAAAAAAGGGAAATTCATTGAAATATTATGGCCTGATGAAAATAAACCAACTAAATATTCATATGAATTTTTAAAAAAAAATTCATTAAAAAAAGAAGAAACTTCAAGTGATACTCAATTTTGGAAAGATAAAGAAATAAAAAATCAAATTTTCATTAACTATAAGCAATTACAAACTAAAGTTGGATTTAAAAATTTATTAAAAAAAATCCACATATATGGTTTTGCAGTCGTAAGAAATTGTTCAAAGAATTTAAACTCTGTTGAATATATAGCTAAAAAAATAGGTTATGTCAGAAATTCAATTTTTGGAGGATTGTGGACTTTTGAATCAAATAATAAAAAAGCAGACAGTGCATATTCAAACCAAGAACTGAGACCGCATACAGACTCTACATATAGTAATGATGCTCCGGGTTTACAATTACTGCTTTGTTGTAAGTATGATGCTAAAGGTGGAGATTCTATAATTGTAGATGGATTTAAATTGGCAAATGAAATCAAACAAAAATATAAAAAACATTTTAAAACTTTAACAACTACAAAAGTTAAAGGTTCTTATATTGGTGATGGTGTTCGCCTTGAAGCAAAAAGACCAATAATAAAATTAAATGAAAAAAATAATTTTGATCAAATTAGTTTTAACAATTACGATAGAGCACCTTTTAGAGAAACTAATCAGAGAACAATTAATTTTTATAAAGCAATTAAAGTATTTGATACGATGGCAAACCAAAAACAATATCAGTGGAGGCATATTTTAAAACCTGGTGAATTACTAATTTTTAATAATTGGAGAGTAATGCATGGCAGAGGTGCATTTTCAGGTATGAGAAAAATGGCTGGTTGCTATATCAATAAAGAAGATTTTGATAGCTGTTGTAGAATGAATAATATTATCTAAATTTAATTAAATTAATGTCCAAAACTACATCGCTTATATGCGCCTTGATAACAACATTTATTTGGGGCACTGCTTTCATTGCTCAAGACACAGGCATGGACAATATTGGTCCATTAACATTCAATGCATCTAGATTTTTTGTTGGTTTTCTTACAGTCCTACCCATTGCTTTAATTTTAGAAAGAAAAAAAATTAATTATGAAATCAATTCTAATAAAAAATTATTTTTAAAATATTTATTTTTAATGGGTATATCATTATTTTTGGGCACCTATTTGCAGCAAGCCGCATTACAATATACTAATATAGCTAATGCAGCTTTTTTTACAGTTTTTTACGTTCCATTAGTTCCAATTTTATTATTTTTTATTTATTCTATTAAAGTCCATTGGAGTCTTTGGCCTTCAATAGGTTTATGTATAATAGGTGTTTACCTATTAAGTGATTTTTCAAACTCAGAAATTATGATAGGTGATGCTTTAGTTATTCTATGCTCACTATTTTGGGCTTTACATATAATTTTCGCTGGAAAATTTATGGAGAAATTTAATATACCAATTTTTTATGCAGCATTACAAGCAGCTCTTGTTTTTGGTTTATCCCTTATATTTGCTTTTATTTTAGAGGAAGTAGTTATTACAAAAATTTTATTTGAGTATAGTTCAATATTATATGCAGGCGTCTTATCTGGAGGAATTGCTTTTACTTTACAAATGTTTGCACAAAAAAATATTGAAGAAGCTCCAGCAGCAATAATTTACTCTCTTGAAGGTGTCTTTGCAACAATTGCTGGATGGATTATTTTAAGTCAAGTTCTTAACATAAATAATATTATAGGATGTTTATTAATTCTTATTGCTGTAATATTTTCTCAAATTGCTCCAACATCTAAAAAATCATAAGTAAATAATTGAAAAAAGAATAATACTTAAAACTATTCTATAAATAACAAAAAAACTCAAACTAAACATTTTAACATAAATAAGAAAATATTTAATTGTAAAATAAGAAAATAAAAATGAAGCTGAAGTAGAAAAAATAAATATTGCATCAAAATTTATTTGATCATCAATAACATCTTTAAATCCCAAAACACTTGCACCTGCTAAGGCTGGAATAGACAAATAAAAAGCTATCTTTGATGATTCAACTCTGTCAAATTTTAAAAATCTTGAAGCTGTAATTACTATACCTGATCTACTAACTCCTGGAATAATGGCTAAAATCTGAAATAACCCTATTATAATAATACTTTTAATATTTAATTCTGAAGAAATTTTATTTTTCAATTCAAACTTATCTGAAAAGTATAATAAAATTCCAAAAATCAAAGTTGTCCAAGCGACAACTTTTAAGTTTCTAAATTGATCAATTAAATTTGTGGAGTAAAAAATATAACCAACAATAACTAATGGTATAGACCCAAGAATTATTAGTAGAAATATATTTTTATTATTAATGATATTTATTAACTCTTTTCTAAAAAATAAAATAATTGCTAACAAAGAACCTAAATGCAGACTAATATCTAATTGTATGTTGCTAACATTGAAGTCACTCAATCTTGATATAATTAAAAGATGTGCAGACGAGCTAACTGGAATAAACTCAGATATTCCTTGAATAATTGATAAAATTAGAGTCTCTACATATTTTGAAATCATTAGATCCAATACTTCATAATGAAATTGTAACCAAATTAAAGCAATTACATATTTGCATATCATCTATGCATAATAAGAAAAAACCGCAGATTTACTTAAGTTTTATGAAATATTAGTCAATATTTATGACCTTGTAATTGTTTATTATTAAATTTTTATCATATATACAGCGTCCACCATGTCAGAAAAAATGCTTAAGTTTGTTGATATAGGTCAACAAAATCCACCTAAGAGAGATATATCAGACCGAAAAGAGGATTTTGATGAAATATATCAAGAATTTCTTAAAGATAGAGCTGTTCAGCAGTCAAGCAGATGTTCCCAATGTGGAGTACCATTTTGCCAAGTTCATTGTCCATTAAGTAACAATATACCAGATTGGCTTAAACTAACTGCTGAGGGAAGGTATGAGGAAGCTTACCAATTATCACAAAGCACAAACAACATGCCAGAAGTTTGTGGAAGAATTTGCCCTCAGGACAGACTGTGTGAAGGAAATTGTGTAATAGAGCAATCGGGTCATGGAACAGTAACTATTGGATCAATAGAAAAATATATCACAGAGAAAGCTTGGGAAAATGGTTGGGTTAAACCAATTGAGATAAATAGTGAAAAAAATGAGAGTGTAGGAATTATAGGTTCTGGACCTGCTGGACTTGCTTGTGGAGAACAACTCAGAAAAAAAGGATACAAGGTAACAATATATGATCGTTATGACAGAGCTGGAGGGTTACTAATTTATGGTATCCCAGGATTTAAATTAGAAAAGCATGTTGTTCAAAGAAGAATAAAACTTTTAGAAGAAAGTGGAATTAAATTTGTCTTAAACTTTGAAGTTGGAAAAGATTCCAGCTTGACGGAGTTAAGAGAAAAACATGATGCAATTTTAATATCTACAGGAGTTTATAAAGCTAGAGAAGTTAATCTACCTGGTAACGATTTGAGTAATATTTTCCCTGCAATGGAATTTTTGACAGCATCAAATAAAAAAGGACTAGGTGATAAAGTTGAGTTGTTTGATAACGGAACTTTAAATGCTGAAGGCAAAGATGTTGTAGTAATTGGAGGTGGCGATACAGCAATGGACTGCTTAAGGACTTCAGTGAGACAGAATGCTAAATCTGTAAAATGTTTGTATAGAAGAGATAGAGAAAATATGCCAGGATCAGCAAGAGAAGTTGGCAATGCAGAAGAAGAAGGTGTTGAATTCATTTGGTTAACAAGCCCTAAAGAGTTTAAAGGAACAAATAAAATTGAAAGTGTAGTTGTTAATAAAATGAAATTGGGTGAGCCAGATGATAGCGGTAGAAGAAAACCAGTTGTTGAAGAAAATTCAGATTTTGAAATTAAAGCTGATCTTGTAATCAAAGCACTTGGATTTGATCCAGAAGATCTTCCAAAATTATTTAATGAAGAAAAATTACAAGTATCAAGATGGGGAACAATAAAAGCAGATTTTGATACAATGGAAACTAGTATAGAGGGAGTTTTTGCAGCCGGAGATATAGTTCGTGGAGCATCTTTAGTGGTTTGGGGCATTAAAGACGGAAGAGATGCCGCAACATCAATTGATAATTATTTACAAAGTAAACAAAAACTTAGAGTTGCTTAATGAAGTTAAGAAATAAAAATTTAAAAATTTTAAAAAGTAATCATGTTTACTCGGAAGAAATGGAACATGATGCATGTGGTGTAGGTTTAGTAGCATCTACCGAAGGTCTAAAATCAAGAAAAGTCGTAGAATATGGAATCGATGCCTTAAAAGCTGTTTGGCATAGGGGTGCAATCGATGCAGACGGAAAAACAGGAGATGGTGCTGGAATCCATATTGAAATTCCTAAAGATTTCTTTGAGGAAAAAATTGAAGTCACTGGTCATAAACATGATAATTCTGAACTATGCGTGGGTATGATTTTCTTACCAAGAAATGATTATAGCGCTCAAGAGCAATGTAGAACTATTGTTGAAAGTGAACTAACAAAGAGAAATTTTAGTATCTATGGATGGAGACAAGTCCCTGTTGATCCCTCTGTCTTAGGAGAAAAAGCTGAACAAACAAGACCTGAAATTACTCAAGTGTTGTTCACATACAATGACAAAAAAGTTGTCAATAAATCTCTGGAACAAAAATTGTATGAAACTAGAAGAGTAATTGAAAAAGAAGCTCTTAATAATCAATTAAATAATTTTTATATATGTTCATTTAGTTCTAAATCTATCATTTATAAAGGAATGTTTTTAGCAGAAGCTTTGTCAGATTTTTATACTGACTTAAAAGATGAAAGATTTACATCTAGGTATGCAATATTTCACCAAAGATTTTCAACCAATACTGCGCCTAGTTGGGACTTAGCTCAACCGTTTAGATCTATAGCGCATAATGGTGAAATAAACACCCTTAAAGGAAATGTTAATTGGATGAAGGTTCACGAGGAAGAGATGTTTAGTCCAGTTTTCGAAGATATAGAGAATCTTAAGCCTGTAATACCAGCTGGAAATTCTGACTCTGCATCATTAGATAATGTTTTTGAGTTATTAAATATTTCTGGACAGCCTGCTCCTCTAGCAAAATTAATGTTAATACCAGACGCTTGGTCAAAAAAAAATAAGGTATTAAAAAAAGATCATCAACAACTATTCAATTTTTTAAATAGTACCATGGAGCCTTGGGATGGGCCAGCTGCTATAGCAGCAACAGATAATGAATGGGTAATTGTTGCAACCGACAGAAATGGATTAAGACCACTTAGATATACAGTAACAAGAGACAAACTTCTTTTTGCAGGAAGTGAAACAGGAATGATAGATTTAAATGAGAAAAAAATTGTATCTAAAGGAAGATTAGGACCTGGAGAAATATTAGGAGTAAGAATAGAAAAAGGTAAAGTATATTCAAACGATGAAATAAAAAACTACCTTTCAAAAGAATATAAGCATTACAACAATCAGATTATTGATCTTGATAAAAAATTAGAGGCAGAAACTGAAAAAATAGAGCTAGAAGGCCAAAGTTTGAGGAATTTTCAACATTGTTTTGGATATAGCATAGAAGATTTAGAATTAATTCTTCATCCAATGGCAGAAGATGCTAAAGAAGCAACAGGCTCAATGGGTGATGACACACCTTTAGCAGTTTTATCAGACAAATATAGACCACTATATCATTACTTTAGACAAAACTTTAGTCAGGTTACAAATCCACCAATTGACTCTCTAAGAGAAAATAAAGTTATGAGTTTAAAGACAAGATTTGGAAATCTTGGTAATATTTTAGATTTTAGTAAATTAACTAAAGATAATATTTATGTCTTAAATAGTCCGATATTATCAAATGCACAATTTGAAAAATTTTTGAAATTCTTTGGAAATAATAATAAAGTTTTAGATTGTACATTCAGTAAAGATGATGATTTAGAGACATCAATAAATCTACTTAAAGTTAAATCTGAACAAGCTGTGAGAGAGGGAATTAAACAAATAATATTATCAGATAAAAATATTTCAGAAAATAGAATGCCAATGCCGATGCTTTTATGTATAGGGGCAATAAATACACACTTAGTTAAATTAGGTTTAAGAGGTTATGTTTCTATTAATGTTCAAACTGGAGATGCCTTAGATACTCACTCTTTTGCAACATTAATTGGTGTAGGTGCTACTACAGTGAACCCTTATTTAGCTTTTGATAGCTTATATCAAAGACATTCTAAGAAATTATTTGGAAATTTCACTTTTGATGAATGTGTTTCAAGATACATTAAATCAGTCAATCTCGGTCTTCTTAAAATAATGTCTAAAATGGGAATTTCTGTTTTAAGTTCATATAGAGGCGGATGTAATTTTGAAACTGTGGGACTAAGCAGAACAATTGTGAAAGATTACTTTCCTGGGATGTTATCAAAGATTTCTGGAATTGGTTTAAAAGGAATAGAAAAGAAAATCAGAACTATACACAAAGAAGCATTTTTCAATAATTCAAATATTTTACCTATTGGAGGTATTTACAGATATAGAAAAAATGGTGAAACACATCAGTATCAAGGCAAACTAATTCATTTACTGCAAACTGCGGTTGGACAAGGATCTTATGAAATATATAAAAAATACACAAAAGGCATTTATAATCTAAATCCAATAAGTTTAAGAGATTTAGTAGATTTTAAATCTAAAAATCCCATCGATATATCTAATGTTGAGCCTGCATCTAATATATTAAAAAGATTTGGAAGTGGAAGTATGTCTCATGGAGCTTTATCTAAAGAAGCACATGAAACTCTTGCTGTTGGTATGAACAGAATTAAAGGTGCATCTTGTAGTGGTGAGGGTGGAGAAGATGAAAAAAGATTTAAGATTATGGAGAATGGAGATAGTGCAAATTCAAGGGTAAAACAAATTGCATCAGCTAGATTTGGAGTAACCATTAACTATTTAAATAATTGTAATGAAATTGAAATCAAAATTGCACAGGGCGCTAAACCAGGTGAAGGCGGACAATTACCAGGTTTTAAAGTTACAGATGAAATTGCGAGATTGAGACACTCAACGCCAGGAGTTACTTTAATATCACCTCCACCACATCATGATATTTACTCAATAGAAGATCTGGCTCAGTTAATTTATGATTTAAAACAAATAAATCCTAAGGCTAGGGTTGGAGTTAAATTAGTTGCATCCTCAGGAATTGGAACAATAGCTGCTGGAGTTGCAAAAGCTAAAGCAGATATAATTTTAATCTCAGGGCACTCAGGAGGTACAGGAGCCACTCCACAGACAAGCGTTAAATATGTTGGAGTTCCTTGGGAGATGGGATTAACAGAAGCAAATCAGGTATTGACTTTAAATAATTTGAGACATCAAGTGACGCTTAGAACTGATGGTGGAATAAAAACAGGAAGAGATGTTGTAATTGCAGCCATGATGGGAGCAGAAGAATTTGGCGTGGCAACAACTGCTTTAGTAGCAATGGGTTGTATAATGGTCAGACAATGTCATTCAAATACATGTCCAGTGGGAGTTTGCACACAAGATGATAAATTAAGAGAGAAATTTACTGGAACTCCTGAAAAAGTAGTAAATCTTTTTACATTTATAGCAGAGGAAGTAAGAGAAATACTTGCTGATCTTGGTTTCAAATCTTTAAATGAAGTAATTGGAAGAACTGACTTACTAAGGCAAGTAAGTAAAGGATCACCAAACTTGGATGATCTAGATTTAAATCCTCTTTTTGTTCAGGCAGATCCTGGAAAAAATAAAAGATATTGTGAGAAACCTGAAATTAATTCTGTTCCAGATACTTTAGATCAAAAATTATGGCTAGAAATAGAAAACAAAATAGATAAAAAAGAAAAAATAAATCAAGAATTTGAAATTCGAAATACTGATAGAGCAGTTGGTACTAGAATTTCTTATCATTTATACAAAAAATTTGGAAATAATAATCTTGATGAAAAATCTATAGAATTAAATTTTAAAGGTTCAGCAGGTCAATCCTTTGGTGCTTTTGCTATTAAAGGATTAAAACTAATTTTAAAAGGGGATGCAAATGATTATGTTGCTAAAGGACTATCAGGTGGAACTATTGTAATTAAATTACAAGATGAAAGCAACCTTGTTTCAAATGAAAATACTATTATTGGAAATACCGTTTTGTACGGAGCTACTTCAGGAAAACTATTAGCTGCAGGACAAGCAGGAGAGAGATTTGCTGTTAGAAATTCAGGTGCAACTGCAGTAGTAGAAGGTTGTGATTCAAATGGTTGTGAATACATGACAGGCGGAAACATTATTATATTAGGAGATATTGGTGATAATTTTGGGGCTGGCATGACAGGAGGTATGGCATTTATTTATGACCCTGAAAATCAATTTGATAAAAAAGTAAATCCTGAAAGTGTAGTTTGGCAAACTCCAGAAACTAAATTTTGGATTGAGCATCTAAGGAAATTAATTCAAGAGCATGCGATAGAAACAAATTCAACAATCTCGAAAAAAATTGTTGAGAATTTTGAAAATGAAATAAATAATTTCGTCCAAGTTTGTCCAAAAGAAATGTTAGATAAGTTAGAAAATCCTATATCAAATAAAAAATTAGTCGGTCAAGCTAGTTAGTATTTTTAATAATATTATCTAACTCTTTACAAATAATATTTAGATTTTTTTTTGAAGAGAGACTATGGTCACCCTTCTTAATTATATTTAATTTTTTTTTTGCTTTGCTGAAGATTTTTAAAACTTCTCTTGAGTATTTAATTGGTACAACTTCATCTTTTTGACCATGGACCATAGTAACAGGTATTTTCATTGGAATTTTAACATTCAAAACTTTATTTTGTTTTTTTCTTCCATCTTTAATTAATTGATTAGTTATGAGATACTCATAACCACCATTTTTAATTTTGCTAATACCTTTTTTGATAATTTCACTCTTCGTCTTTTTTGAAAATTTTTTCCACATTATTCTTGTTAAAAATTCTGGAGCAGAGCCAATTCCCATAAAGCCTTTAATCTGTTTCTTAATTGATTTAAATAATAATAAAGAAATCCAAGCACCCATACTAGAACCTATTAAAATTATATCATTTTTTTTAACTATATTCTTAATAGTCTGTTTTGCATCATTTGACCAAGTGGAAATATTCCCTTTTGTAAATTCACCTGAAGATTTTCCGTATCCAGAATATTCTAGTGCCAAAAAACCTAATTTATTTTTTTTAGCATAGTTTAAAAATCTTTTAGGTTTATCTCCTTCTATATCGGATGCAAAACCTGGTAAAAATATAATATAAAGATTTTTCTTATAATAATTGCTTATATATCTTAGTTTTTTTGTTTTAGAAATTTTTAGAAATTTAAATTTTTTCATATAAAGTATTAAAATTGATTTGAAATATTATAACTCTACCATATGCATCCAAAATTGAAAGTTCTGCAAGTTATACCAAAACTTGGATACGGTGGCGCAGAAACAGGTTGTTATGATATCGCACACTATCTACATGAAAATGATTGTAAATCTTTTTTAATTTGCAACGGTGGTGAATTAACAAAGTTTATAGATAAAAAAAAAGTTAAATATATAAGGTTACCTGTTAATTCCAAAAACCCCATTTTGGTTTTTTTTAATTCAATAATTATTTCTTTAATAATTTTATTTTATGGAATTAATATTGTCCACGCGAGAAGTAGAGCACCTGCATGGTCTTGTTTGCTAGCTACCAAAATCACAGGACGTAAATTTGTAACTACATTTCATGGAACATATAATTTTAAAAGTAAATTAAAAAAATTATATAATTCTGTAATGTTGAGATCAGATTTAATTATTGCTGGGTCTAATTTTATATTTTCACATATTAAAGAAAACTACTCTGAATACCTTAATGATAAAAAAAAATTCTTGGTGATATTTAGAGGCATTAATACTGACTATTTTGATCCATCAACTACTATAGAAACAGATGAAGATGAATTATTTAAATCATGGGGACTTAAAATTGAGAGAAAAACTGTTCTATTACCTGGAAGATTAACAGAATGGAAAGGCCAAGAAATGTTTTTAGATGCTGTTAATAAAGTAAATATTAATTTAGGACACGAGGTATTTAATGTAATTATTCTTGGAAGCGATCAAGGAAGAGAACTTTACAAAAAGAAACTTATTAGGTTAGTTGAACAGTATAGATTAACTAACCAAGTAAAATTTATAGATCATTGTAAAAATATGCCTCTAGCTTACAAAGTTTCAGACATCATAGTTTCTTCATCTATAGAACCAGAAGCTTTTGGAAGAATATCTGTTGAGGCTCAGGCAATGAAAAAACCAATTGTTGCAAGTAATATTGGGGGATCAAAAGAGACTATAAATGAAAATAGAACAGGATTTTTATTTGAAGCAAACAACTCTGACGATCTTTCAAAAAAATTAATAGAAATTATGAATTTAGATGAACAGACTATCAATCAAATGGGCATAGAAGGTAGAAAAAATGTTGTTTCAAAATTTAATGTTGAAAAAATGTGTTTTTCTACTTATTCAGAGTATAAAAAATTAATAAATTAATGCCAAATATTACATTACCTGATGGAAAAAAATTAAACTTTGAAAAAAGTATAACAGGCACTGAGGTTGCTGAAAAAATTAGTAAGTCTTTAGGTAAGCAAGCTCTGGTTATGAGCATAAACGGTGAACTTAAAGATTTATATACTCTTATTGATCAAGATTGTTCTATTGAAATATTTACAGCTAAAGATCCTGAGGGTTTAGAAGTCATTAGACATGACACTGCACATATAATGGCTATGGCCGTTCAAGAACTATACCCAGGCACACAGGTAACAATTGGGCCAGTTATAGAAAATGGATTTTATTATGATTTTGCAAGAAAAGAGCCATTTACTAGCGATGATCTAAAAAAGATTGAAAAAAAAATGTCAGAGATAATAGATAAAGATGTAAAAACAAGAAAAGAAGTTTGGGAGAGAGATAAAGCAATAAGTCATTTTAAAAAAATTGGAGAAAAATACAAAGCTGAGATAATTGAGAGCATTCCTAAAAACGAAGAACTAACTGTTTATCATCATGGCGAAACATGGCATGATTTATGTAGAGGTCCACATTTAGTATCTTCTGGTAAAATAGGTAAAGCTTTTAAACTGACAAAAGTATCTGGAGCTTATTGGCGTGGTGACTCTAAAAATGAAATGCTTCAAAGAATATATGGTACTGGTTGGGCAACTCAAAAAGAATTAGACCTTTATCTTCAGAGAATCGAGGAAGCAGAAAAAAGAGATCATAGAAAAATTGGAAAAGAGATGGATTTATTCCATTTTAGAGAAGAAAGTCCTGGATCTGTGTTTTGGCACCAGAAAGGATGGAATTTGTTCCAAAAATTAGTTTCATATATGAGAATGAAACAAGATCACGATGGTTACAAAGAGATAAATACGCCAGAAATACTTGATAGATCTTTATGGGAAAAATCTGGCCACTGGGAAAAATTTGGAGCTAACATGTATACTTCAACTACACCAGATGAAAAAGTATTTGCAATTAAACCCATGAATTGTCCTGGGTGTGTTCAAGTATTTAATCAAGGACTTAAAAGTTATAGAGACTTACCTTTAAAGATGTCAGAATTTGGAAAAGTTCATAGATATGAACCTTCAGGTGCATTGCATGGATTATTACGTGTAAGAGCCTTTACTCAAGATGATGCACATATTTTTTGTACAGAAGAACAAATTACTGAAGAATGTTTGAGTGTTACAAATTTAATTTTAGAAATTTATAAAGATCTTGGTTTTGAAGATGTTATTTTAAAATATTCAGATAGACCAGATTTAAGAGTTGGTGACGATAAAGTTTGGGATAAATCAGAGGCTGCGTTGTTAGAGGCAATCAAAGCGACAAAGCTAGAGTACTCAATTAATAAAGGTGAGGGCGCATTTTATGGACCAAAAATTGAATTTGTTTTAAGAGATGCAATCGGTAGAGATTGGCAGTGTGGAACCTTGCAAGTAGATTTAAATTTACCAGGTAGATTAGGAGCTTCTTTTGTTGATAAAGATGGAACTAAAAAAGTACCTGTAATGTTACACAGAGCATTATTTGGATCTTTAGAAAGGTTCATAGGTATCCTTATAGAGAATTATGCAGGCAAGCTACCATTTTGGATATCACCTTTACAGGCAGTAATTATTCCAATCTCTAGTGATTTTGATGAATATGCTAAAAGTGTAGCTAAGGAATTAAAACGGGTTGGTTTGATTGTCGAGGTGGATCTTAAAAATCACAATTTAAATTATAAAATAAGAGATCATTCTTTAACAAAAGTACCAATGTTATTGATTTGTGGAAAAAAAGAAGTTGACTCCAACAGTGTAACTATTAGAAGATTGGACTCTAATAAACAAGAAAATATGGCTTTGAAAGAATTTATAAAAAAATACTCCGATCTAAATAAAGCCCCTTCAATTTAAGTGGCAGATTTTAAACAAAATTATTTTCAAAAAAGAACCAAAGCAAGAGGCCCAAGGTCTAACAACAGGATTACATCAAATGAAGTTCAAGTTATTGCAAGTGATGGAGAAAATTTAGGAATTTTAAATTTAAATGAAGCTATCAATAAAGCAAAAAATGAAGGTTTAGATTTAATTGAAATTGCTCCAAATGCAAAACCGCCTGTCTGTAAAATTATGGACATGGGTAAATATAAATACGATGCACAAAAAAAAGCTAACAAAGCAAAAAAAAAACAAAAAAAAATTGAATTAAAAGAAATAAAATTAAGGCCAGTTACAGAAGTTCATGACTACACTTTCAAAATTAAAAATGCTCAAAAATTTTTGGCAAAAGGCGATAAAGTCAAATTTACAATAAGGTTTAAAGGGAGAGAATTACAACATTCAAACCTTGGCAATGAATTAATGGATAAAATTAAGGCAGACATGGAGACTATTGGAAGAGTAGAGCTTCAGCCAAAATTTGATGGAAAGCAAATGATTATGGTAATCCAGCCTTTATAAGCCATATTTCTAGTTGTAAATTTAATTTAATATTTGTATAACCCCGAAAATTATGCCCAAGTTAAAAACAAAAAGTTCAGCAAAAAAAAGATTTAAAATCTCAGCTAAAGGTAAGGTTATTACCCCACAGGCTGGAAAAAGACACGGCATGATTAAAAGAACAAATTCACAAATTAGAAAACAAAGAGGCACAACTGTTTTATCCAAACAAGATGGTAAGATAGTAAAATCTTATATGCCTTACAGCTTAAGAGGATAAAATGGCAAGAGTTAAAAGAGGAGTTACAAGTAGAGCTAAACATAAAAAAGTTTTAAAAGCTGTTAAAGGACAGTGGGGAAGAAGAAAAAATACTATAAGAGTTGCAAGACAAGCAATGGAGAAAGCCATGCAGTATGCTTATAGAGATAGAAGAAATAAAAAAAGAGATTTCAAATCACTGTGGATACAAAGAATTAATGCTGGTGTTAAATCCGAAGGTATAACATACTCAAAGTTTATTAATGGTTTAAGCAAATCTGGAATTAAATTAGATAGAAAAATTCTTGCAGAAATTGCTTACGATAACCCTGAAGCTTTCAAAACTATAGTTAAAAGGGCTCAAGCAGCATTAAATTAATCAAGACTATTGTTTTTCTTCCTTTAACAAATATTCTATCAAAATGTCTGATATTAAAAAAATAAAAGATGATTATATCGATAAACTTAATACGGAAAATAATGTTGATAAGGTCAACAACATTAAATCAGAACTATTTGGAAAAAACGGAATTATATCGAACGAATTTAAAAAATTAGGTTCGATTTCTGTAGAAGAAAGAAAAAAATTAGCCTCAGATTTAAATAATGTTAAAGACGAACTTCAAAATAAAATATTAATCAAAATTCAAGAAATAGAAACTAAAGAAATTAATTTAAAGCTTGAGAAAGAAAAAATTGATGTAACTCTTCCAGAAAGAGATATTAAAATTGGTAAAATTCATCCAGTCTCCCAGGTAATAGATGAAATTTCATCTATATTTTCTGAAATAGGATTTAGTGTTGAGGAAGGCCCAGATGTAGAAAATGAATATAATAATTTTACAGCATTAAATACACCAGATAATCATCCAGCTAGAGATATGCATGATACTTTTTATCTAGATAATAATAAGGAATTACTTTTGAGAACTCACACATCTCCAGTTCAGGTAAGAACTATGCTAAAAGGTAAACCTCCTTTTAAAATTATTGCTCCGGGACGAACTTACAGATCAGATAGTGATCAAACCCATGCTCCGATGTTTCATCAAGTTGAAGGGTTACATATAGATAAAAATATAAACATGGGACATCTAAAAGGATGTTTAAATTATTTTATTAAGGAGTTTTTTGAAGTTGATAAAATTAAAATGAGATTTAGACCAAGTCATTTTCCATTTACTGAACCTTCGGCAGAAGTAGATATAGGATATGAAATTAAAAATGGAAAGATAGTAATTGGTGAAGGTGATAAATGGCTAGAAATTTTAGGTTGTGGAATGGTTCATCCAAATGTTTTAAAAAATGTAAAAGTTAATCCAAGTAAATATCAAGGATATGCCTTTGGAATTGGCATAGACAGACTGGGAATGTTGAAATATGGAATTAACGATTTAAGAGCTTTTTTTGAGACTGATTATAGATGGTTAAGTCACTTTGGTTTTGATCCATTAGATGTCCCATCAAATTATAGAGGACTTAGTAGATGAAGTTCACCGTTGACTGGTTAAAAAACCATCTTGATACAAAATTTAATAATAATCAAATAATAGATAAATTAACCAATATAGGTCTAGAAGTAGAAAGTTTTGAGAGCTCTACATCTGAATTAGATACATTTATTGTTGCAAAAATTATAAATGCCAAAACTCATCCTAATGCTGACAGATTGAAGTTATGTGATGTTGATATAGGTAGCGACAAAACAATTGAAGTAGTATGTGGAGCCCCGAATGCAAAAAATGGTCTTTTGACTGTTTATGCACCTCCAGGATCGATTATTCCTAAAAATCAGATGAAATTATCTGTAAGTAAAATAAGAGGTGTAACATCATATGGAATGCTCTGTTCTGAGTCAGAATTACTATTATCCAATGAAAGTGATGGAATTATAGAATTAAAAAACAATAAATATGCAAACAAAATTGGAGAAAAATATTTTAAAAAAACTTCTGAAAAAGTAATAGATTTATCAATCACGCCCAATAGACCAGATTGTTTAGGAGTAAGAGGAATTGCTAGAGATTTATCTGCTGCTGGTGCTGGTACATTAAAAATTAATAAAAAATCCAATTTAAAATATAGAGGTAATCAAAATATAAACGTAACAATAAAAAAAGAAAAAGCCCAAGGATGCACAATATTTGGAAGTTGTTTAATAAAAGGTGTAACAAATAAAGAGAGTCCAAAATGGCTAAAAGATAAGATTCTGTCTTTAGGCCAAAAACCAATATCTGCGATAGTCGATATTACTAATTATGTAATGTTTGATTTAAATAGACCATTACACGCTTATGATGCAGATAAAATAGATAATGAAGTTATTGTTAGAAGTTCTTCTAAAGGAGAAAGCTTCGAAGCCTTAGATAATAAAAAATACATTTTAGAAAATGATATGTGCGTTATTTCTGACAGATCTGGAGTCCTTGGTCTAGGCGGCATAATTGGTGGGACAAGATCTGGAACAGAATATTCGACTAAAAATATATTATTAGAATCTGCTTATTTTTTGCCACGTTCAATAAGAAAAACCTCTAAACAATTAAATATAGATACAGATGCAAAATTCAGATTCGAAAGAGGCATAGATCCCCTTTCAATTGAAGAAGGATTAATAAAAGCGTCTGAGCTAATAAAACAAATTTGTGGAGGCGAAATAAGTAACTTAGATGTAAAAAAAATTGATAATTATAAAAAAACAATAATTAATTTTGACCCATTTCTTTTTGAAAAAACGACAGGATTTAATGTTGAAAACAAAGAATTAATTAAAATACTTGAAAAGTTAGGTTTTGATGTATCTAAAAATAAAAAAATTTTAAAGTTAGTAGTACCTTCTTGGAGACCAGACATAACTCAATCAATTGATATTGTTGAAGAAATAGTAAGAATAAAAGGCTACGAACATATTAATACATCAGAACCAATTAAGACAAGATTAAAGCCTACACTTAATTATTATCAGAAATTATTTCATTTTTTACAAAGATCCGTGGCATCAAAGGGTTATTTAGAAACTGTGACTTGGTCATTTACTGACTCTAAAATTAATCAATTATTTAAAGAAAATGATGAAGAAATACCAATTGTAAATCCGATTAGTTCAGATCTTAATGTTTTAAGAAATTCTATTTTTCCAAATTTATTATTTTATTTGAAGAAAAATTTAGATAGAGGATTTAAAGATATTTCTTTATTTGAAATCGGTCCAGCGTTTAAAGGGAAAAATCCTGGAGATCAACTGACTGTTATAGGAGCCGTGAGGGCAGGAAAGGTTTCAAGATTATCTTGGAATGATAAAGAAAGAATTGTAGACACATTCGATGTAAAAAAAGATGTAATTCAAAGTCTTTGTGAAGCAGGGATTGATAAAGATGATATTGTTATAGATGATAAAACTCCTTCTTATTATCACCCAGGAAAATCTGGAGGAGTGTACCAAAATAAAAACGAAAAAAATGCTCTAGCATATTTTGGCGAGATTCATCCAAACATAATAAAAAAATTAGATATAAAAACTGAAGGTTTGGTAATATTTGAAATTTGTCTTGATTATATAAAAGATTCAAAACAAAAGATAAAAGATTCAAAATCTGAATATAAATTTTCTGATTTCCAAAAATCAGAGAGAGATTTTGCATTTATTATTAATAAAAACTTTAAATCTCAAGAATTGGTTAATATAATTAAATCTGTTGATGATAAATTAATTAAGTCAGTAATAGTATTCGATGTGTTTGAGGGAGAAAATATACCAGAGGGAAAAAAATCTATAGCTGTTAATGTAACTATTCAGTCAGAGGAAAAAACATTAAATGAAAATGACTTGGAGAATATTAATAAACTAATCATCTCCTCAGTTGAGTCAAAGTCTGGCGCAAAAATTAGATCCTAAAAATGGGCGATACAATTGACAACATTAGGAATTTTGCAATTATAGCTCATATAGATCATGGTAAATCAACTATAGCTGATAGAATAATTCATAAATGTGGAGGTTTAAGTGACAGAGAAATGAAATCTCAAGTGCTAGACTCTATGGATATAGAAAGAGAGAGAGGAATAACAATCAAAGCACAAACAGTTAAATTAAATTATAAAGCAAAAAATGGTAAAAATTACATTTTAAATATTATAGACACCCCAGGACATGTAGATTTTAGCTATGAAGTTAGCAGAAGCCTTTATGCGTGCGAGGGCTCAATATTAATTGTAGATAGTACACAAGGTGTAGAAGCTCAAACACTTGCAAATGTATATCAAGCACTTGATATAAATCATGAGATTATTCCAGTATTAAATAAAATTGATCTACCAGCATCAGATCTTGATAGAACAAATAATCAAATTGAAGATGTTATAGGTATAGATACATCTAATTCTGTTCCTTGCTCAGGAAAAACTGGACAAGGAATAGATGAAATTCTTGAGCAAATTATTAACTCTCTGCCTGGACCTAAGGGTGAAAAAAATAGCAAATTAAAATGTTTATTAGTTGATAGCTGGTATGACACTTATCTTGGAGTAGTTATATTAGTGAGAATCATAGACGGAACTCTAAAAAAAAATATGAAAATAAAAATGATGTCTACAAATCAAGAATATATCGTAGAAAAAGTTGGTGTTTTTACCCCGAAGGCAAAAGATGTTAGTGAACTTAATGCTGGAGAAATAGGTTTTATTACAACTGGTATTAAAATTTTATCAGAAACTAAAGTTGGAGATACTATATGTGATGCAGAGAATCCTCTCAAAGATGCGTTACCAGGTTTTAAACCAAGTAAACCAGTAGTTTTTTGTGGTTTATTTCCCGTAGATAGTTCAGAATATCAAAAGCTAAAAGATGGACTTGCTAAATTACAATTAAATGATGCAAGTTTTTCTTATGAAGCGGAATCTTCATCTGCCTTAGGACTTGGTTTTAGATGTGGTTTTTTAGGTCTTTTACACCTTGAAATTATCACAGAAAGGCTTGAAAGAGAATTTGATATTAATTTATTAACAACAACACCTGGCGTTGTTTATAAAGTTCACTTAAATAATGGTGAAATTGTCGAACTTCAAAATCCATCTAATTTACCAGATCCTACTTATATAAAATTTATTGAAGAACCATGGATTAAAGCTACAATTATCACTCCAGACCAGTACTTGGGATCAATTATTAAGTTATGTCAAAATAAAAGAGGTATACAAACTAATTTAAGTTATTCTGGAAATCGTGCAGTAATTAATTATGAAATACCTTTAAATGAGGTAGTATTTGATTTTAATGATCGTCTTAAATCTATGACAAGCGGATATGCTAGTTTTGATTATGAAATTATTGATCACAAAGAAGGAGATCTAGTAAAAATGAATATACTTGTGAACTCAGAACCCGTTGATGCTCTTGCAATGATGATACATAAAGATTTTGCTCAAACTACGGGTAGAGAAGTATGTGAAAAATTAAAAGATTTAATACCAAGGCACAACTTTATGATACCAATCCAAGCAGCTATTGGTGGTAAAATTATTGCTAGAGAAACTATCAAAGGTTTTAAAAAAGATGTGCTAACAAAAATTCATGGAGGAGGAGCAACAGATAGAAAAAGAAAACTGCTTGAAAAACAGAAAAAAGGTAAAGCTAGAGCTAAGCAATTTGGAAAAGTTGAGATACCTCAAGAAGCATTTATTGGTGTTCTAAGGATAAACAAAGAGTAGGAATTTTGGAGAGGTGGCCGAGCGGTTGAAGGCGCACGCTTGGAAAGCGTGTATAGGGGAAACTCTATCATGGGTTCGAATCCCATTCTCTCCGCCATATTTTTATTAGAAAAATGATCTTTTTGACGGGTTTTAAAGAAATAGAAAAAAAATCTAAAAAACATCAAAAAAACGTTGGTATCCAACATTAATTTAAGCATTTGCGTCTCTCCCATTTTTAAATTTTTTATAAAAATGTTATAAAAAATTCTTCCATATTATAAATTAATGACAAAAAATAATTCAAACAATTACCAAGCTGACTCTATAAAAGTCCTAAAAGGTTTAGAAGCAGTAAGAAAAAGACCAGGTATGTATATCGGTGATACCGATGATGGGACTGGATTACATCATATGGTTTACGAAGTTGTAGATAATTCCATTGATGAGGCTCTAGCAGGTTTTTGTAAAAAAATTGAGATAAGTATAAACGATGATAACTCTGTAACAGTGATTGATGACGGCAGAGGAATTCCTGTTGATATTCATAAGGGTGAAAAAAAATCAGCTGCCGAAGTTATAATGACCCAACTTCATGCTGGTGGTAAATTTGATCATAATTCTTATAAAGTTTCTGGAGGACTTCATGGAGTAGGTGTATCAGTTGTCAATGCTCTTTCTGAGAGATTAAAACTTACAATCAATAGAGATAATAAAAAGTATTATATTGAATTCAAAAACGGAGATGCCAAAACTTCTTTAAAACAAGTTGGAAAATCAAAAACTAGCGGAACTGAAATTAATTTTGTTCCATCGAAAGATATATTTTCATCAATAAAATTTAGTTTTTCTATTTTAGAAAAAAGGATGAGAGAATTAGCTTTTTTAAATAAGGGCATAAAAATAGTTTTAAGCGATTTAAGACAAAAAAAACCAAAAACATTAGAGTTCAAATTTGAAGGAGGTATCAGTGAATTTGTGCAATTCATTGATGAGAAAAAAGAAAGTTTAAAAAACAAAAATGAAAATGATCTTTTTAAAAAACCAATTTACATTGAAGGTTTAAAAAATAATATTGATGTTCAATGCTCCCTTAAGTGGAATGCAGGGTATAGTGAAGATGTATTACCTTATACTAATAACATTTATCAAAAAGACGGAGGAACACATCTTCTTGGATTTCGAAGTGCATTAACAAGAGTAGTAAATAAATATGCAAATGAACAAAACTTGTTAAAAAAAAATAAAGTTTCTTTATCAGGAGATGACGTTAAAGAGGGATTAACTTCAGTTCTTTCTATAAAAATTCCTGACCCTAAATTTTCGTCCCAAACAAAAGATAAATTAGTCTCATCAGAAGTTAGAAATATTGTTGAAACTATCATTAATGAGAAGCTGTCTATTTGGTTTGATCAAAATCCATCGATTTCAAAAATTATCTTAACTAAAATTATCCAGGCGGCAGTAGCAAGAGATGTAGCTAGAAAGGCAAGAGAAAATGTAAGAAGAAAAGGAGCCTTAGAATTAACGGGATTGCCTGGAAAATTAGCTGATTGTCAAAACTCAAAGCAAGATGGTACTGAACTATTTATTGTGGAGGGTGATTCAGCTGGTGGATCAGCCAAACAAGGCAGAAACCGTGAAAATCAAGCAGTATTACCGCTTAGAGGAAAAATATTAAATACTTTTACAGATCTTAATGGATCGAAAAAGAATGGAAATTCCAATGAATTAAGAACTAAAAGCTTATCAAAGATGATTTCATCAAATGAAATAGTTACATTGATTAACGCACTTGGTCTTGATCCAAAAAATGAGGATATAGATCTCAAAGATTTAAGATATGGAAAAATAATAATAATGACGGATGCCGATGTTGATGGCTCACATATAAGAGCATTATTATTAACTTTTTTTAATAATAAACCATTTGATAAATTAATTGAGTTTGGACATGTTTATCTTGCTCAGCCACCCTTGTTTAAAATTAATAAAGGAACTAAAAGCATATATATCAAAGATGAAAATGAGCTTGAAAGTTATTTAATAAAAAATTCAAAGGATATTAAAAAATATAAAAAAAATTCTAAAGAATTTAATAATATTCTCCAAATTGAAAAATCCAAATTAAATATTCAAAGATTTAAAGGACTGGGAGAAATGAACCCTGATGAATTATGGAATACAACTTTAAATCCTGAAACAAGAAATTTATTACAGGTTAAATATTCCCAGAATAGTAAAAAAGATCAAGATTTGATACAAACCTTAATGGGTAACGATGTTTCCTCAAGAAAAGATTTTATTGTTGAAAACGCAATAAATGTTTCAAACTTAGATATTTAGATGGATTTAAAACAATCTGTCAAAGCAGCATCATTAAATAAGTCAACATATATCAATTTAAGATGGATTGGGATTTTAGGTCAATTTATAACTATAAACACAGTCAAATTTATTTTTGGTTTTGAGTTCAACTTTATTTTATCTAATCTTATAATTTTTGTTGGAGCTTTAAGTAACTTTTACTTAATGTTTTTTTATAAAAAACCCGTACTTTCAAACGCGACTTCTTTTAATTTTTTAACTTTAGATATACTTCAATTGAGCGCTTTACTTTACTTATCTGGGGGTATTTTAAATCCATTTTCAATATTCCTTTTGATACCAAGTGTATTTGCTGCATCCAATTTAAATATTAAAACAAATATTGCTTTAATTTTAATTACTCTAGCATCGATTATAATTTTAACTTTTTATCATTATGAATTGCCAAAACCATTGGATGAATATAGTATTAGTCTGTATTATTACTATGCAATTCCCCTTGCATTGATAATAGCATTATTTTTTTTAAATTATTTTGCATTTATTTTTGGACAAGAAACAAATCTTAGGAAAGATGCATTAGATAAAATCCAAGAAGTAATTTCCAAAGAACATGAGCTAGTTTCACTTGGGGGACAGGCTGCAGCTGCAGCTCATTCATTTGGTACTCCTTTGTCTACAATTAAAATAATTTCTCACGATTTATTTGATCAATTTAAAGATAATAATGATGTTAAAAAAGATCTCGAACTATTAATTAGTCAGGTTAATAGGTGTAATGAGATTTTAAAAAAATTAACGTTAAATCCTACTATAGAAGATGATTTTATTGACAAAAATAAAACGCTTTACGATTATATTAATGAGATAGTTAACTCATTTAAGGAAATTTCTAATAAGAATTTCAATATTGATAAAGAGCAAGATTCTAACTCATTTGAAATATTAAAATCTGTTGAAATTGTTTATGGTTTGAGGAATTTTATTGGAAATGCTAACAAATTTTCAAATGAAAATATCTATATTGCTATCAAAAGTGACAGTCAAAAGACTGAAATAACAATAGAGGATGATGGCCCTGGTATACCAAAAGATATACTTAATAAGATTGGAGAGCCTTATATTAAGACACTTAAACCCAAAGATAACAAAAAAACTGGGCTGGGTTTAGGGATTTTTATAGGCAAAACATTGTTGGAAAAAAATTCTGCCAAAATAACAATTAGAAATTCAGAAACTAGAGGTGGAGCTGAAGTAAATATAGAATGGGAAAATAAAAATTTAAAAAAATTAGTGTAATTTTTTATTATTTTCAAACAATCCACTAAGCTGACCAATCATTACATCACCTAATTCTTGAACATCAGCAATCTTTATCGCTTTTTTGTAATATCTCGAAACATCGTGACCTATACCTATAGCAAGAATTTCGATATCACTTTTGTTTTCAATTGATTTTACAGTTTGCTTTAGATGTTTTTCTAAAAAATCACCCGAGTTAACAGATAATGTTGAATCATCAACTGGAGCTCCATCAGAAATAACCATAAGAATTTTTCTTTCTTCTTTTCTTTTCTTAAGTCTATTGAAAGCCCAAGTAATAGCTTCACCATCAATATTTTCTTTAAGCAAACCCTCTTTTAGCATTAAACCTAAATTTTTTTTTGATTGTCTCCAGTGAGTATCAGCAGATTTATAAATTATATGTCTTAAGTCATTCAAACGTCCTGGATTTTTTAATTTTCCAAGTTTATTCCACTTTTCTCTGCTCTTACCGCCCTTCCAATTCTTTGTTGTGAAACCAAGAATTTCAACTTTAACCGAGCATCTTTCTAATGTTCTAGACAATATATCAGCACAAAGAGCGGCAATAGTAATTGGTCTTCCTCTCATAGATCCAGAATTATCTATTAGTAAAGTCACAACTGTATCTTTAAACTCTAAATCTTTCTCTTTTTTAAAAGAAAGGGAATTATATGGATCAATTATTATTCTTGGTAATTTTGAACTATCTAATAAACCTTCTTCAAGATCAAATTCCCAAGATCTATTTTGTTTTGCAAGTAACTGTCTTTGTAATTTATTTGCGAGTTTTGTAATTATATCTTGGAAACTAGTTAGCTGTTGATCTAAATTTTTTCTTAATTTTGAAATTTCTTCAGAATTTTCTAATGTTTCTGCTTTTGCTGTCTCATCAAATTCTGAAGTATATATTTTATATTCTTTATTACTTATTCCTAAATTTTTTTTCTGAACAATATTTTCTATTTCATTATTTTCAGCATCATCATTTCCTAGTTGTTCATCAAGTCTAAATTCATTCATTTCGTCAGAACTATCAACTCCTTCATTAATACTGTCTTCCTCTTCTCTTTCTTGAGAGTCTCCACTATCTGTTTTTTGATCATCTTTTGAATTATTGTTATCTTGCTCATCTTCTTTCTGCTCTTCCTTTTTGTTTTCTTCTTCGGATTCGAAGATTTCCATATTTTGAAGAATTTCTGATATTTTAGAATTGTATATGTCCTGATTCTCTGCATTTTCTTTTAAAAAGTGTATGTGTTTATCTAAAGATTTTTCAAAATCATCTTTCCAGTACGATAAAATTTTTTCAGCGTTTTCAGTTAAATTTACGTTCATTATTTTATTAAGCATGTAATATTCAAAAGCTTCAGAAACGTTAGTTTCTTCTTTCTTTTTTATATTTTCAGATTTTGCCGTACTTACCTTATTGTTGTATTTGGTCATTAAATTTTTAGAAATTCCCTTCATCATTTGTGAGCCTAAAAGTTCATATCTTATTTTTTCAGAAATTTTATAAAGTGTATGGCATGTAGGAGTTTTTGGGATATTTTGTTCTAAAGTGGAATTATCAGAAAATTTTCTTTTTAACGCTTCTGAATCTGCCTCGGCTCTTAACTTAATAAAGTTTTCTTTATCTTTTAAATTATCAAATTTAGAAATATTAAATTCTTTCAAATTTTTTTTGTCTTTTAATGAATATGTTTCACCTGAAATGGCTTTAATAGTTGAGTTTAAAGCTTGTTTAAATTGCTCTTTTATAAGATCATCTTTGTTCATTAAACCTGAATATTTATCATCGACTCAGGCAGTTCTTCGCCAAAACATCTTTGATAGTATTCTGCGATTGTATTCTTTTCTACGTCATCACATTTATTTAAAAAAGTTACTCTGAACGCATAACCCACATCTTTAAATATTTCAGAATTTTCTGCCCAATGTAGTACTGTTCTAGGGCTCATAACAGTTGAAATATCTCCAGCCATAAATCCTTTTCTAGTAAGTGTCGCAACTTTTATCATGTTTGCAACTCTCTCTTTACCTTTATTATTATCTAAAGATTTGTTTTTTCCTAAAATAATTTCCATTTCTTTTTCCAAAGCTAAATAATTTAATGTTGTTACAATGTTCCATCTGTCCATTTGTCCCTGGTTAATTTGTTGTGTTCCATGGTAGAGTCCAGTTGTATCTCCTAAACCAACAGTATTTGAAGTTGCAAATAATCTGAAATATTTATTTTGCTTAATCACCTTATTCTTATCTAATAAAGTAAAATTTCCCTCAGCTTCTAAAACTCTTTGGATTACAAACATCACATCTGGTCTACCTGCATCATATTCATCAAATACTAAAGCTACTGGATTTTGTATAGACCAAGGAAGAATTCCTTCCTTGAATTCTGTAACTTGTTTTCCATCTTTGATTACAATTGAGTCTTTTCCAATTAAATCAATTCTACTAACATGGCTATCTAAGTTAATTCTAATACATGGCCAGTTTAATCTAGCCGCAATTTGTTCTATATGTGTGGATTTACCTGTTCCATGATAGCCTTGAACAAGAACTCTTTTATTAAATGAAAATCCAGAGAGGATCGCTAAAGTTGTGTCTTTATCAAATTTATAGGTTTTATCTATATCTGGCACATAATCAGTTTTTTTTGAAAATGCGTCCACTTCCATATCAGAATCTATACCGAATGTTTGTTTGATCGATAATTTAATATCTGGGGTCTGTTCAATATTTGTTGTCAATTTTGTCCTTATAAGTATTTTTTAATTGGGTATAAGCCAAAGTTATCACTTTAAGCTTATCTTCAAATTTTTTATTGCCAGCATTCATATCAGGGTGAAATTTTTTCACAAGTCTTTTGAATTTTTCTTGTATTTTGGCCCATTTTAAACCAACTCCAACACCCAAAATTTCAAAGGCTTTAAGATCATTACTATTAAACTTAAACTTATTCATGTGGTTAAAGTTGCTAAAATCTTTAAATTTTCCATTTTCATCTTTTAAAGTATTATTCCACAATATTTTGAAAAAATTATCTGAAGAGCTAAAACTCTGTGTAGGCTTATGCCATGTCATGTCAGATTTTAAAAAATTGATTACTTGTTCGTCGCTCATACCTGAAAAATAATTCCAGCTTTTATTAAACTCTCTTACATGCTCAAGACAGAGAAGCCTATATTCTTTGCTGTTATCCTTTTCTTTTGGTGCTTTGTAAAGTCCCTCTTCTTTACAATTATTCCATTCACAAATATTTTTCATATTATATAATATCAAGTTTAATGGATATTAATCAACTTTCAAAAAAAATTGAAAATAAACTTTTGAAAGACAATTCCATAAAAGATGTAAAGATAATTGACAATACTTATAAGCATTTAAAACACAATTCACATCAGGAAGGTAAATTTCATATTAAATTAGAAATAAATTCTGATATACTAAAAAAAACGGATAGAATTCAGTCTAATAAAGTAATTTATAAAATTTTAAGTGAAGAATTGAAAACTTATATTCATTCTTTACAAATAAGCTTTATTTAATTCTTTTAATAAAAACTTGTTCAATTCAACAGATTTGGCCTGATAACTTAGGTCTAACTTCCCAAAATTCCTTATTAATATTAAGTTTATACTATCTGATTTATTTTTTTTATCACTTTTCATAAAATTTAGAATTGATGTAATTTTTCTTTTATTAAAAAGATCTTTATATTTATTTTTAATTTCTATTTTTTTAATATGATTATTTATTAATTCTGAATTTGAATATGAAATAATTTTTTTTTCTTTACTAAAATTTACAGCATTCATTAAACCAAATATAACAGCTTCTCCATGATTTAACTTTTTTGAGTATCCAAGAGTGGCCTCATATGCATGAGCAAAAGTATGGCCAAGATTTAAAGATTTTCTTAAATTTTTTTCTTTTTCATCCTTTTCAATAATTTTTTTTTTTAATAAACAACTATTTAAAATTGCTTTAATTATAAAATTACTTTTTAGATTTAAAATCTTATTAAAATTTTTATCTAAAAAAACAAAATTTTTTTTGCTATCAATTAGACTACTTTTTAATATTTCAGCATATCCACATATAATTTCTCTTTTGGGTAGGGTATGTAGTAAATTAATATCTGAAATTACTAAATCTGGTTGATAAAAACTTCCTACAAGATTTTTTCCAAATTTATTATTAATACCTGTTTTTCCACCTATTGAAGAATCTACTTGAGCTAATAAAGTGGATGGAATGTTTATAAATTTTATTCCTCTTTTAAATGTGCTGGCTGCATATCCAACTACATCTCCTGTAATTCCCCCACCAAATGAAATTATACAGTCTTCTCTATAAAAATTATTTTTAAATAAAACATTATGTATTTTATTGATACTTAGGTTACTTTTATTTTTCTCATTTGCACTAAAATTAAAAGTATAAATTTTTTGATTTTTTAAATTTCCTAAGAGTAATTTTCTAAATTTTTTTGGTATCTTGCTGTCAATTACGATTAAACATTTTGAAAATAATATTTTATTTTTTTTTAAAATATTTCTTAATTTTGAAATTAGATTGGTACCAATATGAACTTCGTAATTTTTACTTTTAGTTTTAACTTTTATTATTTTTTGTTTCATATTTTTTTATAATTTTATTTGCTATTTCATTTTTATTTAACTGATCGCAATTAATTGTGAAATCTGCCAAACTATATATTTTGGCTCTCTCATTTATTAGTTTCTCTAGATCTGTTTCACTTAATGTCATAGCTAGAGGTCTTTTTTTGCTGCCATTTATTCTTTTAATTATTATATCTTTTTTCCAGTTCAGCCAAAAACTAAAAGAACTTTTTTTACATTCTCTCCTAATATTAGTATTAATATATGCACCGCCGCCAAGTGATAAAATTTGTTTCTCACCTTTTAAACATGATAATGTTGTTTCTTCCTCACAGTCACGGAAGTATTTTTCTCCCTTTTTTTTGAAAATTTCTGCAATTTTCATTTTTTCTTTTTCCTCAATTTTATTGTCTATATCAATAAATTTAAGTTTGGTTTGTTTAGAAATCAATTTTCCTATTAAAGTCTTTCCTGAACCCATCATACCAACTAAAACTAGATTTTTATTTGTTTCCATATATTTCTAAGTTGAAAAAACACAAATATGTCTTATTTTGATTTTACAAAATTATATGCTTTTAAAACATTATATTACAAAGGAATATAACATAATATGAAATTTGCAATTAAAGCTGGAATTATTTTTTTTATATTGATTTTGTCTATTGTTATTTTGAGTCAGATTGATTTCCCATCCCCCAACAAAAAAATTGAAGTGATTTTGCCTAATGAAAATTTTAAAACAATTAAGTAAAATAATTTTCAAAATAACTTTAATTTTATTTTTTTATAATTATTCTTTTGCAAATGAACCAATCGATATTTGGAAAATTGAAAAAAAAGACATTATTAACAAAGAGAATTCAACCTCAAATATAAACGTAAGTAATAATGTAAACACTAATACAACATTATCAGTTCAATCTAGTTCTGAGATAGTAATAAATAAAGAAATTGAGTCATCCACTATAAAATTAGCTGGATTATATGATCCTGCGCAGAATGGCCTAAAAATTGACATGTGGTCGAACAGTGATGGTGAGTTAATTAAAAGTATATTAAATAAAAATTTAAATAGAAACTTATCTGAATTTTCAAAAAAAATATTAGACATAGCTTTACTAACAAATTCATATATTCCAACAAATAATATTACTGAAGAGGAATTTTTAGAGTTTAAATTTAATCATTTAATAAATAAAAAAGATTTTGAATTAATTAAAGAATTCTTAATCAATAATTCTGAAGTTTCAAATAAAAATAAATTGATTAAATTTTATTCAGAATATTTTCTTTCAAACTCCGAAGTAAAAAAAGCATGTGAAATATTCAATATTAGTGGTGCTATTACTGATAAATATTTAAACAATTTTAAAATTTATTGTTTAATTCTAGAAGATAAAAAAGAACAAGCTCAATTACTTTTTGATTTGTCAAAAGAGTTGGATGAGATTGACGCTTTTTTTGAAAATAAATTTAATATATTAATGGGTTACGCAAGCAAAGATGAAATAATTTCAGACGAAAATATTCTATATTTTCACTTATCTCATAAAACAAATAGCGATTTTAATTATGAGCCAAAAATGGACTCACCTAGATATATCTGGAGTTATTTGTCGTCATCAAATATTCTTAAAAATGCAAATTACTTTGATATTGAAAATCCAGAGGATTTAAGATTATTAGAAAGAGCAACTCATGAAAATGTATTTGATGAGAGAGAACTTCTAGATACATATAAAAAATTTCAATTTAACATAACACAACTATTAAATGCCAAAGATGCTTATAAGCTACTTCCAGATTATGAGGGCAGAGCTTTATTATATCAAAGATTACTTTTATCTGTTGATGTAGAGCAAAGATTAAGTATGGCGTCTGAACTATATAAATCATTCCAAAAAAAAAAATTAGATAATGCGTTTGATAATGAAATCAAAGTAATATTAAAAAAAATAAAAAAAGATGATGTTCCCTCTAATTTTACTACCTTTTATGAAAATCATACCAACAACAAGTTAAAAAAAGAGAGAAAGATAAAATTTAATAATAAAAAAATACATCAGTCAAAATTATTAAATTATTTTTTAAATAAAACTAGTTTGCCTAAAGCTGAAAAGGAAACAAACGATATTTTGAAAAAAATTAAAAGAGACAAAAAATATGTTTTTTCTACAAAAGATATGATTCTTATTGAATCGCTTAAATCAGATGGTGTAAAAATAGATAAAAAATACTCAAACCTTTATGAATACAACTATCAATTTTCCTCTGATATAAGACAAATGCTATCGAATGGCGAGTTAGGCTTATTATTAATTAAAATAGTAGATATTGTTGGTGAAAGTAACCTTGAAGATCTAGATATAAATACTGTGAATTTATTAGTTTCAACTATGAATGAGCTAAAAAATGTAGATTTAAGGAACGAAATTCTAATAGAAGTCTTGCCTTTAAAAGTCTAAACAATAAATAAATTATGTCAATAAAAGAACTAATCACAGTACCTGATGATATTCTTAGAAAAAAATCTGAGCCATTAAATAAAGTTGATGTTAATGAAAAAAAGCTCATAAAAGATTTGTTTGAAACTATGTACCATCACAATGGCATAGGTTTAGCAGCTGTTCAAGTTGGAATCCTTAAAAGAGTAGTTGTTTTAGATGTCTCAAAAAATGAAAATGAAAAAAAACCTTTATGTTTTATTAATCCACAAATAAAAACTCTAAGTGAAAAAATGTCTACATATGAGGAAGGCTGTTTATCAATACCTAATACCTTTATTGAGATTGAGAGACCAGAAATTTGTACCGTATCTTATATAGATGAAAATGGTGATAAGAAAGAAATGGAATGTGATGGACTACTCTCAACATGTTTACAACATGAAATAAATCACTTAGATGGAAAACTAATCATTGATTATTTATCTAAAATAAAAAAAGATTTAATAATAAAAAAATTGTCTAAACAAAAAACTTCTAATAGAGTTGTTGTTTAAATGTCAAATATTGTATTCATGGGTACTCCACGGTTTGCTGTACCTATTCTAAAAAAAATTAATCAAAAATATAAAATTAACTGTGTATTTACTCAGCCTCCAAGTAAATCAAATAGAGGTCAAAAGTTTACGAAATCATCAATTCATATATGTGCAGAGGAACTTAATCTAGAGGTTAAAACCCCAAAAAAAATTGATGAAGAATATGAATATCTTAAAGAATTAAATTTAGATCTTGTAATTGTTGTTGCATACGGACAATTAATTTCAAAAAAAATTCTTGATTTAAGTAAAAAAGGTTTTTTGAATATTCATGCTTCATTATTACCAAAATGGAGAGGGGCGGCTCCAATACAAAGATCGATTTTAGATATTGAAAAAAAAACTGGTATATCATTTATGAAAATTAATGAAAAATTAGATTCCGGGCCAGTATGTAATAAATATTCAATAGATATTCTTGATCAAGATAACACAGAAATTTTATCCGAAAAGTTATCTTATTTGGGTACAGAAAAAATTTTAGAAAATGTGCAAAAAGTTTTAGACGGAGAGGCAATATTTAAAGAGCAAGATCATGCAAAAGCTACATACGCAAAGAAAATTCAAAAAAAAGAGGGAAAGATAGATTGGAATAATAGTGCTCGCAAAATAATTGCTCAAATAAACGGATTATATCCAAAACCTGGCGCATGGTTTGAGTTTAACAATAAAAGATATAAAATATTAAAAGCCAAAATAAACAAGCAGTCAGGTAAAATCGGTGAAGTAATCGACGAACAAATGACAATAGCATGTGGTGAAAATTCAATAAATATTATTGAGGTACAAAAAGAGGGCAAGAATCCTCAATTAATTAAGGAATTTTTATTAGGGAATAAGGTTAGAAAAGGAACAATAATTACAAGTGAATAGATATCAGATTCTAATAGAATATGAAGGTACTTTATACAATGGTTGGCAAATTCAAAAAAAAGGTAAGTCAATCCAGGAAAATATTGAGATTGTCTTATCTAAACTATTAAAAGAAAAAATAAAAATTTACGGGTCTGGACGAACAGACACAGGAGTTCATGCTAAAGAGCAATCAGCTCACTTTGATACTACAAACAAAATTATTCAAAAAGATAAATTATTGAATTCACTAAACTTCTTTTTAAATAAAAAAAAAATATCTATTTTAAAAATAAAGAAAAAAAATAAACTTTTTCATTCAAGATATTCTGCAAAAGAAAGACGGTATACGTACTTAATTAGAAATGATGCTTCTCCTTCAGTTATCAATTTTAACAGAGAGTGGCATATTAAAAAAAAAATTGATGTTGAATTGATGAAAAAGGGAGCAAAAAAATTAATTGGAACTCATGATTTCTCAACTTTTAGAGCATCTAATTGTGTTGCAAAAAGTCCGGTAAGAACCATGAAAAAAATAAAAATAACTAAAGTTAAAAATGTTATAAAAATTCAATTTGTGTCAAAGTCATTTCTTAAGAGTCAAGTTAGATCCATGGTTGGTTCACTCAAATACCTTGGCGAAAATAAATGGAACTTAAAAAAATTTATCACTATATTTAAATCAAAATCTAGAAAAAATTGTGCTCCTATTGCCCCTGCACATGGTTTATATCTTGAGAAAATTATTTATTAGATTTTTCTTTTTTCTTTTTTATTCTCCATCTTGATCCCTCTCTAACTATGTAACCACAACAATTTTTGGAGCCACACTTACAAGGGAAATCTTTATAATTTTCATCAAAACTAAATCCATAATCATAAGTTAGTTCCTCATTTTTTTTTATATCTTTGATAGAACTAATCCATAATTTTAAACCTTTACCTTCAACTTCACAGTTTGGATTACAAGAGTGATTAATAAGTCTTGCAGTATTGTAAGCAAAATCACCGTCTAAATCATACCTATTATTTAAGTTAAAAAGATAAATTGCTTTATCGTTATCAAATTTTGGATTATTTTCGGTTTGCTTTTTTGTAATTATTTTACCTATGTAGTAAATAATCTTAGTTCCTTTTTTTATATTTTTAGATGCAAACAGTCCCCTGTTATCAATATTTGATGATTTTTGTTTATATAATTTCATGATTATGTATTTTCTGACTCGATTAATGCATTTACATGATAATTAGCACTTTCAGCAAGTGCTTTTAGGTCGTATCCACCTTCTAATAAAGATACCACTTTCCCGTTAGTAAATTTATTAGTGGCTTTTAGTGTTCTTCTTGTTATTTCATAAAAATCTTTGGATGAAAGTTCAAATTGAGCTAATGGATCGTTTTT
Source organism: uncultured Pelagibacteraceae bacterium (assembly GCA_902543295.1). Taxonomy (GTDB): domain Bacteria; phylum Pseudomonadota; class Alphaproteobacteria; order Pelagibacterales; family Pelagibacteraceae; genus Pelagibacter. The sequence continues at coordinate 116,736 of CACBXW010000002.1, read as the reverse complement.
GTGGGCATCAAAGCCAGCAGAAAAGATTAGGTAATCAGGCTTATATTCAATTAACCTATCTAAAACTCTATCATAAGCATTAAAATACTCCTCAGAATTTGTGCCAGCAGGAAGAGGTATATTAAGAGAATTATTATACTTACCCTTGTCTTTTTCTGAGCCACCACCTGGATAAAATGGATATTGATGTGTTGAAATATAAAGTGAATTTTTGTTGTCATACATTACATCATAATTTCCATTTCCCCAATGAACATCAAAATCCACACATGCAATTCTTTTATAATTATATTTTTTTATTAAATAATTAACTGCAACACCTGCATTAGAAATACAGCAAAAGCCCATTGATTTGTTTTTTTCAGCATGGTGTCCTGGTGGTCGTACTACACAAAATGCATTTTTATATTTTTTATTCTCAATTCCATCTATTGCACTTATAGCTGATCCTGCAGCTTGAAACACTGCATCCTTACTTCCAGGCGATACAACAGTATCACCATCTAAAAAATTTAAGCCACTTTTAGGAAATGAGTCTTTTAAATTATTAATATAATCTTCAGAATGTGTCATATTAAGAATATCATTAGGAACAACATCTGGCTTATCCCAAAGCAGTTCTTTATTTTTTTTTAAAGTATCAATTATTGAAACTACTCTCTTAGGTTGCTCTGGATGACCATCGCCTGTTAAATGTTTTTCTGAAGTTTCAGATGTTATAATTGCAGTTTTCAAGCGAAATAATTATGTAAAATGTTCTTATAAATCTTAGTTAACTTTTTTAAATCTGAGATCGATGTTCTTTCATTAACCATATGAATAGTATTATTTCTTAACCCAAGCTCAAGACGTGGTATTGAACCTAAAAATCTGCTGTCACTTGTGCCACCTCTACAATTTAATTTTGCATTTTTACCTGTAATTTTTTTTACAACTTTTTTTACCATATAAATTTCTTTATTTGGCTTTGTGTAAAATGCTTCTCCACTTACTTTATAATCTATTTTAGTTTTGCAATTTTCTTTTTTTGCAACTGCATTAATAATTTTACTAAGTTTTTTTTTCAAAGATGTCGATTTATAAGATGAATTAAATCTAACATTAAATTTAGCACTTGCAGATTGTGGGACTACATTTTCAGATATATTATCCACATTCATTTTCGTAAATTCCAAATTTGAAGGCGGCATATACTTTGTTCCTTTGTCTAGCTGAACACTTTTCAGTTTAGATATTATTTTAGCAAGAGCAGTACATGGATTTATATATGTCCCATAAAATGCAGAGTGTCCACTTTTTCCATATATTGTTACTGTCCCATTCATAGAACCTCTTCTTCCAATCCTGATTTCGTCTCCAACTGATTTATTTGATGACGGTTCGCCTACTACCGAAAAATCGATTTTTTCTTTTTTTTTCTTTAAATATTTCATAACGGCTGGACAACCATGACCTGTAGTTTCTTCATCAGCCGTAATTATTATTGATATAGAACCTTTAAATTTTTTATTTTTAATAAAGTTACTTACAGCACTTATCCAACATGCCACACTACCTTTCATGTCCTGGGATCCTCTTCCATATAAATATCCTTTTTTTACTACTGCTTTAAATGGTGGAAACTCCCAATTATTGAGGTTAGCAACAACATCTGTGTGACCCAAATAATTAATGTTAGGTTTTGATTTACCAAATTTTGCATATAAATTTAATGCGGGTTTAGCACCTGTACCTTTTGATTTTATTATATGACATTTAAAACCTATTGATGAGAGTTTCCTTGAAAGGAAATTCATAATACCCTTATCTTCTGTTTTAATTGTCTGAAATTTTATTAGCTCCTGAGCTAACTTTAATTCATTATAAGTTTTCATTAGTTTATTCTCTTAAAAGATCGTTAACAGATGTCTTTGATCTAGTTTTTTCATCGACTTGTTTAATTATTACTGCACAATATAAAGATGGTGCTTGTGGATTATTTTTATCTGGTAAGGATCCTGGGACTACCACTGAGTAAGGTGGAATTTTTCCATAAGTTATTTCACCAGTTTTTCTATTTACAATTTTTGTTGATTGCCCAATATACATTCCCATACTTAGAACAGAGCCTTCTCCAACTATTACACCTTCTACTACTTCTGACATTGCTCCTAAGAAAACATTATCTTCTATAATTGTTGGTAATGCTTGGGCTGGTTCTAATACTCCACCAACACCAGTCCCGGCCGAGATATGACAATTTTTTCCAATCTGACAACAACTTCCTGCACGACTGAATGTATCCATCATAGTACCTTCGTCTATATACGCTCCAATATTTACATAACATGGCATAAGAACAGCATTTTTTGCAACAAAGGAACCACGTCTCGCTGCCGTGTTGGGGACCATTCTGAAACCAGCTTTTTCAAAATCTTCATTCGTCCAGCCAGCAGTTTTACCTTTTAATAAGTGACTCTTATCTCTCCATGTTGAATATGGCCCCGCCATGATATCCATTCCATGCATTCTAAAACTTAACATGATAGCTTTTTTTAGATGTTGATGAGTAACCCATTCACCATTGATCTTTTCAGCTACTCTTGCTTTTCCACTGTCTAGATCATCAATAATTTGATTAACAGCATCCTTTAAAGATTTATCTGAATTTTGGTTTACTTGGTCTTTATTTTCCCAAGCTTCATTTATAATTTTTTCAATACTCATAATTTTATGAGTTTTTTAATAACCTTATTTCTTTTAAAAATAAAGAGAGATTTTCGATTTTATAGTCGATGTAATCTTTATCAGACTCTTTTTTACCCCAGTATTCATTATTGATAAGCCAAGCTGTTATAGTTCCCCGCTCTTTACCTATTGATAAATTTTTAGCAATATCCTCGATATAAAGAGTTTCTTTTGGATTGATCTTAAATTTATTAACCATAAGATCGAAGGCCCTGGCCTCAGGCTTAGGATGATATTTTGCGTCTACGATATCAAATATATCTTTAAATTGGTCTTCAATACCAAGATTTTTTACTATATTTTTTACGTGAGCTCTACTTCCGTTTGTAAATACGAATTTATTTAAATTAATGTTTTCAAGCTCATTTCTCAAGACAAGATCTTTTTCCATAAATGAAAGATCAATATCATGAACATACTCCAAGAATTCTTCCGGTTGTATATCATGATGTATCATCAATCCATTTAAACTTGTGTTGTATTTGTGAAAATAACTTCTTTGTAATTCTTTAGCTTTTACAAGATCTAGGTTGAGTTTATTTGAGATATATTTTGTCATCCTCTTACTAACTTGTCCAAAAACTGCCTCTAAATCACTATATAAAACACCATCACAGTCGAATAAGATATTTTTTATATTTTTTAAATTACTCATTTTCTTATCAATGTTCCCGCACCCTTGTCAGAAAATAACTCAAATAGTATTGAATGTGGTTTTCTTCCATCAACAATAACTACACCTCTAACACCATTAGATATTGCATCCAGACAAGTGTTTATTTTTGGTATCATACCTCCAGAAATAATATTGTGTTTCAACATTTCATTGGCTCTATTGAGATTAATCTCAGATATAAGTTTTTGATTTTCATCAAGAACCCCTTCAACATCTGTCATCAAAAGAAGTCGTCTAGCATCGATCTCTTTTGCAATTGAACCCGCAGCAACATCTGCATTAATATTATAAATTTTACCATCATCACCTAATCCTAAAGGAACAACAATTGGAATTTGTTTATTATTGATAAAATTTAATATTTTCTCTTTGTTAATTTTTTTTGGTGTCCCGACATATCCCAATTCTTTACTTTCAGGAATAATATTAATTACATTATTTTCTTTAGGTGATATTGAACAAACATTTGTGTTTTTAGATTTTAATTCATCTAAAATCTCTAAATTAAGCTCTAGTAAAGCCTCTTCTACATATCCAATTGTTTTTTCGTCTGAAACTCTAAGTCCTTTGATAAATCTTGTTTCAATATTATTTTCATCTAATTTTTTTTTAATATTTTTACCCCCACCATGAACGACTATTGCTGATAAACCAATTTTATTTATTACTGAAATATCTTCTATGAACTGATTAAATAGTTTTTTATCTAATAAAACAGATCCACCACATTTAATTACTATTACCTCAGACTTATATTTGTTTACATATTTTTCAACTTCATTAATATTTGGTCCATCTGTTGGAATAATCTTGTCTAATTCCATCAATTAAACTGTTTTAACTGAAGTTCTCTTCATAATTACATACTGTTGTGCCATTGTAAGCACGTTGTTAATTGTCCAATATATAACTAATCCTGATGGAAAAGGTGCTAGTATCACTGTTAAGAATACAGGAAAAAACATAAATATTTTTTGCTGAATCGGATCTGGCGGTGTTGGATTAAGTTTTTGTTGCATCCACATTGTTACACCCATCGCTACTGGCCAAGCGCCAATAATTAAAAATGATGGAACATCATATGGTAATAAACCAAATAAATTAAATAAGCTTGTTGGATCTCTTTCACTTAGATCATGTATCCAACCAAAAAAAGGCTGATGTCTCATTTCAATTGTAACAAATAACATTTTATAAATTGCAAAAAAGAATGGTATTTGAATTAAAATAGGTAAACATCCACTTACAGGATTCACTTTCTCTCTTTTGTAAAGAGCCATCATTTCTTGCTGTAACTTCATTTTATCTTCCTTATGAAGTTCTTTGAGCCTTACCATTTCGGGTTGAAGAACTTTCATTTTTGCCATTGATCTAAATGAGTAGTTAGCGAGAGGAAAAAATAGTATTCTTATACAAGCAGTAATTAGTATTATTGCAATTCCATAGTTTCCAGTTAATTTAAAAAAATAATCAGATATTAAAAATATAGGTTTTGTTAAAAAATATAAGAAACCCCAATCAATCGCTAAATCAAATTTATTAATATTTAGTTTCTCAGCGTAACCATCAACAACATCCACTTCTTTTGCTGCAATAATCACCTTTACCTGATTAGTTTTACTTTCATTAGCCCTGACTTCTGTTGCAGCAGTCTCTATGAAGTTAGCTTTAAATTTATTTTTATAATCGAAATCTGATCTAAAACTTTTATTACTTTCTGGGATTAAACTTGTTATCCAATATTTATCTGTAATACCCATCCATCCTTTATTGGCATTTACAGAGAACTTCTTATCTTTAATGTCATCGTAATCTTCCTCAACAAGATTATCATCAAAAACACCTAATAAACCTTCATGTAATATATAAAAATCAGTTACATCAGGAGCTAGGTTTCTAATAATCTGTCCGTAGGGATAAAAGTTATAAGTATTTTGAGTATTATTCGTAATTTTTTGGTTAACAGTAAATAAAAATTTATCATCTATACTAATTTCTTTCTCAAAAGTTATATTCTGCTCATTATTCCATACTAATTTAATTGGATTTTTTGGTGTTAGCAATTTATTGCCAACAATTTCCCACTTTGTATTTGAATTAGGAACTTCGATATCTTTATTATTTATAGCCCAACCTGTTTCTATATAATAACCATTTTCAGACTCTTTAGGATTAAGCAAAACTACATTTTCGTCAGAGTCTAAAGTTTCAGTGTATTTCTTAAAGATAAGGTCATCGATTAATGATCCTTTTAGAGAAATAGAACCTTTAATATTTTCATTTTCAAAAAGTATCCTTTCAACTTTGTTAATTGCCTCTGATCTAGAAATTTTATTATTCTCAATATTTTGCTCTATTTTTGGTGCTTCGTTTAGTTGAAGATTATTCTTATTTTGATCATTATTAGTTACCTGCTTTGGATCAGGACTTGGTGGAGCAAAAAATAATCCATAGAGAATTATTACTGCTGCACTTAAAGAAATTGCTGCTATTACGTTTCTCGTGTCCATTATTTAATATTCTTTTTCTTTACTGGATCATACCCATGTCCTCCTCCCAAAAATTTTATAGGATGACAAGATAAAATTCTTTTAATGCCTTTGTAACAACCTTTCAAAACACCATATTCATTTAAACTATCAATAAAATACTCTGAACAGGTTGGAAGATACCTACAATTATTACCCAGAACCGGTGAAATGAAAAATTTATAAAATTTAATTAAATATATAAATCCCTTTTTAATCATAACTATCTAATTTTTTTTAACTCACTAAAAATTTTTATTTTAATAAAATTGTACTCATCTTCTAAAACAGACTTTCTAGCAATTAATAAATAACTATAGTTAAGATTAATTTTAATTTTTTTTAAAGCCTCATTCATCATATTTCTTAATCTTCTTTTAATTTTATTTCTTATAACAGCTGTACCAATCTTTTTTTTTGTAATAAAACTTATATTAAAATATTTATTACTTTTATTTTCTAATCTCCTATAAAAAATTGTTGAATATCTATTTGAAATTTTTTTACCATTTAAAATAAATTTAAAATCCTCATTTTTAGATAAACTTTTTAATTTAACCTGCATTAAACAGTGAGTTTTTTTCTACCCTTGCTTCTTCTTCGTCTAATTAATTTTCTTCCACCTTTAGTCTTCATTTTAGACCTAAAACCATGCCTTCTTTTTCTCACTTTTTTACTAGGTTGATATGTACGTTTCATATTAAGGCTTCTTTTTTGTTAAATTTCGGTAGTTATACAATTTAATGTATATAAGTACAGCGATTTTTAATAAATTAGAACAAAATGGAAAATGAAAATAAATTAAAAATTATTCTCGGTATAATATATCTTTCCATAGTTACTGGCTTTTTGTTGCTTTTTTTTAGCCATTTCTCGTTTGATGACTTTTCAAGTTTTGAACTTATAAAAAATAATAGAGATAAACTTAATAATATCAAAAATTCCAATCTTTTAATTGCTAGCATATTATTTTTTATTGGAGTGATTATTTGGGTATTGCTCTTAGGATTTGGTTCTCCAGTTTTTTTAGTTGGAGGATTTGTATTTGGAAAATGGATAGGGACAATCCTTATAGTATTTGGTTTATCTATTGGTGCAACACTTTTATATATTTGTGCAAATTATTTTTTCAAAGATTTAATTAAAAAAAAATTTTCATCAAAGTTTTCTAATCTTACTGACAAATTTAAAAAAAATGAATTTACTTTTTTTCTGATATATAGATTTGTTGGTGGAATACCTTTTTTTATTTCAAACATTTTGCCAACATTATTTAATGTTAAGATTAGCAATTTCTTTTTCGGATCTGTTATTGGAATGACACCCCAGTTATTTGTTGGAGCCTCACTTGGCGCAGGCCTAAATAAAGTAATTGAAAACAATCAAGAACTTCCAAGCTTTTTTGATATAATTTTAACTCCAGATATTTTTGTACCAGTAATTGGTATGATAATCCTGGTTTTAGTTGGATTTATAATTAGAAAAAAATTCTACAAATAACTGGTGCCCTCACCCAGAATTGAACTGGAAACTCATCCTTACCATGGATGTGTTATACCATTTAACTATGAGGGCATTTTTTAATTATAATTAGTGTATAAAATTGTTTTTTTCAAATAAATGCCTTAATTTTTTACGAAAATCGGGTATATCTAAAATAGGTAAATGATATGGGAATTCACTACGATTATAAATCTACAAGAGGAGCTAAGGCTATGGAGAAGCAAGCTAAAAGAGAAAAAAAGCTTGCTGAAAAAAGAGCAAAAAAAATAGCTAAACAAGGTGACCCCAAAACTCCAGAGGATAAAACGATACCAATAGATCAAATAATAACTTTGGATCACCTTACCAATCCAGACAAAAAATAATCAAGATGGATAGGAAGAAGGATAAAAAAGCTAAGCTCGAAGTAGCTTTGCGTAAAAACTTAAGAAAAAGAAAAATTTTTCAAAAAAAAAATAAAAAAAATAAATAAATGTCAGTGCAATCAGATAAATGGATTATCAAAATGGCTAAAGAAAAAGCAATGATTTCACCATTTGAAGATAAACAAATAAGGGAAGGAAAAATTTCATTTGGTGTTTCTTCATACGGGTACGATGCGAGAGTATCTAATGAGTTTAAAATATTTACTAATGTTAACTCTGAGATTGTAGACCCAAAAAATTTTAAACCAACAAATTTTGTAACAAAAGAATCCGATGAATGTATTATTCCACCAAATTCTTTTGTTTTAGCAAGAACTGTCGAATATTTTAAAATTCCTAGTGATGTCTTGGTTATTTGTTTAGGTAAGTCTACTTATGCTAGATGTGGAATAATTGTTAATGTAACACCTTTGGAGCCAGGATGGGAAGGCCATGTAACTCTTGAATTTTCTAACACAACTCCATTACCAGCTAAAATATATGCAAATGAGGGTGTGGCTCAATTTATATTTTTAAAAGGAAATGAGAAACCCGATGTTTCATATGCTGACAGAAATGGAAAATATATGGGTCAAAAAGGGGTAACGCTCCCCAAAATTTAAAATGGACAAATTTAAAATTAATGGTCCCTCCAAGATCAAAGGAGAGGTCTCAATTTCTGGAAGTAAAAATGCTGCTCTACCAATACTAGCTGCAACTTTACTCTTCGATAAAAGTGTAACAATTAAAAATCTTCCACGAGTTAAAGACATAGATACAATGCTTAATTTGCTAAAATCACTAGGAAAAAAAATTAGCTTTAAAAATAATAAAAAAATCGCGACAATCTCAAAAGGAAAAAAAAATAATTTTTTTGCACCTTATTCTCTAGTTAAAACAATGAGAGCAGGAATTTTAGTTCTTGGTCCTTTATTGGCAAAAAATAAAAAAGCAAAAGTAAGTAGCCCAGGTGGTTGCAGTATAGGAGTAAGACCAATAGATATACATTTAAAAGCTATATCAAAGTTAGGAGTTAAAATACAAATTGAAAAAGGATACGTTAATGCAAAAGCTCAGGAAGGGTTAGTTGGTTCAGAGATAAGATTTTCAAAAATATCTGTTGGAGCTACCGAAAATTCAATTCTTGCTGCTTGTCTTGCAAAAGGAGAAACAATAATAAAGAATTGCGCTATAGAGCCTGAGATCAAGGATCTGACAAATTTTCTTAAAACAGCTGGTGCCAAGATCAAATGGATTGGTAAAAGAACTTTAAAAATAGAAGGTGTTAAAACATTAAAAAATATAACTTACTCAATCATGAATGATAGAATTGAAGCAGGCACTTTTTGTGTTGCTGCATGCTTGAATGGTGGAAAATTAACAATTAAAAACTTCGAGCCGAAAATTATTAACACAGAGATAAATTTACTTAAGAAAATTGGTGCAAAGATAAAGACCACGAAAAATAGAATTCAAATTAAGGGACCAAAAAAAATTAGAAGTTTGAATTTTTTAAAAACTGGAGAATATCCAAACTTCCCCACTGATTTGCAAGCTCAAATTATGGTATTATTAACTAGAGCAAATGGAAAAAGCACAATTGAAGAAAATATATTTGAAAACAGATTTATGCATGTTCCAGAATTAAAAAGATTAGGTGCAAAAATAAATATCAAAGGCAACAAGGCAATTATTGAAGGAACTAATAATCTAGAGGGAGCTGAGCTAATGTCTAGTGATTTAAGGGCATCAGTAGCTTTAGTTTTGGCAGCTTTTATTTCAAGAGGAACATCTATTATAAATAGAGTATATCATTTAGACCGTGGTTACGAAAAAATTGAAAATAAATTAAAAAAAATTGGAGTAAAAATTAAAAGAATATCTTAGTGAATAGTTTTTTTAAAAAAGTAATCGCTCAATCACCAGATGACTTACAAATCATATCAGCAATATGTGCAGAATCTAAAGTCAAAATTTCTAATATAAAATATTTGCCTTCTACAAAAATTTTTTTACTTTCTGTTTTAAGAATGGATAAAGAAACAACAAATGGCAAACCTATTAATAGTGTTGTAAAATTTGAATTTATTGAGAGTTCTAAATCAAAAAATATTGACCAATCTAATACAGATTTAACTTTAGAGTTATTCGCAATTGATATTTTTAAAAAGAAAGAAAATTTTGAAATAGTTCTGTTATTTTCAAAAAATGGAATTATAACACTGTCCACAGAAGTTATTGATGTGACGCTAGAAGACCAAAAAATTGAAAAATGATAAAAGTAATTGATTGTAAAAAAAAAAATTATAAAAGAAAATTAGTATCTTTTTTGGATAAAAGGAGATCTGGAAAAGCAGTAGACACTTCGATAGTTCCAAAAATTTTAAAAGACATCAAAATTAATGGAAGAAAAGCACTTTTAAAGTATGAGAAAAAATTTAGTAAAAATACAGAGATAGTTCCTTCAAAAGATAAAGTTAACAAAGCAATTAATACATTGGAACCTAAGATTAAAAAAAGTATCGATTTAGCTTATAATAGAATTTTTAAGTTTCATTCACTACAAAAACCAAAAAATATTAAGTATGTAGATGATTTCAAAAATAAACTTGAATATAAGCATGTGCCACTACAGTCTGTAGGTATTTATGTTCCAGCTAATTTACCATCTACATTATTAATGAATGCAGTGCCTGCAAAAATTTCAGGTGTAAAAAGAATTGTTTTGGCCAATCCAAAACTTAATGGAAAACTAAATCCTGCAGTTCTTTATGCGGCTAGAAAAGTTGGAATTAAAGAAATTTACTCAATGGGTGGTGCCCAGGCTATAGCAAGTTTAGCATATATTCAAAAAGTGAATAAAATTGTTGGGCCTGGAAATATTTATGTTGCAAGAAGTAAGCGTGAAGTCTTTGGTGATGTTGGGACAGAAGGAATGGTTGCTGGGCCTAGTGAAATTTGTGTTTTAGCAGATAGTAAAACCGATCTAAATCAAGTTATAACATCTATGATTGGACAAGCAGAACATGATGTTAACTCCCAGTGTATTTTAATTACGAAAGATAAAAAATTAGCAAATAAATTTAATATAGAAATAAAAGAAAGTATCAAAAAAGTTCAAAGGAAAAGAGTTGTTTTAAAAAGTTTAAAAAATAATGGATTAATTGTGTTAGCCCAAAGTGATAAGCAAATAATAGAAGCAATTAATGAAGTTGCTCCAGAGCACTTAGAAATTAATGTGTCTAATTATAAAAAGTATTTAAATCAAATTCATAATGCAGGAAGTATTATGATTGGAAAGTATTCTCCAATGGCTGTCTCAGATTATAATGTTGGTTCAAACCATGTATTACCAACTTTAGGATCTGCAAAATTTTCATCTGGACTAAATCTTAGTGAATTTTATAAAAAAATTAGCCATATAACTCTTACAAAAAAAGGTATTGAGAAATTAGGAGAATCCGCTACACATCTCGCTGAGTATGAAGAACTAGATAATCATGCTCAAAGTATTAAATCTAGAATGAGGAGATAATAATTTGAGTAAACAGGATACGTTGGAGTTTGAAGGCGTGGTAACAGATCTTCTTCCTAATGCTATGTTTAGAGTTAAACTAGACAATGGTCATAATGTTACGGCTCACACGGCAGGAAAACTTAGAAAAAATCGTATTCGTGTTTTACAAGGAGATAGAGTGAAATTGGAAGTATCTCCATATGATCTATCAAAGGGTCGTATAATTTTTAGATCTTAATATGGCTTCGTAGCTCAGTTGGTAGAGCAGAGCCCTGAAAAGGCTTGTGTCGCTGGTTCGAGTCCCGCCGAAGCCACCACTCCCATGTGGTATTAATATCCATCATTATGCTTGCATTCAAAATTAAAATCTAATACCTATCCTTCAGCTATTTATAGCTAATTATATAATAACAAAGAAAGAGTAACTAAAGTATGAGCACATTAAAAGGCAAAGTAAAGTGGTTCAACGGTAAGAAGGGCTACGGTTTTATTGAAAGAGAAGACGGAGAAAAAGATTGTTTCGTTCATGCGAGCGCAGTTAGAGAAGCTGGTCTAAGATTTTTGAATGAAAACGATGCTATAGAATTCGAAATTCAAGATGGCGAAAAAGGTCCAAGCGCTGTAAATTTGAAAAAATTAGGTTAATAAAATTTAATTCATCAAAAATATTTGTATAGGAATAGGATATGTTAAAAAACATAGCTATTCCTGTGCAAAACCTTTTCTTGCTTGCATTTAAAAAAAAAAATGCTAATTACACAGCAATGAATAAATTCGTTATTATTAAAAAAGAAACTCACAGACATCATTTTCATGCTGGCTGCAAGCTAGCTATTTAATTATTTATAAATTTAATTTTATCCACATTTAGTATAAAACAGTAGAAGGAGCACGGGTAGCTCAGTTGGTTAGAGCAGCGGTTTGTGGAACCGAAGGTCGACAGTTCGAATCTGTCCCCGTGTACCAAAAAATGAATAAAGAAAAAAAATTGTCTGCAAATACCCCTTCGGGTTTTGTTGATAGATACGGAAAAGAATTAGCGTTAAAAGAAAATTTAATTGCTAAGATTGAGCAAAATTTTTTAAAATTTGGTTTTTCTAAGCTAGAGACCCCAAGTTTTGAAATATCAGAAAATATAGGAAAATTTTTACCAGATGAAGATAGGCCAAGCTCTGGTGTATTTGGTTTTCAAGAGGAAAATGATAGCTGGATATCATTACGTTATGATTTAACTGCGCCATTAGCAAGATACGTATCTCAAAATTATTTAAATATCTCAAATCCTTTTAAAAGATATCAAATCGGTAATGTATGGCGAAATGAGAAACCCGGTCCTGGTAGATTTAGAGAGTTTACACAAGCTGATTGTGATATTGTTGGATCTAGTAATCCTTTAGCAGATGCTGAGATGTGCAATCTTTTAGCTGACACATTATATTTCTGTGGCTTAGAAAAAAATCAATATCAAATCAAATTAAGTAATAGAAAATTAATTCAAGGACTTATTGAAAATTTAAAAATTTCAGAAAGCAAACAACAACTTACTGTTTTGAGAGCTATAGATAAACTTGATAGAGTTGGAATTGATGGTGTTAAACAATTGCTTACAACAGGACGTGAAGACAAATCTGGTGATAGAACTATTGGAGCAAACCTATCTGATAATCAAGCTGAAGCAATAGTCAGTTTTATAAATATGAAATCTTTAGATGAAATTAAGTCAGCTATACCAAACAAATTAATTGAAGATGGTGTTGATGAATTAAATAAAGTATTAGATGGAATACGTTATTCATCTAATTTTGATCAAATAATTTTTTCTCCTGAAGTTATTAGAGGACTTGAATATTATGATGGCCCAATATTCGAGGCAAATTTAACATTTAAAGTTAAAAATCAAAAAAACCAAGAGGTGGAGTTTGGATCAGTAGGTGGAGGTGGAAGATATAATTCTTTAGTTTCACGTTTTAAAAAAGTAGACCTATCTGCAACAGGTGTATCTATAGGTCTTGATCGTTTGTTATACGCTTTAGTTCAGTTAAACAAAATTAAGGTAAAAAATAATTCACCAATAATAATATGTGTTTTAGATGAAAAATATCTCTCTAATTATTATGAATTGTTATCACAACTTAGAAATCAAAATATAAGATCTGAAGTTTATCTGGGAGACTCAGGTTTGAAATCTCAGTTAAAATATGCTGATAAAAGAAGTTCGCCAGCTGTAATTCTTTGTGGAGATGATGAATTTAAAAATAATAAAATTACTATAAAAAAATTAGTCCCAAATTTAGAAGAAACATCAAGAAATTTATCTAGAGAAGAATGGAAAAAATCTGAAAATACTCAAATTACATTTGATAAGGAGAACCTGATTGATGAAATCAAAAAACTTATCTGAGAATATTTTAAAAATCATTAAGTCAAGTGGATATAAATATATTGATCTTGATACAGTTATTGACACCAATTTAATATTGGAAAGATCAGGAGAAAATTTCAAAAGATTTATATTTTCTTTCAATGATCAATTAGGAAATGAACTTTGTTTAAGACCTGATTTAACAATTGCATCTTGTGTTAGATATTTAAATAATAATAAGAAAACTAGTGAAAAAATTTTCTATAGTGGTCAAGCATTTAGAAAAGGATTAAATAAAAAAGATTCTGTTATCAGGAGTCAAATTGGTTTTGAAATATTAGGATCCTTTACTGAAAAAAAAGATGATAAAAAAATAATAGAAACTTCACTTAAAGCATTATCAAAAATTAAATATAAAAGTGGAAATTTAGTAATAGGTAACATAGAAATTTTTAGACTTTTGTTAGATAAATTGGATTGTCCAACAAGATGGAAATTAAGGTTGCAACGTCATTTTTGGAGAGAAAAATATTTTAATGATTTATTAAAAAGATTGGAGACGAACTCTGATATTGATCCAACAATTGTAGAAATAGATAAAAAAAAATATTCTAAAATGATTAATGGAAATCAAAAAAAAGAAGTTGCTGGAAGATCAATAGAAGAAATATTATTAAGATTTGACACTAAAATTAAAGATCCAAGAAGAACAAAAAAAGGTAGTAATGTTGTAAAAATTTTAAAAGAGTACTTAAAAATTGAATGTCCTATTAATCAAGCATCTAAAAAGTTAAATTTATTTTTTAAAAAAAATAAAATTAATCTTAGAGTTCAGAATGATTATTTTCCAATAACTAAAAATAAAATTAATAAATTAAATGTTAGATTTAATTCTTCTTTTGGAAGACATCTCGAATACTACACTGGTTTGGTATTTAAGATCGATATTAAATCGAAGTCTGAGAAATTAAATATTAGAGGTGGTAGATACGATTCTTTAATTAAAGATCTTGGCTTTAAAAAAAATATACCAGCTGTTGGAGCTGCAATTAACCTCGAAAAAATATGATAATTTGGTTAGCTTCATATCCTAAAAGTGGAAATACATGGCTAAGATCTTTGATATCAAGTTATTACTATTCTACCAATGGGACGTTCGATTTCAATTTGTTGAACTACATCGATCAATTTCCTGCTCCGAAATATTTTGAGGACGTAAAAGACAATATTAAAAATCCTGAAGATTTTTCAAAATATTGGTTAAGTAAACAATCAGAAATTAATAAAGACAAAAAAGTTGAGATTTTTTAAAACGCACGCAGCGATGTGTAAAATTAATAATAATCCATTTACAGATAATAAAAATACTTTGGGTGCAATTTATATTTTAAGAGATCCAAGAAATCTGATAACATCACTATCAAATCATTATCAGCTCAATCTTAATGATTCATTGGATTTTATGATCGAGGAAAAAAAAGCTCTTGTTGACAGAGTTGATAATAAATTTAAAGTATTTGTACCAATATTTTCTTGGCGATTTCACTTAAAATCTTGGATACACAATAAATCCTTTAAGACTATTGTAATAAGATATGAGGATTTAACTAATGAAACATATTATACTTTTAAAAAAGTAATAGAATTCATTGATAGTTTAGCAAATAATAAAAATAAATTTAATAAAGAAAAAGCAAAAAAAACTATTGTAAGCTGTAATTTCGAAAACCTTCAAAATCTTGAAAAAAATAAAGGATTTTCTGAAGCATTAACCAAAAAAAATTCTAAAGAGAAAATAAAATTTTTTAATTTAGGTAAAAAGAATGATTACAGAAAATTACTTAATGAGGATTTGATAAATAAAATGAATAATATTTTTCAAGAAGAATTAATAAAATATAAATATGAGTAATGATATCATAAAAATCGGAATTCCAAGCAAAGGTCGTTTAAGATCTGGAGTATTAAATATTTTTAAAAAAAAGAAATTAAAAATTCTCTCTGAAAGAGGTGAGAGAGACTTATTTGGATTTATCAAAGGAAAAAAAAATATAGTTATAAATTATCTGCATGCAAGAGAGATAATAGAACGTCTTGCAGATGGATCTTTAGATATTGGTTTTTCAGGATATGATTTATTAATGGAAAGCGAAATTAATATTCAAAAAAAAGTGATTGTAAAAAAAAAGTACAATTTTGGAGAGGCTACATTGGTAGTTGCAATCCCAGATGATTGGATAGACGTACAGACAATGCCTGATCTTGAAGAAATAGCTTTTGAATTTAAAGAAAAAAAAAGAAATAGATTGCGTATAGCTACAAAATATCCAAATCTAACTACGGAGTTTATGTTTTCTAGGGGAGTTACACAATTTAAACTAGTAAAGAGTCTTGGTGCTACTGAGATATATCCATTTACCGGATCATCAGAAATTATAACTGATATAACTTCAACAGGAGCAACCTTAAAAGCTAATAAATTAAGGATATTAAAAGATGGAATAATTCTTAAATCCCAAGCTTGTTTAATGAGCTCAAAAAAAAAAAAAGAAGTAGAACTCTTAAAAGTGTTTTAAATAAACTTTAAATATTTTTAAGTAAGTGTAACATACGAATCATGGATATAATTTTAATAATTATTTTAGTTTCAATATTAGTAGCGACTTTATCTATCCTTTATTTAAACATTAAATCAAATATAAAAAAAGAGAATGAAAACAATGCTGATGAGATAGCTAATCTAAATGCTGAAATAATTAAATTAAAAGATAGTTTAAACACTACTATAAATACATCTTTAAGTTCGATGTCTTCATCTTTTAACAATCTTTCAACTGGTGTTACGAAAGATATGACAGCAGCTCTGACAAAAGTTGATGAGAAAGTTGCAGCTTTTAATTCCCAAGTTGAAAATTTAAACGAAAGTCAGAAAGGCATTAATAAAATTTTAGCTGGAGTCAAAAAGTATGGAACTTTAGCTGAGTTCAGCCTGGGCTCACTTATTAAGGATTTACTACCTTCTTCACAGTATCTTTCAAATGTTAAAATGAAGGAGGAAACTAGCGAAAATGTTGAATTTGCTATTAAACTTCAAGAGGGTGTATTGGTTCCGGTTGATAGCCATTTTCCTGTTGAGAGATTTAAAGCTATTCAAGATGCTCATCAAGAAGACGATAAAAAAGCTATTGCGGATGCAAGGACTAAACTTGCAAAAGCTTTCAAAGAAAAAGCCAAGAGTATAAATGAAAAATATATTGTTCCACCTAAAACCACTGATTTTGCAATTGTGTATGCGCCAACAGAGAGTTTGTTTTTAGAGTTAGCTAATTATCAAGATCCAAATACTAAAGAATTATTGAGCCAAGAATTAATGAAAAAATATAAGGTAACTGTTATGGGACCAAATAATTTATCCGGGTATCTACAATCATTACACATGGGTTTTCAAACATTAAAAGTTCAAAAACACGCAACAGAAATATATGATCATTTAAAAACAATAAGTACTAGATTTACAAAACACTTTGACGGAATTGTTAATCTCAGAAAAAAATTAGAAGAGGCAATGACAGCTGTTGATAAATTTGGAACAGATGCAAGGTCTATTAAAAGAACATTAGAAAATATAAAAGATCCCGAGCAAATTGAAAAAGCTATAGAAACAGAAAATGTCGAGAAATTTGAGGATATTCCAAGACAAGCAAAAAATTAAATTAATTCTATTACAAAAATTTTATGAAGTGGAATAATAAATTTAATTATCCCAAGTCTTCAAAGTCAATTGAAAACGGATACAGAAAATATTTATTAGGAGAGAACAAACTGCCAAGTGTTACTACTATTCTAAGTACTACAAAGTCAGAAGAAGAGAAGGCAGCTCTCGCAAATTGGAAAGAGAGAGTAGGAGTTAAGGAAGCAAATAGAATTAAAACAGAGGCTTCATCCAGGGGTACTTCTATGCACACTTATATTGAGGACTATTTAAGAGGAAGAATTAATGAGAGTTTTTTTGAGAGTAATGAACGATATAAAAACATGGCTAAAGAAATAATACAAAAAGGAATTACTGGAAGACTTAACGAAGTATATGGAATGGAAGAAACTTTATATTATCCAGATCAATATGCTGGAACAGCTGACATGATAGCAGTATACGAAGGTAAAGATGTCATTGTAGATTTTAAACAGTCTAATAAACCAAAAAAAGTAGATTACATTCAAGATTATTTTTTACAATTAGGAGCATATACATTAGCACATGATACTGTCCATGGAACTAAGATGAAAGCTGGCATAATATTGTTATGTACTAAAGATATTTTATTTCAAGAATTTAAAATTGAGGGAGCTGAATTAGAAATGTATCAAAATTTATTTTTAGGAAGGGTTAAAAAGTTTTACGAATTGAATAAAATATATCTTGACTTTAATTAACATATCCATAAAAAAGTTATTAATACCTGAGCTAATCGTTTATATGCTAATGGTAAAGTCTTCAAAAAACTTTCCAAAAACCTATAAAATATTAGCTAATTTGAGGATAAAATTATGAATTTAGCAATTTGGGACATAGAATCATCGAGCGCAAGCACTGACTTTGGGAGCATCATTGAAATTGGCGGAGTTTTAGTTGATGAGAATTTTAAAGAGAAAGACAGGTTTAATTTAAGATGCAGCTTACCTGAAGGAGAAATCTTTCAGGCCATGGCGCTTATTGTTAATAAGACATCAATAAAGCAATTAACTCAAACTAATCTTTCTCATTATCAAATGTTAGCAGAAGTTGAAAAAATATTTAAAAAGTGGAGTCCCGCAGTATTTCTTGGTTGGTCTAATATTGGATTTGATGATGAAATGATAAGAAAAGAGTTTTTTAAAGGGATTAGATATCCATATTTAACAAATGCCGCTCCGAACAAAAGACATGATGGTATTAATATTGCTCGTGCAGCTTATGCAATTGATCCTTCAATTTTAGAAGTAGAATTTAATGAAAAAAATAATGCAGTATTCAAATTAGAGTCCTTAGCTAGAATGCAAGGTATTGATTCAACTGATGCTCATAGTGCTTTAAGTGATAGTATAATGACTGCTAAAGTTTTAAATATTGTTAAAAAAAAACAACCATATACTTGGGAGTCTTTTTTTAAAACTGCAAACAAATCTGACACTGAAACTATAATTAAGAAAGGGGAAATTATTACTCTAAATGAGTATTATTATGGTAAATCTAGACTTCATCTAGTTGCACCTCTTCATCAAAAATACTGTATGCATCCATTATATACCGGCTGGTATTATGCATTTGACTTAAGGATTGATATAGAACCTTTATTAAATTTATCAATAAATGAGCTAAAAGTTGAAATGAAAAAGTCTCCTAAGTTCTTAAGAACTATTAGATCTAACAAGGCTCCAATTATTGTAGATGCAAAATACGGTATGCAAGCAGAACCTTATAATGCTATGCATAAGTCATTAATCAATAAAAGAGCAGACATTGTTAAAAATAATGAGAAATTTTCTCAAAATATACTTCATGCATTAAGAGAAGTAGCTGAAGAAAAAGAACAGTCTAAAACACAAGAAGATATATATGCTGAAGAAAGTATTTATACTAAATTTACATCAAACAAAGATACCGCCTTATTTCCTGCATGGCATGCAGCATCATGGAAGGATAAACTTAAATTACTAGATAAATTTGAGGATGATCGTTTAGTAGGATTTGGAAAAAAAATCATATACCAAGAGGCACCAGAAGTTCTGCCCGAGAGCATGCTTAAAACAATAAAACGAGAAATTGCAAAGAGAATTTTAAGTGAAAAGAAAGAAAAATGGTGGACAATTCCTACACTTTATACAGAAATTGATACACTTAGAGAAAAATATACTAATGAAAATGACAATGAAAAGCTTGTTCTGCTAGACGAGTTTAATGAGTATGCAATGTCAATACAGAAAAAGTATGAAAATGTTTAATGTGGATAATTTTAACATTTCTCTTTTAACTATTGATAAAAAAATTTTTATTTATATATAAAGCTAATGGCAACATTAAAAGTTACAGACGAAATATTTGAAGAACAAGTTTTAAAAAACGATAAACCCGTTTTAGTAGATTTTTGGGCCGAATGGTGTGGGCCATGTAAAATGGTTGGACCAATTTTAGAAGAAATTTCAGAGGAGATGGCAAATGAAATTGTCATTGCAAAACATGACATAGACTCAGAGCCTAACATGCCTACTAAGTATGGTGTTCGTGGAATTCCTACAATGCTTTTATTTAAAGGTGGTGAACTAAAAGCAACCAAAGTTGGAGCCACTCCAAAGAGTGACATTGTAGCTTTTATAAAAGAAAATATTTAATTCTTTTTAAGTAATTCTCCAGCAAGATATAAAGACCCAGTTATCATTATCAAATCATCTTTTTCTGGATTTAAGGACAAAAGAGCTTCTTCAATAGATTTTTTGTAAATTACATTAGGATATTTATTTAATTTTTCCTTCAACTCTATCCCTTTCATAGCATTCGGTTGGTTAGGAATATCAATTGTTGTTATGGATGATATATTATTAAATTCGCTTAAATATTCTACGTGATCTTTATTAGACATCATTCCAAGAATTAAATGCTTTTTATAATCAAGAGTGTTTAAATATTCATTAAGAGCTTTTGCACCTAAAGGATTATGTGAGCCGTCTAAATATAATCTATTATCCTTACAAATATTTTTAAGCTTTCCAGATTTAATTTCTTGAAGTCTTGCAATACTTTTAATCTTAGTAATACCTTCTTTAATATTTTCATCTTTTACTTCTAGTTGTAAATTTCTTACTGTAGCAATAGCTGTCGCACAATTGTCAATTTGAAAATTACCTAGTAGGTTTGGTTTTGGTAATTTTAAATCACCATATTCATCCTCATAATAAATAAAACCATTCTCACTTAATGAGTAAGTAAAATTATCTTTATAAATGATTTTTTTTGATTGATTATTATTAATTGTTTTTTTTATTAAATTTAAGGTTTCATCCGAGCTTTGTTTGCTAACTACAATACTAGAATTTAATAGGGATGAGGTTTTTTCATAAACAATTTTTTCAATATTTTGCTCATTTTTTGGCAACCAGTCTAAATGATCTAAACCTATTGAAGTAACAATACTAGATAAATTATTATCAATAATATTTGTTGCATCAAATCTATGAAATAGACCACTTTCTATAATATTTATTTTGTCTTTGAATTTACTTGCATGATAAAAATATGCTGCAGTTAATATTTCGAAGTAAGTTATTTGTTCTCCATTATTAACATTTTCAACTTCTATTAATAACTTAGACAAGTTATCGTCAGATATTTCTTCATCATTAAAAATAAATCTCTCATTAATTTTTTGAATATGTGGACTAGTATAAATATTACAATCTATATTAGCTGTTTTTAAAATTGATCTTACTGCCTGTATAGTTGAATACTTTCCATTTGTTCCAACTACAGATATGTATTTTAATTTTTTTTGAGGATCACCTAATTTTTTACAAAGATTTTTAACTCTATCTAGACTTAGGTCGATTTCTTTAGGATGCAGCTTTTGCAAGCGGTTCAATATTGTCTGAAGTTTCATTTATTTGCTTTTCATTTACCGCGTTATCTTTTTTTAACAATATTGATAATAGTAAGCTTATTTCTGTTTTTAAATCTTTTCGTTCAACAATTCTGTCTACAAATCCATGCTTTTCAACGAACTCAGAGGTTTGGAAGTCAGAACTAAGCTCCTCCTTAACTGTTGCTTGAATAACTCTTTTTCCCGCAAAGGCTATCAAACAACCTGGTTCAGCAAAATGAATGTCCCCTAACATTGCAAATGATGCTGTAATTCCCCCAGCGGTAGGATCAGTAAAACAGACTAAATAGGGGAGATTATTTTTTTTAAGTTCATTAATAGCAAGAGTGGTTCTCGTCATATTTGCAAGCGCGATAGGAGACTCAAACATTCTTTGTCCACCTCCACAAGGAAAGAAAACAAATGGTGTTTGATTATCAATAGCGTGTTGAACACCATAAATAATTGCTTCACCTTCTGCAGCTCCAACAGAACCACCAATAAACTCAAAATTTATCGCTCCAGCTGTAACTTCGACTCCATTTATGCTTCCTTTAGCAATCATCACTGCTGAATTTTGATTGGTTTTCTTTCGTGCAGATTTCAGTCTATCTTTGTAAGATTTTGTATCTACCCATCCAAGGGGATCTTCTGCAGGAGTTGGTGTATCAAGTGTTTCGTAAGCATTTCTTCCAAAAATAATATCAAATCTTTGTCGACAATTAATTCTATGATGTTTTCCACACAAGTTGCAAACCCATAAATTTTCTTCAAGATCTTTTTTTAATATTGGGCCTTTGCAACAACTAGTCCAGTCTGAGTTTGCTATGTCCTCTTTTGATGGTCTTTTTTTTAAAACTTTTTTAATTTTCTCACCAAAACTTAAAGCTTTTGTAATCCAGTTCATAGAATTTTACTTTTTAATTTTTTTACTAGCTTACTTACATTTGTGACAGGATTTTGTCTATGCCTTAAACTGTTGGTAATTTCCTTACAAATAGCGCTTCCAACAACTAATCCATCTGCTGATTTGAGTTTACCAATCGATTTTTCTGTGATTCCAAAACCAATAACAATTTCTTTTTTCGGGTTAATTTTTTTTATTTTGGTGTAATTTTTAAGTATACTTTTTGGTGATACTTTTAGTTTACCACCTGTTGTGCTCAGCATTGAAATAAAATAATTCATTGGGTGAGAGTCTCTTATAATTTTTTTTAACCTTTTTTTCGTTGTTGTTGGAGATAAAAGTTGAATAAAATAAATAGATTTTTTTTTACATTTTTTTGCAAAATCCGTGTTTTCTGGCCAAGGTAAATCTACAACTATTAATCCATTTACACCTGAAGAATTACATTTGTTTAAAAATCTATTTTCACCATATTGAAAAATCATATTAAAATAACCCATAAGTATAATTGGTTTATTTTTATCAAATTTTTTAAATTCTTTTACTATATTAAAAATATCATTCATTTTAATTCCATTTTTTATCGCTCTATATGCACTTGTTTGGATTTGACTACCATCCGCCACAGGAGTGTTGTGTGGTACACCTAATTCTAAAATATCAGCACTTTTTGAAATTGATTTTAGTATATCTAAAGATTGTTTTTTTGAGCTATCGCCCGCAACGGTATAAGTTAATAGAGCAGCTCTATTTTCTTGTTTTGCTTTTTTAAAAGCAAGACTAATTGGGTTTAACATACTTTTTTCCCAATCTTTTTTTTAAAATTTCTTTATCTTTATATGCATCACCGCAACTATTAACTACCACTATAGTATCTTTTGTTAATTTTTTTGCTTCTTTTATTGCAACTGAAAAAGCATGACTTGGTTCAAGAGAAGGTCTTAGTTTTTCAAACTTAGTAACAGTTTTAAAGGCGCTTAAAGCATCTTCATCGCTTGCTGCAGTGTATCTTGCACGTTTCGTATCTTTTAAAAAACAGTGAAGCGGAGATATTCCAGGATAATCAAGTCCGGCAGAAATAGAAGCTGTTTCCTCTATTTGCCCATCTGAATTCTGATTTACATATTGTAATGCACCGTGGAGGATTCCAATTTTTGAACCATAAGTTAAAGGTGCCGCATGCTTTTTACTTTTTGCTGGTCCACCAGCTTCCACACCAATAAATTCGCACTGTTTTTTATCATAATCCATAAATTCATTCCAAAATCCAAAACTTGAGCTTCCACCACCAACGCAATTATAAAGTTTTAGTTTTTTTGGTATTGATCCAAATTCCTCAATTAATTGTACTTTTAACTCTCTTGAAATTTGACTGGTACTCCATCCACAAATACGAACAAATACAGATGGTCCTACTGTGCTTCCAACACACATTGCTGTCGTGTCACAATTGGCAACCCAGAATCTCATACATTCAGAAACAGCATCAACAAGTGTTTGACTTCCTGAGTATACAGGTATTACTTCAGCGCCATTTTTTTTCATAGCTTTTACGTTAGGTTGTTGTCTTGCAATATCTTTTGCACCCATGAAAATCTTGCATTTTAACCCAAATTTTTTAGCAGCCATACTTAACATTTTACCTGCATAACCAGCGCCAGTATCCCCAATTATAAATTTTTTACCAGATCTTCTGGCAAGCAGACAATGTACAGTAGCATTGTATATTTTGTGCGCTCCTCCATTTGCGTCTGATACAACCTTAGACCAAATTTGAGCTCCTCCAACATGATTTGTCAGATTTTTTAACTTTATGAAACGAGTAGGAGCACCAACCCAATTTTTAAAGTATTTATCTCTTTCTTCTATAAACCTTTTATCTTTTTTAAGTTTACCGAATAAAATTTCTAAATCTTCTATAGGTTTTTTCAATGTTTCAGGTACAAAGTTTCCTCCAAACTTTCCTCCCCAAAATCCAAATTTATTTACCTGATCAATTAAAGGTATATTTTTTCTAAGTTTCATAATTTTTTATATAAATTTAACAATTTATTTATTTTATTTATATCTTTTTTTCCTTTTTCATCCTCTAGAGATCCACTTATGTCTATAATAAAGTCTTTGTATTTAAAATTTATAATATCATCTATTTGTATATCTCCAGCAATCATTTTATTTAAATCATTTGGTAATTTATCTAGCAAGCTATGATCGAAGCTTTCAGATTTTTCATAACCTTTTGAGTCAAACAAGATTATGTCTGAAATCCCAGAATAGTCTTTATATCTAATCACATCTTCTTTTCCTGAAATTGTAATTGCAGTTATTATTTTAATATTATATTTAAATTTAATTGTTTTTGTTCTTTCAGGATCCACATCATAAAGTTGATAATAATCAAAATTTATATCACTAATTTTTTCTAAAATTGAGTTACTTGGATCCACAAGTACAGAGGTAAAATTAATTTGCTTTTTATTAACATTGGTTAATTCTCTCAATTTTTCGTAATTAACAAATCTTTTACTTTTTTCATAATTGGTTATGAAGCCTATAAAATTGGGTGGGTGAGGATGGTTTAAAATATAATTTAAAACTATAGGATCAGAAACTCCACAAATCTTTAATCCTTTACTCATTGATTTAAGTGATCTATTAGTTTTTGAATATTTTTCTTAATGTTGCCTTTTGTAATGTTTCTTCCTATTACAAGCCAATCAGCACCATTTTCATAAGCTTGCTTAGGAGTTTGAATTCTCTTTTGATCATTCGCCTCAGAGTTAAATCTTATTCCAGGAGTTATAATCTCTTTTTTGAAGACCGTTTTTACTGTATTTACCTCCTGAGCACTACATACTATACCATCTAATTTTGCTTTATTTGCTAACTTAGCTTGATGAAGTACTAATTTTTTCACATTTTTATTAAATCCAATTGCTTTCAAAGATTTATTGTCTAATGAAGTTAAAATTGTAACACCAACTAGTTTTGTATTGCCTGCAAATCTTTTTGCTGCTTTTAGTGCATTTAATCCTGAACTTATGTGTATTGTTACATAATTAAATTTTAAATCTTTAATAGATTTAATTGTATTTGCACATGTATTGGGAATATCATTTATTTTGTAATCACCAAATGTAGTTTCATTTTTTAAGTTTGCGATAAAATTTCTTCCATTTCTTGAATTCAAGAATTCTAAACCAAATTTATATCCAATAGCAATTTTACTATTTCTAGTTTCCCTAATAATTTTTCTTACTTTTTGGACATTATTAGAGTCACAAGCAACAAATATTTTATTTTTCTTCATTTATTTTTTTTGTCCAAAACTTAGAAGTTTTCAATATTAAAGAATATTTTTCTTCAATATAGATTTTTTCATTTGTTTTTGGGTTACGAGCAAATCTAGCTCTCTGTAATCTAGGCTCGATTGAAAATATATCTCTTAGTTCAACTCTTTCATGTCTTCTTAATGAATTTCTCATCTCTGATAGAATTATATCAACGAATTTCTTTAAGTCTTTTTTTAAAAAACTTGGGTAATTATCTGAAAATTTATTTAGAAGGTCTGATTTCTTTATAGACAATTATTTACTCTTTATCTTTATCATTATTTTTCTTATCACTTAACTTTTCAGATAAAGATGAAAACGGAAGATTTTTTCCACTTAAAGGGCTTGAAAATTTTGTTACTGCCTCTTTATTTTGTAATTCTTCTAGTAACTTTATACTTAAATTAACTTTTCTCTTCTCTATATTTATTTCGGAAATTGCAGCATCTATTCTTTCACCTCCAACAAACCTTGATGGTCTTGCGTCAGATGCATTCACAGCTATATTTGACTTTTTTATCAAAAATTCTAAGTCACAACCTTCTGGTTTAACAAATATTCCTTTATTATCTGTAGATAATACCTTAACTGTTATGATATCGTTTATTTGTTTATTTTTGAACCAGTCAAATGGATCAACTCCAATCTGTTTTAGTCCTACTCTTACTTTTTGATCCTCTTTTTTGATTTCTAAAACTTTAACTTTTAATTTATCTCCTTTTTTGTAATTTTTTAATTCATTATCTGGATTACCAGTATAGCTTAGGTCATTTGCGTGGAGAAAACCTTCAATTTCAAATCCATCAAGTTTTACATATAATGCATAATCATTTGAGCTAGATACAACTCCACTTATTTCACTTCCTGCAGGATATTTATCAGCCAATGTTTCGTATGGGTTTTCTATTGTTAGCTTATGCGAAATAGCTATTCGTCGCTTATCTTTATCAATCTCCGTTATCACGCAATCTATCATGTCCCCAATTTTGAATAATTTTTTTGGAATAATATTTCTTTTTGTCCAGCTCATTTCACTGCTGTGAAGAAGAGTACTCAATCCAGGCTCTAAAGAGCAGAAACAGCCATAATCAGTTATCTTATCTACTTTTACTTTATATTTTTTTCCTATCTCATAATTGCTAATATGCTCAAAAGGATCTGGTGATAGCTGTTTTATAGAACATCCAATCTGCAATTTTTCTTTATCTATAGATATTACTTTAAGATCATGTTTTTCACCGACATTAAAGATTTCATCAGGATGATTTACCCTGGAATAGGAAATTTCTTGTAGATGAACTAAAACATCAATTTCGTTGTTGACTTCAAAGAAACAACCAAAAGAAGAGTAACCCTTTACAACTGCATCTTTGATGACATCTCCTACATTAAATTTTTCAATAATTTTTGCCTTATCTTCTCTTTTATTAGAAGAAACTATTTGTCTTCTAGAAACGCATGCATTACCTCTAATTTTGTCTAATTTTATAATTGCGAACTTTTGCTCTACTCCTATTAAGTGATCTATATTTTTTAAAGGTTTATCACTGATTTGTGATCCGGGACAAAACATTAAAGAACCTGTATCTTTATGCTCAACTATTACTCCACCTTTACATTTGCTCGTTATTTTTCCTATTATAGAGCTATTACTTTCGTAAGCTTTTTCTAATTCATACCAACCTTTAATTTTTTGTGCTTTTATTGCTGATACAATTACTTCGCCATTCTTATCCTCAATTTTTTCTAATAAAACAGGGACGCTTTCTCCAACTGATAGTCTATCTTTAAGACCAATTATTTTTAATTCATTTATATCAACAATTGGTTCACTTTTTAATCCAGGTATAAATATAAAAACAAATTTTTCTGTGATCTTTGTTATTTTACCTTCGATAATTTTACCTTCCTCTATTTTATTCTTTGATAACTGCGAATTTAAAAGTTTCTCAAATTGTTGATTTACTGGTGATTTTAAATCCTTATAAATTTCCATTTAAATTAGTTTCTTATCTATTATCGATTTTATTTTCATAAAGCACGCTTTCTTACTTAATTTAGAAGTATTAATCAAGATTGAATCTTTAGTTTTTTTTAGTGGACTATATTTTCTACTTTTGTCTAAATAATCCCTATTTTTTAAGCTTTTTAGAACTTCATTATATGTAATTTTTTTTTTTAGTTTTTTAAATTCAAGAAATCTCCTTTTGGCTCTAATTTTTATATTTGCTGTTATATAAAATTTAAACATAGCATCTTTCATTATTACAGATGTAATGTCCCTTCCGTCCAAAACGGATCCTGAAAATCTTTTTGGAGGATTATAAGCACATTTATACTGAAAATTTTTTACAATTTTTCTGATTTTATTATCTTTTGCTACTATAGATGCTGAAATTGCAATATCATTTGATAACAGAGCACTATCATCCAATATATTTATATTAATTTTGTCTATTTTTTTTTTTATGAATTTATAAGAGAATTTTTCAAAATACTTAATCCTTAATTTACCAATTAAACGATAAATTTTACCTGTATCTAAATATAAAAGATTATAATGTTTTGCAATATATCTTGCTTGGGTACCTGCGCCCGCTGCTGCGGGCGAATCTATTGCAACTGTAATTATGTTTTTTCTTTTTTTCAATATAACTTTGCACCTAGTTGATTTATAATATTAAAAAACTCAGGGAAAGAAGTTTTTACTGAGTCCTTATCATTAATTTTCCAATTTCCTCCCAGGGTTAAAGCAGCAATACATGACATCATAAAAACCCTATGATCTTTTTTAAAGTTTTTTACAGTATAGTTTCCACTTAAATTCAAACTTGGATTTCCATAAATATTTATATCATTTCCTTTTCTTACAACTTTAATACCAATTTTTTTTAAAAAACTTATTCCTATTTCAAGTCTGGGACTTTCTTTTTTATTAAGTTCTCCTAAGTTTTTAAATGTAGAAATACCTTTTGCTTTTGCAGCCACAAGAAAAATTACTAAAAATTCATCAATGGCAGAACTATTAAATGATGCTGGACATTTAATAGCTTTAAGATTTTTTTTACTATTAACTAGTATGTCTGAAATAGCCTCACCTTTATATATTTTTTTATTTTTAAGTATTATATTTGCATTCATTCGATTCAAAATTTTAACGATACCTAACCTTGACTTGTTTATATTAACACCCTTAATTAATAACTTTGAATTTTTTGACAATAAAGTTAGTACTAAAAAAAAAGACGCCGAACTAATATCACCAGGAACTTTATAAGTGAAACCCGAGTAATTATATTGACCTTCAATATCGATGAAGTCAAATTTTCCATTAGATACTATTTTTATTGGTATCTTTAGGTTCTTAAAAAAGAGCTCAGTGTGATTCCTTGACTTAAGTGCTTTAATTTTAGTAATACCAGGAGTTTTAATTGCTGCTAACATCACAGTGCTTTTACATTGTGCGCTTCCAAGTTTTTCAATATATTTTATAGGTCTTAAAAAATTAGAACCAGCTATTTCAACCGGTAACATTTTTTTTTTAGAAGTAATTCGTACACCAAATTCTTTTAAAGGCTCAGTTACTCTAGAAAAATCCCTTTTTGATAAACTTTTATCTCCAGAAATTTTTATTTTATGCTTTGAATTTACCAAAAGACCCAAAATAAGCCTTGCAAGGGTTCCAGAATTTCCAGCATCAAGTTTAATATTACCTTCTGTTTTGTAACCTTCTAAACCTAATCCTTCAATCTCGTAGAAATTTGTATTTTTTTTATAATTTATTCCTAATTTTTTTATGCATTTTAAAGCAGATATAACATCTTCAGATTCTAATAAATTATATATTTTTGACTTTCCAATTGCTTGTGATGCAAGTAGCACGCATCTAATTGAAATACTTTTGTCACCACTAACACGAATTTTTTTATTAAAATTTTTAATTATACTAGTAATTAGCACTTCATTTTTCATGGTGAATTAACTTATGTTGAATTCTTCACCAAAATAATGAGATTTAGCATCTTTATCACTAATTACATCATTCGGACTTCCAGATGCAATAATTTTACCATTTGATAATATTATCGCTCTATCAACACAATTTAGCAAATCTCTTGCCTGATGATCAACTACTACAATAGATATTTCTTCGGTGGATTGTAAATTAAGTATGATCTCTTGCAACATTTTAATTGTCAGAATATCTAGTGCAGCAAATGGCTCATCTAATAATAGTATTTTAGGATTGTTTATTAATGCCATCGCTATAACAAGTTTTTTCTTTTGCCCGCCTGATAGGTGTTTTGCTTTTATTTTTAATAAAGACTCAAATTCAAATTGTGTGATTAATTTATTTAATTTTTGGATCTGCAATTCTTTTTCTTCAATATGAATTTCTGCGACCAATTTCAAATTATCAATTAAACTTAAATTCTGAATAAGACCACCATATTGAGGAACAAAACCAATTTGAAATTTAGTAAATCTTTCATTTATTGGAAGCTTAGTACAATTAATTCCTCCAATTAGAATTTCACCATAATTTGGATTTTTTAGACCAGTGATAAGATTTAAAATCGTAGATTTTCCAACTCCGTTAGGACCTAGCATTCCGAGAATTTCTTGTTTATTAATTTTTAAATTTAAATTATCTATAATTTGCCTTTTATTATAGAATACAGAAATATTTTTTAATTCCACTATAGGATCTGTATTTTTAAAATTCTTTATTCTAAATTTTTTTATTAAAGCCATTAATTAGAAATTATTTTAATTTCATTTTTTGAATTTATACTTATATCTTTTGTTAAAATATCCATAGTAACTTTTTGTGCTTTCATTGATGAATTTTTATCTTTCATTATAACATTATTATATGCTACAGCAATATTGTCACTGATATTTAAATCTAAGTTATCACAACTAATTTCCCTATCGTCATATTTGATTTTTACATTTTTATAGAAACTAGAATTTTGATTTGAATAATTATAATCAGCAAATTTAGACGAAATATATATCTTTGATTTCTCTTTAGATATAATCGTACCCTTTACATTTTCTAAATTAAGTATGTCACTATTTTCCAAATTTGTTCTTCCAAATTCTGCTATAATTTTAAAAATCTCACCTTTATTATTTGATGAAACATATTCAATATTTTTTGTTAAATATTCTGTGTCACTTACATTTTTAATCTCAGTTGATTTAGCTTTGTCAATATTTTTGTATATTTCTTTTTTATTTTCTTTTAAGGAAGTTTCTTCTAAAATTTCCTCATAATCTGAGTTCTTAATATCTTTGTCAACTTTATCTATTTGAGTTCTATTTTTCGATACAGCATCGTTATTTTCTAATGGTCCAGTATAAAAATATATGAAATATATGCCTCCAATTATAATAATTATCATCAAAGACAGGATAATCTGCAGTAGTGATCTTATAGACATTAGTTTATATTTGCTCTCAAAATATCGTGCATATGTATTAAACCTATTGTCTTTTTTTTGTTATTATTTCTATAGACACATAAAGAAGTAATTTTTTTTGAATTCATTAAAGATAATGCTGCAGCAGCCAAGGTATCTTTATCAACAGATAAGGGATTTTTCTTCATAACTTTCTTTAATTTTAAGCTAATAAATTTAGGAAACTTTCGTGCTATTCTTTTCAGATCACCATCTGTAATTATTCCTGATGTTTCACCATTACTTTTTATTATTATTAAGACACCAAGTTTTTTTTTATTTATTATCTCAATTGCATCCTTCATTAGTGCATTTTCTTTTAGAATTGGAAGTTTTTTTCCAGTAATCATAAGGTCACTTACTGTTTTTAATTTTACTGACAAAGTGCCACTTGGATGAAGTTTTTTAAAATCAAATTTTGTAAAATTCTTATACTTCATACAAGTGATAGCTATTGCATCTCCGAGAGCAATTTGAGCGGTAGTTGATGATGTTGGCACAAAATTTTCCGGACCCGCCTCTTTAATATCTGGCATTAAAAATGCCGTATCTGAATTTTTAAAAAGCAAAGAATCTTTTTTTGAAGTAACACCTATTAATTTTATGTTTTTGTTTCGAGATGTGTACTGAATAATATTCTTTAACTCTTCGCTTTGCCCGCTGTTACTTATCAAAATTACTACATCATTAGATGTTATTTGTCCTAAATCTCCGTGGCTTGCATTAGAAGCATCTAAAAAAAATGATGGTGTCCCTGTAGATGAAAGAGTTGCTGCCCACTTTTTCCCTATGATGCCACTTTTTCCAACTCCAGAAATAATTATTTTTCCATTTCTGCAATTTAAAATAGTTTTAATGATATTTGTGAATCTATAATTAACAAAGCTTTTAAGATTTCTTAAAGCATCAATTTCAAATTGTATAACTTCTTTGGCTATTTTTTCAATTTTACCTTTTCGCATTTTAATGTGACCATATATCTAAGGTAAATGAAGCTAAATCTAAATTTACTCTACTATTAATAAATTTAATTGTGTCAGTATACAATGTTTCTCTTTTTTCTCTTATCAATATTTTTCTCAAGTTTTCATAAATTTCATGAAGATAAATTACGTCCTTAGCGCAATATTGTAATTGTTTTTCAGATAAGTTTCCTCCAAAATCGGAAGATTGAAGATTTTTGCTTATATCTAGACCTTTAAATTCTTTGATTAGATCCTTTAACCCATGTTTATCACTATAACTTCTTGCTAGTTTACTCATTATCTTTGTGCAATTAATATTAATAACATCTATATTTAAGTATTTTTTTATAAACAATAAATCGGCTCTTGCGTAATGAAAAATTTTATTAATTTTTTTATCACTCAAAATTTTTTTTAAATTTGGAGCATTATATTTCTCTCTATTTAGCTGAACAATATGTGCATCGTTATTGCCAGTAGAAATTTGCACTAGACACAAACTATCTCTCTCAACATTTAAGCCCATAAATTCACAATCTACTGCAATATTGTCACTAAGCTCTAATTGATCTGGTAAATCCTCTTTGTGTAATTTAATATCTATATTCATTGTTAGAATATATATATGAAACAAAAAGAAATTCTACTTTTCGGTGCTACTGGTCAGATTGGAAGAAATTTAATAAGAAAGTTATCAAAAAATAACTACAAAATTATAGCAGTAACAAGAAATATCCATAGAGCCGGATACATATTAAAAACTCAGGCAAACCCAGGGTATTTAGAATTGGTGGAATTAAAAAATTTTGATGTTAATAAGATTGAAAGTTTAATTAAAAGAACCACAATTTGTATAAATTTGATTGGAATTTTGTACGAAAAAAGGAAAGATGAATTTAAATTAATCCATTCAGACCTTCCCGCATTGCTAGCAAAGAAAGCAAATCAATTTAAATTAGATAAATTTATACATTTGTCAGCCTTAGGTATAGAAAATGCAACCGATAGTAAATATGCATTAAGTAAACTAGATGGTGAAAGAAGAATAAAAGAAAATTTTCAAAGGTATATAATTTTGAAGCCCTCAATAGTGTACTCAGTAGATGACAAATTCAGTACGAAGTTTATGTCGTTATTAAGCGTTCTTCCTGTAATGCCTTTGTACTATAATGGAAGAACAAAATTTAGTCCAATACATGTTTCAGACTTAGTAAATATAATTTATAATATAATAGAAAGTAAAAATGAGAGTCTAGTATTAGAATGTGTGGGTCTGGAAATTATAACTTTCAAAGAAATGTTAATTAAATTACTTAAATCTATTAACAAAAAAAGAATTCTATTACCGCTACCAACGCCTTTGGCAAAGATTACAGCAAAATTTTTTCAATTGCTTCCAAATCCATTGCTGACCGAAGATCAATTAATTATGTTAAAATATGATAATTGTAAATCAAAATACTATAAAAGTAATTTAGATATGGGCTACATCCCAAAAAAGAAATTTGAAAATGAAATAAATAAATACAGTTATAATTGGAGAACCGGTGGACAATTTGCTGATGAAAATAATTCTACTAATTTGAAATGATGACTTATCTAGTTATAGGTTTGTGTATAATTTTACTGATAGTAGTTATTTATATATCTGCAAAACCTATAAGCATGGGTATTGAGGCTAGGAGAAATATAAATCATAGCTCTAATAAAGAAGAAGAGCATAGCCAAGATCTAAATGATTATGATCAATACAATAAAGAAGCAAGCTCAATTTCAAATGAAATTCTTAAATTAAATGATTTAAAGCAAAAAGGATTACTAACACAAGAAGAATACGAAAAGGCAAAAGAAAAGTTATTAAGTTAAGCTGACTTAATTTTTTTTTCTATAAATTTTGGAACTTCATCGTCTTTATCAACTACTTCTTCTTTTTTGCCCTTTGGTTGGAACACAATCATTAGATGTAAAGGGCAATATGAAAATTTTTCAACTGTTTTTCTACCACAAAAACTTGCATCTTTTTCATTAGGATTTGCCTCCATATATTTACAAGTATCTTCAGATAGATCCTCTAAACTTAGATTCTTTGCCGGCTCAAAATTCTTATCTAAAAGTAAAGTTTTAAGCCTACCTTTTTTACTTTTTAATCTAATTTGCGAGTTTTTACTCTTATTTAAAATGTTTTGATTTTGGACTGATGATCTAGTTTTGATTTTAGAGGACAAATTAAGTCTATGGGCTTTACCAATTACTGCATTTCTCGATACACCTCCAATGATCTCAGCTATTTGACTTGCTGTGCTTCCTCTGCCCCAAAGCTCTTTCAATTTATTGACTTTTTCTTCTGTCCAACTCATAAACTACTACATTTTGTGTATAAATTTATATAAATACCATGATGTGGCATAATTTCAATTTAACACAAGTTATTTTTATTATTTTTCAACAAAAAATTAAATTTATAACTTGAGGTTGAAAAATAACTGTCAAATAAATTAAAAAAATTTATAAATAAATATGAGCGCTTTAGCATATAATTATAAAAGAAAAAATATTTCATTTTCTAGAGGAAAAGGCAGTTATCTTTATACATCAAGAGGGATAAAATATTTAGATTTTATTCAAGGAATTGCAGTAAATTCATTAGGCCATTCAAATCCGGGTTTAAACAAAGCAATAAAAGAGCAATCAAAAAAAGTTTGGCATGTATCAAATGCCTTTAAAATACCTGAGGGAGAGAAATTAGCAAAAAAATTAGCAAAGAGAACTTTCGCGGACTCTATAATATTTCAAAACAGTGGAGCCGAGGCAACAGAAACTGCTATAAAAGTTGCAAGAAGGTATTTCTATTCAATAGGCAAACCAAAAAAAAATAGAATAATTTGTATCAAAAACTCATTTCATGGAAGAACAATTGCAGCAATACATGCGAGCGGCTCAAAAAAAATGACAGAAGGATTTGGGCCAAAAGTTCAAGGTTTTGATCATTTTGAATTTGGCGATCACAAAAAAATTAAAAAATTGATTAAAAAAAATACTGCAGCTGTTATGATTGAAACAGTAATGGGCGAAGGAGGCATTAAAGTAATTCCTCACTGGTGTATAAAGGCTATAAGAAAATTATGTAACGAAAAAGGAATACTTTTAATACTAGATGAAGTTCAATGTGGTATCGGTAGATCTGGCAAATTTTTTGCCTTCGAATATGCAAATGTTAAACCTGATATAGTTCCCATAGCAAAAGGAATTGGAGGTGGTTTTCCTATTGGCGCAGTCCTAATGACAAAAAAAGTTGCAAAAGCTATGGTACCAGGTACGCATGGATCAACATTTGGTGGGAACCCACTTGCGATGGCAGTAGGTAATGCTGTTTTAGATCAATTAAATAGGAGTTTATTAAATAATGTAAACAAAATGTCGAAATATTTTATGCATGAACTTAATGAAATAAAAATTAAATATCCTAAGGTAATTAAAGAAGTTAGAGGAGTAGGATTATTGATTGGTTTACAACTTTTTAAAGACCAAACTGAGTTTATAAAAAAATTAATGGAAAATAAATTATTGACTATTAGAGCAGCTGAAAATGTCATAAGAATTTTACCTCCATTAAATGTAAAAAAAAGAGAAATTGATATAGCTTTAAAAATTATAAGCAAAGTTTGCAATGAAATAAAATGAAACACTTCATAAATTTGAAAGATATCCCCAGTAGAGATCTTAGAAAAATAATTGTTGATGCGAAACAAAGAAAAAAACAAAGAAAAAAATTAAATACTTTAGAGCCAGACAAAGGATCACCTCTTAAAGGTAAAATGCTAGTACAAATGTTTGAAAAAGCTAGTTCAAGAACAAGAATAAGCTTTTATTTGGCTATTAAACAGCTTGGAGGTGGAACATTGACACTTAGATCTAACGAACTTCATCTCGGACAAGGTGGTGAGACGATCGCAGACACAGCTAAAATTCTCTCTACATATGGTGATGGTTTTATGTTGCGAACTGATGATGATAAAAAAATTGAAGAATTTCAAAAGCATTTAACTATACCAATAATAAATGGTTTAAGTCCATCATCTCATCCAACCCAAGTGTTATCAGATATATTTACTGTTGAGGAAATTAAAAAAAAACCAATATCAAAATTAAAAATTTGTTGGATTGGAGATTCCAATAACGTTTTGGACAGTTTAATTGCAGCATCTGTTAAGTTTTCTTTTAGATTAAGTATTGGATGTCCAAAAAAATTTGAACCAGGTAAAAAAGTTAAAGATTGGGTAAGTAAAAATAAAAAAAGAATCTTTATTTATCATGATCTAAAAAAAGCAGCTTTGGATGCGGACGTAATTTTTTCTGATAAAGTAATATCTTTAAATGACAAAGTGAACAAAAAAAGAAAAAAACAACATTTTCAAAAATTTAAAATTAAAAAAGAGATATTTAATTATACAAAAAAAAATTGTATTTTTTTGCATTGCTTACCAAGAGGAGATGAGGTTGAAGAGGAAGTATTCCTTGGAAAAAATTCCCATGTATGGCAACAGGCATTGAACAGAGTTCATGTTCAAAAAAGTATTCTTTTGTATTGTTTTGGAAAATTAAGGTAGAGGTAGTGGATTATCTGAATTTTGGTTAAGATACAAAATTACAGATGCCCTGTCTTTTTCTTTTCTTAATCCAGCAAATGCCATCTTAGTTCCCTTAATATAACTTTGAGGTTTTTTTAAATAACCATTCATCTCTTCAAATGTCCAATCTTTGTCGTATGCTGCCATTGCCTTTGAATATTTGTAATCTTGTTTTGATGCAACCTTTCTTCCTATTACACCATACAATGCTGGTCCGATTTTATTTTCTCCACCTTTATTTACTAAATGGCAAGCAGAACATTTTTTAAAAACTTTTTCTCCATGAGAAACATCTCCTAATGCAAGTAATGCAGAAATATCAACTTTTTCCTCAATTTTTTCTACTGTTGAATTTGAAATTTGACTGCTTTCTTGAATATCTACTTTGTAAGCTGATTTCTCAGGTTTATCTACCTGGAAAGCGATATCTGAAATTTTCCCAATTCCAATTACAAGTAGAGCAATAAGAAGAACAGCTGCAATAATTTTGTTTATTTCAAATGAATCCATGTTTTCTTTTTAATATGGTCGTATAACATGTTAAACAAAATTTATACGAAATTTAATTTATAAATTTGCGTCTCAAAGACGCATAAAATATGAATATATGAGTAATTCAATTATAATAATTCCATCAAGATTAGCAGCAACAAGACTCCCTCAAAAGCCATTAATAAAAATTAATAATAAAACTCTAATTATGCATGTATATGAAAAAGCTGTACAAAGCCAAATTGGAGAGGTTTATGTTGCAACATGCGACGAGGAAATTGCCTCAGAAGTAAGAAAAAATGGAGGTAAATTTATAATGACAGACATAAATCACACAACTGGGACGGATAGAGTATTTGAAGCCTCTCAAAAATTAAATTTAAAAGATATAGATTTTATTATGAACATCCAAGGCGATGAACCAATGATCAATCCTTTAGATATTAAAAATTTAAATAAGCTATCAAAGGAAAAAAGCTTAAATATTTCAACATTAGCATACAACATTAAGAAAAATGAAGATTATGACAATGAAAATATTGTAAAAGTTATTACAAAAAACAAAATATCTGATAACTCAATATCAGAAGCTTTGAATTTTCATCGAGTAATTAAAGAAGACAGCTATGAGAATATATATCAGCATTTTGGGGTATACTTATTTAAGTATTCAGCTTTAAAAAAATTTGTTAATTTAAAAAAAAGTAAAAATGAAATCAAAGAAAGACTGGAACAACTGAGAGCAATCGATAATAATATGAAAATTGAAGTTCTATTGGCAAATTATTTTTCCTCTGGAATTGATACTAAAAAAGATCTAGAAGAATACATAAATTTATTGAATAAATAACAATATGAAAATTGTTTACCAAGGAATTGCTGGAAGTTATAGTGAAAGTTGTGCAAAACATATGTTTCCGAATATAGAGACTATTCCTTGCAAAACTTTCGATGAATGTTTTGAAAAAGCACATAAAGATAGCAATATTAGAGCAATCATACCAGAGTCCAACAAAACTACAGGAAACATTGGAGTAGAATATTTAATTTTTAAACATCGGTTAAATATTTATGAAGAATTTTTTTACCCAATCAATCATAACTTAATTGGTATAAAAGGATCAAAATTAAAAGAAATTAAAAATGTTTATTCCCATGCTCAAGCGTTAAGTCAAGCTTCAGAATTTATTAAAAAAAATAAATTTTCTGCCAATGTTAGAGCTGATACTGCAGGTTCTGCAAAATATATTTCTGAAGAGAAAGATAAAACAAAAGCTGCAATTGCATCAAAATTAAGTGCTAAAATTTATGATTTAGAAATTTTACAAGAAAATATTCAGGATGTTAATGATAACTACACAAGATTTCTGATAATGGGTAAAGATATAATTCAGCCAGAAATTGATAAAAATAATTTCATTACATCATTACTATTTAAACTTAGAGAGAGGCCGGCAGCTTTGTATTCTGCTTTGTCCGGTTTTGCTATTAATGGAGTTAATATGACGAAACTTCAAAGTTTCCCAGAAAAAAATTCATTTTCGTCATTCTTTTTTTTATGTGATATTGATGGACATTTGGATGATAAAAAAATAAAAAATTCACTAGAAGAGCTTGCTTTCCACTGTGAAGATATGCACGTCCTAGGTGTTTATAAAGCACATGAATTTAGAGAAAAAAAATAATTAACTTTATTGTGGATTAGAAAAAATTATTGTTATAATACATTTGGAGGCCTTCCAGGTGGGATTACCATGAACTCCCCCAGACTTGAAAAAGAGCAAGGGTAATGAGTTTTTTCCAGGTTGGTTGGTCTCCTATTATGAAAATAAAATCTCAAGTTCTGGCATTAAAATATAGACCTCAAACATTTCAAGACTTGATAGGGCATGAGGAAATTGCAACTACAATTTATAATTCTATTAAAAATAATAGTTCAGCTAATGCTTTTTTGTTTACAGGCATTAGGGGAATTGGAAAGACCACATTTGCAAGAATTGTAGCCAAAGCATTGAACTGTGAGCAAGCACTCGAAGGGAAGTGTAAAAAAAAATGCAGCCATTGTGAACCTATAGCAAATTCAAATCATATTGATGTTCTTGAAATGGATGCAGCAAGCAAAACAGGAGTAGATGATGTAAGGGAGCTAATAGAATTTTCTAGATATTCACCAACAGTTGCGAAGTTTAAAATTTTTATAATTGATGAAGTACATATGCTAAGTAAGCAGGCATTTAATGCATTACTCAAAACATTGGAAGAACCTCCAAAGTATTTAAAATTTATTTTTGCAACTACTGAAGTAAAAAAAATTCCTATTACTGTTATATCCAGGTGTCAAAGATATGATTTATCTAGAATTAAGTCTGAAGAACTTTTTGTTTATTTAAAAAATATAACAATAAAAGAAAAAAGAAGTGTTGAGGATAATGCAATTAAATTAATAGTCAAATTATCAGAAGGTTCTGTTAGGGATGCATTATCTTTACTAGATAGAGCAACTATTTCTAATAACGATAATTTGCTAACATTTGAGGAAGCTCAAAAGATATTTGGCTATGTCAATAGAAGTGCATACATAGAGTTATTAGAAATAATTTTTTTAGGTGATGAAGAAAAAATAATTGATCGTTACAGGAAGTTATACAATTCAGGCATTGAACCAAACATATTTTTAAATGATTTCTTGGAAATATTATATTATTTAAAGAATATTTCTCACATACAAAATGATGGAAATAATTTTAATTTGAATGATAGTGATTACAAAAAAATAACTTCTTTATCAAAAGAAATAGAAAAAAATGCTTTAATTTTATTTTGGGAATTTACCCTAAAAACTTTAAAAGAAATAAATATAGTTGCTAATCCAAATTTATTAGTTGAGATGTTTCTTGTTCAGTTAACCTATTTAAAAAAAAGAAATTTAGTTCAGGATAATAAGCAATATGAGCAAATCAAAGCTCCAATAAAAAATGTAGATCTGAAAAATAAAATAAATAAAGATGCAATTAACCAAATTAAAAATATTACACAAGAAGAAAAAAAAAATGAAAAAAAAAATATGTTAGAGATCAACAGTTTAAACGATTTAATTAAAATGTGCTTTGAAAAAAAAGAGATGAAACTAAAATACGAATTAGAAAATAATGTAAACTTAGTATCTTTTTCAAATATGAATATCGAAATTTCTTTTAATGATAAATTAAATAAAAGTTTTATAAAAGATTTATCTGAAAAATTGTATGATTGGACTAAAACCCGGTGGCTAATTTCCTTTTCAAAAGAAAAAGGTGAGATGAGTGAAAAAGAGAAAAAAAATGATCTTAAAAAAAAAAATATCAAAGAATATGAAGGCTCAAATGAATATCAAAATCTATTGAAAGTACTTCCCGATATTAAATTAATTGATATTGAAAAAAAAGATGACTGATTTTAATAAAATTCTTGAAAAAGCAAAAGAGATAGAAAAGAAAATGAAAGAAAGTCAGGAAAATCTAAAAAAAATTGAAGTTGATGGTGTGTCTGGTGGGGATGTGGTTAAAATTACACTTAACGGAGATGGAGAAATGACCAAAATTTTATTAAGTGATAAAGTACTGAAAGAAGATAAAGAGATAATTCAGGATTTAATCACTGCCGCACATAATGATGCCAAAAACAAATTAAAATCAAAAACTACCGAAGAAATATCTAAAGCAACTGGTGGATTGGGTGTGCCTGGATTTAAATGGCCTTTGTAATTGAATGCAAAATCTCCCTGAAATAGAAAATTTAATTAAATTAATATCTAAATTACCAGGTCTTGGACCAAAGTCTGCAAAAAGAATAATTTTAAAAATGATCAATAATCGTCAAGAAATATTAAGACCTTTGGCTAATAATCTGAGTGATGTGTTTAAAAATATTGAACGTTGCAAAATTTGTGGAACATTAAAATCTAATAGTAATCCCTGCAATAATTGCGAAGACAAAAATAAAAAATTTAGCATAATATGTGTTGTTGAAAACATTTCGGATCAATGGG
This sequence comes from uncultured Pelagibacteraceae bacterium, assembly GCA_902543295.1. Lineage (GTDB taxonomy): Bacteria > Pseudomonadota > Alphaproteobacteria > Pelagibacterales > Pelagibacteraceae > Pelagibacter. Next base: position 75,590 of record CACBXW010000002.1, on the reverse strand, counting down.
CAATAGAAAGCTCATCTATTTATCAAGGCTACTATCATATTCTAGGAGGCACGATCTCTGATAGCACTAACGGAAATAATAGAGAAAATTTGCTTATTAATTCTCTGATAGAAAGAATAAAAAATGATAATATTGATGAAGTAATTTTAGCAACTAGTGCTACTGTTGAAGGACAAACTACCGCTTTTTATATTCAGGACAGCTTAAAAAATATAAATGTAAAAATATCGAAATTAGCTCAAGGTTTGCCAGTTGGTGGAGAAATCGAAACATCAGATGACGGAACGCTTATATCTGCTTTTAAAAATAGAAAAGATTTATAAATTAGTAATTAACTTTTTTTAATTAACCTATTTAAATGCAGTAGAGGTTCGGTATAACCCGATGGTTGTGACTTGCCGTGGAAAATCAATTCACATGCTGCCTTAAAAGATATTGATTTGTCGTAATTTGGAGACATGTTTTGATATTGTGGATCTCCTTCATTTTGTTTATCAACTATCTTTGCCATTTTTTTAAGAATTTCTAAAACTTGTCTATTTGAGCAAATACCATGATGTAGCCAATTAGCTATATGTTGTGAAGATATTCTTAGTGTTGCTCTATCCTCCATTAATCCAACATTATTTATATCTGGAACTTTAGAGCATCCTATTCCTTGATCTACCCACCTTACTACATAACCTAAAATAGTTTGAGCTGAGTTACACAATTCATTATTTATTTCTTCTTTGCTCCAATTTGGTCTGTCTGCTATTGGGATCGTTAACAAATTATCAATATAATCTATTTTATTACTTTGTAATTCTTTATGTTGTTCAAAAATATCTACTTTATGATAGTGCATTGCATGTAAAGAAGCTGCAGTAGGGGATGGTACCCAAGCACAATTTGCACCAGCTTCTAGATGTGATATTTTTTGATCTATCATGTCTTTCATTTTATCTGGCATTGCCCACATACCTTTACCTATTTGAGCAACACCTGAAAATCCACATTTTAAACCAACGTTAACGTTGTTATTTTCGTATGCAGCTATCCACTTTGATTTTTTCATGTCACCTTTTTTTATCATTGGACCTGCTTCCATTGATGTATGCATTTCATCCCCAGTTCTATCCAAAAAACCTGTATTAATGAAAAAAACCCTGCTTTTTAATGTTCTAATACATTCTTTCAAGTTTACAGAAGTTCTTCTTTCCTCATCCATAATGCCACATTTAATTGTATTCTTTTCAAGCTTTAATACTTCTTCAACTCTAGTAAATATTTTATCTGTAAAAGCAGTCTCCTCAGGTCCATGCATTTTTGGTTTTACAATATATATAGAACCTGTTCTTGAGTTACCTTTTCTTTTTAAATCATGAATTGCTGCAGCAGTTGTAATAAATGCATCCATAATACCTTCTGGGATTTCAGAACCATCTTCTAAAATAATTGCTGAATTGGTCATTAGATGGCCAACATTTCTAATTAAAAGTAAGCTTCTACCATGTAACTTCTCTTTTTTATTATCTTTTGAAATATAACTTCTATCTGGATTAAGTTTTCTTTCTAAAGTTTTTCCATCTTTTTCAAAGACAGATTTTAGAGTTCCTTTCATCAAACCTAACCAATTTCTGTAACATAAAATTTTATCTTCTGAGTCTACTGCAGCAACACTATCTTCGTTGTCACATATTGTAGATATTGCAGACTCTATAATTATGTCACTTATTCCCGCAGCATCTTGAACAGCGCTAAAAGCTTTAGGATTAATTATTATCTCAATTTTTAAATTATTGTTTTCTAAAATTATTGTTGTTGGATTATTAGTGTCTCCTCTGTATCCAATAAATTTATTTTTATCTACTAACTCAAACTCTTTATTGTCTTTTAATATTTTTAAGTTACTTCCCTCTATTTTAAATCCATTTATATCTTTCCAATGAATTCCATTGATAGAGAAGTGATCATTTAGAAAATTACGAGCAAATTTTATTACGTCTTGTCCTCTCAGAGGGTCATATTTTTGACTACCAGTCTCTTCGGATTCAATTAAATCTGTTCCATATAGACTATCATAAAGACTTACCCATCTTGCATTAGCTGCATTTAATGTATACCTAGAGTTCATTATAGGAACGACAAGTTGAGGACCTGCAATACTTGAAATTTCACTATCAAGCTTTTTGGTATCTATTTTAAAATCATTTCCTTCTTCTTTTAAATATCCAATCTCTTTTAAAAAATTTTTATACTCTTGATGATTAAATTCTCCATTTCTATTTTTTTTTAACCATAAATCAATTTCAGATTGAAGAGTTTCACGAATTTCTAATAACTTTTTATTAATTGGAGCAAGTTCGTTAATACTTTTATCAAATCCATCCCAGAAATCTTTTTCGTTAATGTCTAATCCTGGAAGAAGTTCATTTTTCACAAAATCATCTAAATCTTTAGAAACAGATAAAGTGTTAATCTTAATAAATGAATTACTCATAATTTTTATAAATTTAGAAATCGTTGTATATGACAATCAATAAATTATGTCATTAATTTATTTGAAAAAATGTTATTTTTCTTCTGAAAAAAATATAATTTTTAAAATTTGATCATTTTATCGCCTAAAAATTATATATAATAGAGCAATGAAAAATTATTTAAATTTTGAGACTGATATCAAAAACTTAGAATTAGAACTAGATAAATTAAAAGATCCTTACAATCAAGACGGTCTTTCAGAAGTTGATACAACTAAAATAACTGAATTACAAAATGAAATAGATAAAAAACTTAAAGATGTATATTCAAATCTTGATGCATGGCAGACGACATTGGTTGCAAGACACGAGGATAGACCTAAATCAAAATTCTTTATAGATAATTTATTTGATGAATTTATTTCACTTTCAGGAGATAGATTTTATGGAGAAGATAAATCGGTAATTTGTGGTTTTGGTAAGTTTAATTCTAAGTCAGTTTTAGTAATTGGACAGGAAAAAGGTGAAAATTTAGACTCAAGAATTGAAAGAAATTTTGGGATGATGAGACCAGAAGGTTACAGGAAAACGATAAGGTTAATGAATCTAGCTAATAAATTTAAAATACCAATTATTAATTTTGTTGATACTCCAGGTGCTTACCCAGGTGTTGGCGCTGAAGAGAGAGGACAGGCAGAAGCCATTGCAAAGTCTATTGAATGTTCTATGCAACTGACTGTCCCAACTTTATCTATAATTATAGGCGAAGGAGGCTCTGGTGGTGCTATTGCATTAGCTTCTTCAAGTAAAGTATTGATGTTAGAAAATGCAATATATTCAGTAATATCTCCAGAGGGATGTGCAACTATACTTTGGCGGGATCCAACAAAGACTCTAGAAGCTGCGAAAGCAATGAAGCTTTCAGCAAAAGATCTTTTAAAGTTAGAAATTATTGATGAAATAATACCTGAACCTTTGGGGGGCGCACATCGAGATAAAGATCTTATTTTAGATAATGTACGTAATGCTATTGATAGAAACTTAAGTAAATTTCTAACATTAAATGACGAAGAAATATTAAATCAAAGAAAGAATAAGTTTTTAGATATTGGAAGGAATAAAGGTTTTACCACTAATGCAGCGTATCAAGATAATCTTACCATTAAACATAATCTCTTTCAAAATTTGATTTTAAAATTTAAGTCGAATAAAAAATTATTTATTTTAACTACATCAATTCTTCTTTTATTAATTTTATTAACAGTGATTTCTTAATTTATAATGCACCGCAGCAGTGTTTATATTTTTTTCCAGATCCACATGGGCAAGGTTCATTTCTTCCAATTTTACTTTTTGCAATAGATTTTAGGTTTTCTTTCACATTCTTTTGAGAATTATCTTCCTCTTCTTTTTGTATTATTTTTAAATTTAAAAGCATTGTTACAAGATCAGTTTTTAATTTTCCAAGTAAATTTTCAAATAATAGAAAAGCTTCTTTTTTGTACTCCACTAAAGGATCTCTTTGTCCATAAGATCTTAAACCAATTACTTGTCTTAATTGCTCTAGGTATTGAATATGTGATTTCCAATTTTGATCTATAATTTGTACCAATATTCTTTTTTCAATTTCTTTTCCTTGTTCAACGCCTAATAAATTATTTCTTTCTTCTCTGTTGTTTATAAATTTATCCTTTATTTTTTTTTTCCATTGATTTTAGATCTGAATTTAAAATTTCACCCAACTCATCATCATTTATTGATTTACCTAAAGTCTGCTTTAAAGCATTTGGAAATTCTTTAGAATTAGGAGATTTTTCATATAATATTTTTTGTCTTTTTAAATTTTCTAAAACTTCTTCTAGGAAAATATCTGAATAACTCTCTTCTTCTTTACCATCTATTACATTTTTTCGTTGTTCAAAAATTACATGTCTTTGGTCGTTAAGAACATTATCAAATTTAATAAGAGTTTTTCTGATATCAAAGTTTCTTGCTTCAACTTTTTGTTGAGCCCTTTCAATCGCTTTATTTATCCAAGGATGATCAATGCTTTCACCATCTTTAAGACCAAGCTTTTCTAGCATTGAATTCATGGTTTCTGAGCCAAACAATCTCATCAAGTCATCCTCTAAACTTACAAAAAATATTGAACTTCCTTCATCTCCCTGTCTTCCAGAACGTCCTCTTGCTTGATTATCAACTCTTCTACTTTCCATTCTTTCTGTTCCAATAACAAATAAACCCCCCCTTTTTTTTACATCCCCTTTTTCAGATTGATCTTGTCCACCTAACTTAATATCAACACCTCTTCCCGATATACTTGTTGTAATAATTACTGAATTTGTTTTGCCTGCGTTTGCAATAATTTCTGCTTCTCTCTCGTGATTTTTAGCATTTAAAACAATATGTTTAATTTTCTCTTTTTCTAACAAATTCGAGTAATGCTCAGATTTATTTATGCTAGATGTGAAAACCAAAAGCGGTTGTCCAATTTCATTACATTCTTTTATTTTTTGAATGATTGCATTGTCTTTTTCTAAACCTGTTCTAAAAATTTGGTCATTAAGATCGTTTCTTATCATTTTTTTATTGGTAGGTATCTGTAAAACAGGCAAGTTATAAATTTCAAAAAATTCTGCAGACTCTGTTTGTGCTGTTCCTGTACAACCTGCTAATTTATCATACAACTTAAAAAAATTTTGATAGGTTATTGATGCCAGTGTTTGATTTTCAGCTTTAACTTCTATTTTTTCTTTAGCCTCTAAACTCTGATGAAGTCCATCACCAAATCTTCTACCTGGTAATTGCCTACCTGTTTGCTCGTCAATTATAATTATTTCGTTATCTTTAACTATATAATCTCTTCCATTCTCAAATAAATAATTTGCCCTTAATGCTTGGTTTACATGATGAACTAAATGTAAATTTTCTGGGTCATAAAAATTATTATTTTTTAAAATACCAGCATCAGAAAATATTTTTTCAACATTATCAATCCCTTCATTTGTTAAAAGTATATTTTTTTCTTTTTCATCTAAGTCAAAGTCTGTTTTTTTTAAATTTTTAATCAATCTATCTACTGCAATATATTGCATAGTTTTATCTTCTGCTGCTCCAGAAATAACCAACGGAGTTCTTGCTTCATCTATTAAACAAGAGTCAATCTCATCAACTATTGCGAAGTTATGCTTCCTCAAGACCATCTCATTTTTTGAATATTTCATATTGTCTCTTAAAAAATCAAAACCTAATTCGCTGTTAGTGGCATAAGTTATATCTTTATTATAATTTTCTTTGCGTTCCTCATCTGACTGGTTTGAGTTTATATATCCACAACTTAAACCTAAAAAATTGTAAATTTTGCCCATATTTATACTATCTCTTTTTGCCAGATAATCATTTACAGTGACTATATGAACACCTTTTTTTTCTAATGCGTTAAGGTATGCAGCAAGAACAATAGTAAGTGTTTTGCCTTCACCAGTTTTCATCTCTGCAATCTTATTCTCATGTAACGCAATACCCCCTACCAACTGAACATCAAAGTGTCTCTCATTGTTAATTCTTTTCGATGCTTCTCTTACTAATGCGAATGCTTCAGGCAATATATTGTTTAATTTTTCTCCTTCTTTTAATCTAGAAATAAATTCATTTGTTCTTAAAGGAAATTCATTATCCTCAAATTTGCTTACTTTACTTTCTTTAAGATTAATCTCTTTTACAATTTTTTGAATTCTGTCTAATTCTTTTTGATTGCCACTTTTTATAAATTTACTAATAATGTTTAATGGATTAAGCATATTTTTGATGTTTTAATAGTTATAAATTATATAGTTATTTATTTAAAAAATTAAATAGCATGGATTTTGGTATAAACAACTTTTTTGACAAGAAACACAAGGACTCTAAAATAGGACATTTTCAAGATCTTGAACATATTGATGGATTATCTATCTCAACAATTAGCTGTGGTCTTTATAATAAAAAAAGAGACGACTTAGTTTTATTTTATTTTAGGGAAGGTGCAAATTATGCGAATGTATATACAAAATCTAGTTTAGTATCTGAAAATATAAAATGGAATAAAAAAATAAAAGATAAAAAAATTTATGGCATTTTAATTAATACAAGAAATGCAAATGCCTTAACAGGAAATGATGGCTATAACTCTCTTAAAAAAATTTCCTTAAATTTGTCAAAATTATTAACATCAAAACAAATAGAAGATGAAGAAAGGCCAAGAGAAATTAAACCAAATCAAATATTATTTGCTTGCACAGGTACCATAGGGGAAAAATTTCCTGAAAATGAAATTTTAAGTAGCACTAAAAACTTAGTTGATAAAATAAAATACAATCAAAACAAACTAATTTGGATCAAAGCAGCTCTTGGGATTATGACAACAGACACTAAACCAAAATTATCAATGGCAGAATGTAAGATAGCCGGTTCCAATATAAAAATATATGGAGTTGCAAAAGGATCAGGAATGATCTTTCCAAATATGGCAACAACTTTAGGATTTATTTTTACTGATGCCAAGATTTCTTCATCAATTTTGAAACAGATAATTAATTTAAATATTAAGACTACTTTTAATGCTATAACATGCGATGGGGATACTAGCACAAATGACATGGTTTCAATATTTTCAACGGGCAAAGCAAACAATAAAGAGATAAAAAGTTTTAAAGATCCAAAATTAAAGCAATTCATTAGTAGTGTTCATCAGGTCATGCTAAACTTAGCAAAAAGAGTTGCGAGTGATGGAGAGGGAGCAACAAAATTTGTTACCATTAAATGCATTAATAGCAAAACTGAGAAAGATGCAAAAAATATTTGTTTCTCAATAGCTAACTCACCATTAGTTAAAACAGCAATCTTTGGAGAAGATCCTAATTGGGGTAGAATTGCGATGGCAATCGGAAAAAGTGGAGCGACTGTTAGACAAGAAAAATTATCTATATTAATGGGATCTAATATGATTCTTAAAGATGGAAAATTAGATAAAAATTATAACGAAAATATCCTAAGTGATTATATGAAAAATGAGAATATAGAGATAACAATTGATCTATCTATTGGAAGTAAAAAATTTACAGCGTATACTATGGATTTATCTAAGGAATATATTGAAATTAATTCCGATTACAGATCTTAGGTATTGAAATCTTATAAGATATAATTAAATCGATTTTAATGATTAAGTACTTATTAAATTGTAAAAATTGCAGTCTTGAGTTTGAGAGCTGGTTTGCCAGCTCAAAAGAATTTGATAAATTAAAAAAACTAAAGCTTCTTAGTTGTCAACAATGTAATTCTCAAAAAATTGAAAAGTCTTTGATGAAGCCAAATTTAGCTAATTCTAACTTCAAACAAGATAAAGCTTACAAGAATTATAGAAATGTTAAAAAAAAAATAAGAGAATATCAAAAATTTGTAAAAGAAAACTTTAAATATGTTGGAGAAAATTTTGCTTATGAGGCTAGATCCATTCATTACAGCAAAAAAAAGAATAAAAAAAATATTTTTGGCAAAGCATCAATTGAAGACATTAAGGAACTAAAAGAAGAAGGTATAGAAACATCAACCATTCCATGGATTGAAGATAAGGAAAATTAACTCTTTTTGTACTTTGTTATATAATTTACGGATTTGTCATTTGAAAGTTTCCACTTATTTAAAAGTGGATTAAATTTAACTCCACTAATACTTTTTAATACGAGTGAATTTTTATTGCAGATATTTTCTAGATTTTCAGGTTTTACAAATTTATTCCAATCATGTGTTCCGATTGGAAGCCATCTTAAAATATATTCAGCTCCTATTATTGCAAATACATAAGATTTTAATGTTTGGTTTAAGGTGGCAATGAACATTAAACCATTGTTTTTTAAAAATTTTGTACTTTGATTTATAAATTTAGGAATATCTTCGACATGTTCAACTATTTCCATATTTAGAATTACATCAAATTTTTTTTCATAATTAAAATTCTCTGGAGACTTATCATGATATTCAATGTTTAAATTGCTTTTTTTTAAATGATGTTTTGCAATATCAATATTTTTTTTGGACGCATCGATACCTACAACTTCTGCTCCAAGTCTTGCTAAAGGCTCAGATAATAAACCTCCTCCACATCCAATATCAAGAATACTTATTCCTTTTAATGGTTTGCGATTTGATGAAATGTTAAAATCTTTAATAATATTGTTTTTTATATACTCTATTCTAATTGGATTAAATTTATGAAGTGGTTTAAATTTTCCATTAGGATTCCACCATTCTTCAGCAATTTTGCTAAATTTTTCCACTTCTTCTTTGTTTATAGTATTATTGTTCATTCTTTATTGACATTATAAATAAGATGTATTTTATCAATATTATAAAGCTTGTAAATAAAACTACCAATGAAAATTATTGTATTAAAATTTGGAGGAACTTCAGTTGGGTCAATTCAAAGAATTAAAAACGTATCAAAAATAATTAAATCTTACTCAAAGAAATATAGAGTAATAGTTTTGTCATCTGCAATGAGTGGTACTACCAATAAGTTAATAAATATGTCAAAAAAAATCAGTGAAAATTTTCCTGATAATGAATATGATGTTTTAGTTTCTGCTGGTGAGCAGATTTCGTGTTCGTTGTTAGCAGGCCATTTAGCAGCAAATGGTTTAAATTCTAGATCTTGGATGGCATGGCAAATACCAATTTTTACAGAGGGAAAGCATAAGTATTCAAGAATTAAATATATAAATAAAACTAAAGTATTAAAATTTTTAAATTCTGGAGGAATACCAATTATAGCTGGTTTTCAAGGAGTAAATAAAAATTTAAATATTACTACTATTGGCCGGGGCGGATCGGACTCTAGTGCAATTATGGTTGCTAAGTTTTTTAAAGCTGATCGATGTGTAATTTATACAGATGTCGAAGGCATATATACTACCGACCCAAAAAAACTTAACTCCGCAAAAAAAATTAAAAATATATCATATGAAGAAATGTTAGAAATGGCTTCATTGGGATCAAAAGTAATGCAACCACATTCAATACAGGATGCAAGACTGAATAGAATTGATATTGAAGTAAAGTCATCATTTGTTGACAAAAAAGGTACTTTAATAACCAAACAAAAAAATATCATTAACAATAAAGTTATTACAGGAATTTCTTCCACAGATAATGATGCAAAAGTATCATTAATTGGTGTTAAAGATAGGCCAGGTATAGCTGCTTCAATTTTTAAACCTCTTTCACAAAATTCTATTAACGTAGATATGGTTGTTCAAAATATATCTTCAGACGATAAAGAAACAGACCTTACTTTTACGATAAAGTCATATGATTTAACTAAAACGAAAAAAATTATAAATAAAAATAAAAATATTAAATTTAAAAAAATGATTATTGATAAGAATGTATCAAAAGTTTCGATTATTGGTGTTGGTATGATCGCCACCCCAGGGGTAACATTTAGAATGTTTCAATCACTTGCAAGAAAAAATATAAATATACAAGTAATCTCTACTTCGGAAATAAAAATATCAGTTTTAATTAAAAGAGCAAATGTTGCAAAAGCGATTCACTGCCTACACCAAGAATTTAATCTAGACAAATGACAACTGAAATTAGACCATTTAGAAAAATAAATAGAAAGGAGACAAGGGAAATAAGTGTTGGTAAAATTAAAGTAGGCGGCAATAATCCAATTTCAGTTCAAACAATGACTAATACTTTGACAACTGACCATAAATCTACAATAGAACAAATAAATAAAGTATCAGAAGCTGGCGCAGATATTGTAAGAGTATCATGCCCTGATAGCAAGTCTACGGAGTCATTAAAAACAATTATAAAACATATAGATGTTCCAATAGTTGCAGATATACACTTTCATTATAAAAGAGCGATTGAAGCAGCAGAAAACGGTGCCCACTGTCTTCGTATAAACCCAGGAAATATCGGGAGCATAAAAAGAATTGCAGAAATAATTTCTGCAGCAAAAAATAACAATTGTTCAATAAGAATCGGAGTTAATTCTGGATCTTTGGAAAAAGATATTCTCGAGAAATATAAAGAGCCTTGCCCAGAAGCTTTAGTGGAAAGCGCTTTAAGAAATATAAAAATTATAGAGGATATGGATTTCTCTAATTTTAAAATAAGTGTAAAATCTTCGGATGTATTTTTATCAATAGCTGCATACAAATTGTTATCAAATAAAACAGATTATCCATTACACCTTGGTATTACTGAGGCAGGAAGTTATTTGCCAGGAAGTATTAAAACTTCTATAGGACTTGGCAATTTACTACTTGATGGAATAGGAGATACAGTAAGAGTATCACTTTCTGACGATCCAGTTGAAGAAATAAAAGTTGGCAATGAAATTTTAAAATCATTAAATTTAAGAAATAGAGGTGTAAAAATAATTTCGTGCCCATCTTGTGCAAGACAAGCTTTCCAAGTGATTGATACAGTGAAACAATTAGAAAAAAGATTATCACATATAAAAAAACCAATAACTCTGTCGATTATAGGTTGTGTAGTTAATGGACCGGGTGAAGCTAAACAGACTGAAATAGGTTTAACCGGCGGTGGAAAAGATAATCATATGTTGTATCTGAATGGTTTGGAGTCAGAAAAAGTAATGACCAAAGACATGATTAATAAAATAGTTACTTTAGTGGAAGAAAAAGCTTCAAAATTATAAAAAAATGCTTCCGCAAAAAAAAATTCAGAATTTAATTGATAGACATATTAAACTCGAAAAACAACTTTCATCTGGAGAAGTAGATAAAAATAAATTTGCTGAAATTTCAAAAGAATATTCTGATTTGAATGACATAATAAAAAATGCCAAAGAGTATTTGAGTTACCAAAATGATACCGAGGACTTAAATAATATAATAAATGATAAAAACTCAGATACTGAAATGAAAGAGTTCGCGACTAGTGAACTTGAAAATCTTAAAAATAATTTTGAATTAAATGAAAAGAAAATAAAACTTTTTTTACTTCCAAAAGACCTAGCTGATAGCAAAAATGCTATTATCGAAATTAGAGCAGGCACAGGAGGCCTTGAAGCAAGTCTCTTTGCCTCAGATTTGTATAAAATGTATGAAAAAGTTAGTCAAAAAAAAAAATGGAGCATAGAAATTATTTCAATCTCAAAAAGTGAAGCTGGTGGACTTAAAGAAGTAATAGCTTTAATCAAAGGAAATAATATTTATTCTTCTTTGAAATATGAAAGTGGAGTACATAGAGTACAGAGAGTGCCGGACACAGAAACGCAAGGAAGAGTACATACATCTGCCGCAACTGTTGCAGTTTTGCCAGAAGCCGAAGATTTAGATATTAAAATAGATGAAAAAGATTTAAGAATCGATGTTTTTAGAAGTAGTGGTCCAGGTGGTCAAAGTGTTAATACTACTGACTCAGCAGTCAGAATTACTCACATTCCAACAGGCATTGTTGTAAGCCAACAAGATGAAAAGTCACAAATAAGAAATAAAGAAAAAGGACTCAAAATATTAAAGTCTAGAATTTATGATCATGAAAGACAGAAAATAGATCAAGAAAGATCGAAAGATAGAAAAAGTAAGATTGGATCTGGGGATAGATCCGAAAGAATTAGAACTTATAATTTTCCACAAGGAAGAGTAACAGACCACAGAATAAATTTAACTTTGCACAAATTAGAAGAATTTATGGAAGGTGAAATATTTGATGAATTTGTAGAAAATCTTAGCCTTCAAGCTCAACAAGAAGAACTGAACAAAATAAATTGATGAAGTATTATGATTTATTAAAATTTGGGAGCGAACATCTTAAAAGTAAAAATATAAGCAGTTATAACTTAGATAGTGAATTATTACTTGCTAAATTATTAAATTCTAGTCGAGAACAAATATTAATAAATTTAAATAATGAAGTTGATGACAAATTTTTAATACCTTATAAAAAACTTATATTTAGAAGAAAGAAAAATGAGCCTGTAGCTTATTTAATAAAGAAAAAAGAGTTTTGGAAATTCAATTTTCTAGTTAATAAAGATGTTTTAATACCAAGACCTGAAACAGAAATTTTGGTTGATCAAAGTTTAAAACTTATAAATAGTAAAAAATCATGCACGATATTGGATGTAGGAACTGGATCAGGTTGTATAATAATATCAATTCTGAAAGAGAGACCAAACTGTCGTGCTACAGCTATAGATATAAGTAGAAAAGCTATTAAAATTGCAAAATTCAATGCAAAAATGCATCACATAGAAAATAAAATTAAATTCTTAAATATCAATATTGACAAATTTCTATTTAATAAATATGATTTTATTGTTTCTAATCCTCCATACATTAAAAAATTTAATATAAAGAGATTAGAAGATAATGTTAAAAATTTTGAGCCATATTTAGCATTAGAAGCTGGCATAGATGGTTTTAGAGAGATTTATAAATTAATACTTAAAAGCAAGTTAATATTAAAAAGAAACGGAAAACTAATATTTGAAATAGGTGAAAATCAAGAACAATATTCTAAAGTTTTATTAAAAAATAATGGATTCTATATAAATAAAATATGCAAGGATATTCAATTTAAATCTAGAGCAATTGTATCTACTAAAATAATTTAATGATTAATTTTCGTAATAATAGAAAAAATAGATTTAAGTCCAATGGAGAAAGAAATTTTAGAAAAAGATCAATCAATGGACATAAAAGCCAAAATGGATTTAATGCAAGCTCAGAGTTTAGAATAAGGAATGTAAATAGAAATAATCAAAACGCCTCAAAATTAATTGATAAATACAAAAATTTAGCAAGAGAGGCTTTATCTTCAGGTGATAAAATATTATCAGAAAATTATTTACAGCATGCCGATCATTTTTCAAGAATATTGAGTTTACAAGAAACCAATAAAGATATTAACACTAATCAATCAATTAACCAAGAGACCAATCAAAAAATTGATGATTTAAAAGAAGATAAAACACCTAATATTACAGATGAAGCAATTGGTAATGATTAATTAGATTTTGAAATAAGATTAGATTTTAGTACATCTATTTTGATTTTACTAATTTCAAATTTTTTTCTTTCACTACCTTTAAGTATCTTACCTGATGGTAGCTTAAGTTTTTGCGAATTTATTTTTTTTCCATTCTCTATTACCTCATAGTGTAAATGAGGTCCAGTTGACAAGCCAGTAGATCCAACATAACCAATAATTTGACCCTGTTTAACTTTAACTCCTTTTTTTATTCCTCTACCAAATTTTGACATATGAGCATAAACTGTTTGATATTTTCTATTATGTTTAATTTTTACACAATTACCTCCACCACCGCACCATCCGGCCTTAATAACTTTTCCATCACCCGAAGCCATTATTGGGGTTCCTGTTGGTGCAGCAAAATCAGTCCCGGTATGCATTTTAGTATAACCTAATATGGGATGTTTTCTTTTTCCGTAAGATGAAGATAAACGTGCTCCATTAATTGGAGTTTTCATCAGTGTTTTTTTTATACTTTTTCCATTTTCATCGAAATAGTCAATTTTATTTTTTTCGAATTCAAATTTATACAATTGCAAATCGTTATTTTGTAGTTTCAAATTCGCGAAAATTATTTCTCCCGTATCTACAACTTTTTTATTTTCATTTATAAATTCTTCATAAATAATTTGGAAACTATCATTTTTCCAAATGTCCCTCTGAAAATCTACCTGGAAACCATATAATCTCGCAAATTCCAAAATAATATTTGGTTTAATACCTAATTTGACTGCACTACTATATAAACTTTCAGTCATAATTGTTTCTTTATATACAAGATTTTTAGTAAAATTCTTTTTAATTTTTTTTGATATAAAAGCTTTTTTATCTTCGTTACGTATAAATAGAATTTCGTTTTTATTATCTGTTTCTACTTTAAATTCTATAATTTTGTGATCAGTTAAATTGTCAAATTTGAAATAGAATTTTTGGTTAATTTTTAACAATTTTAAACTTTTTTCACTTAAAATTGATTTTAAAATTTTGCTTTTTTCAAGCTTGCTAATATCTAAATTATCTATAATGTTTTGATGGGTATCACCAGATATAGACACGTAATTTATTTCAGTAAATCTAGGTTTTAAATTTGATGTTATTTCTCCTAAAGTTTTTCTTAAATATATGTTATTAAAAGTAGCTTTTATATTCTCAATCTTTTCTTCTTGATTTTTTTTATAAACGCTAGAAACAAAAGTACCTATTATAGTTATTAAAATTAACCAAAAAAAAATTGAGTACTCTTTAACTATCATTGATTTTAAGTATTTCATTTTAAAGCACTAAAAAGTGTTGATTTTACTTAGTTTTTTAACCATTTTAATTTAATCTAATATCTTGATTTATTGATAATATTATTTATAAGCGTTCCACTCAACATTTAAAAAATGTTATTTATTGGTGAAAATCAATTAGCTATTTAATAAGTATATATATTTTAAGAAGAGAAGTGTGGACGGTTAAGGTTACCAAAATTTGTCGTACACACTTCAACACTGCATAAATATTTTCTTAGTATTTATGTAGAAGCTAGTGTGCGCCGTTTTTAAACTTGAGAGTTTGATCATGGCTCAGAACGTACGCTGGCGGCACGCCTTATACATGCAAGTCGAACGAAGTAGCAATACTTAGTGGCAGACGGGTGAGTAACATGTAGGTATCTTCCCTTTGGTGAGGAATAACACGAGGAAACTTGTGCTAATACCTCATAAGTCTTTACAGAGAAAGCTTTATGCGCCGAAGGATGAGCCTGCACTTGATTAGTTTGTTGGTGGGGTAATGGCTTACCAAGACTTTGATCAATAGCTGATCTGAGAGGATGATCAGCCACATTGGGACTGAGACACGGCCCAAACTCCTACGGGAGGCAGCAGTAGGGAATATTGCACAATGGAGGAAACTCTGATGCAGCGATGCCGCGTGAGTGAAGAAGGCCTTTGGGTTGTAAAGCTCTTTCGTCGGGGAAGAAAATGACTGTACCCGAATAAGAAGGTCCGGCTAACTTCGTGCCAGCAGCCGCGGTAATACGAAGGGACCTAGCGTAGTTCGGAATTACTGGGCTTAAAGAGTTCGTAGGTGGTTAAAAAAGTTGGTGGTGAAATCCCAGAGCTTAACTCTGGAACTGCCATCAAAACTTTTTAGCTAGAGTATGATAGAGGAAAGCAGAATTTCTAGTGTAGAGGTGAAATTCGTAGATATTAGAAAGAATACCAATTGCGAAGGCAGCTTTCTGGATCATTACTGACACTGAGGAACGAAAGCATGGGTAGCGAAGAGGATTAGATACCCTCGTAGTCCATGCCGTAAACGATGTGTGTTAGACGTTGGAAATTTATTTTCAGTGTCGCAGCGAAAGCATTAAACACACCGCCTGGGGAGTACGACCGCAAGGTTAAAACTCAAATGAATTGACGGGGACCCGCACAAGTAGTGGAGCATGTGGTTTAATTCGAAGATACGCGCAGAACCTTACCAACACTTGACATGTTCGTCGCGACTTTTAGAGATAAAAGTTTTCGGTTCGGCCGGACGAAACACAGGTGCTGCATGGCTGTCGTCAGCTCGTGTCGTGAGATGTTGGGTTAAGTCCCGCAACGAGCGCAACCCTCACTTTTAGTTGCCATCATTTAGTTGGGCACTCTGAAAGAACTGCCAGTGATAAGCTGGAGGAAGGTGGGGATGACGTCAAGTCCTCATGGCCCTTACGTGTTGGGCTACACACGTGCTACAATGGCATTTACAATAGGAAGCAAGATGGCGACGTCAAGCAAATCCTAAAAAGATGCCTCAGTTCGGATTGTACTCTGCAACTCGAGTACATGAAGCTGGAATTACTAGTAATCGCGGATCAGCGCGCCGCGGTGAATACGTTCCCGGGTCTTGTACACACCGCCCGTCACACCATGGGAGTTGGTTCTACCTTAAGGCAAGGTTTAAAACCCTTGACCACGGTATAGTCAGCGACTGGGGTGAAGTCGTAACAAGGTAGCCGTAGGGGAACCTGCGGCTGGATTACCTCCTTTCTAAGGATGATTAAGATAAATTTCTTAATCTAAAAAATATAACAGGTTAATGTTGACCGTCCTCATTTCTCTTCTTAAAATTTGTGTTTCACTCTTCTGCGAAAAGGGCCGGTAGCTCAGTTGGTTAGAGCACACCCTTGATAAGGGTGGGGTCGAAAGTTCGAGTCTTTCTCGGCCCACCAATAAATTCTGGGGGATTAGCTCAGCTGGGAGAGCGCCTGATTTGCATTCAGGAGGTCAGCGGTTCGATCCCGCTATCCTCCACCAAGAAACACATAGTTATTTTAATTTGTGAATAAAATTTTATATTATCAATATCTATATCCGATTGTTCTGTAGTGATAAGAGCAATCATTGAATATTCGAAAAGATGAATATTTATTAAAAATTTAATTCTACACAGAATTTTTTTCTGTGCATAAATTAAGCGTTTAAGGGCGTGTGGCGGATGCCTTGGCACTGAAAGCCGACGAAGGACGTGGTATACTGCGATAAGTTACGGGGAGCTGTATGCAAGTTTTGATCCGTAAATTTCCGAATGGGGAAACCCAACACTTTATGTGTTACTTTAAACTGAATACATAGGTTTAAAGAGATAACCCGGAGAACTGAAACATCTAAGTAACCGGAGGAAAAGAAATCAATTGAGATTCCGTTAGTAGTGGCGAGCGAAAGCGGAATAGGCCAGTAGATTTGTTAAAAAAATTTGAATAGTTTGGAAAAGCTAACCATAGAGGGTGATAGTCCCGTATGAGTAATGTTTAACAAGTTTCTTGAGTAAAGCGGGACACGTGAAATCCTGCTCGAATATAGGGGGACCACCCTCTAAGCCTAAATACTCTTCAGTGACCGATAGTGAACTAGTACCGTGAGGGAAAGGTGAAAAGAACCCCTATTAGGGGAGTGAAATAGAACCTGAAACTGCATGCCTACAATCAGTCGAAGCTCTTTTTAGAGTGACGGCGTACCTTTTGTATAATGGGTCAGTGACTTAATTTATAAAGCAAGCTTAAGCCATCTAGGTGTAGGCGTAGCGAAAGCAAGTCTTAATAGGGCGATTAGTTTTATGAATTAGACCCGAAAACGAATGAGCTTACCATGAGCAGGTTGAATGCAAGGTAACACTTGCTGGAGGACCGAACCAGTTGACGTTGAAAAGTCTTTGGATGACTTGTGGTAAGGGGTGAAAGGCCAACCAAATTCGTAGATAGCTGGTTTTCCGCGAAAACTATTTAGGTAGTGCGTTGAATAAATATGCTTTCAGAGGTAGAGCACTAAATGGGCTAGGGGGAAGAGATTCTTACCAAACCTAATAAAACTCCGAATGCTGAAAGTAGTTCTTCAACAGACAGACTGTGGGTGCTAAGGTCCATGGTCGAGAGGGAAAGAGCCCAGACCACCAGATAAGGTCCCAAAATTGTGATTAAGTGTGAAAGGATGTGGAAATTCCTTAACAGCCGGGAGGTTGGCTTAGAAGCAGCCATCCTTTAAAGATAGCGTAACAGCTCACCGGTCTAATAGAGTTTCTGCGCCGAAGATGTAACGGGGCT
>CACBXW010000002.1:0-55000 GCA_902543295.1 uncultured Pelagibacteraceae bacterium | reverse complement strand
TTTGAAAAAACATAAAAATTTAAAAATTATTAGAGGAGATATTCGTAAATTTGATGAAAAAATATTAAAAAATGTTTTTTCGGTCATACATTTGGCAAATATAGCTAATGATCCAGCAGTTGATTTAAATCCAACATTGTCATGGGATGTAAACGTTCTATCAACATATCAGCTAATTACAAAATGTATTAAATATAGAGTGAAAAAATTTATTTATGCTAGCTCAGGGAGTGTTTACGGTGTTAAAAGAGAAAGAAATGTAACTGAGGATTTAGAGCTTGTACCAATATCTTATTACAATAAAACAAAAATGATTGCAGAAAGAGTGCTTTTAAGTTTCTCAGACAAAATAAGTATTCATTGTATCCGTCCTGCTACGGTATGTGGTTTATCTCCAAGAATGCGATTTGATGTTTCAGTTAATAATCTAACTATGCAAGCGTTAACAAAAAAGAAAATAATTGTATTTGGTGGAAAGCAAATAAGGCCAAATATTCACATAAAAGATTTAATAAATATTTATCATTTCTTCTTAACAAAAAAAATCAAATCAGGATGTTATAATGCTGGTTTTGAAAATTTATCCATTTTGACAATCGCAAAAAAAATTTCAAAGATAACTAATACAAAAATAATAATAAAAAAAGTTTTTGATCAAAGATCTTATAGACAAGATTCCTCTAGATTATTAAAATTAGGTTTTGAGAGAAAATATGGTGTAGAAAGTGCGATTAAAGAAATTAAAGCAGCATTTGAAAAAAAAAAAGTTCAAGTTCTACCTAATACTTTTACTGTAAAATGGATGAAATTTAGGAATATAAATTAAATGATTATTAAAAGATTAGATTTAAAAAAGCAATGGCATATAGAAGAAAAAAAATTACTACCAATTGTTAAAAATGTTTTGTCGTCCGGTATATATGTTGGAGGAAAACACATTTTATCCTTGGAAAGCAAATTAGCTAAATATTGTGGGACTAAGTATGCTGTCTGTACTAATAGTGGTACTGATGCATTAACAATTGCATTACATGTTCTTGGAATTGGTCGTGATGATGAAGTTATTACTCAATCAAATTCTTTCATTGCTTCAGCTTCTTGTATAGCACATTTGGGAGCAAAACCAATATTTGCTGATGTTGATGAAAATAGAAGATTAGATCCAAATGAAATTGAAAAGAAAATTACTAGAAAAACTAAAGCAATAATCCCAGTTCATTTGTGTGGTGATATTGGGCATATGAGTTTAATTAAAGATATTGCAAAAAAAAATAAACTTTATGTTATTGAAGATGCAGCACAATCAATCGGTTCAAAACTAAATAATATGAAAAGTGGCTCTTTTGGTGATATTGGTTGTTTTTCAGCTCATCCTTTAAAAAATTTAAATGCAGCTGGCGACTCTGGATTTATAGTCACTAATAATAAATTTTATTATGATAAAATAAAATTTTTTAATAAATCATGGTTTAAAAGGCAGGGGCAATTCTAAATTTTATGGTTATGTATCAAGAATGGACAATTTACAAGCAGCAATTCTCGAATACAGATTAAAAGGACTAAATAAAAAAATATTGCGTAGAAGACAAAATGCAAAATTATACATTTCTAATCTTAAAAATTTACCAATTAAACTGCCAATAGAAAGTAAACGTAGATTGCACAGTTACCATTTATTTGTAATTCAAACAAAAAAAAGAGATAAGTTAAAAGATTACTTAAAAAAACGAGGAATAGAAACAGATATTCATTACCCTATACCGATACATAAACAAGAAATTTATAAAAATTCAAAAAAGATTTCAATAAAAAATACAGAGAAACAAGCTAAACAAATATTGTCCTTACCTATTCATGAATTCTTGAGTAAAAAAGAGATACTATATATTTGTAAAAAAATTACTAACTTTTTTAATGAAAAGTAAAATACTAAATGCTAAAAATATACCTTTAGATAAAAGGTCTATATATTTAAGAAGTTTAGTATATCTAACTATTCAAAAAGAAAAAAGAGGCCATATTGGTCCCGCAATGTCATTAATAGAACTATTAAGAGTTCTATATGATAATTTTATAGATAAACATTCTAAATTTATTCTTAGCAAAGGCCACGGGTGCTTAGCTTTGTATGCAATATTATATGATAAGGGATTTATTTCAAAAAAAGATCTTATTCAAAATTGCTCTTTTAATGGAATTCTTGGTGGCCATCCAGAGCATGATAAAATTAGAGGCGTAGAAATTTCAACAGGCGCCTTAGGACACGGTTTGCCAATTGCAGTTGGTATGGCTTTAGCTTCAAAAATTAAAAAAAAAAAATCATATTATTATGTTATATGTGGAGATGGCGAACTTAATGAAGGTTCAATGTGGGAAAGTTTTCTAGCTACCTCAAAACATAAGTTAAATAACTTAATTACATTTATAGACTATAATAAATTTCAATCTTATGGAAAAACAAGAGATATATTAGATCTAGAGCCATTAACTGACAAATTTAAAAGTTTTAATTTCTTTACAATGAATATAAATGGACATGATATTATAGAAATTAAAAAGGCTATCTTAAAAGCAAAAAAACAGAAAAAAAAACCATCTGTCATTATATGTCATACAATTAAAGGTAAGGGCATTAATAAAGCAGAAAATGATTCCAAATGGCATTATAAATCTCCTCTCAATGAAGAAGATATTATTGAGATAAAAAATTCTCTTAATTTGAAAATATAATGCGAAATACTTGTATAAACACAATTTTTAAATTAGCAAAAAAAGACAAGAAAGTTGTCTTTGTTGGATCAGATTTAGGTGCAGGAGTTTTAAGTGATTTTAAAAAGAGGTTTCCGGACAGATTTTTTATGGAAGGTATATCAGAACAATTTATTACTGGTATGGTATCTGGTCTTGCGAAAGAAGGTTTGAAGCCATTTTTCAATACAATTGCAACTTTTTTAACAAGAAGAAATTTTGAACAAAATATTATTGATTTGGGATTGCATAATTTACCTGTTCGATTAATTGGAAATGGAGGAGGCCTTGCTTATGCTCATCTTGGTCCAACTCACCATGCAATAGAGGATATTTCAATAATGAGATCAATCCCAAATATGACAATTGTTGCTCCATGCGACGCATTTGAAATGAAAAATATTATGTCCCAATTGAATAAAATAAAAGGACCCCTCTATATTAGACTTGCAAAGGGAGGTGACAAAATAATTACTAACAAAAAAAAAAAAATTTCGTTAGGAAAGTCAGTTTTATTTGGAAAGCCCAAAGATGTACTATTTATAACAACAGGCATCACTACACAAGAGTGTTACTTCGCATGCCAAAAGTTAAAAAAATATAAAATTAATGCAGGTGTCCTTCACAATCATTCATTAAAACCATTTGATACAAAAAATTTATTAAAATTTTCAAAAATTGTAAAAAAAATTTATACAGTTGAAGAACATATTGTTTCAGGGGGACTCGGAAGTATTGTTTTAGAGGAACTAAATTTAAATAAATCAAAAGACGTAATAAAAGTTTCTAGAATTGGAATTAATAATAAATTTATAAAAAAATATGGAACACAAAAAGATTTGCTAGATTACTGTGGATTAAGCACCAAGAAAATTTTAAAAAAAGTTTTAAATAATTATGGGAAATAAAATTAAAATATTAACTAAATTACATAAATCTACATCTAGAAATTATTCAAGAAGAATGTCATTAGATAAACCTAAAGCAATGACAATAGCAAAAAAATATAATCGTAGTTATTGGGATGGAAAAAGGAAATATGGATATGGCGGATACAAATATATAAATGGATATTGGAAGCCAGTTGCATTAAAGTTGATAAAAAAATACAAATTAACAAATTCTTCAAAAATAATAGATATAGGATGTGGTAAGGGTTATTTATTGTTTGAATTAAAAAAACTTTTGCCAAAAATTAAAATTACAGGAATTGATATTTCTAGTTATGCTATATCTAATTGTCCCAAAGAAATTAGAAAGCATTTATTGGTATTAAAAGCTCAAAATAAATATCCATTTAAAAATAAATATTTTGATTTAGCCATATCATTAGGCTGTATTCATAATTTAAATTTAAATGAATTACAAAATTGTATTAAAGAAATTAATAGAGTAAGTAAAAAACAATATTTAATGACTGAAAGCTATAGGTCTAATAAAGAATTATACAATTTGCAATGTTGGGCTTTAACTTGTAATCTTTTTTTTTCTGAAACTGACTGGAAATGGATATTCTCTAAATTAAAATTTAAAGGAGATTACGAGTTTATTTATTTTGAATAAAATTCTTTTATTTTGTTGCACATAAATCTTAGCTGGCTTAAATCTAAAAATTCATGAACTGGCAAAGATAAAGTCTCTTTTGAAAGTCTTTCAGCGTTAGGAAAATCACCTAACTTATACTTATAAGTTTTTTTTAATGGAGTTTGTAGATGCATTGGTATTGGATAATGTTTTTTTGCATCGATACTATTGATGTTTAAAAACTTTACTAAATTATCCCTATTTTTTACTTGTATTGAATAAATATGAAATACTTCTTTTAAATTTTTATCTCTTTCTGGAATATAAATTTCATCAATATCTTTTAAATTTTGATCTAAATAATTTGCATTTTTAATTCTTGAATTGGTAATTTTAGATAACTTTTTAAGAAGATGATTAGCTACTACTGCTTGAATTGTATCTAATCTTGAATTTACCCCAAATATCTCTATTTCATCTCTGTTTTTAAGACCATGATTTCTTAATAACTTTAATTTCTTATCTAGTTTCAGATTATTTGTAACCATCATTCCGCCATCTCCCCAAACATTTAAATTTTTTAAAGGGTGAAGACTAAAACATCCAATATCACCAAAGTTACCAGCAAACTTGTTGCCATACTTTGCTAAAGCAGCGTGACAAGCATCTTCAATTAAAAATAAATTATTTCGCTTTGCAATTTTTTTAATTTTATTCATGTCACAAATTCTTCCTGCCCAGTGTACTACTAATATTGCTTTAGATTTTTTTGTAATTGTCTTTTCTATTAAGTCAGGGTTAATATTAAAATCATTTTTTGCATCTACAAATTTTGGTACACATCCAGCTTGTACTATAGCATTTATAGTGGCATAAAATGTAAATGGAGTTGTAATAACTTCATCCCCTAAATTTAAATTTAGAGATTTTAAAGCTAGATAAATAGCATCTGTGCCACTTCCAACACCCGTACAGTGTTTAGATGAAATTAAATTCTTAAAATTATTTTCAAACTTTTCAACTTCATACCCTAGAGTAAAGTCATTAAATTTTACAACCTTTGAAATTTTATTAAATATTTTTTTATAATCTTTGAATTGCTCTTTTAAATAATTATGCTTGATTCTAAATTTTTTGTCAGATTTGTATTGCTTTGTAAGAAAATTTTTCATCTTTTATGAACATATTTTAGATTAAATTTTACATTTTTTTGATGCATCGAAGCAAAAAATTCTATTGTTCTATTTAATCCTTCATCTAATGACATTTTATTTTTCCATTTTAAAAGTTTATTTGCTTTTACAGAATTCATTAAATACTTTTTATCTTTACCAAGTCTATCTTTTTTTAAAACAATTAATTTTTTTATGTCATAGTTCATTTTATCGCAAATTTTTTTAATTAAATTGAATATTGAAATACTTTCGTCAGATGAAACATTAAAGACTTCCCCAACGGCATTTTTTGAGTAAATAGCTTTGTAAATTGCTGAGCAAAAATCATTAGTATAAATAAATGATCTGTATGTTCTTCCGTTTCCATGCAATGGTAACTTCTGTTTATTTAAAATCGATAAAATTGTTTTGGGTATGATTCTGTATCCTGGCTGAAATTCACCATAAAAGTTTGAAAATCTTAATATAGTAACTGGAAACTTATAGCTTTGTAATTGAAGTTTTAAATATTGATCTATTGAAGCATGTGTTAGAGCATATGGCGTTGATGGATTATAACTAGTGCTTTCATTAATTTTTTTCTCATGGCTTCCATAAACCTCTGGAGTTGAAATTCTTATATATCTCTCAATTAAATCATCTTTCTTTAAGTATTCTAATAATTTTATTTTAGACAAAAGATTTGTTTGAAACCATTGATCAGGATTTATCCAACTTTCCGCAACCATTCCTTGTCCTGCAAAATCAACCAGTATACTTTTTTTATTTTTTCTGAAAATTTTTTTAATTAAATTAAAATTTTTATTTATATCCGCTTTGATGAAATGAAAATTTTTGATATTTTTATTATATAAATATTTACATTCCCTTTTTGATTTTTCTGACGATCTACTTAAACCAATTAACTTTTCACCTTTATTTAGAGAAAAGTTGACAAAACTAGATCCAGCAAAAGAGTTACTACCAAGGACTATTATTCTCATTTTTTATACTGATAAAATATTGTAATTTTTTAACTATAATTTATAGATGTTAAAGTGTTCAAATATTATTCAAAAGAAGAGGAAAAAACAATAAAAAGTTTTAATAAAAATGGATACATAATTTTCAAATTAGAAAATAAAGACAACCTAAATCAGATCAAAAAATTTTTTGAAAATGAAATAAAAAAATTGAATACAAAAAAAATTACTGGCGATATATTAAATAACTTTCATAAATATATTGATTCAAAAAAACTTAATAGCTTTAGGATGAGCCTGTACTCAAAATTCAATAAAAATTACTATAAAAAATTATATTTCGAACTAGCTAAAAAAAAATTGGAATTAATTTGTGGTAACGAATTAGCCATGCAAAGAAAAATAAACTTAAGCATTCAAATGCCAAACGATGATAGTTCGCTTTTGCCCATTCATTCAGACGTATGGTCAGGTTGTTCACCATATGAGGTTGTTTTGTGGATTCCACTGGTAAATGTGAAAAAAACTAAATCCATGTTTATTTTGCCAAAAAAAATAAATAATTATTATTACAAAAATTTTTATAAATACAAAAACTCAGAAATTCTTCAAAAATCTATAGATACAAAAATAAAGTGGCTAAAGATTAACTATGGTGAGGGATTAATTTTTTCTCATTCTTTATTACATGGAAATAAAATAAATTTAACAAAAGAAACAAGGTGGAGTTTTAATTGTAGATTTAAATCTTTAATGTCCCCATATGATATGAAAGATTTGGCAGAGACATTTTTGCCAATTAATATTAGACCAGCCACAAATTTAGGCATTAATTATGTACACCCAAAAACTGAAAAATAAACCAAAAGGATACAGAGGTTATATTTTTTCAAGAGAGATAAATGGTAATTTTATTCCTCAAAGAGTTCAAAACCTTGTAATTAAAGATTTTGCTGAGAGAAAAAAACTTTTTTTTAAACTAAGTCAAACAGAATATATAATGAAAAAATCATATTCTATGTTAAATGCTTTATTATCAGACCTTAAAGCTATTGATGGAATTATTTTTTATAGTATTGAAATGTTGCCAGATAATTTTGAAGAAAGAAATAGAATATTAAAAAAAATAATTGAAAAAAAAAAAAAAATATTTTTTGCATTAGAGGAATTACAAATTAATGATTTAAAAAAAATTAATTATTTGGAAAAGTTAATAAGCATAAAAAAAAACTCTATGAAAAAAGAACTAATTCAAATTTTAAAATTTAATTAAATGAAAGTACCTTTTTTTGATTTGAGAGTTAATAACAAAAATTTTAAAAAAAAATTTTTGAAAAGAGCTGAAAAAATTTTTACAACTGGAAAAATTCTATTGGGGCCAGAGGTTGAAGAATTAGAACTAAAAATAGCTCAATTTGTTAAAAAAAAAAAATCATTGGGAGTATCTTCAGGAAGCAGTGCAATTTATTTGGCTTTAAAAGGATCAGGAATACAAAAAGGCGATGAGGTAATAACAAGTCCACTTTCATGGATCATATCAGCTAATGCTATATTAAGTTGTGGAGCTGTACCTGTTTTTGTAGATGTTCAAGATGATTATAACATTTCTACTGATAAAATTGAAAATGCTATAACTAAAAAAACCAAAGCAATCTTACCAGTACACTTTTTTGGAAAACCCTGCAAAATGGACATAATAAATAAAATTGCGAAAAAAAATAAACTTATTATTGTAGAGGACGCGGCCCAAGGTTTTGGTTCTTTATACCAAAATAGGCCTATGGGATATTACTCTAGAGCAGTATCCTTTAGTATGAATGCTATGAAGAACTTGTCAGCTTTAGGTGAAGCTGGCGCTGTTGCTACAGATAATATTTCAATTTATAATAAAATTAAACAATTTAGATACGCTGGAACTTTTAGTGATCCTAAAAAAATTATTACAAATAAGTGTAGTCGGCCTGAACTAAATCATAAGATTGATACTTTGCAAGCAGCATTTTTATTAGAAAAATTAAAATATATTGAAGAATTTAATCATCATAGATTTAAAATAGCTAAATTTTATAATAATAGTCTTAGTGAATATGTAATTTGCCCAGATATCTTTGAAAATAAAAAAGGGTTTAGACATGCATTATATTCTTACTGCATCAGAATAAATGCAAAAAAGAGAAATAAACTTATGAACTATTTAAATGATAACAATATACAAACTAAAATATATCATAAACCACTAATTTCTAATACAGACGCTTATAAATCGTTTTCTAGATCAAAATTAGTAAATGCTAATAAAATGGTTCATGAAATACTTTCATTGCCGTGCAATGAAAAAATTACTTACAATCAAGCTGATTATGTAGTATCAAAAATCAAAAGATTTTTTAATTATGTATACTGAAATAGATAAATGCAAATTGTGTAAGTCTAATAATCTTAAATTAGTTTTAGATTTAGCAGATCTTCCTATTGGAGATAAATATTTACCACCTGAGAAAAAAGAGGAGTCTAGAAATTTATATCCTTTAAAAATTATGATGTGTATCGATTGTGGAAACTATCAAAATAGTGGATTTGTAGACCCAAAAATCATATATAATTTTTATCTTTCAAGACCAGCAACAACTAATCCACAATTATCTGGAGCATATAAAGAGTATGCTGACTATCTTCTCAAAAACTTTTCTAATAATAAAAGTAATTTAAAAGCTTACGAAGCGGGTAGTAATGATGGAACATTTATTGAATACATGAAAAAGGAATTAAAAATGAAAGTTTTGGGCATTGAACCTTCCCCAAATTTATCAAAACAGGCCAATGATAGATCTGTTGAAACTATAAACGATTATTTTGGAAGTCAAATAGCATCAAAAATAGCCGAACAACATGGTAAAGCAGATTTTTTTATAACAAATCATACAGCATCAAATATTGTAGATTTCGATGATTTTATTGATGGTGTCAAAATTATTTTAAAAGATGATGGGGTATTTTCATTACAAACTTTTTATCATAAAGATGTAATTGAAAAAAATTTGATTGAAAATTTTACACACGAGCACCTTAATTACTTTTATATCAAACCCCTTCAATCTTTCTTAAATAAAAAAGGTATGGAAATTTTTGATTTAAAGCTAGTTCCTGCAAAAGGAGGATCATTTAGAGCATTCATACAAAAATTAAATGGACCAAATAAAAAACAAGAAATTGTTGATAAAATTCAAGAAGAAGAGGATGAGTTTGGTATGAATAAAATGGAAACTCATAATAGAATTGCTAATTTTATAAAAGATATTAAATCTAAATTACACAGTTTAATAAATGATAAACACAAAGAGAGTAAAAAAATTGCTGCTTATGGAACGTCTATAGGAGGCACTACATTTATCTTTAATTATGAAATAGCTAATGCTTTAAACTTTATGGTAGATGATGATCCCTATAGACAAGGTTTATTAAGTCCTCACTTTCATATACCAGTGGTATCAAAAGATGAAATTTTCAAACAAAATATAGACACTATAATTATTCTTGCTCCACTTTATTTTGACCAAATAGTTAATAAAAATAAAGATTTTACTGATAAAGGTGGAACATTTGTTAAGATTTGGCCTACGTTTGAGGTTAAGAGTTAGACATGATATTAAAAAATACCAAGAATTTAATTAAAATTAGAAAAAAAAATATTAAAGAATTATTAAATTCACTCAAACTTTCTCAAAACTATATGTCAAGGTATCTTGTTCACTTAAGTGAAAAAGATTTATTGCAAGAGATGATATTGGCATTTACTGATAAAACTTTAATTCCTCCAAATAGATTAAAAAATAAAACACAGACTTTGAACATAATTTTTGGAAAAATAAAAGTTATAATATTTGATAATAAAGGGAAAATAAAAGATAAATTTGTTATGACACCTTTTAATAAAAATGATCAATTTCCATATCTTTTCAGATTCAATAAATGTGATTGGCATACTATGATTTCTTTAACAAAAAAATCAGTTGTTCATGAGGTTTTACAGGGACCATTTAAAAAAGTCTTAACAAAAAATCCAAAATGGATACCGAGGGATAAAGAGAAATTAAAAATTTATTTGAGCAAATTTAGAAAAAAGTGAAATTTTTTTAAATATGTTATTTAAAAAGATTAAAGAATGTCGATTATGTAAATCAAGCAAACTAATTAGTTCATATAAGTTTGAAGATACACCAATCGAGGATGACTATACAAAAAAAAAAAATAAAAATATTTTAATCCCACTAGAAGTAATGTCATGTTTGTCGTGTGGCTTTAAACAACTTTCAGTAGTTGTGGATGAAAAAAAAGTTTATGGAGATTTTGTTTATGCCACTTCAACCTCACTCGGGCTAAAAGAACATTTTAAAATTAATTATAAATTAGCACACAAATTTTCAAAAAATTTAGGCAAAAATGATTTAATAGTTGATTTTGGGAGTAGTGGTGGAGAAAATTTAGAAATATTTAAAAATAATGGCTATAGAAATATAATAGGAATAGAACCCGCTAAAGATTTGGCTCAAATTACTAAAAAAAAAAATATTGATGTTATTCCTAATTTTTTTTCAAAAGCTGTTGCAAAAAAAATAAAAAAAGAGCGTGGTTATGCTAAAATTATTTGTATATACAATTTATTAGCAAATATTGGAGATCTAGATAACTTTTTTAAAAATTTAGATATATTTGCAGATAAAAACACGACAATTATATTTGAAAGTTTTTCTTTACTAGGGATAGTAAAAAATAATTTATTCGATAATATTTATCATGAACATATTTCATATTTTCATATAAAACCTTTGCAAGGATATCTAAAAAAATTTAACTGGAAAATTGTATATGCTGAACACAATAAAATTAAAGGTGGATCTATAAAATTAGTGTTAGCAAGACAAACAAAAAAATATGATAAAAAATCTATTAGTAAATGTTTGAAGGAAGAAACTAAATTTAAATTAATGGAACACAATATTTTCAATAAAATTAAAAATAAAAATAAAAAAATTAAAAATCAAATTAATGCTTTACTTGAAAAGTTTAGCAAAAAAAGAATTGCTGGGTATGGTGCATCCTGTGGCTCAACGGTCTTTTTGTATCATTATGGACTAACAAAAAAATTTAATTTTTTGCTAGATGATGAAAAAAGAAGAAATAATTTATATGCGCCTAGAACAAATATTAGAGTTTATAATCCAACAATAAATTTACTAAAAAAAGTAGATGTTATTGTTATAATATCCTGGAGATATGGAAAAAATATTTACGAAAAATTTAGAATTAATTTTAAAAAAAAAATTAAAAATAAAATTGTATGGATACAAGTTCTTCCAAAAATTAAAATTTTTAAATGAAGATCAAAATTAGAAAGGAAAAAAATTCTTTATCACCAAGTTATTTTCCAATTAATGATCTATTTTCAATTGATGTAAAATTTATTAAAAAATTTTTAAAAAAAAAAAGTGTGAACAAACATATTTCTCGAATATGTCTACATAGTAAGAAATCTGATAAAATTCATCTAATGATAATATTTCAAAAAAAAGGATATTCTCACCCTATTAAAAAACATCCACTTAAAACAAAATATTATTTTTCAATTTTAGGTTCACAGGTTATTAAAATTACAAATAAAAAGAATAAAATTTTAAAAAATGTTAAACTAAATAAAGGAATACTAATGTGTAAAATACCAAAAAATACATGGCATAGTAATCAAACCATTAGTAATAATTCAATTCATCTTGAGGTAATTGAAGGTCCTTTTAATAGAAAAAAAGATAGTATATATCTTTAAATCATTTTAATAGATGATCTATATATTTTAATAAGTATTTTTTGTCTAATTTTTTTGAGTTTGCAATATTTTCAATATTATGGGCACCAGCAATTGAACCAATAAGTAGGGCAATATCTAATTTCTCTTCTTGTATTATTCCAAGCGAAAATAATGAAAAAAAAGAGTCACCAGCACCAACTTTGTCGATTATTTTATTTGCAAATGCAGGACAGTATATAAAATTTTTACCATTAAAAAAGACGGAACCATATTTACCTCTTGTTACTACTAAATTTTTTACTTGATACTTTTTATGAAATAACTTTATTAAATGATCAAGCTTGCTGGTCTGGTCTTTCATTTCAAATCTAAATTCTCTTTCGTTGATAATTAAATAATTAGATTTTTTAAATTTTTCTAATGTAAAATAATTTATATTAGAAGAATTAATTTGAGAATTAACGGCAGTATATTTCTTATTTTTAAATAAAATTTTGATGATCTTTTCATTTAATAAACCGTGTCCGTAATCACATAAAATCACTAGATCGTATTTTTTTATATTCTTATCCAAATATTTAAAAATTAATTCTTGAGATTTTTTGTAAACATTATTATTGTCGTTAATCCTGTAAACACCTAGAACTTTTATGGTATTATCCTGATCTATATACCTTTTTTTTATAATGCTTCTTATATTATCGTCATATATTATTTTTTTATTAATTTTTTTATTTAAATTTTTTTCAATTAAAATCTTACTGGATCTATCTGTTCCTGATGATGATATAAAAGTAGTATTTTTAACAAATTTAGATACATAATTTGCAACAGAGGCAGCACCACCAATATAATTTTCTACGCTTCTTTCTTTAAGTACCAGATGAGGTTCTTTCCCTGATTTTCCCATGACTTCACAGTTACTATAAGTATCAATAATTGTTTCACCTATAACTAGTACATTTAAATTTTCGTAATTGTTTATTACATCTTGAATAGTTTTAAAGTCGTATTTTCTCTTTATTGTTTTTATAAATTTTTTTATATCTTCATTAAAAACATCAGTTTTATTATTCACTATACTGCTAGAACTAAATACTTTACCTGAGACAAAAGCAATCTTTCCTCCATACTTTTTTATTTCTTTTTCTTCAAATTTAATCTTTCCTGATATATCTTTTGAGAAATTCTTAAATTCTATACCTTTGCAGTATATATCTGGTTGGATTACTTTAATGATTCCTCTTGCATCTTCAAAATCACTTGGGACTATAAAATCTATAAATTTTATTGATGAAAGTGCTTCCTGTCTTTCAGATAAGTTAAAGTAAGGTTTTCCAAAACCTTTATTAACAAATTTATCTGTTGTTGTACTTACAATTAATATATCTCCAAGTTTCTTTGCTTTTTGAAAATGTTGAATATGTCCTAAATGTAAAAGATCAAAAACTCCATGGCATAATATTATTTTTTTTTTATTTTTTTTAAGTAATTTTATTTTTTTTACAATATTTTTTGTGTTTAAGATTTTTTTATTCATAAAAGGCAAATATATTCTTATTAAACAGTGTACAAATAAATATTATAAAATACTATATTTAAATGAGCGATAAAATAAAATGGTTTAAAAATGAATTAAATAAAAAAACAAATACCGAACTTATTAATCATATTAAATCTTCTAATAAAAAGAATTTTATTCAGAATTTTGAAAAAAATTTTGCAAAAAAAATTGGATCAAAATACAGCGTTCTGGTTTCAAGTGGTACCAACGCAATTACATTGGCATTATTTTCACTTAACTTAAAGTTTGGCGATGAAGTTATTATTTCAAATAGAACATGGGTAGCTACCGCTCATGCTGCTCACATACTAGGACTTAAAACAATCTTGGTAGATTGTAAACAAAAAGACACAAGGATGGATGAGGATGAAATTATAAAATCAATATCAAAAAAAACTAAAGCAATAATAATTACACATATGAATGGTAGAGCTAATAATATGTCAAAAATTCAAAATATTTCTAAAAAAAAAAATATACCTCTAATCGAGGATGCCTGCCAGGCATTATTCTCGAAATATAAAAAAAAATACTTAGGTACTTTATCAGATATAGGCTGTTTTTCGCTTGGTAGTGCAAAAATTTTGAACACTTACCAAGGAGGAATATTAGTAACAGATAAATATAAATTATATAAAAAATTGAAACTCATTAGAAATCATGGAGTAATAAATAATTTTACAGATCAATGGAACCAACCAGGTTTCAATTTTAAATACACACATATTCAAGCATGCATTGGATTTAATGAACTGGCAAATATAGATAGTAAAGTTAATAAGTGTAAAAAAATTTACAAGTTTTATGAAAAAAGTATTTTTTCAATGAAAAAAATTACTGTTATAAAGTCTGATTTAAAAAATGATGAAATGCCATTGTATACACAAGCTATTGTCAATAATAAAAAAAAATTTATTAAATTTATGTCATTAAAAAATATAGAAATTCGTCCACTAACACCATCATTGAATTTTGCAAAATATTTGTCATTTAAAAAAAATCAAAATTTCAAAAATTCAAATTTTTTTCATAATCATGGTGTCTATTTACCATCAGGACCAACTCAAAAGTTTAAAGATTTGGAAAAAGTCATTTCTGCCATCAAAGAGTATGA
Source organism: uncultured Pelagibacteraceae bacterium (assembly GCA_902543295.1). GTDB lineage: Bacteria > Pseudomonadota > Alphaproteobacteria > Pelagibacterales > Pelagibacteraceae > Pelagibacter. Next base: position 40,110 of record CACBXW010000002.1, on the reverse strand, counting down.
GTCATCTTAAATCTATATTTATTTTTTTTGTAAATTATATAATAAAAAAAATTACTATATTTTTTTATGGAAAAAAATTATTCAAAAATTTTAAAAAATATAAAGAGATTATATTAGTTTCAGGAAAGAATATTGGCGATATTTATTTAGGTTTAGATATAGCTTTAAGTAGTAATAAGAAAAACAGTTTAATTTTGTCTCAAGATTTCACTGATTTCATAAGTCCTCTAGTAGGATTGAAAATTAAAGAAAATTTTAATGTAATCTTTTCATCAAAATTATTTCAACTAATTTTTTTTTCAACAAATTTTAAAAAAAAAATTAACAAAAAATATTTAGAGGTGAATAATACAAATAAAATTGAAAATATCATTAAATCTGTAAAATTAAATCAATCCAAAAAAAATTCTTTAGGTAATACATTTTTATGTAAAAAAGATGCTCAAATCAAAAAAATATTTAGAATCAAACATAAAAAATTAGTTTTCTTTTCCAACAGAGACAATTTTTTTAAAAAAGACAAGAATTACAATTCATTTAGAAATTCAGATGTAAAGAATTCATTTCTTGCATTGAAGTATTTAAAAAAAAAAAATTACTTAACCGTAAGAATTGGACATTATAGATACAATAAATCAAATTATTACAAACAATACAAAGAAAAAAAAATATTAAAAAGAAATTTAATTGAGAATTATGTTGGGTCCAAGTGTTCTTTTGCTTTAGTTAGCACTTCAGGAATTTTAAGTTTGCCAACATTTTATGATAAACCACTACTGGTACATAATTTTGTTGGATTTAATAAACCTCCAATAATGAAGAGAGCTATAATTATTCCTAAAATACTGAAGTACGACAATGGTGACTTGGTGCCAATAAAAGATTTATTCAAAAATAAATTTCATAAATTTGAATATGATAGTTTAGAGGATGACTATTTTCCTCTTAAAAAAGTTGACATTGGAGGATTTCAGTCAGATGGTATGTATAAAAAAGCAAAAATACACTGCTTAGAAAATACTGAACTAGAAATATTAAATGGTACGAAAGAATTAGAAAAATATTTTATACAAAAAAAACCTTTAAATATATTACATAAAAAACTGGACATGAAATTTAAAAAATTATTTCCAAAAAATTATTGGCTAAAAAAAAGCAACATTTTAATTTCATTTTATTGGTTAAAAAAACATTTAAATAATTATGAAGAAATTAATTAAAATTAAAATTATATTAAATTTAAAATTATAATTTTGCTAAAATGTATAAATTGCTTATTTTATTTGTTTTAATAAAAAAAATCTTCTAAAAGAATTAGATAAAATTTATTATGAAATGTGTAGTTACTGGTGGAAGTGGTTTCTTAGCATCGCATGTTGCAGATGAACTTGTTAAACAAGGGCATGAAGTTACAATTTTAGACAAAAAAAAATCTAAATATTTAAACCACAAACAAAAATTTATTTACGGTGATATTAAAAAAAAACACAAACTTTTAAATATATTAAAAAAAAAAGATATTTTATTTCATTTTGCTGCAATTTCAGATATTGGTGAATCTATTAAAAGTCCCAGAGACACCGTAATTACAAACATATTAGCCACTGTAGATCTTTTGGAAATATGCATGAAATACAAAATAAAAAGATTTATATTTGCAAGTACTATCTATGTGAATAGTGAAGAGGGAGCATTTTATAAATCTAGCAAAAGATCGGCAGAAAATTTCATTGAAGAATATTCTAAAATTAAAAACTTAAAATTTACTATATTGAGATTCGGATCAATATTTGGAGAAAGATCAGAATTAAATAATGGGGTAAAAAAAATTTTAACTCATGCTCTAAAAAAAAAAGAGGTAAGATACTATGGAAGTAGAAATACCATGAGAAATTATATTTCTGTTCAAAATGCTGCTAAACTCACTGTAAAATGTATTCAAAAAAAGTATGAAAATAAACATGTTGAAATAACAGGAAGGAGTAAAATAAAAATTTATAAACTTTTAAAAATTGTTAAAGATGAATTAAATATTTCAAAGCCAATTATATTTGATAAAAAACCTCATCTAGGTCACTATATTAATGAGCCAAATACTTATAAATTCAAAAAAGGAGAGAAATTATATATAAATAGCGAGTTAGAATTTAAAGAAGATTTGCAAAAATATCTAAAATCTCTGCGCAAAACTATAAAAAAATAAAATTATGAAAGATTTCAAAGCTGCTACAGATCTTAGGAAAAAAATTAAAAAAAAATTCTCTTTAGGTACTTGGATACAAATACCTTCACAGGACAATGTTGAAATTTTGTCTAATTCTAAAAAATTAGATTGGATAACTTTTGATTTAGAGCATGGAAATTTTAATGGATCAAAGTTAATAGATATGATTAGAGCTGTTGAAAAATCAAATAAAGTTCCATTTGTAAGGCTGCAATCTAAAAATCAAAAAAACATTTCAAACTTATTGGATATTGGGATTAAAGGTCTAATAATTCCTATGATTAATAATAAAGATGATGTTATAAAAATATTAAACAAGGCATTATTCCCGCCGTTTGGCAAAAGAGGAGTTGGTTACACAAGATCAAATATGTATGGCTCAAAGTTTAGAGAAAATATGAATTTTAAACCAATAATTGTCGCAATGGTAGAGACCAAAGAATCGTTAAAAAACTTAGATGATATTTTGTCCTTAAAATACTTAGACGGTGTATTCATAGGACCATATGATTTATCGACTTCGTTAGGTGTCACAGCTAAATTTAAAAGTAAAATTTTCCAGGATGCTGTTAATAAAATATTAAATGTTTGTAAAAAGAATAAAAAATTTTTTGGTATTCATGTTGTAGAGCCGTCAAAAAAAGATTTGTCTAACACAATAAAAAAAGGTTTTAAATTTATTGCCTTTTCTACTGATGCAGTATTACTAGAAAGATCAATTAACAAATATTTATGAAAAATAAAATAATAGCAATAATACCTGTGAGGATGGGAAGCTCTAGATTTTATGGCAAACCATTAAAACTAATACATGGCATATCTATGGTAAACAGAATATTCAAAATAGTATCTAAGTCAAAGGTAATACAAAAAGTGCTCATTGCTACTCCAGATAAAATTATATTTGATCATGTTAAAAAATTTGGTGGAATACCAGTGATGACAAGTAATAAACATAAAAGAGCATCAGATAGATGTTCCGAGGCTTTAAAAAAATTTGAAAAAAAGATAAAAAAAAAATACGAGATTGTAGTGATGGTTCAAGGAGATGAACCAATGATAAATCATAAAATGATATCAAATGCTATAAGGCCATTAATAAAAGACAAAACTACGCATATTTCAAATGTATGTTCAAGAATTAAAAAACAAAGTGATTTTAAAAATAAAAATACAATAAAAGTTGTTTTTAATAAAAAAAATGATGCACTTTATTTCTCTAGAGAACCAATACCAAATCAAAAAATATTTAAAAAAGCATATAAACAAGTTTGTATAATCCCTTTTAGACGAAAGTTTCTTTACGATTATAGCAAATTAAAACCTACAGAGCTGGAAATTCGTGAGTCTATCGATATGAATAGAATATTAGAATATGGCAAAACTGTTAAATTAGTATTCTCAAATAAAGAAACTTATCCTGTAGATACATTAAATGATTTAATTAAAGTTAGAAAAATTACAAATAAAATATGAATTTGAATAAAACAAATTCTATAATTGCTAATTATAATGGGCTGATTAACTTCAAAAAAAAAAACATTTTACCAGAATATTCAACAAAAAAAGCTAAAATTAAATTCGATAAAATATTAAAAAAAATAATAAAAAAAAAAAATTTCAAACAACATTTTTTTATATCTGGTTATAATATCATTTCAGTAGCACTGGAGGATTTATTTTGGCAATACTGTTTTCAGTATCAAAAGTATAATAACTTTATTAAAATGAATGGACTTGACTTAAATGTTCATCACATTCATGGTTATAAGCATATAAAAGATAATGGATATCAAAGAGTTAAGAATTATTTAAATGGAAATAATTATTTTAAAACTAAAATTAAGCTAGCCACTAAGTTAATTTTATTTTATTTGTGGATTTTAATTTCACTATTCACAAAAAAAAAGGCAACCTGGATTGATAAGCGCTTTTATAAAGATATGAGATATCAAAATTTAAAATTAAATATTAAAAACTATCTAATAATTCCTTTTTCTTTTGATCAAATTAAAACCAAAACATTAAATCATGAAAATGCTTTTATTAAAGATGCTCATCAAAAAATTAATTCATATAAACTCTGGATGATAGCCTTAAAACTTTTAAAACCAAATAAAATATACTTAACTGATAATCCATTTAATAACTACAGCATTCTTCTAGCTGCAAAGATTTTAAATATAAGATGTGAGGGAATATGTCATGCAGTGAATATAAAAAATCATATGAATATAATGGGCACAAAATATTTGCCAAAAAACAAACTACTCTTATTTGATAAAATCCATGTATACAGCGAGGATTTCAAAAATTTTGTCTCAAAGAAAGGATATTTTTACAATTCAAAAAAAATTAATGTTGTTGGATGGATTAATAATAGAAATTATTCTTATAAGATGAAAAAAAATAAACAAAATAAATATGTAATTTACCCATTTGAACATTTTTGTAACTTTCAATTAATGAATAAAGTTTTAAGATATTTTAGTAATAAAGATCATATAATAATAATTAAAAAACGTCCTGATATGCAAAAGTATGATTTTTTTGATAAAGATATAAAAATAAAATATGTTAATGATTTTACTACTAATCATATTAAAAATTGTATATGTGCAATTGGAACTACAACTAGCTTAATATTTAATCTTTCTCAGAACTATATTCCTATTTTATATTTAACAAAAAATGGATTTGATTATTTTGAAGGTTTTAAAAGTCCATCAAATTGGATAAAATCTCCAAATATTAACAGAAAAATTTACAACAAATTGAAAAATTATAAAATTAAGAATATTTATTCATTAACAAAAGTGAAAACACTATATTAACATGAAATATAAATTAAAAAGTAGGTTTTTATCCTCTTATGTTCAAGAATTAAATTCATTAAATAAAAAAACTTTATCAATTTATAAAAAAAAAATAATAGAAATTTATAAGCTATTCATTGAAACTAACAAAAAAAATAAGAAAATTATTCTTTTAGGAAATGGTGGAAGCGCATCAATTTGTTCGCATGTAGCAGTAGATCTATCAAAAAATGCCAAAGTTAGAGCTATTAATTTTAATGAATCAAATCTAATAACATGTCTCTCAAACGATTATGGATATGCAAAATGGATGGAAAAAGCTTTAGAGATATACCATGATAGTTATGACACTGTTGTTATCCTCTCTTGTTCTGGAAATTCAAAAAATCTGGTAAATGCCGCAAAGTATGCATTAAAAAAAAAATTAAATTTAGTCACAATCACAAGTCAAACAAAAAATAATAAACTTAAATTAATAAATAAAAAAGGTTTAAATATTTGGATAAACACTAAATCATATAATCAAGCAGAAATAATGTTTAATTCAATATTGTTGATGATTGTTGATTTAATTATTGGAAAAAAAATTTATCCTCCTAATTAAAAATGAATTTTTTGATAACGGAGTATTGTGGATTAGGAAATTCAATTCTTTTATCATCTTTGTTCAAAAGTCTTAATCAAGAAAAAAATAATATTATCTTAATAGGAGATAATAAATTTAGCGGTTTAACAGCTAATGATAATAATATTTATATTAAAGAAACATTCTATCTAAAAAACTTAAGTTTAAAAAAATTATTTGATATCATAAAAATTTTAAGAAAGACCGATGTATTGTTAATACCTCTTCACTCAAACCCATCTTTATTGTTTTTTTTGTTATCTATTATATTTTTGAAAAAAGAATTCATCATTTCTAATCTGGCATTTAAAAATATGAATTTTATGAAGAAAATAATTATAAAATTTTTAATTTATTTTAAAAATTTATCAGTTACAAAAGTTACTCATTCTCCAGAAATGCATGAAATTGAAATAAATCACCATTTTTTGAAGTTTATAAAAAATAAAAGTTTTAAGTTACCAAGCGTTGAAAAATTTGATTATTTTAATTTTCCGAAGAATGAAAGGTGTTTAAAGAAATTTGACTTGCCTCCAAAATCCTATATTGTCTTGCAACTTTTTAGTGCGAATGGAATTATTATTAGTAAAAATTGGCCATTAAATAATTTTAAAAAATTATCAGAATTGTTGATTAAAAAATATCCTAATAAATTAATCGTTCTTATCGGAGATGATGGTGATAAAAGACATTTAAACCAAGAATTTAACAACCCTAAAATAAGAAACCTGATTGCAAAAACAACTATATCAGAGCTTATTGAAATTTTGAAGAATTCATCGTTTATAATATGTCATGATAGTAGTATATTGCATCTATCTGACTCTATGAAATTAAAAAACTTAAGTTTGTTTGGTCAATCAAATTATATAAAAAATAAACCATATAATTCAAAAAGTATGACTATAAAAAAAGATAAAATGGATGATATAAAATTAGTGGAAGTTATGGACAGTATTGAGAAAAATATGTAAATAAAGATATGAGTAAAATATTCTGTGATATAGCCGAAATTGATGAAATAAAAAAATTTAAAAAATTAAAACTTGTAAAAGGTTTTACTACTAACCCTACATTGATGAAAAAAGCAGGAGCAAAGAATTATGAAAATTATTGTTTAAAAATATTAAAAATTTTAGAAAATTCAAATAAATCTGTTTCTTTTGAAGTATTAGGAGATGATTATGAAAATATGAAAAGACAAGCTTTAAAAATCAACAGTTGGGGCAAAAATATTTACGTCAAAGTTCCAGTGATTAACTCAAAAGGAGAATTTCAAGGAAAATTAATAAAATATTTAAATGATAACGGAGTTAAAATTAACATTACCGCCGTGTTTAGTGTTAATCAAACTTTAAAAATATTAAAAAAAATTAATAAAAAAACAAAAGTAATAATTTCAATTTTTGCTGGGCGGCTAGGTGATTCAGGAAAAAATCCAATTAATGTTATTAAACAAAGCATAAGTTTATCCAAAAAGTTTAATAATGTTGAAATTTTATGGGCCAGTACAAGAGAAGCTTTCCATTATAGCCAATCAAAAAAAATGAAGTGCCATATTATAACTGTTCCTCCAGAAATGATTATTAAAATACAAAATTTTGGTGAAACAGCTCATAATCTCTCATTAAAAACAGTAAAAGCATTTATTGAAGATAGTAAAAAGGCTAATTTCTCTCTTTAAAGATGAATAATAATATTAGTATTATTATTTCGTCCGACCACAATGGTGTTAAGCTAAAAAATAAAATCCAAAAATATTTTTCAAAAAAATATAATTTTATAGACCTGGGCCCACATTCAATTGATAAAGTTGATTATACTGATTATGCGTCTCAAGCTGCTAAAATTGTATCAAGTAATCAAGTAAAGTATGCAATTTTGGTGTGTGGAACAGGTATTGGAATGTCAATTACCGCAAATAAATTTAGCAAAGTACGAGCCGCACATGTCCATAATATTATATCAGCGATTAATAGCAAAGATCACAATGACTCAAATATTATTTGTTTAGGTTCTTGGATTAATACTGATCAAACTAATTTAAAATTATTAGAAAATTGGCTGAATACAAAATTTGGTGAAGGTAGACATATTAAAAGAGTTGAAAAAATCGAACCTAAAAAAAATAAAGAAAAAATTGTTTTTACAAATGGTGTTTTTGATATTTTACATTCTGGACATATTGAATTATTAAAGTTTGCTAAACTACTTGGAAAGAAACTCATAGTCGGCTTAAATTCAGATAAATCTGTTAAAATTTTAAAAGGTAAAAATAGACCAATTAATAATCAATTTGATAGAAAAAACTTACTATTAGAGTTAAATGTAGTTGATGAAGTAATAATTTTCGATGATATTAAGCCATCTGCTTTAATCAAAAGCATAAAGCCAAATATCGTTGTAAAAGGATCAGAATTTACTGAAGAAAGAATTAGAAAATTTGATAATATTCCTACCGAAATTGAAATAAGAACTTTTACTTTAAAAAAAGGTTATTCTACTACCTCCACTATCAAGAAAATAAAAAAATTAAAAAGTGCAAAAAAAAGCTATATTAATAGGTGAATTAATTTTAGATAAAGACATATATGTCACCAATAGGGGATATGCCGCTGAGCATAAAGCACCCAAAAATATATTAATGAATGAAAAAACGATTTTAGGTGGAACTGGTATGGTTCTTAATGCACTATCTATATTAAAAAAAAAAACAAATTTTTTTACTATTGTAAATAGTAAATTAAACCTAAAAAGCAAATACATCAGCTCCCATCAGATAGAAAATTTTAGTTATAAACTTGAGAAAAAGAGGTTCTGGGATGGAGATAAATTAATCATGCAATTAAATGATTTAAAAAAATCAAAAAAAATAATTTCAAATTTACACGAAAAATTTATAAAATATTTAAAAAAGGATACTGTAAGTGATAGAATCATACTTTGCGACTACAGAAATGGTATTTTTACAGATAAATTTACCAAACAAGTAATAGAAATCTCAAAAATTAAAGGGCTCACAATTTATGTAGATCAACAATCAACTTCAAATAATCCTCAATTGTATAAATTTATGAAATCAGATTATCTAATATTAAATAGATATGAATATAATAAAGCTTTTAAACAATACAATATTAATGAGTCAAATATGAAACAAAATCTAAAAAGATTATCAGACATTTTAAAAATAAAAAATTTAGTTGTAAAATTAGGTGATCAGGGCAGTCTAATTTATAATAAAGATGAATATTTTAAGGTAAAGGCATATAAATCAAAAGGAAAAGTAAATACAATTGGTGCAGGTGACTTTTATTTAGCAAGATTTGCTACTTTAGAAAATAAAAATTCAAAAGTTAGATTAGATAAAGCAAATAAATTTGCTTCCAAAAAAATTTATAATAAGCTGTGAAATTACAAAAAGGATAAAAATGTATGGCAAAAAATTAAAAGATTTAGATACCAAATCTATAGTTAGAAAAGTCAAATCCAGTTTTGGAATTATCAAAAATATTTCCTCACAAAAAGAATTTAGTTATAAAAAAATCTACTTAAAAAAGCTAAGTAAGTTTGAGTTAAACGAAAAACATTATTATATTTATATATCTTCAGGATCTCTATTAATAAATAATAAAGAGGTGTATGAAGGTAGTTTGGTTTTTTGTCCTGGATTAATTTCCATAAATTCCATTAAAAATTCTGAAATATATTTATTTTTTTTTAAGCAGGTTGATAGTTTAAGAATTCAAAATAATTCCTCAAAAAAAAAAATAAAAACTTATTTAAAAAAAATTAGAATTAAAAAAAAATATTGGGGTGAAATTATTGACTTAGTAAATAATAAATATGGGGCGATAAAAATAATTTATATGAAAAAAAATACCCAGAGCAGCATGGAATTCCATATTTCAAAAAAAGAAAATTATTATATTGAATATGGATTTATTAAGTTAGGTATCAGATATGCAAGAGCTATAAATGGCCTTATCAATTTAAAAAAGAATAATAGTTATTTAATGAAGCCCGGTACCATACATATGAGAATGGCATCTGAAAATTCTAAAATAATAGAAATGTCAACAAGAGATAGTGATAATGACTCTATTATAGTTCATGATGGAAAAAATTATAAATTTCAAGTTGGAAAATGTTAGGTATGAGGAAAAAAGATTTACAGATCAGAACTCTTAAAATTAATAAAAAAATATATTCAGAGGGATATAGTATATTAAATTTTGGAAATGCTAGTATTTTAGATCAAAAAAGAGAAACATTTTTTATTAAAGCTTCAGGTAGTGATATTGAAACTTGTGTATTAAAAAATATGGTTGAAGTTAATTTAAAAAAATTCAGCTCTGATAAAAAAAAACAAATTAAACCTAGCGTAGACACAATAATCCATCTTGAATTATACAAATACTTAAAAAACGTAAACTGTATAATTCATACGCACTCTGAGTACTCAACTATAATATCACAGTCCAATATAGAGCCAGAATGTTTTGGAACAACACACGCTGATTATTTCTATGGAAAAATTCCTATTTCTGATAAAATTAGAATAGTTGATAAGAAAAATTATGAATTCCAAGTTGCGCAAAGTATTACAAAAAAACTTAAAAGGTTAAATAATTATTGTCCAGGAATACTTCTTAGAGATCATGGATTATTTACTTGGGGCAAAACAGAAAAAGATGCATTTAATAATCTAGTAGCTATTGAATATATTTGTAAACTTTATTTTAAAACTAAATATTTGATTAAAAAACCAAAAATATCAAAAAGTTTATCTAATTTTCATTTTTCTAGAAAACATGGTAAAAATAAATACTACGGCCAAACTTAAGAAATATTAAATTGAAAAAAAAAATATTCTGTTTTGATATTGATAACACAATTTGTAAAACTAGAAAAAGTGAATATTCAAAATCAATACCTATCAAAAAAAATATAAAAACAATAAATAAATTATTTGATGAAGGACATTATATAAAAATATTCACATCAAGATATATGGGAAGAACAAATTCTAATACAAAAAAAGCATACAAATTAGGATATTTGAAAACTTCTAATCAATTAAAAAAATGGAATTTAAAGTATCATGAATTAATTCTAGGTAAACCAAGATATGATGTGATAATTGATGATAAATCAATAGATTATAATAAAAATTGGAGTAAAAAAATACATACAGAGTATTTGAAATAGTAATTTTTTAATCTAAAAAAACTTTCATGAAACTCGGTTTAATACTCTTAATTTTGAAATAGTTTTTAGTTATTGTTCCAAAAGAATTATAAAATTTATATATATTTTCATCCATACTTCCTTCAAAATCAAAATTTTTAGTTTTCCCAATCAAATAATTTATTGAATTAAAAATCAGCAGGGATGATGCTCCAGTTTTTAAATTATCAGAATTCGTTGTTAGTCCAATTAAGTATGCATATAAATCATCCCATACAATAAAACATAAAGCTAGATAATTGTTTGAATTGTCATAAACACCAATTAATTTACCTGACTTATTTTCAGAACAAGCATCAAATAATCTAATAAGAAAATTTTTGCTGTAATTTATTTTTAAACCTCTTTTTTTTAAATTTTTTACATGTTCCTCATAAAATAAATTTGGATTTACATTAAAATTAGTGTTTAAATTATTTTCTTTTGCTTTACTTAAATCATACCTTCTGTTCTTACTAAAATTATTCTTTATTTCATTTATATTTTTAATATCCTCAATTATACAAGTTCTCATATTTTTAACAGTAAATCCTTCATTTATAAATATTTTTTGGTTATTTATTGTGTGATGGCAGTTTTGATCAAAGTAATTAGTGTAAGGAAGTTTTTTTGATAGATGCGAAAAAATTTTTTCATTATCATTAAATTTACTATCAGCAAAATATGGCCCAAGTTTTTGTGTTAACCTTGGTAGAATACTTAATTTAAAAATGTTCTTTTTTTTTATAAAAAAAGGAAGTGAGCCGTATATGTTATTATTTTTTTCATATAATATTACATCCCAATATCCCTCATCACTTACTGCATCTAACCACCAAGGTCTGCTAAATATGGGAATATCATTATTATTTTTGGTGTAGTATTTATATTTATCTTTATCTGACATATAAATTTAATTTGAAATAGAATACTTAAAATAAGTTATGGCAATTCCAAATATAGTTATTAGTAAAATTAATTATACAAAAATTCTTAAAGATTTACTAATTGATAATGATAATAATATTCACGAAAAATTAAAACAAGAAATTTTAAAGTTAACGGAGGTTGACGATAAAAAAATTATACTACTTGGCAGGGCAAGATCTGCAATTTACTTAGCTACTAAAAATTCAATAAATCAAAAAAAAAATAAAATAGTTTTAATGTCACCCTTTACAATACCGGAAGTTATCGAGTTAGTAATGCATGCTGGAGGAATTCCATATTTTATTGATTTTTATAAAGATTCTACCTTTTTTGATTTAGATTATATAAAAGAAAGCATTAAACTCAACCCTTCAGCAATCATAATAACTCATTATAACTTAAACCAAAAATATTATTCTGAAATATACAAATTATGTCAAAATAATAATATAGATTTAATTGAAGATAGCGCAATTTCATTCGCAGGAAAAGTCGATAACATTAAAATAAATTCTCTATCAGATTATAGTTTATATAGTTTCTCTAGTTTTAAACTTATAAATTTTTTTTATGGAGGTGCATTATCAATAAATAGCAAAAATGTTGAAAATATAAATAATTTGATGCAAGACTGGGATTATCTAAAACCTTTCAATTATAAAAATCAAATTTACAGAACAATTTTATATAGCACATTGACAAATAAATTATTTTATAATCTATTCACAATTAATTATTTAAAGTTTAAAGGAAAACTTAAATACGAAGACTCAAATTTAATTGATAATAAATTAAAAAATCAAAAAAATTTAGTTGACAAAAGCTATTTTTCTTTATTACCGAGTTATGGAGCATCAGAATTATACAGAAAGATTGGAGATTATCCTAAAGAAAAACAAAGTAGACAAAAAATATCAAAACAGTACTTCGATGGATTAAAAGATATAACATCAGGCACCAGTCATAATATTAAAAACTTAATCGATACGAGTGATAACTTTAGTTATATGATTATGTGCCGAGATAATAAACATAAAATAAATCTAAAAAAAATATTACTTAATAAAAATATTAATGTTGGATCCCAAATGTATCCAAATTGTAGTCTAATGAATAAATATTCATCATTTAAAGGTAAAACAACCAATGTAAGTAATTTGTGCGAAAAAATTTTACTTTTACCGACGCATAGTAAATTAACTGATGATTACGTAAACAATTTGATCTATGAAATAAAAAAAAATTACTGACTAGAGTAAAATGAAAAATAATATTATTGAAACAGATATATTAATTATTGGGGGTGGTACACTAGGATTATTTATTTACTCTCAACTTAAAAAAAAATTTAGAAATATTAAAGTTATCGATAGAGGTGGTTTAAAACCCAAAATTGCTAAAAAAAATAATTTAATTAATAAAGGAGTATACCACAAAGGAACATTCAAAAAGAGAGCATTTGGTATAGGGGGAAACAGCTCACTTTGGGGTGGTCAGCTTGCAGAATTTACAAATGCTGAAATAAAAAAATATGAGCTAGATTTAGGGTTCAAAAAAAATGAGACAAAGAAAATTTATAGAAGGCTTTATAAACTATTGAATATAAGAAAAAGTGATCTGAATAATTTTGTAAAAGATCATAATCTTAAAATACCAAATAAGTACGGAATTAAATACTTTCACACAAGTTGGTTAAAAGAGCCTAATTTTTCAAAATTTTATAAACCTTGTTTAGATAAAAATCCTAATGACTTTATTATAAATGCTAAAGCTGAAAAATTATTCATAAAAAATCGAAGGGTTACTGGTATCCAGTGTCTTTCTAATAAAAAAAAATATTTGTTAAAAGCCAAAAAATATATTTTTGCTAGTGGAACAGTTGAAACAATTAAATTTTTTCAAAATAACAAAAATAAAATAAAATTGAACAGTATAGGCTCATATTTTCATGATCACCTTGGAATCCATGTTGGTAATATCCAACCAATAAATGAGAGAAAATTTAGCAATTATTTTTATAACGGAATATACAAAAATTCAAAATATCAACCGAAGCTACTTTTTAAATTTTCTAATTCAAAATATTCGCTTTCTGCAAGTGGAGAATTTAAATTTTATTCTAAATATGAAAAAGAAATTAAGAAAATAAAAAAAGGTTATATTGATTTGTTGAATGAGATGAAATTATCGCATCTATTAAAGCTAATTATACAAAGTATAAAATTGAATAATAAATTTTTTGAACTGTTATGGTTATTTTTATTAAAAAAAAAAATCAAACCATTTTATGATAAAGGCATATACTTTTATGTGCAGTCAGAACAATTAGCAGAAAAAGAAAGTTATGTGAAATTAAACAAATTAAGTAAAAAGTTCATAATTGATTGGAAAATTAACGGTGTTGAGTTAGATTTCATAAAGTTATTTGCCCTTAAGACTAAGGCATTTTTAGAAAAGGAAGACATTGCAAAATTAAATTTAAATAATTTTAGTAATATTAACCAAATAAAATTTAAAAAAATAGTTAGAGATACAAATCACCCATCTGGAGGCATGATTATATCGAAAAATAGAAAGACAGGTGTAGTTGATAAAAATTATTGTGTTTGGGGAACTAAAAATTTATATGTTACCGGAAGTTGTTTACTTAAAAAATCTAGCTATGCTAATATTACATTTACTTCATTAGCCATGGCATTAAAGTTGACTGATTACTTAAAAAAAAATGTTTAAAACACCAATATTAATATTAGTTTATAATCGATCGGAGCATTTAAAAAAGTTACTAAAAATTTTAGAAAACATAAATGCTCAAAATATTTATGTATCTTTCGATGGATCAAAAAAAGATAAAAATGATATTTATAAGTGTAATAAAGTTAAAGAAATAATAAATAATATAAAATGGAAATGTAATTTACATAAAAATTATTTAAACAAAAATAATGGTTGTAAAATAGGCGTATCTAAAGGATTAAATTGGTTTTTTTCAAAAGTAAAAGCAGGAATCATTATAGAAGATGATTGCATTCCAACAAACGATTTTTTTACATTTTGTGAATGGTCACTCAATAAGTATAAAAATGACAAAAAAGTTGCTGGTATAACTGGTAACAACTTTTTAAAAAACAAAATTTTCTTAAAAGAATCATTTTATTATTCAAAGTATGCACATTGTTGGGGTTGGGCAACTTGGAGGCGTACGTGGAAAGAATATGATAAAAATATAAAATTTTGGATGAAATTTAAGTCATCTAAAAAATGGGAAAATTTTTTTGATGATGAAGTTGAGAAAAAATATTGGGAGAAAATCTTTAATGGAGTAGCAAATAACTCTTTAGATAGTTGGGCTTACCCATGGATGTTATGTATTTGGAAAAATCAACAAATGATTATAACTCCAAAAAAAAATCTTGTTTTGAATATTGGTTTTAAAAAAGGAGCAACGCACACTGATAGTAACTTTCATAATTTCTACTACAAGGTATCAATTCTAAAAAAACCTTATATTTTGCCAAAAATTACTAAAATTAATAAAAATGCTGACGAGTTTGTTTTTAAAAATCATTACAGAGGAAAGAATTATTTATGGCCGAATAGAATATTTTATTTAATGAAATATTTATTTGTAGATCCTATATCTTTTTATAAAAAAATATCTAAACTAATTTAATTTAAATGACTTTTTTTATTAATAATCTTTTTAAATACATATTTTATTTTTTTTTTAATATATTTAAAAATAGACAATTTATTATTTTAATGCCTGGTTTACTTGGTATTCTATTCAAAAAAATTATAATTTTCGATAAATATAATAAAAAATTTTTGTCTATAAAAATTAGAAATAAATATGATACCTTAACTTTATATGAAATATTTGGTCAAGATTTTTATAATATTAATAGATTAAGTGTTTCAAATAAAATTAATTTAAAGCTTTTAGAAATTAAAAATAATAATCATATTCCGTTGATAATTGATTGTGGTGCAAATATTGGATGTAGCAGTATTTATTTTAATAAAATGATAAAAAATTCTAAAATTATTAATATTGAACCTGAAGAAAAAAATTTTTCAATTCTTGAACACAACTGTAATTCAGATACGTATAAAAATATTAATTCAGCTATTTCATCAAAAATTATTAGTTTTGAAATAGAAGATAAAAATGATGATAGAGCTTTTATGGTAAAAGAGAAGACTAATGGCGATAAAAAATCAGTAACAATAAATCAAATTCTTGCAAATCAGGGAAATAAATTTAAACCATTCTTAATTAAATTTGACATAGAAGGTTTTGAAAAGGATGTATTTGCTGAAAATCTAGATTGGGTTAATGAGTTTAAAATAATTATAATTGAGATCCATGATTGGATGTTACCAGGAGAAAATTGCTCTAAAAATTTTTTTAATGCAATAAGTAGATTGAATAAAGATGTAATTATCAAAGGTGAAAATCTTATTGTTATAAATAATGATTACACTTAAATAAAACATGTTAACAAATTTATTAGAAATTATAAAATTACTTTTTTTATCAATTAATAGAGACGTAAGAAAAAAAATTTTTTTACTTATTGTTTTGATGACTTTAGCCTCTATTTTAGAATTTTTAAGTATAGGTAGCATAATCCCATTAATAAGCTCATTTCTAAACTTTAATATTCAAGAGAACAATAATTACTTCTTAAATTATGTTTTTGGATATTTTGAAAGTGGTGAGTCATTCAAAACAACAATTATTTATATTTTTATTTTAATTATTTTTTTATCAACAATATTTAGACTAATTGTGTTTAGAATAAGTATAAGACTTACTGCCGTTATATCATCAGATTTGGGATCCAAAATATTTAACAATACTATTATACAACCCTACGAAGAAATCATTAATCAAAGTTCAAATATATTAATTTCAAATGTTACCGAAAAAATGGCTAAAGCTAGTGGAATTATATTTTCAATATTTAACTTTATTTCAGGTGCAATTATTTCATTAGGGATCTTAATAGCGCTTTTAGTATTTAATCCTGTTTTAACTTTAGTTGTAATATCATTGTTTGGATCTTTATATTTAATAATTGCTAATACTTCTAAATTTTATCTTAAAAAAAACAGTTTAAATGTTGCAAAATACTCTGAATATAGAATTAAATTTTTACAGGAATCAATTGGAAGTATACGAGATATTATATTAGACAGATTGTATAAAATTTATAATTCATATTATAAAAATGCAGAGAGTAATTATAGAATTGCAGAAGCTAATATATCAACAATAGCAGCATTTCCAAAAATTTTAATAGAAGGTTTGGGAATTATAATGCTACTAATGCTTTGTAACTTTTATTTTCAAGGTAACGAAAGTAACAACTCGAACCTTATTATCTCATTGGGTGTTTTTGCATATGCTGCTAATCGACTTCTGCCTATGTTTCATAATATTTATCAATCATGGGCATTAATTGTTGGAAATTTAGATATACTTAACGATATAAAGTCTTACTTATATCTTAAAGAAACAAATCAAAATTACGAAACAACAACAAAAATAGATAAAAAATTTCAAATTATAGAATTTAATAATGTATCATTTAGTTATCAAAATTCTAGGATCCCAGTATTGAATGATATTAATTTCAAAATCGATTTAAAAAATAACGTTGGAATAATCGGAAAAACGGGAGTTGGAAAGTCAACATTTGTAGATTTGATAATGGGACTTCTTAAACCTACAAAGGGTAAAATTCTTTTAGACAAAATTGAGCTAGATCCAAAAATAATTTCAGAATGGCAAAACCAAATATCCCACGTCCCACAAGATATTTTTCTACTAAATGATTCAATTAAAAACAACATAACATTTGATCAAACAGAACAGGGTGTAGATAACCCAAATATAATGAAAGCTATTGAAAACGCTGAGCTAAAAGATTTTGTAGATAATTTACCAGATGGAATTCAAACCATAGTCGGAGAAAATGGAATTAATATTTCAGGTGGCCAAAAACAAAGAATTGGAATTGCAAGAGCTTTGTACAAAAATAAAAATTTATATATTTTTGATGAAGCCACAAATGCTTTGGATCATACTACTGAAGAAAATATTTACAAAAATATTTTCAAAAATTATAATAACATTTCTATTATTTCAATCACTCACAGAATAAACAACTTAGCAAAATTTAGTCAAATTATAGATTTAAACTTATTAAAAAAAAATAAAAGTTAAATTTATTGTGATAAAAAATATTTTAATTATTGGCAATAGGGAAAAAAATTCTTTAGAAAATTTTTATTATAAAGCTTTTAAAAAACTAAATATAAAAACTACTTTCTTTAAAATTGAAAATACAATAAAGAATAGAATTTATGCAAAGCTTTTAAATATTTATCCAAATATAAATTATGTATTTTTAAGAAGTAAAATATATAACTTTATTAATAATTCAAAAAAAGATTTTGACTTAATTATTATTTTTAAAGGTCTATATTTAAATAAAAAATTATTACGAAATTTAAAAACCAAATATAAAAATGCATTAATTATTAATATTTTCCCAGATGATCCCTTCAGACTTAAAAATAAAAATATATCTAATATTGATTTTTTTAAAACAATTAATCAGTTTGATGTTTTTTGTATTTGGTCAATTAAATTAAAAAAAAAATTAGAAAAAAAGTTTAAAAACGTAAAAATAATTTACTTACCATTTGCTTATGATAATTTACACAACTTTAATTTTACTTTTAAACACAAAAATACATTCGATAAAATTTTATTTATAGGCACATACGACAAGCATCGATACAAAATATTAAATTCCATTAAATACGATAAATATGTTTGTGGAGGAAACTGGAATAAATTATTTATTTATAATAAAAATAAAACATTTCATAAACATGTGCATGGAAGAAAATTACTAAAGTTAATCATTTCCTCTAAAATTTCACTGAACATATTAAGAGAGCAAAATTTGACTTCGCACAACATGAAAACATTTGAAATTACAGGTAATAAAGGACTTTTATTAACAACCAGATCTTATGAGCAGGATTTATTTTTCAAAGAAAATAAAGAGTCTTTTATGTATTCAAACATAAAAGAATTAAACAAAAAAATTGATTTTATTATGAAAAATCCAAAAGTGGCTAATAAAATTAGAACTCAAGGATATTTAAAGGCTAAAAAACATACATACTTTAATAGAGCAAAATACATTATAAGTTTGATAAAGAAGATTAAATATAAAAGATTTGCATTATAATTTTTAATTTAATTTCTCTAATGGAATTTACATATATGGAATTATTTTTAAATTTGGTTTTTTTGTTAATTTTAGTTTTAAATATTACTCCATTATATATTTTTTATTTAAATCATAACAAATCCAATTTTATACCCTTTTTTGAATTAACTCATTTTTTCTTTCTTTTTTGTTACACAATTCCTTTAATAGCTGACAGATTAGAATATTTGGTTTTTTATAGATCTGACCATTATACTTTAAGTTCCTTATTAGGAGAAAGTTACTCTCTATTAAGTTTGTCTGGCATAGATTTACTAGATACTATGACTATATTTTTTTTATCATTATTATTATTTAATTTAGGTTACTATCTTATAATAAGAACAATTAAACAAAAAAGTTACAAGTTTAATTTTTTTGAAATTGAAAAAAAAAATTCATCGATATTAATTATTGGAATTATATCTTTTGTTTGTTATTTGTTTTTACAATATTTTTCAGATCAAATTATTTTTCTAAATAAATTAAAGCCAGTAAAATTACCATTAATGTATTTATTTATAAGTTGTTTTTATCTTCATATTTTGCAAAGTAAAAAATATTTAAATTACTTAATTTTTATTTTAGTTGTCTCAGTTCCGTTACTTAATGAAATGCTTACAGGTTTAATTTTTGCTCCAGCGTTTATAGTTTTATTTATTTATTTACTAAATTTTTTATATAAAAAAAAATTTCACTTATTTTTGATTTTTATATTATTAATTATATTTACAACATTGTCTTACTTTAAAGAAAGTTATAGAGCCTCTTTAGTTAAAAACGTAAAGGAATTCTCACTAAAAGATAAGAATTCAATTGTTCAAACAAATCATGGCATAAATAAATATAAATTATTTGTTAATTCATATGTGAACTCATACAAAAATAACTTCAGTAACTATGACTTAAAAGAAAAAATATTTAAAATATATTTTAAAACATTTGATAGATTATCCCATAGTTACGAGTCTCTTATTATAGTTAGAACAAAAACTCCAAATGAAGTTCCATATTTTTTTGGCAAATCATATAAAAACTTACTTACAAAGCCTATACCAAGAATATTATGGCCTAATAAACCTCAAGAGGTTCATGGTAATAAGTTTGGTAGAGCTTATAAAATATTAAATGAGCAGGATTTCAATACTTCTTGGAACATGCCTATTATTAGTGAATTCTACGCCAATTTTGCTATTCCTGGCGTAGCAATTGGAATGTTTTTAATTGGCATTTTTTTTGGACTACTCTACAGTTTGTTAAATTTTAACAAAAATAATATTCTATTTGTTGTTACATTAATATCTTTTTATCCAATTTTTTTTCTAGAGGTAAACTTATCAATTCTAATCGGTTTAAATATACAGGTATTCTTATTTTTGATACTTTTTATATCAACAATAAAATATTCTCTCAAAATACTTAATAAATGAAAAAAATATTAATTTTTAGAAATTCAAATTTAGGTGATTACCTAATAAGTATACCTGCATTGAAATTAATAAAAGCTTATCACCCAAACTACAAAATTGTTTATATGACAATACAAAATAGAAACAATTTTGATTTGCCATTAAAGATCGAAGAAACAAAACTAGTTGATAAATTTTTTATTTTCAAAAAAAAAAATTACTCTAGCGTTCATGAGATACTAAAATTAATTAAACGAGTAAAAAAACAAAATTTTAATAAACTTTATTATTTACAAGAGCACAGTTCTCTCCTTAACTTTTTAAAACATTATATATTTTTTAAGTTTTGTGGAATTAATCAAACCAAAGGATTCTCCTCTTTTTTTTATAGAAAAAATTATTTTAAAAATTCAGAAACAATACAAATTTGTAAAAGAGTGAATAAATTAATTTTAAAAAAAGATATAAAAAAATTATCAGTAATTAATACAAAAAAAAATAAAAAATTAATCAATAAAAAATATATTACCTACGGCCCCGGTGGTTTTGCAGCTGGGAGGTTACCTAACGATATAAATAAGTTAAGCCCAAAAAAATGGAAAACAGAAAACTGGCATGAATTAACGATGATTTTTTTAATGAAATTTAAAAATTACAATATAGTTATCACAGGAACTAAAAATGACAATAATTTGGCTCTATATTTAAAAAAAAAGTATAAAAAAAAAATAATTAATATGTGCGGAAAAACAAACATGACTGACTTTATTAATATTTTAAAATATTCATCACTTCATGTTTGCCAAGATAATGGAAGTATGCATCTTGCAACAGTATTTAAAAAAAAATGTGTATGTATATTTAATAATCACGACTATTATAATAAGTGGTTTCCAATAAATTCTAACGCTAAGATAATTCGTCTAAATACGGACATAAACACAATTAAGCCAACTGAAGTTTATCGAAAGATAAAACATTTACTAAGTAAAAAGGGAAGCTTTTGATATAATTATGAAAGTTACAATCGTGGTGGGAGGAAAATTTCATGCTTTTCAACTAGCAAAATCATTGCAAACAAAAAATTATTTAGATGAAATAATTACTTCATATCCATATTCAAAAATCGATAGCTTTATAGATCCTAAAAGAATAAAAACAATTATATTAAAAGAAATAATCAAAAAGCTTATAGATAAACTATGTCCCCAATTTTTATGGAGTAAACTAAATTATTTTAATGATGATTTATTTGATTATTTTGCATCTATTTACTTAAAAAATAAAAAAACTGATATCTTTGTTGGTTGGTCTGGGTTTTCTAAAAGATCATTTGAAAAATTAAGTAATATTAATTGTGTTAAAGTTTTAGAGAGAGGATCTTCTCATATCCAATTTCAGCATAGAGTTCTCAAGAAAGAATATGAAAAACTTAATTTAAAGGCAAATTTACCTTCAGAGCAAATCATAAAAAAAGAGTTAAAAGAATATGAATTAGCAGATTATATTTGTGTACCCAGTAATTTTGCAAAAAAAACTTTTGTTAACATGGGTATCGATAAAAATAAGGTGCATGTTTTTCATTTAGGAGTTGATTTAAATAAATTTTCTTTTGAAGAAAAAAAACAATCTAAAAATAAAAAAATTCAAATAATTTCATCTGGAGAAGTTTCAATAAGAAAAGGATCTCATCAATTAATGGATGCTTTTATTGAATTGAATTTAAATAATTGTGAACTTTTGTTTGCTGGAAACATAGAAAATGGATTAAAAGATTACTTTTATAAAAAAAAAAGAGATAATATAAAATTTTTGGGTTCCTTAGATGAGAATTCATTGAATAAAATTTATAATGAATCCGATATTTTTATACTTAACTCTATAGAGGATGGATTTGGTATGGTTATCCCACAAGCCATGGCCTGTGGTTTGCCAATAATTACTACTTTTAATACTGGCGCATCAGAAATTGTAGTTCATGGTAAAAATGGATATGTAATTAACTCAGGAGATAAATTGATTTTAAAAGAAAAAATTAAAAAATTATATTTAGACCAGAACTTGAGAGATGAAATGTCAAAAAATTCAATTCAAATAATTTATAATAAATTTTCATGGGATAATTACGGACGTAAAGTAGTAGAATTTTATGAACAAATTTATAAAAAAAATAATGACAAAGCCTAAAGTTCTTATTATTGGAAAAAAAAGTCTATTAGCGATAAATTATCTAAGGTATACTAAATTGAACAATACTTATCTTGTAAATAGAAGCTCTCTCCCAAAGTTAAATCTTCAAAATTATTCGCATATAATTAATTTCTCTTTAAATCCCAAAATTAAAACATCTGATAAAAACTTTAAAAGTCAATTAGATAGATATATTTGCAATAAAATAAAAAATTCAAAAACAATTTACATAATCCCTTCAACTAGATTAGTTTATTCTAATAAAGTTAAATCACCCTTGTCTGAAAAAACAAAAATTAAAAACATAAGTAATATATATGGCAAAAATAAAAGAAAAATTGAAATTATGGTGTCAAAAATGTTGAAACAAAATTTTCTAATTTTAAGGATTGCAACCATATTATTACTTGATACTTCTAAAAGAGATTTATTTTCGTCTAGAATCCTTAGAAGTTTAAAATATAAGAATAAATTAAATTTTGATCTTAGCCCTACTAGTCAAAAAGATTTTATTACAATTGAATTCTTATCAAACTGTATTGATAGATTAATAATAAAAAATGAAAAAGGTATATTCAATATTTCATCAGGTATACCAATAACTATAAAAGAAGTTCTAGACAGTATTATTACTGGATTTGGAAGTGGTAAAGTGTTTTATAAAAATATTAATAAATACGAAAATTATTTTTTAAGCAATAAAAAATTAAAAAATAAGATTAAAATTTCTATATCAAAAAAATATATTTTAAAATATTGTAAAAATTTAGGAAAAAACATCAAATGAATAAAATATTAATTACAGGAGGATGTGGTTTTATTGGTTCACATCTATCAGAATTTATTTTTAAAAAATATAAAAAATCTCAAATCTTAATTTTAGATAAGATAACCTATGCTGCTAAAAAAAAATATATTAGCAATATATTATCTCATAAAAGAGTTAAATTTATAAAAGATGATATTTTGAATTTTAAAAATTTAAACAATTATACAAAAAATGTCGATTTAATTTTACATGTTGCAGCCGAAAGCCATGTTGATAATTCATATAACTTAAAAGATAATTTTATCATGACAAATGTTTTGGGAACAAAAAATGTTTTAGAGGCTGCAAAACAAAATAATGTAAAAAAAATTATTCACGTTAGTACTGACGAAGTTTATGGAGAAATTTATAATGCAAGTTTCAAAGAAAACTCTCCATTTAATCCATCAAATCCTTATTCTAGTTCAAAAGCTGCAGCAGAAATGATTATAAATGGATATATTCATTCTTACAATATTCCAGTGATAATTGTTAGAGCAAATAATATATTTGGTACTAGGCAACATCCAGAAAAACTAATACCAGGATGCTGCTGGACATTTATAAAAAGAAAAAAATTTCCAATACATGGTAATGGAAATCAGAAAAGATCATTTTTGTTTATAGATGATTTTTGTTCTGGAATTGAAAAAATTATAAAACTTGGTAAAATACACCAAATTTATAATATAGGTTCACCTTTTGAATATAGAAATAAAGATGTCGTTAAACTTATATCCGAAATAAATAATCTTGATTTTAAAAAATATTCTTATCACGTAAAAGATAGGCCATTTAATGATTTCAGATATAGCATTAATTATAGCAAATTAAAAAAGTTGAAATGGAAACCTAAGTTTAGATTAGAGGATAAGATTATCGAAATAAATGATTGGTATAAAAAAAATATCAATATTTATAAAAAAAGATAGTTAATGAAAGTTTCTTACGTAGTTGATAATCATACGCCATCATATGGAGGACCATATACAGTAATTTCTGATCAAGCGTATCAATTATACAAGAATGGAATTAGTGTTGATTTAGTTTATTCATCAAATTCTTTCGCTAAATTTAAAAGAGATTATAACTTAATATTTAAAAATACTGACATAGTTCATATATTTGGAATATGGAGACCGTTCCAAATTAAAGCTTTTTTGGCAGCAAAAAAAAATAAAAAAAAAATAGTTATTTCACCATTGGGAGCATTAGAACCATGGTCATTGCAACAAAGTTACTACAAAAAAAAATTAGCGTGGATCATTTATCAAAAAAAAATAATAGATAATGCAGATTTTTTACATGCCACAAGTGATATGGAAAAAAATAACCTTACCAATCTGGGAATAAGAAAACCTATTAAAGTAATTGGGCATGGTATAAAAATTTATGAAAATTCAATAAAAAAACAAGAGAATATTGTAAAGAAGGCTATTTTTTTTTCTAGAATACATAAAAAAAAGGGTTTACTCGAATTAGTAAAATGCTGGAGTAAATTAGACCCAGACGGATGGGAACTAAATATTTATGGTCCAGTATCTGATAAAAAGTATTTTTCTTTAGTTAGACAAGAAATAGAAAAAAAAAAGATAAAAATTCCTATAAAATTGCACAATCCCATCTATGATTTTGAAAACAAAAAAAATATTTTTTTGAGCTCTAATTTATTTATTCTACCTAGCCAAAGTGAAAATTTTGGTATGTCTATTTTAGAAGCTTTATCTATTGGAATACCTGTAATTACAACTTCTTCGACTCCATGGAATATTTTGAATTCTATAAATGCAGGGTTAGTTTTTAGTTTTTCTGAGGAAAATCTTACTGAAAATTTAAAAAAAATTTTTAAGATGAATATTAGCGAAATAAAACGAATGGGTGATAATGGTAGGCTTTTTGTTGAGAAAAATTTTGACATAAAAAAATTAATACATAATTATATAAATTTTTATAAGGATATTATAGAATGAAGATATTAAATATTATTTTTTCATCATCTATAAAACAGGGAGGTCCACCTGAGGTAGTCAGAAATTATGTTTCCGAATTAAACAAAAAAGATAAATATATATATGTATTTAAACTTAATAGTTTAAATTTTTTTTACTTTTTTAAATCATTTTTTTTTAAAAAAGAAAAGAACAAATTATATTCTTTTATAAATAAATTTGATATTCTTCATTTTCATGATACCTGGAACTTAAAATCAATAATAATTGGAAATTTAGCAAGAAATTTAGGTAAAAAAACTATTTTAATTCCCCATGGAACTTTTGATAGCTGGTCACTTAAAGAAAAGTATTTAAAAAAAAAAATATTCTCAATTTTTTTTCTCAATAATTTCGTAATTAAATTAGATGCGATTTTTTTTTCAACCAAAGAAGAATATATTGAAGCAAAAAAAAACTTTAAACTACCATATTCATTTATAATTCCTAATGGAATAAATCTTAATAAATTTAAAAAAACTTTTATAAAAAAAAATAAACAAATAAACAAAAAAATTGTTTTTTTTGGTCGAATTCACAAAAAAAAAGGAATTGAAATATTATTAAAAGCAATTTCAAAATTACCAAGGGAATTTTTTAAAGAATTTTATTTTGAAATCACGGGTCCTGGTGAAAAGCAATATATTAAAAAAATAAGTAAAATTATCATTAATTCTAAATTAGATAAATTTGTCAAATTATTACCACCTAAAAATGTTAAAGAAAAAGTAGATTACCTAAAAACTGCTGCAATATTTATATTGCCGTCATATGAAGAAGCGGATTCCATAGCTTTAAAGGAAGCAATGTCTCTTGATCTACCAGTTATAATTTCTGAACAATGTAGATTAAATATTGTAGGTGAAAAAAAAGCAGGATTTGTTATTAAGACCAATGTAAATGATATTACTAAAAAATTGATTGGTTTAAAAAAAATCAACTTTGATCAAATGGGTAATATATCAAGAAATATAATAGAAAAGTATTTCAACAATGAAAATTGTGTTAAAGATTTATTATTAGTTTATGAGGATATTTATACCGGTTCTCATATTTCAAAAAAATGGATAAATCTTAATGAGGGATAAATATACTTTAGGACTTAATTTTTTACATTCTGATACATCAGCATGTATATTTAAAGATAATGAGCTCATAGCTGCTGCAGAGGAGGAGAGATTTACTAGAGTCAAGCACACTTCTAACTTTCCATTAAATTCTATAAATTTTTGCATTGAGCAGGCCAAAATAAGTTTATCAGATATAACTACTGTCTCAATTAATTCTAACCCGTATCAATCATTATATAGAAAAATTTTTTATGTTTTAAAAAATCCAAGAAGTATCATATTAACTTTAAATAGCTTAAATAACTTAAAAAAAAAAACATCTTTAAAAAAATTAATACAATCTATCGACCCAAATAATAAATTTAATGGAAACATAAAGTATATTGACCATCATGAGTCACATATTGCATCTTCACTTTTTTTCAGCAAATTTAATGAATGTGTGAATTTATCACTTGATGGTTTTGGAGATTTTTCAAGTTCTGCTTGGGGATTGTATAAAAATGATGAGTTTAAAATAGATCAAAGAATATTCTTTCCCCATTCTCTAGGAATTTTTTATCAGGCAATCACTCAATTTTTAGGGTTTAAAAAATATGGTGATGAATATAAAGTTATGGGTTTAGCATCATATGGAAATCCTATTTTTAAAAATAAAATTTCTGAACTTGTAAAAATTACCAATAATGGTTTTAAATTAAATCTAAAATATTTTGTTCATCATAAATCAAATATAATAAATAAACAAGAAAACGGACAAATATTCTATAATAACCTTTACTCAAAAAAACTTTTAGACCTTTTAGGAAAAGAAAGGTTGGCAACAGATGAAATTAAACAAATCCATAAAGATATAGCAAGATCAGCTCAAGAAGTTTATGAGGATATTTTTATTAGTTTATTGAATAAGTTATACTCTAAATATAAAATTAATAACCTTACATTATCCGGGGGATGTATAATGAATTCTGTAGCAAATGGCAAAATACTTGAAAAGACTGAATTTAAAAATATTTATATTTCTCCTAATCCAGGTGATGCTGGTGGTTCAATTGGGTCAGCAGCCTCATTGATAAAAAAAAATAATAAAGAAATCTTAAATAAAAATACATATTCATTTTTAGGTAATGAATATACGGATGATAATATTGAAACAATATTAAAAGAAAATTCTTTGAGTGAAAAGTTTCATATTCAAAAAATTACTTACGAAAAAATTATTGAAGAAACAGCAAATTCTCTGCAAAAATCATTAATTGTTGGATGGTTTCAAGGTAAAATGGAATGGGGTCCTAGAGCCCTAGGAAATAGATCTATCTTAGCAGACCCTAGAAATCCAGATATAAAAAATATTTTAAATATTAAAATTAAACGTAGAGAAAGCTTCAGACCTTTTGCACCATCAATTTTAGTTGATTTCGTAAATGAATGGTTTGAAATAAATTCGGAAGTTCCTTATATGTCTGAAGTTTATCCAGTAAGATCTGATAAAAGATCAATATTGCCTGCAATAACACATGTAGATGGAACTGGAAGACTTCAAACTGTTAAAAAAAGTGAAAATAAAAAATACTACGATTTGATTAGTAAATTTAATGAACTTACCTCAGTTCCAGTTTTATTGAATACATCATTTAATGAAAATGAACCAATTGTGAGGACACCTCAAGAAGCATTAAATTGCTTCCTAAGAACTAATATGGATGTTTTGGTTCTAGGGAACTGGATAATAAAGAGGAGCTAAATTTGAAGGTAACTATAATTACAATTTGTTATAATTGTGAGCAAACTATTGAGAGGACAATTAAATCAGTTTTATCTCAAAATTACAGCCAAATAGAATATATTGTCATTGACGGAGAATCGACAGACAAAACACTAGATATAATTAAAAGTTATAGTAATAAAATTAGTAAAATAATTTCTGAAAAAGATGATGGTATATATAATGCAATTAATAAAGGTTTAAAAATTGCTACGGGTGATATTATTTCACTATTACATGGAAACGATGTTTTTGCTCATGAAAGAGTGATTAATGATGTTGTTAACTATTTCATTGAATATCACAAAGTCGATTTACTCATTGCAGATGTAGCATTTAAAAAAAACTTCTTAGCAGATGATACTGTCAGGTATTACCCATCTAAATTATTTAAACCATGGTTTTTGAGATTTGGATATTCTCCTCCTCATTTGTCAACATTTTTTTCAAGAAAAGTAATTAATGTAGTTGGCTTATATGATGAAAATTTCATGATTGCAGGAGATTTCGAATATTTTGTTAGATGCATATTAATAAATAATTTAAATTTTAAATTAATTAATCGATGTTATATATTTATGAGTACAGGTGGATTAAGTAATAAAAGTTTAAAAAGTTATTATATTTCATCTAAAGAAATAAATTATGCTTTAAAAAAAAATAACTTTTATTCAAATATTTTAATTACTTTTTTAAGATTCCCTTTAAAATTCATACAATATATATTTAAATGATTAACAAATTAAACTCTTTTAGTTATTTATTATATTTTATATTGCCAATTCTATTAATTACTGGTCCTTTCCTTTCAGACCTTTCAGTTGTTATTATTAGTCTGATTTTTATTTTTACATGTTTTTATAATAAAGATTATAAAATTTTCAGTAATATATATTTTAAAATTTTTCTTTTATTTTATTTTATACTGTTAATATCATCTGCATTATCAGAATATAATTTATACTCTCTAAAAAAATCTATTCCATACATTCGATTTGGATTATTTAGTTTAGGAGTGTTTTTAATAATTACAAAAAAACAATATGTAATTAAACAATTAGCAATTGTATATTTAACAATCATAATAATTCTTTTATTAGATTCAACTTTTGAATTTGTATTTGATAAAAATCTACTTGGGTGGAAGAAAATTGATAATAATTTTAGAATAACAAGTTTGTTTGGTAATGATGAAGTATTGGGAAGTTATGTTGCCAGACTTTTTCCATTTGGGTTATCAATTTTAATTTTTAGCAAATTGAGACTTAAATTTAAATTAACTAATAAATATATCATTTTTTTTATCGCTAGTTCTTTTTATATCACATTAATAAGTGGCGAAAGAACTTCACTTGCATTAATACTAATTTCTCTAATTTTAATAACTTTATCGTGTAGTGAATTAAGAAAAACAATCATGTTTTCATTTTTCATAATATTAACACTTTCATCCATTTCAATATTTTTCAAACCAGCTTTAAAAGAGAGAATTTATGACAATGTTATTTCTCAAATGGGATTATTCAGCCCAGATGAAAGAATTAAAATATTTAGTAAAACATATGAGGGACATTACATAATTGCTTATAAAATGTTTAAAGAAAAGCCGTTAGTCGGTCATGGTGTAAAAAGTTTTAGAAAATACTGTTCTGAACCTGAAAATCATCTTTATCCAGGTGCATGTACTACGCATCCACACAATATTTATATGCAATTGTTGTCTGAAACCGGCTTTCTAGGCTTTATAATCATATTTATAATTTTTATCCTATTATCTTTTAAGATTTTAAACTTAATAATAATTAGCTTTATTAAACAACAAGAAGAATTTCAACAATGTAAAAATTTGATATATATATTTTATTTTGCTAATTTTTTTCCATTTCTTCCATCAGGTAGCTTATTTAATAATTGGTTATCAATAATATTATTTATGCCAGCTGGTTATTTAATTTACCTTGAAAAACTAAAAAAGAATAAATGATAAATTTAATAATTATTAGTATTTTTCTAAATCTATTGATTTTAATTTTTTTTAATAAAATAACTAATTATTTCAAAATAACAGATACTGCAGATGGCAAAAGGAAATTTCAAAAGCATCCAGTCTATTTGTTTGGTGGAACTATATTATTTATTAATTTGATATTATTTTTTATTTTAAATTTATTTAATATTCAAGATTATAATTCTTTAAGTCTTTTAAGTACAAGAGAAATTATATCATTAATATTTGGTTCAATCTTTTTTTATATCTTTGGATTATACGATGATAAATATAAACTTTCTCCTAATCAGAAACTAACTATTTCATTAATCTTAGTCACATGTTTTGTACTGATTGATAATAAATTAATAATTGAGGAATTAGAATTTTCATTCTTATCTAATGTGGTTGTTCTCAAAACTTTTTCACATTTTTTTACTATTTTGGCTATTTTACTGTTTGTAAACGCTTTAAATATGTTTGATGGTATAAACTTGCAGACAGGTTTTTACTGCATAGTTATATTTTCAATATTTATTTTAAAAAACTGTTTTCCAGATCTTTCTATAAATTTAATAATTCCAATTTTATTATACCTTTATCTTAATTTTAAAAATAAAATTTATTTTGGCGAAAGTGGTATTCAATTGTTAGCTTTTTTAATTTCATACATATTTATAAAATCAAACAATTATAATAGTAATTTTTATGCAGAAGAGATTTTCATAATTATGGGTATTCCAGGTTTAGATATGTTTAGACTGTTTATTGTTCGACTAATTTCTGGACATCATCCATTTAAACCAGATACAAATCATATACATCATTTAATGTTAAGATATTTTTCTAAAAACACATCTTTTTTGCTAATATTTATATATATAATTTCAACGATTTTGCTTTATTATACGATTGACAATAAATTTTTGTATCTAATAGGTTATTTATTTTTTTATATAGTAGTAATAACTAGTTTATATAAAATTAAAAAGAGAAAAAATTGAAAAGAATTTTTGACTTATTAGTAGTTATTTTTTTGGCTTTTATTATTTTCATTCCATTATTAATTGTATCTTTTTTAATCAAATTAGATAGCAAAGGTCCGATATTTTATATTTCGCCAAGGATCGGCAAAAATAAAAAAGTTTTTAATATGATAAAATTTAGAACTATGGTTAAAGAAACCCCCACGATAAACTCGAATGACCTTAGGAATCCTGACCTTTATATTACACGAATTGGAAAATTTTTAAGACTACTAAGCATTGATGAAATCCCACAAATATTTAATGTTTTTTTTGGAGATATGTCTTTAGTTGGTCCAAGACCTGCTCTAAAAAATCAGATTTCACTTATAAAAAAAAGAGATTTATGTGGGATAAATGATATTTTACCAGGAATCACAGGATTAGCCCAAATAAATGGAAGAGATATGATTAGCTTAGAGGAAAAAGTTAAATTTGATTTAATTTATAAAAATGAAAGAAATTTTATATTAGATTTAAAAATATTATTTAAAACAATCCAAGTCATTTTTAAAAAAGAAGGTTTAAAACATTGAGAAAAAAAAAAAAATTGGCGATAGTAACTACACATATAATACAATACCAGGTACCACTTTTTAAAAAGATTAATCAAATAGGAATTAAAGCAGATGTTTATTTTGCTTCAAGACAAGGTTTAAATTCAAAATTCAAAGATGAAGGATTTAATAAAAAAATCAACTGGAACATTAATTTACTCTCAGGTTATAATTATATATTTTCAAAAAAAGAGAAATATCATGCTGATGATTGGAAATTATCTTTTTATAATCTTGAACAATATTTTAAAACAAATAAATATGATGCTATATTGTTTTTTGGTTGGTCTAATATTTTATATCTTAAAACTTTATTTCTAGCGAAAAAATATAATATTCCAACAATTTTAAGAGTAGAAACGAATTTAAATAAAGATTTAAATGTTTTAAAAAAATTCTTAAAAAATATATTTTTAAAAATTTTATTCAAAAATATAGATTTTTTTTTATATATAGGCAGTCTTAATAAAAAATTTTATAAGCACTATAATATTGAAGATAAAAAATTATATAGTGCACCATACTTTGTTGATAATAAATTTTTTCATAATAAATTAAAAAAAAAAAAAAATAACAAAATAAATTTTCTTTTTGTTGGAAAATTAATAGATAGAAAAGATCCTTTATTTTTTTTAAGAGTTGCTAAAAGATTCAAAAATTATAAAAACATCTATTTTAATCTAGCTGGATCTGGAAAATTAGAGTCTGATTGTAAAAATTTTACAAAACAAAATAATTTAACAAATATTAATTTTTTAGGTTTCAAAAACCAAAAAGAATTAAGAAAAATTTATAGTAAAAATGATTTTCTAATTATTACTTCCAAATATGAAACATGGGGTCTAGTTATAAATGAAGCAATGGCTTCTGGTTTACCTGTAATTGGTTCAAGGAATTGTGGAGCAACTCATGACTTGGTTAAAAATAATACTAACGGATATGTTTATAAAAATTTTAATGATTTAACAAAAATTATTTTAAAAATTATTAAAAATAAAAATATAAAAAAATTGAAAAAAAATGCTCTAAAAATGATAGATCTCTATAAAGTTGATAATACTATATTATCAATTAGTAAAATTTTATATAAGTTATGAAATGAAAAAAAAAATACTGGATATAAACTTATCGAATTTTAAAAAAAAAATATTTTTAATATTTTCAGATTTAATAATTATTTCTCTATCAATTTTGATTTCATTTTCCTTAAGGTTAGAAAAATTTTATTCACCATTAGAAATAAATATATTGATATATTTGTTATATTTTGTTGTTTTTTTCAGTATTTTTTCATATTTTAATATTTATCAAATTTTAATTAGATACTTTGATAATTTCTCAATTTTAAAAATTATTAAAGCGATATTTATAATTCAAATAATATTAGTAATAATAAATTACAGCACATATGAAATGATATACTTTCCGAGATCAGTTTCATTTATTGCACCTGTATTGATAGCAATTTTAATTGTAACTCATAGAATTATTTTAAATTATTTATTAAATACGAACAAAATACAAAACCATATTGATAACAAAATATTAATATTTGGTATCAATGAAAACACTGTTTCTTTATTGAATAGTCTTCGCCAATTTTCAGTATATGGAGAAGTCGAAGGCTTTATTGACACCCAGGGAAATTATAAAAAAAGAGAAGTAAATGGAATAAAAATATACAAATACGAAGAATTATCAAAAGTATTTAAAGAAAAAAAAATTACAGAAATAATATATGGACCAAAGAAATTTTCTGAAAAAAATTTTAAAAAAGTTTTTAATAGGTTTAGTAAATATAATGTTAGAATTAGAAAAATTTCGGATACCAAACATTTTATTAAAAACTTTATTAATAAATCCTTAGAGAACAATATAAATTTCTACGAAATTGTTGATAGACCAAAAATAATTGTTAACGACAAAATTTTAAAAAATAAGATATATAAAAAAAATATTATAGTTACTGGTGGAGCCGGCTCTATTGGTAGTGAACTGTGTCTTGAAATTTTAAAATATTCACCAAATAAACTTTTTGTTTTAGATACATCTGAAATAAACTTATATAATTTGAAAACCAAAATTAAAAATTCATCAAAAAATTTAAAATTTATTTTAGGTGATTGTAGCGACTACATTTTTTTAGAAAAAGTTTTTAAAAATGAAACAATTGATGAAATATATCACGCTGCCGCATATAAACATGTAAGTTTTGGAGAGGAAAATTCTCATACAATGATAAAAAATAATATCATAGGTACAAAAAAAATTATAGAATTTGCTTGCAAAAATAATATCAAAAATTTTACATTTATAAGCTCCGATAAAGCAGTTAACCCAAAAAGTATTCTTGGATACACAAAAAAGATTGGAGAAAAATTATTAAATGAATTTTATTTAAAATATAGTAAAAAAAAGGAACTAAATTTCTCAATTGTTAGATTCGGTAATGTAATAGGATCAAGTGGTTCCGTCATACCACTATTTCTTAAACAAGTAAAAAACAAAGAATTTTTAACTGTTACAAATAAAAATTCTGAAAGATATTTTATGTCAATTTCAGAGGCTGTAAGATTGGTAATAAATTCTTCTTATATCAATAAATCTGGTTTCAAAATTTTTGCATTAAACATGGGAAAACAATTAAAAATATATGATATTGCTTCTCGTATCATAAAATTGAGTGGTTACTCTATAAAGAATAAATTTAATCCAAAAGGTGATATTAGTATTAAAATTATTGGACTAAAAAAGGGAGAAAAAATTTCTGAAGAAATTTCTCTTGGGCAAAATTTAGCTTCAACAACACATAATGATATTATGGAGTGTTTAGAGAGGACAAATTCAGAAGACATAATTAATCAAGTAATTAAGTTAGATGAAATGCTAATTAAAGACACTCCTCATCAAAAATATCTAAAAAAAATTGCAAAATAGTATAATTTAAAAAGTTATTATTAAATAATTTTTGATAAATTAAAAAAGAATTTAAAGTGTTAATTTTTTCTGAACTACAAAAAAAAATTTTATTAATTACTTTTTGCCTACTAATTATAACTATTTTAACAATATTTTGGCATAAATATATAATTCTAAGATTTCCAAATATTGTCATTGATGATGGAAGTTTAAATTATGAAAGTTTGCAATTTTTTTTTGCTGGTATTGTCAAAAACTTAATAGAAGTAAACAAATATGAGCAAGAATTATTCGGATTAAAATTCTATTTATCTCGTATGCCTATAATTCCATTCATAATAAAATGGATTTATTTATACATTTCAAAAAATTTTTTAATAATTTTACTTATTAAAAATTACTTAATATTCATAAGTTTACTACTAATTCTATATAAAATATTAAAAAAAAATTTCTTAGTTTTGGGATGTTTCTTTTTGTTTATATATAATCCCTACAATTTAATAACATTATTAAGATTAATTCCAGAGGAAGGGATAATATCTATTTTTATTACAATTTTATATCTAAGTATCACAAAAAAAGAGATTGATTTCAGACTAGTAACTTTGTCGCTGGTTATAATTTATTTTACTAAAGCATCCCAACTACTGCTCTGCTATTTGTTGCCATTTATTTTAATATTTGAAAATCAAAACAAAAATAAATATTTACCACTCATTTTTATAATACTTTCTTATATTTGTTGGGGGTCATTTTCTTATTATAAATCTCAAAAATTTGTATCTCCATTATCTATTTCGTCTCTGAGTGGATTAACTTTAAGTGTAGTTTATAACGAAAAATTTAATGATGTATATCCATTCAAGAGCCCCGATATTTTGCTAAAAGATATTATGTATGAAAAAAAAAATGAACTTAAAAAAGTACAAAATGAATTTGAATTTAATAAAATTTTTTCTAAAGAAATTATACAATATGCAAAAGAAAACGATAAATTTTTTTTTGAAAGTATAAAAAAAAAATTATATGTCTTGTTTCTAAATGTCAAATATGACTCACAAGATGAGAGCTCAAATAAATTTAAAAAAATCAGAATAACGGAAATACCAAATAAAATTTTATTTAATATTTCAATTTTAATAGCAATATTTTCAATAATTAAAAAAAGTAACAATAGAGTTGATAATTATTATTTATTGATAATTATTTTATATTTGATCCCATATCTCATTGGCTTTATTTATACCCGACATCTGGTACCTTTATATATATTAAGCAATGTGTATTTATTTTTAAAATATATTAGATTAAGAGGGATACTCAATGGATAAATCTGTTTACAAAAGGCAATTTGAAGAAAATAGAAATCATTGGTGGTTTGAGTCTAGAAAAAATATAATAAATCATTTTCTGTTAAAAAATTTGAACAATAAAAAAATTAAAATTTTAGACTATGGGTGTGGAGTTGGTGTTAATGTAGAAATGTTGTCTAAATTTGGACAGTTATCAATTTATGATAACAATATCAATGCTTTAAAATTTATAAAAAAAAATTCTAAAAAAAAAAAATTTAAAATTTTAAATAATCTTAATTCAAAAACAAAATATGATTTAATTTTGGCTTTAGATGTTATCGAACATATAGAAAACGATAAAAAAATTATTAAATTTCTTCATAAAAAAATAAAAAAAAACGGTAAAATACTTATAACTGTTCCAGCTTATAATTATCTTTTCACATCAAAGGATAAAGTATTACATCATAAAAGAAGATACACAAAAAAAACTTTAAGTAAAATTTTATTAAACCATTTTAAAACTCTTAAATTTTCGTATTTCAATTTTATTTTATTCCCAGTAATAGCACCACTATTAATATTTTATAAAGTATTCAATGTACAATTTATAGATAAAGTAGAAAAAAAAGGTAATTCAACTATTAATAAAATTCTAAAAAACATATTTTCTTTTGAAAAATTTTTAATAAGCTTTCTTAATTTACCTTTCGGAATTTCAATATTTTATTTTGGAGAAAAAAAATAATAATGAATTTATCAATAATATTTCCTGTATATAACGAAAGCAAAAGATTAAAAAAATTATTTAATTCGATAATTCGCTTTAATAAAAATCATATAAAAAACGTGAATTATATATTTGTAAATGATGGCAGTAGTGACGACTCTTTAAAAATAATCAAAAATTTTAAAAAAATAAATAAAAACATCAAAGTGTTTATATTTTCATATAAAAAAAATCTTGGAAAGGGCTTTGCTATAAAAACTGGCATAATCAAACAAAGTGCTGAATGGATTTTAACTGCAGATGTTGACTTATCAGTTCAATTGGAGCAATTGTTAAATTGGAAAAAAAAAATTTTATTTTCTAAAAATAAACTTTATGTAGGCTCAAGAAATCTTCCTCAATCTAAAGTTCGTGTTGTATTTTTAAGAAAATTTATTGGGAAAATAATGACATTGTTAATTTACACAATTCTAAAAATAAAAATTAAAGATACTCAGTGTGGTTTTAAATTATATCATAAAAGTTACGTAAAAAAAATTTTCAAAAATGTTTCGATAAATGGTTTTGCTCATGATTTGGAAATTATTTTACTCTGTAAAAAGTTTAAAATTGATATTTTGGAACTACCTATTAGATGGAAACATCAAGAAGGAAGCAAAGTTAATGTGTTTATTGATAGTATTAAATTTTTTATTAGTATTATTTATTTAAAGTTGTTTTTTAATTAACTTAATTTTTTTTATAAATTACTTTGTAATTATTTGTAATTTTTAATTTAAGATTTTCATCTATTCCGTAATGAGTGCATAATTTTTTTATATACATACAATAGCCTTTAATTGGTGATAATATAATTTGTTCATCTAATTTGTTTGATCTATATTTTGTTAATTTATTTTTTCCATCCATCGAATAATACTTTGGCCACGGGTAGTTATTGTAATTATTGTCGTTCATATAAGTTCTATAAACATTTTTTGATATAAATATAGATACTCCGATAATTAAAATTGTATTTGATATTATCTTCATCCTTTTTTCATCTGCTTTAAATTTTATCAATATAAAGGAAAAAATTAGACTTATAAGCACAATAATCAGTGAATAACCATATCTATATAATGGAGCTTTTAAGAACCATATAGTTGCACAAAATAATATAATTATAAATAAATATACATATTTCTTCTCGATTTTATTTTTATTTTTAGAAGATTTATATATTAAACAAAATATTAATAATGACAGCAGTATCGAATATGGTGTCAAAATTTTTAAAATTACATTAAGATGTTTTTTTGACCATGCATCTAACCAATTGAAGTTTTCATTGAATTCTTTATAGTTCGAATATCTATTTTTTTCCATTTGATTCAAATCAGATATACCTTTTGACCATGCTTCGGCATCTTCAGAAATTTGTTCTACATTATTTTTATTCACCCACTTTAATTCCTCAATACATGTAAATCCAAGAGGGTACAAAGCACAACCTGATGTTAATATATTTTTTAATATCCAAAAAAACAAAAATAAACTTAGAAAATAAAATTTTTTACTTTTAACAAACAAAGCAATATTCTTTTTTGTTAGTAGTAGAGTACCTACTAATATTGTTGTTATTAAAATAGTTTTGTTAATAACTATGAAAAAAATAATTGCTAAATTATTTCCGAAAGAAGAAATATCTACTTTTTTATTATATAAAATTACTTCAGAGATCAAAAAAAATAATAAAAAATGAGCAGGTGCATCGTTTCCATATTCACTATATCTATTCATCTTATAGAAAATATAAATAACTATTGATAGCAAAAAGAAAAAATGAAAATTATATTTTTTTTTTTGGTTATAATTATAAATATGTTTGACAAAATTAATTATTACAGAGATAGCAATTAAACCTGCTGGAAAATTAATCCCATTATTATTTAGTAAAATATTATTTGAGATTGCAGATAAATATTGTATTATTGATATGTGACCATATCTTGAGTGCAAATTTGAAAGTCCAATTATAATTTTCTCTGAATTTAAAATTCCAACAAATGGCAAATGATACAAACCAGCATCAGGTCTATATACTTCACTTTCTGTCAACAATAGTGCTAACAATATTGCACCAAATAAACAAAATTTTAAAAAAATTAGATTTAGATAATGTTTTCTAAAAATTAATATAATTATTATAGATATTATAATTATAAATGTATTTATAAAAATATTGAGTGGAAAAAAAAAATTTACAAAAACTGCCACAAATGACAAAAAAATTAATCCAAATATATGTTCTTTACTGTAGCAAATAATTGAATTGTTTTGTTGATGTATAAAAAAAACTCCAAATGGTGTAAATAAAAATATAATAAAAAAAGAATAAACAAATATTTCTATCATATGAAATTACTTACTATCATAATACCTGCGTTTAATGAAACAAGAACTATTTCTAAATTACTAGTTAAAATATTTAAATTAAATATAAGCAAGCAGGTAATTGTTATAGATGATTGCTCTACCGATGGTACAAAAAAAAAAATTATGAAATATAAAAATAAATTAGATAAAATAATCTTTCACAAAAAAAATATGGGCAAAGGTTCAGCGATAAAAAGTGCGCAGAGCTTTGTAAAAGGGAAATATGTAATTATTCAAGATGCAGATTTAGAATATAATCCAAAAGATATAGAAAAAATGTTAAAAAAAATTAGAAAAAGCAAAAATTATTATGCTGTGTATGGTTCAAGAGTGTTAGGAAAACAAAGATATAAGTCTAAAGAATTTCTTTCATTGAGTAGAATTTTTTTTAATCATATCCTAACAATTCTTTCAAATATAATTAATTTGCAAAATTTAACTGATGCACATACTTGCTATAAGCTCATAGATAGCAAAATTTTTAAAAAAATTAATTTTCAAGAAAAAAATTTTGGATTTTGCCCAGAATTAACAACCAAACTATCTAATATGGGTTATAATATTATTGAAATACCTATATCTTACAAAGGCAGATCATTCAAAGAAGGAAAAAAAATTAAATACACTGATGGAGTAAATGCAGTTTTTTCTATCTTGAAATATAAATTCTTATCTAGATATTAGGCTGACTTTGAAAAAATTATTTCTATTAATCTGGGAAAATCCTAAATCTCATCAAACAATTTTTCCAATTGTAAAAAAACTTTCAAAAAAATTTAGAATATACTTAATTTCTAGATTAGATAATAAAATTAGTTATTTAGAAA
>CACBXW010000001.1 GCA_902543295.1 uncultured Pelagibacteraceae bacterium | reverse complement strand
TTTGAATTTAGTTACCACAGGCATTTGACCTGTAATATTTGCTAGATCCTCTTGGCATGA
This sequence comes from uncultured Pelagibacteraceae bacterium, assembly GCA_902543295.1. GTDB lineage: Bacteria > Pseudomonadota > Alphaproteobacteria > Pelagibacterales > Pelagibacteraceae > Pelagibacter. The sequence continues at coordinate 361,898 of CACBXW010000001.1, read as the reverse complement.
TTTTAGAATTTTTTGATCATTTCCATCAAGACCCAAACCCATATTTAAAACTATTTTTTGTATTCTTGGACCCATGTATAAATTTTTATAGCCAAATTTTTCTTTTAATGTTGGCTCAATTTCTTTGGATATGGTTAGTTTTAATCTAGGTGTCATTATTTTTTAGCCTCACTTTTAGTATTGGTATCAAAGATTGTTAAATTCGAGAGATGTATAAAGTTTTCTTTTGAAACTATTCCACCTTTCTTTTCCTTTGTAGTTTTCACATGTTTTTTTACCATATTAATACCTTTAACTTTTGCCCTATTATTTTTTCTATCAATTTCAATGACGTCACCATCTTTGTTTTTATCCTTACCAGTCAATATTTTTACTTTAATGCCTTTTTTAATCATTATAATACCTCTGGTGCCAACGAAATTATTTTCATTTGTCCTCTATTTCTTAACTCTCTAGTAACTGGACCAAAAATCCTAGTTCCTATTGGTTCCCCTTTATCATCTGTCAGAACAGCAGCATTGTTATCAAATCTTACTTTGGATCCGTCATTCCTATGTATTCCTTTTTTAACTCTAACAACTACAGCTTTATGAACTGCACCCTTTTTAACCTTTCCTTTAGGAATTGCCTCTTTAACTGCTACAACGATCGTATCACCAATACTTGCGTATCTTCTTTTAGATCCACCTAATACTTTTATGCATTCAATCTTTTTTGCACCAGTATTATCAGCTACAAATAATTCTGTCTGAACTTGTATCATTTAGAATCTCCTATCACTTCAAATTTTTTTGATTTTGAGTAAGGTTTGCACTCTTGTATCGATACTTTATCACCATTTTTATATTTATTCTCTTCGTCGTGCACGCTATACTTTTTTCTGGCTTTAATTACTTTTTTTAATACTGGATGTTGGTATTTTCGCTCAACCAGAACTGTTATAGTTTTATTTGGCTTATCGCTGACAACTATTCCATTTAATACTTTTTTAGGCATCTTTTCTCACTACTAATGTTTTTAATCTTGCAATATTCTTTTTCGTTTCACTTATTTTTGATGGACTTTTTATCTGACCATTGATTTTTTGAAATCTAAAGTTAAAAAGATCTTTTTTTAATTTTTCAATATCTTTCATAGCTTGATTTTTTGTCATTTTTTTTATCTCACTTTTTTTCATTTAAATTCTCTTTATAAATTTACATTTAATTGGTAGTTTTGCTGATGCTTTATATAATGCTTCTCTAGCAATTTCCTCTGTTACTCCATCAACTTCAAATAAAATTCTTCCTGGTTTTACTCTGCACGCCCAAAATTCAGGTGAGCCTTTACCTTTACCCATTCTTACTTCAGTAGGTTTTTTTGATACAGGTATATTGGGAAACATTCTTGTCCAAACTCTACCTTGTCTTTTCATGTGTCTTGTTAATGCTACTCTAGCTGCCTCTATCTGTCTTGATATAATTCTTTCTGGCTGAATTGCTTTCAATCCAAAAGAACCATAATTCATTACATTACATCTTGAAGCACTGCCATGAATTCTTCCTTTATGCGCTTTTCTAAACTTTGTTCGAGTTGGTTGTAACATTATTATGTTTTGTTCCTTTCTTGACTAAATTCTTTTGTAAAAATTTCACCTTTATATATCCAAACTTTTATTCCAATTATTCCATAGGTGGTCAAAGCTTCTGCTTCAGCGTAATCAATATCTGCTCTTAAAGTATGAGATGGAATACTTCCATCTCTTAACCATTCTGTTCTTGCAATTTCATTTCCACCAAGTCTTCCACTACAAGATACTTTAATTCCTTTTGCTCCTAATCTTAACGCAGATTGCATTGCTCTCTTCATTGCTCTCCTGTACGAAACACGTTTAACTAACTGTTGAGCAATGTTTTCTGCAACTAAAAATGAATTTGTCTCAGGTTTTTTAACTTCCTTAATATTTAGCACTATTTCATTTGCGCTCAATCTTGATAATTTCCCTTTAATTTTTTCTATATCACTTCCCTTTTTTCCAATTACAAATCCGGGTCTAGACGTATATATTGTTACGAAGCATTTTTTTGCCGATCTCTCTATCATCACTTTTGAAACACCTGAATTAATAACATTTTTTTTTATGAATTCTCTAATTTTAAAATCTTCAATTAAATAATTACCAAAATCTCTTTTCTTAGCATACCAGACAGAATCCCATCCTCTATTGATGCCTAATCTTAAACCTACTGGATTAACTTTTTGTCCCATGTTCCTTCTCTAGTTGTTTCATTTGTTCACTCAAGACTATTGTTATGTTTGAGTATGGTTTCATTATTTCTGCAGCTCTACCCTTAGCTCTAGCTCTAAATCTTTTCATTATTACTTGTTTTCCACAGAAAGCTTCTTTAACTACTAAATTGTCTATATCATATTGAAAATTATTTTCTGCATTAGCAACTGCAGATGAGATTGTTTTTTTAACATCTTTAGAAATTCTTTTTTCTGAGAAAGATAAATCTCTAATCGCAATTTCTACTTTTTTACCAACTATTGATTTAAGTATAGGTTTTAATTTTCTTACACTAGATCTTACGTTCCTATTTATTGATCTAACTTGTTTTAAATCTATATCTTTATTTTTACTCATATTTATTTCTTATCAGCTCCCTTAGCTCCACCTTCAACTTTTGCTTTTTTATCAGCTGGTGTGTGACCAAAAAACTGTCTTGTTGGAGCAAATTCTCCAAATTTATGTCCTACCATGTCTTCAGATACAGTTATTGGTATAAATTTTTTACCATTATAAATTAAAAAACTAATTCCTACGAAATCAGGTATTATTGTAGATTTTCTAGACCAAGTTTTAATTGGTTTTTTATTAGTTTCGTTTTTAATTTTTTCAACTTTTTTAATTAAACTTTCTTCAACAAACGGTCCTTTCCAAACAGATCTTGCCATAAATTAAGCTCTCTTCTTCTTTCTTCTTCTAATTATAAATTTATCAGTTCTTTTATTATCTCTTGTTTTTAATCCTTTGGCTGATTGTCCAGTAGGAGAAACTGGATGTCTTCCACCTGCAGATTTTCCTTCACCACCACCATGAGGGTGATCAACTGGATTTTTAACAACCCCTCTAGTATGTGGCCTTCTCCCCAGCCATCTTGATCGACCAGCTTTACCAATTTTAATGTTTTTTTGATCTGGGTTAGATAATACACCAATTGTAGCTAAGGCTCTTGAATCTATTTTTCTAACTTCACCTGATGTCATTTTTATAATTGAGTAATTTCCATCTATACCTGAAATTGTCACAGAAGAACCAGCTGCTCTTGCTATTTTTCCACCAGCACCAGGCTGTATTTCAACATTATGTATATCAATACCTACTGGGATATCCTGTAATGGTAAACAATTTCCTATTTTGATTTCTGAAGAAGAGCCATTTTGAATATGATCGCCAACTTTTATTTTTTGTGGAGCTAGATAATAGAATTTTTGATTGTCTTCAAATTTAACTAACATTATATGGCATGACCTGTTTGGATCATATTCAATTCTTTCCACAATCGCTTTCATATCGTTCTTTTTTCTATAAAAATCAATTTTTCTGTATTTGTGCTTATGTCCTCCGCCATGATTTCTAGATGTTATACGACCATAATTATTTCTTCCTTTTGAGGAATAATTCGCACTTGTTAATGGCTTGTAAGGTTTACCTTTCCAAAGCCCCTCTCTACTCGTTAGTATGGTGCCTCTAGTAGATTTTGTGTAAGGTTTAAATGTTTTTAAAGCCATAGTTTAAATACCTGTTGTTAAGTCAATATTTTGACCTTTTTTAAGAGTAATAATCGCTTTTTTAAAACCCTTCTTCTTAACTTTTTTTCCTCTAGTAGATTTAATTAGTGTTTTTTTATTAATAATATTAATTTTTGTTACATTGACTTTAAAAATTTTTTCAATTGATCCTTTTAAGGTTTTTTTATTTGCACTATGCGGCACTTTAAAAACAATTTTATTTTGTTCTGATAGATTTGTTGATTTTTCAGTTACAACAGGGAACAAGATTTTATCGTACAGACTTAATTTATCCATTATTGATACCTTTTTTCTAATTCTTTAACTGAACTCTCAGTAAAAATAATTTTTTTATATTTAACTAAATCAAATGCACTGAAATGATTTGCATCAGTTAATTTAACATTAGGTATATTTTTAGTTGACCTTAAGATATTATCTTTAGATTTTGTATCCACAATTAATAATGAGTTATTTGCATCAAACTTCTTTAAAAGTGCAAACATTTCTTTTGTTTTTTCAATTTTTTTCCCAAAATCATCAAAAATAATTACGTTATTTGATTTATTTTTTTCAGTAATAAGTGAAGCTATACTCATTTTTTTTTCACTCTTATTTAATTTTCTGTTTTTGTAGTTATCCTGACCTTTTGGTCCATGGGCTATTCCACCACCTACAAATATAGGAGCCTTTTTACTAGAGTGTCTTGCATTTCCAGTACCTTTTTGTGAATAGATTTTAGACGTTGAACCAGTTATTTCATTTCTTTGCTTTGTCTTTGCTTTTCTACCTTTAAAGTTTGCATTTAATTTATAGATAACACCACTCACTAATTGATTGTTAACTTTAGCACTAAAAATTTTATCTAGCACCTCTATGCTCTGTTTTTTTCCATCAATACTTAATTTATCTATTTTCATTTATTTTTTCTTTTTATCAGCTGATTTTTTTTGTTTTTCAATTTGCTCAATTTTTTCTTCAATTGACATTCGGTTGATATCTTTGACTGATTTTCTTATTAAAACTTCTGTATTTTTTGATCCAGGAATAGAACCTTTTAAATACAGCAGATTATTTTCTTTATCAGTTTTTATAACTTCGATATTTTGTATAGTTCTAATTTTATCTCCCATATGACCGGCCATTTTTTTCCCTTTAAAAACTTTTCCTGGATCTTGTCTTTGTCCTGTTGAACCATGTGATCTATGAGAAATTGAAACACCATGTGTAGCCCTTAATCCACCAAAATTATGTCTTTTCATTGCACCTGCAAATCCTTTACCAATTGTCTTTGATTTAACATCAACAAATTTAACATTCTCAAATATTTCTAATCCTACCTCATTTCCTTCTTTGAAATTTTCAGTACTTTCCAACCTAAACTCTTTAAGTGTTTTTTTTGGCTCAGTATTTTTTTTGGCAAAATAACCTTTCATTGCTTTAGTTAATTTTGAATTTTTTATTTTTCCAAATCCTATTTGAACTGCGCTATAACCACGGTTTTCTTTATTAATCACGTTTATTACTCTTCCAGTTTCCATTTTTAACACGGTAACTGGAACTGATTGACCGGTTTTAAAAAACTCTCTAGACATTCCAATTTTTTTTCCTATCAATGCCAAGTTATCCATTATATTTTAATCTCCACATCTACTCCTGATGCTAAATCAAGTTTCATTAGTGCTTCAACTGTTGCAGGTGTAGGTTCAATAATATCAATTAATCTTTTATGAGTTCTGGTTTCGAATTGTTCTCTACTTTTTTTATCGATGTGTGGTGATCTTAAAACAGTATATCTCTCTATTTTTGTAGGTAGAGGTATTGGACCTTTAATGTTAGCTCCTGTTCTTTTAACAGTATTTACTATCTCCTCGGTGGACTGATCCAGAACCTTGTTATCGTACGCTCTTAATTTTATTCTAATATTTTGTTTATCCATAATTAACCTGTTTTCTTGGTTACCTCATCTTGAACATTTTGTGGAACCTTATCGTAATGATCAAAAAACATTGAGTATTGAGCTCTGCCTTGCGACATAGATCTTAAGCTGTTTATATAACCAAACATATTTGCTAATGGTACCATTGCGGTTATTACTGTTGCATTTCCTCTTTGCTCTTGCGTGCTAATTTGACCTCTTCTACTATTCAAATCGCCAATTACATCTCCCATATAATCTTCTGGAGTGACTACTTCTACTCTCATTACTGGTTCTAAAAGTTTTAGAGTTCCTCTAGCACATGCCTCTTTAAAACATTGTCTTGAAGCAAGTTCAAAGGCTAATACGCTTGAGTCAACATCGTGGTGTAAACCATCTAAAATTGTAACCTTATAATCAATTAAGGGAAATCCAGCTAAAATACCACCATCAGCAATTGTCTCTACACCTTTTTCAACACCCGGAATAAATTCTTTTGGAATTGCTCCACCTTTTATCTTGCTTTCAATTTCTCTTCCTTTGCCTGGTTCTAGCGGTTCAACAGACAATTTTACTCTAGCAAACTGTCCTGCTCCACCACTCTGTTTTTTGTGTGTATAATCAAACTCAGCAGTATTTAATATTGTTTCTCTGTATGCAACTTGAGGTGCTCCTACATTTGCTTCAACCTTGAATTCTCTTTTCATTCTATCAACAATAATATCTAAATGTAATTCACCCATTCCTTTAATTATTGTTTGACCTGACTCTTCGTCTGACGATACTCTAAATGATGGGTCTTCTTTAGCTAATCTACCTAATGCTTCACCCATTTTTTCTTGATCAGCTTTTGATTTGGGCTCAACAGCAATTTCTATAACTGGATCTGGAAATTCCATTGGTTCAAGTAATACTGGTGTGTCTTTATTTGCCAATGTATGACCTGTTATTGTATTTTTTAATCCAGCAAGTGCAACTATATCACCTGCGTTTGCTTCTTTGATGTCTTCTCTTGAATTAGCATGCATTAGAAGCATTCTTCCTACTCTTTCTTCTTTATCTGAAGAAGTATTATAAACTCCAGTTCCAGATTTAACTGTACCTGAGTAAATTCTAATAAACGTGAGACTTCCTACAAATGGATCTGTTGCTACTTTAAAAGCTAAAGCTGAAAAAGGTGCACTATCTTCAAACTTCATTTCAATTTCCTCATCTGATCCTGGTTTTGTCCCCATAATAGATCCAAGATCCTCTGGACTAGGTAAGTAATCTACAACAGCGTCTAATAATGGTTGAACACCTTTATTTTTAAAAGCAGAACCTGTCAAAACTGGCACAAATTCGAAATTTAAACATCCTTTTCTTACACATTTAATCAAATCTTCTTGCTTAATTTCTTCACCGCCTAAATAGGCTTCCATTAATTTTTCATCTTGCTCAACAGCTGTCTCAACTAATTCTTGTCTGTATTTATCACAAGTCTCTTTGAGATCATCTGGAATATCTTTTTCTTCCCATTCAGCGCCAAGGTCTTCGTTTTTCCAGACAATTGCTTTCATTTTGACTAAATCAACAACACCTTGTAATGATGCCTCTATTCCAATAGGCACCTGCATAACTAAAGGTTTGGCCCCAAGTCTATCTTTAATCATATCTACACATCTAAAGAAATCTGCGCCGGTTCTATCAAGTTTATTAACAAAACAAATTCTAGGAACTTTATATTTATCAGCTTGTCTCCAAACTGTTTCAGATTGTGGTTCAACGCCAGCAACGCCATCAAATACTGCAACAGCTCCGTCCAAGACTTTTAATGATCTTTCTACTTCAATTGTAAAATCAACGTGACCAGGAGTATCAATTATATTGATTCTATGCTCTCTCCAAAAACAAGTGGTTGCAGCTGATGTTATCGTAATACCTCTTTCTTGCTCTTGTTCCATCCAATCCATCGTGGCAGCACCATCATGAACTTCACCAATTTTATGACTCTTACCTGTATAATATAGAATTCTTTCTGTGGTTGTGGTTTTACCAGCGTCTATGTGGGCCATGATACCAATGTTTCTATATTTATTTAGTGGATGAGTTTTTGCCATATTACTTACCATCTAAAATGTGCAAAAGCTTTATTAGACTCTGCCATTTTATGTGTATCTTCTTTCTTTTTAATTGCTGAACCTCTTTTTTGATATGCATCAAAAATTTCATTAAATAATTTATCGGACATTTTTTTATCTTTTCTTTTTCTTGATGCATCAATAATCCATCTTAAAGCTAGTGCTTGTGATCTTTTAGCTTTAACCTCTACTGGAACTTGATAGGTGGCTCCACCTACACGTCTCGATCGGACCTCAACTGTTGGTCTTACATTATTTATTGCATCATTAAATACTGTTAAAGGTTCGTCTTTTGATTTTGATTTAATTTTATCAATTGCATCATAAACAATTTTTTCTGCTATAGTTTTTTTACCATCTAACATTATAGAGTTGATTAATTTTGGAATTATTACTGATTTATATTTAGGATCTACAATTGGAATTTTTTTAGGAGCTTTTCTTTTTCGAGACATAATTATTTACCTTTTTTCGTTCCATATAATGAACGTCTCTGTTTTCTATTTGCAACTCCTTGGGTATCTAGATTACCACGAAGTATGTGATATCTCACACCAGGTAAATCTTTAACTCGTCCACCTCTTATCAATACTACTGAGTGTTCTTGTAAATTATGTCCTTCTCCAGGAATATATGCCGTTACTTCAAATCCATTTGATAATCTAACTCTTGCAACTTTTCTTAATGCTGAGTTTGGTTTCTTGGGAGTAGTAGTATAAACTTTTACACAAACACCTCTTTTTAAAGGTTGTTTTTGTAATGCTGGAACTTTGTTCCTAGCAATTTGTTTATCTCGTCCTTTTCTTAACAACTGGTTAATTGTTGGCATAAAATTTTTATATAAGTTTGATTTTAGATGAAATAACTGTCAGGTTATTTGTGGCAGCGTTTAGTGCACAAGACACTACATTCCAACCAAAAACACGCACAAAATACTATAGAAATTCCATTTGTCAAATTAAAAGACATGGAAAAATTGCGATTTTTTATTGATTTACGGGGCTTTCTGCTTGCTCAATCTTCTCGTTTTCAGCAATGAATTTTTCATCGTCTAAACGAGCTTTTCTATTCCACAAATTCTTAACAGATCCAGTTCCGGCAGGAACTAATCTACCAACAATTACATTTTCTTTTAATCCTGATAGTTTATCTACTTTACCTTTAATTGCAGCATCTGTTAAAACTCTTGTTGTTTCTTGGAAAGAAGCAGCTGAAATAAATGACTCTGTTTGAAGTGAAGCTTTAGTTATTCCCATTAAAACTCTTTCTCCTACTGCTGGATTTTTACCATCTTTAATTAGCTGCTCATTCATATTTTCAAATCTTATTCTATCGATAATTTCTCCAGGAAGTAATGAGCTGTCACCTTGTGTTTTAACTTCAATTTTTTTCAACATTTGTCTTAAAATAACTTCAATGTGCTTATCATTGATAATTACACCTTGAAGTCTATAGACATCTTGAACTTGGTTAACAAAGTATTCAGTTAATTCTTCTATACCCAATATTCTTAGAATGTCATGAGGTAATGGTTGACCATCTAACAGGTACTCCCCTTTTTTTATCTTTTCTCCTTGATTAAAATTAATATGTTTTCCTTTTGGAATTAAATAACTAGAAGTATCACCATTTTCAGATTCAATTGTTACTCTTTGCTTACCTCTTACCTCTTTACCAAATATTACTTTACCATCATTCTCTGCGATAATTGCGCTATCTTTTGCTTTTCTTGCTTCAAATAATTCAGCTACTCTCGGCAGACCTCCCGTAATATCTTTAGTCTTTGTAGTCTCTTTAGGCAATCTAGCTATTACATCACCCGCCGAAATTTTTTGTCCGTCTTTAACGGATAAAATTGAGTCTGGAACTAGGTAGTATCTTGCTTCATTATCATCAGCTTTTTTAACAACATTTCCTTTTGCGTCTCTTAAAGTAATTCTTGGTTTTAAATCTGTATTTTTAGATTGAGTTTTCCAATCTACAACTGCTTTAGTAGAAATCCCAGTTGCATCGTCAGTTGTTTCCGCAATAGATACACCATCTATTAAATCTACATAGTTTGCTATTCCATCTTTTTCGGCAATAACTGGTGTTGTGTATGGATCCCACTCGCATATTTTAGAACCCTTTTTGACTTTATCTCCATTCTCAAAGAAAAGTTTTGATCCATATGGAACTTTATATGCAGCTACTTGTAATCCATTATCATCTTCTATTGATAATTCAGTATTTCTACCCATTACAATTAAATTCTTTTTCGAATCTACTAATAGATTTGTGTTAACAATTTTCAATATACCATCATTATTAGATACAATTTGAGAGTCTTGTTTAACTGATGCTGTTCCTCCAACGTGAAAAGTTCTCATTGTAAGCTGAGTTCCTGGTTCACCGATAGATTGTGCAGATATCATTCCAATCGCTTCACCAACATGAACCATTTTACCTCTTGATAAGTCTCTACCATAACAAGTGGCGCATACACCTTCTTTTAAACTACATGTCATTACTGAATAAACATTCAAGTTTTTTACACCTGCAGAGTCAATTTTTTCGCATGCAGCCTCATCGATCATGCTATTTTTCTTTATTAAAACTTCACCAGTTAATGGATTTTTAACATCTTTTGCGGTTACTCTTCCAAGAGCTCTTTCTGATAAACTGACCATTATATTTCCACCCTCTAAGACCTCGGTAAGTTTAATAAAGCTTGGGTTATCACATTTTACTTGAGTAATAGTTAAATCCTGAGCAACATCACAAAGTCTTCTAGTTAAGTATCCTGAGCTTGCAGTCTTCAATGCAGTATCAGCTAGTCCTTTTCTAGCACCGTGTGTTGAATTAAAATACTCTAAAGCTGTTAATCCCTCTTTAAAGTTTGATGTAATTGGAGACTCAATAATTTCTCCAGATGGTTTTGCAATTAAACCTCTCATACCAGCTAATTGCTTCATTTGAGCCGCAGAACCTCTTGCGCCACTATCTGCCATCATAAATACTGAATTAATTTTTAGACCATCTTCTGTCATCTCTGTAGCTGAAATTCTTTTCATCATTTCAGATGCAACTTTATCCGTACATTTTGACCAAGCATCAATAACTTTATTATATTTTTCACCTCTAGTTATTAATCCCTCTGCGTATTGGTTTTCATAATCTGATATTAATTTTTTTGTCTCATCAATTAATTGTTGTTTGTTATCTGGAATTACTAGATCGTCTTTACCAAATGATATTCCAGCTTTAAAAGCATGTTTGAAACCAAGATCTTTTAATTTATCGCAAAATATTACTGTACTTTTCTGACCAGAAAATCTGAAAACATGATCAATAACCTCAGATACTATTTTCTTAGGCAACAATCTGTCTACTAAAGCAAACTTATTATTTATATTTTTTGGAATTAAATTTGCTAATAAAAATCTTCCAGCAGTACTAATATGTTTTTCATATTTTGTATTACCTTTTTCGTCAACGGTTGCGAATCTTGAGACAATTCTTGAATGAACTTTAATTTGACCGATTTCTAGAGCATGTTCTATCTCTGATGTATTTACAAAATATCCCTCGACTCTATCGGTTTGATATGGTGGTTGAGAAAGATAATATATACCTAAAATCATATCCTGACTTGGGACAATAATAGGTTTTCCATTTGATGGGCTTAAAATATTGTTTGTCGACATCATTAAAACTCTTGCTTCTAATTGTGCCTCTAAACTTAATGGCACGTGCACTGCCATTTGATCACCATCAAAATCTGCATTGAAAGCAGCACAAGTTAGTGGATGTAATTCAATTGCATTTCCTTCAATTAATTTTGGTTCAAATGCTTGAACACCTAGTCTATGTAGCGTTGGTGCTCTATTTAATATAACTGGATGTTCTCTAACAATTAATTCTAAAGCATCCCAAACTTCATTTCTTTCTCTTTCAACAAGTTTTTTGGCTTGTTTGATTGTAGAAGCTAATCCAAGTTTATTTAATCTTGCATATAAAAATGGTTTAAATAATTCTAAAGCCATTTTTTTTGGCAATCCGCATTCATGTAATTTTAAGTCTGGACCAACTACTATTACTGATCTTCCTGAATAATCGACCCTTTTACCCAATAAATTTTGTCTAAATCGTCCTTGCTTACCTTTTAACATTTCTGCCAAAGATTTTAGTGGTCTTTTACCTGTACCTGTAATTACTCTTCCTCTTCTACCATTGTCAAATAATGCATCTACTGACTCTTGAAGCATTCTCTTCTCATTTCTTACAATTATGTCTGGAGCTTTAAGATCCATTAATCTTTTTAAACGATTATTTCTATTTATAACTCTTCTATATAAATCGTTTAAATCAGAAGTAGCAAATCTACCTCCATCTAATGGAACTAATGGTCTTAATTCTGGAGGAATTACTGGTATAGTTGTTAAAATCATCCATTCTGGTTTATTTCCAGTATCTATAAATGATTCAATTAGTTTTAATCTTTTAATTGATCTTTCTTCTGAAACTTTCGATTTTGTTTCTTTAATTGATTTAATTAAGGTTTCTTTTTCTTGTTCTAAATCTATTGATTTTAAAATTTCTAGAATTGCTTCTGCTCCGATACCTGCAGTAAACGATTCTTCACCATACTCGTCTTGATATTTTATTAATTCTTCTTCGCCTAAAAGCTGGTTCTTTTTTAGTCCTGTTAATCCAGGTTCAATAACAATAAAGTTTTCAAAATAAAGTACTCTTTCGACCTCTTTAAGCTTCATATCTATCGCAAGTGATATTCTGCTTGGTAAAGATTTTAAGAACCATATGTGAGCAACTGGAGTAGCTAAATTAATATGACCCATTCTTTCACGTCTTACATTTGACTTTGTAACTTCAACACCACACTTTTCACATATAATTCCTCTAAATTTCATTCTTTTGTACTTACCACAAAGACATTCATAATCTTTTATGGGTCCAAATATTCTTGCACAAAATAATCCATCCTTTTCAGGTCTAAAAGTTCTATAATTTATTGTTTCAGGCTTTTTGATTTCTCCATAAGTCCAAGATTTAATTTTCTCAGGACTAGCAAGAGTTATTTTTATGCTATTAAAATTTTGAGCTTCTGAAATTTCTGAGGATTTAAATAGATCGGTTAATTCTTTGCTCATATTAATTTAGCTCCACATTTAGTGCTAGTGATTTAATTTCTTTAACTAAAACATTAAATGACTCAGGTATACCTGACTCAAAATTTTCTTCACCTTTAACTATAGTTTCATAAACTTTAACTCTTCCAGCCACATCATCTGACTTAACAGTTAGAATTTCTTGTAATGTATACGAAGCTCCATAAGCCTCTAATGCCCAAACTTCCATTTCACCAAATCGCTGACCTCCTAATTGTGCTTTACCTCCAAGAGGTTGTTGAGTTACTAAACTATAAGGACCAGTAGATCTTGCATGGATTTTATCTTCAACTAGATGATGAAGTTTTAACATATAAATCGTTCCGACTGTAACAGGTCTATCAAATTTCTCACCGGTTCTTCCATCCCAAAGTGTAGTTTGACCTGAGTTTGGTAATTCAGCTAGTTCTAACATTTTGGTAACATCGTTTTCTTTGGCGCCATCAAAAACCGGAGTTGCTATTGGAACACCATATCTTATATTTGAGCATAAATCCTCAAATTCAGATTGATTTAATTTTTCAATATCTTCATCGTATATTTCTTTACCATACACATTCTTTAAAAAAGATATAATCTTCTCTGTCTTTTCAATTTTCTTTTGGTTTTCATTTACTAACTGATTTAACTTCTCACCTAATTCTGTGCACGACCATCCTAAGTGTGTTTCTAATATTTGACCAACATTCATCCTACTTGGAACACCTAATGGATTAAGAACAATATCAACTGGTTTACCATTTTCTCTATAAGGCATATCTTCAACTGGTACTATTTTACTTACAACACCTTTATTTCCGTGTCTTCCAGACATTTTATCTCCTGGTCTTAGTCTTCTTTTTATTGCAACAAAAACTTTAACCATTTTCATTACACTAGGTAATAAATCATCACCTTGTCTAATTTTTAAAACTTTATCTTCAAATCTTTCTTGAATATCTTGTTTAGCACTATTGTACTGATCTTTAATTTGGGAAAGAGAAGATTGTTTATTTTGATCTTCTATTGATATTTTGAATAAGTCTGAAATAGAAAAATTATTAATTATATCCTCTGACAAAATGGTATTCGCCTCAACATCTTTAACTTTCTTATTAATTTTTGTACCATTTAATATTGATGATAATCTCTGTTTAATGCTTCTCTCTAAAATTTCTTCTTCAACCTTTTTATCTTCTTGAACACTCTCAATTTCTGCTCGTTCAATAGTTATTGATCTCTCATCTTTATCAATACCATGTCTATTAAATACTCTTACATCAACTACTATTCCGCCACTTCCACTTGGCATTTTTAAAGAAGTATCAGTCACATCAATAGCTTTTTCACCAAATATTGATCTTAATAATTTCTCTTCAGGGCCTGATGCAGTATCTCCTTTTGGAGTAACTTTACCCACCAAAATATCTCCTGGTTTTACTTCTGCTCCTATATAAACTATTCCTGACTCATCTAAATTTTTTAAAGACTCTTCATTAACATTTGGAATATCTCTTGTAATATCTTCCTCACCCAATTTAGTATCTCTAGCCATCACTTCGTATTCTTCTATATGTATAGATGTAAACACATCATCTGTTACACATCTTTCTGAAATTAATATTGAGTCTTCAAAGTTATAACCTTGCCAAGGCATGAAGGCTACAGTTACATTTTTACCCAAAGCTAATTCACCAACTTTTGTGGATGGTCCATCAGCAATAATATCTCCTGATTTAACATGATCACCAACTCTCACTAATGGTTTTTGATTTATACATGTATTTTGATTCGATCTTTTAAATTTCTGTAAATTATAAATATCTACACCTGATTTAGAATAATCTTTTTCTCCTGAAGCTTTTATAACTATCCTTTTTCCATCAATTTTATCAACAACTCCATCACGTCTTGCAACAATTGTTACACCTGAGTCAAGCGCTACATCACTTTCAATACCTGTTCCAACAAGAGGAGCCTCTGGTTTTAATAAAGGAACTGCTTGCCGCATCATGTTTGAGCCCATTAAAGCCCTATTAGCATCATCGTTCTCAAGGAAAGGAATTAAAGAAGCGGCAACTGATACTAGTTGTTTTGGTGATACATCGATATAGTCAATATTTTCAGGTTTAGCTAAAATAAAATTTAAATTTTGCCTACAAGAAACCAATTCCTCAATAAATTTTCCATTCTTATCAATCAATGAATTAGCCTGAGCAATAGTAAATTTAGTTTCTTCCATCGCTGACAAGTATTCTATACTACTTTGAACTTTACCGTCTTTTACCTTTTTATATGGGCTTTCAATAAAACCATATTTATTTATTTTTGAATATGTAGACAAACTATTAATCAGTCCAATGTTCGGTCCCTCTGGGGTTTCAATTGGACAAATTCTTCCATAATGAGTTGGATGAACATCTCGAACTTCAAACCCAGCTCTTTCTCTTGTTAAACCACCTGGCCCTAAAGCCGATACTCTTCTTTTATGAGTAATTTCAGAAAGTGGATTGGTTTGATCCATAAATTGAGAAAGTTGTGAGGTAGCAAAAAAATCTTTAAGAGAAATAGTCAGAGGTTTTGCATTAATTAAATCTTGAGGCATTGCCGACTCTACATCTAGAGTTGTCATTTTCTCTTTTATAGCCCTTTCCATTCTATAGACGCCTATTCTTGCCTGATTTTCCACAAGTTCACCAACTGATCTAACTCTTCTATTTCCCAAATGATCTATATCATCAACTTCATCTTTGCCATCTCTTAAGTCTAACATTTTCTGAATTATTGCTAATATGTCATCATTTCTTAAAATTGTAATTTTATCAGAGCAAGTAAGCTCTAATCGTGAATTCATTTTTACTCTTCCAACGTCTGATAGATCATATCTGTCAGAACTAAAAAATAAGTTATTAAATATCTGGGTTGCAATCTCTATTGTTGGTGGTTCTCCAGGTCTTAAAACCTTATAAATTTCTGTAATTGCATCATTCTTATTTTCATTTTTGTCATTGAAAATACTTAACAATAAGTATGGACCTTTATTTATTGAGTTAGTTCTAGAAACATCTAAAGATTTAATATCGGATTCAATTATTTTATTAATTATAGTCTCATTTATCTCCGTTCCAATTTTAAATACATCTTCTCCAACTGCAATATCCCTGTGTAAAAATTTACCATATAAAGACTCGCTAGAAACAAAAATTTCTTTTAGACCATCATTTGAAAGTTTTTTTGCTGTTAAAAAATTTATTTTTTCTCCTAATTTTACAACAACTTTATTACTTTTTGCATCAATTACTTCCTCTGAAAAATTTTTAGCTTTGTAATTTTCTGGGTCAAATTTCGTTTTCCACTTATTTAAATTTTTATCATAATTTAATGTTTCTTTTTGATAAAACTCATCAACAATATCATTTTTTGAAAATCCTAGAGCTTGCAATAATGTAGATACTAATATTTTCTTTTTTCTATCTATTCTAAAATATAATAAATCTTTAACATCAAATTCAAAGTCTAACCATGAGCCTCTATTAGGAATTACACGACAATTAAATAATAATTTTCCACTTGCATGTGATTTTCCTTTATCGTGATCAAAAAAGACGCCAGGACTTCTGTGCATTTGGTTTACAACAACTCTTTGAACTCCATTTGTTATAAAAGTTCCACTATTTGTCATCATTGGTACTTCACCCATATAAACTTCTTGTTCTTTCGCAGACAATATATCTTTTGTATTATTTTCTTGATCTATTTCGTAAACAACTAACCTTAATGTACATTTAAGCGCTGCTGAGTAGGTTAAGCCTCTAGCTATACATTCTTCAACATCAAATTTGGGTTTCTCTAGTTTATAGGATACATATTCTAAAGTAGCTTTATCATTCAAGTCTTCAATTGGGAAAATACTTTTAAAAACTCTATCAAATCCTTTTACAAGATGTTGCTCAACATCTTGTTTGAATTCTGTTAATTCTTTGTAAGAGTTTTTTTGAACTTCTATAAGATTTGGAATTGATAAACTCTCTTTAAGTTTACCAAAACTTTTTCTAATATTTTTCTTTTCAGTAAAAGATAATTGCATCTTAACTACTGATTAAATTAAATTAACCAGTTAAAATCCTATCTAATTTATTTTAGTTCTACTTTTGCGCCAGCTGCTTCGAGTTTTTGCTTAATCTCTTCTGCCTCTTTTTTATTTACACCTGATTTGACTTCTTTAGGTGCACCCTCAACTAAATCTTTTGCCTCTTTAAGTCCTAAAGCAGTAATTGCTCTTACTTCTTTAATTACGTTAATTTTTTTATCTCCTGCAGCTGTTAGCATGATTGTAAATTCATCTTTTTCCTCTGCTGGTGCCGCTCCACCTGCTGCTGCTGGTGCCGCTGCTACAGCTGATGCTGCAGTTACACCCCATTTCTCCTCGAGTTGTTTTGATAGTTCAGCTGCTTCTACAACAGTTAAACTTGATAAGTCATCTATAATTTTATTTAAGTCAGCCATAGTAAATCTTGTCCCTGGTTATTTTTTTGATTTTTCGAGCGCTAAAATAGCGATTTTTGACGCTGGCGCAAGTAAAATACTTGCTATTTTTTGAGCTGGAGACCTTAATATTCCTACTATTTTAGCCCTAGCCTCATCCAATGTAGGAAGTGTAGCTACATTTTTGACGCCAGCTACGTCTAAAATGTCAGAACCCATGATTCCACCAAGAATCTTAAGATTTTCATTTTCTTTAGAAAAATTTGTTAAAATCTTTGCAGAAGTTATTGCATCTTCTGACAATGCCACAGCAGTTGGGCCCGAAAACAGATTTGATAGATCTTTACATCTTGTTTTTTCTAAAGCTAATTTTGTTATTCTATTATTTGTAATTTTAAATTTTATACCGTGTTCCCTCATTTTAGCCCTTAAATCATCAAGTTGGTTCATGGTTAAACCTTGATAATGAGTAACAATTACAGCTTCAGACTTTTCAAACTGATTTGTCATATCAGATATATACTGTTTCTTTTGTTCTTTATCCATCATAACTAAATACTCTTACCTAATTTAATTTTATATGAAACTCCCATTGTAGAAGTTATGAAAGCTTGTTTAATCAAATCACCTTTAATTGAATTATTAGATTTTTCTTTTTCTAATGCATCGATTATTGCATTAAGATTTTTTATTAATTTGTCGTCTGAAAATGATTTATTTCCTATACTCACACCTATATTTCCGTCTTTATCGTTTCTTATTTCTACTTGTCCTGATTTTGCATCTGTTACAGCTTTTTTTACATCATTAGTTACAGATCCCAATTTTGGATTAGGCATTAGTCCCTTTGGACCTAAAACTTTCCCTAATTTTGAAAGTTTAATCATCATGCCGGGTGTACAAATTAATTTTTCAAAATTTATATTTCCTGACTTTATTTGTTCAATAATTTCATCACCACCAACAACCTCCGCTCCAGCGTCTTTTGCTTCTTGAGATTTATTTTCTTCACAAACAACGCATACTTTTACTTTTTTTGAATTTCCGCCTGGTAAATTAATTACTGTTCTAATATTAATTTCTGTTTTCTTTTGTTTGTTGTTAATTTGTAAACTTAGATCTAGAGATTCATCAAATTTTGTAGTACAATTTTTTTTTAAAATTGGAATTAATTTTCCCACCACTTCAGATGGTAAATCTCTAGTTTTTTCTGGTAATTTTTTAAATCTTTTTGATGACATTATTCTACTACCTCTATACCCATTGATCTTGCAGATCCTGCTATAATTTTTGCAGCTTCATCAACATCATGTGCGTTTAAATCTGCCATTTTTTTTTCAGCTATATCTCTTAACTGTTTCTTAGAAATTTTTGCAACAATATTTCTACCAGGCTCTTTTGAACCACTCTTCAATTTTACCGCCTCTTTTATAAAGTGAGATGCTGGTGGTGACTTAATTATAAAATCAAATTTTTTATCTTTATATACCGTAATTATTACAGGGACAGGCTTTCCTGCAAAAGATTTTGTTTTTTCATTAAAAGCTTTACAAAAATCCATAATATTAATACCCCTTTGACCTAATGCTGGTCCAACGGGAGGAGCTGGATTTGCTTGTCCACCATTAATTTGTAATTTTATATATCCACTTATTTCTTTTTTTGCCATTAACTTGCCTTTTCTACCTGACTATATTCTAAATCAACTGGTGTAGGTCTTCCAAAAATAGATACTGATACTTTCAACCTTAATTTATCCTCATCAATATCCTCGACTAATCCACTAAATGATGCAAAAGGACCATCTATAACTTGTACTTTTTCACCTACATTATATTCAACACCTGATTTTGGTTGTACTACTCCATCCTTAATTTGGCCAAGTATTTTTTCAATTTCCTTTTCAGAAACAGGAATTGGTGTTCCCTTTGTTCCTAAGAATCCACTAACCTTTTTAAGATTTTTTATCATGTGATAAATTTTGTTATCCATTTCACTCTTTAGTAACACATACCCAGGAAAGTATTTTTTCTTTCTTTGAACTCTTTTTCCTCTTTTAACCTCTGTTATATCGTGAGTTGGAACAATAATTTCCTCAATTTTATCTGATATATTGGCTTTTGTTGCTTCTTCTTTAATTTCTTGAGCAACTTTATTTTCAAAACTGGAGTGAGATTGAACAATATACCAATTTTTCATTACAGATTAACCTTTAAAACTAGCTCTAAAAAGAATTGAAGAACTTGATCTAGTAACAGAAAAAATAAAGCTGCTACGATGGCCATAGCAACAACCATTAATGATCCTTGGATAACCTCTTTTCCAGTTGGCCAAGTAACCTTAAAAGCTTCTTGCTTTACATCTTGTATAAATTTTAACGGGTTCTTCATAATAAATTTGTATTTGGCAGGAGCGGAGGGAATCGAACCCCCAACCTCCGGTTTTGGAGACCGGCGCTCTACCAATTGAGCTACACTCCTATGGAGTTTACTCTATAATTTTTGTTACTACTCCAGCTCCTACTGTTCTACCACCTTCTCTTATGGCAAAATTTAACTTCTCTGCCATCGCAATAGGTGTAATTAATTTTACTGTAAACTTAGCATCATCACCTGGCATCACCATTTCTGTACCAGCTGGTAATTCAACTTCACCAGTTACGTCTGTTGTTCTAAAATAAAACTGAGGTCTGTATTTAGTAAAAAAAGGTGTGTGTCTTCCACCTTCTTCTTTTTTCAATACGTAAGCCTGAGCTTCAAATTTAGTGTGTGGAGTTATTGATGCGGGTTTACATAATACTTGACCTCTTTCTACGTCTGTTCTTTCAACACCCCGTAAAAGTGCACCAATGTTATCACCCGCTTCACCAGAGTCTAAAAGTTTTCTAAACATCTCTACACCAGTACAGACTGTTTTTTTTGTTTCTCTTATTCCAACAATTTCTATTTCATCTCCAGTTTTGATTACTCCAGACTCTACTCTTCCAGTAACAACTGTACCTCTTCCTGAAATTGAGAACACATCCTCAACTGGCATCAAAAAATCTTTATCTTTTGGTCTATCTGGTTGAGGGATAAATTCATCTACAGATTTCATAAGCTCCATGATAGAATTTTTTCCAATCTCATCATCTCTACCTTCAACAGCTGCTAATGCTGAGCCTTTGATAATTGGAGTTTTATCTCCTGGAAATTTGTATGACGTTAATAAATCTTTTATCTCTTCTTCAACAAGTTCTATCATTTCTTTATCATCAACTTGATCAACTTTATTTAAGTAAACAACTATAGCTGGAACACCAACTTGTCTTGCTAAAAGAATATGCTCTCTAGTTTGCGGCATTGGGCCATCTGCAGCATTTACAACTAAAATTGCTCCATCCATTTGTGCTGCACCTGTTATCATATTTTTTACATAATCAGCGTGTCCTGGACAATCTACGTGTGCATAGTGTCTTTTCTCTGTTTCGTATTCTACATGAGCTGTTGAAATTGTAATTCCTCTTTCTTTTTCCTCTGGAGCTTTATCAATTTGATCATAAGCAGTAAATTGTGCACCGCCAGTTTCTGCTAATACTTTTGTGATCGCAGCAGTTAATGTTGTTTTACCATGGTCAACATGACCTATAGTTCCAATATTACAGTGCGGTTTATTTCTTACGAACTTTTCTTTTGACATTACTTGTTTACCTCTTTTATTTTATTTTCATAATTTAGTTTCTTGGAGCGGGTAAAGGGAATCGAACCCTTACATCCAGCTTGGAAGGCTAGCGTTCTACCATTGAACTACACCCGCAACACCCAAGTTCACTCCATATTATAAAAAGAATTATTGAATGGTGGAGGGGGAAGGATTCGAACCTTCGAAGACCGAAGTCAACGGGTTTACAGCCCGCCCCATTTGACCGCTTTGGTACCCCTCCTTAACATAATTTTAAGTGGAAGCACCCCATGTTCAATAAAGCTTTAAACAACATGCGTTTTATATATTTTTATTGTACAAATGCAATACGTGAAATAAAAGAAAATAGCTTAATAAATACTACAAAATCTACAATTATCATGAACAAATCATCTTTTTTTATAGTTGGAAAACATGCTGTTATTGAAGCATTAAAAAACCCAAAAAGAAAAGTTTTAAAAGTTTTTCTCACAGAAGAAAGTAAGAAAAATATACACAGGCAAAGTTCTAGAAAAAATCTTCTTAAAGATTTAAAAATTTATTACAAAACAAGGAGAGAGCTGGACAAATATTGCTCTAAAGACGGTATAACCCATCAAGGTTATGTTGCTGAAATTGAACATTTTGAAAAAAATAATTTAAAAGAATTCATCAAATCAAAGAAAAATTTGACAATAGCTTGTTTAGATGAAGTTACAGATCCTAGAAATATTGGTTCTTTAATTAGAAGTGCTGCATCTTTTGAAATTGATGGAGTAATTATAAAAGAAAGACATTATCCATCAGAGAGTAAACTTATGTATAAGTCTGCAAGTGGATGTATGGAACATATAAATATATTTGAAGTATCTAATATAAATACTACTCTTAAATTTTTAAGAGAAAAAAATTTTTGGATTTATGGATTTGAGGCAAAAAGTGATAAAAGATTTAATGATATCAAATGGCAAGGAAATAACATTTTACTCTTCGGGTCAGAAGGATTTGGTATGAAGGAGCATACAAAAAAATATACAGATTTTTCAGTAAAAATAGATATAAATAATAAAATTGAGAGTTTAAATATATCAAATAGTGCAGCAATAGTTTTTCATCACATAAATCAATACAAAAATAAAACTTGATAATCTTTAAAATCGTAATACAAAACTCATCATGCCCTTGTAGCTCAGCTGGTAGAGCAATTGATTTGTAATCAATAGGTCCGCGGTTCGAGTCCGTGCGGGGGCACCATTAACTTATTTCATTCCTTAACTGTTCAATTTTTATTTTTTTTTGAAGGCTTCTATTTTTATCAAATATTAAGTTAAATTTAATTTTTTTGTTAGTTTTAATGGATATCAATTTTGCATTCCTTATCTCGATATTATCTGCAACAGCACTTATAGGTCTTTTTTTATAATTCAAATTTTTAATTGTAATTTTAGACTTATCACTTACTATTTTACCTTTCCATCTCCTTGGTCTAAAAGCACTTATTGGACTTATTGATAACTTATTGGAGTCTATGCTAAGAATAGGTCCATAAACAGAAAGATTATAAGCTGTACTACCAGCAGGTGTTGATACTAAAACACCATCAGAGATTAGATGTTTTATAATTTGTTTTTTACCATTTGAAATAGTTAATGACGCAGTTTGTCTACTTTGTCTAAGAACTGAAATTTCGTTAATTGCTATACATTTTTTTATAGTGTTTGATCTATTTTTTACTCTCATCTCTAATGGTGATATTGAGACTAATCTTCCTTTAATTAGATTATTATAGTTTGTTTTTTCAGAAAATTTATTCATCAGAAAACCATAGTTTCCTGAATTTATTCCATAAAATGGTTTTTTATGTTTATTATATTTTTTTAATGTTTCGAGCATAAAACCATCGCCACCTATAACAATTATTAAATTAGATTTGGCCAACGAAAATTTCTGTATTTTTTTTAAAACTGCATTTTTAATTTTAGTTGATCTAGAATTTTTATCAGAAACTATAAAAGGTTTAAACATTAGTGGTGCCCTCGGCCAGACTCGAACTGGCACTCCCAAAAGGGCAAGGATTTTAAGTCCTTTGTGTCTACCAATTTCACCACGAGGGCATGAGTTTTTTTCATGAGTGTTTATGCTAATATTTATAATTGAACAAGTTAAATAAGTAAAATTTTTTTATTTAATCTAAAGTTGGGTTATAACCAATATAGATGAATATGATTAATGAAATTATTGAAAAAATTAAAAAGAAAAAATTCAATGAAGCTCTAAAAATTTGTGAAAGGGAAGAAAATTCTAGCAATAAAGAAATAATTTTAAACTTTAAAGGCATTATTTATTTTAATAAGGGTCAAAAAGATTTAGCAGAAAAAAACTTTATAGAATCACATAAAATTAGGAATGATTTTATTGATCCACTAAAAAACCTTTCTGCATTATATATGAATAATAAAAATTATGACAAAGCAATATTCTTCCTAAAAAAAATTTACACTATGAACAAAAAAAATCCTAATGTAATTTTAAGTCTTGCTCATGCATATGAATTAAACAATGAGTTTAATAATTCTATTAATCATTATAATGAATATCTAAACATAAACAAAAATGATAAAAAAATATTTAATCAAATTGGATGCATTTATCAGAATAGAAATGATCCTGACAAAGCTCTAAGTTATTTTTTAAAAGGCTACGATTTAGATAAAAAAGATAAATTATTAATAAATAATATTTTTTTAAGTTACATCAAAAAAAGAGATTTTCATAACTCAAATATTTTTTTTAAAATTGCAAAAGAAATTGACAGTGATTATATTGAGTTTAAATATAATTATGCAGAATTTTGCATATTAAATAATAAAATCGATGAGGCCATTTGTATTCTTAAAAAATACCAAAATAACATAAAGTTTTTAGTTAGATTAATTAATTTATATTTTAATTTGGGAAGAAAAGAAGAAGGTTATAATCTTTTAAAAATAAATACTCGAGAAATTGAAAAAAACAAATTTTTTCACAATTTTCTAGCAATTAGATATTTATATCAAGGGGAGTTTGAGAAAGGCTGGAAATATTATTCTTCATTTGACCCATCTATCCCAAATTTTTATAAAGAATTTATAGAATATAAAGACTTAAACCACCTTGATTTATCAAATAAACATATTCTGGTTTATAATGATCAAGGAATTGGTGATGCAATTCAATTTTCTAAATTTATTTTCCCGCTACTGAAAATAGTAAAAAAAGTAACATTTTCAGTACAAGATAATATTTTTGATTTATTTAATCCTAATATTGAAAATTTAAAAATTGAAAAAAGAAGTCAAAAAAAAATAGAAAATATTGATGGTAAGATTTCTTTAAGTTCCTTGGTAAAGTTTTTTTATAGAACAAAGTTAAATAAAAACGATCACATTTTAAAGATAAAGAATATAAAAGATATTAAACATAATTTAATTAAGTCTAATAAAAAACTTAATGTAGGTTTTGTTTGGTCAGGATCATCTTTTTCAAGGTCTATACCATTAAAATATTTTGAAAAAATTTTAAATACAGATTGTAATTTTTATTGTTTACAAAATAAAGTTAACGAAATTGATATTGATTATTTTAACTCAAAAAACATAACTAATTTTGGTAATTTTAAACTAGACGAATTAACGGCTGTTATTCAAAGTTTAGATCTTGTAATTACTATTGATACCTCATTGTTACATCTATCGGCTGCACTTTATAAAGAAACATGGGGTATTTTAAACATAGATCCTGATTGGAGATGGGGAGCAATATATAATTATAATCCCTATCCTTCATTGATTATATTTAGACAACAAAACTATAAAGATTGGAATGATGTAATTGATAAAATTTATAATAAATTAAAAAATAAAATTTAACTGATTAAATTATTTTGATATTCTCTAGCTTCAATTATTTCCTTTTCTAGATTTAGATCTACATCATTTAAACTTATTAATTCATCTTTCTTAATGTCTTTTTTTAATTTTAAATTATCAGTAAACCCCATGGGTAAGATTTTTTCTTCTTTTGATTTTTTTGATGAAATTAATCTTCCTCTTGCGCAATAACCACCTTCTCCATCAAGGATTTCACCTGCTTTTAAATCTTTTTTTGCGACACTAGCAATCTCGGCATTAAAATTTTTTGTATAACCTGTTGCTTTATTATCTAGTACAATAGAATAAATCGATTGGGCTAATTCTAATCCAATATAATGATATGGCCTCCAAATAGCTGAATAACTTCCAGAAGAATCTGTTACCATTCCATAGTCTTTGAAGCAATTTTTTACATATTCATTTTGAGCTTTTATAACAATAAAAACTCCCCATCTAAGATCATTTGGTATATCTTTTTTATTTAAGTCTATACTTGAAATAACTTCTACCTGACCTGTATGATCTAATAAACCTCCTTCTGACTTTGGAATTAGTTTTTTAGCAATATCATAAACTCCTATTGGGGGATAAGTTAACCCACTTTTTGGACACTTTAAATCTGTTGCATTGCTGACTGCACACATTTCAATTGACGATTTATCTCCACATAAAAAACTATTAAACATTTTTGGGTTCATGCCAGATTCATCTTCGGCTCTTTCCTTGGTTAAACCATAGTGTCCCCAAACAGTTTCTGGTGTCGAATATTCAAAAGTTGGATGATATTTTGTTCCTTTACCTGCACATATAACTTCAAAACCGTTTAATTTTGCCCATTCAATTTGCTCTAATATTAGAGATGGCTGATCACCATAAGCCATTGAACAGATAACATTATTTTTTTTTGCTAAATCAGATAAATATTTACCGCACAAAACATCTGCCTCAACATTTACCATAATTACATGTTTCTTACATTCTATTATTTTTTTTGCATGTATTGTACCAGCTATAGGATTGCCTGTAGCCTCAATATATACATCAATTTCTCTATCTAAAACTTCTTCTAAATTGTCTGTAAAATTAATTTTGTCTATAGTTTCATTAGATAATCCACTGTTTAGACAATTTTTTTTAGCTCTATCAATATCAAGTTCAATTATAGAATCTAAAATGATTTTGTTTAATTGATTGTATTGAGCAAGGAACATAGAAACAAATTTGCCACAACCAATAAAAGCAACTCTAATTGGTTTTTTTAAATTTTGCAGTTTAGAGTATAAATACACACCTCTATTTTAATAAGAAAAAAATAATAAACCAATAAGATAATAGTCCAGAAACAATAGTAGCAATTACATTTCTTGAATAAAATCCAACTAACAGTGCAATTATTGCTCCATAAATTTTCGGATCAGTAAATTCAACTATTGAACCAAAATCATTAAAAAATACACCAGGAAATATTATTGCAGGGAATACAGCAGCTGGGACATAATTGAGAACTTCTTTTACTTTTGATCCAAGCATATCTCTATCAATTAAAGCAATCATAGCCATTCTAGAGAAATAAGTTACAATTCCAGACAATAAGATTGATAACCAAGTCATCTTTTAAACCTCAACATCATGAAGGCAGCAATTAAGGCAACTATTGGTGATAATATTATGTAGGACTTAAATGGAGCGTCAAATAAAATTAATGAAGCGAAGCCAGAAGCTAACATTACAAAAACATGATCTAATTTTCTTAAATCATTAACAATAATAGCTAAAAAAGTTAAAGGGATTGCAAATTTTAAGCCTAACTCTTCTGGAATAAATGAGCCTAATATAATTCCACTTAATGTTGAAATCTGCCAAAAGAACCATAAAGTAATCCCACCACCTAAAACATGATAATGTAAATTCATTTGAGAATTATTTTCTTTTAGATATTTATTAGATTCAGCAAAACCTTGATCAACAATAAAATAAGATATAATTAATTTTTTAAAAAGGCTTAGTTTTTCCAAATACTCGGACAAGACAGCCCCATATAATAAATGTCTTGAATTTATTACTCCTACAGAGGTGATGGCAACTAATGATGATGCTCCACCTGATAAAAGTTGCATAAATATTATCTGCGATGCTCCACCAAAAATAATTAAAGATGTTGCGTAAACAAGCAAAGGATCAAAACCAAATTCAACACCAATTGCTCCTGTTATTATACCAAAAGGAATTACCGATAACATATGAGGTAAAACATCTGTAGTTCCTCTTAAAAATATTTTAGATTTCGATAGCATTAATTAAAAATTCACTAACGCTTTTTTGAGATATTTTTGATCTAATTTACAATCTTTATAGCCTTGTTTAACCACATTCAAATATCTTTCAGTGGGATATCTAAAAATAGTTTTTTTAGACATTATGTAAGTCATCACACTATTGTTGTAATACTTAAAATACATTTTTTTATAAAGAATTGGATAATCTTCATAAATATCAAGTTTTTTTTCATCACTTTTAGAAATTTCATATAAACCACCAGGCACAATCGAGTTATTTTTCTTTTCTATATCTGCTGCACGATACTTGCTTCTGAAATTAAGTGTATATCCTTTTAAATTTATCTTTTTAATATATTTGGAATCTTTACATCTTCTTTTCATTTGAAAATGATTTAGATTACTTCCGTAAGCAAAATAAAGCATGATTATCTCTCAACTATTTCAATTTGTTTGTCTTTTACAAACTTAAGTATTTCTGAATTACATTTATCAATTTTTGTTTTATCTACAGATCTGACAACAATTGACACCCCTAATTTTCCAGCTTTAAAAAAGGGATAACTTCCAATTTCAACTTCAGAATTATTATTTTGGACCTCTGTTAATGATTTAGCTATTTCACTCTCAACAGTTCTTAAATTAATTGTTTCACTCAATATTGGCTCCCCTCCAACCAAAAGGTTATTTAAACTTCCAAGCATAGCCTTCATAATAGATGGAACTCCTGGAAGACAAAATACATTTTCAACATAAAAACCTGGTGCACCGCTAGATGGATTTAAAATTAGATTAGCACTCACAGGCATTTTAGCCATCTTTTGTCTACCTTCATTAAATTCACCTGGCTTGTAATAATTTTCTAGTATTGAAAAAGCCTCCTTATGGAAACCATATTCAATATTAAAGGCTTTAGAAACAGATTCTGCAGTAATATCATCGTGAGTTGGCCCTATTCCTCCTGTAGTAAATATGTATGAATATTTTTTTCTTAATTCATTAATTGTATTTATAATAATACTCTCATCATCAGGGATTACACGAACTTCTGCAACAGGTATGCCTAATGAATTTAACCAAATTGCTAATGTGCTTGTATTAACATCTTGAGTTCTCCCCGATAAAACTTCATTACCAATAATTAAAATACTAGCATTTATGTCTTTTTTATTTTGCATATGTAAATATAAGTAAATTTATATGAAATTTACAAATAGCCTTATTAAAGGAAAATTATTAAAAAGATATAAAAGATTTTTCACCGATATAAAAGTAAATAACAAGATTATAACGGCACATTGTCCTAACACTGGATCTATGCAGGGTCTATTAGATGAAGGTAATGAGGTATTAGTGTCAGAACATGATGATCCAAAAAGAAAACTAAAATTTACATTAGAAATTATTAAAGCAAAAAAAAGATACGTTGGAGTAAATACTCATAGAGCTAACAAAATCGTTAATCACGGATTAGAAAATAAATTAATATCAGAATTTAAAACTATTAAAAATATTAAACCAGAATTTAAATTCAGTGATGATACAAGATTTGACTTTTTATGTGATAATAATTTAATAGAAGTTAAAAATGTAACATTATTTAGAGAAAAAGATGTTGCAGAATTTCCTGATGCAGTAACATCAAGAGGAACAAAACATCTAAATATGTTAATTAAATCAATTAAAAAGGGATATAAGCCGTATGTCTTATTTTTAACGCAAATTCAAAATATAAATAATTTCAGAATTGCAAAAGATATTGACCATATTTATTTTGAAAACTACAAAAATGCAAAAAAAGCAGGAGTAAAATTTCTCGCTTATAGATGTAAATTAAGTTCTGAAGAAATTAAAATTGAAAAAAAAATTAATATTTTAGATGATTGATTATAAAGAAAAATTTGAAAAGATGAGAGTTGCTGGAAAGCTTGCATCTAAAACTTTAGATATGCTTACAGATTATATTAAACCAGGAGTATCAACAGATAAGATAGATAAATTAGGTTATGAATTTATAAAAGATAATGGAGGTTATTCAGCCCCATTATTTTATCGAGGATTTGAAAAATCACTTTGTACATCTTTAAATCATGTGGTTTGTCATGGAATACCTTCTAATAGAATTTTGGAAGATGGAGATGCGGTTAATGTTGATGTAACAGCAGTCGTGGATAATTATTATGGGGATACAAGCAGAATGTATGAAATTGGAAATGTACCTGTTAAGGCAAAAAATTTAATCGAAGCAACTTATGACTCATTAATGAAAGCAATATCAATTTTACAACCAGGTAAAAAACTTGGTGATATAGGATTTGAAATTCAATCTTATGTTGAAAGCAAAGGTTATTCAGTTGTAAGAGATTTTTGTGGTCACGGAATAAGTAATGTATTTCATGAACCTCCTAATATACTTCATTATGGATCTAAGAATATTGGTAAAGAATTAACTCCTGGAATGACTTTTACTATTGAACCAATGATAAATTATGGAAAATATGACACAAAAGTTTTAAATGATGGGTGGACTGCAGTAACTAAAGATAAATCATTATCAGCACAATTTGAGCATACTGTTGGTATCACAGAAGATTCATATGAAATTTTCACAGAATCTGTTAAAGGTTATACGAGGCCCCCATATAATTAATGATATCAAGATATTCTAGAAAAGAACTTGTCAGTATTTGGTCTGAAGAAAACAAATATAAAATTTGGCTAGATGTAGAAATTGCTGCAGCTGAGGCAATGGAAAAATATAAAATTATTCCTAAAGGAGTTGCTTCATTAGTAAAAAAAAAAGGTAAAATCAAAGTTAAAAGAATTCATGATATAGAGTCAAAAGTTAAGCATGATGTAATTGCTTTTTTAACATCAATTACAGAACAAGCTGGTCTTAAAGCAAGATACCTTCATCAAGGAATGACCTCATCTGATGTTTTAGATACAACTTTAAATGTTCAATTAGTCCAATCAGGAAACATTTTATTAAGAGATATTGATAAAATTTTATCTGTTCTAAAAAAACAGGCAAAAAAGTATAAGTTAACTCCATGTATAGGAAGAAGTCATGGAATTCATGCGGAACCAATTACTTTTGGACTTAAATTAGCTTCATTTTATGAAGAATTTAAAAGAAATAAATTAAGATTAAAAGATGCAATAGAAAATGTATCAACATGCGCAATTTCAGGAGCTGTAGGAACGTTTGCAAATATAAATCCAAAAGTCGAAGCTTATGTTGCAAAAAAATTAAAATTAAAGGCTGAGCCAATTTCAACTCAAATAATACCAAGAGATAGGCACGCACATTATTTTGCAGTTCTAGGGATTATCGCTGGATCTGTTGAAAGAGTAGCTACAGAAATAAGACATATGCAAAGATCTGAAGTTTATGAATTACAGGAATACTTTTCAAAGGATCAAAAAGGTTCTTCTGCAATGCCTCATAAAAAAAATCCAATATTAAGTGAAAATCTTACAGGACTTGCAAGAATGGTGAGAAGCTATGTAATTCCAGCTTTAGAAAATATTTCTTTGTGGCATGAAAGAGATATTTCTCATTCTAGTGTTGAAAGAAATATTGGTCCAGACGCAAACATAACTTTAGATTTTGCTTTAGTTAGACTGTCAGGAATTTTAGAGAAAATGATTGTTTATCCAAAAATGATGATAAAAAATTTAAACCTAACAAGAGGTCTTGTTTTTTCTCAAGAGGTAATGTTAGAACTTACTAAATCAGGCATCGCTAGAGAGAAAGCGTATAGATTGGTTCAGTCTCATGCAAAAGCTAGTTTTGCAAAGAATACAAACCTGTTAACACTTTTGAAAAGTGATAAATCGATCACTAGTAAAATAAGTGAAAAAAGATTAGATAAAATCTTTACATATGACAAACATTTAAAAAATGTAAATTATATATTTAAAAGAGTATTTAAATAATGAAAAAAGGAAAAAAATTGTACGAAGGTAAAGCAAAAATAATTTTTGCAAGTAATGATAAAAAATATGTTATCCAGCATTTTAAAGATGACGCAACTGCATTTAATAATCAAAAAAAAGCAGTTATGGATGGAAAAGGAATTTTAAATAATAGAATATCTGAACATATATTAACTCAATTAAACCATGTTGGTATCAAAAATCATTTAGTAAAACGTTTAAATATGAGAGAACAACTCGTTCAGCATGTTGAAATTATACCTATTGAATTTATTGTAAGAAATATTGCAACTGGATCATTAACAAAAAGATTGGGTATTGAAGATGGGACAATCTTAGATAATCCATTAATAGAGTATTGCTTAAAAGATGATGACTTGGGTGATCCTCTAGTAAGTACTGAACATATCTTAGCTTTTAAGTGGATGGAAAAAGATGAATTAAACTTAATAAACAAAGAATTAAACAGAATTAACGACTTTCTTCAAGGGATGTTTAGAGGTGTTGGAATTAAACTTGTAGATTTTAAAGTAGAATTTGGAAGATATGAGAAAAACGGAAAAAAAGAGATCATGCTCGCAGATGAAATAAGTCCAGATACCTGCAGACTATGGGATGCAAATAGTGATAAAAAATTAGATAAAGATAGATTTAGAAAAGGCCTTGGTAATTTAATTGAGGCTTATCAAGAAGTTGCAAGAAGATTAGATATACTTCATGAACAATCAAATATAAGACCATTAAAATACACCAAACCACAAGCAGTAAAGATTAAAAAGAAGTAATGAAAATTAAAGTAATTGTAACTCTTAAAAATGGAGTTTTAGATCCTCAGGGAAAGGCTATTCAACAAACACTTAATGGAATGAACTTTGGAAATGTAGAAGATGTAAGACAAGGTAAATATTTTGAAATTGAAGTTAAAGAGAAAGATGAAAAAAAAGCAAAGTCTTTAGTAGATGATATGTGTAAAAAGCTATTGGCTAATCTTGTTATTGAGGATTACAAAATAGTTTAATAAATGAGATCATCAGTTATTATTTTTCCAGGATCAAATTGTGATAGAGACATGGATGTAGCTCTAAAAAAATTTGGTTTTAAAAATCAAATGGTTTGGCACAATGATCAATCTATTCCAAAGTCAGATTTAATAGTATTGCCAGGTGGCTTTTCTTACGGTGACTACTTAAGATGTGGAAGCATTGCTTCTAAATCAAAAATTATAAAATCAGTGATTGATTTTGCTAATTCTGGAGGTTTGGTATTAGGTATTTGTAATGGATTTCAAATCTTAACTGAAACTGGCCTACTAAATGGAATTTTACAACAAAATAAGTTTCTAAATTTTATATGTAGCAATGTTTATGTAAAAGTTAAAGATAAACAAAATAAATATTTTAAAGATTTAAAAAAAGATCTTTTAGAACTTCATATTGCCCACAATGAAGGAAATTACTTTTGTAGTGATGATGAATTAAAATCATTAGAGGATAATAGTCAAATAGCTGTAACGTATTGTGGAGTAGATGGAACAGAAAATGAAGCAACTAATCCTAACGGAGCGATAAAAAATATAGCTGGAATATTTAATAAAAATAAAAATGTGTTGGGAATGATGCCTCATCCTGAAAGAATGATAGACAAATATTTATCAGGTGAAGATGGTTCATTATTTTTCAAAAATATTTTAGATAATTTTAAATAATGGAAGTCACAGAAGCAGTTGCAATAGAGCACGGATTAAAAAAAGAAGAGTTTTCTAAAATATGTGAACTTCTTAAGAGAATACCTAATTTAACTGAACTTGCAATATTTTCTGCAATGTGGAACGAACATTGCTCCTATAAGTCTTCTAGGAAACATTTAAAAAAAATGCACACTAAAGGAAAAGAAGTCATTCAAGGACCAGGAGAAAATGCCGGTGTTATTGATATTGGAGATGACGATGCAATTGTATTTAAAATTGAAAGTCACAATCACCCTTCGTTTATTGAACCATATCAAGGTGCAGCAACTGGAGTTGGTGGTATCATGAGGGATGTATTTACAATGGGCGCAAGACCAATAGCAAATCTTAATTCAATTCATTTTGGTTCACCACAACATAAAAAAACAAGAAACCTATTAAGAGGAGTTGTTAAAGGGATAGGCGGATATGGAAATTGTATTGGTGTTCCAACAATTGCTGGTCAAACAACTTTCGATGAGTCTTACAATGGCAATATATTAGTAAATGCCATGACTCTTGGTTTAGTAAATAAAAATAAGATTTTTTACTCAAAAGCAGCTGGATTAGATAAACCAGTAATATATGTCGGTTCAAAAACTGGAAGAGATGGAATTCATGGTGCCAGTATGGCTTCAGCAACATTCGATGATAAAATTGAAGAAAAAAAACCAACAGTTCAAGTTGGAGATCCATTTACAGAAAAACTATTACTTGAAGCATGCTTAGAATTAATGGCTGACAATTCAATTATTGCAATTCAAGATATGGGTGCAGCAGGATTAACTTCCTCTAGTGTGGAAATGGCATCAAAAGGAAATCTTGGTATTGAATTAAATCTTAGCGAGGTTCCTTGTAGGGAAGAAAAAATGACTCCATACGAAATAATGTTGTCTGAAAGTCAAGAAAGAATGCTTATAGTTCTTGAAAAAGGAAAAGAAGAACACGCAAAGAAAATATTTGATAAATGGAACCTAGATTTTGCTGTTATAGGTAAAACAACAAATTCAAAAAAAATAGAATTAATATTTGATAGTAAAAAAGTTGCCGAAATACCAATTGATCTACTCGCTGAAAATGCCCCAATTTATGATCGTCCTTGGAAAAAAACTAAATTACCACAAAAACTAAAATTTGATAAAGATGAATTTAAATCATTAAAACTATCAGATTGTCTAAAGAAGATTTTAAGTAATTCAAATATTTCAGATAAAAAATGGATATGGGATCAATACGACCACACAGTAATGGGTGATACAATTCAAAAACCTGGAGGTGATGCTGGTGTTGTAAGAGTTCATGGTACTAATAAAGCGGTAGCAGCATCAGTAGACTCATCCGCATTATATTGTTTCTCGCATCCATTAACTGGAGGAAAACAAATAGTTTGTGAGAGTTATAGAAATCTTATTTCGGTTGGAGCTAAACCTATTGCTATTACAAATTGTTTAAACTTTGGAAATCCAGAAAAAGAAAAAAATATGGGTGAATTCGTAGAATGTGTTGAAGGAATATCAGAAGCAAGTAAGTATCTAGATTTTCCAGTCGTATCTGGAAATGTTTCGTTTTATAACGAAACAAAAGATAAAGGCATAAAGCCTACACCGACAATTGGAGGTGTAGGACTAATCCCTGACTATCAACAAATGCTTACTATGGATTTTAAAACTGAAGGAAACTTAGTTTATGTAATTGGTAAAACCGATGGGCATTTAGATCAAAGTATTTTTGCAAGAGAGCTTTTAAATGAAAAAAAAGGTCCTCCACCAACCGTTAATTTATTTAATGAAAAAAACATTGGTGAGACTGTATTAGAATTATCTAGAAAAAATCTTATTATGAGTTGTCACGATGTATCATTAGGAGGAATTTTAACAGCAGTATCGAAAATGTGTATTAAAGGAAAAAAAGGAATAAAAATTAATACACTTAAGGGTTTAACAAATAA
This sequence comes from uncultured Pelagibacteraceae bacterium, assembly GCA_902543295.1. Taxonomy (GTDB): domain Bacteria; phylum Pseudomonadota; class Alphaproteobacteria; order Pelagibacterales; family Pelagibacteraceae; genus Pelagibacter. The sequence continues at coordinate 326,991 of CACBXW010000001.1, read as the reverse complement.
ATATGAATATTTTTTTGGTGAAGATCAGGCTCGTTATATTATCGAAATACCTAAAGATAGTTTGAAGAAAGTAAATGATATTTTAAACAAATACTCTGTACATTTCGATGAATTAGGGACAGTTAATGGACAATCCATCGAATATAAAGATGACATCAATTTGCCTATTGAAGAATTGGCAGATGCACATAAATATTGGTTAAAGAAGTATATGGATAGCTAATGGCAATGGATTTAAAAGAAATTGAGAGTTTAATTAAAGAGGGGTTGCCTGACGCTAAAGTTGAAATTCAAGATTTAGCAGGTGATGGAAATCACTATTCTGCTACAGTGACATCATCTGAATTTTCAGGTAAAAGTAAAATAGAACAACACAAAATGGTATATAATTCTTTAAAAGGTAAAATGGGAAACGAGCTTCACGCTTTAGCAATTAAAACAAAGGAAATTTAAATGGAACAAGAAACAAATGATTTAATAAAAAGTGAAATTGAAAATAACGATGTGTGTCTTTTTATGAAAGGTACACCTGATGCACCCCAGTGTGGATTTTCAATGGCTACATCAAACATTTTAAAAGTTCTTGAAGTAAATTTTAAAGGTGTAAATGTTTTAGCAGATCAAAAGCTAAGAGAAGGTATAAAAGTATTTAGTGACTGGCCAACTATTCCTCAATTATACGTTAAAAATGAGTTTATTGGTGGATGCGATATCGTAAAAGAAATGTATGAGAGTGGAGAACTAGCTAAACTTTTTGAGTCTAAAGGAATAAATTTTAAAGCTAAGAATTAATTATCTAGAGTAATATTCAATTACTAAGTTTGGCTCCATCACAACTGGGTAAGGAACCTCTTCGAAAGCTGGAACTCTTACAAATTTAACTTTTTTATTCTTTTCATCTAACTGTAGATATTCCGGGACTTCTCTTTCCTTGTTCGCAAGCGCAATATCAATCAGAGCAAGTTGTTTAGATTTATCTCTAATTTCAATCGTATCATCTTCTTTGACCTGATAACTCGCAATATTTACTTTTTTTCCATTCACTTTAACATGACCATGATTAATGAGCTGTCTTGATGAAAAGATAGTGTTTGATAACTTTGATCTATAAATTACAGCATCTAATCTTCTCTCTAACAATCCGATTAAGTTTTCAGCAGTATCACCTTTTTTCATGATCGCTTTTTTGTAAACATTTCTAAACTGTCTTTCATTCATGTTGCCATAATAAGATTTTAATTTTTGTTTTGCCTGAAGTTGAATTCCATAGTCTGAAGGTTTTCCAGCTTTTGTTTGTCCATGTTGTCCTGGAGGATAAGCTCTTGTATTAAAGGGACTTTTGGGTCTCCCCCACAAGTTCACTTTTAATCTTCTATCTACTTTATGTTTAGAGTTTAATCTTTTAGTCATTAGTATGAGGTCTTATAAGCCTAAGTTATGTTTTGTCAATCAACCTTTTCCTTGCTTAAACCAGCAAATACACTCGATAAAATACGAGTTTCTTTTTCTGAAAGATTGAGTTTATAGAAAATACTTCTTAAATTTTCCATCATGATCGGTTTTTTTTCAGGTGGGTGAAAAAAATTCTTATTTTCTAAATTATTAATGCACAAATTTAACATTCTTTGAATGTCATTCTTATTTGCACTTTTAATTTTTTTTGACTTTTCAAAGGAAAACTTTTTATTTGAAATTAGCCCGTTTACTATTTGAGCTACTATAATTAGACTATGAGACAAATTTAAAGATCTAAAATTCTTATTACTTGGAATTTGTAAAGTATAATCAGCATAACTAACTTCATTATTTGATAATCCAGATGCTTCTGATCCAAATAAAAAACCAACCTTTTTTTTGTAATTAATTTTATTAAGATCGGTTATTGATATATGTTTAATATTTTTATTTCTAAACCTTGCAGATGTTGCAACTAATATATCCAAATTACTTAACGATGTTTCTAAATTTTCATATACTTTTGCTTTTTTAATAACATCTTTTGCCCCTACAGATGTTGCAATAATTTTATCATTTGGAAAGGAGGGTTTTGGATTAACAATTGATAGATTATTAAAATTAAAGTTTTTTAAAGCTCGAGCGGAGGCTCCTATATTTTCTGATAATTGAGGTTTGTGTAAAATGAAAGTTATATTTTTAAATGACATCAAGTACTTGCAGGAGCATTATCCTTAAATAGCTTGTAATCCAAGCTATCAACAAGGGCTTTAAATGATGCATCAATAATATTTGGAGAAACTCCTATTGTGAACCAATTACCATGTTTTGAGTCTGCACTTTCAATTGAAACTCTTGTTACAGCACCAGTTCCCGTATTTAATATTCTAACTTTGTAATCAACTAATTTTAGATCTTTTAAATACTCTGAATATTTTTCAAGTTTATTAACATTCTTTCTAATTGCGTTATCTAAAGCATTAACTGGTCCGTTACCTTCGCCTTCACATAATATTTCATGACCATCCACCTCTAGTTTTGCTTTTGCAAATGATATTACTTCTCCAGTAGAATCTTTTTTAACAGAAACATCATATTCATTAATTGAAATGTATCTTGGTATTTCACCCATCAATCTTCTAGCTAAAAGCTCAAAAGATGCATCAGCACCATCGTAACTATATCCTATGAACTCTCTATCTTTTACTTCATGAAGAAGTTTTTTAATTTTTGGATCGTCTTTTTTAATATTAATGCCAATTGCATTTAATCTAGACATTATATTAGATTGTCCAGATTGATCAGAAACAACAATATTCCTAGCATTACCTACTTCATCAGGATTAATATGCTCATAAGTTTTCGGATCTTTTTGTACAGCTGATACATGCATTCCACCTTTGTGTGAAAATGCAGATGCACCCACATAAGGTAAATGTTTATTTGGTTTTCTATTCAGTATTTCATCTAATAATCTTGAACATTGAGTTAAATTTTTAATGTTTTCTGGTTTGATATTAATTTCATATTTGTCTGAAAAATCTTTTTTTAAAAAAAAAGTTGGGATCAAAGACATTAAATTTGCATTACCACATCTTTCACCAAGTCCATTTATTGTACCTTGAACCTGTCTAACGCCTGCTTGCACAGCTACTAAACTATTGGCAACTGCATTTTCAGTATCGTTGTGGGCATGAATTCCAAGATTTTTTCCGGGTACGTGCTTTGTTACTTCTTCAACTATTTTAGAAATTTCGTGGGGTAATGTACCCCCATTAGTATCACATAAAACAATCCATCTTGCACCATTATCATATGCTGCTTTTAAACATGATAATGCATATTCAGGATTAGATTTATAACCATCAAAAAAATGTTCAGCATCAAACATAAATTCTTTACCTGAATTAACAATATGCTTTGCACTTTCGCTTATATTTTCTAAATTTTGATCGTTTGAAATACCTAAGGCGACATCCACATGAAAATCCCAACTTTTACCAAATAAACAAACGGATGAACTCTTTGAATTAATCAAAGATGACAACATAGGGTCATTTTTTGCACTATGCTCTGATTTTTTAGTCATGCCAAAAGCAGTAAGATTAGCGTTTTTAAAGTTTAGATCCTTATTGAAAAATTCTGTATCTGTTGGATTTGCTCCTGGCCAGCCGCCTTCAATATAATCAACTCCTAAGTTATCTAAAGATTTAGCAATTTTTTCTTTTTCATTTAATGAAAAGTCAACGCCTTGAGTTTGTGCCCCATCTCTAAGTGTTGTATCAAATATATAGATTTTTTCTTTACTCATTTTAATTTCCACGAGGTTGTACCATTTTTATCTTCAATTAAAATACCCTTATCTAAAAGATCTTTCCTAATTTTATCAGCTAATTCATAATTTTTTTCATCTCTTGCTTTATTTCTCTCAACTATTTTTGAATTAATTTCATCTTCTGAAAGAGAAATTGTATTTTTTTTTGTTTGTAGCCACTCTTCAGAAGTATCAGTTAATAAACCTATAAAGTTGCAAGCTTTTACAAAAGTTGCTTTATCCTCGTTCGTTCCAGTTGAAGCTTTACTATATAAAGAATGTAAATTAGCAATATAGCCTGGAGTGTTTAAATCGTCATATAAAGGATCTAATAATTCATCTGGTAATATTGTACTTTTATGAACATCAGAATAGGCTGAATACCATTTACTTAAAGTTTTCTCACATTCTGATATTAGTTTTTCATTCCAATCTAATCCTTGTCTATAGTGAGCACTAATTAATGCTAATCTTAAAACTTGGCCATTATATTTATTTTTAAAATCTTTTATTTTTAAAATATTTCCCTGAGATTTTGCCATTTTTTCATTAGAAAGAGTTATAAATCCATTATGAACCCAATAATTTGCAAAAGAATTTGTTTCATTTGCACACCTTGATTGAGCAATCTCATTCTCATGATGAGGAAAAATCAAGTCTCTACCGCCCCCATGAATATCAAATTCTTCACCCAAATATCTTTTAGACATAACTGAACATTCTAAATGCCAACCTGGTCTACCTTTGCCCCAAGGAGAGTCCCATGAAGGTTCTTTATCTGTTGATGGTTTCCATAATACAAAATCTTCAGGATTTTTTTTTATTTCTGAAACCTCTACTCGTGAACCAGCTATTAATTCATCTAACTTTTTATTAGATAGTTTTCCATAATCACTAAATTTTTTAACTTCAAAATAAACATGCTTATCCTTTGAATATGCAAACCCTTTTTTCTCTAGCTCTGTGATCATTTCAATCATTTGTTTTATATTTTCTGTTGCCTTTGGTTCGCTGTTTGGTGTTTCACATTTTAAGTATTTACAATCCTTATGAAAATTTTCAGTAATTTTTGAAGTTAAGTCATTTATAAAAATATTTTGATCATTAGATGCTTTGATTATTTTGTCATCTATGTCTGTTATATTTCTGATATATTTTACCGATGTTGATCCATATCTATTTTTTAAAATTTTATACAGAATATCAAAAACGACTAATGGTCTAGCATTACCAATATGTGGATCATCATAAACAGTAGGACCACAAACATACATGCCTATGGATTTTTCATTTTTGGGAGTAAATTTTTCTTTCTTACCACCTAGACTGTTAGTTAAAAATATATCTTTAGCCATACAACTAGGAATATACTTAAATTATAGATTTGTGAATCTATTTGATTAATTAGGAATTTTGCATACTGGAATTGGTTCCATTTTATGCAAATTTGCACTTCGAATTGAATTATATTTATCTCTATTTACAGAATTTTCATTATCCATTGCTTCTTCTAATTCTTTATATGACAAACCAAGTTGTCCCTCATCAGTACGACCATCATCCCATAAACCATCTGTAGGGGGAGCATCAATAATCTCTTTTAAAATTCCAAGTTCTTTACCAAGTTCCCATACCTCAGTTTTATTACAATCTGCTATTGGAGAAATATCTACTCCACCATCACCATATTTTGTATAAAAACCAACTCCAAAATCCTCAACTTTATTTCCTGTTCCGACAACTATTCCGTTATTTGCAGCAGCTACTTGATAAAGTGTTGTCATTCTTAATCTTGCTCTAGAGTTTGCCATCCCGTGTTCACTACCAAAATTGTTTAGTGTTCCTTCAAATGTTTTGAATAAACCATCTAATTCTAATGTATGTCCCTCTACATTGCTAAAATTTTTCTTTAACCATTCTTGATGTGCCAAACTTAGATCATGTTGTGCAGATTTTTGTTTAATAGGCATTGATAAAACAATTGTTTTTAAACCAGTCATTGCACTTAATGTGCTTGAGACAGAAGAGTCTATTCCACCAGAAATACCAATAACTAAAGATTGAGCTTTTTTTGGCATAGAATTCACATAATCTGAAATCCAATTTTTGATGTGATTTACTTTGTCTTTAGGTGTCATAATTTGAATATAAGAAAAAAAAATTATTTTTAAACTGTTAAGATGCCGCTTTAATTGCAGTTTTAGAATACAAACTATTCTTTTTTATCTCATCTGAAATTAAAAATGCTAATTCTATAGCTTGATCCGAATTCAATCTTGGATCACAGTGTGTATGATATCTGCTTGATAAATCTGCATCTGATATTTTTTTTGCTCCACCTGTACACTCTGTCACATCTTGTCCTGTCATTTCAACATGAAGACCTCCTGCATAAGAACCTTCTGCTTGATGAACTGCAAATACATTTTTAACTTCACTAACAACATCATTAAACGGTCTTGTTTTAAAACCAGTAGTTGATTTAATTGTATTGCCATGCATTGGATCACATGACCAAACAACATTTAAACCTTCCTTTTTAATTCCTCTAATTAATTTTGGTAAGAATTTTTCAACGTTCTGATGACCAAATCTTGAAATTAGAGTTATTTTTCCTTTTTCGTTTTTAGGATTTATAACCTCACATATTTTTGCAATCTCATCAGGTTTAGAAGTCGGACCACATTTGATACCAATTGGATTTTCTATTCCTTTACAAAACTCTACATGTCCTCCATCTAATTGTCTTGTTCTATCGCCTATCCAAACAAAGTGAGCTGAAGTATCATGATATTCTCCAGTAGTTGAGTCTACTCTAGTCATACTTTCCTCAAATGGTAAGTGTAAAGCTTCATGAGAAGTCCAAAAGTTAACTGTGTATAATCTATTATTAAAATCGGATGTAATTCCACAAGCATCCATAAATGCTAATGCATCTGCTATTTTATCTTCTAATTCTTTAAATTTCTTAGCTTGGGGACTTTTCTTAATATAATCTAAATTCCATAAGTGAACCTTATTTAAGTCAGCAAAACCACCTTTTGAAAATGCTCTTAAAAGGTTTAAAGTTGATGCAGATTGAGAATAAGCCTTAAACATTCTTTTTGGATCAGGTCTTCTAGCTTTTTCATTAAAATCTATTGCATTTATATTGTCTCCCAAATAACTAGGTAATTCTTTATCACCTTGTTTTTCAGTTGGTGCGCTTCTAGGTTTTGAAAATTGTCCAGCAATTCTTCCAAGTTTTACAATAGGTAAAGAAGCTGAGTAAGTCATCACTAAAGCCATTTGAAGAATAACCTTAAAGGTATCTCTTATATTGTCAGGATGAAATTCCGCAAAACTTTCTGCACAATCACCACCTTGTAATAGAAAAGCTTTTCCATCATTTACCATTGCTAACTGATCTTTTAAATGTCTTGTTTCACCTGCAAAAACTAACGGAGGAAAGGTTTTCAATTTATTTAAAACCATTTCCAATTCCTTCTCATCTTCATATTGAGGAATATGTTTGACAGGGTATTTTCTCCAGCTATTTATTTTCCAATTTTTCATTTCAACTCAAAATTGTTTTAACAGACTTTATTATTTATTCAACAGTGACAGATTTAGCTAAGTTTCTTGGTTTATCGATATCGTATCCTTTATCTAGTGCAGAGTAATAAGCTAGCTTTTGCAAAGGTATAGTTGTCAAAAAGGGAATAAGTTCATCAGATATGGCATCGACTTCAATCTGCTCCCAAATATTTTCTGAGTAAATTTCATCAGTACTTTTATTTGTTATTAGTAAAACTTTTGCTCCTCTAGATATAACTTCTTGCATATTTGAAATAGTTTTTTTGTAATGCTCATCTCTTGGAGCAATTACCACTACAGGCATACCTTCTTCTATGAGTGCAAGAGGTCCATGCTTCATTTCCCCTGCTGGATAACCTTCGGCATGAACATAAGCAAGCTCTTTTAGTTTTAAAGCACCTTCAAGTGCAATTGGATATGAATAACCTCTGCCCAAAAACATTGACCCTTTAGAATTAGCAAAATCTTTTCCAAGTGTTTGAATTTTATCTTCAATATTCAATGTATTTTTTGCAGATTTAGATAAAGACATTAAATCTTTTATTTTCTTTTGATAGTCCTTTTTATTAATTGATTTTTGTTCATAAGAAAGCTTAGTACATAATAAATAAAGAACTAACATTTGTCCTAAAAAAGCCTTTGTAGATGCAACACCTACTTCTGGGCCACAATGAATAGGTAAAACTAGATCTGCATCTCTTGCAATTGAACTTTCAACAACATTTACTACTGCACAAGTTTTAACATTATTCTTTTTACACAAATCTAATGCAGCAAATGTATCCGCAGTCTCTCCAGATTGGGAAACAAAAACATAAAGACAATCTTTTTTAAACTTAATTTTTCGATATCTAAATTCAGAAGCTATATCAACACTCACATCTAAAATTGTATTTTGCTCAAACCAATACTTTGCAACAAGACATGAGTGATATGCTGTTCCACATCCAATTAAAATTACTGATGAAATTTCATTGATTTTCCAAGGAAAATTATAAATATTTATTTCTTTGTTATGTTTGTCGATGTACTCATTGATACAATTTTTTAAGGTAATCGGTTGCTCATCTATTTCTTTAGCCATATAATATTTGTAATCTCCTTTTTCATAATTTTGATCATCTTTAGAAAGATTTAAAATTTTTTTGTTTACTTTGGTTCCATCGGCATCAAAAAATTCGACTTGATCTTTTTTTAATATGCAAAATTCTCCATCATTTAAATATGAAATTTTATTAGTCATTGACTTTAATGCATAAGAGTCTGAACCAAGATAGTGTTCATTTGGACCATAACCAACTGCAAGAGGAGAGCCTCTTCTTGCGCCAACTATTAAGTCTGGTTGGTCTTTAAATATTATTCCTAGCGCAAAACTACCGTGTAATTTTTTTAAAACTTTTATAATTGTATTTTTAAGGTTATTTTTTTTTAAATAATCAGTTACCAAATGAACTATTACTTCTGTGTCTGTTTGAGACTTAAACTTATAACCTTTATTTTCTAATAACTTTTTTAGAATAGTTGAATTTTCAATTATACCATTATGAACGACAGATACATCTTCTGATGAATGAGGATGTGCATTTATTGAACTAGGTTTTCCATGAGTTGCCCACCTAACATGTCCGATACCAATAGAACCAGATATTTTAGTTTGTATAATGTTTTTCTCTAAAGCGTCTACTCTACCTTCACATTTTACCTCATTTATATTTCCATTTGAAAGAGTTGCTAGACCTGCAGAGTCATAGCCTCTATACTCAAGTTTTTTTAATGAACTTATAATTCTGGGAGTAACCTCTTTGGAGCTTGTAATTCCAACTATTCCACACATTGCTTATTATTTCCTTTTGTAATTTTTCTTTTCTTTTTGATTTGATCTTGTTAATGCCAACGACCCTTTGCTCACATTTTTAGTAATTACTGAACCTGCACCTATGACACTTTTTTCATTAAGAGTAACTGGTGCTACCAAAGAAGTATTTGAACCTACAAATACTTTATCCTTAATATTTGTTTTACTTTTTTTTCTTCCATCATAATTACAAGTTATTGTCCCAGCTCCAATATTAACATTTCTTCCAACTTGAGCATCACCTATATATGACAAATGGTTAACTTTAGAATTTTTATTTATTGTAGTTTTTTTTACCTCAACAAAATTTCCAATTTTTGATCCGGATTTAATTTTTGTTCCAGGTCTTAAACGGGCATATGGACCTATACTCACATCATTATCTATTTTAACACCCTCAAGATGAGAGAACGATAAAATTTTTACATTGTTTCCTATTTGAACTTTGTCAGCAAGGACAACATAAGGTTCTATCTCTACATTCTTTCCAATTTTTGTATCTTTAGAAAAAAAAACTGTCTCCGGTCCCTTCATTTTGACACCTTTTTTTAAAAATTTATCTCTGAGTTTATTTTGTAAATTTTGACTATTCATTAGATAGTTGTATATAACTGGGTATTAATTTAATTAATTCACAATTTATTTCTTATTAATACTTTTTAAATGACACAAAAATTCACAGTTATTTTTGATTTAGATGGTACGTTAGTAGACACAGCACCTGATCTAATGCTTGCTCATAACCATGTTATGAAGAAATTTGGATACCCCACAAAATCTCTTGATGAACTTAAAAATACTGTTGGTCAAGGAGCTGGGGCAATGATTGGTAGATCTATATGGAGCCAGGCCAAAAAAGAATTAACTTCGATTAATGAAAAAATTAAAAATGAAATGACAGATGAATTTATTTCTTATTATGGAAAAAATATTTTAAATGAAAGTACACTGATGCCTGGTGTAAAAGATTTTTTAAATTGGTGTAAAAAAGAAAATATATCAATGGCTGTATGTACGAATAAAACGGAACATCTTGCAGTAGATCTTTTAAAAAAAATTGGGATATATGATTACTTCGAGTATGTTGCTGGTTATAATACTTTTGATTATTGTAAACCTGATCCGAGACATATAACAACAATCATAGAAATTTTAGATGGTAGTAAAAATAAATCGATTATGATTGGTGATAGTGAGTCGGATGCAAATGCAGCTAAAGCAGCAGATATCCCAATGATTTTATTAGAGGATGGATATACTGAAAAAAATATTGATGAAATTTATCATAATCACTTAATAAAAGACTTTATAGGTATCGAAAAAATTGTATCTCAATATCTTTAATATTGATTAATTTATTTTAACTATTAAAACAAAATCACAAATTAGGAGTTATTTTGTTATCACATACAATTAAAGTATATCCATCAAAAATAAATCTTCCAAAGAAGAAGCAGCTTGCTTGGAAAATAGCAGAGATAGCAAGTGATAATGCTAAATTAAATAAAAATTCAGTAGAAATGGTTATTAATAGAATTATTGATAACGCTTCTGTTGCTATAGCTTCCTTAAATAGAAGACCTGTAATATCTGCAAGAGAAATGGCAAAAAAACATGTTAGAAAAAATGGAGCTAATCTTTTTGGCATAAATTCAAAACATAAATTTGATTGTGAATGGGCTGCGTGGGCAAATGGAACTGCTGTTAGAGAATTAGATTTTCATGATACGTTTCTAGCGGCTGATTACAGCCATCCTGGTGATAATATTCCTGCTCTTTTAGCAGTGGCACAACAATTAAAAAAAAATGGAAATGATTTATTAAGAGGAATTATAACTGCTTATGAAGTTCAAGTTAATCTTGTAAAAGCTATTTGTCTTCATAAACACAAAGTTGATCATATCGCTCACTTGGGACCAAGTGTTGCTGCTGGTATTGGATCTATGTTAAAATTAAATACAGAAACTATTTATCAAAGTGTTCAACAAGCATTACATGTTAGTGTTTCAACAAGACAATCAAGAAAAGGTGAGATTTCAAGTTGGAAGGCGTATGCTCCAGCTCATGCAGGAAAATTAGCAATTGAAGCTGTTGATAGAACGATGCGAGGTGAAGGTGCCCCAAGTCCTATTTACGAAGGTGAAGATAGTGTAATAGCAAGAATATTAGATGGTAAAAATGCTAAATATTTCGTTCCTTTGCCTAAAAAGAACGAAGAAAAGAAAGCCATTCTCGAAACATATACAAAAGAATATTCTGCAGAATATCAAGCTCAAGCATTAATTGATATTGCAAAAGCACTTAATAAAAAAATTGATAATTTAAATACAATTAAAAAAATAGATATATATACAAGTCATCATACGCATTATGTAATAGGAACTGGAGCTAATGATCCACAAAAAATGGATCCGAATGCTAGTAGAGAAACTTTAGATCACTCAATAATGTATATTTTTGCTGTAGCTCTAGAAGATGCAGATTGGCATCATGTAAAGTCATATACTAATAAAAGAGCTAATAAAAAAAGTACAATTAAAATATGGAAATCCATTAAAACACATGAGGATAAGAAATGGACAAAGAAATACCATGATCCTGATCCAAAAAAGAAATCTTTTGGAGCAAGAGTTGTAGTAACTTTAAATAACGGGAAAAAAGTAATTGAAGAATTAGAAAGAGCAGATGCTCATCCTTACGGCAAAAGACCTTTTGAAAGAAAAGATTATATAAATAAATTTAAAATTTTAACAGAAAATATTATTTCTAAAAAAGAAAGCGATAGATTTTTAAAAGATGTTCAAAATTTAAAAAAATTAAAAAATAATCAGCTTACTAAACTCAATATTGAAGTAAGTAGAAGATACTTAAAATCGAATAAAAAAAAAGGAATATTCTAGTGCACTTTGTTGAAAAAAAACCTGAAGAAAAAAGAATTGATTTAGATAATAAACTTAAATCTAATAAAATTTTAAGAATACCTGGTGCATATAATCCATTAACAGCAAAAGTTATTGAAGAAATTGGATATGATGGAGTTTATGTATCTGGAGGTGTTATGTCTAATGATTTGGGTTATCCAGATATAGGATTAACAACTCTTAATGATGTCAGCAACAGATCAAAGCAAATTGCACGTGTTACAAATCTTCCAACAATTGTTGATGTTGATACAGGTTTTAGGTCTTGCAAAAAAACTGTTCAAACATTTGAAAATTTTGGTATTTCAGCAATTCATTTAGAGGATCAGATAGAACAGAAAAGATGTGGTCATCTAGACAATAAAGAATTGATATCAAAAGAGGATATGACAAAAAAAATCAAAGAATGTGTAGAGGCAAGATCTGACAAAAATTTTAAAATCATTGCACGTTCTGATGCTAAAAGCGTAGAAGGTATTGAAAAAATGATTGATCGTTGCAAATCTTATATTGATGCTGGAGCAGAAATTGTTTTTCCAGAAGCATTAAAAGATGAAACTGAGTTCGAAAAAGTTAGAAAATCACTAAATTGTTATCTTTTAGCTAATATGACTGAGTTTGGTAAATCTAAGTTGCTAGATTTTAAACAATTAGAAGAACTTGGATATAATATTGTAATTTATCCGGTCACTACTCAAAGATTAGCGATGAAAAGTGTTGAAGATGGTCTACGTGCCATTTTTGCAGATGGACATCAAAATAATATTTTAGATAAGATGCAAACTAGAAAAAGATTATATGATATAGTTGAGTATGAAAAATATAATTCTTTGGATGAAAAAATATATAATTTTAGTACAGAAGGACATGAATAATGAGTGAAGAAGTTAAAAAAGGTTTATTAGGAATTGTTGTTGATGAAACAGAAGTTTCTAAAGTTATGCCTGAAATTAACTCATTAACTTATAGGGGTTATGCTGTTCAAGATCTGTGTGAATTTTGTAGATTTGAAGAAGCAGCATATCTAATTTTAAAAGGTGACTTGCCAAATAGTATTGAGCTTCGACAATTTGAGAAAATTGAAAGAGGACATAGAGATTTATCAAAAAATCTTTACGAAATAATTAAACATATGCCAAAAAAATCTCATCCAATGGATGTTGCTAGAACAGCGGTGAGTGTTATGGGATTAGAAGATAAAGAAACTACAGATAATTCTCAAGAAGCAAATACAAGAAAAGCTTTAAGAATTTTGGCTAAAACTCCAACTGCTTTAGCAGCGTTTTATAGAATTCGAAAAGGTAAGAAGATTATTAAACCAAAAAAAGAATTAACATTTGCAGAAAATTTTTTCTATATGTGTTTTGGAAAGGTTCCTCAAAAAGAAATTGTAAAAGCATTTGATGTATCTTTAATTTTATATGCAGAACATAGTTTTAATGTTTCAACTTTTACAGCTAGAACTATAACAAGTAGTTTATCTGATATTCATGGAGCAATAACAGGGGCCATAGCGAGTTTGAAAGGACCTTTGCATGGAGGAGCAAATGAAGAAGTAATGCATATGATGAATAAAATCAAAAAACCTGAGAATGCCTTAAAATGGATCAATAATGCTTTAAAGAAAAAGGAGGTTGTGATGGGTTTTGGACATAGAGTTTATAAAAGTGGTGACTCAAGAGTTCCAACCATGAAAGCATATTTCAAAAAAGTTGCTAAGATTAAAAAAGATAAAAAGTTTTTAAAGATTTACGATATCGTTGAAAAAGTAATGATTAGTAAAAAAAATATTCATCCAAATGTAGATTATCCAACAGGACCAACTTATCATTTAATGGGTTTTGATACCGATTTCTTTACACCCATATTTGTAATTTCAAGGATTACTGGTTGGTCTGCTCATATAATGGAACAACATTCATCTAATAAATTAATTAGACCATTAGCTAAATACAAAGGTAGCAAATATCGAAAAGTTATGCTTTTAAATCAAAGATAACTATATTTAGATATTTATATATATTTAATTACTACCTGTAGTTTTTAAAATTCTCCTAACAGTTGTATAACAAATGGATGATTCGTTATGCCAATGCATTAGTAATTTTTGTGACAATATCTCTGTTATCAGGATGTTCGAACAAATCTTTCACAAATTTATCAAGTGATTTACGCAAAGTAGATGTATTAAATAAAAACAAAGAAATTGTTAAAACTTATTATCAAGCTTTCAATAAGAAAGTTTATGATTGGCTAAATGTAACTTGTGATTTTACAAAAAAAAAATTCACAAAAATTGAAGATTGCAAGCTAACACAATTATCAAAATCTTTTATAAGAAATCATGAAAGTGGAAATACTTCAGATAAATCTCGTGACCATATCGCTTCAAATACAAGTAGATCTATAAATCAGAGAAATTCAAATACGAATGATAATAATAATCAAGCACCTTCAAATAATCCGCCTAATCTTCCTATTAATAACCCAATTGTAGACCCTATTCCTCCACCTAATGCAAATGATCCATGGCACAATTAGCTACATATAATAAAAGTAATCTCAGAAATTAATGTTTTTAAATCAAAGATAATTACTTTGATAATAACTTTCCTAATATTCTAATATCTTTAACCTTTTCCAAATTCCTTACTGTTTCAATAATTTTTTTTGATTTAGATAAAGGCCATTTAGCAAATTCTGTACAACCAAGAAACTTATCTGCAACTTCATCATAAGTCATTGGTATTGCTGGACTGCCTTTTCCAAAATCACCTCTCCCAGATATTTTTTTTCCATTTTTTAAATAGATATCTATTATAGTTGTCATCTTGTCGTAACCTGCGGCCTCAGCTATTTTATTTTTATAAAAGTTCACTTTTTTAAGCATTTGTTGGACATCAGATTTATTAATTCTTTTATCTTGATATTCAGGAATGTATGCTCTTCTATCAATTAAAAGTATTGCCATAGAATACTCCATACTAAATTTAGCTTGAAACTCATTTTTTGGTCTATGATGTATCAAAGCATTTTGCATGTTATGGTTTGTGCCAACATCTACTTTAACTACTTGCTCTGGCTTAATGTCATACTTTTTAATTAACTCTAACATCTTTGTCATCCCAGGATGAGTTAAAGAACCACAAGGATGTGGTTTAATAGAAATACCTGGAGATTTAAATGTCCATGGTCTTCCAAGTTTACCTTTTAATGCATTAATATCGTATCCGCCTCCATGGGCTTGGAAGAAACCTCTTGGAGATTCCAAAATTTTATCTGTCGAGGACCACCCATATCTTACTAAATCACAAGCTATCACTCCACTTTCTGCCGCTCTACCTGCGTGCAGTGGTTTTGTCATTGTTCCAAAATTTTCTCTTAATCCAGCACTGAGAGAGGCTGCAATCCCCAAAGATCTTAAAATTTTGTTATGATCATATTTTCTAATTTTAGCTGCTGCAGAAGCTGAAGCAAAAGTTCCACAGGTTGCTGTTGAGTGAAAACCATGTTGATAATGACGTGGAGACATTGCTTCAGATATTTTGCATTCAACATCTACTCCAACTAAATATGAGTTTAAAAAATCTTTTCCGTTTATTTTATTAACCTCACCCTCAGCAAAAGCGCTGGGTAAGCAAGGTGCTGTAGGATGTGTTAATAACCCATAAACCCTATCTTTTGCTACTGCTAACTGCGTATCATCATAATCATCAGAATGTATTCCTACACCATTTGCCAAAGCTGCAAAGTGCGTTGGAACCTTCATTTTTGAACCAATAACTGTTGCTTTCCCTTTTGCTGAACTTTTTTTGATATGTGCAAATAAGTAATTTCCTGTTCTTGCAACAGAACCTGATAATGCTAAACCAAAACCATCCAAAATATGTTTTTTTGCTAACTCAACTACTTCTTTTGGAATATTTTTAAATTTTGTTTTGTGAACAAAGTTAGCAACATATTTTGTTAAGTCCTTTCCTCTTTTAGATTTAATATTTGGTGTAAAAGCTTTAGTCATTATTTTCCTTTCATTATTAGATTTTTAATAGGTCTGTAGAATAAACTTAAAAAAGTTAATGTAAAAAATACAAGTACTATTGGCCTTGTAAAAAACATAAATATATTTTGGTCAAATATTATGATTGATTGAGCTAATGAATTTTCCACTAATTCGCCTAATACAATTCCCATAATTATTGGTGCTGGAGAAAATCCTGAACGTCTTAAGAAAAATCCAACAACACCTGAAATTAGCATTATGTAAACATCTACCATAGACTGGGATAATCCATAAGATCCAACAAGACAAAATACAAATACAGATGGCCATAAATAACCTCTTGGTATTAAAGATATTCTTGAGAATATTTTAGCTCCAAGTAAACCAAAAATTAAAAAGATAAAGTTTGCTAAAAGCATGCCATAAAAAATTGTGTAAAGCAGATCAGGTTGCTGTTCAAACAAATATGGTCCAGCTCTTAATCCATGAATTTGAAATCCTCCAAGAATTACTGCTGTAGTTGCTGAACCTGGAATACCTAAAGCAAGAGTTGGTATCATTGCACCACCAGTAGCAGCATTATTAGCTGACTCTGGAGCTGCAACACCTTCTATTTCTCCTTTTCCAAAGTTATCTTTATTTTTTGACCATCTTCTTGCCTCGTTATAACCAATCATTGCGCTAACTGTTCCGCCTTCAGCTGGAAGAATGCCTATAAAAGTTCCTATACCGGATGATCTTAAAATTGTTTTAACACAACTCTTAAATTCTGAAATTGAAGGAAGTTTTATCGCTGAAAACTTAATTCTTTCTAAAAGTAATTCACTTTTTGATGCTTGGACTAATATCTCAGACATTGCAAATAAACCAATTAATACAGGAACAAAGCTTATCCCTTCAAAAAGTTCAGCAACCCCGAATGTAAATCTTGAAATACCAGTTGTAAGGTGAACTCCGATTGTTGCAACAAATAAACCTATCAAACCTCCTATAAGATTTTTAACAGGAGATTTTGAGCTTATAGAGGCTAACATTGATAATCCAAATATTGCCAATGCAAAATATTCTGGAGGTCCAAATTTATATGCAATTCTTGCAAGTGTTGGTGCAAAAATAATTAGGACAATCAAAGAAATAATTCCACCAACTACGCTAGATACTGCAGCCATGCCCAAAGCTTTACCTGCCTGGCCCTTCTGAGCCATTGGAAAACCATCAAAAGCTGTTGCAGCAGCAGGTGGGGCGCCAGGTGCATTAATTAATATAGCTGTGATTGATCCTCCAAATGTACCACCACAATATAATGCAGCCATAGCTGCAATCGCTTGACTGGGTTCTAAATATATTGTGAACGGTAATAACAATGCAATAGCCATTCCTGAACTTAATCCAGGAAGAGCACCTATCAATACTCCAACAATTGTAGATCCTAGTATTAAACCAAATGTTGTTGGATTTAAAATTAAAGAGATATTTGATAAAATTTCCATTAATAAAAATTCCTAATTATAAATTCCTCTAATATCCCTTGAGGAAATTTTAATTGAAGTACAAGTGTAAAAAAAACAAAAACAAATACTGATATAGTTAAAGAATAAAAAAAGATTTTTATATAATCTTTCCTTTGCCATAACATAGGTGTAACTAAAGTGAACAAAAATATAGAAATTAAAAATCCAAGTTTATCTGCTATCAAAACTATAAATAATGTATAAGCAAATGTTACAAAAGCATTTCTTCGAATTAATTCTTTTTTATCAGACTTTAAATTTTTATTCTGAATTAACTGAAATATAGATAAAAAAATTATTAAAGAAAAAATTAATCTTGGCATCATTGTAGGTTGCATTCCCTGAGCTAAAATTTCAGGTACTTCATCAAATGTGAATGTGTATGCAAATAATGCGACTGATATAATTATAATAATACTTAGAATTTTTATATCTTTTATCATTTTGATTTAAATGGGGGTTGTATAACCCCCATTAAGTAATTGAAATTATTTAGCTAAACCTAAACTTACTAAAGCAGCTCTTGCTTCTTTGTAAATAGATTTAATTTCAGCATCCCAAGCTTCAGCTCCTGCAACACTTGATGCATCCAAACCAGCACCTTGTAAATAGTTTTGGTAAACTGGATGTTTCATTGCTTTAAGGAATCCTTTTTCAAGAGTATCAATAGTTTTTTGTGGTGTACCTTTAAGCACAACAACGCCTCTGACTGTAGCAAAAGACGCATTAATACCTTTTTCTTTAAGAGTTGGTGTATCTGGTAATGCAGACATTCTTTCATCTGCCATTACTGCTAGTACTCTCAATTCGCCTGCATCTAATTGATCTTTTCCTTCATCAAGGTTTAATCCAGCAGCTTCGATTTGATTTCCTACTAAACTAGTCATTATCGCTCCACCACCTTCGAATGGTACAAAAGCAATTTTTGTTTTTGCTTCTCTTGCGAATATTAATCCTGAAATATGATCAACACTACCTACGTTAGTACCACCATATTTAATTGGTTTTTTTTGACCAGCTTTAATTAAATCTTCAATTGTTTTGTAAGGACTTTTTGCATTTACAAATATTACAATTGGGTCAACTGTAGTTCTTGCAACACCAACAAAATCATCAATTGTCAGCTCCGCTTGCCCTCTAGCCATTCTAAATAAATGAGTTGGCGTAATAGCTAGTACTGTATGACCATCCCTAGGCTTCGATTTTACGTAAGCCATTGCCTTGTTACCTGCATCACCTCTTTTTGGAGTGATGTAAGCATTATTTTTAAGATTTTTTCTTGTTCTAATTAACAACATTCTTGCAGTTGTATCAGTTCCTCCACCTAGACCGGCGTGAGTAACAACTTCAATTGGTTTAGATGGAAAACCATGACCGTCAGCAACGGCAATATTTCCCAAACCAATGAATGAAGTAACTACTAAAATAGCGCTAAGTAACAAATTTAACGTTTTTTTCATTGTTTTCCTCTCGTAAAGTTAAAATTTATATAATCAAAGTGAAATTGCTAATACAAGGATCATTTGACCACACCCAAATACGATTATTAAATAAAAGTAACTAAATATTTGATTTTAACTTCTCTTTATATAATGAAATACCCTTTTCGACCTTATTCTTATATGATTTCTTAAAACCTTCTAATTGCCAGCCTGAAAGTCTATTCTCTAGCTCTTTTAAGTTATTGCTCTTCCAATCATCAGTTGTTTCAGGATCTTTCCAGATTTTTTTCTCTTCATCAGATCTTCCACATCCATAGCATAGGCCTGATACTGGATCAGTTTTACAAATACTTATACAGGGACTTACTATCACTTAATCCTAGGAGAAAGCGTCTATCCAATTACCTTGTGTAGATGCTTTTGAATATTCAGTGGCTCTACCTTCGAAGAAGTTCATGTGCTCTACAGCATTTAACATTGTATCTAACCATGTTAATGGATTTTTCTGAACATCATATATTGGCTCAAGACCTAACTGAGTTAATCTTCTATTACCAATGAACCTTATATAATCTTTAACTTCTTGAGCTGTTAAACCCTGCATTGGACCCATTTCAAAAGCTAGATCAATAAATGCATCTTCATGTTCAATTATAGTTCTGCAAGCTTCATAAAGTTCTTTTTTAAGTTTTGGTGTCCAAATTTCAGGGTTCTCTTTAATAAACTCTTTAAAAATTCTAATCATAGAATTACAATGAAGAGTTTCATCTCTTACTGACCAAGTAACTATCTGACCCATTCCTTTAAGTTTATTGTGTCTTGGAAAGTTTAATAAAATTGCAAAACTTGCAAACAATTGAAGACCTTCTGTAAAGGCACTAAATACTGCAACAGTTTTTGCGATGTCTTCTTTTGAGTTTACATTAAAGTTTTGCATGTAATCATATTTATCTTTCATCTCTTTGTACTTCATAAATGCAGAATATTCAGACTCTGGCATTCCGATAGTATCTAATAGATGTGAATAAGCTGCTACATGAACTGTTTCCATAGAAGCAAATGCTGTCATCATCATTAAAACTTCTGTAGGTTTAAATACAGTTGTGTAATGTCTTAAATAACAGTTATTAACTTCAACATCTGCTTGAGTAAAAAATCTAAAAATTTGTGTTAATAAATTTTTTTCAGACTCTGAAAGATTTTTTTGCCAATCTCTAACATCATCACCAAGTGGAACTTCCTCTGGTAACCAATGAATTCTTTGTTGAGTTAACCAAGCATCGTAACACCATGGGTATCTGAATGGTTTATAAACTGGGTTCTCAACTAATAGACCCATTTTTTTTGGTTCTACAATTTTTTGTTTCGTATCTTTTAGACTTTCTACTGACATGATAAACACTCCTCATATTCTGGTTGTTGATTTTCTTGTTTCTTTGATTTGTAAACGTTTGCTGTTACATCTGTAGAATTTGCATCGTTTACGTTT
Organism: uncultured Pelagibacteraceae bacterium; assembly: GCA_902543295.1. Taxonomy (GTDB): domain Bacteria; phylum Pseudomonadota; class Alphaproteobacteria; order Pelagibacterales; family Pelagibacteraceae; genus Pelagibacter. The sequence continues at coordinate 306,428 of CACBXW010000001.1, read as the reverse complement.
TCCGCTCTTTGTATTGATTTAGATCTGCAGTAATAAAGGCTCTTCAATCCTTTTTTCCAAGCTTGGAAATGGATTTGGTGTAAGTCCCTTTTATGAATGTCTGCAGGTATAAATATATTTATTGATTGTGCTTGTGAAATGTGAGGCGTTCTATCTGCACCTAATTCCACAATCCATTTCTGGTCTAGTTCAAAAGCCGTTTTAAATACGTCTTTTTCTTGTTGGGTTAAAAAATCAAGATGAGAAACTGAGCCTTGGTTAGTTGTTATACTTGACCAAGTTTCATCATCATTTTTACCGTGTTTCTCTAATAATTTACTTAGATATTTATTTCTAACATTAAATGATCCAGACAAAGTTTTATGCGTATAACTATTTGCTGCAATTGGCTCTACACCTGGAGATGTTCCACCACAAATAATTGAAATTGAAGCAGTTGGGGCTATTGCAGTCTTGTTTGAGAATCTTTCATTAATTCCATAATCAGCAGCATCTGGACATGCGCCTCTTTCATCAGCTAGATCTTTTGAAGCTTGATCAACTTGTTTTTGGATGCTTTCAAATATTTTTTTATTCCAAACTTTACTCATCACAGACTCAAAAGGAATCATTTTTTGTTGAAAGAATGAATGAAGTCCCATAACACCTAGACCAACACTTCTTTCTTTCAATGCTGAATAAACAGCATCACTAAATGACTCGGGGGCTTTTTCAGTAAAGTCCGTTAATACATTATCTAAAAACCTCATTACGTCAGGAACAAAATTTTCATCGTCTTTCCATTCATCATAAGTTTCTAAATTTAAAGATGATAAACAACATACTGCCGTTCTATCTCTACCCTCTTTATCAATTCCTGTAGGTAAAGTTATTTCACTACACAAATTAGATGTCTTAACAGTTAAACCAGCAAGCTTATGATGTTGAGGTATCATTCTATTAACTGTATCAATGAAAACAATATAAGGTTCTCCAGTTTCAATTCTTGCAGTTAATAATCTAATCCATAAATTTCTTGCAGAAACGGTAGCTTGCACTGATTGATCTTTTGGACTTTTTAATGCCCATTGTTCATCTAGTTCTACGGCTCTCATAAATGCATCTGAAACTAAAACACCGTGGTGTAAATTTAATGATCTTCTATTTGGATCACCACCTGTTGGTCTTCTCATTTCAATAAATTCTTCTATCTCTGGATGATCAATTGGAAGATAACAAGCTGCAGATCCTCTTCTTAGAGAGCCTTGACTGATCGCCATTGTCAAAGAGTCCATAACTTTGATGAAAGGAATAATGCCTGAAGTTTTTCCAACTCTTCCAATTTTTTCTCCAATGGATCTTAGGTTGCCCCAATAACTTCCAATACCTCCGCCTTTAGCAGCCAACCAAACATTTTCACTCCATAGATCTAATATTCCAGTTAAGCTATCCCCTGCTTCATTTAAGAAACAGGAAATTGGTAAACCTCTTTTTGTCCCACCATTTGATAAAACTGGTGTTGCTGGCATGAACCATAAGTTACTTATGTAGTTATAAAGTCTTTGCGCGTGTAAGTTGTCATCTGCATAATGACTCGCAACTCTTGCAAATAAATCTTGGAAAGACTCGTTTTCTCCAAGGTATCTGTCGCTTAGTGTTGCTCTTCCAAAATCTGTTAAATTATTATCTCTAGATCTATCTATTTTAATAGTTATCCCTTTAGAATTTTGAAACAACTCTGTGTTGTTATTTAGTGAAAATAAGTCTGGTCTTTTGTCATTATTGCTGATTTTTTCCGCTGGTTTATAATCGGAGACAGCTTTCCTGATCGCCTGAGACAATATTTTATTCATTAAACTCCCTTTTATCTTTATACTAAAAAATCTAGTAAATAACTAGATATAGTGTGTAGATTTACCTGATATACTATATAAATTGTAAATCAATAGAACATTTATAGAACTTATTAAATAATTATCAATAAAAATTTTAAAAAAATGTACATATATCCACATGAATAATTCAGGAAAAATTGATCCCTACGGCTTTCGGGAATATGACGCAAGATGGGTATATGAAAAAGACATAAATGACGATGGAATCGTTCAACTTGGTAAAGGTCTTGGAACTCAAATAATTAATCATACAAAGAAAAACAATCCTAGAATTATAGTTGGCCAAGATTACAGGTCTTACAGTGAACATATCAAAGAAAAATTAAAAGAGGGTTTGGTTTCAACTGGCTGCAAAATCGAAGATATAGGATTATCTTTATCCCCAATGGTTTACTTCGCACAATTTAATTTAAATTCAGATGCAATAGCTATGGTTACAGCTAGTCATAATGAAAATGGTTGGACTGGTGTAAAAATGGGTATCATAAAAGGACTTACTCATACACCTGAAGAAATGAAAGAACTAAAAGATATTACTCTCAATCAAAAATTTATTAATGGTGAGGGAAATATAAAAAAAATTGATGATTTTCAGAATGTTTATAAAAATGATCTGATAAAAAAAAACCCGTTAAATAAAAAAATTAAAGCGGTAGTTGCTTGTGGCAATGGAACAGCAGGAATATTTGCGCCAGAAATTTTAAGAAGTATTGGATGCGAAGTAATTGAACTTGATTGTGAACTTGATTGGACTTTTCCAAAATACAACCCAAATCCTGAAGATTTAGAAATGTTACATGCAATTTCTTCAGCAGTTAAAGAAAATAAAGCTGATATTGGATTTGGTTTTGATGGAGACGGAGATAGAGTTGGTGTTATTGATGATAAAGGTAATGAAATCTTTTCAGATAAAATAGGACTATTAATTGCTAGAAATCTTTCAAAAGATCATCAAAATAGTAAATTTATTGTTGATGTAAAATCGACAGGACTTTATTCCAATGACAAAATATTAAATGAGAATAAATGTGAAACAATTTATTGGAAAACTGGTCATTCTCATATCAAAAGAAAGGTAAATACCGATAACGCTTTAGCAGGATTTGAAAAAAGTGGTCATTTCTTTTTTAATAAACCTTTGGGATATGGCTATGATGATGGAATTAATTCAGCAATACAGGTCTGTAAGTTACTCAATAAAAATAACAAAAAAATGAGTGAAATACTTGGTGAATTACCAACAACTTATCAAAGTCCAACTATGGCTCCTTATTGTAAAGACAGTGAAAAATATGAAGTAGTTGAGAATTTAGTTAAAGAAATGAAAAATATAAAAGAAAATAAAACTAAAGTAGATAATCAAGAAATTAGAGAGATATTGACTGTTAATGGGGTAAGATTTTCTTTTGATGATGGGTCTTGGGGATTAATTAGAGCATCTTCAAATAAACCCTCTTTAGTCGTAGTTACTGAAAGTCCAACCTCTGAAGATAGAAAAAAGAAGATTTTTGACTTTATTGATAATCTGCTTCAACAAACTGGTAAAGTTGGGGATTATGATCAAAAAATTTAAAATTCAACTATAAAGAGTTAAGAAAAAATTAGAGAATCGCTTAATATGTAACTGAGGTGGCGGAGGGAGACTGAAACCACCTCGTCTCCTAAGTAACTAAAAATCTATAAAGAAATAAAGTACCAATAACATAAAGAAAAACACCAAATAACCTTTGTGTTTTAACTCTATCTAGATCTTGAACTGTTTTTGCTCCAATCCTTGCCATGAATGTGGTTATTGGAACAAAAATTATAAATGCAGGTATATTAATAAATCCAATACTGAGTGGTATATCGGCTTTTAACATCAAGCCAGATGTAAAAAAACCAATTGATCCAAATAAAGCTATTATAAATCCAATGGCTGCAGAGCTTCCTATTGCTAAGTTAATAGGATAACCAAAGTATCTTAATATAGGAACATTCATCATAGCTCCTGTTATGCCCATAGGAGCAGATATTAATCCTGACAAAAATCCAAATATTATTCTTGGAAAAATATTAAATTTTTTCTTAATTTTTTTTTTCTTTTCACTTTGTAACAACAAGTAAGCTCCAAAAAAGTAAACAACAGCAGAAAAAAAGAATAACAATGTTTTAGTATTCATCAATGCTGCCATCAATGTCCCAGAGAAAACTCCAATTATTACAAATGTTCCATAATTTTTAATAATATTAAAATCAACAGCATTATACTTTCTATGAGTTAATACTGAGGCTGTAGCAGTCAAAATTGTTATTGAGAAAGCTGTCCCTACAGATAAATGCATTAAATAATCTTTATCTACATTAAATGCTTCAAACACAAAAAATAAAAATGGTACAGATATCAAACCTCCACCAATTCCAAAAAATCCTGCAAAGAAACCAACTGGAACAGCGGCTGCCATCATTAAAAAAATAAAATAAATATTATTAATCTCTAAAAGAGTATTATTCAATTTGACCTGCCGATATACTTTGTGGATTAAATTTTACTTTATCCATTATGTGATCAATTTTCTTAACATCGGCATCTCTTACACACATATTTTCACTTAAATATCTTTTCCAAAAACTAGAACCTGTTTGTCCATGAAATAAACCAAGAGTATGTCTCATGATTTGATTTAATCTTGTACCCTTTTTAATTTCTTCTTTTACATACTCAATTAGTTTCTCAACAACTTCTTGTCTTGTCAAAACTTCACTATTATTAAAAATTTGGTTCTCAATATCTGCTAACATGTAAGGTGAATGATAAATTGACCTTCCAATCATAACACCATCTACATTATCTAAATGTTCTTTGATTTGATCAGTAGACGTTATGCCTCCATTAATTATTATTTCTAAATCTTGAAAATCTTTTTTTAATCTATTTACGTATTCATATTTCAAAGGTGGAATGTTTAAATTTTGCTTAGGTGTAAATTTTCCCAACATTGCTTTTCTGGCATGGATTATAAAAGTATTAACACCTGTTTCTTTTAAAATATTCACAAAATTATATAAATTTTCGTATTGATCAACATTGTCATATCCGATTCTAGTTTTAACTGTTACAGGAAGTGATGTTTTTGAAATCATTTCACTTAGACAATCAGCAACAAGATTAGGTTCTTGAATTAAACAAGCCCCAAATCTATTTTTCTGAACTTTTTTACTTGGACAACCTAAATTTAAATTTATTTCATCATAACCAAATTCTTCACCTAAATATGCTGCATTTCCTAATAGTTTTGGAGAAGAACCACCAAGTTGCAGAGCAACAGGTTTTTCTCTCATATCAAATTCTAATAGTTTCTTTTTGTCTCCTCTATCAATAGCTTCTGAGACAATCATTTCAGTATAGAGAAGAACGTTTTTACTAATTAGTCTTAAGAAAAATCTTTCATGTTTGTCTGTGCAGTCCATCATAGGAGCAACAGAGACAGTTCTATTTAATCTAGACATATTTTTTAAGTTTGCTTGATAAATTAATTTTCTTTTCGTTTACATACTCTTGATGATTTTGCTCAATTTTCCCAAGTTCATATTTGTAATTAACCATAATTCCAAATGACCTTTTAAATCCTACATCAGAAACATTAGCATTAACTACAATATCATCAATTTCAGCTCCATTTTTTAAATGGAACCTGCATACATCATTAATAGGAAAACCTAGATCATTTTTTTGTACAGCTAAGTAATTTAAAGCAAGTTTTGTTAGTAAATCTTTATTATCTATAAATTTTCTATCTCCAATTTTAAGATCTATTGATTTTAAAAACTCAACTTTTACAAAATTATCTTTTTGAACTATCTCACTTATTTTGTCATTTTCTGATGATTTTACCCAATCAGCAAAACCTTGCATTGGTGATAGGGTTCCAAAATTTTTTACATCAGGTAGTTCTTCCTGCAATTCATATACAACTCTTTTGATTAAAAAATTACCCAATGTAACTCTTGAAAGCCCTTCTTGACAGTTGCTAATTGAATAAAAGGTAGCTGTATCATAATCTTCTTTTTTCCCATCATTGGGTCTTGTTAATTCTTGAATAGATTTAGCTAGTCCTTTAGTTAACGCAATCTCAACAAAAATTATTGGCTCATCTTCTAATGCTGGATGAAAATAAGCAAAAAATCTTCTGTTTTCTCCTAATCTAATTTTCAATTCATTCATATCTTTCATTGAATGAACTTTTTCATATTTTAATAATTTTTCTAATATTGCAGCTTTTGTGTCCCAAGTTATTTTTCTTAATTTTAAAAATCCAGGATTGAACCAATTTTTAAAAATATCAATCAAATCATAATCTAATTCTTTTAATTCAGGATTTTTTAATAAAAACATTTGTAGATCTTCTCTTAAAGAAACAATCTCAGCTGTTCCATTAGGAGCCATATTTAATCTTATAAACAATTCTTTTCTAATTCCTGATGTAATTCTTGATAAATTTAAAATTGATTTACTATTTTTATTTTCTGTATAATCTTTAATGGCATTGTCAATATTTGCTGTATCAGGTTTATATTTTTCATTTACCTGAAGTAAGAATTTTAATTTATCTTCATGAGATAAGTTATGATATCTAAAGAGAATATCCCTTGCTAATGTAATTCCAAATGCTGCTCCTTTAGATGATAATAGGTCATCACATAGCTCGATCAAATCCCTTTTTTTTGAGAATTTTTTTAAAGATTTTTTCTCTAAAATTTTTTGACCAGCATCAGCAATTGTCTCAAATATTCTTTTTATATTTAACATGGTGTTTTTTATATATTAAAAACCTAAACTTTTACCCATTATTTTGTCAGGTAGCCAAGTTACAATCTCAGGAAAAATACATAAAATAAGTATAGCTAAAGCCATAATTATCATAAATGGTATAGATCCCTTTAAAATTTCTGACAAACTAACATCTGGTGTAATGCCTTTGATTATATAAAGGTTTAATCCAACAGGTGGCGTAATAAGACCAATTTCCATATTAATTGTAAATACAATTGCAAACCAGTACGGATCAAATCCCAGTTGAGTTATAACTGGCAATAATATTGCTGAAGTCATAACAATCACGGCAACTGGAGGTAAAAAGAAACCTGCAATCAACAAAAATATATTTATTAAAATAAATACCACCCATTTATTAGAGCTCATCTCTACCATGCTTTGGGCTAATGATTGGGTTACGTAAAGTTGTGACAATGTAAATGCAAAAAGATAAGATGCTGCAATGATAAACATTATCATCACACTTTCTTTCATTGAAACTTTAACAATGTTCCATATTTTTTTTGGTTGGTAAATTTTGTAGACAACTGCAATCAAAACAAAAACTAAAAAAGCTCCAACCCCTGAAGCCTCTGATGGAGTAGCAACACCACCATATAAAACATATAAAACACCAGCAATGATTGCTAAGAAAGGAAGTATCCTTGGTAACACTTCAATTTTTTCTTTGAAAGTTGGAGGCGTTCTATTCTTTAGAGCTTTAGCTGAATCTTTGTCAATAAAGTAACTGTGTATCAGTGCCCAGATAGCGAACATACCTGCAAGCATAAATCCTGGTATCAATCCACTTAAAAATAATCTTCCTATAGATGTTCCAGTTGCAATTCCATAAACAATTAAAACAATGCTTGGAGGTATTAAAACTCCTAATGTTCCTCCCGCTGCTATAGTGCCTGTTGCAATTTGGTCTGAGTATCCTCTTTTTCTCATTTCAGGAATTCCCATGGTACCAATTGCAGCACAGGTTGCAGGACTTGATCCACTAAGTGCAGCAAAAATTGAACAAGCTCCTATATTAGAGATAACTAGTCCTCCAGGTACTCTCCATAACCATCTGTCTAATCCTGTATATAAATCTTTTCCTGCTGGAGAATTAGCAACTGCCATTCCCATTAAAATAAACATTGGTATTGAAAGAAGAACAAACGAATTCAATCCTGCATAAAAAGTTTCAGCAAAGACATCTAACATTTGGAAACCTTCGAAAGCAACTAAAAGAGCTATTGATACAAAGCTTAAACCAAAAGCAATTGGTATTCCCGAAAATAAAACTATCAAAGTAAAAACGGCAACGATTATTGCAATTATTAATGGATCCATTAGTTAGCATCCCTTTCGTCTGTAAGTTTAATAATCTCTGCTATATATTGTAAAATCATTAATGCAGCACCTATCATCATAGAAGAATATGGTACCCACAATGGAGGGTCCCAAACTGTTCCTGTTGAATAATTTTTAGTAAACGCTTCCTCAACCATTAAAAAACCAAAATAGAATAAAATTAAGAAAAATAATAAACTGACTAATGATGTAAAAATTTTAAGTCTTAAAATATTTTTCTTTGATAAAAAATCGTAAATCCACTCCATGCTTACATGAGCTTTTTCACTTAAAACATATGCACTTCCTATAAATGTTGAAGCAACTAGAAGCATTGTAACTAGCTCTGTTTGCCACGTTATTGCTCTTTGAAAAAAGTATCTTTCAAAAACTAATTCAACAATGACAAGAATTGATAAGAGTAAAGCTAAAACAGCAAAAGCTCCGCAAGCTCTTGCAACATAATCACAGAATTTTAAGTATTTTTCTTTCATAAAAAAAACCCCTACTTATAGAGAATAAATAGGGGTTCTTTATATATTATTTTATTTAACTGCTAAAGCCATTTCCATTAGCTTATCGCCACCTGGAACTTTTTCAGCAAAAGCTTTGTGAGATGATTTTATTGCAATATCAACCCATGCAGCATGATCATCAGCATCCATATACACTAATTTAACACCTGCAGCTTTGTATGCTTCCTCAAACTTTTTATCTAAGTTTTCTACTTGAGCTGTCATATATTTCTCAGCAACTTTTCCTGCTTTCATTAAAGCCACTTGTTGGCTTGAATTTAATGCATTGTAGCTTTTCTTAGACATTAAAATTGGCTCATACATAAACCATAAACCAAATTTTCCTGGAGGAGTTGCACATTTTACTTGTTCATATATTTTGTAACTCACAAAACTTCCTGAACTAGTATTTGCACCTGTTAACACACCAGTTTGTAATCCAGTATAAATTTCAGATGATGGCATACTTTGAATACCTGCACCAGCAGCTTCTAACATTTGGTTGAAAGCTTTTCCTGCAGCTCTCATCACTTGTCCTTTAGCATCACTTGGATTTTTGATACATTTAGTTTTTGATGCGAAACCACCACCTAACCATGCATCAGATAGTACTACAACACCAGCATCACTGATTATTTTTTTAATCTCAGTCATCATTGGACCTTTATTAAATCTCAATGCATGCTCATGATTTTTTACAGTTCCTGGCATTAATGTAGCATCAAACTCTGGATGGAATTTTGATGCATAAGCTAATGGGAAAGCAGAAATATCTAATTGACCTGTAGTCATAGGTTTCCACTGTTCTTTTGGCTTATAAAGTGACTTAGCTGGATAAATTCTAATTTCTAAATCAACGTTTGCTTTTTTTACTTCATCAGCAATAATTTGTACCATTTCATGACGTGGGTCAAAAGAGCCATCAGCTCTTGGTGTTCCTGGCCATTGGTGACTTGCTTTTAATGTAACTGCGTATGCAGATCCTACTATTGAAAAAGCTATAATTATTGAAGACAAATATAATGTTATTTTTCTTAACATAGTTTTCCCCTTTTTATTTATAATGATGATATTAAATTGAACTTGAGCAGAAGAGTCAATATAAGGAAATGACGTACTTATTATGGATGGTCCTTTAAAAAATTTATTAGTTGTTGATCTTACTAGGGTTTTAGTGGGTCCATATTGTACAATGATCTTATCTGATCTCGGTGCACGTGTAATTAAAGTAGAAGCACCAGAAATTGGTGACGATTCAAGAAAGTTTGGACCTTTTGTAAAAGACTATTCAGCATATTTTATGTCACTTAACAGAGGAAAAGAAAGTATTGCTCTTAATTTAAAAAATGAAGATGATAAAAAAATCTTTGATAAAATTTTAGCAAAAGCAGATATTTTAGTAGAAAATTTTAAACCAGGTACTTTAGAAAAATGGGGATATGGTTGGAAAGATGTAAGCAAAAAATATCCAAAATTAATATACGCATCTGCATCTGGTTTCGGTCAGACTGGCCCTTTAAAAGAATTACCCGCTTATGACATGGTCGTTCAAGGAATGGGTGGACTGATGAGTGTTACAGGTCATCCAGATAGTGAACCAACAAGAGTTGGAACATCAATTGGTGATATTACAGCAGGCCTTTTTACTGCAATCGGAATTAATGCAGCTTTGTATGATAGACAAAAAACAGGTAAGGGAATGTTTATAGACGTTTCAATGTTAGACTGCCAAATTGCAATTTTAGAAAATGCAATTGCAAGATATTTATCTAAAAATGAAATTCCTAAACCTATGGGATCTAGGCATCCTTCAATCGCTCCGTTTGAGGCATTTAAAACAAAGGATAGTTATATAATTATTGCTGCAGGTAACGATAAATTATATGAAAAACTTTGTGAAGTATTAGGAATACCTGAGATGGTGAATGATAAAAGATTTAATACCAATTCACTCAGATGTGAAAATATGAATGAACTAAAATCAATTTTTGAAGATAAACTTTCTTCAAAAAATACTTCTGAATGGGTAAGTGAAATGGAAAAATTAAAGATACCTTGTGGACCGATATTTAATATTAAAGAAGCGGTAGAAAATCCTCAAGTCGAAGCAAGAAACATGATTGTTAAAGCCTATCATAAAGTAGTTGGTGATTTTAGATTAGCAGGCAATCCTATTAAAATGTCTTCGTACGAAGATAAAAGTACTAGAGGGGATATTCCTGATCTAGATGAACACAGGGAACAAATATTAAAAGAGTTTTCCTAATTAAGAATTATTTTCTTCGTCGCTCGCGTTATCTGCAACTTGCTCTTCTGCTTCAGAAACTTGATCTAATGAAACGTCATCACTTTCTTCAGCTTCACTTGGAGCTTCTACATTAACATCAGGCTGTGCTGACGGTGATAGTTCAGCAAGATCTTCTTTTGAAACTTGAATTTTTTCTGGGATTTTTCTAGCTCTTTTTGAAGGAAGAATTGGTACACCACTTTTTGAAATCTCACCTTTGTACAGATTTTCAAAATCATCACCAATATCTTCATCTTCTTCAGCAGTATCATCAATTTGTTCTACATGTTTTCTAAGTTTGTAAACTGCGGCCTCTGTTAAATCTGGAACTTTAATTGTCTCTTCGGCTATTTCTCTTAAAGCAATAACTGTGTGCTTATCGTTATCTCTATCTAATGTAGGTTCAATTCCTGAATTAAGTTGAGTAGCTCTTTCTTTAGCAACCAAAACTAATTCATAAGGGCTATCTACTTTATCTATACAGTCTTCAACGGTAACTCTTGCCATGGGCGATTAAATATACTCCAAGATCAACAAAATCAAGTATTTTTATACTAAAATTGGATTTAATTTTTTTCTAACTAAAAAAAGAAGAACAAAAGAAATAAGTATATAAAGTGCAGAAATTAAAGCAATTTTCTCAATTGAAAATCCAATATCAATTAAAATTCCAAAAAGAGCTGTTCCAAAAGCTGTTGAAAAAACCATAAGTGCAGTGGTCAAAGCTTTAATAGATCCAATATGCTTTACACCATAAACTTCAGCCCAAGTAGAAGATCCCAAAACGTTTGCCAAACCATTTGATATTCCAATTAAACCTAAAAATATAAATGCAGTAAATTGTGCATCAAAATAAATAATTACAAAAGTCGATAGAAATAAAGGAATATTCATAAAAATTAAAAGTTTTCGACTTGTGAATTTATCAATTAAAAAACCAGATATTAAAAGTGTAATTACTGAAAATACTGAATAAGACATAAAAGACTGCGCAATTACAAATGGTCCCCAGTTTTTTGATTCAGTAATAAATGATTGATAAACAAATACACCAGTTGCAATCCAAGGCATAGCAAGCATATTCATGCTTACGATATAAAATTTATAATCTTTTATTACTTCAATTCTTTTCCATTGCTTAATATTTTCCTCTTTAAATTCTTCACCTCCAGTGCTTTCTCTTGTATCAAGTTTAACAGTTCGAACTAAAAAGAACGATGCTATCGGTAATAATATTAAAATTAATATTGCAATTACAGTCCAAATATTTTGCCAAGTGGTTAATGACAACAAGAATACCATTAAAACAGGTAAAATAAATTCAGCACTAGATAAACCAAACCAACAAATACTTAACGCCCTACCCCTTGATTTTGTGAAATATCTCGAAACTGTTGTTGTTGCAGTATGAGACATCATTCCTTGACCTGAAAATCTCATTAAAAAAATTGCAATGAATAAAAAAACTATTGATGAAATTTTTGAAAAGAAAAAACAAGAAAAAGATAAAAGTAATGTTACATATATTGCAAATCGAAAAATATTTATATCATCAATTTTCTTTCCAACCCAAATAAGTAATAAACTACTGCACAATGTTGCGGATGCATATATTGAGCCAAATTGTCCATGAGTTATTGATAGCGTCTCTCTTATACTTGTATTGAATATTCCAAGAAAAAAACTCTGTCCAAAACTTGAAAAAAATGTAAATATAAATCCAAATACAATTACTTTTAAACTTAAATTTTTAAACATAAAAAAATATGACTTCTAAAATTGCTTTCATAGGTCTTGGTGTAATGGGTTATCCAATGGCAGGATATATATCAAAAGCAGGACATAATGTAACTGTTTTTAACAGAACAAAATCAAAAGCAGAAAAATGGATTGGTGAATACAAAGGCAATATGGCTAATACACCATCTGAGGCTGCTAAAGATGCTGATTTTATTTTTACTTGTGTTGGGAATGACGATGATTTGAGGCAAGTTTCTTTAGGAGATGAGGGTTTATTTCATAATGCAAAAGAGGGATGTGTATATATTGATAATTCAACAGTGTCTGCTGAAATTTCTAGAGAAATTTATAAAGCTGCTAAAGATAAAGGATTTGGTTTTTTAGATGCTCCTATATCTGGAGGACAATCAGGTGCTGAAGGTGGGATATTAACTGTCATGGTTGGTGGAGATGATAGTGATTTTAAAAAAGCGGAGCCAATAATAGATTGTTATAGTAAAAAAGTAACTTTAATCGGACCATCAGGTAGTGGACAATTAACTAAGATGGTCAATCAAATGTGTATTGGTGGTTTAGTTCAAGGTTTATCTGAAGCAGTAAATTTTGGAATTAATGCAGGTTTAGATATGGATAAAGTTATGGAAACTATCTCTAAAGGTGCAGCTCAGTCTTGGCAAATGGAAAATAGATATAAAACTATGGTGGCTGATAAATTTGATTACGGATTTGCTGTAGATTGGATGAGAAAAGATTTAAAAATTTGTATTGAAGAAGCAAAAAGAAATGGTTCACCTGTTCCAGTAACTGAAATTGTTGATGGTTATTATGCTGAAGTTCAAAAAATGGGTGGAAACCGTTGGGATAGCTCAAGCTTGATAGCTAGATTAAAAAAGAAAAAGTAATTGTGTCTACTACTGTTCCCTACTACGAGGATTTTTCCGAAATAAAAAAGAAAATTTGGTTAATGTTAACTGATGCAGTTACCAATAGATCATCTCCTTTTAGAATACCTGTTTTTTCGTGTGGAAGTCAGAACGATATCGAAAGTAGAATTGTTGTTCTTAGAAAATCAGATGAACAAAATAATTTAGTGCAATTTCACAGTGATATTAGATCTGATAAAATTAAAATATTGGAAAAAAACCCAAATTCATCGATGTTATTTTATGACAAAGATGAAAAAATACAGGTTAGATTAAAAGTTGAAGCAATTATCAATCACAATAATGATATAACAAAACAATCTTGGGAAAAAACTCAACATATAAGTCGTAAATGTTACTTAGTAGATAATGGACCAGGTACAGTGTCTGATATTCCAACATCTGGTTTAAAACCTGAGTTAGATAATTTTGATTACACAAAAGAACAAAGTGAAGAAGGATATAAAAACTTTACAGTTATACAGTGTAAAATTAAATCTATAGAATGGTTGTATTTAGCTGCAAAAGGTCATCGAAGAGCTAGATTTGACATTGATAATAGTAAAGATACTTGGTTGGTACCGTAATGAAAAAATATGAAGCTATGGTTTTGTCGTGTATCGATCCAAGGTTTCAGCCAAAAGTTTTTAATTATTTAAAAAAAAAGAAATTAACTGGAAAGTATAGCTCATTTACTATTGCTGGAGCAGCTATTGGTGTAACTTCTAAAAAATTTAAAAAATGGCAATCTACTTTTTTGGATAATTTATCAACCTCAATAAAGTTACATAATATAGGTAAATTAATAGTAATTAATCATGAAGATTGTGGAGCAGCTAAAATAGTAAATGGGAGGGAGAAATTTAATTCAGTTATAGAAAAGAAAATACATAAAGATTCATTTAAAAAAATTAAACTAATTTTAAATAAAAAATTTCCTAAATTAAAACTATCTTTTAAAATATTATCACTAAGAGATTAAATTCTTTAACTAAAAATATCTTGTATCTTCAAAGACTTGTTTGGAAGTATTTTTTTAAGATCTTTTCTTTTGTATTTACTTAACCTTTCATAAAATTCATCCAAAGTCATACCAAAAGTATTTTTAAAAGTAGTTTGCCAATTCCAGCCTGAAGGTTGTTTAGCTCTTTGTATCCAAAATTCTCTAAAAACTAATTCAAATGCTTTTTCTTCAGAATTATTATTTTTTTTTAATTCATTAACTAATGCTAGTACTATGAATGCAGAGCCAGCATAATTGCTATCAAATCCATTTTTTTGTGGTGATGTCTTATGTTTTTCGTATAATTGAGGTTCTTTAGTAACCTTTTTAATACTCCATCTTTTTCTCTCTTGAATGTCACTCTTTAAAAGGTCTTTTTTGTAATATTGCCTTGAATAAATCTCTTCTAAAACTTTAGCACCTCCCTCGACCAACCACTTTGCACTGTTTTCAGACAGACACCTATCTCTGTGAGAAAGTGCGTTTTGATAAACATGAAAATACTCATGAACAATAACAGTGTAAGTGCGAATTTTATTAACTGAACTTGTAAAATCTTTTGGAAATATGTCTAGTTGCATCCATGGTTCAGGTGAGTTACATCCTTCAATACCTGAGTATTTCATATTAGCACGCTTTTCCGGAAAAGGATTTTTTGTGCTTTGCCATGCATAGATATCCATATTATAGCCCTGTTTCATGTTTGTTAATTTCATATAATTCTTTACCCATTGGTTAGTGTTCTCATTTATAGGCATAACTTCTTGCACAATATTCATTATACTTTTGAATTCAGTAACCCATTTCTTTGGTAAATTTTCATGCAGGTTATATTTGAATTTATATTTTTCTAGAGCAACTACTGATGTAGAATAAAAAACTAAAACGATAAAAATTATAAATATTTTTTTCATAATCCTTTTATAATTATATTAGTCCCTTCAGAATTATCGAGTCTAATCTGTTTGATAGGTTTATATTCCTCTGAATTATACCACTCAAGGGCTCTCTCATAACTTGGAAATTTTAGAATAATTATTCTTGGAAATTTAGTTTCACCATCAAATATTTGATATTCACCATTTCTAACTAAAAACTCTCCATCAAATTTTTTTACAATTGGATTAACTTTTTCAATGTACTCTTTATAATTTTCTGGATTAGTTACTCTTAATTGTGCAATTACATACCCTGCTGACATATTAAAAAACAGTTTTTACATATCTTTTCCAATTATCTTGATAATGTTTTGCGTTCTCTGTAATTTTACCTATCTCTTCGTCTGTAAGTTTTCTAACTACTCTTCCTGGTGCTCCAACTACTAATGAGTTATCTGGAATTTCTTTGTTTTCAGTTATTAATGCTTTTGCTCCAATGATGCAGTTTTTACCTATTTTTGCATTATTTAAAATGACAGCTCCAATACCGATTAAACTATTATCTCCTATTGTGCATCCATGAAGCATAACGATATGACCGATAGTTACGTCTTTACCTATTCTTAATGGACAGCCTGGGTCAGTATGTAGAACGCTCCCATCTTGAACATTTGAACCTTCTCCAACATGAATGTTTTCATTATCCCCTCTAATTACAGCATTAAACCAAACACTGGAGTTTTTTTCTAATGTGACATCTCCAATAATAGTTGCATTTGGTGCTACCCAATTTTCGCCAGAGTTTTTTTGTTTTTTATCTTCCAAATCGTAAAACATTATTTATATATTATTACATCATGGCAATTAAAACACCAGTATGTGAATTTGGCAAAAAAGCAGAAAACTTTGAATTAAAATCAACTGAAAATAAACTGGTCTCTCTAAAAGACATCAAAGGAAAAAATGGTACATTAATAATGTTTATTTGCAATCATTGTAAATATGTGAATGCGTTAATAAAAAATATTGTTGAAGATTGTAAAAAACTTAATTCTTATGGTATAAATTCAGTTGCAATATGCTCCAATGATCCAATCAACTATCCTGAAGATTCTTATGAGAATATGATTAAATTTGCTGTAAAACATGAATTTAACTTTCCTTATTTAATTGATGAAACACAAGACATTGCAAAGAAATACGATGCTGTATGTACACCTGATTTTTTTGGTTATGATAGAAATTTCAGTCTTCAGTACAGAGGAAGAATAAGAGAATTAAAAGAATTAAAGCCTGTAGGCTCAGGTAATAGTGATTTATTTCTAGCTATGAAACAAGTTGCTGAAACTGGTAAAGGTCCAGAGGAGCAATTTCCAAGTATGGGTTGTGGTATTAAGTGGTCGTCTAATTAATGTATTTAATAATAACTAGAACTTTCCCACCTGATATCGGTGGTATGCAAAATTTGATGTGGGGACTAGCAAAATCTTTAGCCAAACTTGATATGGTAAAAGTATTTGCAGATTATCATGAAAATCACAAAAAATTTGACGAAAAAGTTTCATTCACGATTGAGAGAATAAGTGGATTTAAGTTAATCAGAAAATATCGAAAATCTTTTTTAATTAATGAATATTTAAAAGAAAACAATAATGTAAAATGTATAATTGCTGATCATTGGAAAAGTTTAGAATTTGTTTCATCAAACAAAAAGAAAATTTGCTTGATTCATTCTAAAGAAATAAATCACAACAAAGGTTCGAGAAATAATACAAAGTTGGTAAAAATTCTGAACAATATTGACTATGTAGTTGCAAATTCTCAATTTACAAAAAAACTAGCAATTGAGAAAGGTGTTGAAGAAAATAAAATAGTTGTAATAAATCCAGGTGTTGATCCAGCAAATGAAATACCAAAAGAAGATATAAAGCAAGCAGAAGAAATTTTAAAAGGTAAAGAGCAAAAGTTAATTACTGTATCGAGATATGATAAAAGAAAAAATCATGAAAAAGTTATAATGGCAATAAGAAATTTGAAGGAAAAATTTCCAAATATTGTTTACACGTGTATAGGTTATGGTGATGAGGAGGAAAATTTAAAAAAACTAGTAATTGAATTGAACTTAGAAAAGTACGTAATTTTTTTGAATGATATTTCAAATGAATTGAAAAATGCACTGATTACTAAATCAGATGTTTTTATTATGCCATCAATAATCTACAAATCCTCTGTAGAAGGTTTTGGAATTTCATTTATTGAAGCAGCACAATATGGAATACCTTCAATTGGTGGTAAAGACGGAGGAGCGTCAGATGCTATAGAGCATGATAAATCAGGATTAATTTGTGACGGTAATAGTCTTGATGAGATTTATTCATCTATATGTTTAATGTTTGAAAATAATAAACATCTTGAATATGGAAGAAATGCCAAAGAAAAAGTACCAAAGTTCTATTGGTCCAATATAATTGATCAATACAGTAAGATTTTAAATTAATGAATAATTGCATTATATGTAACAATCAATTTCAAAAGTTAAATGAATACGTTTATAAATGTAATCAATGTAAATTTTTAAAATCAAACCTCAAACCTGGTTTTGGAAGAGAAATCGAAGGAATAAGTGAGGTTAGGAAAAATAATTTTAAAATTATTATAAAAAAAATTAAATCAATAGAAACTAAAAATATAAAAATTCTTGAAATTGGATCAGGAAATGGTTTCTTTATTGAAGAATGTAATAAAGCAGAAATTGATATTACCGGTTCAGAAGCTGATGAGGAACAATTGAGTTTGTTAAAAAAAAAATATAATAAAATTATAAAATTAAGACTTCCTTTTGATTTTTCTACAAATAATTTTAATAACACATTTGATTATATAATTTTTAATGATGTGTTTGAGCATCTAGAAAACCTAGAATTAGTTCTTAGTCAATTAAAATCAATTTTAAATGATGAAGGTAAAATAGTTTTAAATCTGCCATCATCAGATGGATTAATATTTAAAACTTCTAATTTATTACGTAAGATAGGTATTACAAATTTTTATGATCGCCTTTGGCAAAAAGGTCTGTCATCTCCACATTTATCGTATTTTAATAGTAATAATTTAAGTAAATTTGTATGTAAAAATGGTTATAAACAGATTTATGAGTCATCTTTGAGAACTGTTAGCAGAAATAAGAATTTTGAGAGATTAAATTCTACTATTAAAAATAAATTAATTTGTCATTTTTTAAGTTATAATTTATTTTTATTTTATTATTTTCAAAAAATTTTACCCAAAGATATAATATTCCATATTTATAAAAAAAACTAATATTTCATCAGATTGAAAAGTATAAGAGAATCCTATATTATTTAGAAATGTTAGATAAATTCAATGGAGTAATTTATTTAAGTATTTTTGTTTTGCACTTTATAGTCTACGCTGTTTATGCATTTAGAACAATTTTTGCAACAAAATCTTTTTTAGATCAATACAATATAGATCACTCTGCAGCTGTTATGGTTAGATTTTTTGGGGCACCGTTTATTGCATCAATTTTAGTAGCACTATACATAATGTTAATCAAAGCAGATGGTTTGACAGGAACATGGGGATTCTTTACGTTAATTTTTGCTCAAAACGTTTTATATTTTTTAATTGGGATATATACAATTTATATCAATAAGCTTGGACATAACGAAAAAACAAATAGCGAAGGTGTCATTGCATCAGGAATTTTAACAGTTTTAAGCGGAGTTCTTTGTTACGGTCTAGCTGATAAAATTTATATTTAATTTTTTTTTCTAAAAGTTGAAAATATTTGCCACCCAACAATTGTGATTGTAATTAATAATATTATTAGAGTTATTGGTCTATCCCATAAAAAATTAGGTGACCCATCACTTATTAAAAGTGATCTTCTCAATGTTTCCTCCATTAGTCCTCCAAGTACAAAAGCTAATATTAAAGGTGGCATGGGAAAATCGTATAGCCTTAAAAAAGTTGCAACCACTGCAATACCTATCATTAAAAAAATATCAAAATTATTAAATGACATTAAATAAATTCCTGTTACTGAAAAAAATAAAATTAAAGGAATTAAGTAATTTCTGGGTACTGCTAAAATTCTAGCGATATAAGGGATTAAAGGTAAATTTAAAATCAAAAGTACGACCATACCAATGTACATTGACATGATAACTGACCAGAAAATTTCAGGGTTGGTTTGATAAAGTCTTGGTCCTGGCTGAATACCAAATCCTAAAAGAGCTCCAAGCATAACTGCAGTTGTACCACTTCCAGGAATTCCTAATGTTAGTAATGGAACAAATGATCCAGAGCAAGCTGCATTGTTAGCAGTTTCTGGTGCGGATAAACCATGAACACTACCTTTTCCAAATTTTTGTTTTTCTTCTTCATTCACATAATTTCTTTCCATTCCATAAGCTAAGAAAGATGCTATAGTTGCGCCTGCTCCAGGTAAAACACCTATCAAAAAACCTAATATAGATGACCTAGGTATCGTTTTAGCCATTTTAATCGTTTCTTCTTTATTTACTTTAATTGAACCTAGTTCTGTTAATGAAATTTGTTTTGCAGCTCTATTTGGATCTTTTCCTCTAAAAATAATTGTAAGAGCTTCACTCATTGCAAATGTAGCCATGACAATTAATACAAAGCTTATTCCATCAGTTAGATTCATATTATTAAATGTGAACCTTGTGATATCTGATAAAGAATCTTGTCCTACAGTTGCTAACATTAATCCTAAAACTACCATCATCATTGCTTTTAAAAACTGTCCTTTAGATGAGAATGCAGAAATTGCAGTTAAACCTAAAATCATTAGTGCAAAATAGTCAGGTGACCTAAAAGCTAAACTTACTTTTGACAAACTAGGTGCCGCAACCAATAAAAATATTGCAGAAATTGTTCCACCTGCAAATGAACTATAAGCAGCTATTGCTAAAGCTTTGCCAGCTTTTCCTTGTTGTGCCATTGGATAACCATCAAATGCTGTTGCAACAGTTCCTGGTATTCCAGGTGCATTTAATAAAATTGAAGATGTAGATCCTCCGAATACTGCTCCATAATAAACACCTGCCATTAAAATTAAACCTGTTGATGGATCAAAGCCATAAGTAATTGGTATCATTAATGCAATTGCAGTCATTGGTCCAAGTCCTGGCAACATTCCAATGATTGTTCCAGCAAAACAGCCAACCATTACCATTAAAATATTTGTTAATGATAATGCAGTTGATAATCCAATTAATATTCCTTCAATCATCCCATAACTCCAATATATTTTAAAAAAGGATCACGAAGGTAAATATTTAATAAACCATGTAACAAATACATAAATGCAGCAACAAATGGGAAAGATAAAATAAACATCAGTCCCCATCTTCTTTCACCTAAGAAATAGTAAGATGCAAAAAGAAATAAAGAAGTTGATATAAAATATCCAATTTTTAAAATTACAGCAGCATATATTAGTGAGATAATTATTAGATAAATTATACTTTTGTAATCTAAGTGTTTATGATTTACCTCTGTAGTAACTTTTTCAGGTAAAATTATTTTTAAACTCGATAAAATTATTCCTGCCCAACCTAAATATATTGGGAAAGTCCTAGCATTGAATGGTGCGTTCTCATCAAATGCAAATACTTGAATGTTGTATGCAGTGTATAGATAAAATACTGATAAAACTAAAAAAAGCAGTGAGATAAATTTTGTAGGACTTATTCTCACTGCTTTACATTCTTTAATAATCTATAAAGATTATATTACTCCAAGTTTTTTCATCAGAGCTGTCATTTCAACTGTTTGTTTTTCTAAGAACGCATCAAATTTAGAACCTGGGTTATAAATATTTACCCATGCATTTCTTTTTCTAACAGCTTCCCACTCTGGTGTCTTTTGAACATCACCAAGCATTTTAGAGATTTTGTTATAGTCACTCATACTCATGCTTTTTGGTGCGAAGAAACCTCTCCAGTTAACAAACTGAACATCATATCCTTGCTCTTTTAATGTTGGAGCTTCTGGTGCATCACCTACTCTTTCAGGAGCTGTGATACCAATTATTCTTACTTGATCTCTAGCACCCATTACTTCACCTAAGCCTGTTGAAAGTATTTGAGTTTCTCCAGATAAAAGTCCAGCAAGCGCTTTTCCACCAGCATCATATGGAACATAGATCACATCGTTTGGATTTGCTCCAGCTGCTTGGAAAGCTAACGCACCAATTAAATGGTCCATGCTTCCTCTTACAGATCCTCCAGCCATTTTAATTGACTTTGGATCTTTTTGATATTGATCAACTGCATCTTTGAAATTTTTGATAGGTGAATTTTTTGCAACAACTATTGCACCATAATCTCCAATTACACCTGCAATTGGTTTAACATCTTTATAAGATAAAGTGCCAGTACCTTTTACATAACCTTTGTGTCTTGTAATAGATCTTAACACCAATGGTGTTGACTGAACTAAAACTGTATCTTTCGGAGCGTTATTGATTAGGTAAGCCAAAGCCTTACCACCTCCACCACCTGACATATTTTCAAATGATGCACTTTTCAAAAAACCAGCTTTTGTTAATGCTTCTCCAGTACCTCTAGCAGTTCCGTCCCAACCACCACCAGCACCTCCGCCAATTAAAAAATGTAATTTTTCAACTGCAAATGAACTTGTTGATGAAAACAGAAGGAAAGCAGAGAATAAAACTGAAATAAAAGTTTTAATTAGTTTCATTATTTCCTCTCTTATTATATTTATGAAATCATCATTAAACATA
Organism: uncultured Pelagibacteraceae bacterium; assembly: GCA_902543295.1. Lineage (GTDB taxonomy): Bacteria > Pseudomonadota > Alphaproteobacteria > Pelagibacterales > Pelagibacteraceae > Pelagibacter. The sequence continues at coordinate 284,276 of CACBXW010000001.1, read as the reverse complement.
AGTTATAAATTTTAGTCAATGCTCAAATATAATCTTACAAAAAATATTAAAGAATATTTCTTAGCTTTAATAGGTAGTTATAAGGCTCTTTTTATAGGACTTATCGGTGGATACCTAGGTACATTAATTAATTTACCTTTGCCATGGTTATTAGGATCACTAGGATTAAATTTATGTTTTGCTTTTACAAATTACAAAATAATTTTTCCAACTAAGTTATTAAATCCTATATTTTTAATCGTTGGTATAATTTTGGGTGGAACTTTAAATGTAACATTATTGTATAAAATTCATTTATGGATTTTTTCGTCATTAGCAATGTTAATTTGTACAGTAGTCAGTACTATTCTTGCTGGTTATTATTTTTTTAAAGTTTGTAAATTTAGTAAATTCATTTCAGTTTTAGCAGCTCTTCCAGGCGCATTTGTTCCAATATCTGCAGCTTTATTAGAGTTTGGTAAAAGTAAAAATGATAAAGGTGTTTTGATCCCTCAAGCTACTAGAGTAATATTTATTGTAAGTTTTGTTCCTATTTTTTTTATTAATAATTTAGGCTTTTCAGAAATGACAGGTTACAATTATGAAAATATTTATAACGAAAGATATTTTTTAGAAATATTATTTTTGTTAATAATTTGTTTCATTTTTGCAAACATCTTAAAAAATTATAAAATTCCATCGCCTACTCTGGTTGGTGCGATGGCTTTATCTGGTGCTTTTTATACCTTTGAAATAATTAATGCCAGATTTCCTGATGCATTTATAAATATTGCATTTATATTTCTTGGAACAGCTTTGGGCACAAGATTAAATGGATTAAAAATTAAAGAATTATTATTTTTTATATTTCATGGAATAATTGTTAGTTCAATTTTAGTAATTGTTGCAATGATAACTGCTTATTTGCTAACTTATATAGGGTTTGAATTTATACCAACTTTTTTAAGTTTTGCTCCTGGAGGAATTCATGAAATGGTTGTTATTAGTGTCGCTTATAACATTGATCCAATATTTGTGAGCTACCATCATTTTTTAAGAATTTTTATAATAGTTTTATTTTTACCTTTTTTATTATCAAAATTTAGAAAAACTAATTAATGGCTTCTTGCATTCTTTGAAATACTTTATCTGCTGAAAGCTTAGTCAAATCTGAAACTTGAATTGCTTTAAAATGTTCTCGTTCAATACTAACTTTTTTAGGAGTAGTATGCGATCCAAATAAAACTAATCCTTTTACATTTAAATGAGCCGCCATATGTGCTGGCCCGGTATCATTAGATATAACAAAATAACTATCTTTTATTAATGATGAAAGTTGAGAAATGTTGAGCGCTTTATCATTATCTAATATAATTTTAGCATTGATATCATTAGCTAAACTGATTTCATTTGGACCTGGGGCAATTAAAATTTGGATTTCATCTCTAAGAGAAGATTTAATTTTATTTATCAATTCATTGTAATATGGCCATCTTTTTATTGTTAGGTGTGAGGATGAAAAAGGAAATAAAATTATATACTTGTTTAAATTATATTTTTCTTTAATTTCAGAAATATCTTCACAGCTCCATGAAAAGTCCGGTTTTGTTACTTTATCAGTTTTAATTCCAGAGACATTGAGTTGATGTCTAAAGCGATTTAAGACAGTATCTTTATCAAAATCAATTTTATTAGCTCCTTCAGGTAGTGTTGTTTCTGTAGAAGACCAAACATCTGAGGTAGCTTTTGGGAAGAGAACTTTTTTATAAAAACTAGTTCTTTTAGAATTTTGAAGGTCATAAACTTTAACAAATTTATATTGTTTTATTTTTCTCATTAATAAATATAAGTAAATTAAATTAAATCTAGAAAGGCGTTTGTCTAAAATGACATCTGTTATATTTGGGTTTTTTTTTAATAAATCAAAATATGGTTTGGTCGATAGCATATAAAGATCATCATTTGGATGGTTATCAGATATATCTTGAATTGCACCACTTGCCTGGGCTATATCACCTAAAGATCCATGTTTTATTATAAGTATATTAGACATATTTTTAACAACTTAACATAATATCAATTTATATGAATAAAATTTTAGTAGAGGTATCAGTTGGAGAATTGCTGGATAAAATTTCAATTTTAGAAATTAAATCAGAAAAAATTAAAGATCCGGAGAAACTAAACTTTATAAATGATGAATATAAAATTTTAAAAAGTCAATTAAACACAAATATTAAAAATTATAGTGAAATTGAAAGTTTATATAACTCACTAAAAGAAATTAATTCAAAGCTTTGGGTAATAGAAGATGATAAAAGATTATGTGAAAAAAATTCTGATTTTGGTGAAAAATTTATTAAATTATCAAGAGATGTTCACTTCCTAAATGATGAAAGGGCAAAATTAAAATTAGAAATAAATAATAAAACTGGTTCTAAAATTAAAGAAATTAAAGAATACACAAAGTATTAATTTTATTCCCAGTCAAATCTTTGAAAAGAATCAAATATCTTGAAAATACCTTGTGACCATTGATTACAAACTTTTGAAAATTCAGGATCATTCATATTTAGACATTTAAGTGATGCTATCTTGATTTCATCTTTTTTTATCACAGCAAAGTCGATTGGTGGACCAACAGTTAAATCGCTTTTTAATGTAGAGTCCATTGATATCAGTGCACATCTCGATGCATCACCAATTGAGACTTTAGGTGTGATTACTCTATCTAAAATGGGTTTTCCATATTTTACTTCACCTATAACTAAATACGGTTTACTATCTGCTGGACGAATATAATTACCCTGAGGGTAGATTAAGTATAATTCAGGAGATTGATCTTTTATTTGACCACCGACAATAAAAGTTGAACCTAATAAAACGCTATCTGTATTAATTCCTTGAGGAGATGAATGTTCAATATTTAAAGAGCCAATATAGGAAGCAATTTGTTCAAAATCGCTACAGGTATTTAAATTCATAATACCAGTTTCGCTATTTAAATCTTTTTTTATTGAATTATAAACTGCTTGAGAAGTTCCAAGATTTCCTGATGTAACAATTACTATTGATCTATCTCCAACATCGTGGGTAAGCATTTTAGAATATATATTTACATTGTCCAATCCTGCATTTGTTCTGGAGTCTGATGCAAAAACTAGTCCTGTCTCTGTTTTAATGCCAATACAATAAGTCATGTTAAAGTTAACTATTTAAATTATATGTGATTACAATAAAACCCATTTATTTCATATCAGATATCGAATTTAATCATTTGCTTATTTAACTCTTATGTAAAAAAATTAAGTTAATATGTCTGATTTTTGGAAAAATTACGATTCTAAATCAACTTTTGATGGATATATCAGTAAAGAGAAGAAGTTGAGAAGTCATGCTAAGATCATAGCAGGTATACTTGAAAAATATGGAAAAAAAAAATTACAAGAAATAGAGAAAAATTGTCAAAGTACAATAAGCGCTAGAGGAATAAATTTTAGAGTTTATGCTGCAAACAATAGAGCTGAAGAGAAAAAATGGCCTTTAGACATCATTCCTAGAATTATACCAAAAAGTCAATGGTTAAAGGTTGCAAAAGGACTTGCACAAAGAGTGAAGGCGCTAAATTTATTTATAGATGACGTCTATAATGCAAAAAAAATATTTAAAGACAAAGTAATACCTAAAGAATTAATTTTTAATTCTCCTTTATATTTAAAAGACTGTGAAGGTTTCTCCCCAAAACACAAAGCATGGTCTAATATATCTGGAATTGATCTTATAAAAAATATTGATGGAGATTTTTTGGTTCTAGAAGATAATTTAAGAGTTCCGTCTGGAGTATCATATATGTTGGAAAATAGAATGGTAATGAGAGATATTTTTCCAGAACTATTTACAAGATATAAAGTTTCTTCAGTTCATCAATATGCAAATAAATTATATAATTGTATGACTGAGTGTATTCCAAAAAAAACTAATAACCCTCACATGGTTTTATTAACACCTGGTATTTATAATTCAGCTTATTTTGAACACTCTTTTTTAGCGGAACAAATGGGAATAGCCTTGGTGGAAGGAAAAGATTTATTTGTTGAACATGATCATGTTTACATGAAAACCGTGAAAGGTCCTTTGAAGGTAGATTGTATTTATAGACGAATAGATGACAATTTTATGGATCCAAAAGTTTTTTTTAAAGGATCCTTATTAGGTGTGCCTGGTGTTTTCAAATGTTGGAGAAAAGGAAATGTTGGAATAATAAATGCTCTAGGAACTGGTGTTGCAGATGATAAAGCAGTTTATTCTTATGTTAATAAAATGATCATTTACTATTTAGGAGAACAACCAATTATTGATCAAGTTGAAACTCTTCTCTGTGGAGATAAAAAAAATAGAGAACACGTTATAGATAATATCTCTAAGTATGTGGTTAAACCTTCAAATGCATCAGGTGGGTACGGAATTATGATTGGTCCAAAAGCCTCAAAAGCTGAAAAAGAAGAAATGATAAAAAATATCAAAAAAAATCCTAGAAATTACATTGCACAACCACTAGAAATTCTTTCTACTGTTCCAACAATCACACCTGATAACATTGAACCAAGACATTTAGATTTAAGACCTTTTATTTTAACAGGTAAATCAACTTATGTTACAACTGGTGGATTAACTAGAGTTGCTCTAAAAAAAGGTAGTACAATAGTTAATAGTTCCCAAGGTGGTGGATCTAAAGACACATTGATTGTTGATAGTAGGAATTAAATTAAACTTGGAATTATTTTTCTTAAATCCATAGAGAGCTTGGGGTTAATTTTAGAATAAATTACACCCTTCCCTAATTTTTTTAATGCCAAAATTTTCCCATCTGGAGAAATAATCGTTGTATGACCAAATGTTTCTCTTTTAGGAGTATTTTTACCAGTTTGAGCTGGTGCAAAAATGTAACAAAAATTTTCAATCGCTCTTGCTCTTAAAAGTGTTAACCAATGTTTTTGTCCCGTAAACTTTGTGAAAGCTGATGGAACGGCTATAAAACTTAAATTTTTTTTTGATAAATTCCTATAAAGTTCAGGAAATCTCAGATCAAAACAGATTGTAAAACCTATTTTGCCCCAAGGTAAATTGGCCGTGACTAATTTATTTCCTGCTTTAAATGTTTTACTTTCTTTATGTTGCTCTTTATTTGGAATTTTAACATCAAACATATTAATTTTATCATAATATTTGACAATTTTTCCATTTGGTCCAACCAGTATAGATCTATTTCTGAGTTTGTTTTTAACCTTAACGCAAATTGATCCGAGTAAAATCCATTTCTTATATTTTTTTGAAACTTCTCTAATTTTCTTCAAAATTGGATCTTTATTCATTTCAAATGAAAATTTAAAAAGTGTTTCTCTACTACTAGACATCAAAGAAGAAGTTTCAGGTGTAATAATTAAATCAGATTTATTTTTTATAGCTTGATTTACATATCTAACAATATCTCTAAAATTATTTTCATAATTTTCTCCACTAGATAATTGTATGCACGCTATTTTCATGTTTGAAATCCATATTTTTTTTCTAAATATTTAATTACATTATGAATTATAAAAGTCATAAACAAGTAAATACCTCCTGCCACAATAAATACCTCAACAGGCTTAAATGTTGTTGAAATTATATATTTAGCAACACCAGTTAAGTCCATAAGTGTGACTGTACTTGCCAAGGATGTACCTTTAAGCATTAAAATAATTTCATTACCATAGGCTGGCAAAGATTGTTTAATTGCAATAGGAATTTGTATTTTTGTAAAAATAATCTTGGAAGGTATCCCTAGGCTTCTTCCAGCTTCTAAATATCCCAGTTTTATGGTTTGAAAAGCTGATCTCAATATTTCTGATGTGTAAGCTCCAGTATTTAATGAAAATGCTATTATCGCACACCAATATGGTTCTTTTAAAACTACCCACAAAAAGGTTGTTCTTAAATATTCAATTTGACCTAATCCAAAATATATTATGAAGATTTGAACCAATAAAGGTGTTCCTCTAAAAATATATGAATACCCGTAAGCAAATTTATTAATCAACTTATTGTTATTCATTCTCAAGATTGCAAAACCTAATCCAATAAAAAGACCAAGAATTAGAGATACAGATAGTAGTTTAAGAGTAATCAAAGTTGCATTTAGCAACTTTGGAAAACTACTAATCATTAATTCAATATCCATTAATAACCTTTGCTATATTTTGTTTCTAATCTATTTAATAATTGCATACTTAAAAATGTAAGCATTAAGTATAGAACTGCTGCAAATGAGTAAAAAAATAATGGATCTCTCGTTGAACCAGCTGCAATATAGGATTGTCTCATTATTTCAACTAAACCAGTTACAGATATAAGAGAAGTATCTTTTAATGTAATTTGCCAAACATTACTTAAGTTTGGAATTGCTAGTCTTAGCATTTGAGGCAAAATAATTTTAAAGAAGTAAATATATTTATTAAAACCTAAAACTTTTGCAGCTTCAAATTGACCTTTATCGATTGATTGTAGGGCTCCTCTAAATACTTCGGTTGAATATGCTCCCGATATTATCCCTATTGAAAATGAACCAGTTAAAAAAGCATTAATTTCGATGTAATCATTATAACCAAATATTGAAGCAACAAACATAATTGCTCCACTTCCACCAAAGAAAAATAAATAAATTACAAGAAGTTCTGGTACTCCTCTAATAACTGTAGTGTACGCATTACCAATAGAATTAAGAAATTTATTATTAGATAATTTTAATGGAGTAAATAAAGCAGCAAATATAAAACCAATTATCATTGCGGTTACAGAGACCGCAATTGTCATTAAGGTTGCAAAGAATAACTCGTCTCCCCAACCTTTATCACCAAAATATAGAAGTTCCATAATATAGGTGGCTAATTATAGCCACCCATAAATAATTTATTACATAGAAGCGTCAAAACCAAAATGTTTTATAGCAAGCTTACTAATGATTCCATCATCTCTAGCTTTATCAATTGCTGCATTAAAATCATTTAAAAGTTTAGAGTCACCTTTTCTAATACCAACGCCAACACCATTACCAAAATCTCCACCTGCAAATGTTGGTCCAGTTAATACAACTCCTTTACCAGATTTTTCTGCATAATCTGTAAAAGCAACTGCTGCAGCTAGTGCTGCATCTATTCTACCAGCAGATAAATCTAAGTTTACTTCATCTTGAGTTTTATAAGTTCTTATTTTTACATTACCCATTAAACCAGATTCTAAGAAGTTCTGGTGAATTGTTGCTGTTTGTACTCCAATTGTTTTACCTTTAAATGCTTTGGTCAAAACATCTAGAGTTGCTTGTTCATCAGCACTTACGTCAGATAAATTTATAGCTGACATTGTTTTAAGGCCTTCGTTTTTCGATCCTTTCATAACAGCTAATGATGCAACTTCATCAGCATAACCTTGAGAAAAATTTATTGTTTTCATTCTCTCACCAGTTATTGACATTCCAGCCATAATAGCATCAAATTTTCTTGAAACTAAAGCTGGTATCATTCCATCCCAATCTTGCTCAACAATAGTGCAATCATGATTCATAATTTTGCATAGTTCATTTGCTAATTCGACTTCAAAGCCAATCAAATTTCCTGCTGAGTCTTTAGAATTCCAAGGTGGATATGCACCTTCAGTTCCAATTTTAATTTGATCTGCAATTGAAGAAATTGTTAGGAATGATGATATTAAAATACCAACTCCTAGTACTTTTAATTTTTTCATTTTTTTCCTCCAAAATTTTGAAGATTATTTCATAAAATTTTTGTTTTAAAAAGTAAAATTAATGATTTATTGACGAGGAAAAATTCCAAGAACAATCGAAACTTGGTATGTAAACTCTTGAAAGTTTTGTATTTCCAAAATTTTTGTTAAAAACATTTAACCAATTTTCAACTTGTTTAGGTTTTTTGTCTTGGCTTCCAACTTGAGCAGTAATTACACCTTTAGGTTTTAAAATTCTTTCTAAAGATGACATATTTTTTGCAGCTAAATCTATGCAAAATTGATCATCGTTAAGATCAACAAAAATTTGATCATAGGTATTATCTTTGACAGATTTAATGCTCTCAAATGCATCACCCCAGACACATTTAACTGAATTTTTTTCTGTAGACTTTTCTCCTATCTTACTTAAATGTTTATCACATACATCAACGACTTCAGGATCTAATTCATACCAATCTATAAATCCAAAATTTTGTGAAATACATTCTCTTGCAACACCACCGTCACCTCCACCAATAATTGCAGCTTTCTCTTTATTTGAATTCAAATTAAGACCAGAATTTACAAAGGTTGAGCTATATAAATGCTCATCACTCTCAGCGACTTGTATTTCATTATCAATAAATAAAGCCTTTCCAAATTGTTCTAAATCTAATATTTCAATATATTGACCAACCTTAGATTTAAAATTTTCTAATACTTTGTTTACAACATAAGATTTTTTTAATCCTGGTGAACTATAGTTGTCATGATATAGATCAATCGTATCTCTGTTAAATTCCTTAATAATGATTTGTTTGTGTTCTATTTCTTCTTTAATTACTTTAAGAGCAACTGATGGTGAAACTTTAGCACAAGTAAAAAAATCAAAGCTTATAATTTCATTTTCCGGGAAAGTGTGAAAGCTTATATGGCTTTCTGCTAACAGAGCTACCAATGTAAAACCTTGAGGCTCAAATTTATATTTTGAGATCTTTAAAACTGTTACTTTTGCTAATTTTGCAATTTTATAAACTAACTTTTCATAAAATGAGGGATCATATTCTTTTTTAGTTCCAATGATATCTAGAGTTATATGTTCACCAACTTTTGTCACCTATTAACCTCTTTTATAATTTTTAGCTTTTTTTAAAACTTTATTCATTTCATTTATAGAAAGAATTTTTGGCTTTCCAAGCTTAAGAGCGGTTATATACTGTAAACTCAAATTTTCAACTTCTTGTGCCAATTCAAAAGCATCAGGTAAATTTTTATCAAATGCAATCTGACCGTGATTTGCAATCAAGCAGGCTTTTCTATTATTCAAAGCTTTTAAAATGTTTTTTGAAAGCTCTCTTGTTCCATAAGTTGCGTATTTCGCACATTTAATATCATTACCTCCCGCGAGTGCAACCATGTAATGAAAAGCTGGAATAGGTTTTTTGTGAACAGATAGAGCTGTTGCATTAGTTGAATGTGTATGAACTATTGCTTGAGCATCTTTCTTTTTGATATAAATATCTTGATGAAATCTCCATTCTGACGAGGGTTTATATTTTTTTTCATATTTTCCATCTAGACTTACAAACACTATATCTTTTACTTTTAGTGATGAGTATTTTTTTCCTGAAGGGGTAATAAGAAAACCATTGTTATGTCTGACTGATATATTGCCGGATCTTAAAGCTGATAATTTTTTGTCATTAAGCATTTTTGAAAACTTAATAACATCATTTTTCTTTTTATTAGTTTTTGAAGAGACCATTTAAACCTTCAGTAGAGGCTTCGCATATTCCTTTTTCTGTTATTAGTGCTGTAACATATTTAGCTGGAGTTACATCAAAAGCCAAATTTAATGATTTACTTTTCTCTGGATAAATTAAAACTTTATCAACTTTATTATCTTTGTTAATTCCATCCACATGAGAAAGTTCTTTTGGATCTCTTTCTTCAATTGGAATATCTTTGGAGTTTTTTAAATTCCAATCTATCGTTGAACTTGGTAAAGCAACATAAAAAGGAACATTATTATCATGAGCTGCAAGAGCTTTTAAATATGTACCAATTTTATTGCACACATCTCCGTTAGATAATGTTCTATCTGTTCCAACAATACACATATCAACCTGTCCTCTTTGCATTAATATTCCACCTGTATTATCTGCTATAATTGTATTCGGAATTTCTTCTTCATTAAGTTCATATGATGTAAGGTTTGCTCCTTGATTTCTTGGTCTAGTTTCATCTACCCAAACATGTATTGGTATTCCTTTTTTATGCGCATGATAAATAGGAGAAGTTGCTGTTCCCCAATCTATTGTAGCTAACCAACCTGCATTACAATGTGTGAGAATATTTACAGTATCTTTCTTTTTATTATATATATCCTCAATAATATTTAATCCATTTTTACCAATACTTTCACAAAATGCCTCATCTTCTTTACAAATTTCTTTAGCTTCATTGAGTGCAACATTAAATAAATTTCCAGGTTCAACAAATGATAATTTGTTATTCATTCTATGAACTGCCCATTGAAGATTTATAGCCGTCGGTCTGGAAGCAACTAATTCCTCTGAACTTTTTTTTATAAAATCTAAACTGTTATTTTCTTTTATAGCTAAAACTAAGCCAAATGCAGCAGTGCCTCCGATTAATGGTGCCCCCCTAACTTCCATTATTTTGATAGCATTTATCGCGTCTTTAACTGAACTTAATTCTTTTATTATAAATTTATGTGGAAGCTTTGTTTGATCTATTATTTTTACAACTTGTTTTTTTTCATCAAACCAAATTGTTTTATATTCAACACCATTAATTTTCATTTATTAAGAACTCTTCCTGCAATTGTTTTTAATTTATCTTTAGTTTTTTGAGTTCTTTTTTCAGGAGCTGTAATTATTGCTACATCTAAACAATTATTAGTTGGATCATTTGGATCAATGTGATTTTCAAAGTTCTCTATCAAATTTTTAATCATGTTTTTAGCTTTTGCTGCATTATCTAAAAGTACTTTAATAACTTGTTGAACATCAACATTTTCATGATCTGGATGCCAGCAATCATAATCTGTTACCATCGATACTGAAGCATATCTAATTTCAGCTTCTCTTGCCAGCTTAGCTTCTGGCATATTTGTCATTCCAACAACATCTGCTTTCCAAGATCTATATAGATTTGACTCTGCTAATGTGGAGAATTGTGGGCCTTCCATTACAACATAAGTTCCACCTCTTTGATAAGGTATATTTTCTTTTTTAATGGCATCTTCGCAAGCATTCATCAGCCCACTTGAAGTTGGATGCGCCATTGATACATGCGCAACAATTTCATCATCAAAAAAAGATTTGTTTCTTGCAAAAGTTCTATCAATGAACTGATCAACGATAACAAATTTACCTGGGGGCAAATCTTCTTTTAAAGATCCAACGGCTGAAACAGAAACTATGTCTGTGATACCTAGTTGTTTAAGAGCATCAATATTTGCTCTAAAATTTATTTTTGATGGAGAAATAAGATGACCTTTTCCATGTCTTGGTAGAAAATAAATTTCTTTATTATTATATTTGGCCTTTAATATTAAGTCTGAGGGTTTTCCCCATGGAGTATTAATATCGAGTATCTCTCTATCTTTAAACTCCTCAACATCATATAGCCCACTTCCACCAATAATTGCTAATTTATTATTTGCCATAATACATTTTAGATTATAATTAAGTTTTATGGATTTAAAAGAACATATTAGATCAATTCAAGATTACCCAAAAAAAGGAATTTTGTTTAGAGATATTACAACCCTTATAAAAAATGAAAAAGCTTTCAAGGAATGTATAAATCAAATAGTAGAGAGATCAAAAAAATTTAAATTTGATAAAATAGCTGCTGTTGAATCAAGAGGTTTTGTTTTTGCTTCAGCTATTTCATATATTTTAGATAAACCATTTATAATGCTCAGAAAAAAAAATAAGCTCCCTGCAGAAGTTCATTCTATTGATTTTGAATTGGAATATGGAACAGCTACTATTGAGGTTCATAAAGACTCTTTTGACAAGAACGATAATGTATTAATTATTGATGATTTAGTAGCAACTGGAGGCACAGCAGAAGCTGCGGCTAAATTAATTGAAATTTCAGAAAGTAATGTAGCTGGATTTATATTTGTAATTAATCTTTTTGATTTAGGTGGAACTGATAGTTTGCTAAAAAAAGGATATAAAGTTGAAAATTTATTAGATTTTCCTGGTCACTGATGGTAGCGGGAAGTGGGATCGAACCACTGACCTCGGGCTTATGAGTCCCGCGCTCTAACCAACTGAGCTACCCCGCCGTAAATAATTGTTGGTTTATACTACTTTTATTTTTTGATGCAAACAAGATTTCACTTGTTCTTTTTCTTATCTTTTTTAATTTTTCGTTTTTCCTTTAGAGAAAGTTTAGCTTTTTTCATCACACTAGAGTCTTTAAATGATTTTCCACTATATCTTTTTGACATTTAATTTAATTGTTCAAAGAACTTATCTTTTAATTGATAGGTAAAAGGATATTCTTTTCCAAGTGGTTGGAATTTAGTCTTAATTACTATTACGTTTTGCTTATCAAGTTTAAATTTCCATGTTAATTTGATGTCTCCTGAAAACACTCTTAACTTGCCTAAGTTTGTAAATCTCCATCCATCTTCTGAAATAACTTTTCCATCTTGGTATCTTTTGTAATTTTTTTCATCAAATATATAAGTTACAACACCTTGATTTCTCTCATCTTCAAGAGTTATTGCATAATTATTTAAAAATTCTGCCATTTGAGATTTATTCAAACTTTTCTTTGTTATAGATTTTAAAAAATCAGTAGTTTTATCAATTGTTTCATCTATTTTATCTTTAGCTATTGAGATCGATGATAAATAAAGAAAAATGAAAAGAATGCTAAAAATTTTTTTAAACATACCTCATTAATTTAATAAATTTATTGTAAATAAAAAGGTAAATATTGAAGCAAATGTTGAAATAAATATTGCCTTAATAATATTTTCTGGACTTACATTATATGCAGAACACATAACAATTGAAGTAGCTCCACATGGGCCAACACTAACCAACAAAGCTCCAGCAAAATTAATTGGATTTGACAAGCTAAAGAATGTGTACCCTAAAATTAGCAAAATCAGTGGTGATATAATAAGTTTTAATATTGAAATAGTAATTGTTAATTTATTGAAAACTTTTTTTGAGTAAAAAGATAGAATAATACCAATTGCAAATAACCCAACTGGCATCACACATGCTGCTAGTCTTTGAAGAATATACTCAAATGGAGTGTCGTCTATATTGATCTTTGAAATTCTTATTATTAATCCAATTAATATTGCTAATATCATCGGATTTAATATTAAATTTCTTAAAAACTGAAATAATTTAATTCTCTTTTTTACAGTAAGTTCTAAAAAGAAACTAACTATGGATATTAAAACTACACTATCCATTAAAATAATACCTGATATTTGAGTTATTGTACTCCCTGAAAAGAAAATTTCTGCAATAGGTAAAACTAATATGACGTGATTAGATAAAGCAACTGTTAAAGCCCAAATAATTGACTCTTGAATTGATCTTTTGAAAGTATTTTTAGTTAATAAAAAAGCAAATATTCCACTCGTTAATTGCATTAAAAAATATGATGAAATTTGAGACACATCTATTTCCCCAACATCACTTTGTGCAACTAGTTTTATGATTAAAGCTGGTACCGCTATATAAAATGAAAATAAATTAAATATTCTAGCCTTTTGTAAATCAAATATTTTAATATATCCTAAAAGATAACCTATAAGCGTAATGCCTATAAATGGTGTTAATCCTAGAAATACCTGAAACATTATTGGACAGTAATTCTATGCATAATTCTATTACCTTTAAAAGCTGTAGCTTGATGTAGCATAGATCTGTTATCCCAAATGGCTAATTGGTTCTTTTCCCATTCTAAAGAATATTGAAAACTTTTTTTTAATTGGTGTTTAAATAAATAAGTTTTAAATTTTTTGTCAATTTTACTATTATTAAAACGTATAAAGTGTCCTGGACTACAATATAAAGTATATTTACTATTTATTTTCCTTATTAATTTATGCTTTGAGATAAGTTCTTTCGTTTTTTTCCCCTTTTCTTTCTCTCTTTCCAATCTAGTTACAGAAATAGGTCCCTCTGATGAAAATATACATTTTTCATTTTTAAACTTTCTTTTGAAACTAGCTGGTAATTTTTCATAAGCTAAATATTGGGAACAGAAATCTGTGTTTGCCTGCCCTTTTTTTGGAACTAACTTAGATAGTAACATAGTAAATCTAGGTGGCTTTTTAGTATAAATTGAATCAGTATGAAATTGCTCCCCAAAACTAGGTCCTTTATCAGTAGATTTTCTTTGAACAACAGTTATTTGAGGATATTTTTTATTCAATCCTTTAAGTCTTGGATAGTTTGCAAGTTTTCCAAATTTTTTTGCAAATTTTACATAATGATCAGAGCTTAATTTTTGGTTTCTAAAATAAATCATCCCATATTTTGAAAGAGCAGATTTTATTTTTTTTAACGACGAATTGTTAATTTTATTTAAATCGCAGACTAATTCTGCACCTATATTTTTTTTATTAGGAATAATTTTAAACATTTTTTAAAAAGAAACTTTTTAATTGTTTAATTGTTTCTTTGGGATTTTGCTCTGGTATAAAATGTCCAGATTTAACAGCAACTCCGACAACTTTTTTATTTGAATATTTTTGCCAAATTTTTATAGGTTTAAATTGTTTGTTTATAACTCCATTTTTTCCCCATAAAACTTGAACAGGAATATTTAATTTTTTCTTACGATCGTTCCTGTCATGATCAAGATCAATTGTAGCAGATGCTCTATAATCCTCACATGATCCGTGTATTCTTTTTGGTTGCTTAAAGCACTTTAGATAACCCTCTTCAACTTTTCCAAATTTATGATTGCCAGACCATTTATCTAAGCAATACTTCATCCATTTCCTTGGATCACTCATTATCATTCTTTCTGGTAACCATTTTGGTTGAATTAAGAAAAACCAATGAAAGTAAGCTTTTGCAAAATCTCTAGTAGTTAGTTCGTACATATCTAAAGTTGGACAAATATCTAAAACGCTGAGAGCAAGCACGTTTTTTCTGTGGTCTCTTGCTAATCTATGAGCAACTCTTCCACCTCTATCATGACCTGCAACAAAAAATTTAGGATATCCCAATTTTACCATCATTTGTTTCATGTCATTAGCCATTTCTCTTTTTGAATAATTAAAATGTTTATTATCAGATGGTGGAGCTAAACTGTCTCCATAACCTCTTAGGTCTGCTGCAACCACTGTAAAACTTTTAGATAACTCTGGAGCTGTTTTGTGCCACATTAAATGAGTTTGAGGATAACCATGGAGTAATAATAAAGGTGGTCCTTCTCCTTTAACTTTGCAAAAGACTTTCCCTTTTTTAACTTTTATGTATCTGCTCTTAAAACCTTCAAACATTTATTTACTTTAATATATATTTTTATAATTCAATCAGTAATTTTAAAATTGTTCAAATACAACGTTAATAAGGTCAATTATTAAATTGAATTATCATTCATTGGATGTATATCTTCATTTTTGTGAGAATTGAAGAAGAGCTAAAACTAGATTATTCCGACGTACTTTTTAGACCTAAAAGAAGCACTCTTAAAAGTAGAAAAGATGTTAATTTAAAGAGAACCTATCGTTTTAAATACAGTAAAAACGAATGGTCTGGAATTCCTATAATGGCAGCTAACATGGATGGTGTAGGCGTCCTTGGTGTTGCTGAAAAATTATCTGATTATGGAATGATTACATGTTTAACAAAACAACATGATGTAAAGAAAATTAAACAATTTAAAAAAATAAAATCAATATATCCAAATGTAGCTTTAAGTATTGGAACAAAAGAAGAAGACTTTCAAAATTTAGATAAAGTTTTAAAAGAATTTAGTTTCATTAAATTTATTTGTATTGATGTTGCAAACGGTTACTCAGAGCATTTTAGTAAATTTTTAAAATCTGTTAGAGATAAATATCCAACTAAAACAATCATAGCAGGTAACGTTGTTACTGCTGATATGACTCAAGAATTAATTTTATCAGGTGCAGATATTGTTAAAGTTGGAATTGGACCAGGTAGTGTTTGTACGACACGAATACAAACTGGAGTTGGATATCCACAGTTAAGTGCAGTAATAGAATGCGCTGATGCTGCTCATGGATTAGGTGCACATATCATTGCAGATGGCGGATGCACATGTCCAGGTGATGTTGCTAAAGCATTTGGTGGAGGAGCTGATTTTGTTATGCTTGGAGGAATGTTTGCAGGTCATGATGAAGGTAAAGGAAAATTAGTAAAATCTAATGGTTCTAAATATGTCGAATTTTACGGATCAAGTTCTGAAACCGCAAATAACAAACATTATGGTGGATTATCAGACTACAGAAGTAGCGAAGGCAGAACAGTAAGAGTTAAGTACCGTGGTAAAATTAATGATACCATTTTAAATATTTTAGGTGGTGTAAGAAGTAGTTGTACATATGTTGGGGCACCCTCTTTAAAACAATTAAGCAAGTGCACAACTTTTGTCAGAGTTACTAAGCAATTTAACGACACATTCGCTAAATAGATGAAAGAATATTCTATAGCTTCTATTGCTGGTGACGGCATTGGCAAAGAAGTTGTACCTGAAGCACAAAAAATATTAAAAGAAATTTCTCAACAACATCAATTCAAATTAAATATAGAGGATTATGATTTTGCATCATGTGATTATTATGAAAAACATGGAAAAATGATGCCTGATGATTGGCAAGATAAATTAATTAAACACGATGCAATTTTCTTTGGTGCAGTTGGTATGCCAGATAAATACCCTGACCACATAACCCTTTGGGGATCATTGTTAAAATTTAGAAGAGAATTTGACCAATTTATTAATTTAAGACCTGTAAAACTTTTTGAGGGTGTAAATGCTCCATTAGCTAATAAAAAACCTGGTGATATTGACATGATAATTGTTAGAGAAAATACTGAAGGAGAATATTCATCAGTTGGTGGGAGAATGTATCAAGGTACTGATAGAGAAGTTGTTATTCAAGAAACAGTAATGTCAAAATATGGAATAGATAGAGTTCAACAATTTGCTTTTGAATTGGCTAAAAAAAGAAAAAGAAAAAAATTAACAAGTGCAACAAAATCAAATGGAATATCAATTACAATGCCTTATTGGGATGAAAGATTTAATGAGAATAAAAAGAACTATTCTGATGTGGAAACTGATCAGTACCATATTGATATATTAGCTGCTAGATTTGTTCTAAGTCCTGAACGTTTTGATGTGATAGTCGCATCAAACCTTTTTGGAGATATTTTATCAGATCTAGGGCCAGCTTGCACAGGAACTATTGGAATTGCACCATCTGGAAACATTAATCCAACAAATAAATACCCATCATTATTTGAACCAGTTCATGGATCTGCACCAGATATAGCAGGTCAAGGAATTGCCAATCCAATAGGTCAAATTTGGTCAGCTGCAATGATGTTAGATTACTTAGGTGAAAAAGAAGCTTCTGATAGAATAGTAAAATCAATTGAATTAACTCTTAAAGATAAAGACAGTCGAACAAAAGATCTTCAAGGCTCTAGTAATACAGAACAATGTTCAAAAAAAATTTTAGATAATCTTAGTTCAGTCTAAAATTTAATCAAAATTATGAATTTTCTTAAAAATAAATCTATTACCAAAGTTATAATTTTATCTATATCTGGATTTTTTATTTTAGTTTGCCAAGATTCTACTGCGAAATATCTAGGAACATTAATGCCATTAAATCAAGTAATTTGGGGCAGATTTTTTTTTCACTTTGTGATTATTTTAATTTTATTCGCGATATTAAAACCTAAGTTAAACTTAAAAACCAATTTTAAAATTAATATTATTAGATCTATATTAATGGTTTTTGCTACTTTTTTTTTCATTCATTCTTTACAAAAATTTGACCTAGTAGATATATATGTAGTGTTTTTCTCAGCTCCATTAATAGTATCAATTTTAACAGCATTATTTTTAAAAGATATTCTTTCACCGAAAGGTATAATTTTAATGTTGTTAAGCTTCGGATGCATAATTTATTCAATGAGTCCTAGTATGAAAGTCTTAAGTTTAGACTTAATTTTTCCTTTAGTACCACCAGTATGTTGGGCTTTATATCAATTTTTTACAAAATTTATTTCTGGTAATAATGATCCTTTAGTGGCGTTATTTTATGCTGCTGTTGTAGGGGCTATTGTTTTCTCTATTTATGTAATGTTAGACTGGACTCCTATTGAGAATAAAGGGTTTTGGGTTTGGTTGATATTTCTTGGTGTATTAGGTTTTACTAGCCACCTTTTAATTATATTTGCAATTCAGCTATCAAATTTATCTTTTGTAACTAATTTTCAATATTCACAATTAATTTGGTCAACATTAATAAATTTTTATATATTTGGAGTACCTTTTGATTTTAACAAAACCTTTGGAGTTATTGGAATAATTGTTTTTGGAGTTTTATTTGTTCAGGCCGAAAGTAAAAAAAAGAAAATTAGTTCTTAAAATCTTTATTGTTTAGAGGTTTTTCTAATACTTCAACTGGATATTTTTGTTTTTCAATTTCAATGTATATATTTTTATCTTTTAATGTTTCAATCGTATTTCCAGAATTGACATATCCAAATGATAGATTTTTATCATAACAAAAAGAATAATTTCCTGAAGTTGTTCTACCAATTATTTTGTCATCCATATAAATAGGTTCTTCGTGTAGTAAAAGTGGTTCACCAGGTTTGCTGTCTTTAAGAGTAAACATCATCATTCTCTTATCTAATTTTTGGTCTTTAATTTTTAATAGGGCATCTTTTCCAATAAAGTTTACATTTTTTTTATAACTAATTGCAAATTTTAAACCTGCTTGATACTGATTTTCTTCTGGCGAAATATCGTGACCCCAGTGAACAAATCCACTTTCCATTCTCATAATATCCATTGCATGCATTCCACAATGAGATAGTTCAAATTTTTTCCCCTCTTCAATTAGAATTTCATATAAATCCTTAGCTAAACTTGAGTCAACATAAAGCTCAAATCCTAATTCACCAACGTAAGAAAGTCGTTGAGCCCAAACTTTAACACCATTTATCATTATGAACTTTCCAGTTCCAAACTTAAATTTATCGTTACTAAAATCATCATTGCTTATTTTCGAGATCATCTCCCTACTCTTTGGACCAAACAATCCTAAACAACAAATATTCTCTGTTACATCTTTAAAAGATACGTCTTCATCTAAATATTTTAAGATATGGTATTTATCGTGTTCTCTAGTAGCTGCAGAGCTTACAACTCTAAAAAAGTTTTTATCCATACATACAACAGTTAAATCTGTTTCTATTCCACCATCTTCATTCAGCATATGAGTATATGTTGTTTTGCCAATTTCGTTTTTAATGTTAGCGGTACATAATTTTTGAAGTTCTTCATGAGTTTTTTCCCCTTTTAAATCAAACTTTGAAAAAGTTGAAAAATCAAAAAGTCCAACATTTTTTCTTGCATTTAAAGTTTCATGCTTTGCTGATGGGTACCAATTTTGATAATTAAAACTATATTCATACTTAGGCTCTTTACCATTTAATGAATACCACATTGGTCTTTCAAAACCTCCTGCAACTCCAAAACAAGCTCCAGCATTTTTTAATTCCTCGTGATAAGGTAAAAGCTTTTGATTTCTTGATGTATTGTGCTGTTTAAATGGCCAATGCATACCATAAAGATCACCAAGTGTTTCTGTTACCCTTTCCATAATAAAGTTTTTTGATGAGTGGAATTTTTGAAATCTTTTAATATCTACTGAAAATAAATCTTCATTAATATGTCCATTCATCATCCATTCAGCTGTAACTCTCCCCGCTCCTCCTGAACTAGCAATTCCAATGCTATTAAAGCCACAACATGTATATAAATTTTTAACTTCAGGGGTTTCGCCTAATAAATATTGAGTATCTGGAGTAAAAGACTCCGGACCAGAGAAGAATTTTCTTATTCCTGCACTTTCTAACATTGGCAATCTATGAAATGATTTTTCTAAGTAAGGTTCAAAGTGATCAAAATCATCTGGCAGTTCGCCAAACGAAAAATTGTCTGGCACTCTTCCTGTATCTTTAAAAGCTGGTTTTGCCTTTGGTTCAAAAATACCAACAAGCATTTTCCCTGCATCTTCTTTTAAATATAAACAAGCATTATAATCTCTCAATACTGGAAGATTTTGAGGTAAATCTTTTATTGGTTCTGTAATGATATAAAAATGCTCGTTTGGATACAAAGGCACACTCACATTTATTTCTTCACCTAATTGTCTTGACCACATTCCTGTTGCCATAACAACGTATTCACAATCAATGACACCTTTATCAGTCTCTACACCGCTAATTCTAGAATTTTTAATTAAAATTTTTTTTACAGGAGATTTTTCAAAAATCTTTGCACCCTCCATTCTTGCAGCTTTAGCAAGTACATTGGTTACTCCAACTGGATCTGCTTGACCATCTTTTGGCATGTAAACACCACCTACAATATCTTCACTATGCAAAACGGGGTACAATTCCTTCAAACGTTTTTTATCTAGAACTTCTACTTCAACATCTGATAATTGAGCAGTTGTTGCTTGTCTTAGCAGTTCTTGCATTCTTTCTTTGGTAGATGCGACTGTAATTGCACCATTTTGCTTTATTCCAGTTGATAATCCTGTAGTCTTTTCTAAATCTTTATATAGATCTAAAGAATATTTTCTTATTTTTGTAATTGTTGATGATGCACCTAATTGACCAAGAAGACCTGCTGCATGCCAAGTAGTTCCTGAGGTGAGTAAATCTCTTTCAAGCAAAACCACATCTTTCCATCCAAATCTTGCCAGATGATAAGCACATGATGTTCCAGCAACACCACCTCCAATGACAACTACTTTAGTGCTTTTAGGTAACTCTTTCATACATATTTGGATTTATATAATTAAATTCAAAAGCAAACAATATGATCAATATGAATAGGTCTTTTTATACCAAATTTTTCATCAACTTCATGTTGATGAATATGATGAGAATGCACAAAAACTGGTATTAATTTATTACTTAATGTTTTTAATGTATAAATAAAATTTGAACCTCTGAATTTTCTATCTACTACTTCAAGTTTGAGATTGCTCGCATCATCATGTTGTAAGTCTTCTGGCTGTATTAAAAGTTTTACTTTAGATCCTATTGGGAACGGTCTTGCAAAATTTCCTGTGATTGTTCCTAAATCCTCGTTTTCAAGACTTTTTGGACTAGTAACTTCAGCTGGTATTAAAGTTCCTCTATTTAAAAAATTAACTACCTCTACTGAATTTGGTAAATGATAAACATTATATGGATCATCATATTGCTTTAATTCACCATCTAATATTATTCCACATTTACTGCCTAGATAAAAAGCTTCATAAGAGTCGTGTGTTACAATTATTGTAGTTATTTTAGAATTTGTTAAAATTTGTTTTAATTCAACTTGAATTTCCTCCTTAAAACTTTGATCTACATTAGATAATGGCTCATCAAGCATTAATAAATCAGGTTGAGAAACTAAAGATCTTGCTAGAGATGCTCTTTGAGCTTCGCCAGCACTTATCTCATGCGGAAATTTATTTAATATTTTGTTTAAGTTTAAAAAATTAATTACTTCTTTAGTTTGTATTTTTTTATCATCTTTCACTCTATCTGAGCCAAGATTAATATTTTTTTCTATATTGTAATGAGGAAATAAGCTGTTCTCTTGAAATGATAGAGCAATATTACGATTTTCTGGTTCGATATGAATATTTTCAGAAGAAATTGTTCTGCCTTTTAGATTAATTTTACCTTTATTAATTTTTTCTAAACCTGCAATAGTTCTTAATATTGTGGTTTTACCTATGCCAGATGGACCAAGTAAACATACAATTTCACCTTCATTTTCAATTTTTAAAGAAACATTATTAACTTTATTTTTCCCGCCAGCTGCAAAAGATACATTTTCAATTTCAAAAAAATTATTAGCCATTAGTCTTTCAAAATAAATTTAGACGTAATCAAAATAAATGTACTTGCAATTAATATCAAGAATAATGATGGAACTGCTGCAGCTTCTAAGAGATCTTGAGATGCAAAAATATATGCTGTTGTAGCAAATGTTTCAAAGTTAAATGGTCTCAATATCAAAGTTATAGGTAATTCTTTTATTACTTCTATAGTAATCAATATCCCTATAAGAAAAACAGAATTTTTTAAATAAGGAACATGAATTCCTAAAAAGGTTTTTATTTTCGAGTAACCAAGAAGATAAGAACTTTCATCAATTGACCTATTTATTCTTTCATAACCAGTTTTCAAACCGTTATAAGCTAATGAATAAAATCTGATAAAATAAACTATTACTAAACCAAAAATAGATCCTATAAATACTCTCTTTATAGAATTAAATTCAAAGGCTTTTATAAAAGTATTATCAAACCAAGCAATAAAAGTGATGAATGCTACAGCTAAAATTACACCAGGGATTGCATAACCAGTAATAGAAAATGTTGTAAGATAATTTAAGAATTTACTTTTAGTTACTCTGTTTCCATAATTTGAAATAAAAGAAAAAATTACTAGAACAACACTTGATAAAAATACCAGGTAAATTGTGTTTATAAATAATTGAAAAGTATTTAAATCAAATAAATTTTTTGGAAAAATTATTGTCCAATACAACATTTGTAAAACAGGGAATAAAAAACTGACTAAAAAAACTAAAAAACAAAATCCGAATGCTAAAAAACCTTTTGAAAAGTTTAATTTAATTTTCTTCTTTTCTTTGATTCCTCCCTTAACTGGAGAGTGATATTGAGCTTTTTTTCTTGAGATATTCTCAATAAAAAAAAGTCCTAGAATAAATAATAGTAAAAAAAATGAGAGTTGATTTGCAAAAGCTAAATCATCAAAAGATATCCATGAATCATATATTCCAGTAGTAAGAGTTGCTATTCCAAAAAATGATACTGCTCCAAAATCTGATAATGTTTCCATAGCAACTAATGCTAAACCCGCAACTATAGCTGGTCTTGCAGATGGTAAAATGATTTTAAAGAAAGATTTATATTTTGAAAAACCTAGATTTTGTCCTAATTCTATTAAATTTTGAGACTGATAATGAAAAGATGCTCTAGTTAAAACGTAAACATATCCAAATAGTGAAAAAGAAATAGATAAAATAGCACCAAGCATACCATCAAATTTTGGAATGGATTGATTATATTCACCAGGTCCAAATAAAGATTTCAATATTGAGTATAGTGTTCCAAAGTTTTCAAAAAAAGCAGTTAATGAATAAGCATAAATGTAAGCAGGTACTGCAAAAGATAATATTAAAGCCCATTTAAAAAATTTAACGCCTGGAAAATCATAAAATGAAACTACATATGCACTGCCAACACCTAAGAATAATGTAAGAACTAAAACTCCTAAAAGTAATATTAAGGAATTATAAATATATTCAATTAAAAATGTATTTTTTAAAATATCAAAGTAATTAGTTGTTTCTTGGAAGAAACTTGCAAACACAGTTAAAATTGGAATTGCAACAACAAATGAAACTAAAAATGAAGAAAGGTACCAGGAATTAAATTTCATATATTATAATCCGCCTTATAATCATGAATATCAAAAGTGCCCATGGCTTAGGAGACCAAACCATAGGCACAAACTTTAGAAAATCAAAAATTAAATACTTTTAGGATATGCGGAACCTCCTTAGTTTTAATTTCAGACAATTTTCTATTATTTACACGTTTATTGATTTTTTCACACTCCGAAGCACATGCAGGACATGCTTTGGAAGATTTATTATAATCAACTTCCGTAGTAAATTTTTTTTTAACAGCTATCATTTACTTCCAACCTGCAGCCAACATTACTTCTAATGCATCTGCTTGTTTTGCACCGTATGACTTAACACTTGTTTTAGTATCCATTACAAAGTTCATCTCTTTGCCTGGAACTAAATCATTAGGTGTTACACCACTGATCATTGGATACTCAAAAGTATTATTTACAATGTGATTTTGAGCCTCTGTTGATAATAAAAACTCAACTAATTTTACAGCATTAGCTTTGTTTGGTGCATGTTTAAGCATACCAGCTCCACTAATATTAATGTGCGTTCCTCTATCTTGTTGATTAGGGAAAAAAGGCATTACTTTTTTTGCTGCTTCTTGTTGTTCAGCACCTTTTTTTCCAGATAACATCAATGCATGATAGTATGTATTTGCAACAGCAATATCAGCTTCTCCAGCCGCAACAGCCATGATTTGAGCACGGTCGTTACCTTTTGGAGTTCTAGCCATGTTTGCTACAACAGCTTTGGACCATTCTGCAGTTTTTGCTTTACCATTATTCTTAACTAGTGAAGCAACTAAAGATTGGTTATAAATGTTGTTAGATTTTCTAATTACTAATCTACCTTTCCATTTTGGATCAGCTAGACCTTCGTAAGTCATGCCATTAAGTTCGTTTGCATTTACTCTTTCAGGTGAATAATAAATTATTCTTGCTCTTTTAGCTATTCCAGTCCATTTAGCAGATCTAAATTGTGCAGGTACTGCATCCTTAATTGCTTTTGACCAACCTGCATTTTGCATCATTCCTTTAGCTGCAAATGCACCTAATCTGCCAGCATCAGCTGTGATATATAAATCTCCAACACAGTCTGCTCCCTCTTCAGTAATTCTTTTCTGCAGGGCTTTATCTTTACCTGATACTACGTTTACTTTAATTCCTGTTGCTGCTGTGAACTTTTCATACAATTGAATGTCAGAGTCATAGTGTCTTGCACTAAAAATATTGACTTCAGCTGCAATCGCAAAACTTGAAATTAAAGCAAAAAACAATGAAATTATTGTTAATTTTCTCATTTTACTCCTTAAATTTATATTTTTATTAAACGTATTTTGTCCTGCAATGCGGATGATAACTATTCTCAATGAAAATGATTATCAATTGCAATATTGTCGCAATTGATAATCAATCGCAATTAGTAATGTTTTTTAATGATTTATTTAAAATTCCCACTCGGAAATTTTACTGTAAAGGAAGTTCCTAAAAGCTTGAACTCTAGCAACATTTTTAAGTGATTGAGGGTATACAAAGTGTGCCTCTGTAGTTGGACCTTGAACGCTAGGTAAAACTTTAACAATATTTGGTTGTTTGACAGTTAAGTAATCTGGTATTGCGGCTAATCCTACACCGCTTTGAACGGCTAAAAGCAAACCATAAACACTATTAACTCTCATTACAGTTTTTCTCTTTTTGTTATCTTTCATTCCAAGTTTTAATGCCCAATCTGGATTATAAACTGGAGACGGAGCTCCTCTGCCAAATGAAATAAAGTTGTGCTTATTTAAGTCATTAATTGTCTTAGGATATCCATGTTTTTCTAAATATTTTGGTGATCCATATATATGATAGTTGATATCAATAAGCTTTTTTTGAATATAGTTTAGCTGTTTTGGTCTTCTCATAAATATACCAATATCCGCTTGTCTTGTACTTAAATCTAGTTCTCTATCATCAAATATCAGTTCAACCTCAATTTCAGGATTAAGTTGCATAAATTCCTGTATTCTTGGTGTTAACCAGGTTGTTCCAAAACTAACTACTGTTGTTACTGACAGTTTTCCGGAAGGTTTGTGTTTTTTATCTCCTAAAGTTGTTTCTACCTCTTTTAGTTTAGAGATAACCTCATGTGCCGTTTTAAATACATATTCGCCATTTTCAGTTAGTGTTAAACCTCTAGCATGACGTTCAAATAATTTAACTTTTAAATCTTCTTCTAAAGATTGAATTTGTCTACTAATTGCAGATTGGCTAAGGTTTAGAATAACAGTTGCGCTTGTAAAACTACCTGCCTCAGCAACTGCATGAAATATCTTTAATTTATCCCAATCCATTATTTATTTACATCCACTACTATTTTATTTTTTAAATTTCCTTTTAATATATCGGGATAGACATTTAATAATTCATCTAATCCAATAGTATTTACAGATTTTTCTAAAATATTAAAATCTAGCAAAGCAGGAAATTCTCCCCAGACAAACTCTTTTCTTTTTTTACTGATATTAACCGAGTCTACTCCCCATAATTTAACTGCTCTTAATATAAATGGAATTACTGATGTATTTAATTTATTGCCACTAGCATTTCCACATATAGCAACAATTCCTTTTGGTTTAGTTTGAGCTATTGCATTAGATAAAATGTTACCACCCACAGTATCTACAACTCCATCCCATGTTCCTTTATCTATTAATCTTGCTTCACCCTCAAATTCTTTACGATCTATAACGTTTTTTGCACCAAGTTCTTTTAAGTAATCTGCTTTATCTGGTTTACCAGTTATAGCTGTCACATTAATTCCCATCTTCGCAAGAACCATTACCGCTACCATACCAACACCACCAGTAGAACCTGTGACCAATACATCGTTAACTTTAGATTGCATTAATAGTTCCTCTCTTGCTTTAACCGCAAAGGCACATAACAAACCTGTAAGACCGGCAGTTCCTAAAATCATAGCTTGTTTATTTGTCATTTCCTCAGGTGTTTTTGTAATATGATCCTTTTTTACTTTTGCGTATTGAGAATATCCACCATCAAAAAGTTCTCCTGCTCTACAACCTGTTAATATAACTCTGTCTCCTTCTTTAAATTCTTCACCATCACCTTGTGCAACAGTTCCAGAAAAATCAATGCCAGGTATTCTTGGATATTCTTTTACTAATTTGCCACCATCTTTTAGTATCATTGCATCTTTCCAATTAAGATCAGAATAATCTATTTTAACAAGCACCTCCCCATCTTTAAAATGGTCTAAACTTAGTTCTTTGACTTCTCTTGTAAAATTTTCGTTCTGATTGTTTATTACAACTGCTTTAAATGTGTCCGCCATGTTTATCAGTAAATATTATTTTGCAATAAATCGCAAATATCTATTTTGATAACTTAAATCGTCCTTAAACTGTCCAAGATAAAAATTTGTAACTGTGGTAGCTTGCTCTTTTTTTATACCTCTCATAGTCATACACTGATGAGTTGAATCTATTGTAACCGCAACACCTTTTGCATCCAAAGACTCCATTAAAGTATTAGCGATCTGAACAGTTAATCTTTCTTGTGTTTGTAATCTTTTTGAAAACACTTCTACAACTCTTGCTATTTTACTTAATCCTACAACTCTTTGATTTGGAATATATGCTACATGAGCAATTCCTATAATTGGTGCCATGTGATGTTCGCAATGACTTTGTACTGAAATATTTTTTTGAACAACCATATCGCTATAGCCTTCAACATCACCAAATGTTTTATCTAAGACTGCTTTAGGGTCTTCTTTATATCCCTTGAAATATTCTTTAAATGCTTTTGTAACTCTTTTTGGAGTTTCTAATAAACCTTCTCTAGTAGGATCTTCGCCTAACCATTTAAGAATTTTGACAAAAGCTTCTTCGGCTTCCTTGTCTGTTACTTCATTAATTTTTTTATCGTTTTCGTTTTTTACCAATTTCATGACGTGCTTTTATATATATAAAACCTTAATTTTAAAATATTTATTATATTTATTATTATGTTAGATAATTCCACATATATGTTTAAAAAAAGAGAAAATGTAGCAGAAATAGAAGAAGGCAAGCTTTTATCTCCTAAATTCGACAATGATGGATTGATTCCAGTCATTACAACATGCTCAAAAACAAAAGAAATATTGATGCATGGGTATATGAATGTCGAAGCTTTCAAGTTAACTATTGAAACCAAAGAAGCTCACTACTGGAGCAGATCAAGACAATCAATTTGGCATAAAGGAAAAACAAGCGGGTTTGTTCAAAAAGTAAAAGAGATTCGAATTGATGATGATCAAGATGCGGTTTGGATGACTGTAGATATTGGCGAAGGTTCTAGTTGCCACGTTGGGTACAGATCCTGTTTTTATAGATCTGTTCCTTTGGGTAAAATTGATAATGCAAGACAAATCGAAATGAAATTTGAAGAAGAAGAAAAAAAATTTGATCCAGAAGTTGTTTATAAAGGACAACCTAATCCAACAAAAATATAATGGAACAGTCAGATAATTTTGAGATCATAAAAAAATTTGGTCCATCTGTATTAAAAGTAAAGATACCTCATGAAATGGTAGTTAAACTAAATGATTATGTTGATAAAATAATCAATGATAATGAATTATCAAAAAACTTAGATCATGGTGAAAATTTAGTTGGTGATGTAACTCAAGAATTCAAACTTGAAAGAAAAATTATGCAAGATACAGGATGGGGTAATTTTTTAGCCCAAAATGTTAGTAAGTGGATTATGCAAGAAATGGGAAAAAAAATTACAAAATTTAATATTATTGAAAGTTGGATAGTGAGACAGTTTCAAAACGAATATAACCCTGTTCATTTACACAGTGGCCATATTTCAGGTGCTGGTTTCTTAAAAGTACCGAGTTCTTTTGGTAAACACGTGCAAGAAAAACAAAAAAAAGAATATAGAGGTGGAAATCTACAATTAGTCCATGGAGCTAGAATGTTTTTAAGCCATTCAGTACATAATATTGTACCGAAAGTCGGAGATTTCTATTTTTTTCCAAATTATTTGATGCATGTAGTTTATCCATTTAAAGACACAAATGAAGAAAGAAGATCAATTTCTTTTAACGCCAATATTGATAACAACATTCATAATGTTTATGGAGGTTAAAAGTAAAAAGCAAAAAAATGTTTTAGACGAAGACTTGGAATTATGTTCTAATGATCCTTTAACAGGATGGTATAGAGATGGATGTTGTAATACAGATGAAAATGATCATGGTATTCACACTGTTTGTGCAAAAGTAAATACTGAATTTTTAGAATGGTGTAAAGAAGCGGGCAATGATTTAATTACACCTCATCCTGAGTTTGGTTTTCCGGGTTTAAAAGATGGAGATAGTTGGTGTGTGTGTGCAGGTTGGTATGCTAGAGCTTTAGAAGCGGGAAAAGGATGTCCAATTTATTTAAAAAAAACTCATAAAAACACTTTGAAACTTATTCCAATTGAAACTCTAAAAAAGTTTGCAATCGATTTATCCTAACTACATATTTCCATATTTAGGTCCACCCCCACCTTCTGGAGTGACCCAAGTAATATTTTGAGATGGCTCTTTAATATCACATGTTTTACAATGTATGCAATTTTGTGCATTTATTACAAATTTTTGAACTGAATTTACTTCTTGAACTTCGTAAACTCCTGCTGGGCAATATCTTTGTGCAGGTTCATCAAATTTTTCTAAAGTATATTTTATAGGCAAATCTGGATCTTTAAGCTTTAAGTGGACTGGTTGATTATCATCATGAATTGTACCCGTTAAATAAACCGAACTAGTTTTATCAAATGTAATAACGTTATCAGGCTTAGGATAATCAATTTTTGGCATTTTATCTGCTGGTTTTAAAGCTTCATGATCAGCATGTTTATGCTTTAATGTGAAAGGAAGCTTTCCTCTAAATAAAATCTGATCAATTCCAGTAAATAATATGCCCAATATTAATCCCCAAGAGAAACTTGGTTTTACATTTCTTGCCTCATGTAATTCTTTATAAACCCAACTTTCTTTAAATTTTTGTTCATATGTAGATAAATTTAAATTTTTTGTAAGATGCTCATAAATTGTTTCAGCAGCGATCATTCCACTCTTCATTGCAGTATGTGATCCTTTTATTTTAGGCATATTTAATGTTCCTGCGTCACATCCAACTAGCAAAGCACCTGGCATAAACATCTGGGGTAAACTCTGTATACCACCCTCAATTAAAGCTCTTGCGCCATAAGAAATTCTTTTTCCACCTTCAATTATTTTTTTTATATCTGGATGAGTTTTAAATCTTTGGAATTCATCGAAAGGTGAGAGATGAGGATTTTGGTAGTCTAATCCAATTACGTAACCAAGAAAAACTTGTTTATTTTCTGCATGATACATAAAACTTCCACCATAAGTATTATTATCTAAAGGCCATCCAGCAGTATGCATTACTAAACCTTCGGTATGATTTTTTTCATCTATCTCCCAAATTTCTTTAAAACCAATTCCATATTGTTGAGGATTTTTACCTTTATCCAACTCAAACTTCTTAATTAATTCTTTTCCTAAGTGACCTCTGCATCCTTCTGCAAATACTGTAACTTTTGAATGTAATTCCATTCCTGATTCATAAGTATCTTTTTTATTTCCCTCTTTGTCGATACCCATATCTTGGGTTGCAATACCTTTAACTGATCCATCATCATTATATAAAACTTCACATGCTGGAAATCCTGGGAATATTTCAACTCCTAATCCCTCAGCCTGCTCTGCTAACCATCTACAAAGATTTGCAAGACTTATAATATAATTGTTATGATTTTGTTGAACCTTAGGAAGCAACCATGTTGGCCAACTTAATGATTTTTGTTTTCCTAAAAATAAAAATTTTTCTTTTGTAACTTTTGTTTTAATTGGAGCATTTAATTCTTTCCAATTAGGTATCAGTTCATCTAAAGCACGTGTTTCAAACACGTTCCCTGATAAAATATGTGCACCTATTTCAGATGCTTTTTCTAAAAGGCAGACATTAATATCTGGATTTAACTGCTTTAATTTAACTGCAGTTGAAAGTCCTGATGGTCCGCCACCTACGATTACAACATCGTATTCCATCACTTCTCTGGACATAATGACAATTTCTTACAGTATTTGCTATTTTTGTATAGTGTTTAATTTGTTCAATTCTGACAAAAACTGAGGAAGCGCCTCAAAAAGATCTGCTTCTAATCCGTAATCTGCGACACTAAAAATTGGAGCTTCACCGTCTTTATTTATAGCCACAATAACTTTGCTTTCTTTCATTCCTGCTAAGTGCTGTATCGCACCTGAAATTCCAACTGCAATATATAAATCTGGGACTACCACTTTACCCGTTTGTCCTACTTGATGATCATTCGTAATATAACCTGCATCAACTGCTGCTCTAGATGCACCAATTGCTGCATTAAGTTTATCCGCAATATCACTTATTAATTTGAAATTTTCGCCATTTTGCATACCTCTTCCACCAGAAATAACTATTCTAGCTGTTCCAAGCTCTGGTCTGTCTGACTTAACTTCTTCTTTTTTTAGAAATTTAGTTGATGAGCTAGCT
Organism: uncultured Pelagibacteraceae bacterium; assembly: GCA_902543295.1. Taxonomy (GTDB): domain Bacteria; phylum Pseudomonadota; class Alphaproteobacteria; order Pelagibacterales; family Pelagibacteraceae; genus Pelagibacter. The sequence continues at coordinate 253,177 of CACBXW010000001.1, read as the reverse complement.
TCTGCTGGATCAGATTTTGTAATTTCAGCAGATCCACCACTCTTATCAGCAGGGTCAAACGACGTCGGTCTAATAGTAACACATTTTTTTTTGTCATTACTTTTAACCGTAGCAAAAGCATTTCCTGCATAAATTGGTCTTAAAAAAGTATCCTCAGAAATAACTTTAATTATATCGCTCACTTGCGAAGTATCTAGTAATGCTGCAATTCTTGGCATTAAATTTTTACCAAATGTATTTGCTGAGCTTACAATATGTGAATAACTTTCTGCATGCTTAATTATTGCTGCTGTATAATTTTCAGCAATGTAGTTTTCATAAATTTCATTATCAACGTGAATAACTTTTTTTACATTTGGAACTTCAGATAAAGATTTTGCAACATCATCAGCTTGATGACCTAAAACCAAAACATGAAGATCCTCATTTATTTGAGAAGCTGCAGTTATAGCATTATAGGTAAATGGTCTAACCTCTTTATTATTATGTTCTGCAATTAATAATACTGACATTTAAATTACCTTAGCCTCATTTTTTAATTTTTGCACTAATTCTTCTACACTAGCGACTTTTATTCCAGCTTTTCTTTTTGGTGGTTCTTCAACTTTAATTTGTTCAATTCTAGGATTAATATCAACTCCTAAATCTGAAGCATTTAACTGTTCTATTGGTTTTTTCTTAGCTTTCATAATATTTGGAAGCGAAGCATATCTTGGTTCATTTAGTCTTAAATCACATGTAACAATAGCTGGAACATTTACTTCAATAGTTTCTAAACCTTCATCAATTTCACGAGTTACTTCTAATGCATTATCTTTAACTTCAATTTTCGATGCAAAAGTTGCTTGAGGCCAATTTAATAAAGCTGCAAGCATCTGACCAGTTTGATTGCAATCATCGTCAATTGCTTGTTTTCCCATAAACACCAAATCAGGATTTTCTTTTTCTACAATTTTTTTCAAAATTTTTGAAACTGCTAATGGCTCAATCACATTATCAACTTTGACATGTATTCCCCTATCCGCTCCAACAGCTAATGCTTTTCTAACAGTTTCTTGAGCTTTTTCTTCACCGATTGTAATTGCAACTATTTCTTTAGCTTTGCCAGCCTCTTTAATTTTTACTGCTTCTTCTATTGCATTATCATCTGGTGGATTTGTTGACATTTTAACGTTGTCAGTAACAACACCAGAACCATCTTCTTTAACTCTTATTTGAACGTTGTAATCAATAACTCTTTTAACTGCGACTAATATTTTCATTAAGCTCTTAATAAATTGTTTTCTGGATCGTAAGGACTTTCATCTAAAATTGTAGCATCATATTTCTCACCTAATATTTCAATTTTAAGTTTTTGTCCAACATTTGCTAATTCTGGTTTAACCATTCCTAATGCTAATGATTTTCCAATTCTAAAACCAAAATCTCCTCCTGTAGCTCTTCCTATAACACTTCCATTTTCATAAATGGGATTGTTGCCTAATACGTCTGCATCTTTTGGATTGTGAACCTCCAAGGTAACAAGCTTGTTATCAAAACCTTTTTCTCTCCACTTGTTCAATGCTTCAAGTCCAATAAAACTTCCTTTATTAGGATGTATAAATCTATCAAGACCACTTTCATAAGGTGAGTATTCTATTGATAGTTCTGTTCCAACCAATTTATACGATTTTTCTACTCTCAAACTATTCATTGCTCTAATACCATATGGCTTTAGTCCAAGATCTTGTCCTGCTTCCATAAGTTTATCAAAAATGTGATTTTGATATTCAATTGGATGATGAAGTTCCCATCCTAATTCACCAACAAAATTAACTCTCATAGCATTTACTGGTGCGTACCCTACATCAACCATTTTTGCACTTAGCCATTTAAAGTTTTCATTTGAAAAATCATCTTTTGAAACTCTTTGCATTAACTCTCTTGCTTTTGGACCTGAAACAACCAAAACTCCATTACTATTAGTTAAATTTTCAAACTGTACTGAACCATCTGAAGGCATCCATTTTAAAATCCAATCATGATCTAATCTTTGAAAAGCTCCTGCTGATACTAAATAAAAGCCATCATGTGACTCTCTCATAATAGTAAATTCAGAATGAACTCCGCCTTTAGTATTTAAAGCGTGACATAAATTAATTCTTCCAACTTTTTTTGGTAATTTGTTTGCAACTAAATTATCTAAAAATTCCTCAGCACCAGGTCCTTTAATTCTACATTTTGCAAATGCAGTCATATCCAAAAGACCAACATTTTCTTTTACGTTTTTGCATTCTTTTTCCATTGCATTGAACCATTTTGATCTTCTAAATGACCAATCATCTTTTTGCTCCATTCCATCAGTTGCAAAAAAGTTAGGTCGTTCCCATCCAAATTTTTGACCAAACACTGCTCCTAAATTTTTCATTCTGTCATAACATGGCGCTGTTCTTAATGGTCTTGCTGCTGGTCTTTCTTCATCAGGAAAGTGAGTTATAAAAACGTGACTGTAGGCTTCTTCATTTTTAGCTTTTAAATATGATTTAGAGCAATAATCTCCATACCTTCTTGGTTCAACACCAAGCATATCTATTGTGGGTTCACCATCTACGATCCATTCAGCAAGCTGCCATCCTGCTCCACCTGCTGCGGTGATACCAAAGCTATGACCTTCATTTATCCAAAAATTTTTCAATCCCCAAGCAGGACCAACAATTGGGTTACCATCAGGTGTATAACAAATTGCACCGTTATACACTTTCTTAACTCCCACTTCTCCAAACGCAGGGACTCTATGTATTGCACCTTCAATGTGTGGAGCCAATCTATCCAAATCTTCCTGAAATAATTCATATTCAGAATCTTTTGATGGTCCATCTACATAACAAGCTGGTGCACCATCTTCATATGGTCCTAAAATTAATCCACCTGCTTCTTCTCTCATATACCATCTGCTATCACTATCCCTTAAAACTCCCATCTCTGGTAATCCATCTTTTTTTCTTTTTTGAATTTCTGGATGGGGTTCAGTAACAATGTATTGATGTTCTACTGGAATAACTGGAATATCTAATCCAACCATCTTTCCAGTTTGTCTTGCAAAATTTCCTGAACAAGAAATAATATGTTCACATTCTATGGACCCTTTATCTGTTTCAACAACCCAGCCATCTTTGGTTTGTTTCATTCCAACAACATTTGTATTTCTATAAATTTCTGCTCCTCTATTTCTTGCACCTGTTGCAAGTGCTTGAGTTAAATCTGCTGGTTGAATATATCCATCTTCAGGGTGTTGTATTGCACCAACTAAATCTGATGTATTACATAATGGCCATATTTCCTTAACTTGATCTGGAGTTAAAAATTTTACATCAACACCTATTGTTTGAGCAACTCCAGCGTATTGAAAGTATTCATCCATTCTATCTTTAGTGCTTGCTAATCTAATATTAGATACAACGCTGAAACCTACATTCTTGCCTGTCTCTTCTTCTAAAGTTTTATACAAATTGACAGCATACTTATGAAGTTGTCCCACAGAATAACTCATATTAAATAGTGGCAATAAGCCAGCTGCATGCCAAGTTGAGCCTGAAGTTAGTTCCTTTCTTTCAATTAAAACAACATCTGACCAACCTTTTTTTGCTAAGTGATAGAGTGCGCTAACCCCTACTACTCCACCACCAACTACAACAACTTTTGCTTTGGATTTCATTATCAGATTCCTACTAAATTTTAATTACTAACGAAACAAAATTCTATTATTCATCATCTGCGTCACGCCAGCCCATTCTGAACATTAAATAAGCGGCAACTATTACGGAAATTGTACCTACTACCATGCCAATATTAATCCCAACTTCACTTCCCCAAAAATACCATCCAAGTTGAGTGGATGAAATTGTTGGAAAGCATAATATAAACATTAGAATTGCATACCTAATATACATTGGAGGCTTTTTCATTATATTGATGATCCCATTGGTATTGGTTGTGAAACTGCTGTTGTTAGCCAGCAATCTAAAAGATTGCCTTCTTTATTATTCTTTTCAACTTTCCATTTAAATTTAAAATATTGTTTGTCCTTATCCAAGACAACAACTTCATAAGTTGCCATTGTACTTGATTTGTAAATTTCAGTTACTGTATTTTCTTTGTGATCAATCAGCATCGAGTATGAAGCCCCTTTTAACATTCTTTTAAATCTATCTAATGGACCTGTCATTCTTTGATTATTTGGATGTGCAAATTCCCATGTTTGCTCAATCCCTCTATCTTTATATGGACTGTCATTTTTCATTAACGCCTTTAATTGAATTAAAACAACTTGTTTTGGATCTATATTCACACTTGGTTTTAAAACATCGGCAAATGAAGAATTAAAATAAAAAAATGTAATTAAAAAAAAAAAAATTTTGAATCTCATATTTTAAATTTATCTTAAATTTAAAATGAAATAAAAGGTCTTAATATCACACTTAATAATTTGATATTATATAGTTTTGAATAATCTATCGTATTCGTTTTTAATACATTTATTAGAGATATAATAAATTTTATTTTGAGAGACTAATTTAGCTGCATTTTCGTTGTGAATTCCTATTTGCAACCACAATACATTTGCACCAATTTCTATTGTTTGTTTTGCTATTTCCTCAGCCTCCTCACTAGGTCTAAAAACATTAACAATTCCAACATGATCTTTAATATCTGTTAGTTTTTTATAAACTGGTTCACCATGTATAATTTTATTATCTGTTACTGGATTAACTGGAAAAACTTTGTAACCTGTATTTCTTAAATATTTCATTATTATATTGGAAGTTTTTTTTGAGTCTGGGCTTGCTCCAACAATTGCTATCGTCCTATAACTTAAATATAGTTCTTTTATTTTTTCATCTAAAAGTGTTGTATCCATAATTTGATTTAAATTTTAAGATCTAGTCGCGGTTTCCAAAATGGTCTGAAGAGTTCAATTTTTGGACATCTATTCATAACTACTTTTAAACCTGCATCTTCAGCAATTTTTGCTGCATCATGATTAATTACACCGATTTGTCCCCATAATACTTTTGCTCCAATTGATATTGCCTCTTCAGCAATTCCAAAAAGATCCTCGGATTTTCTAAATACTTCGACCATATCAACAGGTCTATCGATAGCAGATAAATTTGGATAAACTTTTAAATTTCTAATTTCCTTTATACCTGGTTTAGGATTTACAGGTATCATGTCATAACCAGTTTCGTGCAAAACTCTTAATACACCATAGCTAAATTTGGTTTTGTCTGGGCTAGCACCAACCATAGCAATTGTCTTAACTGAGCTTAATATATCTTTTAAATATTCAGCGCTATAAGGTTCATTGTGGTTCATCTTTATTTTTTTTCTTCCTTTTTACTCGCGATATCTGCTTTTAATTCATGAGGTTCTAAAGGGTCTAGGAAAGGATTTCGATACAATTTATCATGACTTTCAACTCCTATCTCAATTGTGCAATCTGTTTTTGCTTTAGCAACACATAAAATAATATATCCATCATTTATTTGTCTGTTATTTAAAGCAACTTGAGAACGTTGATCCACTTCTCCATTAATTAGTTTAGCTGCACATGTAATACATCCCCCATACTGACATCCGTAAGGAAGATCAACCCCTTGATCTCTTAATTCATTTAATAAAGGTTTTTTTCCACTTACTTCAAATGCTCTATTATTTCTGTTTGAGATTGTAATCTTCGTCATAGCCAGATATCACTTGTACAATCTCCACCAGGATATCTACTCTCATGGCATCTACTAGGTCCATTTGGTTCTTTACCAAAATCAACAATAAAATCTTTATTAATTTTCATTCCCCCATTTTCAACATCACAATCAATCATAATCATTACTCCACCCTGCTTTCTTATTTCAGGATAAAATTGATTATCCCAAGTAGAAAATAATGATGTTGTTACATACATCCTTTTACCATCTAAAGATAATTGATACATTTGGGGTCCACCAGCAATTTTAACGCCATTTACTTCTGGAGCCTTTCCTAATAATCCACCCATCCAAACTTGACCAGTTAATTTTGGTTTGTGTGGATCTGAAATATCGTATTGTCTCATATCTCCATGAAGCCAATTATTTATATAGAGATATTTATCATCCATAGAAACTAATATCGCTGACATAACTCCAGGCACTGGGATTGGCCAATCAGGATGAGGTTCATTTTCAACATCGATTATTTTTTCCCATTCCCATTTTCCATCTTTTGATTTCCAAAAATGAATTACATTTGCACTTAGCGCTGCACCACAAAATCCATGGCTACTATCAGGATTATGCATAAATTTTACTTCTAATGGTATTAAACCATCTTCACCTAAATACATTGTTTGAACTGGCTCTTTTTTTTTAAAATCCCAAACATGAAGTCGTCTACCATATTTCAAATGACCAACTTCCTCTAAATCAAATCCAGGCATGAAAGTATTTGGGGCAGCCCACTCAGAACTAACCATTACATTATGTCTTGGCTGGTACCAGAAGTCATAACTAAAAGGTATGTCTCCCATTGAATTTTCCCACCTACCTACAATTTCAAAATCTTTATTTAAATGTAAATATCCTCCTGGCGCTTCTCCTCGAGCGTCTCCAAGAAAAGAAATGATAATTTCAGAACCTAAGCAATGAACTGTGTGTGGTCCTGATAAATTAGTTTTTTTCTTTATTTCAGATCCATCTACTACTTTATGTATTTTTGGAGCTCTAGGATCAGATGCAGTATCAACAACATAAATATTATTTGATCTAACACCTGGAACTAATAAATATTTTCTGCTCATTTTTGAGTCGCCATGACAAGAAGAACATGCATTCCATCCCATATGATGCAATTCATCACCAATACCTGGCATTTCAAGTCTATGAATTACTTTAGAATAAGTAGGACTTTGAGGATCAACATCGACTGTTGCTAAGTAGTCTGGTTTTTGTATTCCTGTCCCTGTGTAAATAGCTATAGTATATAAAAGTTTTTCTTTTGGTGCTTTTATCGCTTCTGCAGGACTAGCGTATCCAGGACCACAACATCCATCCATGATTGATTTTCTCCTTTAATTACAACTTAATCTTTTTTTTAAGTGACTTCAACTTAATGGTTATTTGTTTTTCCAACTTGGATTTCTTTTTTCGATAAATGCACTTATACCCTCTTTGGCATCATAAGATGACATATTAAGTGTCATCATCTTACTTGTATAATTATAAGCTTTGTTAAGGGGCATTTCTAATTGTTTATAAAAACCCTTTTTACCTATTTTGATAGTTAAATTTGATTTTGAAGATATTTTTTTTGCAATATCTAAAACTTTTTTATTCAAAGTTTTTGGACTGTAATGATCATTTATTAATCCAATTTCTTTTGCATATTTTGCGCTAATTGGATCACCGGTAAGTAGCATTTCCATCATTCTTTTTCTGCTAATTTTTCGACTGACAGCAACCATTGGTGTACTGCAAAATAATCCAATTTTTACTCCGGGCGTAGCAAACGTTGCTGAGTTCGTACTATATGCAAGATCACAACTGGCAGCTAATTGACATCCTGCTGCATAAGCTGCTCCATGTACTTTCGCTATGACTGGTTTGTTTCCCTCTACAATTTGCATCATAAGTTTTGAACAAAGTTTAAAAAGTTTTAGATGATTAGATCTATTTTTTATACCTCTTACCTCTTTTAAGTTATGGCCTGCACTAAATCCTTTTCCAGCTCCTTCTAGAATAATGACCCTTGTTTCTTTATCATTATCTAATTTTTTGAATGCCTTTAATAAAGATGAAAGAGTTTTGTAGGATAATGAATTATAAGTTTTTGGATCATTAATTAAAACTCTTTTAACGCCAGATGATAATTTATTTATTTTTACAGTCACTTATTTTAATTTACCTTCTTCTCTCATCTTAGCTCTAATTTTAGTTGCTGAAATTTTTTGAATTTCTTCAGGCAAAACTATTTCTTCAATTTTATATCCAACACCTCTTCCATAACAAATATTTGTAATATTAGGGACAAGCATAATTTTGAACCTTCCCTCAAACTCTGGATTAAGTTTTTCCTCAATATTTTTTTTGACAGTTTCAAAATCAAATGGGTTATCATCAACACCTTGTACATCTCTAATTTGAATACATACTTGTCCTGTTTTTTTTATAATTTCCTTAAATAGAGTATAGTGACCATCATGAAACGGCTGCCATCTTCCTAACATTTGGGCTGTTGGTTTTTTGTTATCCCATTGATACGTCATTTTTTTATCTCCTTTAAAATCTTTGGTGCCCAAGACTTAGCATCTTGTGTGGTAACATGAAAATTATATTTTTCTGGTTTAACAAACATTTTATTAGTGTCATCAAATCTACCTTCTTTTATTGTATCTACCCAAACTACATAATCCGCAGGAAATAAACTTCTTGCTTTTGGAGTTGGGCAAATAAAATCTGCAATCACATAATTTCCTTCATTTTTTAATTGTAATGCAAAGTCAGCCATTCTTTTTGCTTGTCTTGTTCTTCCCTCTTCTGAAAAATCCCAATCGTTTGCTGCTTTTCTTACTTCATCTGCATTTAATCTTTTTGCATTCAATAAAGGAGCAAGTTCATCAGCTAAAGTTGTTTTGCCTGCTCCTGGTAGACCCATAATTAATATAATTTTCATTTTTAGGTTTTAGCTTTAAATTAAATTACCAGCAACCCACTTATGAAAGTGATGAGTTGGATTGTCCATCTTTGGAGAAAAATTACCACCATTATAAGCTGGAGAGTTTCTACCTATTTGCATACTTTGAATTATATCTACATCTTCTTTTTGAATATCTTCCCATTGTTTGTGATTTTTTTGTCTTAGAGATTTATACTTTGTTGAATTTGCTGCTTCATCTCCAACATAATAAATTTCCATATGTTCTATTGTATACTCATGATTGACTGGCTCTAACCAATAAGCATAATAATGATCTTTATGAATTCCTAACATTACATTTGGGAATAGCGCTACATACTCAGCTATATTTTCCTTATCTTTAGGCCAACTAGGAAAGCATGGGAACTTTTCTTTTCCTTCAAACCTTGGATTATAGACCACTGTTCCTTGTCCGGCGAAACGATTTGGAAGACCTTGAATATGATAGTGATCTTCTAATTTTGAATAAGAATTTAATCCTGGATGAACCCAAGGCAAATGATAGCTTTCACAATAATTTTCAATTGCAAACTTCCAATTACATTTTGCATCTAATTTAAAATAACCATAGTCGTTTGCATGATAAATTAAATCTCTATCTTTCAATGGCCAAAATTTTTCCCATCTTTCACTTAAAGGACTAATGTAATCCTCAAATGAAATTTCATTGTTATTAATATTAATCATAATTAGATCTAACCAAATATATGATCTTATCTCTTTTAAATTACTTTTTGATTTATCAAATTCAGGTGTTTGATGAATATTCATGCCTCCTATATGAGGTGTAGCAATTAATTTTCCTTCTAAGTCATAAGACCATGAATGATATAAGCATCTCATGACATTTCTAATTTTGCCAGCTTCTTTAACTAATTTAACTCCTCTATGACTACAAATATTATGAAAAACTTTTATTTCTTTATTTTTTGTTCTAACAATAAGTAAGGGTATTCCAAGTAAATCAATTGGTTTCACATCACCTTCATCTGGAATAGAACTTCCAACTCCAATGATGATCCACTTATCTTCAAATAATTTTTTTCTTTCAATTAAAGTATATTCTTTACTGATGTAACATTCATTTGGTAAACCATGAGCTTCACTAATTGGTTTAGATACAATATCTAACTTTTGTTTATCTATAATATTGTAAATTTCTGACATGGTTTATTTTATCACTTGATATAACCCTAACCAAGCATTTACATCTTTGCTCGCAATGTAATCTGATTTAAAAAATTTTATTTCTTTCCATTTATTTTGCTCTTTAAGTTGTTCAATTTTTTTATCAAAACCATATTCTTCATGTATTCCCTCATTAATAGTAAAACAGATAAATCCATCATTCTTTGTAATCCTGATAAATTCTTCCAAAGCTGGTGGCTTTACATGTCCAAAAGTAAATGTACCAACACACATAACAGAGTCGTATTCGTCATCTTTTTTATTAATGGGTTTATTTAAGTCTACTTGTTCAAGCTTTTTATAAAGATTATTTGGTACTAATTCTAATAACTTTTTTGAAAGATCTGCCCCATAAAAATTTTTAAAACCATATTTTTTTAACTCAACACCTACCAATCCAGTTCCACAACCAGCATCATAAATTTTTGCATCTTTGTTTTTTTGAAATTCTGAAAATACTTTTGTTGTTTCTTTTGGTCCTGTGTAATTCCAATCGACCATATCCTTATCATATTTATTACCATCTCCCCACTCATCATAATATTTCATTACTTCATCAGTGTCTTTTAGCTTATAGATGGGAATTTTGTTACCTACGTCTTTTTGAGCCATAATAAAACTTACTTCACTTTTAATAAAAAAACTCCAAAATAATTTTTTTTATCTGTAAAATGTTTTAAGACTTTAAAGCCTGATTTATTAACTAATTTAACAAAATTATTTTTTGAATATTTGTGAGAATTTTCAGTATGAATAGTTTCGTTTTTAGTAAATTTGATATTCTTTTTATTAATTTTTAACGTGAAATTTTTTTTTGAAATAAGATGCATTTCAATTCTATTTTTTTTTAAATTGTAGAATGCTTTATGATCAAAATTCTTAGTTTGAAAATTTGAATTACAAATTTTGTTTACTACATTTAATATATTTTTATTAAATTTAGCTGTAACTCCCGATTTATCATTGTAAGCATTTTCAAGGGTCTTCTTATTTTTTGTTAAATCTACCCCAATTACTAAATAAGAATTTTTGCCTATAATTTTTGAAAAATTTTTTAGTATTTTTTTTGCATTTTTAGGTAAATAATTTCCTATGGTCGATCCAGGAAAAAAACTGACTATTTTTTTTTTATTTTTTAAAATTTTATTTAATCTATTTGTCTGACTAAAATCTGCACATATTGCCGTTACTTTTAAATCTGAGAATTTTTTTGCTATTATTGATGCATTTTCAAACAAATATTCCTTACTAATATCTATAGGAATGTATTCTTTGGGTTCACTTAATAATTTTATAAATTTATTAATTTTTTTATTTGAGCCACTACCAAATTCTACAATTGTTGAATTAATTGGTAATTTCTTTCTTATTTCTTTTTGTAAGTTACCTAGTATTCCTAACTCTTTATTTGTTGGGTAATATTCTTTGAGGTTTGTAATTTTATTAAATAACTTCGAACCTTTTTCATCATAAAAATATTTAGGTAGTAAATATTTTTGTTTTTTATTTAATAATCCTTGTAAGATTAATTTTTTATCATCTTGAATTTGATTGTTAATGTTTATTAATTTTAAATTAGTCACTAGATGTCATCAGCTAGTCTGACACCACAAAACTGCCAAGTATCACTTGGGTAAAAGAAATTTCTATAAGATGCTCTGACATGATTAATAGATGTAGAATGTGAGCCACCTTTTAGGACAAACTGATTACACATGAACTTATTATTATATTCTCCTAGATTTCCTTCATATGGTTTGTATTTTTTGTAAGGTGTGTAATTACTATTTGTCCAAGCCCATAAATTTCCATAAACATCGTCTGCTTTTTCTTCTACTTCATGAAAAATTTTATTCTCTAAAAAATTACCTTTTTTCTCAGATTGTTTTAAAAAATACTCTAGTTCAAATTCAGTTGGTAATCTTTTGTTTTTGTATCTTGCAAAAGCATCCGCTTCATAGAAACTTATATGAGAAACTGGCTTTTCTTTATCAATTTTTTTTACACCGTTTAATGTAAAATAATTATTATTATCTATCCAATACATTGGTTTTTCTAATTTGTTATTATTTACAAAATCCCATCCATCAGATAACCAATACTCATGGTTTTTATATCCACCATCACTAATAAATTCTTTCCACTCTCCATTAGTTACAAATGAATGTATTTTAAAAGGATCTAATTGTGTTTCTGATACTGGTAATTCATTATCGTAACAAAAAATATCCTCGTTGTTTCCATATTTAAATTTTTTACTAGTTTCTAATGTCAATTCATTTTCCTGTTTTGCAGTTGGTTTATCGTCGTTAGAATTATAAGTCGGCATCAATGGATTGTTGTAAAAAATATTTTTAATATCCATTAACATTAATTCTTGATGCTGTTGTTCGTGATTTGAACCTAGTTCAACTAAAAATGATGTTCTGTTATTTTTTGTTCTTTTTAAAAATTCAATAATATTTTCAGTTACATAATGTCTGTAATTAACTACATCTTTTAATAGCGGTCTATTTAGTGAACCTCTCTTATTTCTAGGATTAAACTCACCTACAGAATTATAATACGAGTTAAATATGTAATTATAATCCTTGTTAAAAGGTTTGTAACTTTCATCCAATTCAGACAAGATGAATTTTTCGAAGAACCATGTGGTGTGACCAAGATGCCACTTAAGTGGGCTAACATTTTTGCTGGGCTGTATGACCATATCCTCAGCCTCTAAGTTCTCGCACAGAGATAGCGTTTGCTGTCTTGTTTTGGAGAATAATTCTGTAATTTGAGATAATTTATTTTCCATAACTAAATTTAATTAAATTTTCGGATCATGACAATGGGTTACAATGTGTTCAGCTGTTTAATATTTTTATAGACACGGAATATAAAATAATTAAGAATTTAGTTATGAATTTTTCTTTAGAAATAGGTCCTAAAACTGATTTAAGTACGTTGCCTAAGGTAAAAGATGTTTATGTTACAATGCTACCTGGAGGTGATTATAAAGAGACTGCTCAACAATCTGGAGATTTAGTTAAAGAGGGATTTAATCCAGTTCCTCACTTCCCAGCAAGGTCAATAAATGATGAAAATCAGCTAAAAGATTATGTTTCTAGATGTAAAGATTTGGGTGTTAAGCAGGTCTTGGTGATAGGTGGAAGTCGTGACCCGATCGGAAAATTTGATAGCTCATATCAAATGTTAGAGACAGGGTTTTTTGATGGTATCAAGATTGGAATTGCTGGACATCCCGAGGGGAGTCCTGATATATCCGACTCTGATTTAGAAAAAGCTATGATAGATAAAAAGCCTTATGCTGATTATATAGTTACACAATGGCTAATGGATACTCAGCCTATTATAGATTTTATCTCAAAACAAACAATACCAGTTCATGTTGGAATAACTGGGCCAATGAAAATATCTAGCTTAATTAAATTTGCTAATATTGTAGGGGCAAAAAATTCCATTAACTTTCTTAAATCTAATTTTAGTAAGGCGTTAGATTTATTGAAACCTAAAGACCCTAATGATTTAATTGGGAAAGTTAAATCGCATACTGATTATTTCCACATTTATACATTCGGCGGCTTGAAGGAAACTAACAAGTGGTTGAAGGAGAATAACTATGTCTAATGAATTTGACTATAGTAAACTAAGACATACAACATCAGTAGATCAGTCTGATAGAAAAGTACCATACAATTTAAGGCAAAGCGGACCTACTAAAGTTGAGATGCTAATATCAACAAGAGTAAGGAAATCTCCATACTGGCATTTATCTATGAAAGCAGGATGTTGGAGAGCAACTGTTTATAACAGAATTTATCATCCAAGAGGTTATGTTAAACCTGAAGATGGTGGTGCAATGGTTGAGTACGAAGCAATTAAAAACCATGTAACAATGTGGAATGTTGCAGTTGAAAGACAAATACAAGTTAAAGGACCAGATGCAGAAAAATTTGTTGATTATGTAATTACAAGAGATGCTACAAAAATTTCTCCAATGAGAGGAAGATATGTAATTTTGTGTAATTCTTATGGAGGAGTATTAAATGATCCTATTCTTTTAAGAATTTCTAAAGATGAATTTTGGTTTAGTTTATCAGATAGTGATATAGGATTATATCTGCAAGGAGTAAATGCAGATGAAAGGTTTAATGTTCAAATTAATGAAATAGATGCTTGTCCTGTACAAATTCAAGGTCCTAAAGCAAAAGCTTTGATGAAAGATCTTTGTGGAAGTGAAGTTGATATTGATAACATGCCTTTTTATGGATTGGCTTCTGCAAAAGTTGGTGGAAGAAGTTGTATAATTTCTCAAACAGGTTTTTCAGGCGAGTCTGGATTTGAAATATATTTAAGAGAAGCAACTTTATATGCCGAAGATATGTGGAATGCTGTTCTTGAAGCAGGTAAAAAACATAACTTAATGGTAATTGCTCCTGCACACCATAGAAGGATACAAGCTGGAATTCTTTCATGGGGACAAGATATGGATCATGAGCATAATCCATTTCAATGTAATCTTGGATATCAAGTTTCTTTATCTGGTAAAGGTGAATGGAACAAAAAAGCAGATTACATTGGTAAAAAAGCTCTCGAGAAAATGAAAGCTGATTTAAAAGCAGGTCATAAACCTTACAAACTTCAATTAGTTGGACTTGAATTAGGAGGAAAACCTATTGAAGAATATGCTCCAGATTTTTGGTTAATTTCAGAAAACGGCAGTGAGCCTGTAGGATTTATAACTTCTCCTTGGTATCACCCAGAAAAAGGGAAAAATATTGCCATGGGATACGTTCCATTTGATGGCACGCTAAATGCAAATGGTTTTCCAAAGGGTAAGGTTGGATCGAAATTTAAAGTCCACCTACCAGAAAAATATTCTGATAAACCTGGAGAACCGGTCGATGCAGTTGTAGTTGATGTTCCATTTACAGAATCTTACAACGCAAATACAAGAGAAGTAGTTAATAAGTGATAAAAATTTTTTTAGGGGGAATTTAATTCCCCCTAAATATGACGAAAACTTTTTTCATAGTTATTTGCATTATAATCGCTATTGCACTAATAATATTCCCATTAATCGTTTCATATAAAGCACAAAAAAAAAATAAAGATAATTAATGTTTGCTCAGTTTTTAGATATTGTTTTTAAATCATTAAAGCTTGATAAAACTCTTTATAGAACTCCAAGATATTATGGAGAAGCTGGAATTTATTTTGCAATTCTAATTATGATTTTAGATGGGGTTGCTGGAGCAGTTGCAGCTAATACGATTGTAAAAACATCAGTTGGTATATCTGGTTTAACGGCTTTATTAACATGGCTGGTTTGGGCAATTTTTATATTTGTAATTGGCGTTAAAATTTTTCCTGATAAAGATAGAAAAATTCCATTTAAAAGGGTTCTTATAGCAGTTGGGTACGCACACGCTCCAGGCCTGATAAGATTTTTTGCAGTTACACCAGAACTTGTTCTTTTAATTATTTTTCTTACTCAATTTTGGATTTTTGCTTCATTAATCATTGCGACAAGACATATTTTAAATTTAAAATCTAATTTAAAAGCATTTGGAATTGTATTTTTGTCTTTTTTGATTATTTCTTTTTTGACAATTTCATTTGTAATGACAAAAATTAATTCATTGCCTATTAGTACGAATATCTAAAGTGGAAATAAAGTTTTTGATGTTCTGCAGGAGTTGCAAAGTTTATATCCTGTGAGTATTAAATTTTGAGTTACTGTCTCATCTTCTTTTTTACATTCATCACAAATATCATTTAATTCATTATTATCTGAATTGTCTGATTTATATTCAAAGTTATCAGTCATTATCTGTTAATCCTGCTCCTGCGGTTTTTTGTTTTAACTCATATGTTTCTTCTACAAATGTGTTTTCAGATAATTTTGTTAATTCTTTCCAATCTTCTTCGGAAAAATTATTCTTGTTTTCTAAGAATTGGATTTTAATTACATCAGCTTTTTCTACAACCTCACTACTTAAATAATTTGAATAAATTGATTGATTGAAATTTAATAAAAATTCTTTTTGATCTATCTTTAAAAAAATTCTCTTTCCCGTTATTTCCGAAGATCTGCTGACAAACGGCAAAAATATCAATGGGTAAGCCATTTTTTCAATTTCTATATCATTTAGTTCTTGGATAGAGATAGATTGATCAAAAAAACTTAATCCAAGTTTAATTGGACAATAAAAGTTTTGAGGTCTGTTGCTTTTGTTAAAAGATTGGCAATTTTCAAACTTCTCATTATTAAAAATCTTAAAATATTGGTTTATGTTTTTTATACCTGGTAAACCAAATAACTCGAGTTGCTTGATGTTCTTTCCTATTTCTTCTGCAACTCCCCAGGAGAATCCTTTCGCTTTTGTTGAGCGTTTAACAATCGTGTCAATTTCACTATAACTTCTCATTAATTACTTTAGTTATATATCCAATATTGATTAAATGAATTTAGTTCATTTGGTAATGGAGCTCCTTGAAACATACAAATCCTTAACCATTTGTCAGATCTTGGATCAAACTTTACCGCCCCAAAAAAAGATAGTTTAAGTCTTAACATATCAATAGGAACTAATTTTGAGCCAATGGTGTTATCTTGAATTTCGGAATATGGATATTTCTCTGTTATAAACACTCTTCTTACAATATGTCTTAAATCATTGTTCTGTACTAGAAAATTACCAATCTTTAAGCTGTTTTTTAAATTAAAAATAGTTTCATAAAGTTTTTTTATATCTCTAGCAATAGCCGTAGGCTGTTCGAGTTCTGAACCATTATCTTCGAACCGATCTCCAATCCTAGGTTCTTCTTTATTTTTTGATATGAACCAAAATTTTTTATTATTTTCATTTTTCGAAAAATCAATTTTTAAAATATCTGAATAATTTTTCTCAATTATTTCTCTTAGGTCATTTATAGTTCTGTCTACAGGTATATTAAAACTTTTATCCTCGTCTGAACTCATTTGAGAAATTAAAGGATCAGTTATTTGATTATATGGCTCCATCATTATAGAAACTAAATACTCAACTCCTTCTTCAGATAAATTTTCCTCTGCCCAGTTATATAATTTGTCAAATATATAAAAATTTGATTTATCAATATTATCTTTCAAATAATTGATTAAATTTTGTAAATCATTAATTAAATTCTCAATTTTTTTCTTTTGATATTCGCTATCAGTATTCCATGAAGTCACATTTTTTAAAGATTTTGTTAAACAGTTGTAAAAAATTTTAAATTCTTCTTCTGATACTTTTTCTATTTCTCTTATTTTTTTTAAAGCTTTCTCTTTAGCTAGAATCCAATTATTTAACAATGAAGGATGGTTAACAATAAATGGTGCCATTCCTAATCCAGTTGAATTTCCAATTCCTAAATTTCTGCAAATATCCAAGTCTAATTCTACAGCGTCTTTAGGATTTTTATGTTTTGCTATATGATTGACCTGATCAAAAGTGAATTGTCTTACAAGGTAAACTAACATCATTTCCAATCTAAAAGGACCATTTATTTCATCTCTATTTCTAATTCTAAACCTGTCTGCTAATCCAAATTTTCCTGAGCCATATACGGCGGTTGTTCTGTACAAATATCCAACTTTTGAAAGCTCATTAGTATTTGGCTGGATACCTTTTGATAAACACTCAACCACATAATTAAATGCTCTAACTGACCTATTTGCTCTTGAAAGAGTTAGTTCTTTATAAGAAAGTCTACCAACTTCTTGTTTAGGGACATTTTGTGAAAGTCTATCTATATCAAGTTTTGAAGGAATGCCATCATACAAAGCAAATGCAGCATCCCATTTAGTTGCTATTACTCTATCAGATCTTTCCTCATCTTTAAGCTCATTAGCAAAACAAACTAAAGAATATGTTTTTTTATCTTTTGAAAATGAATATATAGCAACTCCATATCCCCTATCATTCAAGTCAAACAAATCTCTGTTATATTTCCAATCTTTGAACTCATTTAAAAATGATCTTAGAAAAGATAATTTAGATTGATGAAACGATCCAAGTCTAGAGAGTTTCATTACAATTTTAGGATCTCTTAGAGGAACTTGCATTAATTAATTCCTTTATAAAAATTAAACCAGTTATTGCCAAGTATCTTATTTATCTCTTCTTCGTGAAAACCTTTATTTTTTAGTTCTGTGTTTATATTATTAAATCCTCTTGCATCCAAAAACCAATCTGGTTGTTTTGGAAAACCAGGTTTATCTTTACTGCCTTCACCAAAATTTTTTGATTTTGACCATGTTCCATTTCTCATCCACTCAACTACACTGTCTGGTTGGTTCAAACATAAGTCTGATCCTATACCAACATTATTAATACCCATAATTTCAACTGTTCTTGCAACCATTTCACAAAAACTTTCTATTTTACAATTCGTTCCATCTTTTAAATGATGAGCATACAATGATAACCCTAACATTCCTCCACTATCGGATAAAACTTTTAATAATTCTGTAGATTTATTTCTTTTCGCTTCAAACCAAAAAGTTGGATTTGCATGAGTGATCGCAATAGGTTTTTGGCTAATTTCAATTGCATCAAGTGTACTTTTCTCTGCTGAATGAGACATGTCAACAACGATGCCTACTCTATTCATTTCTTTAATAGCCTCTTTTCCAAAATTAGTAACTCCGCTATCATTTTTTTCATAACATCCAGTAGCTAATAATGATTGGTTGTTATAAGTTAATTGCATAAATCGACAACCTTGTGAGTGTACTTTTTCTATAAGACCTATGTCATCTTCAATTGGAGAACAATTTTGAAATCCAAAAAAAATTGCAGTTTTGTTTTCTTCTTTTGCTTTTGTAATATCATTGTAGTTATTGCCTAGAAATATAAGATCTTTATTTTCTTCAAAATGTTTATTCCACTCATGTATTCTTTGTTGTAATTCATCATAGTCTTCATGATAAACTAACGTTACGTGAACCGCATTTAATCCAGCTTTATTATTTATTTCAAAGATTTCTCTAGACCATTTACAATACTGAAGATTATCAATTCGATAATTCATATTTGGTATACACTATTATTATTATTATGATTGTCACTAACTTAAACTGTCCTTAGCTAAAAATTGCAATTTAAGGGAAATATCTGTAAATTGATATTGGTTTCATGAAATACAAAAAAAAATCACATAAAGTATCAATTGTAATGGGCAGTCAGTCTGATTACAAAACAATGAAAAATTGTGAAAAAGTTCTTAAGATTTTAAAAGTTAATTATGAGAAAAATATCGTCTCTGCACACAGAACGCCTGATAGACTTTATACCTATGCAAAGAAAGCAGAAAATAATAATATTTCTATTATTATTGCTGGGGCCGGAGGATCAGCACATTTACCTGGTATGATTGCTGCAATAACTAGAATTCCAGTCATAGGTGTTCCTATTGAAAGTAAAAAGTTAAAAGGTTTAGATAGCCTTCTATCAATTGCTCAAATGCCTAAAGGAATTCCTGTTGGCACAGTTGCTATTGGAGAAGATGGTGCAATCAATGCTGGTTTATATGCTGCTTCAATTATAGCTACGT
The DNA here is from genome assembly GCA_902543295.1 of uncultured Pelagibacteraceae bacterium. Classification (GTDB taxonomy): domain Bacteria; phylum Pseudomonadota; class Alphaproteobacteria; order Pelagibacterales; family Pelagibacteraceae; genus Pelagibacter. The sequence goes on along the minus strand of CACBXW010000001.1, from coordinate 233,689 downwards.
ATGATAACAATGTAAAAAAAACACTTTTAAATTGGCGAAAAAAACAAACTTCAAAAGTAAAAAAAAAACCAAAGTAATTAATGTCTAAACCTGATCTAGGAATAATAGGTGGAGGACAATTAGGAAGTCTATTAGCATCTGCAGCAAAAAAACTTAATATTAAAACGGTTATTTTATCAGATGATAAAGATGCACCCGCAATCAATTTTGCAGATGAATTTATTTATGGAGATTATCAAGACATAAATATTATCAATAACTTTTTAGAAAAAGTTGATCTTGTTACTTATGAGTTTGAAAATATCCCATATGATATATTGAAAAAAATTAATGAAACCAAATCTGTATTACCAAGCCCCGAAATAAATAAATTAATTCAAAATAGAATGACTGAAAAAGAGTTTTTGAATAAAAATAATATAACTACAACACAGTTTGTAAGTATTAACAATTTAGATGATATAAAAATAAACGATAGATTAATACCTGGTTTATTGAAAACTTGTACACTTGGTTATGATGGAAAGGGCCAATATAAAATAAATAATGTAAATGATTTAAATGAAGATTTTGATTTTTCAAAAGGCTACATCTTAGAAAAGATAGTAAGTTTAAAAAAAGAAATTTCAGTAGTGGTTACAAGATTTGGTCACCAAAAATATGAAATTTATGATCCAATTGAAAATTATCATGAAGACCAGATTTTAAAACACTCCAAAATTCCCGCTGATATAAGTGATGAAATTAAAAATAAAGCATTGAACTGGGCAAAAATAGTGGCTGAAGAGCTTGATTATATTGGTACTATGTGCGTTGAATTCTTTATAGATAAAAATAATAATTTATATGCTAATGAAGTTGCACCAAGAGTACATAATTCTGGACATCTAACTATAAATTCACACAACATTAGCCAATTTGAAAATCATATCAGAGCTGTATGTGGACTTGAAAAATTAGAAACAAAAAAAATTTATAATGCAAAAATGCTTAATTTGATCGGTGAGGATATATTAGAATATAAAAATAAAAAATTTAAAGAAAATGAATTTTTTTATGATTATTTAAAAAAAGAAGTTAAATCTAAAAGAAAAATGGGGCATTTAACAACTATAGAAAAATAGTTTTAAGATATAGTTTGTATCAAAGAAATATTATTGTTTGTAGGTTTATTAACTTCCTTTGAAACTTCATGAAAGTTTAATTTTGTTTTTTTACACTCTTTAAGAAAACTCGATCCTGTTAATTCAAGATTTAAATATCTATTAACATCATTTTCATTAATTATAACAGGTTGTCTATGGTGTATTTCTTTAATATTTTCATCTGCATCCTCGGTTATTAAACAAAATTGATCATTGTCATAAATAGCCGCTAAATACATAAGCTTTTTATCCTCTCTTAAAAAATAATAAGGTGTTTTATTTTCTTTTTCTCTTTTCCATTCATAAAAACCATCTGCTACAGCTACACATCTATGTAGTCGAATTAATTTTTTGAAAGACACTTTTTCATCTATAGTTTCTAGTCTTGCATTTATTAAAGGTTTAAAATCTTTTTGCTTAGCCCAGCTAGGCACTAATCCCCATTTTAAATTTTCTAGAGTATTTCCATTATTATATTTTTTAATTACAGGTAATTTTTGAAATGGATGTGCATTATAATTTTCATTATCTTCAACTTGTATAGCTGACTTAACAAGTTTTTTTGTTTTTGTAACGGGGCTAGTTATTACGTATCTTCCACACATATTTAATTTTCTTGGTTTAATCTAAATTTAGATTATATGTTTTTCAAAACTATGAAATCAATAGAAAATAATTTTGATGATCCGCAAGTAAATGAGTTGCTAACTAAGCATTTTATTGAATTGAGATCAGTTTCTCCTGAGGGGAGTTCGCATGTATTAGATATACCTGGATTAAAGGATCCAAGTATAAAATTCTGGAGTTTGTGGGAAAATAATGAATTAATTGGTTGTGGGGCTTTAAAATTATTTGATGAAACACATGGAGAATTTAAATCTATAAGAGTTTCAGATAAGTTTAGAAATAAAAAATATGGTGGAAAAATAATTTCACATCTTATTGAAAAATCAAAACAAATAGGAATCACTAAACTAAGTGTCGAAACTGGTGCAGGTGATTTTTTTGCACCTGCTAGAAAACTTTTTAAAAGTTTTGGTTTCGAAGAGTGTGGGCCTTTTGCGCACTATAAAAATGATCCTAATTCATGCTATTATTCAGTGGATATTTGAGGAGTTTAGTTTGGAAACTGATAAATCGAGACCATTTGTATTATATGTTGCCGAAATCATTTATCAAAAGATATATGAAATCAAAATTAAGAACCCTAATTTAACTAATATTCAAGCTTTTGAAATATTTATTGCATCAGATGATTATAATGAAATTAGTTCAGGAAATTTTCATGATAAGTGGTTTAAAGAACTTGAGAGCAATGACTACGTAGATAAATCTACAAAAAAAAAGATTAATCAAGAAACTATAAGACTTTTACAAATACAAAAAGATACTATGATTAAACAATTAATGAAAATCCCAAAATTATATTATGCAAAAAGTCACTTTCCGTTGGAATTATCTCAAAGAGCATTTGATCATTTGTGGAGAGTTTGTGAAAGTTATGAACTTTGGTGTAAAGAAACTAAACAAAATGGATTAATATTATTAAATTTAACAGAATAATTTATGAGTAATAAAATTTTGAGATTTATAGATAGTACTTTAATAGATTTAGGAAGACAGTTTAAGTGGACCTATCTACCACCATTGATGATTTATCTTGCTGCTGGTATTTCAGGACTAACAGGTATTGTTGGAACTTTTTTTGTCAAAGACTATCTAAACTTATCTGCTGCTTTTCTTGCTGGACTGGGTTTTTGGGCTGGAATTCCATGGGCATTGAAGATGCCTTTAGGTCATCTTGTTGATCTAATCTGGAATAAAAAAAATTACATGGTTTTTGTAGGAGCATCCTTAATCTCATTAAGTTTAATTATAATGTACGGTTTAATAATTCATACTGAATGGATGTCATCAATTTTTTCAGTAGAAACATGGTTTGTGATCAGTGTTTTACTTGCTCCGATTGGTTATGTTGTGCAAGATGTTGTGGCTGATGCTATGACTGTAGAAGCAGTTCCTTTAGTTGATGACAGCGGAAATAAATTTTCGAGAGATGAAATCAAACTTATGCATACAACAATGCAAACTCTTGGAAGATTTGCAATAATTGGTGGAACTGTTTTAGTTGCTTTAGCTAATGTAATTCTCTTTAAAGGAGTAGACGAACTTGAACAAGCAGATAAGATAAGTTTATACGGTTCAATTTATATATATGCTTTAATTATTCCAATTGTATCTGTGCTAGGAATATTTCTTGCTTCATATCTAAAAAATCAAAAGAAAAGAAAGCTTATTGAACAAGGTTTAGAGGGTGACCAAGATTATGCTCCCTCAAAGAAAACTGAAGTTAACTGGTGGATATTAGGTGGAAGCTTGGTTTTTGTTATCTTCACTTTAGGTATTGGATCATTCAAAGTGTCTTTTGCTCAAGAAATTGTTTTTGTAGGTTCAATGGCAATTATTCTATTTTTAATGAACAAATTAGTTAAAGAACTTCCTCAGGATTTAAGACTAACTGTTGTAGGCACAGCAATAATAATTTTTATTTTTAGAGCAATGCCAGGACCTGGTCCAGGCTTATCTTGGTTTGAAATTGATGTACTTGAATTCAATGAACAATTTTTTTCAGTGTTATCACTTATTGCTTCAGTTTTAACCCTTGTAGGGATTATCTTATTAAGACCATTTATGGCAAACAACTCAATAGCTAGAATAATAGTGGTTTTATCCATTGCAGGTGCAATTTTATTTTTACCAAGTGTTGGTATGTATTATGGATTTCACAATTGGACATCATCAATTACTAATGGAGTTGTTGATGCCAAGTTTATTGCAATATTAAATACTGCACTCGAGTCACCTTTGGGACAAGTCTCAATGATACCTTTACTTGCATGGATTGCTAAAAATGCGCCTTCACACTTAAAAGCAACTTTCTTTGCAGTATTCGCATCTTTTACAAATCTTGCTTTATCAGCAAGTGCTTTGGGGACTAAATATTTGAATGAAATTTATGTTATTACTAGAGAGGTAAAAGATAAGGTAACAAACGCTATTCTTACCACTGCCGATTATTCAGATCTAGGTATTTTGTTGATAACAGTAACACTAATAACTTTAATAATTCCAATTGTGTTTGTGGTTATTATTCAAAAAACTAAATTTAAAACTTCAGAATAATTTTTATTCAGCTTTATATCCAAATTCTAAACAAGCATCAGTTATTGAATGATAAAGAGATTCACCAAAACTTCTTAAAGCAAACATTCTAACTTTTCTTGGATTTGAACTTATAAAATCAATAGTTATTGTAATTGCATGAAAAGCAGAATTAGAACATTTTCCTTCATCAAGACCATCTAAATTTAACGGACAACCTTTTTTCAATACTTCATCTACTAATGAACCTTCCAATTCCAGTATTGTTCTTGAATGAGATAGATCTGTTAATGCAAAATCATCATGACTTAAGTTCTCTAAAATAGATTTTTCTATTTCTTTATTTTTTGAAACGACTAACCAATTATCAGGTCCCATCCATAAAATTCTTGTATTTTTATTTGAAGAAACCAAAAGTGTCTCGGGTAAATTTAAATTATCTATTTTTATTTTATCAATACTAATTGAAGATTTTTTATATTTAACAATTTGATAAATCAAAACATCTTTGATTTCTCTAATATTTATTAGCTCATCTTTACTATCGTGATTGCCAAACAATCCATGTTTATGAATATTTTCTAGTGCAGAAACATTTTTCATGATCTAACTCTTTTTCCTTCAGGATCAACATAATGTGAAGATATAACTTCTACTTCAATTGATTTATTTTTTAATGGTGATACCGCAAAAAACTTTTTACCTATCATGTTTTTTCCATCTTTCATAATTGCTAGAGAAAATGGATTATTATTTTCTACACTCCAACAAGAAGAAGAAACGTGACCAAGTTTAGGATTAGGTAATTTTGCATTCTGATCTTGAACAATATGAGATCCTTCAGGAATACTAGACTTTCTATCAATTGGAATAAGTCCGACAATTTTTTGTCTGCTCTCAACATTAAATGCTTCTCTTCCTAAAGAATTTTTGCCAATAAAATCTTTTTTCTTTGAAACTAATCCATTTAATGAAACATCTGATGGAATTGTTCGTCCATCTAATTCTGGTCCTGCAACGTGTCCCATTTCAATTCTTAATGTTGATAAAGCTTCAGTTCCGTAAGGCTGATTTCCAAATTCTTTTCCTACTTCCATCATTTTCTCCCACATGAACATACCATGATCTGATTTGACATTAATCTCATATGCAAGCTCGCCAGAAAATGAAATTCTAAAAATTCTTGATGGAACACCAAAAAATTCTGATTCTTTATAGCCCATAAAAGGCAAAGCTTCATTTGATACGTCTAAGTCCGGATATAATTTTGATAACATTTCTCTAGATTTAGGTCCAGCAATTGCAGCCCCTGCCCATTGCTCAGTTGTAGAGACAACATTTACATTTAATTCTGGCCAAACAATTTGAAGATAATATTCTAAGTGAGATAAAACATTTGCAGCTTGTGCAGTTGTTGTTGTCATATGATAATGATTTTCAGAAATTCTTGTTGTTGTTCCATCGTCCATGACAATTCCATCTTCTCTAAGCATCAATCCATATCTTGCTTTTCCAACAGGTAATTTCATCCAAGCATTTGTATAAACTCTATTTAAAAATTCTGCCACATCTGGACCTTTAATATCAATTTTTCCTAATGTTGTTACATCGCATATACCAACATTCTCTCTAACATTTTTTGCCTCTCTCTTTGAAGCTTCAAATAAAGTTTCACTTCCTTGCTTATAATATCGAGGTCTTTTCCAAGCACCTGCATCAACAAATACAGCATTATTTTTCTCATGCCATTCATGCATTGGAGTTTTTCTAGTCGGCATATATTCCATACCAACTTCACGACCAACTATTGTCCCGATTGTAATTGGTGTGAAAGGTGGTCTAAATGTTGTGTGTCCCACTTCAGGAACTATTTTATTTTCTATATTAGATACCAACTGAAGACCATTTAAATTACTTGTACGGCCTTGATCTGTTGCCATTCCAAGAGTTGTATATCTTTTGACGTGCTCTATTGATCTGTAACCTTCTCTTAGTGCGATTTCTATATCAGAGACAGATACATCATTTTGAAAGTCAACAAATCTTTTTGGATTTTCATTTTTAGGTAACGGCATACACCAAAATTTATCATGAGCTCCGTATTTTTTTTCATTTACATTTGGAATTGAGATTTCTTTTTTAGTCTCTGTAATTTTTGCGGAAAGATTTGAACCATTTTCAAAACCATGTTTTAAACTTTCTTCTAATGTAAATGATCCATTTGCTGCACCGACTGATGTCTCATGTTGTTTTTTCTTATCTGGAATAAATGCATCAATTTTTTCTTCATACTTAAGTTTATTTCCTGATTGTGACGCTAAATGAACAGATGGAGTCCAAAATCCAGATACACAAATACAATCACAATCAACAGTTTCAATTTTCTCAAAAGAATTTTTATCTTTATTTAGTTTACCAATTTTTGCAGATTTAACTTTTTTGTATCCATTAGCGACGATAACACCGTGGGAAAATCTTATATCAATTCCCTTTGATTTAGCTTCATCGATTAATTCTGATGAATGTTCTTCTCTAGTATCTAATATAATTGGTTCAACATTATTTTTTTTGAACTCTAAAGCTGTTTCATATGCACTATCGTTATTAGTAAATATTAAAGGTTTTTTTCCTACTAAAACTCCATAGACTTTCATATATTCTTTTGCAGCTGCTGATAAAAAAATTCCTGGAGTATCATTGTTTCCAAATACAATTGGTCTTTCAATTGAACCAGTTGATAAAATTGTTTCTTTGGCTCTAATATACCAAAGTCTTTGTCTTGGAGTGAATTTTGATTTTTTCTCTAAATGATCACTAACTCTCTCAAACATAACCAGCATATTATGATCATAGTAACCAAAAACTTGAGATCTATTTTTTACAGTGACATTAGGCATAGATTTTAATTCACTAATTATTTTTTCTGCCCAATCTTTTCCTGATAAATTATCGATGCTTACATCGTCGGTTAAAAGTGTTCCTCCAAATCTTGGTTTATCCTCAGCTAAAATTACTTTTGCTCCATTTTTTGCAGCAGCATAGGCGCTTGCTAATCCAGATGGCCCAGATCCAGTAACTAGTAGATCACAATACTCAAATTTATGTTCGTATCTTTCTTTATCTTTTTCTATTGAAGCAACCCCTAAACCTGCAGCTTTTCTTATGAAAGGTTCGTAAATTTTATACCAGAAACTTTTAGGCCACATAAATGTTTTGTAATAAAACCCGGCAGGGAAAAACATTTTTAAAAAATTATTAATTGCACCGACATCAAAATTAACTGATGGCCAACAATTTTGGCTCGTTGCGGACAAACCTTCAACGAGTTCCATTTCTGTTGCATTAACATTTGGCTCTGAATGACCATTGAATTCTACTTGAAGCTTTGCGTTTGGTTCCTCTACTCCTGCTCCAAAAAAACCTCTTGGTCTATGATATTTAAAACTTCTACCAACTAAATGTATTCCATTTGCAATCAAAGCAGATGCAATTGTATCTCCCTCATATCCAAATAATTTTTTTCCGTTAAAAGTAAAAGATATTTTTTTGTTTCGATTAATTAATCCCTCTTTATTTAATCTAAATGGTTGGCTCATCTTATTTCTTCTGTGACTTTTGCTGTTTGGAAAATTTCATGTGTAGCGGTGTCTCTTTGCACCTTAATCCATTGTCTACATCCTGCTATATGTTGCCATAACTCTATATGTTTACCTCTTGGACTTTTTCTCATATAAACAAAATTATCCCAATCTTCACTTGATACTTCTTCATTTATATTAGGTCTTTTTACAGTTGCATCACCTCCATATGAAAATTCTTTTTGTGCTCTTAAACCGCAATAAGGACATTTGATGTATAACATTTTTTAACCAATCCAGGTTTTAGTTCCTAAACCTTTTTCATCTAGAAGATGACCTGTAGAAAATCTATTTAATCTTAATTCTGAATTTAATTCATGAACTTTATCTTGCGCAATTGTGTGTGCAAATGTCCAACCTGAAACAGGGGTTGATTTAAAACCTCCATAACACCATCCACAATTTAAATATAAACCTTCAATATGTGTTTTATCAATTATTGGAGAACCATCCATAGACATATCCATGATCCCTCCCCATGTCCTTAACATTTTTAATCTACTTAAAAATGGAAACAAAGCTAAGCCACCTGTCAAGACATGTTGTATAGTTGGCAAGTTACCTCTTTGAGCATAACTATTATATCCATCAAGATCACCACCCATTACCATCTCACCTTTATCTGATTGACTTATATAAAAGTGGCCTGCACCAAAAGTTACTACTCCGTCTAATAATGGTTTTACAGGTTCTGAAACACAAGCTTGTAGTACGTGAGTTTCTATTGGCAGTGTCATATTTAATTTTTCAGCTAATATATTTGTGCTACCAGCAACACATAATCCAACTTTTTTTGCTTTAATATCTCCTCTTGAAGTTCTAATTCCTTTTATCTTTCCGTTAACAACATCAAAACCAGTGACCTCACAATGTTGAATTATATCTACACCCATATCATCTGCTTGACGCGCATAACCCCAAGCAACAGCATCATGTCTTGCGGTACCAGCACTTGGTTGCATTAAGCCTCCAAAAATTGGAAAACGTACTTCATCACTAAAGTCAGCCATTGGAATTAATTTTTTAACTTCGTCTCTATCCAATAACTTTGCATCTATTCCATTTAATCTCATAGAGTTTCCTCTACGAGCATATGCGTTCATTTGAGCATCAGAGTGGGCTAAGTTTATTATTCCCCTTGGAGAAAACATCACATTAAAGTTCAGTTCTTGACTTAAGTTTCTCCATAAATCCATTCCAAATTCATTAAACCTTGCATTAGCATCGTACATAAAATTTGATCTTATGATCGTTGTATTTCGACCAACATTTCCACCACCAATCCAGCCTTTCTCAATGATAGCTACATTTCTAATATTATGTTCTTTTGCTAAATAATATGCAGTAGCAAGACCGTGTCCTCCACCTCCGATGATGACTACATCATATTCACTTTTTGGAGTTGGATCTTTCCAAGCAACTTCCCAATTTTGGTGATTGGAGAAAGCGTTTTTGATTAGACTAAATACTGAATATTTCTGCATCCGTAAGTTTTATAAAATTAAATATAAGTTTTGCTAATTTTTTTTATATATATTTTTTAGATGTTTAAATACGTGACAAAAAAGGATAGTAATTCTGCTCATTAATAAGTAATTAGATTTATGTCAAAATCAGATATCCAAATTGCACGAGAAGCAAAAATGAAACCCATAAATGAGATTTTGGGTAAAATTAATGTTCCAGATGAACCAAGTGCTTTTAGTCCTATGGGACGTCATATTGCTAAAGTAAATTTAGAATATTTAGATAGTTTAAAAGATAAACAAAATGGAAAATTAATTTTAGTTACTGCTATTACACCAACTCCTGCAGGTGAAGGAAAAACTACTACGTCAGTTGGTTTAAATGATGGATTAAATAAAATTGGTAAAAATTCTATAGTGTGTTTACGTGAACCTAGTTTAGGTCCCTCATTTGGAATGAAAGGTGGGGCAGCAGGTGGAGGATATGCTCAAGTTGTTCCAATGGAACAAATCAATTTACATTTCACAGGAGACTTCCATGCAATTACATCTGCTCACAACTTATTGTCAGCGTTAATTGATAATCATATTTATTGGGGAAATAAATTAAACATAGATGTAAGACGAGTAGTCTGGAGAAGAGTTATGGATATGAATGATAGATCTTTAAGATCTATCAATATTAATTTGGGTGGAGTTGCGAATGGTTTTCCAAGAGAAGATGGTTTTGATATTACAGTAGCATCAGAGATAATGGCTATCTTTTGTTTAGCAAATGATCTTGAAGATTTGGAAAAGAGAATCGGTAATATTACAGTTGCTTATACTAGAGATAGAAAGCCTATTTTTGCAAAAGATTTAAATGCTCATGGACCAATGACTGTTTTGTTGAAAGAAGCAATTAGACCTAATGTAACTCAAACTTTAGAAAATAATCCAGCAATTATTCATGGTGGTCCTTTTGCAAATATTGCGCACGGTTGTAACTCTGTAATAGCAACTAAAGCAGGTTTAAAACTAGCTGATTATGTTGTAACTGAAGCTGGATTTGGAGCAGACCTAGGAGCGGAAAAATTTTTAGATATTAAATGTAGAAAATCAAATTTAAAACCTGAGTGTGTAGTTATTGTTGCAACAATTAGAGCATTAAAAATGCACGGCGGTGTAGCTAAAGGTGATTTAAAAAATGAAAATGTAGACGCGTTAAAAAAAGGTTTGGTAAATTTGGAAAGACACATTGAAAACGTAAAAAAATTTGGTTTACCGGTAGCGGTTGCTGTTAATCATTTTGTTGCCGATACTGATAATGAAGTAAAAGAGTTAATAAATGCTTGTGATAATATGGGAGTTAAAGCTACTTTATGTACTCATTGGTCAAATGGTGGTGAAGGAACAAAAGAACTTGCCACACATGTTGTAGATTTAATTGATCAAAAAAAAGCAAATTTTAAATTTTTATATGATGAAAAAACACCTTTACTAAAGAAAGTTGAAACTGTTGCGAAAGAAATTTACCGAGCAAACGAAGTTGTTGCTGACAGTAAAATAAAAGATCAATTAAAATCTTTTGAAGAAGCGGGTTATGGAAATTTACCTATATGCGTAGCAAAAACACAATATAGTTTTTCTACTGATCCAAATGCAAAAGGTGCTCCAACAGGCCATTCATTACCAATTAGAGAAGTAAGATTATCTTCAGGTGCAGAATTTATTGTTGTTATATGCGGAGCCATCATGACAATGCCAGGACTTCCTCGAGTTCCTGCAGCAGACTCTATTAAGCTTAATGAAAAAGGTGAAATAGAAGGCTTGTTCTAATTTAAATTATTTAGCCAGTTTTCTAATTCTCTCATCCTTGCATCTTTATTTGAAATTTTATTTTCATCTTCTATAATTTTTATATGAGAGTCTATTTCCATTTGGTCAATAAATGCTTTTTTTTCTAAAAGTCGATCTCTCCTAAAATGAATTAAGCTTATCATTTTGGCATAAGTTATTTCTGGGTGATATTGTATTCCCCATATATTCGTTGAACCAACATTAAAATTTATACCCATGACTTTATTTATTGGATTTGATGAAAGTAATGTAGAGCCCTCAGGTAATTTTACAACTTCATCAAAATTAAATGCAGGGGTATTAAATTTTTTATTTTTATTTTTATAAAGCGGATGTTTAAGACCATTTTCGTTTATTTCTATGTCGTGAGCTATTCCCCTGTGAGCGCCATTAGGGCATTTCTTTACTTCACCGCCAGCAACGGTCACAGCAACTTGCATTCCCCAACATATTGCGAATATATTTTTTATATTCTTTTGACATTCCCTCATAAAGTTTAATTGTCTTCTTATTTCTGGAGTATCATTGTAAATATTTAAACTACTACCACCCCATATCATTCCATGATATTTAGTTAAATCTTTAGCTACTTCATTAATATTTTCATCTGATGAAGGATTAACAACATCAATATCTAATTGATCTGTAAAATAACTAATACTGTCTTTTAAACTTTCAGTATGAGTTTTAATTCCACCATCAGTAAAGCTTTGATTTTCTTCTCTAAGGTTACCTTCAACTATCAGAATTCTTTTCATTAAAATAATTTACCTGAAATACTATGTTCATAAAGTGCTTTCATGTCATCCTTACTCATTGTTCTTGGATTGGTAGAAGTTGAAGGATCTTCTAATGCCATAACTGATAACTGCTCTAAATTTATTTTATTTACATCAACAATTTCTGATAATTTATGCGGTATATTTAATTCTTTTCTTAGTTCTAAAATCCACTTTAAAAAACTATCAAAACTTTTATCGAGTTCGAGATAATCACATATAGAAATTATCCTTTTTTCAATCATATCTTTGTTAAAAGTTAATACATAAGGCATAAAGATAGCATTTGATAAACCGTGGTGAACATTAAATTGTGCATTAATAGGGTGGCTTAAAGAATGAATGGCACCCAGCCCTTTTTGAAAAGCGGTAGAACCCATACTAGCTGAAGCTAATAATTCTGCTCTAGCATTTAAATCTTTACCGTTCTTAACTGCTTTAATTAATGAATTTTTAATTAACTTCATTCCCTCAATCGCAATTCCATCAGCCATAGGGTGGAATCCTGGTGCACAAAAAGCTTCTAAATTGTGTGCCAAAGCATCCATACCTGTCGCTGCAGTCAATCTTGGAGAAAGATCTAAAGTTAAATTAGGATCTAAAATTACAATTGAAGGTAAAAATTTTGGGTGGAAAATAATTTTTTTTATACCTGTTTCTTTATTGATTATAGCTGATGCTCTTCCAGTTTCTGATCCTGTCCCTGCTGTAGTGGGTACAGCAATGATAGGTGCAATGTTAGTTTCATCTGCTCTTTTCCAATAATCACCTATATCTTCAAAATCCCATATTGGTCTAGACTGTCCTGTCATAAAAGCAATAGCTTTACCTACATCAAGACCGCTGCCACCACCAAATGCAATAACTCCATCACAACCTAATTTTTTAAACTCCCCCACTCCCTCGTCCACATTCTCGCCTACAGGATTACCTGAAAAATTTGAAAAAACTTGAAGATGATTAAAGGTTTTTTTTAAATCTAAAATAATATCTTGAACCATTTTTAGATTAATTAAATCCTTATCTGTGACAAATAATGGTTTATCGATTTTTAGATTTTTACATGCTAGACCTAAATCTTGAATTCTGTTCTCTCCAACCCAAATTGTAGTAGGATAATTCCAATTAGTTTTCATATTAAAATAATATTTAATTTTTCTATTTTTCTTAGTACAATATATTTATAATTTTAATTGTAGAGGAAAAATTATCATGACTAAAGTCGCTATTATCGGTGCTGGACCTTGTGGGTTATCAATACTCAGGGCTTTTGAACATGCCGAGAAAAAAGGAGACAAAATACCTGAAATAGTTTGCTTCGAAAAACAAAGTGATTGGGGAGGTCTTTGGAATTATAGCTGGAGAACAGGATCTGACCAATATGGAGATCCAGTTCATAATAGTATGTATAGATATCTTTGGTCAAATGGACCTAAAGAGTGTCTTGAATTCGCAGATTATTCTTTTGATGAACATTTTGGAAAGCCAATTCCTTCTTTCCCACCTAGAGAAGTACTTTATGATTATATCACTAGTAGAGTAAGTAAAGGAAATTTAAGAAATAAAATTAAATTTAATACAAGAGTAGTTAATACAGTTTTTAAATCAGATAAATTTGAAGTTAGCTATCAAGATAAAGAAAATGATAAAATTTTAACTGATCATTTTGATTACGTTGTAGTGTCCACTGGTCATTTTTCAGTTCCTTTTATACCTGAATATAAAGGTATGAGTTCATTTCCTGGAAGAATAATGCACTCACATGATTTTAGAGATGCAGAAGAATTTAGAGGAAAAAATATTATAGTTTTAGGAAGCAGTTATTCCGCTGAAGATATTGCGCTTCAATGCAATAAATATGGAGCAAAAAGTGTAACAATTGGCTACAGGCATAATCCTATGGGTTTTAAATGGCCTGAAGGAATGAAGGAAGTATTCTATTTAGATAGATTAGAGGGAAAAAAAGCAATTTTTAAAGATGGCACGGAACAGGATGCAGATGTAATAATACTATGTACTGGTTACCTGCATCATTTTCCTTTCTTGGAAGAAAATTTAAAACTTAAAACAAGAAACAGACTTTATCCTCCAAAATTATACAAAGGTGTTGTTTGGCAGGATAATCACAAACTTTTGTATCTGGGAATGCAAGATCAGTTTCATACATTCAATATGTTTGATTGCCAAGCTTGGTACGCAAGAGATGTTATAATGGGGAAAATAAATATGCCAAATGAAGGGGATATTGAAAAAGATATTAATAAATGGGTTGCTTTAGAAGAAAAACTAGAAAATCCTGATCAGATGATTGATTTTCAGACTGAATACACAAAAGAATTACATGAGATGTCAGATTATCCAAAAATAGATTTTGAACTAATCAGAAAACATTTTAAAGAATGGGAACATCATAAGGTTGAAGATATATCAACGTATAGAAATAAATCTTTTTCATCTCCAGTAACAGGGTCAGTAGCTCCTGTTCATCATACAGCTTGGGCAAAAGCAATGGACGACTCCTCTGAAACATTTCTAAATAAAAACTAAAAATCTAATCTAATTTTCAAGAATCAGGTCTAAATATAAAGCTGCAGTCCATGAGAAATTATTTGCGCCCATAACTGATCCATCTTTATAACTGTAATATTCATGAAAACCTTTTTCTTCAATTAATTCTAAAGTTTTTTTTTTTATTTCATTTGCATATTCTGGCTCTTTTTTAATAAGTCCTTGATAAATCAACCAATTACAATTTATCCATATTGGACCTCTCCAATATCTTTTTTCTTCAAATGAAGGATGATTTGGTTTTATTGTTGAGAAATAGTAATTGTCATTAATATTATGATTTTTTAAATTATTAATAATTTTTTTATTTAATTGATCATTTTCTAAATTTGCAAATAAAGTAAAATAATTTGTTATTGATGGAACAACGATATTCAAATTAGTTTTTAAATCTTTTGAGACAAAATCATTAATATTATCATCATATAATTTTAATATTTGATTTTCAGTTTTGGATATAAAATTATTTAAATCATCGAAATTTAAATCTAAATTTTTAGCTAAGGTAAGTAGATCTTTATTTGCTCTCAAAAATAAAGCATTAAATCCAACATCTACTACATTAAAATCAGAAATCTCATACAATTTATGTGGATCATACTGAAAATCCCTAAATTGATCTCTTAAAGTTACATATCTATCATAATCAGTTTTTAAAGGTCTCTCATCAGCGTTTGAAACTTCAAGGTCTCTTCTTTTATAATTAAGGTCTTTATCTACTTTGATATTGCTCATTGGCTGATCCCAAATTGGTGAATTATCGTACCCGCTTTCCCAAGGATGTAATATAGATACAAGGCCCGTTTTATTAGGATCTCTGAATTTTATGAACCAATCATGATAATTTTTAATTTTTTTGATTACTTTAATTATTCTTGAGTTTTGATCATTATTTAGTTTTTTTTTTTCAACAATTTTTCTCAAAATACTGGCTAAAACTGGTGGCTGAGTAATACCAGAAGAAGGTATATTTTTTCCACATTGCCAAGTTGTGTGATTTGGAAAATAAGATGTGTCTTTTTCATGAAAAAGAATGTGGGGTACCATACCATCGTCCCACTGACCATTAAGCAAAGTTTCAATTTCTATAATTGAAAAATCTAAATTAAAGTAAGAATAGCCAAGAGCTATAAAAGCTGAATCCCAATTCCATTGAGCAGGATATAATTTGTTATTAGTAGGAAGTGTGTAACCATTTTTTCTGTTACCTAATAATATTTTTTTTGCCTCTTCTACTTTATTTTGCATTATCCTTTAACACTTCCTGCAGTAAGACCACTTACTAAATATTTTTCAAAATAAACAAAAATTATTAAAATAGGCAAAGTTACTACTACAGACCCTGCCATCAAATATTGTCTAGGTGTTTCAGCTCCAACATTCAGAAACTGAATAGCTCTTGATAATGTGAATGTATTTGGCCGGTCTAAAAACATTAATGAAAACAAAAATTCATTCCAAGCAATCATAAATACATACAAAGCTACTGATGATATTGCAGGTAAACTAAGTGGGAGTATAATTTTAAAAATTATACCAAGCCAATTTTGACCATCTATTATCCCTGCTTCTTCTAATTCTTTTGGTATACTTTTAAAGTAACCTTGCAGCATATAAATTGCTACAGGTAAGGTTGTAGCTGTATAAACTATTAACAAACCCTCAATAGAATTTCTTAAACCAAGTTGACTAAAAATTGTATACAAAGGTATCACTAAAACTATCGCTGGAAACAAATAAATTATCAATATGGATGTTGATAAAAAATTTTTTCCAAAGAAATTAAGTCTTGCAACCGCGTAAGCAGCTGGTATTGCAAATATTAATGTTATAATGACTGTGCCTAAGGAGACTATTGTGCTCGTTAACATATATCTTCCAAAATTATAATCTTTGAACACTATAAAGTAAGATTTGAACAACTCTGGCAATCCTTGTGCAAAGTTAATACTAAAGTCTAATGGGTTCAATAATAACAATGCTTGGGTTTTAAAGCTTGTAACTAACATCATATAAAAAGGGAAAAGAATTACAAAAGAGAAAAGTATAATTCCAAATAATGTTAAAAAATTAAAGAATAATTTTTGAGAGGAATGATTTTTTGACAAAAAGTTTTTGTCGTAATCTTTTATATTATTGAAAAAAAATAATGAAATTAAGAATATGCCAAAACTATACCAAATAGGTAAATTTGTTGAGATGAAATAATCAAAGATAGAAAATAAAAGTGCTAGTAAAATTATTTTAATATTTAAATTTAATTTTTTCCCAATAAGAAGATTTATTGCACAAAGAATTATTCCAAATATAAATAATTTATTAAAATTAAAATTTGTTAATTCAATTCCTTGTAATGTAACTAAGATTTTCCAAATACAAATTAATGAAAACAAAAACAAAGACGAGATAAAGCAATAAGTAAATATATTTTTAATTTTCATCAGCTCTTTTTCCTAAAAGTTTAAAATAGATAAACATAAAAATTAATAGAAACACTACAATCACAATAGAAACTGCAGAACCCATACCAATGTCCCCGATTGAAAAACCTTGTTGATATACATTTATTGGCAATGTTCTTGTACCTGATGCCCCGCCAGTGAGTAAGAAAATGTCTTCAAATTTATTAAAATTCCAAATAAATCTAATCATAAATAGAATTGAAATCACTGCTAATATCTGGGGCAAAGTAATATTAAGAAATTTTTGGATAGGATTTGCACCATCAACATCAGCTGCTTCATACAACTCTTTTGGAACTGCTTGAAGACGAGCAAGAATAAATAAAAATGCTAAAGGAAAATATCTCCAAATTTCAAAAATAATTACAGTTGTTAATGCTAGCCTCAATTTAAAATCAAAACCAAGTATGTTTAAAGTTACATATTTTTGTCCTAGTAAATTTATTGGTCTATCAATAATTTGATAGTTAATTAATAAATTATTCAAAGTTCCGCTTGTTGGATCAAGTAAAAGTTCCCAGGTATAAGCAAGAGCAACAACTGGGGCAACATAAGGAAATAAAAGGACACTTCTCATAAATGTTCTTCCAAAAAATTTTTGATTTACCATTTGTGCAGCTAAAATTCCAAAAACTATTGCACCTATGGTTCCAAAAAAAGTGTAATAAAAAGTTGTTGATAATAGATCTATAAAAGCTTTGTCTTTAATTACTTTTTTGAAATTATTTAGTGTAAATTCATAAGTTAATAATATATTTTGTGACTTACCTGATAGTTTAGGCTTATAAGATTTTAGTTCCTTCTTGGAAATTTCTTTATTATTAATATTTTGAAATACTATTTCTAAATTTTCTCGATATTTTTTTGGCCAATTACCTAACTCACACTTAAGTAAATTTGATTTAAATTGACATTTATTATTTAAACTTATCGGTTCGATATCATCTGGATATTTATCTTTAAATTTTACATTAGTAATT
This sequence comes from uncultured Pelagibacteraceae bacterium, assembly GCA_902543295.1. GTDB lineage: Bacteria > Pseudomonadota > Alphaproteobacteria > Pelagibacterales > Pelagibacteraceae > Pelagibacter. Next base: position 215,650 of record CACBXW010000001.1, on the reverse strand, counting down.
TCTTGTGTAAGAGAACTATTTCTTAATTTATAAATTACTTTTATTTGATTTGGATTATCATTAATTGATTTTACTAATTTTTTTGCTCTTGGTTCAGGAATTCTTAAATCTTTGAGCTCTACATTTTTAAAACTTATCCAAATATTAGAAAATATTGGAAATAAAATTATAGAAAATACTAAAAGAACTGATGGTAATATTAAAAGATAAGCTGTTCTTTTTTCAATTTTTGCAAGTTTTGAACTCATAAAAAAAAAGCGGATAATTAATATTACCCGCTTTTTTTAATTTTTTAAATTACTAGAAGCTAGCTAGTACAGTATTAATTTCATCTACTGCTTCATCTAGCGTCAATTGATCGTCAATATATTGTCTAGTGATTCTATTTATAAACTTATTGTTAATAATTTTAGATGCTCTAGATAGTTCACCTTCTTTAACACCCCATCTATTAGCAGTATCTAAACCTGCAACAATATTATTTATTACATCTGCTGAATATAGATCTGTTAAAGGAGCTTTTCTATCAACTCCAACAGGCAGTTTACTCCATGCTGTTGTAAATGCATTTGGATCACTTGCATTACCTCTTCTTACAGGGAACTTACCTTCTGGTGCTATAGATAAAGTGCTTGTATATCCTTCATCCATTGAATAAAGAATAAACTGCTTAGCCTCATCTGTATCTGCATCTGCGGTTACACCAAAGTATCTAACATCCGCCCAAGCTGCGCCTTTTACATTATTTGGTCCACTAAAATTAGTTATAAAACCAGTTTTAGATGCTAATTCTGGTGATGTAGGATCACTGTTAATTGTTGGTGGAGCTGAGTCTCTTAAACCAGCTAATTCATCCATGATAAATGGTGACCATATTATCATAGGAGTTTTACCAGCGAAATAAAGTTCTCTTGATTGTTTCCAATAAAGTTCTCCTGGAGGGCTAGCCTTAGCTAATTTTTTATAAAACTGTAAAGAATTCTTTAAAGCTCTTCCTTGTTTTTTTGTTCCACCTTTTTTTACAATATTTACACCGTTTGCAAGCATGACATGTTCTAAAACTTGACTCATAAAGTTTTCGTCAGTTTTAGTTGCTGCAACAAATCCAAACATATCATTACTAGATAAAGCATCTATTGCTTTCTCGATGTTTGCATAAGTCGTCGGTGGTTCTAAACCAGCAGCTTTAAATAAATCTTTTCTGTATACAACCATTTGTGTCCAGCCATCTACTGGCACGGCTGCAATTTTGCCACCTTTTTTAGCCATCTTTAAAGCACCTGGAGCAAAAGTTTTCTTTCCAAGTGAGTTAACGATATCATTATTTGCATCAACGTCTAAAATTCCCGCTTCTGCCCATGGCAATACATATTGCAATGTATGATAAATTACATCAGGAAGATCTCCTGCTGCAGCTGCTGCAGTAGCTCTTGTTCCTAAATCTTTTTCATCAATCGGGATAACTTCAACTCCAATTCCAGTTTTGGCTTCAAAAGCTTTTGCCATCTCTTCTTGTTTAGCCATCCTTGCTGGTTGAGTTTCTGTCGTCCAGAATTTGATATCTGCAAATGCAATTGAATTAAAAACAAAAGCTATTGCAGAGATTGTTATTAATATATTTTTAAACATATATTCCCCTCTTTTTTCTTGTTTTCTAAAGTTATTTAAAAATTAACACATAATGGACATTTAAAAGAAGAATAACAAGTATGTAATTTAAACAATACTACCTGAGATTGATTCAAGAATTTTTAAAAGAAATACCTTTATTATCAAATAAATGGCAACGAAATGGATCAAAACCTATTTTAACAGTGTCACCTACTTTAATATTTGTGTCTCCATCAGTTTGTACAACAAGAGGATCTCCCTCTTTCTCTAAATATAAATATGTTCCTGACCCTAATTTTTCTACAACGAAGACTTTACTTTCCCATAATGAATCTGTTTTTGCATTTAATATCAAATGCTCTGGTCTTATTCCAATTTTTATACTATCCCCTTCTTGAGTATTATCAGAAATTTTTGGTACATTTAACTTTCCAGTCCCCATTATATCTACTTCAGAACTCTTTGAACTTTTACTTAAAATTTTACTATCTATAAAATTCATTTTTGGAGATCCGATAAAACCACCAACAAACAGATTATCTGGATTATTATATAAGTTCATGGGTGATCCCTTTTGTGAAACTATACCTTGATCCAATACAACAATATCATTTGCAAGTGTCATAGCTTCAGTTTGATCATGAGTTACGTAAATCATTGTTGCATTAAGTTGATCATGTAATTTTGCCAATTCTACTCTCATTTGTACTCTTAATGCTGCATCTAGATTAGATAATGGTTCATCAAATAAGAAAACTTTTGGTTTTCTTGTAATAGCTCTACCAATGGCTACTCTTTGACGTTGTCCTCCAGATAATTGTTTGGGTTTTCTCTCAAGATACTCTTCTATCTGTAAGATTTTAGCAGCCTCCATTACTCTTTGCTCTATTTCTTCTTTTGATTTTTTTTCAATTTTTAAACCAAAAGCCATATTATCAAATACAGTCATATGAGGATAAAGAGCATAAGATTGAAATACCATTGCAATATTTCTTTCTTTGGGTGGTAGATCATTTACAACTTTATCATCAATAGATATTGTACCTGAATTAATTTCCTCTAAACCAGCAATCATTCTTAAGATTGTTGATTTACCACATCCGCTTGGGCCTACTAGAACTGTGAAAGACTCACTTTTTATATCAAGAGAAACATCTTTGATCACATGTGTGCTACCAAAAAACTTGTTTACTTTATCTATTTTAATACTTGCCATTTTTAATTTAATATTAATTTTTTGTTATTAATTATAGATTTAATTAATTTTGTCATCAAAGGGATTTTTTTTTGTTGAATTTTTTTTATTACAAATGGAGCAATTTCTCTTGCAAGTTGCTCTCCCTCTACGGTTTCATTAGGCATAAATTTTCTTTTAGCATTTTTGAATGTATAGCCTTGCCCTAAATAACTTCCCATTTTACTATTTCTACCTCCAGCAGCACTGACGTATAAATCTCCAACTCCAGCCAATCCAAGAGCAGTCTCAATTTTTCCTTTAAAATATTTAGTAATATATATCATCTCATTTATAGATTTTTTGAATAAACTTGAAGACATATTTAAACTATCTCCAGCCCCGATAATCATTGAATAAATATTTTTAATTGAAGAACAGATCTCAACTCCAATAACATCTTTCGAAGTTTCGGTTAAATAGTATTTTGTAGTTATCATATTACAAATTTTTTTTGCGGTTTTGATATTTTTATTAGCAACAATTACACTTGTTTGTTTTTTATTTGAAAGTTCTTTTGCTAAGCAAGGTCCTTTTAAAACTGAAACGTTTATATTTTTATTAGTTTTCTTTATATCCTCTGAAATAGTAAAAATTTTCTGTTTTTTTTTCTCATACTTCAAACCTTTGGTAAGAATAAGAATTGGACTTTTAATATTTGATTTTTTAAATTCTTCACTAATAAAATTTATTCCTGATAAACTTAACGCAACAACTACCAAATCATATTTATTTTTTAATAGATCAGTTGAATATTTTTTGTATTTTAGTTTATTTGGTAAATTTATTTTTAAACTAGAATGATATTTCTTTTTTGAAGACAAATTTTTAATAAAAGTTTTATTATAAGGCTCTGTGATAGTTACTTCATTTTTGTTATCTATACATGGAAAAGTAAATGCAGATCCCATTGCGCCACCGCCTATTATTAAAATTTTTTTCATTTAAGATTAAGCAATTCCTAGATGTTTTTTTCTTTTTTCTACCCAAGTTCTTATCAAATTATCAAAAATTAAACCTATAAAAGCTACACAAATACCCAAAGTTAATCCAATACCAGCACCATTTTTATCTGATAAAGCTTTTAAAATATATTGCCCTAAATCTTCAGTGCCGATAAATGCTCCTATAATCACCATAAATAATGCAAACACTATTGTTTGATTTATACCAAGCATCATATGAGGGAATGCTAAAGGAAATTCAATTTTTGTTAATCTTTGAAATTTATTTACACCAGACATCGTCGCTGCATCATGTAAACCTGCTGGAACACTTCGAAGCCCTTCAATTGTATATCTTGTTGCTGGTATAGTTGCATAAACAATGACAGCAATAAGAACAGAAGTGTCAGTTATTCCAAAAAGCATCATAACAGGAATAAGATAAACAAATGATGGAAATGTTTGAAATATATCACATACCCCTAACATAAATTTTGCAGAATGTTTATTTTGAAAACATAATGTGCCAACCGTAAAACCAATTATACAAGAGACAATTACCCCAAATGTTGCCATGTAAGCCGTTACTAAGGCTCTATCCCACCAAGGGCTTAGAGCTATGAATAATGTCAAACCACAAACTACTAATGCAGATCTAATTCCACCAATTAAATAGCCTGCACCAACAACTAGGACTAATGTAGCAACAGCTGGCATCCTTAAATACAAAGCCCTCATTGGTTGTAACACTTCTTGAATTAACCATGTATTAAATGCTTTTATATAAACAAAGAAGGTATCAAAAATCCAATCGACACCTTTATTCCAAAAATCAGCAGTTGATATTCCTTTATTGTGTGGAACTTCAAATAAATAATTGTAACCACCTTTAAAATAAACAGATCCAAAGTAAGCGAGTAAAATTCCAATTATGACCGTAATACTAAAAAATAATAAATTTTTATTTCTTTGAAAAAAATTCAAATTGCCAAAATAATCAACTTGCTTGTTTGCCCATGCTAATGACATTTTATCTAATAAAATTGCAATTAGACTTATACAAAGACCAGCTTCTAATGCTAATCCGATATTAAGCTGATTTAGCGCTAACAATAAATTAAAACCTAGACCTTTCGCTCCAATGAAGGCTGAAATAACAGCCATAGAAAAGCACACCATGATAACCTGGTTTACGCCAATTAAAATATCTCGTCTGGCCGTTGGAATTAGCACTTTAGACATTAGTTGCCAATTATTACAACCACTCATTCTTCCAGCTTCAATCACTTCTGGAGGAATAGCTCTCAATCCTAGTAAAGTAAGTAATATCATGGGTGGAACAGCAACAACCATAGTTATAATTACTGCAGCGTGGTCACCGACTCCAAAAAGAACAAGTGCAGGAACTAATACTGCATATTGTGGCATTGTTTGCATAACTAATAGAATTGGATATAGAGCTTTTTCTACACGTTTACTTTTATAAGCTGCAATACCTAAACTTAACCCAAATATAAAAGATAGAGGCGCAGCAACTAAAATAAAAGAGAGTGTTTGCATCGATGGTTTCCATTGTCCAAATATAGAAATGTAAACCATTGTTAAACCGGCAAATAAAGCGAGTCCAATACCACTTAATTTATAAGCAAGTATTGCAAAGCCAGCTGCAACTATTGTCCAAGGTAGACCTGGTAACTCTGCCCAAGGGTTCGCATCGATCCAATCCCAACTTGTAAAGGCAACAATTGTTTCAATTCCACCTAATAGAATTTCTCTAATTAATTCTATTAAAAAGGTCATAAAAGCTGTTAAATTTCTGCTAATTTGCAAAACTATTGGTCTGGTTTTAAATTCTTGAGTGTCCTCATTCCAAAACTCCATTGGCATCCACTCATTCATTAAGAAAAACAAAGAGTCATTTATCCATATTGGTAACCATCCAAGTAATGGAGGAAGACGCCAGAAAACATCAAAGGCGTAATATCTTACTTCTTTGCCTAAAAATATATAACTACTTTGATTAGGGTCTTTTACGAATTCAGCTTGGCCTCTAATGAATTTATATGTTTCTGGAACATCAATAGCAAAACAAAGAGCAAAGAAAACAACTAATAGAAATAACCACTGAAATATTTTCGGATATTTTTTTAAAAATTCCATAATTTATTTTCCGTTCTTTCTTCCGCCAAAGACAGTATTTATTATTTTTGTCGGGTTGATTGAACCAACGGTTTTATTATTTTCATCTATAACTGCTACAGATTTTTCTTGCGTTAATATTTTTTCTGCAACATTTTCTATGATTTCATCTTTTGAAACTTTAACATCACCTAAATTATTAGATATAGATTCATCCATTACATCTTCAATTAATAAAACTTTTTCTCTAGGTACTTCTTCAGTAAATTTTCTTACATATTCTGTGGCTGGGTTTAAAACTATATTTGCAGGTGTATCTAGTTGTTCAATTATACCATCTTTCATAATTGCAATTCGATCAGCAAGTTTTAATGCTTCATCAAAATCATGAGTAATAAACATAATTGTTTTTTGTAATTTTTCTTGAAGTCTTAAAAATTCATCTTGCATTTCTTTTCTAATTAAAGGATCTAAAGCAGAAAAAGGTTCATCTAAAAACCATATATCAGGTTCAACTGCTAGAGATCTTGCAATACCCACTCTTTGTTGTTGTCCACCTGAAAGTTCTCTTGGAAAATAATTTTCTCTTCCATCAAGTCCAACTAATTTAACCATCTCCATTGCTTTATTAATGCTCTCCTCAGTTTTGACACCTTTGATTTGAAGAGGAAAAGCTATATTTTCTACAACGGTTTTGTGTGGAAGAAGAGCAAAGCTTTGGAAAACCATTCCCATTTTGTTTCTTCTAAGCTCAATTAACTCTTTATTATTTAAATTTAATAAATCTTGACCTTCAATGAAAATTTTTCCATCTGTTGCATCTGTTAATCTTGATATACACCTTAGTAAAGTTGACTTACCAGATCCAGATAAGCCCATTACAACAAGCATCTCTCCTTTTGCCACTTCAAAAGAGGCATTGTTAACACCTACTATACAACCATTTTCTTGAAATGTTTTAGCATCAACATTACCATTTGAATCTTGAAGCATCTTTTTGGCGTTTTCACCAAAAATTTTATAAACTGCTTCGCATTTGATTACTGCTTCAGACATAATTCTTATAAAAGTATACGAAAATTAATTAAATTAAAATCAATATAATTGAAGCTTATTTCCATTAAAAATTTTTAATAAAATAAACCCTTGTATCAATTCCAGTACTTAAAAAACTTAAGGCTTCACCGCTTACTTTAATTGTTTCGTCTACTCCTACGTTATTTCCACTAACTGTAAAACCTGCAAAACATTTCTTTTTTTCAGCATCCCATTCAACAAATGTTTCATCAATCTTATTGCCGTTAATAGTATAAATTTCGTGTGCTCTAAAATTTAAGAAATTTGCACCCATTATTGCTCTTTGGGGGATAAGCTTTGTGGCATTACACACTCCCTCATACAATTCATCTGATAATTTATAATGATCAGTACCATCAAAAGTTACTAATATACCCGAGGGAAGTTTTGAAATTAATGCACTTAGTTTTCTCTCTTTTGCAATTCTCTCTTCTTCCAATTTCATTTTCCTAACTAATTCATCACCCTCGCTAAATATATTATTTAAAATAGCAAAAGAAGTAATTATGACTATTGTTAAAATTATTAGTCCTATAAATTGTTTTAGGTTCTCGGGTAATCCTTTTAATTTATTAAATGAAGTTTCGTTCGACATTAATCTTGTAATTTACCGTTTTTCCAAATTCCTACTTTTTGGTCGCCATTAGCCCAAGTAAATGTTCCTTTGCCATTCATAAAACCATTAGCCCACTCTCCTTCATAAGTAGAACCATCTGGGAAAGTTAAAGTTCCAACTCCACTCCAAACACTGTTTTTAAACTCACCTTTATAGATATATCCGTTTGGCCATGTTTCTACACCTTGGCCATTTTTTTTTGTTCCTACCCACTCACCTTCATAAGTAGTTTTATCTGTATAAACCCATTTTCCATATCCATTTTCACAGTTACCTTCTTTACATCCGGTGCTTCGAGCAAAAACTGATGAGCTTATTAATAAACTTAAAAAAAAGTAAAAAAGATATTTTCTCATAAATATATTTTACACAAATCTTTATAAAAAAAAATCCCCCCCAACAGAATTGGGGGAGATCTTAATTTTTTAACTTTTATCCTTATTTAAGGAAAGCTTTCCAAGTTGACTCGTTATCAGCTAACCATTTTTTAGCTGCATCTTCGTGAGTCATTTTGTCAACGTCTACTAAAGCTGCCATTGCACCAATTTGACTTGTTGAGAATGACAATTTTTTGAACGCTGCTGCTGCATCTGGATGAGTTTTTGGAAAATCTTCGTGAACTGCTTTTTTCAAATAACCATCCGGAGAACCACATTTTCCATCACCACCATCTGCTGGTCTACAACCAGCTGTGTATGGAGGGAAGTCGATAAATGTAAAACCAGCACCATCAGTAAAGTTTGGTGTCCAGTTGAAAATTATTGTTCCTCTTCCTTCTTTTTCAGCAGCTGCTAACTCTGCCCAAAGTGCATCAGCACCTCCAGCAAACTTAACCCACCATAAATCTCCTAAGCCTAGAGCATCAATCCTTTGAGGGATTAAGTCACCATGCCAAGTTTGTGGTCCTTCCAACATTCTTCCTTTTCCATCTGGAGAGTCAGGTGTTGTAAAGTTTTTTGCACAGTCTGGATTTTTTAGAGCTGTCCAATCTGGTAGACCTGGACATAGACCTTTTTCAACAACCCAGTTTGGATATCCCATATCCTCAAGAGTTCTTGCTTCATGATCACCCCAGTCTAACAAACCACCTTTGTCTAAAGCTGTTGTAAATGACTTACCGAAAGCAGATTCCCATACCTCATGGGATATAGTTACATCACCAATTCTAATTGACTCGTAAACCGCTTGAGAGTCAGCATTTACATATTTAACATTGTTACCCATGCTTTCAAAGATTCCACCAATAACATAGGCCATAACAATTTGACTTGACCAGTTATGAGTTGGGATCACTATGGGTTTTTTACTGTCAGCGTTAGATATTCCTGCAAAGCTTACTACAGTAATTACTATAGCTGAGAGTAAAGATAGTATTTTCTTCATTTATTTCTCCTCTCTTAATATATTAAGTAAGTAAGTATCCTTAAATTTAATCTCACAGTCAACAAAAGTTGGTACTAAAATTTATATATACAATTAATCAGTACTGATTTATTCTTAAACATAAGTAATCATTGATTTAAAATGTTAGAAGAAAATTTAAGAATAAATGAACCTGGTTTAAATGTTTTGCCACCTGGGGTTGAAAGATATGTAGTTAATGGCGGTGGATTAACAGGAGTTCAGGTTTTTCCGGATGATGAAATTGAAATTATTAATAATGAAGGAAATCAAATTTGTGAAATAGTTGTTTTTAATTCTGATGGAAATTCAGATCCATCAATTTTAAATTTAAAATCATCTAAATCAGAAAATGATATAATTAAAATTTTAAATAGAAACGAAGAAAGTTCGAAAATTGCTTTGCGCCAATTAGAAAAAAGAAATCTTAAAATTGCAAAATCTAAATCCTCAATCCTTTTTGATAAAGACACTCCACCAGGAGAAAAAATTAAAATAAGTTCAAAAGATAAATGTTATTGCATTTTTTCTGCACCTGGTAATGATATGTTGGTTCATGAACAAAATCCTCCTACAGAATTAACTTTATTTATTAAAAGAAATAATATTGTTGACTATAAAGAACATAGAATAATTCCAGATCCAATTTTTGATCCTCTAGACGAAAAAAATATTGCAAAACAATCAGCGATTTCTTTTGAAGTTAAAGAAGGAGATTATATTCAAATAATTTGTCCAACTGGTAGACAATGTTCAGATTTTGTTGCTTTTGATACAGCTAAATTGGGTAAAGGTATTGAAAAAGGTTTAGATTGGCAAACAACCAGGACCTTTATGGGAAATACATTTCCAGGACCAGGATTGTATTCAAAATTTTATGATACAGACCATGAGCCTTTAGTAGAAGTAATAAGAGATACTGTTGGTAGACATGACACTTTTAATCTTGCTTGTACATCGAAGTATTACGAAGATGCTGGTTATTTTGGGCATCCAAATTGCTCAGATAACTTAAGTGGTGCTATGGAAAATTTTGGGGTTAATAGACAAAAGGGATGGCACGCTATAAATTTATTTTTTAATACTTCAGCAGGAGGCTTAAATACCGTACTTTCTGATGAGTCATTTGCTAGACCTGGAGATTATGTAATATTAAGAGCTTTAAAAGATTTAACCTGCGGAACATCAGCCTGTCCAAGTGATATAGATCCATGTAATTCATGGAACCCTACAGATATTTTTGTTAGAACTTACGAAAAAAAAAGAGAATTTACAAAATCTTTTGCATTTAGAATGAAACCAGACTCAGAATTAAAACTAACAAAAAATACAGGATTTCATGAAAGAACTTCAAAGTTAACAAGAAATTTTGTTGATGCTAGAGGATATTGGCTGCCCAATGATTACACTAAACACGGAGTAATAAATGAATATACAGCGTGTAGAGAAAAAGCAGTTTTAATTGATTTATCTTCTTTAAGAAAATTTGAAATATTAGGTCCAGATGCAGAAGAATTAATGGACTATACTTTAACAAGAAATGTTAAAAAATTGTCAGTTGGACAAATTGTTTATTCTTCGATGTGTTATGAAAATGGTTCTATGTTTGATGATGGAACATTGTTAAAAATGAGTGATCATGGATTTAGATGGGTATGTGGTGATGAATACGCAGGTGAATGGTTAAAAGAACAAGCAAAAAAGAAAAAATTTAATGTTTTAGTTAAAAACTCTACTGACCAAATAAATAATATTTCTCTACAAGGACCTAACAGTAGAAAAATTTTAGAAAAGTTTATTTTTACTCCACCAACACAACCTTCTATTTCAGAATTACAATGGTTTAGGTTTACAATCTGTAGAGTAAAAGAACTTAGTGGAATTCCATTAATGGTTTCTAGAACTGGATACACAGGCGAGTTAGGATACGAAATATGGTGTCACCCTTCAGATGCACCAGCAGTTTGGGATGTGCTTATGGAAGCTGGCAAAGATGAAGGAATAATACCTGCTGGTTTTGGAGCATTAGATTTATTAAGAATTGAAGCTGGACTAATATTATTTGGTAATGAATTTGACGGCCAAGTTGACCCTTTTGAAGCTGGTGTTGGATTTACGGTTCCTTTAAAAACAAAAACAGCAGATTTCATTGGTAAAGAAGCATTAATAAAGAGAAAAGAAAATCCACAAAAGAAATTAGTTGGATTAGAACTTGTAGGCAAAGAAAAAGCTAATCACGGTGATTGCGTTCACATTGGAAGATCCCAAGTTGGCGTAGTTACAAGCGGATGTCTATCTCCTACTTTGAATAAAAATATTGCTTTGTGCAGAATTGATGTAGGTCATTCAGAAATAGGTATGAACGTTGAAGTCGGTAAAATTGATGGACATCAAAAAAGAATACCTGCTAAAATTGTTGGTTTCCCGCATTACGATCCTCAAAAAACACGTGTAAAATCTTAATGTCAAAATCATCAAAGGATTTACTGGAATTTTGGGAAGATCAAATGAAACTGTCCCATACATCCAGTAATTACTTTTTCAGAAAGTCTCCTTCACATTATCACATGATGTTGATTGTGATGAATTCCTATAAATTAAATGAAAACTTATCTGTCGAAGAACTTAAGACTAGACTTTTCAAAACCTCTAGACCCAAATCTGCACTCATGATCAAAGAAGCTTGTGATAAAGAATTTTTTTACCTCGAGAAAACCGGAAATGACCATAGAAAAAAGTACGTTTTACCCACACAGAATTTTGTTAATGAATTTAACGAATATTTGAAAACTCTCAAAAATTTGAGTTTTTAATTAAAAATCTAATAAATATTTAGAATTTATATAAATTATATATAAAAATTATTATATTCTTTCCTTTGCTAAAAAATTAAAGTTCTTTCATGTCGTTACCGACAAAAGCAAAAGTTGTAATAATTGGTGGAGGAATTCACGGGTTAAGTACTGCTTGGAAACTTTCCGAAAAATATAAAAATCCAAACGATGTAGTTGTCTTAGAAAAAAAAGACACTGCTGCAGGTGCAAGTGGAATTGCATGTGGAGTTGTTAGAAATAATTATTTTCAACCAGCAATGAGAGAATTAATGGCTCATTCAGTTAGTGTTTGGGAAAGTGATCCAGAGGCATTTAAATATAATGCTGTTGGCTATATGCAAATTTCTCCGGAAGTAATGCATAAAGATGTTGCAAGTATTTATGAACAACAAAAAGCTATTGGATATGAATCAGAATTTATAGAAGGTGAAAAAGATTGCATGAAATATATGCAAGGAATTTTTAGTGATTGGCAAGCAAAAGGTATTACATCAGTCTTGCATGAAAAAAAAGGTGGATATGCATTTAATAAGGACTCAATTAAAGCACTGGAGAAAAAAGCAAATTCAAACGGTGTAAACGTTCATAAAGGAGTAAAGGTTACAGGTTTTAAAAGAGGGAGCAACAGCAATGCAATTACTGGCGTGGTTACAGATAAAGGTACAATTGATTGTGATCAGGTAGTTATTGGAGCAGGACCATGGGTAAGAGATTTTTGGAATATGTTGGAGTTACCAAAAACTACAAACATAAAAGATGCTAAAAATGGAAAAATGCATGAAGTTGAAATGTGGAAGTACTGGTTTTTACAAGAAGGTGTATTGGGTGTGGATGCAGATTGTTTAAAAACTAATGAAGGTAAACCGCCTCCAGTAATTCATGTTGATACAGATGCGCCACTTTATTCTGACAAAGATGGTAAAATAATTACAGAAGACTTATGGGGTATTTATTATAAACCTGATATTGAAGGATTGGGAGTTCAAGGTGGAACATCACCTTACATTGTTCAAAAACATTTTGATGAAGTTAATGTTGATCCGTATGGGATAGATTCTCCAGAATATCAAACTACTGATAAATTTTCTGATATGTGGACTTCAGCACTTGCACATATTCAAAAACGTTTTGTTGGTAAATCTCATCTGTATAGAAAGGGACCATCAGGAGGATTGGGTTGTTTAACTCCAGATTCATTCCCAATATTCGATAGATTTTTTGAAAATGTTTACATGATTGCAGATGCAAATCATGGTTATAAAATGATAGGTGTTGGTCACCTTGTTGCACAAGAAATTTTAGGTCATGAAAGTGAATTATTAAAACCGTTTAGGTTCGATAGATATGAAAAAGGAAAACTTCATCCGACATCGAACAGTCCGTTTCCTTGGAGCTAATTTATCTAAGTAGACAAACGTTTTTTTTTCAGTTACCTTTTTGATCTGAAAATTCAAAGGGGGAAGAATGACGGATCTTGAAAAACACGTAAACCAACCAGGTAGAGCTAAACTCGTCAAAAAAGTTAGAGAAAAAATAAACGAATTAGGAATTACTTATATCTATTATCAATTTATTTCAGTAACTGGAAGAGTTGTTGGAAAAGGAATACCGGCAGACCACTGGGAAAGAACTGCAGAAAAAGGTTTTCAATTGGTTTATGGAGCAACAGCAAACTTATTTTTAGATCGTCATAATAATTATATTGGTTATGGTCCAGAGGCTATGGAATTGGTAGGAATACCTGATCCAGAAACTTTTGTTCAATTGCCTTGGGATAAGAGAGTTGGAAGAGTTTTTGTTACATGTTTTAGAAATAGAGAAGAAAGAAAAAATCCAGGTGGTCATTTAACAAGTGACTGCAGAGGTAATCTTAGAATTTTCATGAATGAGTTCAAAAAGAAACATGGATTAGAATTAAGAGTTGGAACAGAGCCTGAAATGATGTGGTTAACAAAAAATCCTGACGGAACTCCAACTGGACAAGGTTTCTCAAAACCTTTCTGTTATCATATTGATCAATTTGAATCATTAAGACCTGTGTTTATGAAGGTTATTGAATACGCAAAAGCGATGGGTCTTGATATGATCCAAGGTGACCATGAAGATGCTCCTGGTCAATTAGAGCTTAATTGGACATTTGATAATGTTTTAAGAAATGCTGATAGATTATCTACGTATAGACAAATTTGTGCTCAAGTAGCAAGAGAACATAATCTTATAGCTTGCTTTATGACTAAACCATTTATGGGAGTTTCAGCAAGTGGATGTCATACCAACATGTCTTTGTGGAAAGGTGGAAAAGTATCAGTAAACAAATTGGGTAACAAAAAACTTCCAGGTGTAGAAGAAGTCTTTAGCTATGTATCCGGTGGAACTAATACTTTCATGCCAGATACTAAGGATATGCAATTGCCTGGAAAGATTGGATTACAATCAATTGCAGGGATAATGAAACACTTGCCAGCTTTAACAGCAATCGGTTCTTCGACAGTGAACTCATATAGAAGATTATGGGATCAAGGTTTTTGGGCACCAGTTTATGCTGACTGGGGTTATCAAAATAGAACATGTGGTCTAAGAGTATCTGCTCCAGGTAGATTCGAGTACAGATCAGTTGACTCTATGCATAACCCATATTTATTAGGTGCAGCATTACTTAAAGCTTGTGATGAGGGAATATCTAAAAAAATGAAACCAGCTAAACCAGAGTCTAGAAATATATACGAAGCTCAAAAAGCTGGTAAAGATGTTAAAAAACTTCCACTAAGTTTAGGTGAAGCTTTAGATAGATTGGCGGAAGATGAGGTAATAAAATCATCAATGCCAGATGAAATGTATAAAGTATTTAATTGGTACAAACGAGATGAGTGGGAAAAATTCTTGGGTGCAACAACACAATGGGATCTTGATACTTATCTGGATTGTTTACCATAATTTAATAAGGAAATTATATGTGCGGGATTGCAGGATTAATTCATAGAGGAAATACTTCAAACGTTGGTTTTGAACTTCAGGGTATGCTTCAAGCATTAAAGCATAGAGGAGAAGATTCAACTGGATACGCTCTATACGGAAAAACTGACGGTCAAAATTTCATCATGCGATTTAAGGTTGGTGAAAATGTTGCAGAGGGAAGTTCTTCAGTAAAAGAAGATGTATCAGTTTATGACGAAAGAAAAAAAATTGTTGATTCTTATCTTTCTGAGCTAGGCGCTAAAGTGATAAAAGAGGATAGAATTCTTCCTTATTCATTGCGATATGAAATTCAATATGACAAAGATTTAATGGAATTTTCTCAAAAAATAGAAAGTGTTGAAGGTGTAGAAATATTATCTATGGGAAAATCTCTAGAAGTAATTAAAGATTTAGGAAATGCTGAAGTAGTTTGTAACAGATATAATTTAGATAAAGTTGTCGGGACACATGCAATTGGTCATGCTAGAATGGCAACAGAGTCAGGAGTGGATATTAAATCTGCTCACCCATTTTGGGGTTATCCTTTTAGCGATGTGTCAGTCGTTCATAATGGACAATTAACAAACTATTGGAATAATAGAAGAGTATTGGAAAACAAGGGCATGAGATTTATGTCAGAATGTGACTCGGAATTAATCGCTGTATATCTTGCAGAAAAAATGAGAAATGGAGCTACATTAGAAGAGGGAATGAAAGAATCTCTCGTCGGTTTAGATGGGGTATTTACTTATTTTGTTGCTACAAAAGATAGTTTAGGAATGGCGAAAGATACAATGGCTGCAAAACCACTAGTATTGTATGAGTCTGATGATTTAGTTGCAATGGGGTCAGAGGAAATTGCAATAAGATCAATATTACCACAAGAAATCGAAACTTATGATCCTTTTGATGGAGAAGTTAAAGTATGGCAAATTTAAAAACATCAGAAAAAAAAAGTAAAGCTCAATCAATGGGACTTCATACAGAAGTCTTAACTGGAAAAACACAACAAAAATTTTTTAATCCAGATGAGGCTGAGAATTTTTATTACTTTGGGACATATGATGTAGATTTTAACAAAAGAACTGAAATTGACGTTAAGAACATGGATTGTCGTGAAGCAAATAAAAAAATTGATGAATTAATGAAAGATGGATACGGAACAATTGTAATAAAAAACCCTCAAGGGAAACATAGTTTGGGAGTTGGAATCCTCAATAAATTAAATTTAATATTTGAAGGTAGCTTAGGATACTTTGGATGTGGATCAATGGATGGTCCTATTGTTAGAATTAATGGAAGAGTGGGATGGTCATGTGCAGAAAATATGATGGCAGGAAAAGTAGTAATTGAAAAAAATGCAGGTTCATGTTTTGGTGCGGCAATTAGAGGTGGAGATCTGATATGCAAAGGAAGCGTAGGTGCCAGAACAGGAATTGATCAAAAAGGTGGAACAATAATTATTGGCGGAGATGCTGGTGCTTTTACAGGTTTTATGATGCAGAGAGGGCGAATTATTATTCTTGGAGACGTTGGAATAAATTTAGGAGACTCTATGTATGATGGGACAATTTTTGTAGGTGGAAAAATTGGATCATTTGGTAGTGATGCTGTCGAAGCTGAGTTAACTGATTCAGATCAAGACTGGCTTAAAAGAAAATTAAAGGTTGCGGAGATCGGAGAAAACTTCGATGTTTCTAAGATGACCAAAGTTGTAGCAGGAAAAAAACTTTGGAATTACGATGCTCTTGAACCTACAGAAAAAAAAGGAGCAATTTAAATGGCAAAGAAAAAAAATGGTAATGGAAAGTCAAACGGACATTCTAATGGTAATGGAATAGCTTCAAGAAACAAAAGTTTGTTAGGACACAACGCTATTTTTACTCCAGAAGTTATGGACGACATACATATCAAAGCGGAATTAGGAAGATACAGAATGAGAGGAATGGCTTTGATGAAAAAGATACCTACTTTCGATGATCTAGTTTTCTTGCCAGGTACATTAACAAGATTTGTTATTGAAGGTTACAGAGAAAAATGTGAGACCAAAACTATTATTGGTCCAAGATGTGAAAATCCAATTGAACTTGATATTCCAGTTTACATTACGGGAATGAGTTTTGGAGCTTTATCTTATGAAGCAAAAACTGCATTAGCTAGAGGTGCTACAATGGCTGGTAGCGCAACATGTTCTGGTGAAGGTGGAATGATACCAGATGAGAGAAGATATTCAGAAAAATGGTTTTATCAGTGCATACAATCAAGATACGGTTTTAACCCACACCATGCACAACTAGCTGATGGAATTGAGGTATTTATTGGACAAGGACAAAAAGTTGGAATGGGTGGTCATTTGATGGGTCAAAAAGTTACTGACCAAGTTGCAGAAATGAGATCGCTACCTGCGGGTATTGATCAAAGATCTCCAGCAAGACATCCTGATTGGCTGGGTCCAGATGATTTAGCTTTAAAAGTTCAAGAGCTTAGAGAATTAACAAAAAACAAGGTGCCAATTCAATTAAAACTTGGAGCAGCTAAAGTGTATGATGATGTAAGGATGGCAGCAAAATGCGATCCAGATTCAATTTATCTTGATGGAATGGAAGGTTCAACAGGTGCTGGACCACACATTGCAGCTGCAAACACAGGTATCCCAGGAATAGCAGGAATTAGAGAAGCAAGAAGAGCTTTGGATGATGTAGGTAAAACTGGAAAGGTAACTTTAATTTATGCAGGTGGTGTTAGAGATGGAGCAGATATGGCTAAAGCTTTAGCACTTGGTGCAGACGCAATTGCAATCGGAACAGGCGCAATGGTGGCATTAAATTGCAATAAAGAAATACCAGAATCTAATTTTGAAAAAGAAATGGGTGTTCCCGCAGGTCATTGCTATCACTGTCATACCGGTAGATGTCCAGTAGGAGTTGCTACTCAAGATCCAAAATTAAGAAAAAGATTAAATCCTGATGATGCAGCATTAAGAGTTTATAATTACTTGCATGCGATGACATTGGAGGCTCAATTGTTGGCTAGAGCATGTGGAAAAACAAATATTCACTCGCTAGAACCAGAAGATATGGCTGCATTAACAATGGAGGCGTCTGCTTTAGCTAAAGTGCCTCTTGCAGGAACAAATCATACAGTAGGAGTTAAAGATTTCCATAAAATCTAATAGCAAATATGCCAAAGAAAAAAGGTAAGAAAAAAGTCAAATCAAAAGAGATCAAAGGTCAATTAGGAAAGAAAAAAGAGACTGCTAGAGAAAAAATGATTGGCCAAACAATTGGCTATCGATATGACGTTAATCTTTTGCCTGACTATAGTCGACTCACTCCATTTTTAAAAAAATATATAGAAGCTATGGGTTGGGATGATCTTAATTGGTTAGAAGATGTTCATATGGGATATGAAGAAAATAGACCTGCTGTATTCGATAGAAATGCTAACGGTTGGGTAACGATACCAAGTAAAATAAAATTACCTAATAATCAGCAGGATAGAGATATGATAGCTAGAGAATTATTGGTAAAGTTTCAAATGTCCCCGAATCATCCTCTGGTTGACCTTAAAAAAGCATATTTAAAATTCTAATTTCAATTTCAAGTTGATAAAATAATTATTAACTTCTACTTTTTATAAATAAAATAAAATTGTCAGCGTAAAAAAAATTTCATAGAGTCTATTAACTATTAATAGGAGAGAGAAATATGACTGATCAATTAGGTGCTCTCACAACCTTATTTACAGAATTTTACTATTGGGTAACTGTGGTTCTTATGTTTTTGATCCACGTGGGATTCTGTATGTATGAAGTTGGGGCATCTCGTTACAAACATCACCAACACACTCTTATGAAAAATACAATGCTGATACCACTGGTAACAGTCACATGGTTTTTCTTTGGTTGGTGGATATACTGGGCATTTCCAACAGGACCCGGATTAGCTCCTTCGATTATGACCGAAAGTACTGGTCTAGTTCTTGGAGGTGGATTTGGTGGAAATGATCTTGCTAATCCTACAAATGCATTGATGGCCGTAAATCTTAATGATCATATAATGGGTGTCTTCTGGGCAGCCTTTTTATTATTTTCATGGACTGCAGCTTCAATTGTATCTGGAGCGGTTATTGAAAGGATAACTACTTTTGCATTTGGAATACTTGCAATTGCAATTGGATCTGTTTTCTGGACAATAGATGCTTCATGGGGATGGCATTTTGATGGATGGATGTTAAAAATATTAGGATATCACGATGCTTATGCTTCGGGAGTAATTCACGCAATTGCCGGAGGTTTTGCCTTAGGTGTTCTAATTGTTTTAGGACCAAGAATTGGAAAATTTTCATCTAGCGGAGAACCGAGAAACATTGGACCAAGAAATCCTTGGTTAGTGACTGTTGGATTATTCTTAATCTATACAGGTTTTTGGGGCTTTTACGCTGCATGTAATGTTCCGATTTATGATCTTGGACCTGAATATGGTATGGAAGGTGTAACTTTCTTTACTGCAACGAACATCTACCTAACTCCCACCACACTTAGTGGAATAACGATGAACTTTTTAATGTCGTTATCTGGAGGGTTGTTAGCAGGGTATGTGGTCTCGAAGGGAGATCCTTTCTGGACTTATTCATCAGGACTTGCGGGAATAATATGTGCATCTGCAGGTAATGATTTATATCATCCAATACAATCAATGATAATCGGTATGATCGGAGTAGTTATAGCTTACAAAATGCATTACTGGGTCGAGAAAAAATATAAAATCGACGATGCAGTTGGAGCAGTAGCTGTTCATGGTTACGCTGGATTTGTTGGTCTTGTGATATGTGGTTTCGTTTTAAATGGTTATCCTTCATCTGGATACAGTGTTGGAGCTATGTGGGATGGAACTAATTATGCAGCAATTAATCCTCTTGGAATGTTTATCGGTGCAATAATAATGTTTTTTGTACTAGGTATGCTTCCTGGATATATAATTGCAAAAGTTCTTCACGGAATGGGTAAATTAAGAATACCAAGAGAAGTAGAACTTGCAGGACTTGACTATACAATTATGGAAGAGGCTAAAGAAGACGAAAAAGCTGTAGTCTCGGCCAGTAGATAAAGGAGGTATGTAAATGGCAACAGTATCAAATTGGATAGATCATTTAAGTGCCTCTGAGGTACAAGGATCTGTCTATCCAGGTGTTGGTTCGGAAGGAGTGCTAGTTATAATAGCAATTCTTATTTGGGTTGGCTGGCATATTATTTCATCTAAACAAGAAGATGGTAAGATGAATGCAATTGTCAGAAAAAAACCAAGTGCTAACGACTGGAAAAGCAATATAACAGACGGTTAAAACTTTTAAGAGGGCGCATGAAATACTGTGCCCTCTTTTTTTTTAATGCAAAATTCTGAAGAAAATAATCAAAATGAAAATAAAACTCCTAGCAAAATGGCACGTCTTGCATGGCCAAAAGCAAAGTATGGAGTAATTATAGCAATATTAATTATTATTGGTGTAAATTTAATTTATTACAAAGATTTCTTTTTATCATTTTTTAAATAATTGTGTTACGTTATTAGATGGCAAAAAATTTATTTAAAATTTCAAAACAAAAAAAAATTAAATATTTTTTAATAAGTTTCGTAGATTTATTTGGTGTATTAAGATCAAAATTGGTTCCTGCTCATGCGATAAAAGATATGCAAGTAAATGGTGCTGGATTTGCTGGATTTGCAGCTTGGTTAGATATGACGCCAGCTGACTCTGATATGTTTGCAATACCTGATCCTGACAGTTTAATTCAACTACCATGGAATAAAGAAGTTGGTTGGTTGGCTTCGGATTTATGGATGAATGGTAAACCAGTCGATGCTTCACCAAGAGTGATGTTAAAAAAACAAATAAAAAAATTATCTGAATTGGGATACAGCATGAAGTCAGGTGTGGAGTGTGAGTATTTTTTGATTTCTACTGATGGGAACACAATTGCTGATAATAGAGATACTCAATCTAAACCTTGTTATGACCAGTCTTCATTAATGAGAAGATATGAGCTTATAAAAGAAATTTGTGATTGTATGATTGAAATGGGATGGGGTCCTTATCAAAATGACCACGAAGATGCTAATGGGCAATTTGAAATGAATTGGGATTATTCAGATTGTCTAAAAACTGCTGATAGACACACTTTTTTTAAATTTATGGTTAAAACTATTGCAGAAAAGCATGATTTGAGAGCAACATTTATGCCAAAACCTTTTGAAAATTTAACTGGTAACGGATGTCATGCACATATTTCTTTATGGAAAGGAAAGAAAAATATCTTTCTTGATAAACATGATAAGCTTGGGCTAAGCAAGACAGCTTATAACTTTTTGGGAGGCATCATGAAACATGCTTCATCCTTATCTACTTTTTTTAATCCAACAATAAATAGTTACAGACGAATAAATGCTGCACCAACAAAATCTGGTGCCACATGGTCTCCAAGCAGTATATCATATACAGGAAATAACCGTACACATATGATAAGGGTTCCTGATCCAGGAAGATTTGAATTAAGACTTATGGATGGATCCGCAAATCCTTATTTACTTCAAGCTAGTGTATTAGCTGCAGGAATGGAGGGATTAAATAAAAGAATTAATCCTGGCAAACCTCTTTTTTGTAATATGTATGAGGATTATAAAAAATATCCAAACCTTTCTAAATTACCAAATGAACTAAAAGATTCTCTTGATAAAATTGAAAATAATAAAGAAATGAATAAAGCATTTGGAAAAGAAGTAATTAAAAGTTATGTCAAGTTAAGGACTTCTGAATTAAAAGATTTTAATGATAACGAAAAATTTGATAAGTCCAAACCAATTACAAAATGGGAAAGACAGAATACTCTAGACTGTTAAAGTGAAAAGCTTTGATAGTTATAGAAAATGGAAACTTACAAAATTTATATCGAATAAAAATTATAATTTTAATCGAAACCATATTTTAAATATCATTTCGTCAAAAATAATCACTGACGCGTTTAATTCTATATCTAAGTGGAAAAACTATAAAAAAACACCATTATTAAAATTAGAGAAACTAAACAAAAATTTAAAACTTAATAATATTTTTTACAAAGATGAGTCGAAAAGATTTCATTTAAAATCATTTAAAGCTTTAGGTGGAGCATATGCTGTAGAAAAAATATCTAAAAGGAAAAAAAATATAATAATATCATCTGCAACAGCTGGGAATCATGGTAGATCAGTTGCTTGGGGCGCTCAAAGATTGGGTTTACAATGTAAAATATTTGTTAGTCAATATGTAAGTGAAGCAAGAGTAAAAGAAATTGAAAAATTTGGAGCTGATGTAATTCGAGTAAAAGGTAATTACGAAAACTCATTAAACGAGTGTAAAAAATTATCAAAAAAGAATAATTGGAATATTGTTCAAGATGTATCTACGAAGAATTATAGTTATGTTCCTTTGCTAACTATGGCTGGTTATTCAATTATGATTAAAGAAATTTCAAAACAAACTACGCATTATATTACACATATATTCCTTCAAGCTGGCGTTGGTGGCATGGCAGCAGGTGTAGTTGCAGGAGTTGCAAAATATTTCAAGAGAATTCCTAAAATAATAATAGTTGAACCTGATGGAGCTGATTGTGTACTTCAAAGCATAAAAAACAAAAGTTTAAAAAAAATTAAAATAAAAAAAGAAAGTATAATGGGTGGTATGTCATGCAATGAAATGTCTCTCATACCTTGGCATGTATTAAAAAAGGCTAGTAATTGTTGTGTCACTGTAAATGACTCAAAAGTTCCTAAAACTGTTGCAATGCTTAAAGACAAGAAACTGAGTAAAAGATCAATAATAGGTGGTGAATGTGCTACACCAGGAATTATCAGTCTTATAAGTCTCTGTAATAATCCTAAAACAAAGAAATTAATAAATCTTAACGAAAAATCTAACGTTTTAGTTATTGGATGCGAAGGTAATGCAGATGTAAAACTTTATAAACAATTGCTATCTAAAGGCAGAAAGTAAATTATATGTCAAAAAAAGCTGTTGTTTGGATAAGAGACGATTTTAGAATAAAAAATAATACTGCATTATCTTATGCAACAAATAATTACGATACTGTCACAGCATTATATATTTATAACAAGGAAAATTTTGATGATGTTAGAGAAGCTCAAAAATGGTGGGTAAATAAATCTTTAATTAATTTTAAAGATGAATTAATTAAATACAATATTGAATTAGAATTAGTATTTTCTGATGAGATAACTTTTTTTAGTAAAGTCAAAGGCAAACAAGGAATTTCTATATTTTGGAATAAAATATATGAGCCATCTCAATTAAAGTTAGATAATGATCTCATTAAAATTTTTGAAAAAAACAAAATACTTTCAAAATGCTTTAAAGGAAATGTTCTTAATGAGTATAATAATGTTACAAAAGATGATGGAAGCCCTTATAAAGTTTATAGTCCATTTTGGAGAGTTGGAGAGCAAATTTACTTGGATAGTATCCCAAACAAAACATTAAAAGTAAAAAAAGTTAAGAGCAAAATAAAATTATTCAAAAATAATAATGTTCCAGATCAAATTTTACCAAAGAAAAATTGGTATAAAAAATTTGAAAAATATTGGGACCCAACAGAAAAACAATCCGAAAAATATTTAAATGAGTTTGTTGAAAATAGAATGTTGAAATATGGAGTTGACAGAGATTATCCAGCTATAAATGGTTCATCAAAACTTTCGCCATTCATTAGAAATGGACAAATACATGTAAGTAACGTTTGGGACAAATGTTATAAATATAAATCAAAAAATATTAGTGTTAAAAAATATCTAAATGAATTAGGCTGGAGAGAATTTTCACATAGTTTAATTAATTATTTCCCTGAAATGCTAAAAGGTAATTTAAGAAAAGAATTTGATAAATTTCCATGGGATAAAAATGCAAAAAATTTGAAAGCTTGGAAAAATGGTATGACTGGATACCCAATTGTTGATGCTGGGATGAGACAACTTTATGAAACAGGTTGGATGCATAATAGAATTAGAATGGTAGTTGGTTCTTTTCTTGTAAAACATTTAAGAATTAATTGGAAAGAAGGTGAAAAACATTTTAGAAATTGTTTGTTAGATTTTAATGAAGCAAACAATGTTGCACAATGGCAATGGGTTGCTGGCTGTGGTGCAGATGCAGCCCCTTATTTTAGAATTTTTAATCCTATATTGCAGGGTGAAAAATTTGATAAACAAGGTTTGTATGTAAAAAAATGGGTACCTGAACTTGAGAGAGTTCCAAGTAAATTTATTCATAAACCATGGGAAATGGAAACAAAATATCAAGAAGCTATAAAAACTAAAATTGGTTCTGATTACCCTTCTCCAATAGTTGTACATGAAGAAGCCAGAAATGCAGCTCTCAAAGCATTTCAAACTTTAAAAAATTAATCTCCAATAAAATGATGAATAATCAGCCTTTTTGTAGAAGCCAACCTATGTTCAAAAAGGTAAATTCCTTGCCAAGTTCCCAGCAAAAGTTGTTTGTTTTTTATACTGAGGGATATTTGATTGTTAGTTAACGCTGACTTTATATGAGCTGGCATATCGTCCTTACCTTCTATTGTATGAATATATAATTTATTATCCATTGGAGCAATTTTATCAAAATAATTAATTAAATCTGATTGAACATCAGGATCAGCATTTTCTTGAACAATTAAAGATGCACTAGTGTGCTGTATGCTTAAATTTAAAATACCATTATTAAAATTATTTTTATTTATCCAGTCTATCGTTTGATCGGTAAATTCATATAATTTTTGACCATTTGTTTTAAGTTCAAGATTAAAAAATTCTTGTCTCATAAATTCTTTTTAGATGTTAGTTCATATAATCGGCTAATTGTACGCTTAAATGGTTTTTCCAATAACCTTGATGATGTGAGTTTATCAATATTTTGTTCTGCACTAATGGCCATAGGTATATTTTGATCATACACGATATCTAAAAAAGTAATAAATCTTTGTTGTTGATTTGAATTTAAATCATTAAACGCTGGTACATTTTCCATAACTATAAAAAAACAATTTTTTACTATTTTTATATAATCCTCTGATCCTAAATTTTTATCACATACTTCTTTAAAAGTTAATCGAACAATTCCATCATAAAAATTTTTTAAAATAAATTTTCTTCCTTTAATATTTAAAATCTTTTCTTTTAAAACCTTATCTTTAGTCATCACTCTAAATAATTTGTTTATTTTAAAATTGTTTTCTTGATTTAAAGGTGAGTAATATCTTTGAGTTTTATTACCTTTGGACTTTCTATAATCATCATCTATATTTAATTCATATTCAAATGATTGCTTTTGCATTATTTTTATAAAAGGTTTGAATTGATCTCTTTGCAACCCATCTTTGTACAAATTTTCTATTTTTATATTAGAAGTTACAATAATTTTTAAATCTTCTTTAAATATTTCATCAAATAATTTTCCAAGTATCATTGCATCTACTATATTTGTAACTTGAAACTCGTCAAAATATATTAATTTTGCTTTCGATTTTAATTTTTTAACAAATTTACTTAATTTATTTTCATCATTTTTATCTTTGGATTGGTGTACAAAGTCGTGAAAGCTAAGCATAAACTCATTAAAGTGAAGTTTTAATTTTTTACCTTCAACTAAGTCGAAAAAAAAATCTAATATCATAGTTTTGCCAACACCAACGTCTCCATAAAGATAAAAGCCTTTTCTATAATTTTTTTTTGATAAAATTTTTGAGATAAATGATTTGTAGTTTAATTTATAATATTCTTCTAATGTTTTTATGAGTTTTATCTGATGAGAATTAACATCTAAATTTTTCTTTTTGCAGTAGAGTTTAAACTCTTTAACAAAACTTTTTTGCATTAATTCTTTTTTGAATTAAAATCGATACCGTATTCTGATCTTGGTCCTTTTCTTAATCCAAATGGTCCAGAGATAAAAATTGTCATTGGCGTTGTTCCGGGCTCAAGGTCTACTCTATGATATGCATTGGCTGATCTAAATCCAATATATCCAGGTTTTCTCCAGAACTTGCCTTTTTTAGTAGTTTCCCAATAACCGCCTCTCAAAATTATTGTAATATAAGGGAATAGATGATTATGAACTCCATCTCCATGATCATCATCCAACATTTCATGAATTAATATATTAAATGGAAACCATTTTGGTCTATTCCTAAATAATAAATAATATCTATTCATCCATGGTTTGGCTTCATCAAATTTTGGGTGAGACGGCCCCCTATCTAAAACTACCTTTTTTCTTCCAATTTTTTCTAAAAATTTTAATAACATTAATTTGATTTTATAATTCCATTATTTTTAATTAAAAAAATATTAGCATTATTAATAAATGGTCTCGATATTTTTTCGTTATTAAATTTAATTACCTTTTCAGTTTCAGAATTAGTTAAATTGATAATCAAAATTCTTCCATTATCGGTAGACAAATAAATTTTATTCTTAGCAATAACAAAACCTACTGGTTTAACTTTTTCTCTTTTTTTAAAATTTGAGAAAACATCAGTTATCCTAATTATATTTCCAGTCTCTGTATCAATGACGAATAAATATCCTTCCTCAGAAATATTAAAAATATAATTTTCAGAAATCGTAGGTTTTAAACTGGAGTTTACTGTTTGCTTCCATTTTACTATTCCAGTTCTTGAGTCAATCGAAAATAATTCATTTTTATTATTTGAAAAATATATTGTCTCATTATTTAAAATCATTTCCGAATTTTTAAGACTAAATGCATTTAAGAATATTTCGTTACTTTGAGTAGGTGTTTGCCATACTAAACTACCATCGTTAACATTTAAAGCTGTAAGATCTCCTAAATTATTAAGCGAGTAAACATTATCATCTTTAATAACTATAGATAATTTTTTTTGTGATTTAATAAATGTATTTTCTGTTTTGAAATTCCATAATTCATTTCCATCGATTACAGAAAAACATCTTATAACATTATCAAAATCAACAGTTATAAATTTATCTGCTTGTACAGTAACATTAGAATTAAAAGGAGTAATGCTTTCTTTTTTCCAAATTAATTGTCCATTTTCTAAATTTATTGAAAAAATATTAGATAAAGTATCAACAACTAAAAGTCTGTTATCAATATAATTAAAATATAATATTGGATTAAGTTTTCTCTCTTTCTTTGAGTAATGATTTGCTTTCCACAAAGTTTCAAAATTTTCGTTAATTCTGAATATTGTGCCTTTGTTATCAAAATAAATTAGATCGTTATTTTGAATAAACAAAATTTCTGTATCTATTGAATTAAACTGTTTAATCCTTGAGAATTTAAATGTTTTCTTCTTTTCAAATGTTGGCTCAAAGTTAATGTTTCCATTATTATTTGTAATATTATTTACAAAACTATTGTCTTTAACTAATTTAGAAAGATTTATTTGTATATTTGGATTTAATTGTTCTTGAATTGGTTTAATTTCTTCAAATAAAATTTTAGAGTTAGTATTTTCTACAGATTTATCACTTTGACCACAAGATGATAATAAAAGTAAAAATACGAAATATAATTTTATCCTACTCACTGAAACTAGATCTTAGCCTTTTTTGAGCTTTAGTTTTTATTTTAGAGTTATTATTTTCAAGACTAACTATTTGCTCAAAAAATTCTTTTGATTTTTGCATTTGATTTTTTGATAAATAATATTCTGCCATAATATAAAGACTATGTGGTTTCCATATACTATCCGCTTTAATTAAAGGATTAAAAATAGCTAACAATTCATTTTCATCTGAAAAATCTGAATTATATAAGCCTTTTTTAAAGATTATTAGCTCTTTAAACTTTTTATCCAAGCCAATATCATTAATTAAAATATCAAAATAATTGTTAATTTCATCTTTTGAATTTATCAAATCGTTATCTAGCAAAAAATAGAAAGCTAGAGGAGAATATGTTTTGTCTTTAGCATTAATCACCTCTTTAAGATCCGGGATCACATTATATTTATTATCAGCTTCATATCTTATTACAGCTAAGTCGTATTTATCAGCTAATTTTTCTCTTTTGCTAGATTGATATTCTTCAAAAGAAAAGTAACCAATTAAAGCCAAAATAATTATTATTAATATCGAAATTAAAGAATTTTTATTATTTATGAAAAAGTTTTTAATTTTTTCATTACGTGTTTGGGTATTTATTATTTCAATATCTTCATCCATTAAATCATGTTCCTAAGTACATATTGTAAAATTCCACCATTTTTGTAATACTCTAATTCGTTCTTAGTATCTATTCTACTTAACATTTTAATTCTTTTGATATCTCCAGAGACATATTTGATTTCAACATCAACTTCATCTCTAGGATCTATGCCTTTTTCTAAGTCAATAATAGAAAATAGTTCTGAGCCATCTAATTTTAGATTAGTTCTATTTATTCCATCTTTAAACTGTAATGGTAGTATACCCATTCCTATAAGATTTGATCTATGAATTCTCTCAAAACTTTCTGCAAAAACAGCCTTTACACCTAAAAGTTTGGTTCCTTTGGCCGCCCAATCTCTAGAAGATCCAGTTCCATACTCTTTACCACCAATTACAACTAAATCGGTACCTCTTTTTTTATATTCAACAACCGCATCATATACTGGCATTACTTTTTTCTCAGGGTACAACTTGGTAAAACCACCCTCAGTACCAGGTGCCATTTCATTTCTAATTCTTATATTTGCAAAAGTTCCTCTCATCATAACCTCATGATTCCCTCTTCTTGCTCCATAGGAATTATAGTCTTTTGGAAGTATTTGATGTTTCATAAAATATTCTCCAGTTGGACTATCTTTTTGAATTGATCCAGCAGGTGAAATATGATCAGTGGTAATGCTATCACCCAATATTAATAGTGGTCTTGCATCCTTAATTTCTTTAAATCCTTCTGGTTTATCAGGAAGGTTGTCAAAAAACGGAGGTTTTTTTACGTACGTTGAATTATCTTCCCAATTATAAATATTGGTTTCCTCTGTTTTAATTTTTTGCCATTGTTCTGGTCCTTGAGAAACATTTGAGTATCTTTTTATAAACATTTCTGCATTTAATGAATTTCTCAATGTTTCTTCTATTTCTTTGTTAGATGGCCATATATCTTTTAAAAAAACATCTTTACCATCTTTATCTTTACCTAATGGATCCTTATACAAATCAAATCTCATAGTTCCTGCTATTGCATAAGCAACGACTAATGGCGGAGACGCTAAATAATTTGCTTTTATTAAAGGTGAAATTCTTCCTTCAAAGTTTCTGTTTCCAGATAAAACCGAGACAGCATAAATATTATTATTTTTTATGGAATCTGAGATATTATCGGCTAATGGACCTGAATTACCAATACAAGTTGTACATCCATAACCAACTAAATTAAAACCTAACTTATCTAAATAAATATTTAGCCCAGCTTTTTCTAGATAATCTGTAACTACTTGTGATCCAGGTGCCAAAGATGTTTTTACCCAAGGCTTAGTCATTAAACCTTTTTCAATTGCATTTTTTGCTAGTAAACCTGCTCCAATTAGTACACTTGGATTGGAAGTATTAGTACAAGAAGTGATTGCAGCAATTAACACATCGCCATCGGTTATTTTAAAATCTTCTTTTTCAACATCATAAATATTTGGCTCTTCTTTTTTTGTAATTTCTGAAAATACTTTTTTAAAATTTGATGATGCGTTAGTAAGTAGAACTTTATCCTGTGGACGTTTTGGTCCAGAAATAGTTGGTACTATAGTTGACATGTCTAAAGATAGTGTGTCTGTAAATTCAACATCTAAACTTGCCCAAAGTCCTTGTTCTTGAGCATACTTTTTTACAATTTCAACATTTTGATCATCTCTTCCTGAGAATTTTAAATATTTTAAAGTTTCATCATCAATTGGGAAAAAACCACAAGTTGCACCATACTCAGGTGCCATATTTGCTATAGTAGCTCTATCTGCTAAAGTCAGATTTTTTAGTCCTTCGCCATAGAATTCAACAAACTTTCCAACAACTCCCTTGTCTCTCAACATTTTAACTACTGTTAAAACAAGATCAGTTGCTGTTGTACCTTCTGGCATTTTTGATTTCATTTCAAATCCAATAACTTCGGGAATTAACATTGAAATAGGTTGACCTAACATTCCAGCCTCAGCTTCAATTCCACCTACTCCCCAACCCAAAACAGATAAACCATTTACCATAGTTGTATGACTATCTGTTCCAACTAAAGTATCTGGAAATATATATTCTTCACCTTTATATTTTTCATTCCAAACAACTTTTGAAAGGTATTCCAGATTGACTTGATGACATATTCCAGTTCCTGGTGGAACTATTCTAAAATTATTGAATGCTTGTTGCCCCCATTTAAGAAAAGAATATCTTTCAGCATTTCGATTAAATTCAATATCAACATTTTCTTTTAATGAATTTTTATTTGCAAATTTATCTACTTGTACAGAGTGATCAATTACCAAATCAACTGATGATAATGGATTGATAGTGCTTGGATCTTTATTTTTTTCTTTTACAGCCTCTCTCATTGCAGCTAAATCTGCAACTGCAGGAATTCCAGTATAATCTTGAAGTAAAACTCTCGCAGGCCTATATGCAATTTCTGTATTAGAACTTTTAGATTTTAACCAATCTTTAATAGCTTGAATTTGATTTTTATTAACCGTTATATCGTCCTCAAATCTTAACAAATTCTCAAGTAAGACCTTCAATGATTTTGGAAGCTTTGATATACCTGCTAAACCATTTTTCTCAGCCTCTTTCAGTGAGTAAAAATTATAATTTTTGCCGTTAACTGAAATTTTAGTTAACGAATTGAACGAGTTTTTGTCTCCTGGTTTCATATTTAATAATAAAATGTAGCTATGCAGCCTAATAAAAGCGCTGACATAACATAATTGAACCATTTAATAAATTTCTCATTTGTCGCGAATTTTCTCATAAATTTACCAATTAAAGTCCAGAATAAGATACTAAATATAGCAAAGAAAAAGGCAGAAGTTAGGAGCCAGAAAGAATAATTAAAAAAGTTATCTCCAGATTCGATATAAGTTGATACTGCAATAATAGCAACGATTACTCCTTTAGGATTTAAGAATTGAAAAAGAAATGTTTCTATAAATTTAACAGGTTCTAGTTTTTCTTTTTGATTTGATGATTTAGAAAATGAAATTCTGTAAGCCAAGTAAACTAAAAATGCAGAGCCTGTAAAAACTAAAATTTTTTGAATTATTGGATATAATTTAAAAATGTTAATTAGCCCAAAATTGACTAAAGATAACATTGAAGTAAAACCAAATATAACACCTAACATTAGAGGTATAGTTTTTTTTACTCCGTGATTAAAGCCTGAATGAGATGCAACAATATTATTTGGACCAGGCGAACAACTAGTAACAAAAAAAAATAAGCTTAATGATAATAATTCTGGATGCATTTAAGCAATCGGTAATCCATTCTCTGCTTCTTGAGATGGATGAACTAAAGTTACTCTACCCTCTGCATCTATAGCTCCAAGAATTAATACTTGCGAAACAACTCCAGCAATATTTTTTTCTGCAAAATTACAAACACCAATTACTTGTTTTCCTTTAAGATTCTCTTCATTATAATAATGAGTAATTTGAGCTGAAGATTGTTTTATCCCTATCTTTTCTCCAAAATCAACTTCTACAACTAATGAAGGTTTTCTTGCTTTTTCATTTTTTCTTACAGAAATAATTGTTCCCAATCTAATATCGACTTTATCAAAGTCTTCATACGTAATTTGTTCTTTCATAAATTTAATATATAATGATTTGTAAATGAGTACAGAAAATAATCCTGACAAAATTTATAAAGATTCGATACGAATATTGACAGATTTGATTGCTTTCAAAACTATTTCTGGAAACGATAATAATAGTCTCATTAATTACTGTGATGATATTTTAAAAAATTTAGGAGCAACTTCATTCAGAATTTTTGATGGTGATAAAAAAAGAGTTAATCTTTTTGCTTCTCTAAAATCTAAAAATGGAAATGGTAAAAAACCTATTATTCTTTCAGGTCATACAGATGTAGTCCCAGTTTCAAAAGGCTGGTCTACTGATCCATTTGTTGCAACTATAAAAAATGAGAAATTATTTGGGAGAGGCTCTTGTGATATGAAAGGTTTTATTGCATGTGCTCTAGCATATGCTCCTGTATTTAGAGAAAATAATTTAGATAGAGACATTCACTTTTCATTTACATTCGATGAAGAAACTGCATGCATTGGTGCACCATTATTAATAAAAGAATTAAAAAAAAGAGATATTAAAGATGGAATTTGTATTATTGGTGAACCAACCAATATGAAAATCATTGATGCCCATAAAGGTATGAATGAATATACAATTCACTTTGGAGGTTTAGCTGGTCATAGTTCTAAACCAGGCCAAGGTGTTAATGCAGTTGAATATGCATCGAGGTATGTAAACAAATTACTAGAAATTAGATCAAAACTAAAAGATAGAGCTCCTAAAGATTGTATATTTAATCCACCATATTCTACATTATCAGTTGGTGGAGTTTCAGGTGGTATAGCTCATAATGTTATCGCTGATAAATGTAAAGTTGAATGGGAAACTAGACCAGTGGTCAGAGAAGATGGAGATTTTGTAAATCAAATAATAGACGATTATGTTGATAAAGAATTATTGCCAGAAATGAAAAAAGTTTTTTCAGATGCTTATATTAAAAAAGAAATTATAGGTGAAGTAGTTGGATTTAATAGATTGAACGATTCCGAAGCTTGTGAATTTGTTTCAAGTATAACTGGTGACAATTCAAGAGAAGCTGTTTCATTTGGAACAGAGGCTGGACTCTTTCAAGAAGTTGGTATTAGCACTGTAGTTTGTGGGCCCGGTTCGATTGAACAGGCTCATAAAATTGATGAATATATAGAACTTAGTGAATTAAAGAAATGTCTAGACTTTTTAAAAGGTGTAAAAGATAAGTCTATAAATTAATTCCAACCACCTACAGATTTAACTTCTAGAAATTCAAGCAATCCTTCTTTACCCGCTTCCCTTCCAATTCCAGAATGTTTGAAACCTCCAAAAGGTGCATCAACTGCAATACCAGCACCATTTACATCAACCATTCCAGATCTAAGTTTTCTGGCAACTCTTTGTACCTTTTCCTTATCTTGAGTTTGAATATAGTTTGTTAATCCATAATCAGTATCATTTGCAATTTTAATTGCTTCTTCTTCAGTTTCAAATGGAATAACAGATAAAACAGGACCAAATATTTCTGTTCTTGCAATTTCCATTTCATTTTTTACATCTGCAAAAACTGTCGGTTTTACATAATAACCATCATTTAATCCGTTTGGTTTTCCAACTCCACCTGCAACTAATTTTGCTCCTTCATCTATTCCTTTTTGAATTAAACCTTGAATTTTATTGAATTGAGTTTCAGAAATTACAGGACCAATATGCTCTCCATTTTTATTTGGATCGTCTACTTTAAATTCATTTGCATATTTTCTTAGTCTTTCTATCGCTTCATTATAAATTGATTTTTCAACAAGCATTCTTGTAGGGGCATTACATGATTGTCCTGAATTTCTAAAACATCTAAATGCACCTCTTTCTATTGCTTCAGCATCAGCATCTTCAAATATAATATTTGCACCTTTTCCTCCTAGCTCCAGACTCACTCTTTTAAAGTCCTTTGCGGCATTTTGAGAAATTAAAGCCCCTGCTCTTGTAGAGCCAGTGAATGAAATCATATTTACATCTGGATGACTTGTTAATGCATCTCCAGTTATTTCCCCATCTCCATTTACTAAATTAAAAACACCTTTCGGAAATTTTGCTTCATCTATTAACTCAGCTATGATCATTGCCGATAAAGGTGCTAGTTCTGAAGGTTTTAAAATCATAGTACAACCAGAGGCCAATGCAGGAATGACTTTTAAAGTAACTTGATTTATTGGCCAGTTCCACGGTGTTATTAATGCACACACACCTTTAGGCTCGTATATTATTCTTTGATTTTTTGCATGATCTCCCAAAGGTTTTTCGAATTCAAATTCTTTTAGATAGCGAATAAATGATTTTGTATGACTCGCACCAGTTCCTGTTTGTAGTTTTGACGCAAAGTCTTTTGGCGCTCCCATCTCTTGAATAATTGCATCTGTAATATCATTCCATCTTTTTTTATATAATGAATAAAAAACTTCTAATAATGACAATCTTTCTTCTTTAGAGGTAAATCCCCAAGTTTTAAAAGCTTCTTTAGCAGCTAAAACTGCATCATTGATATCCTCCTTACTGCCTAAAGAAATTACTGCACAATTTTTTTCTGTTGCTGGATTTATGACCTTAATATCTTTTGGGTTTTTTGGGGGAACCCATGAACCATTAATATAAAAATTTCTCTTTTCAATCATGCGCGCAAATTATCCTTTCTTCATGATTTTGCAAATAAATTTGTTAATTCATAAACAATTGTTGCTGCAGCTAGAGAGGTTACTTCTGCATGGTCATAAGCAGGCGCAACTTCAACTACATCTGCAGAAATCAAATTTAAACCTGATAAACCCCTGAGGACGTTTACCATTTCTCTTGTGGTCATTCCTGCAATTTCAGGTGTACCTGTGCCTGGTGCAAATGCCGGATCTAATACGTCAATATCAATGGACAAATATAATGCATTATCACCTACTCTTTTTTTTATTTTTTCAACAATTTTATCAATTCCTTCTGTTTGAAATTCATCACAATGAATAATTTTAAATCCAAAGCTTTCATCATTTTTTATATCATCTCTGCTATAAAGTGGACCTCTTATACCTACATGCATAGAGGCGTCATCTAAAAATAAATTTTCCTCACGAGCTCTTCTAAATGGAGTGCCATGCGTATATGGTGCTCCAAAGTACGTATCCCAAGTATCTAAATGGGCATCAAAATGAACAAGTGATACGGGTCCATTATTCTTTTTATTGGCTGCTCTAAGCAAAGGCACAGCAATTGTGTGATCTCCTCCAAGGCTTATTATTCCTCCAACCTTATTTAATAAATCGGTTGCTCCTACTTCGATTTGTTTGATGGCTTCATCAATATTAAATGGATTGCAAGTAATGTCACCTGCATCTGCAACTTGTTGTACTTTGAATGGTTCTGCATCATAATTAGGATGATAATTTGTCCTTAAATGTCTAGATGCTTGTCTAATACTTTGTGGGCCAAATCTTGCACCTGGTCTATAACTTGTTCCTGAATCAAATGGAACTCCGACAATAGCAACATCACAACTTTCTACATCTCTTAGCTCAGGTAATCTTGCAAATGTAGAAGGGCCCGCATATCTTGGCACTTTTGTGCCACTAACAGGCTGAATAGGTTTTTTAGATTTTGTCATTTTAGTAATAAGAATATTATTAGAATGATCCAGAAAAAGGGATAATAGAAATATATGTATTTTTTTGCAAACATCTTAGGCACTGACTCATGATCTCTATTAATATTTTTTTTTCTTTTTCTTTTTTTCATTAAATAAATCCTATCACATTCATATTATATCTAATATCATCAAAATTATTAAAATGAGATATATTATATTAATATTTATATTATTTTTTAAATTTTCATATGTAAATGCAGATGCAATATATAATTTAATTAAAATCCCAAATTTAGAAGTTCATAAAGTTGATGATGTTAATGGTATCAAATATTTGGTATCTAAAAGAGGTTTTGTAATTGGTGATACAAATAATATTAAATGTAACGGAATAAATAATAGTGATTTGGATCGTGAATTTAATACAATTCAAAATAATCTGAGAGATTATAATTCAAATTTCTTAAGGAAAATAAATTTGAAATTTATAGTTCTTTGCAAAAACTTAGAAATTTCAGGCATTAATACAGGAGGTATACCAGATAATAAATTCAGGACTTTAATTTTAGACTTAACATTTAACCGAAATTATTTTGAAAGAATGATCCATCATGAAATATTTCATATGATTGATAACAGTTTTCCTGAGCTTTTTAAAAAAAATAAGTGGAGCAAACTTAATAATAAAGATTTTTCTTACGCATCATGTTCTACATGCACTGATTTACTAGGTTTGGATTTAGAAATTACGAAAGGCTTTTTAACAGAATATTCAATGAGCACAGCTGAGGAAGATATGGCTGAAATTTATTCATTATTAAAAACAAACTTTAAAGAAATAGATTTATTAATTAAAAAAGATAATATTTTAACTAAGAAGAAAAATTTCTTAATTAATGGTCTTAAAGAAATAGATGAAAAGTTTATTTTTTGAATGATAAAAAAAATTAAACCATCGCTATCTGAAAAAATATTATTTATTTTTCTGATTCAGCTTATTATTTTAACTTTAGGTTCATTTTATATTTTAAATAATAAATGTCTTTTTGTAAAAAAAATCGATTTAAATAACATTGATTTTAAAGATAAGCAGAATATTGCAATTATGGAAGTTGAATGCGGTAACGTTCTAATAGAATTAGATCCCAAAATTGCACCTAAAGCTGTAAATCGATTTAAGAATTTAATAAATAGAGGTTCCTATAATGGTTCAACTTTTTATCGAGTAATAGAAAATACTTTAATACAAGCTGGAGATATTGAATATGGAAATGTATCTAATCTAAATTATTCTAAAGTAGGAACTGGAAAGTCTGGCTTAGGAACAATTAAATCTGAGCTTAGTGGTAATTTTTTATTTAATGCTGGCTCTGTGGCTTTTGCTAGGAAAGATCAATTCGACACAGAAGACAGTGAATTTTTTATTACTTTAATAGATATACCAATATATCAAGGTGAATATACTCCAATTGGAAGAGTAATTGCAGGGTTGGACTCTTTAAAAAAAATTAAAGTGGGAAATAAATCAACTTATGTATTAAAACCTGATTATATTAAAAATATAAAGTTATTAGTTAACTAGAGGTTTTCCAGTAGATAATGTGTGTTTAATTCTATCTTGGGTTTTACTTGTCTCAATTAATTTCATGAAAGCATCTAACTCTAATTTAAACAACTGATCTTCTGTAAGAGTTTTATCTATAGTTGTATCACCACCACTTAAAACGTTTGCTAGCTCTGTTCCAACCATCATTCCATGATCTAATATAATTTTATCGTTATACAGTTTTTCTAACATACCAACCATTTTGTCTTTTAAAGATTTACCAGATAAATTAAATGTGCATTCATCAGGAGGAGTAAATTCCTTATTTTGATCCAAAATTTTTCTTGCTTCATTTAATAGACTATTTCTGCTCATAATTTTTTTATTTTCAGGGATTAAGTACTTTAGAGGTTCAGCTTCGACTGGGGATGTTGCAGTTTTTGCATAACCAATGATATCAAAAACTTTTAAAGGCGCAAAATCTGGATCATTTTTTGCCTCTTCTGTTTGAGACCATCTCCATAACATTTCTTTACATCCTCCTCCGGCTGGAACTAAACCAACCAATGTTTCAACTAATCCAACAACAATATTTGTATGCGAAGCAACAAAGTTACTTTGGACTAAAACTTCAAAACCCCCTCCAAGTGTAAGACCTGATGGTGCTGAAACGACTGGAAATTTTGAGTATTTTAAGTGTTTGCATGTTTCTTGAAAATAACCGACAAACTTTTCTATTGATTTAAAGTCACCTTTATCTGCAAAATTCATAGTATATGTTAAATTAACACCAGCAGAAAACTGCATACTTTCATTAATAATTATCAATGGTTTGTCTGTAGCGTTTTTTAAAGAGTCCATTGAGTCGTAATCTAAAGCGTTTGCTTTAGTTGTAAATTCGACAATGTTAAATTCAGGAAATCTGTAAATTTCAGCAGAATTATTTTTATCAAGTTTAAGGGCTCTTGGTTTAATTTTTCCTAAAGTTTCAATTTCAGTATATTGTTGTCTCTCACCATAAAAATTTTCATCTTTGGATTTTGATAAATTTTCTAAAAATTTATTTCCCTCAAAATTATCGATTTTTTGAAAAAAATTATTTACTCCAATTTCTTTTAACATTTCAAAAGGCCCTCTAGACCAATTGAAACCAAGTCTCATTGCTTCATCGATGTCGTTAAACTTATCTGTAATACCTGGAACTAATGAAGAAGAATATTTTATTATTTTAGAAATTACTGACCAAGCATAATCTCCATATTTATCTCCACGATTAATTAATTTTTTTAAATCAACTTTTTCAGATTTAATATCTATTTTTTTTGAGGGAGAATATTCCCCAGTTTCAAGATTGATGGCCTCTAAAATTTTCTTACCACCCTCCTTATTCATTCTATAAAATCCACCTTTTCCTTTTCTACCAGTATATCCAGTTTCTATTAATTTTTTTACAAGCGGCATTTCTCTTGCTACAGGTTGAAATGGATCGCTTTCAGGTAATTCTTTAATAAAACTTTTTAATACATCTGCCATTAAATCAATACCAATTAGGTCATACAATCCAAATACTCCAGTTTTAGGTATACCCATTGGTCTGCCAAAGACAGCATCAGCCTCTTCTACACTGAGTTTCATATTAAATGCCTCTGTCATTGCAATTTGCATTGCATAAACTCCAATTCTATTACCTAAAAATCCTGGGGTGTCATTACAGATAATTGCACCTTTACCTAAGTCTATTTCACAAAAATCTTTTAAAAGTTTAACTTTATCTAAATCACTTTCATTACTTTTTACTATTTCCAGTAAATCCATGTATCTAACAGGATTAAAGAAGTGAGTTATGCAGAAATCCTTTTTGTCTTGATCAGATAATTTTTCTGATAGAACACTTATTGGAATAGATGAGGTATTAGATGAAACAACAGACTCTTTTTTTCTATGCTTAAATATTTTTTCGTAAATATTATGTTTGATATCTATTCTTTCTACAACAGCTTCTACAATCCAATCTGCATTCGAAACCACATCAAAGTTTTCCTCAATGTTTCCTACATTTATATTATCTAATTTTGATTTATCTATTAACAAAGGAGGTCTAGATTTTCCTATTCTCTCTTTAGCCTTTTGACTAATTTCTGTAGTTAAATCCAACAAAGTAACAGGAATATTTGCGTTACACAAATGTGCAGCTATACCGCTACCCATTGTTCCAGAACCGATTACAACTACATTATTTATTTTCATAAAGAAGTTTTCTTATATTAAATTGAGACTGAGTAGGAAATAAAATAAATGTCATAACTACTGCTGTAAACTTGCTAATTCTTCAATATTAATATGACATCTAATAGCATTACCATTTTCACCTATTTGCCATGGTGGAACCTCTGAATTACAAATATCACCTATTTTCCTAGGGCATCTTCCTTGAAAAGAACAGCCTTTCTCAGGG
Organism: uncultured Pelagibacteraceae bacterium; assembly: GCA_902543295.1. GTDB lineage: Bacteria > Pseudomonadota > Alphaproteobacteria > Pelagibacterales > Pelagibacteraceae > Pelagibacter. The sequence goes on along the minus strand of CACBXW010000001.1, from coordinate 176,376 downwards.
GGTTTTTCTTCTACTATATCCTCGGCTACTAATTTTGGTTTTATATCTGGATCTGGTTCCAAAACAGCACCTAATAATACTTCAGTATAAGGGTGTGATGGAAATTTGTAAACATTTTGAGAAGGACCAATTTCACATAACCTTCCTTGATATAAAACTGCAACTCTATCACTAATTGCTCTAACAACAGCCAAATCATGAGAAACAAAAACGTAGGTTGTTCCTAGATCTTCTTTTAATTGTTGCAATAAGTTTAAAACAGCTGCTTGAACAGAAACATCTAAAGCTGATGTAACTTCATCACACAAAATTATATCTGGCTTAGCAGCAAATGCTCTTGCAACTGCAACTCTTTGTTTCTCACCGCCTGATAATTGTCTAGGATATCTTGACATATAAAATTCTCCTAACCTTACTTTTTTTAGTAGATCGATTATATTTTTTTTTAATTCTTCTCCTGATAAATTAAAATACAACTTTAGAGGTTGAGAAAGTATTTGCTCAACTGTGTGGTTTGGATTTAATGACTCGTCTGGATTTTGAAATATAAGTTGTATTGCCCGCAGATCATTTGGATTTCTCATTTTTAAATCAGAAGATAAAATACGATCATTTTCAAATTTAATTTGACCATCTTTTGTTTTGAGTAAGCCAGCAATTGATTTTAAGATGGTAGACTTGCCACTTCCTGATTCACCAACCAGTGCAATAGTTTCTCCTTTTTTTATATCTATATTTATATCTTTAACTGTTGGGTTTTGATCAGAAATTTTATTTAATAATTGATCGAAAAATTTCTGTTTTGCATAACTAATTGAAACATCCTTTAATTTTAAAACTTCATTTGCTTCACTATTATTTGTTTTTTTTGTTATTGAAGTTTGTAGATTATTATTTTGGTTTATTAATTCTTTATAATTAAAACATCTGACATTGGTATCTAATTCTTTAATATGTTCCAGACCTGGTGAATTTTTTTTACAATTATCATTTGCTAAATTACATCTATCATAAAAACTACAACCTTCATTTATGCTTCCAGGCTGAGGTTGGCTTCCAGGCATAGAAGCTGGAAGTCCAGCTAGTGAAAGTTTAGGTATCGATTTTAACAATCCATAAGTATAAGGATGAATAGGTTCCTTTAATATTTTTCTTGCTGGTCCTTCTAAAACAATTTCTCCCGCATACATTACAACTATTCTATCACTAACTTGTGCTATGGCTCCAAGGTCATGACTAACATAGATCATAGATGTTCTAGTATCTTTTGCTATAAATCTTAATAGTTCTAATACATGAGCTTGTGTTGTAACATCTAATCCAGTAGTTGGCTCATCTAATAAAAGTAAATCTGGTTTGCCGGCCAATGCCATTGCAACAGCCACTCTTTGTTGCTGTCCTCCAGAAAGCTCGTGAGGATAACGAAAAGCCATAGCTTCTGGTGAAGGAAGTCTAACTTTATTTAGTAACTCAGAAATTTTTTTATCTCTCTCTGTTTTGTTTAGATCTGTATGTAATCTTAATGCCTCATCAATTTGGTATCCAATTTTTAAATTTGGTGTTAGTGCTTGTCCTGCATTTTGAGGTATCATAGCTATTTTTCTACCTCTAATTTTTTCTAGCTGTCTACTGCTCATCTTCAATAAATCCTCAGATTTAAAGAGGCATTCACCCGTAAGAGGAAATAAGCCTTGTTTTATATAGCCCATCATAGCAAGTGCTAATGTGCTTTTTCCAGAACCCGACTCCCCTACAATCCCGACAGTCTCTCCTTTTTTTATATTGGTTGAAACATTTCTAAGTATTGAAATTTGTTTGCCCTTCTGACTGTTAAATCCAATTGATAAATTTTTAACGCTTTCAATTATTTCATTCATTTAAACAGGTGCCTTTGTTGAACGGTCAATTCCTAAAGCTTTTGCAAATGCATCAGCAGTTAAATTTATTCCAATTATTAACGAACTTAATCCTACTATCGGAGCAATTACAGACCAATATGCAAACGACATCAATCCTCTTGCATTGGATATCATTAAGCCCCAATCGGGTGTTGGAGGACTTACACCAAAACCTAAGAATGACAATGAGCTAAATCCTAATAACATCCAAGACCATCTCATTGCTCCTTCTACTAATATAGCGTCTCTAACATTTGGAATAATTTCATTCCAAATAATAGACATGTTGCTATGACCTCTAGCTCTGGCTGAAACGATAAAGTCTTTAGCAATAACATCATGAGTAGCAGCTCTAGCAACTCTTACTATTCCTTTACCGTAAAAAAAACCTAATGCAGGAATTAAAACCTCTGTTGATGTACCTAAAAGAGAAACAATTAATAACATTGCAAGTATCCAAGGTATAGATAGAAACGCATCAACAACTCTCATTACAACATCGTCAATTTTACCTCCAACTAAACCACAAAAAATTCCAAGTAAACCTCCCCACAGAAGAGCTATAAGTGATCCAAAAAAAGTTACCGTAAGAGCTGTCCGTCCTCCAAGTATTGTTCTTGTAAAAACATCTCTACCCAAGCTATCTGTTCCAAACCAATGTTCAGCTGAAGGTGCAAGTAACATGGTATTTGGGCTAATTGCTTTATAATCGTATGGTGCAATGTAAGGGCTTATTAATGCTAAGATTACATGAAATAATACAATTGTAAGTCCAATCAACCCAGAAGGCTTGGAGGCCATAGTCTTTAAAATCTCAAAAGCCTTTTCTAGCTTATTTTTTTGTTTATCTTCTGTAATTAAATTACTCTCCATTTTATTTTCTTATCTGTAAACTTTTTAATCTTGGATTAAGCATGAGTGTCATTAAATCTGCTATTAAATTTATTCCCACATAGATTGATGCCAATATTATTGCTAATGCTTGAACAACAGGTAAATCTCTATTTGATATAGACTCAATTACCAGTCTGCCTAAACCTGGATAATTAAAAACAACTTCTGTAACAACAACGCCACCTAACAACCAAGCAATTGTTAACGCCACTACATTTATTGCTGGTAATAATGCATTTGGTAATACATGTCTAAATACCATTTTCCAATATGGAACACCTTTTAAAATTGCCATTTGCACATAATCACTAGCCATTACTTGAATTACACTTGAACGTACCATTCTTGCCATGTGTGCGGTCATAATCATTGAAATTGCAACAACAGGTAAAATTATATTCGAGAGTAATTCATAAAAAGTTGCATCCGATGGTATAATCACGATGCCTGGTAGCCAACCAAGCCAAATTGCAACAATTAAAATAAGTAAAGTAGCACTAATAAATTCAGGAATAGTCATTGAAAAAATTGTGATAGTTGAGATCATAATATCTGGAAGCTTATCTCTCCAAAGAGCAGTTATTATTCCTAATACTATTGCTAAAGGAATTCCTATAAGTATTGAAACAGAGGCTAAAACTAATGAGTTTTTAACTCTTGGACCTAGTACTTCATTAATTGGCATTTCTCCACTTAAAGAGTAACCAAAATCACCTCGTACAACATTTGATGCCCAGTCCAAATATCTTTCATAAGCAGGAATATCTAGACCAAGTCTTTTTATGCAAGCATCAAGAGCTGCTCCATAAGCTTCTCTTTCTAAATATGTTGTGCATGCATCCCCAGGTAAAACTTCAACACCTACAAATGTAATCAATGAAACTATAAATAAAGTGATAAGCCCTAGTCCAATTCTTTTTAAAATTAATAAAAGCATAAGATTAACTAGAACTTTGTAACAAAAATAATTTAAATAGAAATAAAATAAAGGCCGCTTATATGCGGCCTTTATCTAAATACTTTTAGTCAACTTTAACTTTATGCCACTGTATAGAAAAATGATCTACAGCATCAAGGTTTTTAACTTTTGATGAAGTAACTACAAGTCTAGATACGTGGTATGGGATCATTGTTCCACTTTGTTCCCATAAAGTCATTTGAGCATTTTGATATGCTTTCTTTCTTTTATTGAAATCCAACTCACTTCTAGCATCAGCTAGATTTTTATCAAAGTCAGCATTTTTGAAGTAAGACTCATTCCATTTAGCTCCACTATGATAAGCTTCATGCAAGATTGTGTCGGCTGGTCTTTGGTTCCAACGTGTCATTGAAACTGGTTTTTTCATCCATACTTCATTCCAATAACCTTTAGATGGTACCATTTCTATGTTAACTTTAATTCCAGCTTTTGCAACTTGCTGCTGAACGACTTCTGCAATCGTAGGCCAAGTTGGTTCTAAAGTTGCTGGATAAACAGTCAATTCAATTCCATTTGGAAATCCCGCTTCTCTTAGTAAATTTTTTGCTTTACTAATATTTTGAGGACAATCCATTTGTAAACGATATTGATCAGAAGGCATTACAGGTGTATCACAAGATACAGTTGCTGCTCCGCCCATAACTAGATCTACAAGTTCTTGTCTATCAACTGCTAACCTAAAGGCTTTTCTCACTTTAGGATTATCAAATGGAGCAGTATCAGTTCTCATAACCACACCTCTCCAGTTTCCAGTTGGAATTACAGTTGTTGTAAATTTAGAATTACTGTCAAAAATCTTTTTTTGATTGAAAGGAACATATCTATTCATATCAATTTGACCCGTTAAAAGAGCTTGAATTCTTGCTTGAGCATCTGGTATCGCAATGACATGAACTTCCGCAACTCCTGGTGCACCTTCCCAATAATCTGGGTTAGCTTTTAGAATTGTAGTTCCTTCTGGATCAAATTTATCAACCATGAATGGTCCAGTACCAACTCCAGTTTGTCCAATAGTATCTCCTGATCCTTCAGGTATCATTCTTAATCTGTAGTCTGTTAATAATAACGGAAAGTCAGCAAATGAAGTTGATAACTTCATCTTAACAGTATGCTGATCAACTACCTCAATATCTTCAACTACATTTAAACTTTTTCTTACCGGAGATCCGATATCAGGATCTTTAGCTCTCATTAGAGAATATTTTACATCTGGAGCATCAAATGCTGATCCATCATGGAAATATATTCCTTTTCTTAAATTAAATGTCCATTCAGTTGCATCAGAATTAGCACTCCAATCTGTTGATAATGAAGGTGATGGAACACCATTCATATCAGGTCTTACTAATCTATTTTGTGTTTTGATGACAACTTGAAACAAACGCCCTTTTGTTATGGCATCTAAGTTAGTATCTTTTCCAAATCCAAGATCATGTGATACTTTAAATACTCCACTTGATGCATTGGCAATAGAAAAAGATAATATCAGAGACATAAAAGTCGCTGAAAAAACTTTAAGTATGTATTTCATAAGTTCCCTCTTTTTCTTTAGTTGTTTAAATAATTAAAAAGATAACAATTCCAGAACTAGATAACAACATGCAAAATGTAGTGATTCATCTACTAATTGAATAGATATTTTAATTAATATACACTTTTTCTAAATTATAAATGCAAAACGAATTAAACAAAGTCAGATTTTCAGTAAAACCTTTAAAATCCAATGATAATAAAATTGTTGAACTTGCTAGAACTGTAGGAATACATCCTTTGGCATATCAAGAACTTCCTTACGATCCCGAGTATTCTTTTTATGCTGGAAGATTAAATCCAGAAGTACTTTCACACGCTACTGCTGATGAAATGTATTGGAAAGTAAGACAAGAGGTAATTTTTCGTCATACTGGTGAACATCCATATGAAATTTCTGGTCCAGATTCAGAAAAACTTTTACAAAAAATATTCACAAGAGATATCTCAAAAGTAAAAGTAGGAAGATGCTCATACCAATTTGCTTGTTACAATGATGGAGGCATGCTGACAGATGGAGTTTTGCTAAAACTTGAGGAAAATAAATTTTGGTTTGTTCAAGCTGATGGTGATCTTTTTTCATGGTATAAAGCTCACACTGATAATCTTAATGTAAAAATTTCTGACCCAGACGTTTGGGTAAGTCAAATTCAGGGACCAAAATCCATGGATCTTTTAAAAGTTTTAAGTAAAGAAACTTTTCCTGATAATTGGAAATATTTTGATTGGAAAGAAATTACTATACTTAATGAAAAAGTAATCATAAGTAGATCAGGATTTAGTAATGAACTTGGTTGGGAAATTTATTTTAGAAAAAATAATAATACTGAAAAAGTTGGGGATTATATTCTTGAAGAAGGAAAAAAAATGGGAATGATACTCACAGGTACTCCTGGTTTCAGATGTAAAAGAATAGAGTCTGGATTATTATCAGCTGGGCAAGACTTTAATCATGAAACAAATCCATATGATGTTGGTTTAGGTAAATATGTCGATTTAAAAAAAAATTATTTTATTGGAAAATCAGCATTGATGACTGCTGATAAAGAAAAAAGATGTTGGGGAATACGAGTAGAGAATGGAACAGGTTTAAAAGGAACTTACATAAAATTTAATAATGAAATAATTGGAAAAATTACATCTAGCACTTGGTCACCTTTTCAAAAATGTGGTGTTGGAATAGTTTTAATGAATTCTACAAAACATAAACCAGGATTAATAGTGGATGTTAATTGTAATGATAATAAAATTCATAAAGGTGAGATATGCACCTTACCAATGTATGACTTTAAAAATGAAATTGTAAGAGGTTTAAAAATCGACATTCCAACAGGTCCTTCTCCGTGGTCAGGAATAAAAAAATAATAATAGCAATTGGTGGTGGAGGATTTACACACTCATCTGATGAAGACTTGGATGAATTTGTTATAAATCAAGTTAATAAATCAAAAATCAATATCGGTTTTTTACCTACGGCTAGCAATGATAATCAAGAAAAGATCGATCTTTTTTATAATAGATTTAAATCACAAAAATTTAAATTATCTCATTTTAATCTCTGTTCTAGTGTTGAAGGTTTTAATGAATGGCTGTTGAACAAAGATATAATTTATGTAGGAGGCGGTAATACCTCTGACATGATTAATATTTGGAAAAGACATAATCTTATCAAAGTATTTAAATATGCATATGAAAAAGGAATAATTCTGAGTGGAATAAGTGCAGGAGCCGTCTGTTGGTTTGATTGGATATTGTCAGACTCAGTCAATAAAGAGCTAAGTCCATTAAAAGGAGTAAATTTTTTAGATGGAAGTTGCACACCGCATTCTTCAGATGATAATCGACTTCGACAATTTATTTCAGAAATTAAAAATGGAAATTTGCCAGACGGAATAGCTATTGATGATGGTGTAGCTGTGCTTTTTATTGACGGAGTTCCTTCAGAGGTTTATTCTTCAAGAATTAATCATGATGCTTATTATGTGACTAGACATGATAAGGTAAGTTTAAAAACATATATAAAAAATTTAAATGGACAACATTAAAGCCAGTAAAAAAATTTTTAGCATTGAAGATGCAAAAAAACTATCAAAGAAAAGATTACCGAAGATAGTTTACGATTTTATTGACGGTGCATCAGGAGATGAAAAATTATCAGAAATTAATAGTTTTGCTTTAGACCAAATACGTCTTGAACCAAGAGTTCTAAGAAATGTAGAGGAAAGAAAATTAAAAAAAAATATTCTTGGATTTAACTATGACTATCCATTTGGTTTTGCCCCAATGGGTATGACAAATCTTTCATGGCCGGGCGCAGACTCAATGCTGGCAAAAGAGAGTGCAAGAAATAATATACCAACTTGTGTATCGATGGCTTCCACAACTACCTTAGAAAAAATGTATGAACTTTCAGAGGGTCATTCGTGGCTTCAGCTTTATATTTTTCAGGATGAAGCCTTTGTCATGGAATTGCTCGATAGAGCAGAAAAAACTGGTTATGAAGTTGCTATACTTACTGTTGATGTTCCAGTTTTATCTAGGAGAACTAGAGATGATAAAAATGGATTTTCATATCCATTTAAAATTGGACCTAAACAATTTTTTGATTTTGCAACTCATCCTGTTTGGTCAATATCTACATTACTTAATGGAATACCAAAGCCAATGAATTACGAAACTTCAAAAAGTGGAAAGGGTATTTTTAAAAGAAAAGAAAGTAGAGGAAAAACAGATTGGGAAACTTTAAAAAGAGTAAGAAATAAATGGAAAGGGAAATTAATTGTAAAAGGTGTGATGTCATCAGATGATGCAGTTAAAATTAAAGAAATGGGCGCTGATGCTATTCAAGTTTCAAATCATGGAGGTAGACAATTAGATAGTGCCTCAGCAGCAATAAATATTCTACCTTTTATTAGAGAGGCAGTAGGAAATAATTTTCCAATTATATTTGATAGTGGAATAAGAAGTGGAAGCGATATTGTAAGATCATTAGCTTTAGGAGCAGATTTTTCAATGATTGGGAGACCTGTAATGTATGCTATGGGAGCTGATGGAGCTAGCGGGCTAAGAAGAATTGTGGATATAATTAAAGAAGAAACTAGCACAACACTAGGTTTGGTTGGATTAAATGATATTAATGAAGTTTCTTCTGATATAATTGAACAGAAACTTTTTATGAATACAACTTACTAATATGGAAAAAAAAATAAGAGGTGGAGCATTAATCGCAAGAGCATTAAAAGATAAAGGTATTAATAAAGTTTTTACTCTATCAGGTGGATTTTGTAATCCTGCAATTGAAGGTTTCATGGAGTGTCAAATTGATGTAGTTAATTGTCCCCATGAACAAATAGCTGGACACTTAGCAGATGGACATACGAGAATTACAAGAAAACCATCTGTATGTTTAGTTGGACCTGAAGGTTTTGCAAATGCAGTACCATCAATGATGGAAGCATGGGGAGAAAGAACACCAATAATTTATATAACTGGATCAAGTAGTTTAAAAAGACAAGGGTCAGGTGGCTTTAAAGAAATTGATGATGTTTCAATTGCTGCTCCTCTTACAAAATATAGTGCAAGCATTACAGATGGAACAAGAATTAGAGAATTTGTTGATAAAGCATACAGAATTGCAACAAATGGATACCCTGGAGCTGTTCATCTAAGTTTACCAGTAGACATAATGTTTTCTTCATTTGAAGAAAATGCTGGACTTGAAGAAAGGCCATTTTCACATAAAGCAAAGCCAGTTGCAAAAGCATGGCCAGATCCAAATGCTCTATCAAGAATACTTGGGTTAGCATGTAATGCAAAAAAACCTGTCATAATTGGAGGGCATGGTGTTTGGTGGTCAAACTCAGAAAAAAATTTAGAGACTGCTGGTGAAAGTTTAAATATTCCAGTTTTTAATGTGCCTTACCATCAAAAACTTTTAGGAGAAGAGGCAAATGCATATATGGGTTTAGCAGATATTCATCAATATCCACCATCGGAATTTGCATTACATAATTCAGACTTAGTTTTGATGATTGGTGCAAGATTAGATAACCAAATGAATTTTGGTAACCCTCCTTTCATTCCAAAAACAACAACTTTAGTTTGTATTAACGGTTCCCATGAAGAAATTGAGTTTAATAGAGCAGCTGATCATAACCTTTTATGTGATCCAGGAGTATTTTTGGATACTCTATGTAATTTAAAGAAAAATAATAAATGGAATTTAGGAAATAGTTGGTTTCAAGATAATAAAAATAAAAAAAAAGATTGGGTAGATAAATCTTTAAATGAATTAAAAATTGAAGCAGATAAAGCAAAAAAAAATGGTGGAAAAATTCATCCACTGCAATTAGCGTTAGACGTTCAAGACGTAATGGATGAGAAAGATTGGCTTATAATTGATGGAGGAAATACTCATTTCTGGTCGGAGATCGCAATAAATTTAGCCGGAGCTCAAGGAAAAAAATTGGGTGGAATTTTACATCCTGGCACATTTAGTATGCTGGGTGTTGGTGTATCATTTGCATTGTCTGCAAAAAATAATAACCCTAAATCGAATGTAATTTTAATTAGTGGAGATGGTGCCTTTTTATCTGGAGGCATGTCTATAGAAACTGCATTTTTTGAAAAGAAACCAATCGTAGTTGTTATTGACAATAATGGTGGCTTAGCATCAATTGGTCAACAACAAGAAAGACTATTTGAAAGCGGAAAAAGAGTTGCAACAGATTTTAGAGATATACCTTTCCACAGTATATTTGAAGGTTTTGGGGGTCATGGAGAATTAGTAACGAAAAGAGAGGAATTGGGTCCAGCATTAAAAAGAGCTATTGCGAGCGGTAAAACTGCTTGTGTAAATGTAAAAGCTAAACCAGTATTAAGTCCAATTGTTGCTGCTGTGGCCAGCAAGAGAGAGAAATCTTCAATAGAGTAAAATGGCAAAATTTAGCTCACATTTATTGAATGGTTCTGATGGAACTCATGCAAGTAACGTCAAAGTAAAGATTTATCAAATACAATCCTCAAAATTAAAAAAGCTTTTTTTGAATACAAAGACTGATGGAAATGGTAGGATTACTCAGCATTTCAATCTTAGCAAAAAAGATTGTAAATACGATTATGAAATGATTTGTGATATTAAAAGATACTTTAAAAAGAAAAAAATTGTGGGTGAAATAGTCGTAAAATTTAAAATGACTGATAATAAAAAAAATTACCACTTACCAATAATAATTTCTCCTAACAGCTATACAGTTTGGTGGTCAAAATAATATATGGCTTCGTTGATACAAAGCAAAATTAGCACAAAACTAAATATGTCTAGGAGAATAAGAAGAACTCCTTACACCAAGAGAGTTGAAGAATGTGGTGTAACTGATTTTACTGTTGTAAATCATATGCTCTTACCAAAAAGATTTCAGAAATCTGTTGAGGATGATTATTGGCATTTAAATGAGCATGTTCAGCTATGGGATGTTTCTTGTCAAAGACAAGTTCAGATATCAGGTCCAGACGCTAGTTTATTAGTACAAAAAATGACGCCAAGATCTTTAAAAAATATGGAGACTGGAAAATGTTTTTATATTCCTATGATAGATGAAAATGCTGGAATGATAAATGATCCAGTGTTGTTAAAGTTAGATGATGATATGTTTTGGATTTCTATAGCAGACTCTGATGTATTGCTTTGGGCAAAAGGTATTGCAGTTGGTTTAAATCTAAATGTGAGCATAACAGAACCAGATGTATATCCTCTTGCAGTACAAGGTCCAAAGTCTGAAGATTTGATGGCATCAATATTCGGAGAAGATATTAGAAAATTAAAATTTTTTAATTTTAGAATATTTGATTTTTTAGGAACTAAACAAGTTATTGCAAGATCAGGATATAGCAAACAAGATGGATTTGAGATTTATTTTAAATGCTTTGAAAATTACTTCGACAAAAATGAAATGGGAGAAAAAATTTGGGATATAATATGGAAAGCGGGGAAAGAATTTAACATTGCTCCAGGATGCCCAAATTTAATTGACAGAATAGAAGCAGGATTAATGTCATATGGAAATGATTTTACAAAAGAAAATAATCCAATTGAATGTAACTTAGAAAAATATTGTAGTGACAAAAGCGATCATGATTTCATTGGAAAAAATGCTTTAGATAAAATTAAGAAACAAGGTGTAAAACAAAAATTAAAAGGGGTATTGTTTGATGGTCTAGATTGTCCTCCATGTTCAATTCCTTTTCCACTTTATTCAAAAGATAAGAAATTAATTGGTAAAATTACTTCAGGGATTTATTCTCCAAAATTCAAAAAAAATATTGGTTTATCTATGATTTTAAATGAATTTTGCAAAACAGGATCAGAAGTTTTAGTTCACACTCCTGATAATAAATTAAGAAAAGGAATTGTGTCCTCTTTACCATTTTCAAAATAATAATTAGTAGGTATAAGTCTTATATGAAAAGAGCAGTTATAGCAGGATATTCAAGATCACCTTTTACAATGGCAAGAAAAGGTGAATTAATTGATGTTAAGCCTGTAAATATGTTTGCAGAAGTTGTTAAAAATCTTGTATCTAAAACTAAAGTAAATCCTGCTGATATAGAAGATATTGTTGTTGGGTGCGCTTTCCAGGTTGGAGAGCAGAGTTTTAATATTGGGAAACTCACAACATTTTTATCTGGAATGGAAATACATACGTCAGGAATGACTGTCGATAGATGGTGTGGTTCATCTATGGAAGCTATTCATGTTGCAGCAGGTAAAATAGCAATGGGTGCAGGAAAAGTTTTCGTATGTGGAGGTGTTGAAAGTATGACTAGAGTTACAACTGGCTTTGAACCAATACCTTATCCTTACACAGATAAAGAAAATCCAAATGTTTATTTTTCAATGGGAATTACTGCTGAAAATGTTGCCAAGAGATATAAAATATCAAGAACTGAGCAACAAGAGTTTGCAATTCAAAGTCATCAAAAAGCCAATGAAGCTGAAGTTAATGGTAAATTTAAAAATGAAATCGTTGAAATCGCTGGTTGCACAAAAGATGGAAACATACGTCCAAAAAGTAATCAAGAAACTTTAGATGGTTTAAAACTTGCATTTGATCAAGAAGGAACTGTTACTGCAGCAACATCCTCACCTCTTACCGATGGAGCAGCAGCAACATTGATATGTGAAGAAAGCTATGCAAAAGAAAATGGTTTAGAGATTTTAGCTAGAATTGTTTCAACTGGAGTTAAAGGATGTGAACCAGATGTAATGGGACTTGGACCTATAGGAGCAACTAAAAAAGCATTAGAGAGAGCAAATTTATCAATTAATGATATCGATATTGTAGAGATTAATGAAGCTTTTGCTTCTCAATCAATAGCATGTTTAAAAGATCTTGGTATCGATCAAAAGAAAGCTAATTTGGATGGTGGAGCGTTAGCTCTAGGACACCCTCTAGGAGCAACAGGAGCTAGAATTACTGGCAAAGCTGCTGATTTGCTTAGACGTGAAAATAAGAAATACGCTTTATCTACTCAATGCATCGGTTTAGGTATGGGTATTGCGACTGTAATCGAGTCGGTAAATTAATTATCTATTAATTCCTCTTAAACGTTCTGATCTTCTTCTTAATAATTCAGCACTTATCAATATTAAGGTCGATAAAACAATTAAACATGTAGCAACTGCTAGAATTGTAGGACTTAATTGTTCTCTTAAACCTGTCCACATTTGAATTGGAATAGTTGTATTTTCAAGACCAGCTAAAAATAAAACGACTACAACTTCATCAAAAGAAGTTACAAAAGCAAACAAACCTCCTGATATTACTCCAGGTAAAATCAATGGAAGTGTTACTTTCATAAATGTATTTACTGGGTTACTACCTAAACTAGCTGCCGCTCTTGTTACACTATGATCGAAACCTGATAATGTTGCAGTAACAGTAATTACAACAAAAGGTGTTCCCAAAATTATATGAGCTAAAACTATTCCTGTATGAGTTGCCGCTAAACCTGCTTTTGCCATAAAAAAGAATATTGCAACACCTGATATAATAAGTGGAACTATCATTGGCGAAATCAAAGTTGCCATTATTATTCCTTTAAAAGGCATGTGTCTGCTGCTCAATCCTAATGCAGCAACCGTTCCTAAAATTACTGACCCTAAAGTTGCAAATATAGCAATAATAAAACTATTCTTTGCAGCAAGACCCCATGGGTTCTTTGTACCGTAAACCATATCTTTGTACCATCTTAATGAAAAAGCATCTGGGTCTAAATTCTTCATTCCTTCTGAAAAAACAAGAAACTCTTCTGCATTAAATGATAATGGAAATATTACAAACAAAGGTGCTATTAAAAAAATAAAAACAAAAGTACATATGGCAATGTAAAAGTAGTGCCAAATTCTATATCTAGTTTCTGTATACTTTGGTAATGCCATACTAACCTAACTTAATATTATCAACTCCAACTAATTTATTATAAAGCCAATAGATAACCAAAACTCCTCCAAGCAACATAAGACCCATCGCTGAAGCAAAACTCCAATCTAAAGTAGTTTTCATATGATATGCAATTTGGTTACTAATTAAGGTTCCTGATGCTCCCCCAACTAAAGCGGGTGTGATGTAGTATCCAATTGCTAAAATAAAAACTAAAAGACACCCTGCCCCGATACCTGGTATGGTTAATGGAAAATATACTTTCCAAAAAGCCACAAAAGGTGTTCCACCAAGAGATTTACCTGCTCTCATTAAACTTGGCGAGATAGTTTTCATCACACTGTAAAGTGGTAAAACCATAAATGGTAATAGAATTTGTGTCATAGCAACATAAGTTCCGACTTTGTTGTACATCATTTCTGGCCTATTATCGTCTGACACAAGGCCAATCAATACAAAGAAATCATTAACTACTCCTTGCTGTTGAAGCAAAATCATCCAGCTAGCTGTTCTAACTAATAACGACGTCCAAAACGGAAGAAGAACACAAATCATTAATAAATTACTATACTTCATTGGAAGTGTTGCTAGTAAATGGGCTATTGGGTAACCCATTAAGAAACAGAATACAGTAACAAAGAAAGCAACCTCTACAGTTCTCAACCATAAAATTCTATGTATTCTTCTATCTTCACTAACTTGAGTAATTTTGTTATCTTCATTCAAATACATATCCATAGCTTTTAAATATTTAGCTGAAGTGTAAGGAGGTGCAGTCCTTTTAATTGCTTGCCAGTATTCTACATTTCTCCATCTCTTATGAACTTTCATTATTTGTTCTTTAATACTTTGTGTCTCGTCAATTTTATTTCTTTTTACCTGTCTGAATAATTTTTTTGTGATGGTGTTGAACCCATTTTTTTCTTTATTAAGTCTTTGAGCTAGTTTTCCATGTTCTTTTTTTTCTACAAGAATTTTAAAATCAGATAAAAATGAAGCAAATACTTCTTCGGATGGAAGCTCTTTACCGTCCCATGTTTCCATAGACTTAAATGTTTTTGGAAGCATGTTTGTAATCATTTTATCATCAATGCTTCTTGTAAACATTTCCCCGATTGGAAAAATGTAAGTGATAATCAAAAAAAGTAATAATGGTGCAACAAGTAAAAATGCTTTAATTTTGTTTTTTCTTTCAGCTTTTTTTAAACTTATCTCTAAAGGAATTCCGTCAGTTGTAAGTATTTGTTTTGTTTCGCTGCTCATAAATAAAAAGGGCGACTTAAAAAAGTCGCCCTATATATATTATATTATTCTAGTCTTTTATACTATTTTTATAGACCAGCTTTCATAGCTTCCCACTTCTCACCAAGTTCTGTACCGTTATCAGCCCAGAAAAATGGATCAACTAAAAAGTATTTTTTAGTGTTTGAAGGAGCAGTTGGCATTTGTGGCATCATTTCAGTTTTACCATCTTTATACCAAGGCTCATTTGCTTTGATAATTTCTAAAGATGATAATCTGTATGGAGCATATGCAATATATTTAGCACTTCCAGCTAACATTTCAGTGTTAGTCATCATTGCTAAAGCTTTTTTAGCATTTGCTTCATCTGGTCCACCTTTAACAAGTGCGAAATATTCATAGTCAAGACCTTGTCCATCCCATACTTGTTTAATTGGAGCACCTTCACCGATTTCAGCATTAAAGAATCTTCCATTCCAACCAGTTGCCATAACAACTTCACCAGATACTAATAATTCTGGTGGTTGAGCACCTGCAGACCAGAATACACATCCACCATTTGGATCTGTACAAAGCTCTTTAATTTTGTTCATAGCTCTATTAACACCAGCTTCAGTTTCTAGTAATTTGTAGATCTCTGATCCACCTTTACCCATGTAAACTCCGTCACCAGCTAAAGCGATTTCTAGGTTTGTTAGAGCTGATTTATAAATAGCTCTTTTTCCTGGAAATTTTTTAGTGTTAAAGAAATCTTTTATAGTTTTTGGCGTACCATCAACGTTGTTTACGTTATAAGCATAGTTCCAAGAATATAAAATGTTTCCTACCGCACATTTACTTGGCATTGGAGCAAAGAAATCTTCACTTGCAGGAGTTCCATCTGGAGCTGCAGGGAAGTCTTTGTCAAAATCGAATTCAACGAAAATTCCTTCGTCACATCCGTTGATAGTATCAAAAGCGAATACATCGATAATATCCCAAGTAATTGCACCTGCTTCTTTTTGAGCTTTAATCTCAGATAATCCACCTGAATAGTCTACCCAGTTGATATCAACACCAAGAGCTTTTGCAGTTGGATCACCATACCCTAGCTTTTGAGACTCTGTATAAGCTCCACCCCAAGATGCTACTGTAACCGCAAATGCAGATGAAGTTATTGAAAGAGCAAAAGAAAGAGCAAGTAATAATTTACTTAATTTTTTCATTTATCCTCCGTTTAAACGTTTAATATAAATTAATTTATATAAGCGAAGTACAACAAAAACGATATTCAGAGTCAACAGGCCATTTTGTTATAGGAATACTGGGATATTTAAGAAATTATTTAGGATCTAGAGCTCTTGCGTCTTGACTGTTCCATCCTACTTTAATCTCATTACCTAATTTTAAATCTAACTCGTTTGAGCTATTTGGAACTTTTAAAATAAATTCTTTATTACCTAAAAGATCTAATCTTACTCTAGTGTGATCACCATGGTAAATAACTTCTTCGATTTTTCCCGTTTGATTATTATCCATTTTATCTTTTGGATTTATCAATGCCCTCTCAGGTCTTATTGAAACTGTTGTTTTATCACCTTTGGAAGTTACTGAAACTGGATTAGCTAAAATTTCTCCATTTTGTAGTTTAACTTTACAAACATCTTTTGAAATGTCAGTTACTTCTCCTCCAAATGTATTATTTTCACCTATAAACTCTGCAACGAAAGAATTAACTGGTTCTTCGTACAATTTATCAGGACTTGATAATTGTTGAACTTTACCATCATTAAAAACTGCGATCCTATTTGACATTGTTAATGCTTCTCCTTGATCGTGTGTAACGTAAACTACAGTAACACCAATATTTTCATGAATATGTTTAATTTCGTATTGCATACTTTCTCTTAAGTTTTTATCTAAAGCTCCAAGAGGTTCATCCATTAGAACTACTGCTGGATCAAATACTAGAGCTCTTGCAACAGCTACCCTTTGTTGCTGACCACCAGATAATTGCGCTGGCATTCTACTTTCAAATCCTGATAAAGAAACCATTGATAAAGCTTTATCTACTTTTTTATCAATCTCATCTTTTTGAACTTTTCTAACTCTTAAAGGAAATGCTAAATTTTCATAAACTGTCATATGAGGAAACAATGCATAATTTTGAAAAACCATTCCAATTCCTCTTTTGTGCGGTGGAATATTTGAAATAGGATTAGAATCTAAATAGATTTCACCATTGGTTGGTGTTTCAAATCCAGCCAACATCATCAGACAAGTTGTTTTTCCTGAACCAGATGGACCAAGCATAGTAATGAACTCGCCCTCTGAGATGTTAAGATTTAAATCTTTTACTACTAAGATTTTACCATCGTAACTTTTGTCAACTTTATCGAACTTAACGAATTCTGTATTTTTAGACATCTAGTGTTTAAAACATTTAAGAAGTTAATTATCAATAGCTAATAGTTCTTAATATGTAGCTCTTTTGGAAATTTACAGAATAATTCACAACCTTTGTCGGTAACTCGGATTGCTTCAGATGCTTCTACTCCCCAATCACCAAACTGCATTACTGCAATCATATGAAAACAAACATTTGGTTCAAGTACTGTCATATCGCCTTTATAAATATTTAAAGTATGCTCTCCCCAATCTGGTGGATATCCAATACCTATTGAGTAACCCGTTCTTGATTTCTTCTCGATACCATATTTATCTAATATTTTCCAAAAGGCTTGGGCAACATCATTTGCTGTGTTTCCGGGTTTTGTAGCATTAATTCCAGCTTGTAAAGCTTCTATAGTTTTATTCATTGTATCTATTTTTAATTGATCAGGTTTACCTAATAAAATTGTTCGAGCCATAGGTGCGTGATATCTTTTATAAACACCTGAAAGTTCAATTATAGTTGCTTCACCTTCAATAAATTTATCTTGGGTTGCTGTTAAATGTGAAGCAGATGTACCTCTTCCAGTTGGAAGAAGCGTTGCGATACTAGAATATTCACCTCCAAATTCTTCTGTACCATAAAATAAAGACTTTTGAATTTCTCCAACAGCATCGCATTGTCTTGTACCAGGTTTAATTACTTCCATTGCAGTTTGCATTCCTTTTTGAGTAATTAAAGCAGCAGACTTCATATAATTTATTTCTGCATTAGATTTAATTAATCTAGCCCAATTAACTAGTCGATCAGAATCGATAATGTTTGCATTTGGTAACCCCTGTTTAATCTTTTCATAACAAAAAGCTGTAAAATAATGAGCATCCATTTCAACTCCAATAGACAGTTTATCCCATTTTTTTTCTTTAATTACTTTGGTCAAGTAATCATAGGGATGTTTTGGCCAAGTATGAATATAACTCTCATCATAAACAATAATATTGTTTTTATTTAAATAGGTCTTTATGTACGCCCCACCTGCATCCTGATCTCTAACAAAGCAAATTGGCTCTTTTGAATCAACGTGCACTAATACACATTGTGCATAATAAAAAGACCAAGCATCGTAGCCTGTAAGATAATTCATATTATTTGTGTCGTGAGAAATGATTAAATCAATTTTTTTCTCTCTCATCAGAGATTGAACTTTTAATAGTCTTTGTTTGTATTCTTCTTTTGAAAAGGACATAAATTAATCAAACAGTCTTCCAAATCCTTTTACAGATTTATTTTCACCTATGTTTTCTAAAGATTCCCAGATTAAAGCCTGATTGCTTGAAAGAACTGGTATTCCAAGTTTATCTTCTAATTTTTGTATTAGAGGAAGAACTGGTAAAGCGGTGCAAGATACAAATAAAGCATCTGCCTCACTTACATCTAAATTTATTAGCACATCAAACAGATAATTTTGATCTACTTTACCAATCTCCATGTCAGAATGAATATCAAAGTATGAATTTGAGGTGATTTCAAAACCAGATGATTTAAAATAATCAACAACAACATCGTTAACTTTTTTACTATAAGGTGTGAATATAGAAAGTTTTTTAATATTTAATTTTTTCAATGCTTTCAAAGCTGCTGTACTTGGTGTTGAAAGTTTTGCCTCAGGTTTTGCTGCTTGTATTTTATTTTTAATATTATCGTACCCTGCTGCAATAGTTCCTGATGTACAAGCATATACAACACAGTCTAATTTTTGCTCTGGCAAGATATCTCTTGTTACTTGAGTAATATTCTCTGACATTTTGATCAAATTTTCTTTGGTTAAGGGATTATAACATTCTATTCTATTTACAAAAAAATCTATTTTTTTATCTTTAATTACACTTATAAAATCTTTTTCAATCACTAGATCGGTTGCTAAAGCGATAAGTCCAATACGTGGATTTTGGTTATTTTCAAACTTTGGTTCTATTTTTTGTGATTTCATAAATACAATATACCACCACATATTGATTAATCATTAAAATTTAAAAACTGTATCTAATTTCTTGAATGGTTATAGTAAATAAACGTATAATAAGAAAAATTAATTTTGAAATAAATGCTCGATAAAAAAAAATTTTATATCAATGGCAAATGGGTTGAGCCAGTAAATAAGAATGAATGTGAAGTTATTAATCCATCAACAGAAGAAGTTTGTGCAATTATAAGTCTTGGAAGTTCTGATGATACAAATGCTGCAGTCAAAGCAGCAAAATCTGCATTTGAGACTTGGAAAGAAACTTCAAAAGAAGAAAGGTTAAATTTATTAGAAAAATTATTAAAAATTTATAATTCTAGATGGGATGATATGACTGAAGCTATTACTACAGAACTTGGTTGTCCTAAAGATTGGTGTTCAGCTAATCAAACATCTTCTGGCGCAGGTCATATCGAAGACTTTATAAAAAGATTAAAAGAATTCGAATTCGAACCAGGTTTTGATAAAGGATCTACTAATCATATTGTATATGAGCCAATTGGAGTTTGCGGATTAATTACACCTTGGAATTGGCCTATAAATCAAATTGCTTTAAAAGTAATTCCAGCTTTTGCTACTGGATGTACAATGGTACTTAAACCATCTGAAATTGCACCATTGTCAGGAATGCTATTTGCAGAGATGATAGATGAGGCTGGATTTCCAGCTGGAGTATTTAATTTGGTAAATGGTGATGGGCCTGGTGTTGGAACTGACCTGTCAGGACATCCTGATGTTGATATGGTCTCATTTACAGGATCTACTAGAGCTGGAAAATTAATTACAAAGAATGCTGCTGAAACTATAAAAAGAGTTTGTCTTGAACTTGGTGGTAAAGGTGGAAATATTGTTTTTGCTGATGCATATCCTGATGCAGTCAGAGATGGTATTAGAAACGTAATGAGTAATTCAGGTCAATCCTGTGATGCCCCAACTAGAATGCTTGTTGAAAAATCAATTTATAAAAGAGCTGTTGAAGAAGCTGCAGATGAAGCAAATAAAATTAAAGTTGATCTTGCTTCAAAAGCTGGTGACCATATTGGGCCTGTAATTTCAAAAACTCAATTTGATAAAATTCAAAGTTTAATAAATAGTGGAATTGAAGAAGGTGCTACTTTAGTGGCAGGTGGACCTGATAAACCTGAAGACTTAAAGAAAGGTTATTTTATTAAACCAACAGTATTCACTGATGTTAATAATAATATGAGAATTGCTAAAGAGGAAATATTTGGACCAGTGTTGTCGATTATTCCTTTTGAAAATGAAGAGGAAGCTATCCAAATTACAAATGATACAGAATATGGATTAGGAAACTACTTACAAACAGAGGATAATGAAAAGGCAAAAAGAGTCTCAAAAAAATTAAGGTCCGGAATTGTGTATGTAAATCATAAAGCAGCTGACTCTGGGACTCCTTTTGGTGGGTATAGACAATCTGGAAATGGGCGTGAAGGTGGAACCTGGGGATTGCATGAATATCTAGAGGTAAAAACTATTACTGAATGGAAAAATTAAAATGCTTGGTTATGTAATGGTAGGAACCAATAACTTAGAAAAAGCAATAATTTTTTATGATGAAGTCTTAAAAGTTTTAAATCTAGAAAGAAATTATAAAGATGAAGTTTGCGCTGGTTACACAGAAAAAAATGGCGATGGAACTATAGAGTTTTATGTGACCAAACCTGTCAATATGAAAGAGGCAACTAATGGAAATGGAACGCAAGTTTCATTTATTACATCATCTAGAGATATAGTTGATAAGTTTCATGAGATTGGACTTAAGGCAGGTGGAAAAAGTGAAGGAGCTGGAGGTGAAAGACCAGAAGGTTCTGGAGTTTACTATTCTTATATTCGAGATCTTGATAATAATAAAATTTGTGCTTTCACAAACAATTAATGTCTTACAATTTAATTCAAGAAAAAATCAATGAAGGAAAAATTATTTTACTTGATGGAGGTATAGGTGCTGAGCTTGAAAAAAAGGGAGCTAAAATGGATCAAAACCTCTGGTGTGGAAAATGTTCGGTAGATAGCCCAGAATTTCTAAAAGAAGTTCATGAAAATTATATTGATGCAGGTGCTGATGTTATTACAACAAATACTTATGCTACAACTCCAATTTCTCTTAGAAAACACGGATATGAAGATTCAATTGAATTATTTAATAGACAAGCAGTTCAAATTGCAAAACAAGCAATTAATAATTCAAAAAAGAACATCTGTTTAGCGGGAAGTGTTTCGAGTTATGGAAGTTTTCTTAAACTTGGAACAAAGAACATGAAGCCATGTTTTAATGAACATATTAAAATTTTATCAAATGAGGGTGTTGATTTAATAATTTTAGAAGCAATGACATCTCAAGCAGAAATCGTGGAGACTATGCTTGAGTGTTCTTCAAATATAAAGTTACCTGTTTGGCTTTCTATTTCCTGTGTAATAGATCGGAATACAAAAAATATTACACTTGGTTATGATGATGTGAAGAATAAAACTGAAATTTACGAGGATTTAGAAGTATCGTTGAAAAATTTTAGTAAATTACATAAGGGGCCAATTTTAATTGCTCACTCAGATATTAAAACAACGAGTGCAGCTTTAGATACTGCATTAAAAAATTATAATGGAGTTATTGGTGCATACCCTAACAAAGGCTATTACGAAAAACCAAATTGGAAGTTTGTGGATGATTTTTCACCCAATGATTATTTGGAAGTTGCAAAAAAATGGTTTAGCAAAGGTGTAAAAATTGTTGGTGGTTGTTGTGGTATAGGAGTTGAAGAGATAAAAGCTGTTTCAATTTTGAAGTAATAATATATTGTAAAATTATGAGAACTTTTATTGGTGGTATTGGTTGTTTTTGGGACGAAACTAAATACGATGGTATAAAAGGAATATTATCTACCGAATGTGGTTATTGCGGAGGTGATGATCCTAATGTTACTTACAAAGCAGTTTGTGGTGGGGATACAGGTCACATAGAAGTAGTCAAAGTTCAATATGATGAAAATATTTTAAGCTATGAAGACATGGTCAGATTATTTTTTAAACTCCATGACTCAACTCAAAAGAATAGACAAGGAACTTATGTAGGAATTCAATATCGCTCTGAGATATTTTATAATAATGATAATGAAAAAAATACAGCAGAGAAAATTTTAAAAGAAATGAATGAGAAATTAGATGGAAAAGTTACTACAAAAATTTCCAAAGAAAAAAACTATTGTAAAGCAGAAGGCTATCATCAAAAGTACGAGAAAAATAAATCTCTTAAGTTTGGATAAAAAGTACTAATTTGAAAAAAATTATTTCAGAAAAAAATCCAGAATTAGTTACAAGAAAAGATAATAAAGCTCAATGGAATCTCCCAAATAAAAGGAGGTTGGGTTTTAGAAATTTATATAAAATTAATAGATATGGAATATACCTTAGATCAGATTTTGTTTTAAAATTAAAAAAAAAAATTAATAAGAGAATTGGTAAATTATCTTCTGTAAAAAAGGTAACTAAAAATAAAGCTTTTTGCTCTTTAATAGTTGGTAAAGATCAGGATATTTTATTCGAGCAGTACGCAAAGGACTTTTCTACAAATCAGCCTCAAACAATTATGTCAATTACAAAAATGTTTATACATTTATTTGTGGGAGAGCTGATAGACAGAAAACTAATTAACTTAAATAAGAAAATTTCATTTTACTTGCCAAAAATTGGCAGTGGTTATGCAAATGCAAAAGTAAAAGACGTTTTAGACATGAACATTGTAAATCTATATAGCGAAGATTATACAAAAGCTTATTCGTCTTCATTTTTACATGAGCCTGTGGGAGGATGGAGACTGCCGATTAAAGGCAAAAACATTCAAAGCCAGGAACAATATTTAAATTCAATTAAATCTTTAAAAAGCAGAGATTTAAAAAATTATACCGATCTGGCGCATTATAAATCAGCTAATACCGATGTTATTGGACTAATTGTAGAAAAAGTAAGTAAAAAAAGTTTAAGACAATGGCTGTTGGAAACAGTTGAAGCAACAGGATTTGAAGAAGGATTGTATATAGGAACAGATAGATTTGGAACACCGTGGATGTCTGGAGGCGGAAGTTTAATTACAAGAGATTTTTTAAGAATGGGTTTACTTTTTTCTAGGTTTGGAAAAGGTATAAATGGAAAAAATATTGGTTCTAAAACTTTTTTGAGTAAAACTATTAATAGTGAGGGACCCAAATACATTCAATTATCTAAAGATAAATTTGTCTGTTATGTTAATTCATTAATGAAATGCGGTAACTGGATTGGTCACTCTGGGTATGGGGGCCAATTTTTAGGAATAAATTTGAAAACAAAAGTTGTTGCTGCGTTTTTTTCTGTCTTAGAGACTAAATCTGCAACAAATGAAAAATATAAAAAAGATATGGTAAATATGATAGACCAAATAATTAGTAAAGATTACTAATTTAAGAAAATTTTGTTATCAAGGATTTTAAATGTTTATCTGTGACGCCACAACAACCCCCAATAATTTTTACCTGATCATCTATTAACTCAGAACACTTATCAACAAATTCAATTTCATTTTCAGTTATTAATGCTTGCATAGTACTCGTGTCAAATTTATGAATTTCTGGATAGAACATAATTGGCCCATTCCAATTTGATTTTAAAACTTTCATTCCCTCTTTTGTATCAATAAACCAACTATGCATAATGCCATAAACATCTCCACCGATAGATTTGAGTGAATTAATTATTTCAGCGAAATTTATAATTTTATCTTCAGGAAGGAATTTTGGCTCATCAGGATATTTTAAAGGGTCATATATAATAGATCTCTCTTTTTCAGCTCTAAAATTTCTACCTACTACGGTTTCATCAAACTTACTTATGCAGCAACTTAATCCAACCCAGACAGGTAAACCTGTTTCCAAAGCTGCAGTAAGCAAAATTTTAGCATGGTCAATATCTAAAAGCATTTCAAGAATAAGCACTTCGACTCCCTCTTCTTTTAATACCTTCGCTTGTTCTTTATAATTTTTTTCTTCTTTTGCAAATGATGGTACAAATTTTGTGTCAGGTCTAAATTCATTTTCAGCCAAAGCTAAATATGTTGACATGCTTCCAGCAATTTTAATTTTTTTTCCAGAATTTTTGACTGCTTGTCTTGCTAACTTAACTGTATCAATGTTAATTTTTATAGTCTGATCTCCTAAATTTGAAGGCTCAAGACAATGTCTTGCAGTTCCAAAAGTATTGGTTGTTATCATATCACATCCGGCGTTTATATGACTTTCGTGTACTTTGATTACTATTTCTGGTGAGAAAACATTTGCTAAACCAGAAAAAGCTGGTCCCATAGTTCCACCAAGTCTCTGAATTTCTGAGCCTGTTCCACCATCTAAGAAGACTTTTTTTTTTGATTTCAATAATTCATTAATATCCATTATGCTAATTTCTTCTCTGACTTTGGAACATATACAACTTCAATTACACCACCAAGAATTATTAGAAAACTACCTATTGTTTCTCTCCAACCAAAAGGTTCATTTGTTAAAATACTAGCACTTACAACACCAACAATTATTTCAGCTAAAAATAAAATAGATGATAAGCCGGCTCCTAGTTTGCTTGGAGCCCAAAAGATTATTACTCCTGTAGGAATAAAATAAAATATCGAGATAAGTAATAAAAAAGTGGACATTGACATGATAACCTCCACTGATGGAACTGGTCCTAAATAATCTACTAAGAATAACCCAATAGGTATACTGGCTAAACCTCCATAAAAAAAGAATGTGAATATAATTGGAAAGACTCCATCTGTTTTAATTATTTCCATTCTAATTAAACCAGCACCAAATAGTGCACCTCCAGCAAGAGCCAACCAATCCCCTGCATTTTGAGGTAATGGGATTATATTTTCTTGACTGAATACAATCCATAAACCTCCTAGTGCCAAACCTAATGTGATTACCCTCTTCCAACCAAATTTCTTTTTTAAAAATATAATTTCAAATATTGTTGTCCAAACAGGTATCATGTAAAACATGATTAATGCTTTAACTACATCAGTAAGAAGAAAGCTAAGAGCATAACAAACAAATCCACTTCCAACAAAAAAACCAGTCAGAGGAAATTCTAATCCAATAGACTTTCCTTTTATAACTCTCCAAATTGCGACTGGTGATAATATTAATATTCCAACCGCCATTTGGGATATTGTTCCCCAGCCACCAGTCAAACCTCCATCTTCTAGTATTCTTTGAGGTAACCAATAAATTCCCCATGAACCAGCAGCAATAGCTAATGCAAATGAAATTTTAAAATGATGAGGGTGTCTGGTCATTATTATTCCGTTAATTCTGGTTTAAATTTTGAAAAGTTAAAAATTTCTTCATAAGATTTGGCAAAGTTAATTAGTTTATTATCTTCTTTAACATTTGCTATAATCTGCATTCCCATTGGTAGCCCTTTATTATTAAAACCAACTGGAATAGATATAGTTGGCAAACCAAGCAAACTTGATAATGTATAGACTTCCATATATCTATGATAAGTGTCAATTTTATTATCATTGATAAATTCTGGATTGTTTAGGTTCTTTTCAAAAGGAAATAGTTGAGCCGAAGGTAATGCTAAAAAATCATAATGTTTAAATAGGTTTTGTATTTTATCCATATATTTATTTCTTATTTCTATTGCTTTTAAAACATCGTTTGTTTTGATGCTTTTCCCTTTTTCATATTCCCAATATGCTTGAGAAGGTAATTCATTTAAATTTCTTAAATTATATAACAAAAAGTTTTCATACAAAAATTTGGCTCTTAATATTGTCCAAGAATACCACAATTCTTCTGAATTAATTTCAGTTTTTAAATCTTCAATATTTAAATTATTTGACTGTAATTTTTTTAAAATATTTTCACATAAGTCAATGACTCCATCTTCATACTTATATTGTTCGTTTAGATCAATGCACCATCCAATTTTTAAATCTGAAAGTTTTTTAATATTTATATCTTCAAGATCGAAAGATAATTTATCCTTTACATTCTTCCCTTTTATATAGTTAAATAAAAATTCCATGTCATTGGGAGTCCTAGCAAAACATCCAGTTGTAGATATTAAAGGAAAATCTTTTAAATTTTTAATTTCAAATCTATCTTCTGCAATCGCACCAGGTGTTGGTCTTAATCCATAAATATTTGCAAATGCTGCTGGGTTTCTACAAGATCCCATCATATCTGTGCCATCTGCAAAAGGAATTAAATTTGCTGCAACAGCTGCTGCTGCACCACCAGAAGACCCTCCCGCTGACTTACTATGATCATAAACATTTGAAGTTGCTCCATAAACTCTGTTAGTAGTATGACAACCAACAGCAAATTCAGAGAGATTTGTTTTACCAATTAAAATTGTGTTTTTTCTATAATTATCTACTAATAAAGAGTCCTGTTTTGGTATATTTTTTAATAACTCTTTATATCCATAGCATGTTACCTCGTTTTTAATATCAAATAATTCTTTAACAGCAATTGGAAGTCCATAAATATCATCTTTGTCATTATCACTATTAAAATTTTCATCTTTTAATTTTGCTTCTTCAGTAATTTTTGTTTCATCTATATGTGAAATAATAGCATTTAATTTTGGATTGAATTTATTTATTCTATCTAAATAGAAATTTAGTACCTCTACTATTTTAATTTCTCTTTTTTTTATTTTTGAAATTATTTGATGGACAGAAAAATTCTCAAGCACTTAATTAAACCTATCTTGCTTGTCTAATACTTTCTAAAACTAAAGTCTTGACATCATCTAATGATGCCTTTTTAGGATTTTGTCCATAAGCTTGGTCTAACATTGATTTCTTTGCTATTCTCTCTTGGCAATCTTCTGGCACTCCTAATTCATTTAATCCTTTAGGGATTTTTAATCTATCTAGAATTATATTTAAGTTGTCTTGAAAACTTTCAATTGAATGGTTTTCAAATTGCATGGCCTCTGACATTCTTTTTACTTTTTCTTCTAATCCAGGTAAATTATATTTCATGACTGCAGGAAGTATAATTGCATTAGTCAATCCATGATGAGTATTATATTCAGCACCAACCATGTGCGAAATTGCATGAACTAAACCTAGGCCTTTTAAGAAAGCTATTCCACCCAAATAAGATCCTATAATCATTCCTCCTCTCGCTAAAAGATTATCAGGTTCTTCGACAGCTGCATAAAGTGATTTTGAAATTAAATTTAAACTTTCTAATGCAGAACCATCACAAAGTGGATGAAACATAGGAACACTATAACCTTCAATTGCATGTATCATTGCATCTATACCGGTCCAAGCAGTAAGATTAGCCGGTAATTTTAAAGTTAGCTCTGGATCTACTAAAGCTAAACATGGTCGGGCATCTGGATGCCATAAACAAAATTTCATTCCTTTTTCAAGATGAGTGACCATGGCAGTAACTTCTGTTTCAGCACCTGTTCCTGCTGTAGTTGGAATAGTAATTATTTTTGGAAAAGGATTTTCCATAGTTAGTTTTGGTGGCTCTTTTTCAAATTCAAAATCCCATAAAGGCACACCGCTATCAACTGTAAGAGAAATTGCTTTTCCTCCATCCATTGCACTTCCACCGCCTATTGCAATTATTGCATCATGGTTGCCTTCACGAAATTTTTTACATCCAGAATCTATTTCATCATCTCTAGGATTTGGCGATATATTTGAATAAATATCTGATTTGATTTTTGAATCATTAAGTAAATTTTGTAAATCACTTATAAATGGTAAATTTACACTACCACTATCAGTAACGATTAATGCATTATTTATTTTAAAATTTTTACAAAACTTTCCAATTTCTTTAAATCTTCCAGGTCCATAAGCTGTAAAAGTTGGGAATGTCCAATCCTGATTATTTAATAAAAATTCTTCATTAAGCTTAAAATTTTGCATAATATTTTAAAAACTTATACTAATTTCAATATTATTAAATGAAAATTTCATCTGAAAAAACAGATCTAAAAAAAACATATTTAGCAATTGCTACAATGCTCTTAGCAATTTTATGTATAGATCTTTACATGGTTATTATTAAATTTTTAGGTGATGAATACTCAATAATTCAATTAACTTTATTTAGAAATGTAGCAGCAATTATACCTTTGTTATTATTGATCTTATTCACAAATGAATTTTCAACAATATTCAAAAACTTAGGAAATAAGTTTTTGATATTGAGTTGCTTGAGAGGAATATGTTTTCTTTCTATGAATGTATTCATTTTTATCTCAGTAGTAAATCTGGAATTTGCAACAGCAATGACGCTAACCTTTTCGTCACCTTTCTTCATAGTAATACTATCAATAATTTTATTGAGTGAAAAAATTGGTATTTACAGATGGTCAGCAGTTATAATTGGTTTTGTTGGTGTAGTTATGATAATGAAACCAACAAGTGAAATTTTTAGTTTGTACTCAATTTTTCCAATTCTAACCGCTATAGCATGGGCTTTCACTGTCATAATTTTAAAATTCATTCAAGGCAATCATTCAACTGCAAAAATTCAGTTATACACATTGATATTTAATGTCATTGGTGGTTTACTTTTATTTTTTGTAACTACAGGACATGTTGAAATTAAAAATTTTAAAGATTTTATTTTAATGACAATGACTGGAGTTTTGGGTGGTACAGCAGCAATATTGTTTATTTATTCTTACCGTTTAATTTCAGCAAGTAAAATAGCTTCATTTGAGTATCTTGGGATACCGTCATCTTTTATTCTTGGTTGGATTTTCTTTAATGAAGCTCCATGGAGCCAACTATTTCCTGGAGTAATAGTAATTATTTTTGCTGGTATGATTATTATATGGAGAGATAATATTAAAAAGAAATCAATAGAAGGTAATAAGCAAATTTATTGATTTGATCTCATAGATTTCATGACTATTACTCTGTCTATTTCACCTAATAGCTTTCCACTTTCATTACAAACTACTGGATAAGTTTTATCATTATCAATTAGCCTATCTATCAAATTTTCAATTTTAGAATTATCTAAAATATTATCTTTTCCATTCTCAAATAAATTTTTTGTTTCATTGCAGCACTCAGTTCTCATGACTTTGCCTGCACTTAATACTTTATATTTAGGAACATCTTCACAAAAATCTTTAACATATTGATCTTTCGGATTAGATACAATTTCTTCAGGTGTACCCACTTGAGAAACTTCTCCATCTTTCATGATTGCAATGTGGTCTCCCATTTTAATTGCCTCTAAAAAGTCGTGAGTTATAAATACCATAGTTTTTTGAAGCTTTTCTTGGATCTTTAAAAGCTCATCTTGCATCTCTCTTCTAATCAAAGGGTCCAATGCTGAAAAAGGTTCATCAAAAATTAATATTTCAGGATCCACAGCTAGTGCTCTTGCAAGTCCTACCCTTTGCTGCATACCTCCAGATAATTCTCTTGGATAATGATTATGCCAACCATCTAAGCCAACCATTTTTAAAACTTCCATTGACTTTTCTGTTCTTATATCTTTTTTTGTTCCCCTTACTTCTAATCCATAACCAATATTTTCTAGGACTGTCCTATGAGGAAATAAACCAAAATGTTGGAAAACCATGCTCATTTTATTTCTTCTTAATTCTAATAATTCACTTGCACTCATTTTTGTAACTTCAACATCATCCATTTTCACTATGCCAGCTGTTGGTTCAATCAATCTCGAAATACATCTCACTAGTGTTGATTTTCCACTACCAGATAATCCCATTACTACAAATGTTTCACCTTTTTGAATTGAGAAACTGACATCTTTTACAGCAACAACATGTCCTGTCTTTTCTTGAACTTCCTTAATACTTAAATTTTTATCAAGGTTTTTAATAATTCTTTTTTCGTCTGGTCCAAATAACTTCCATATATTTGTACAAGTGATTTTTTGTTCTACAGCCATTTTTAATAAATAATATTACCCCAAAAATAGACAATATTTTACTTTAAATGTAAAATTATTTATTTTAACTTGCGAACATGGCTACTAGAACTGATTTAATAGATAAATCAAATCAATCAAAAAACATAATAACTTATGTAATTATTGGAGTTGTTTTTTTGGTAGCACTCTGGCTATCTACTCAAAGTGAAGGGCCTTCAAAATTTCCTAAAGAAGTCACTGATAAATTTACATTTACAGCTTGGGTGAACGATGGAGAAGATTATTTAAAAAAAAATTACAGATGGGTCACTAAAATTATAGCAAGCTATATAAAAGAAACTTATTATTTTTTAGAAGACTTTTTGCTTGAGTCTCCTTGGATTTTGATAGCTGCAATAATTGTAATACCTTGCATTATTGCAGGTGGCTTGCGATTGGGAATTTATTCTTCTTTTGTAGTTTATTTTTGGGGAGCAACTGGAATGTGGGAACCATCCTTACAAACAGTTGCATTGATGGGTCTGTCAGTTTTATTATGTGTATTTTTTGGATTTATACTGGGCGTCTTGTGTTCACAAAGTAATAGATTTGAAAATTTCATGAAGCCAGTATTAGATACTATGCAAGTAATGCCAGCATTTGTATATTTGTTCCCAGCATTATTTTTTTTTGGGATAGGAGGTGCCCCAGCAATATTAGCTACAATGATATATGCAATGCCTCCAATAATAAGATTGACAAACACTGGTATAAGACAAGTGCCAGCTCAAACTATTGAATCTGCAACTTCATTTGGTTCAAGTAAACTTCAATTGTTATTTAAAATTAAAATTCCATTATCTTTACCAAGTATAATGATGGGTATTAACCAAGTAATAATGATGGCATTAGCCTTAGTGGTTCTTGCATGTTTTATAGGTGCCGAAGGTATTGGCGGTCAAGTTTGGCAAGCAATAAGAAGATTGGATGTTGGTTGGGCAATGGAAGGTGGGCTATGTATTTTATTTATGGCGATAATGTTTGATAGATTTAGTTTAGCGTTTAGCAAGGATAAAGAAAGACTTCCTTCAGATGTTCAAAGATTTTATTTACTTCCTCAAAGTTGGGAAAAATATCAAATCGCAAAAATTTTAGAAATGCCATTAAGTTTTGGAAATAAAATTTTAAAAATCATATGTCAAACAGTTACATCTGCTATAGCAACAGTATTTAGAGTCTTAGTTTCAGTTTTTAATAAATCTACAGCTGAAAACATCGGTGAATTTATTAGCAAAAGATATTATGTTATTCCTTATTTTTTA
Organism: uncultured Pelagibacteraceae bacterium; assembly: GCA_902543295.1. Lineage (GTDB taxonomy): Bacteria > Pseudomonadota > Alphaproteobacteria > Pelagibacterales > Pelagibacteraceae > Pelagibacter. Next base: position 144,751 of record CACBXW010000001.1, on the reverse strand, counting down.
GTTTTATTTCTAATTGCATTTATAGATCATTACTTTTTAGAAATAGGAACATTTCCAAAAGAATGGAAATTATCAATAAGACAACCAATTACTAATGCAGTGGAAAGCTTAACTGTAAATCCAGGATTTATTTCTTTTGCAAAAGGTTTAAGGGCATTTGTTTATTTAAATTTGTTAAGACCTTTAGATGTTTTTCTAACTCAAATACCTTGGTGGTATACATTAGCAGTATTTTCTGCTTTAGGTTACGTAACTGTTGGATTAAGATTTGCAATAATTACAGCAGTCCTTCTTCTATTTATTGGTGCATGTGGAATATGGACACAATCAATGATAACTTTATCATCAGTACTTGTGTCTGTTGTGCTGTGTTTTGTTATAGGAGTTCCTCTTGGAATAATTGCATCTTACAATGAAAGATTTAGAAATATTCAGAACGTTGTGTTAGATGCAATGCAAACACTTCCTTATTTCTGTTATTTAATTCCTGTTCTAATGTTTTTTGGTGGTGGAACAGTGTCAGCTGTTCTTGCAACTGTAATATATTCAATTCCACCAATAATTCGATTAACATCACTAGGTTTAACACAGGTTTCTGGTACTTACTCTGAAGTATCGAGATCATTTGGCGGAACACTTATTCAAACATTAAATAAAGTTAAATTTCCTTTAGCTATTCCAAGTTTAGTTATTGGATTTAATCAGACTGTAATTATGGCTTTTGCTATGCAAATAGTTACACCGCTTATTGGTGGTAAGGGCTTAGGTCTAGAAGTCTTTAATGGTCTTGCAAGATCAGATACTGGAAGAGGATTAGCAGCTGGTATTGGAATAGTATTACTAGCTATTATTATTGATAGAATTACACTTGCGTGGACTAAGAAACAAAGAGAAGCTTTAGGCTTAATAAGCTAAGACAAATAGTACTATTTGCGTGGTTTACATACCAATACATTTTGATCTAAAATGTGTTTTTAATTAATTAAAAAGAGAGGAAATAAATGAAGTTATCAAAAAAGATATCAGCACTAATTCTTTCTGTAGCTCTGTTAATTGGAAGCTTTGGTCAAGCCAATGCAGCTAAAAGACTTCACGCAGCTATAGCAGATTGGACTGGTGGGATAATTACGTGCGAAGTTGCCGTAGCAATTCTTGAAAGAGAAATGGGATACAAAATTAAACAAACTGTATTTCCTTCAGGAACTGGTTTATGGGAAGCAATCGCTGCAGGTGAGTTAGACTTCGCATGCGAAAGTTGGCCAAGTTACGCTGAAGCTGACACTGTTATGTTAAAAGAGGACTTAATATACGAAGGTAAAGTCGTTGGTACATACAATGGTGATGGAAGTGTGGACTTACTTGGAACAGCAGGAATAATCGGTATGTCAGACTACTGGATACCAAGATATGCTGCTGAGGAACTAGGTATTAAAACTTGGAAAGACTTAAATAAGCACAAAGCAAAATTTGCAACAATTGAAAGTGGTAAGAAAGGTAGACTTATTGGATGTCCGGTTGCAGGTTGGAACTGTCATGACCAAAAAAGACTTGATCTTTTAGGAATAGACTTCCAGGCTGATGAACTTGGAACAGAAGCTGCTGCTATCGCAGAAGCAAAAGCTGCTTACATGCGAAAAGAGCCATTCCTACTTTATCTATGGTCACCGCATTGGTTCTTTGGTGAGTATGATATGGTTGGTGTACAACTTCCAGATCACAAAACTTGTGACAGCTTCACTGAAGCAAATAACTGGAAAGATTGTGGAACTGCTGCATGGCCAGCAACTGGTTGGGCTAAAGATTACACGATGAACTACGGAAACCCAGCTACTTTTGCTAGTGCAGAACATGCTGATGCTAAGAAGTTCTTTGAAAAAATGTCTTTACAAAATATTGACCAAGCTAAAATGTTAGTTGAAGTTGATATTAAGAAAAGAGATGTAAAAGAAGTTGTTAATGAGTGGTTAGACAATAATCCAGATAAATGGAAAAGTTGGCTTCCATAATAACTTTAAAATAAATTAGATAAAAAGGGCTTTGATTTTCAAAGCCCTTTTTTTTTATTTCTTAAGATAATTTAATCTACCCACAATTTCATCTCTATCCATGTAATAACCTTGTAGGTGTCTGTGTCCAGAATTTGGATCAAATTCAGTTCTTCCATGAAGCACTCTTCTATTATTGAATGTATATATATCTCCTGGTCTTAGCCTAAATTTTATTTGAAATTTGTCATCGTGTAAAAGTTTTCCAAATTTATGATGAGATTTATAAACTTTATCCATTTGATCTGGATGACAATCTAAAGCGTCCATAGTTGCAGTGCTAAATCTAACATCATTATAATCACCATCTTTTGTTAAACTTATTGCAGTGCCATAAAAGCTTCTATGAGCTTCTTGTGTGTAATCTTTGTCTCTAAACTTTAAAGGTATTTTTGTTAGCGTATCAAAAGTGTCTTTATCGTTTTTCTTTAAATATTCTGCTACAGCGAAAGCATCTACTGCAGATGAGTCACCACCTTTTGCTGAATTAACTAAACAATGTAAAAATTGATACCCAGGAGGATTTTCAAACCATGGTAAATCCATATGATTTTGAAGTGCATGAGCTGTATAGGCTGAGTTATTAGGTTTTGGTATATTTATAACTTCAAAAGGTGTTTTAAAAAATGTCTCTCTTGTGTGACTAATTCTGTTTAAAACAGGGAACGCTGAATTTTTTTCTACTGGAGCATTATAAACTATTGCTATTCCTTTATAATGAAGAAGCTCTAACCATTTAGCTAATCCCTCTTCAGAAGATATAATTTCATTGTGATCTATATATATACTATCAATATTTTTTTCTAAACTACTATCCCATAATTGATAAGGTGATTTGTATTCTTCGTTATTTTTAATTGTGTAACAATTTTCTCTAAGCCAACTAATATCATAATGGCTTACATGATTTCCCTCACTCCACTCTATTTCTAATTTACCATCGCTATTAAGATTATATTTTTTTGGGTTTATATTTTCTGATACATCTAAAATATTAAACATTCGATGCCTAGAATCTTTATCGTGTGCTGTAGGACAATTATCTCTCAGCCACATATAATTAAATTTACTCTCTTTTCCGTCATCCCAAATTACTTGAAGATAAGTGCCGTTTTTTGAGATTTTTGAAATTGAGTACATAATCAATATCAATATAAAATAATTTAGTGCTCAATTCAATTATTAGTTGACATATTAATAGTTGGAAGATTTGTTAGTTTGAATTATCTTTTAAAATTAAAAATGAGCATTACCTTAAAAAATAAAAAGATAATCATATCCGCAGGAGGTTCAGGTATTGGATGGAGTTCAGCAAAAATATTTTTAGATAAAGGTGCAACAGTATATCTTTGTGATATCAATTCAACTTTTCTAAATAAATGTAAGAAGCACAAGCTCAATAATAAAAAATTATTTGTATTTCAGTGTGATGCTTCGGATGAGAACCAAGTAAAAAATTTTTTTAGCAAAATAATAAAAAAAACAAAAAAAATTGATGCTCTAATAAATAACGTTGGAATTGCTGGGCCGACAGGGACACTTGAAAAATTAAAAAGCAAGGATTGGGAAAATACATTAAAGGTAAACGTAATTAGCCATTTTTATTTTTCAAAATATTCAATTCCAATGCTAAAAAAAAATAAAGGTGGAGCTATAATAAATTTATCATCAACTGCAGGTATATTTGGATTTCCATTAAGATCCCCTTACTGTGCAAGTAAGTGGGCTGTTGTTGGTATAACCAAAACACTGGCTATGGAACTAGGAAAATTTAAAATTAGAGTAAATGCTATTTGTCCTGGAACAATAAAGGGAGATAGAATGGGTAGAGTAATAAGGGATAAATCGAAATTTTTAAATGTTTCAAAAAAATTAATAGAAAAAGAATTTGTTTCAATGACTTCAATGAATACATGGGTCTATGAAGAGGATATTGGAAGAATTTGTAGCTTTTTAATTTCGAATGATGCACCAAGGATATCAGGACAAGTAATTGCTGTAGACGGCAATACTTTAAGAATGCATTAGTATTTAAACTTTAATATTTTTTTCGCTTATTTCCATGAATGGAAAATGAGACTCTTTATAGTGTATGTTCTCTGCTTTATTTAAAAAACTAATATCGTCTAGTAAACCTGCATATAAATAGTATTTTTTATACTTTTCTACATAAGTTAAAATTGGAGCAGCACATTTCCCACAAAAATGTTTTTTAATTTTATTACCGCTGCCACCTTCATGTTCATAAATTTTTAATTTAGACTTATCTATATCTATTGCTCCATCTCTAAGTAGTATAATTGTCATTATTCCTCCTATTTTTTTTCTGCAATCAATACAATGACAATTGAAAACTAAAGGGACTTCATCAAGCTTAACCTTAAAAGTTATATTTCCACAAATACATCCACCAGTTTTATTTATAAAAATTTTTTCTTTCATCAATTTCTAATTTTATTCTCATATTTTTTTCTAATTTTTAATACATCAACTAAATATTGGTCCCTAATATTTGAAAGCATATTAATTGATTTACCTTTAGCTTGTTTTTTTGTGCCTGATATAAGTTTATAAGATAATTTATTTGTTAACTTTGGAGCTTTTAATTTTGTCCAAGGCAATTTTAAGGCTGGACCAAATTGCTTTAACATATGTTTCATTCCTGCATTACCTCCAGCAAGATGAAAGGTTAAAAAGGTGCCCATTATTGAGTATCTAAGACCTGGTCCATCTTCTATTGCACGATCTAATTCCTGTGTTGTTGCATAATTTTCATTAATAATATGTAGACCCTCTCTCCACAATGCCTCTTGAAGTCTATCCGATAAATAACCTGGTAATTCTTTTTTGAGCATGATTGGCCTCATTGAGATTGATTTGTAATATTTGTTTGCATCTGAAAGAAACTTTCTTGTAGTTTTTTTTCCAGGAACTATTTCAACTGCTGGCAATAAATACGCTGGATTAAATGGATGTCCAATTATGCCTCTTTGAGGATTTTTACACTTAGAAAAAATTTTAGTGGGCAAAAGTCCTGACGAACTTGAAGAAATAATTACATTTGATTTTACATATTTAGAGATTTTTTGGATTAAATCAGTTTTAACTTTATAATTCTCTAATACACTTTCTTGAACAAAATCCACATTTGAAAGAGCCTTTTCCAAAGAATTAAAGAATTTTAAATTTTTAATTAAAATTTTTTTTCCAAAAAGTTTTTTTATACTTTTTGAAGTTCTTTTTATTTCTTTTAAAACATAGTTTTTGAGATTTTTGTTTTGATCATATGCATGAACAATTTTGTTGTGAGCTAAATTTCTTATTATCCAGCCAGTTCCTATGACACCAGTTCCAACTATTCCTACAGTTTTAATTTTTGACATTACTTGTGTTTTACAAGCTTTAATTTTTCTCTTGTTTCTGAAGGTGACATAATCTCTACACCAAGATCTGTGACGATCCTTATAGCTTTCTCAACTAATTGAGGATTTGTTGCCAATTTACCTTTGGATAAATATAAATTATCCTCTAAACCAACTCTTGGGTTACCTCCCATTACTACAGTTTGAGCAACATATGGCATTTCGTTTTTAGATATTGCAAAACCTGACCATATACCTTCTTTAGGCATTATATCTTTCATCGCTTGCATAGCTAATGGTGTTGCCGGTGCTCCCCATGGAATTCCTAAACACATTTGAAAAAGAGGTGGATCACTTAATAATCCCTCTTTATATAATTGAGCACCAAACCACATATTTCCTAAATCAAAAGCTTCTATTTCAGGTTTAACTTTTATTTCTTGAAGTTTTTTTGCAGCTTTTCTTAAATCGTTAGGTGTGTTGACTGTGATAACTGAACTATCTCCAAAATTTAAGGTTCCACAATCAAGTGTGCATATTTCTGGAAGAAATTGTTCTGCATTAGCAATTCTTTCCATTACATTTGCCATGTCTGTCATTGGACCAAAATCTAAAGGGTTCTTGCCTTGGCCGATATCTAAATCACCACCCATGCCTGTCGTGAGATTAAGAATTACATCAGTTTCAGATGATCTCACTCTGTCAACCACTTCTTTATAAAGCTCGAGTCTTCTACTTGGAGTTCCATCTTCCTCTCTGACATGGATATGGGCAATTGCAGCACCAGCTTTAGCAGACTCTATTGCTGCTTTTGCAATTTGCTCTGGAGTTTTAGGTAAATCAGGATGTTTACTTGCTGTATCACCAGATCCTGTAACTGCGCATGAGATGAAGACCTTATTGTTCATTTTTATTTCTAGTAAAATATAATATCATATCATTAACAATTATAAGAAATAAAAATTAAATGGACTTAAATAAATTAAGGGTTAGACGTAGCTTTATATTTACACCAGGTCTTCAACCAGAGATGTTTCCAAAAGCCTTGGCTTCAGGAGCTGATATGGTTTGTATAGAATTAGAAGATGGAATTGCAATGAAAGATAAAGACGAGGCAAGGAAAAATACTATTGAAGCATTAAAGTCACTAGAAATAAAAAATGATGTTGAATTAGTTGTTAGATTAAATTGTCAAAGAACTAAAAATGGTCTTTTAGACTTAGAAGCTATTGCTTCAAATAAACTAAAGGTTAAAGCTATCATGTTGCCAAAAGTTAAAACACCTGACGAAATTACATTTATTGATGACATGCTTACTGATTGTGGTTTAGATACTGATCTTCATGTTATAATGGAAACTAATCAAGCTCTTGAAAGTATTTACGATATTGCACATTCTAGCAATAGAATAGTTGCTTTATATTTTGGTGGAGAAGATATGGCAGCAGAATTAAGAGTTGAAAACAAAGTAGAAAATTTAGTGTATGCAAGATCAAGATTAGTTCATGCTGGCGCAAGTAAAGGAGTTGATGTTATTGATGTTCCTTATTTAAATTTAGAAGATATGGATGGAATGAAAAAAGAAGCCCAGTTTGTAAAAAATTTAGGTTTTACTGGGAAAGGATCGATTCATCCAAAACAAATAAGTATTTTAAATGAAATCTTTACCCCATCTGAAGAAGAAATAAGTAAAGCTAGAAAAATTATGGATCAGTTTAAAAAAGCAAATACAGGTTTAGTTGTTATAGATGGTAAATTGATAGAAAGACCTGTTTTAAGAGAGATGCAAAGAAAATTGCTAGTGGCGGATAAAATAAACAAAAACTGATAATATGACATTTCATTTAGCTTCGAGAAAAATAATAAAAGATTGGACAGATTATAATGAGCATATGAACATGGCTTATTATGTTTTAATTTTTGATGAAGCATGGGAAACCATGCTTAATAAATTTGAGATGGGCGGAGCTAAAGCACAAATAAATAAAAGAAGTACAATGGTGGTTGAAACAAGAACAACTTACGACAATGAAGTGAAAGAAAATGAAGAAGTTGATGTTTATTGCACTTTCTTTGATCATGATAAGAAAAGATTACATTTAAAATGTGAGATGATCGAAAAAAAAACAGGAAAGCTTGCTGCAACTACAGAAAGTATATCTCTTTATATCGATCTTGAAAAAAGAAAAGTTACTGAATTTGAAGAAGATAAAGTAAAAATTATGGATGATTTTATTAACGAAAATAAAAATAGTTTTAAATCAGATAAATTAGTACTTGCAGATAAACTTAAAAAGTAAATGAATTTTGACTACATAATTGTTGGAGCTGGTACAGCAGGTTGTGTTCTTGCAAATAGATTAAGTGAAAATGGGAAATTTAATGTTGCCTTGTTTGAGGCAGGTGGATCGAGTGATATTTGGAAAGTTAATATGCCTCTGGCAATTCTATATGCAATGCACGATCCCAAATATAATTATAAATATTATTCAGAACCAGAACCTAATTTGAATAACAGAAGATTATTTTGTCCTAGAGGTAAAATGATAGGTGGATGTTCCGCACATAATGGAATGGTTTATGTTCGAGGAAACAAAAACGACTATGAGAGATGGGCATCATTTGGTTTAAAATCATGGTCTTATGAAAATGTTTTACCGTTTTTTAAAAAAATTGAGACATGGTCTGAAGGAGAGAATGAATTTAGAGGTGGAAAAGGAATTTTACCAGTAAATCAATCCAAAAACAAAAATCCGTTGTTTAGCGCTTTTATTAATGCTTCTGTTGAAGCAGGGTTTAAAAAAAACAATGACATGAACGGAGAAGATCAAGAAGGATTTGGAATGTATGATATTACAATTCATAAAGGTCAAAGGGCTAGCGCTTCTAAATATTATCTAGAGCCCGCAAAAAAAAGAAAAAATTTAAAAGTTTTTACTAATTCTTTTGCTGAAAGGATTATTTTTGAAGGAAAAAAAGCAGTTGGAATAGAAGTAAATATTAAAAATAAAGTCACAAAGGTTTACGCTAACAAAGAAGTTATTTTAAGTGGGGGTTCAATCAATTCACCACAATTATTGATGTTATCAGGTGTAGGACCTGAAAAAGATTTAAAAGATAAAGGAATTAATGTTGTACACTCTTTAGAGGGAGTGGGTCAAAATTTACAAGATCATTTAGAAACCTACATTCAGCAAGAATGTAAGACCAAAGATACACTTTATTCTTATGTTAATAAAATAAATATGCTTAAAATTGGTATTCAATGGTTTCTTTCAAAAAGTGGTCCATGTTCTACTTCATTTTTAGAAGCGGGTGGTTTCTGTAAATCTTCAGAAGACAAAAGCTATCCAAATATTCAATTTCATTTTTTTCCGGCATTTGTAATCGATCATGGATTAGTTGATCCTGACAGACATGGTTATCAATTACACGCAAGTTTGAATCAACCTAAAAGTAGAGGACATATTAAATTAAATAGTTCAAATCCATACGATTACCCTAAAATTCAATTTAATTATTTAGAAGATGAATATGATTTAAAAGAAACAATTAAGTGTGTTCGTGTAGCTAGGAAAATTTTAAGTCAAGATTCAATGAAACCATACGCTGGAAAAGAAATAGGACCAGGTGAAAGTGCGGCCGATGATGAACAAATTACCGAGTATATTAGATCAAAAGCTGAAACAGCTTATCATCCATCCTGTACATTAAAAATGGGTGTGGACAAAATGGCGGTAGTTGACGAAAAATTGAAAGTTCATGGTTTGGAAAATTTAAGAGTTGCAGATGCCTCGATTATGCCAGAGATTACAAGTGGTAATTTAAATGCACCAACTTTAATGATAGGTGAAAGAGCAGCTGAATTTATCCTTAATTAGACTCGAGATATTCTTTATATCTATCTAAACTTTCTTTAGGCCAAGCAATTTTAGGATCATACATTTCATCATAGCAAATATCTTTGTTTACAATATTTATCCATGGATCTTTACTTTTAACAAATATGTGTGCTTGAGGTGGAAAAAGCTCTGGATTAGATAAAGTATTTGTTCTGATACTTATCCTTTTAACAGCGAATTCATAGTCAGAATAAATGTAAACACCACACTTTTTACAAAAGTAAACCTTGCAGCTTTTTCCACTGCCTGCAATTAACTTCTTTTCTAAAAGCTCACCTTTGATATCTAATGAACTTTCAAAGATACTTGTATTAACAACGAAAGATGATCCAGTTATTTTCTTACAATCTTTACAATGACAAGCATGTGTAAATAAAGGCTTAGATTTAATAGTATATTCAATTTCTCCACAAATACAGCTACCAGAAATTGGTTTAAAATTTTCCATAAATATTTTTTAGAGTATCTTATTAATTATGAAGGTTAAAGTTTTTTTGATATAGGTGCGGTATGCAAACAAACAATAATACAAAGGGTATTTTTTTTATTATGACTGGAATGGCCTTTTTTTCCATTCAAGATTCATTAATAAAATTTATTTTTAAAGATATTGCATTATTTGAGTTATATTTGGGAAGAACTTTAATACAAGCGACTATTCTTATATCTTTTTTTTTAATAACAAAAAAAAAAATTACTCTTAAAACACATTATCCTTTTTTAACTTTAGTTAGGGTTGTTTGTTTCTTTTTTGGATTTGCTTTTTTTTATATTTCTTTAACATTTATGTCTTTAGCGATGGTTAGTGCTCTGTTTTTCTCATGTCCTTTCTTTATGTCTATGTTTGCTAAATTTTTCTTAAAAGAACAAATTGGAATTCGAAGATGGAGTGCAATTGTAGTAGGTTTTATAGGAGTATTAATTGTACTTAATCCAACACTTGAGGAATTTAATTTTTTCAAATTAGCACCTGTTGGATGTGCACTTTGTTATGCTTGCTCGATGACAATTACAAAATATACTTCTGATAAAGATAATATTTATACTCAAATGACTTTGCTTTATATTTTTGCGGTTATTGTAAGTTTAATTATTTATCTAGTTAGTGGAGATGGTAAATTTAATAATTTTTCTGATCCTACCTTACAATTTATTGTTAGAGAATGGTTTACTAACCCTTCAGCTTCATGGCCATATGTCTTTGTAATGGGAGTTGTTGCTTCTATATCTTTCTTTTGTGTCTTTTCAGCTTATAGTATTGCTTCACCTTCAATTGTATCTTTGTTTGAATACTCTTATATAATTTTTGCGATGATTGCGGGATATATATTATTTGAAACAATACCTGAACCAAGAACGTTTCTTGGGGCAGCTATTATTATTTCTGCAGGAGTGTATATTTACTTTAGAGAAAAAGTCAGAGGTCAAATGATTGCGACAGACACTCCTAATAGATAATTGCTAAATTATAAGTATTTGTTTGAAAATTGAGATAATTTTCTCATTGAAATAATAATTTAATAGGATTTAATTTTGATTATATAAATTGTTAACAATTAAAGGGAAAATATGAAAAAATTACTAATAGGTATATTCGTGTTTATCTTAAGCTTTACTTCAAAAGCTTTTTCAGATGGGCATGGAATTAAAATGGGTATTATTTTAGGATTTACTGGTCCAATTGAAACCCTAACACCTGCAATGGCTGCTTCTGCAGAACTTGCTTTTAAAGAAGCTTCAGATTCTGGCTCATTACTTGGTGGAAAAAAAATATCTGTAGAAAGAGCTGACTCAACTTGTGTTGATTCTGCTGCTGCTACAACTGCTGCTGAAGGTTTAGTTTCAGGTGGTGTTGTTGCTATTATGGGTGCTGATTGTTCTGGTGTTACAGGTGCAATAGCAACTAATGTTGCCGTACCAAATGGTGTTGTTATGATTTCACCATCAGCTACATCTCCAGGATTAACTGATCTTAATGATAATGGTTATTTCTTTAGAACTGCTCCATCAGATGCTAGAGGAGGACAAGTTCTTGCAGATATTACAAAAGACAGAAAAGTTAAATCATTAGCTGTAACTCATACTAACAATGACTACGGAAAAGGTTTAGCTGATGTTTATGTAGCTGCAGTTAAAGCTCATGGTATTAAAGTAACAGCTGTTACAGCGCACGAAGAAGGTAAAGGTGACTATGGTGCAGAAGTAGCGACGCTTGCAGCAGCAGGTGGAGATGCTCTTGCTGTTTTAGGTTACTTAGATCAAGCTGGTGGTAGTATAATTCAAGGATCATTAGACTCAGGATCGTTTGACACATTTGTTCTTTCAGATGGAATGATTGGTGACTCTCTTACTGACAGATTTGGAAAAGACCTAAATAAATCATTTGGATCTTTGCCAGGATCAATGGGTAAAGGTGCTGGTATATTTAAAGAAGTTGCTAGTGCTGGTGGTATTGACTCATCAGGTCCTTACACAGGTGAAAGTTATGATGCAGCAGCCTTGATCACTCTTGCAATGCAAGCTGGTGGAAAAGCTGACAGAATGACAGTTCAAAAAAATGTAATGTCAGTAGCCAATGCTCCTGGAACAAAAATTTATCCAGGTGAATTGAAGAAAGCACTTGATTTATTAGCTAAAGGTAAAGCGGTAAACTATGAAGGTGCTACAGCTGTTGAATTTACAGATGTTGGTGAAGCTTTTGGATCTTTTATTGAAAAAGAAATAAAAGGTGGAAAGTTTAAAGACAAAAAGCAAAGATAATTAGAAATTAAAACCCCAGTTTCTTAACTGGGGTTTTAAAACAAATATTTGTCAGATAAATAAAATATTAATCCTAAAACAATACCTAATAAAATATAATACATTATTGTTTAATAATTTTTTCCGGAATAATTCCTTGTGGTCTATAACGCATTATTAAAAGTAATCCAATTCCAATAACTAAGAATCTAAAATATGGAGCACTTTCAATTAAGTGAACTCTCACTGCATTAGTTTCTGGCAGATGGGATGTAAACAAATTAATTAAAAATAATGCAATTGGAGCAGCTTCGACCCATAAAAACCAAACTACAAATCCCCCCAATATTGCTCCGAAATTATTACCTGTTCCACCTACTATAACCATGACCCAAATTACAAAAGTATATCTCATAGGTCTGTAGCTACCCGGTGTAAACAAACCATCATTAGTAACCATCATAGCTCCAGCTAAGCCAACAATTGCAGATCCCAAAATAAATATAAGAAGATGCTCTTTAACAATATTTTTACCCATTGCACTTGCCGCCTCTTCATTATCTCTTATAGCTCTCATTTTTCTGCCCCAAGGTGAATAAAGAGCTTTCTGAGTCACAATTAACAAAATAATAACAACAGTGAGAAATAAGCCTGTAAAACATAATTTTACATAAACCGATGAAGCATCAATAACCATTTGATTTAGAGCTTCTTGCTTATCAGAGATTGAATTAATTAAATTTAATTTTGATGAATTAAATTTTGCAACTAAATTTATAAACCATTCTGAAGTTTGTAGATCTATTTCGTATGGTGCTGGTCTTTTTAATCCTATTACATTTTTTACACCTCTTGCCAACCATTCCTCATGTTTAATAATTGAAACGATAATTTCTGCTATTAATAGTGTTGCAATAGCTAAATAATCTGCACGAAGACCTAATGCAATCTTCCCTATGACAAATGCTAAACTGCCAGCCAAAAGCGCACCGACAATCCAGGAAAATAAAACGGGTAATCCCATGCCACCCAGAAATCCTGTCTTTGCTGGATCAACTGACTCGATCGCCTCTATTCCTGGTGCAGCAGTTACTCTTAATAAAATTATTCCACCTAAAATTACAGAGGCTACTGAGTAATTTCTTAATTTAGATTTTTCAAATCTGTTAAGTATAAATTTAACTACAAAGATAATTGCAACAATTATCCATATACAAGCTAAAATATTTAAACCACCAACTTGCCAAGCTTTTTTGACTGGTTCAACCGAAACTAAGACTACAGCTAATCCTCCTAACGCTGTATATCCCATTATCCCAAAATTAATTAATCCAGCATAACCCCATTGTATATTTGCCCCAATTGTCATAACTGCTGAAATTAAACAATAATTTAAAATAGTTAATGCAATAGACCAGGATTGAAATATCCCAACCAAAATTATTAAAAATATCATGATTGAATATGCGGCGATGACATTTTTATAATTTCTCATATTACTTTTCCTTTAAAGATACCTGACGGCCTTATTAATAAAACAATTACTAAAATTGAGAATGAAACTGCAAACTTGTAATCTGTTGATAATAACTGGAGTAAAGAGTCTGGCTCAAGATGTTCAGGTAATAGATATGAAATAAATCTTTTGTATGCGTAAGTTACAAATATTTCAGCAAAAGCTATAACGTATCCACCTAGGAAGGCTCCAAATGGATTTCCGATACCTCCAACAATTGCTGCAGCGAATATTGGAAGCATATTATTAAAATAAACAAAAGGTCTATAACTTTTATCTAAACCATATAATACTCCACCAATAGTGGCCAAAATTCCTGCGATGACCCATGTTATCAAAACAACTCTTTTAGGATCTATACCAGACAATAATGCTAAATCTTCATTATCTGAATAAGCTCTCATACTTGTTCCAGTTTTAGTTCTATTTAAAAACCAAAACATTATTGAAACAACAATTAAGGTTACGATTATTGTTATTGCTTGTGTTGATTTTAAAGTTATACCTTCTGCAAGACCAGTCATTTCTTTAAATTCAGTTGCTTTAATTATAAATTTTTCACCATCTAAAAATCTTCTATCAGATGGTCCAATGATTATTCTAATTAAGGCTTGAGTGACAAACATTACCCCTACACTAACCATTGCAAACTGAACTGGAGGACTTTTTTTTACCCTGTAATAACTGAAAACAAATTTGTCTATGATTAACATATATAAAATCATCATTAGGATAGCAAAAGGAATTGTTAAAAGTGCTGTTGGTAGAACACCTAATCCAAAACCTAAGGACTGAAAATAATATGTTAGAATAACTGCAAACATTGTTCCAAAAGACATCATGTCTCCAGTTGCAAAATTAGCAAATCTTAAAACTGCATAAATTAAAGTAACAAAAATAGCACCTAAAGCTAATTGTGAACCATAAGCTAATGCTGGTATTACTGTAAAATTAAAAAGTACAATTATTGCATTTAAGAAATCCATCATGCTCCCAAAAATGATCTACGAACCTCGGGGTCCTCAAGTAAATCATTACCGGATCCCTCAAATTTATTTTGACCTGTCACCAATACATAACCTCGATCTGAAATACTTAATGCTTGCTTTGCGTTTTGCTCAACCATAATAACAGCAACATTTGTTTTTTTAACTTTTATTATATGTTCAAACAATTCATCCATTACAATTGGAGACACTCCAGCTGTGGGCTCATCTAACATAAGAACTGATGGATCACTCATTAAAGCTCTTCCAAGCGCAACTTGCTGACGTTGTCCACCAGATAATTGTCCGACGACTTGGGATTTTTTTTCACTCAAGATTGGAAATAAACTATATATACTCTCAATTTTATTTTCTAAACTCCCTTCTGTCAAAAATCCACCAATCTCTAAATTTTCTCTAACAGTTAATTCTGCAAATACATTTCTTGTTTGTGGAACAAATGAAATACCCTTTTTTACTCTATCTTGAGGATTAATTTTTGAAATATCTTCACCATTCAAAGTTACAGAGCCTGATTTTAATTTTAATAATCCGAGCATCGCTTTCATGGCTGTTGATTTGCCAGCACCATTGGGACCTAGAATAGCTACTATCTCTCCCCTATTGGCAGTTATGGAACATGAACTAATAATATCAGGGCCATCCCCATAACCTGCAGTCATTTTAGCTCCTTCAAAGTATGCCATTAATTTTCTTTTTTTGTTAAGTTTGACTTTCCAAGATAGCTCTCAATTACTTTTTCATTTTTTTTGACTTCTTCAGATGTTCCTTCAAATAAAACTGAACCATCTGCCATTACTATTACTGGATCACACATTCTGCTTATAAAATCCATATCATGCTCTATCATACAAAAAGTGTAATTTTTTTCTTTATTCAATTTTAATATTGCTGTTCCTAGATCTTTTAAAAGTGTTCGATTAACTCCCGCTCCCACTTCATCAAGTAAAACCAATTTTGCATCAACCATCATAGTTCTTCCTAATTCTAATAATTTTTTTTGACCTCCTGAAAGATTTCCTGCCCTTTCATTTGCTAAATGTGTTAAATTAAGAAAATCTACAACCTCATAGGCCTTTTCTCTAATAACTTTTTCCTCTTTTTTAACTAGTCCTGGTTTAATAAGTGCATTTAATAAATTTTCTCCGCTTTGATTTGATGGCACCATCATTAAGTTTTCTAAAACTGTTAAGTTTGAAAATTCATGCGCAATCTGAAAGGTTCTTAATAATCCTCTACCAAACAATTCATGTGATGGTACATCAGTAATATTTTCATCATTAAATATTACCTCTCCATCATTGGATTTTAAATTTCCAGCTATTAAATTAAATAATGTTGTTTTCCCTGAACCGTTTGGGCCAATTATTCCAGTTATTGAACCCGATCTAATATTTAATGAGCAATTTGATACTGCTGCTAGTCCTCCAAATAATTTTGTAAGATTATTTACCTGTAAGATATTGTCAGACATTTTACTTACTTTTTTTTAATCTATACAAGACGCTATTTGCAGTTTTATTCAGAGATTTATAAAATCCAAGTTTTCTTAATTCTTTAACAGCTTGTTCATTTAAACCTTTTGGGGTTTGTGAATTTTTGACAAGGACTTTTAAATCTTTATTTGAATTAATTTTTGCATCTTCAGATAAAGCAATAAATAAAGAGGTAATATACTTTTGAGAGTCCCTTCTATTAATTCCCTTTTTTACTAACCAATCACTTAGAGTTTGTAGTAATTCATAAAATGGCGCCATCATTGATGAAGTTGACCAAAAATTTAGTGATAGGTTTTCATTTTTTATTTCAACAGATGTGCCAAGTTTATTAAAAAAATTTCTAACTTGTTTATCTGGTGGAAAAATTGGTACTGGTCCTTTTCTAAGAGAAATAGGAGGCAAAGGTATTGCTCTAATAATCTTAGTTTTAACTTTAATATATTTTTTTAATTCAATCATTTTTATAGTTGATATAAAACTTATTATCGTTTGACCTTTTTTAAATTTTAGTTTTGGAAGAATAATTTTTCCAATCGTTGGTGTTACTGCTAAAAAAATCCAATTTGATTGATTTATAATATCCTGATTATCAGTAGATATTTTTATCTTTTTACTTTTTCTTTTAAGTTCACTTGAAATTTTTGAATTTCTCTTTGAAACAATTATTTTATTAATTTTTAATTTTGATCCCAGTATTCCATTGATTACTGATTTTGAGATATGTCCTGTACCAATAAATCCAATTTTCATGATAAACTAAGTGATTATTATCACTAAAATTAATTAATTAGTAAAAAAAGAACCTCTAATTCTTAGTAATTCTCTTGATAATTTTTTATTTTCTACAAATGGTTTTCTACCATGAAGCCAGAAATAGTTGTTTGCAACTACAGAAAAACCGACTGGTAAAGGCATTACGATCTTATTTTGACTTCCTTCTAAAGAGTCTGATAATTTTTGTAGAAATAATCCCTGTTCCATATTTTTAGGCTCAGGAAATTGGTCAATATAAGAAATTTGCGGTTTTCCATTTTCATCCTCTGAAAAAACAGGATGTTCTACTTTATAGTCAACATTTTTACTTTTCGGAGAGCCCCATAAGAAGTTTTGTTTTCCAACTTTATCATTAGTTAAGCTATCTAAATGTTCCCAATCATCAAGGTGCAACATTGCAGTTTCTCCACCTTGTACATTTTCTTCCTCCATTTTTAACATTAATAACCAATCAGTTTTTTCTTTAACATAAGTACCATCAGTATGAAGATCCATATTTGTATATGCTTTTCTAAGATATGAGTCGCTATTGTCCTCATGTTTAACATGAAATCTTGCATAATATTTTCCAGCCATTGAGTCAAAATTTGGATTACCAAGTAAGTGGGTTACAGCAGTAGATAGTTTGATAAGAAAATTATTATCGATTTTTTTAGATTTAATTTTAGGTCCTATAGTAAAACAACCTGTGTCTCTATCTCTTAATATAGTGTTTATAAATTTTCCTAGCTTTCCACCTGTAGAATCATCTAAAGATTTTGCAAGTGTAAATCTAGTAAAAGGTTTATATTCAAGAGCTGTAATATCAAATTTTTTAAAAGGAAATATTAGTTTATCTATAATTTCATCTTCAATTTTAATATTGATAATTCTTTTGGAATAATCGCTAAATGAAATATCAAACCCTTGAATAGTATCTAAGCTATCCATTATAATTATTTGTTACAAACTCCAATTGAATTTGGTCCACATGTTTCACCATTAGTCCATGTTGCTCCAATTAAATTTGCTCCATCAAAATTAGCATTGGTCATATTTGATGAGGTAAAATTAGCTTCCATTAAATTTGCGTTTTGAAAATTTGCTTCAATTAATGTTGAGCCCATAAAATCTACTCTTGTCATATTTGCTCCTGAAAAATTAGCTTTTTCAAAATTTCCTCCAACTAGAATTGACTCATATAGGTTAGCTCTTATAAATGTTGACTCTGGAAAAGTTCCAAATGACAAATTTGATGTCATCATAATACTTTTATCAAAATTTACTTGTATAAAACTTGCAAATGATAAATTTGAGTTAGGCAAATAGCTACCTTGTAAATCTTGTCCATCTGAAAATCTACAATTGGTATAATCTACACCATCAGTTAGAGGATCATCACATGCTGCTTCTGAAATACCTGGTAATAAAATCAATAATAATAGTAAAATAATTTTTTTCATTTATATCGTAAAGTTACTTAATAAAAACATAATGATAGCAGAGAATAAGGTTGGGTAAACTAAATTATTTCTAGTTAATTTAAAAATTATTGTTGCAAAAAGTACAACAATTAATCTAGACAAATAATTACTGTCAGAAAGTGCACCAGCTGGAAATATTATCATTCTAGAAATTAAAGCAGCCAATGTCGAATAAGCTAAATAATTAAACCACCTATATATTTTAGTATTTTCATCTATTATTTCAGATGTAAAAGCTCCTAAAAACCTAGAGATATAAGTAGCTAAAGATGTAATAACTATTATTAAAACAATATTAGCTGACATTTTTCTCTCCAATTACAAAAGCAACAGTTCCGGCTACAAACCCACCAATCAAAACACACCAATCAGGACTAATAAAATAAAATAAAGGTCCTAAGATAGCTCCTAAAATTATTGAAACATTTAATTGTATAGACTTCATCACTCCTATCATTGTACAAGTAAAATAAATTGGATTAATTATAGCTAACCCAATCATCATTTCTCTATTTAAGAAATCAGCAGAGTAATAACCTAAGATAGTTGAAAAAATTGCTATCAACCAAGTTGCAGTTCCAATTCCTATCCAAAAATCAACTCTATATTTTTTTTCAATATCTTTATAATTATTTTTAAGAATTAACCACGAAGATACTGCAACAAAATGACATGAAAGATAATACTTCCATCTTGGTTGACTTTGGTGCTTTAACAATGGCATTAATGATACAGTCATCGGATACAATCTTGCATTAACTAACCAAACTGCAAAAAATAAATTTAGTAACGAAACGCCAATCAGAATCGATTCTGCCATCACAAGTGAGCCAGGTAATGCATAAGTTAAAAAGGTAGAAAAAATACTTTCTTGAATTGTAAAACCTAAATTTTTTAATAAAGCACCAATTGCTAAAAAGCTTAAACCAAGAGCGATTGCAGGGCTATCGAATTCTTTTGCACAAAGAATTCCTTTAAAAAAATATTTTGAATTAATCATCCGCCTAAGAATAGACGTCCAACATCATCATTTTTAAGCAAATCATCACCTCTTCCTGCTATTGCAGTTTGGCCAGATACTAATACATATCCAATATCAGAAAACTCTAAACCTTTTTTGGCGTTTTGCTCAACTAGAATAATTGTTTTTTTTTCATTTTTTTGTAAGTCTCCCAAAATTTCAAATACCATGTCAATATATCTCGGCTCTAATCCAATAGAAGGTTCATCAACTAAAAGAACTGAAGGCTTCATTACTAAAGCTCTAGATATTTCTAATAATCTTCTTTCACCACCTGATAAAACTTTTGCTGGTTGGTTTCTTCTGTTCCTTAATCTTTCATATTTATCTAAAATCTTTTCTGCCTCTTGATATGATTCTTCTGTTTTATCTTTGATAAAACCACCCATTAACAAATTTTCTTCAACAGTCATATCTGGAAAAACTGAATTATCTTGCAGAATATAAGCTATGCCAACTGACTTTAATTTTTCAGCCGGGGTTAAGTTTGTTATTTCTTTTCCATCAATTTCTATTTTACCTGAGAAAATATTTGTAAAACCATATATTGAGTGAAGTATTGTTGATTTGCCTGCTCCATTTGGACCAATTAAACATAATGATTGTGCTTTGCTTACAAATAAATCAAAATTATGTAAAATTTCCATTTTACCATATCCAGCATTTAAATTTTTTATTGTTAAATGAATATCTTCAGAAGATAAGTTTTTTAGATCTTCTGCACCAGGTGCTTTTCCCAAAACTTCGTATTGATTAGACATTATTGAGCCCCCAAATATGCATCAACTACTCTTTTATCATTTTTAATTTCTTCAGGAGTGCCATTTGCAAGCATTTTGCCATGAGCAAGACAAAATATGTCTTCAGCTAATTGCATAATTACTCTCATATTGTGCTCAATAACCAGCAATGTTATTCCAAAATCTTGATTAACTTTGATTAGTCTATCAATAATTCCATTAATTAAAGTAGGATTAATACCTGCTGTTGGCTCATCTAATAATAGCATTTCTGGCTCATTCATTAGTGCCATTGCAAGTTCTAATAACTTTTGTTGTCCAAAAGAAAGGTCGCCTGCCCTAAGTTTTCTTTTTTGATACAATCCAACAAAATTAAGTAAGTTTTCTGCTTTTTCTGTGAGCTCTTTTGGAATTTTTGAGAAAATTTTAAACAAACTTTCATCACTACCTTTGTGACTGATAAGCATGTTATCTACACAATTTAATTTTCCATAAATTCTAGTTTGTTGAAATGTTCTCAATAATCCCAGTTTTGCAATTACTGGTACCGGTAATTCTGATACTTCTTTTCCATTAAACTTGATTGAACCATTGTCTATTGGATAAGTACCAACAATTGAATTAAATAAAGTAGTTTTACCAGATCCATTAGGTCCTATAAGACCAACTATCTTTCCTTTTTCAACCGACATTGAAATGTCAACATTAGCTTTAACACCACCAAATGATTTACTTACATTGTTGACTTCTAAGATGCTCATTTTAATTCCACCTGTGCTTTTCGATCAGCTTCATCGACAACCTCACCAAATCTTTCTGGATATTTTTCTCTTAACCATCCCATTAATCCCTCTGGAAAATAAATTACTATCACTACGATTAAAACTCCTAATGCAACATACTGCCAACCAAGGAAGAATGTCCAAAAACCTTCTTTAAAAAAGTGAAATAAAGTTGCACCAATAATTGGGCCCCATAAAGTTCCCTTACCTCCAAGGATTGCCATTAAAACCATAAATACACCCATTTCTCTTCCATCAAATGCAACATCAGTTGAGTCGATATAACCAACTAAACCTCCCATTATTCCACCTGCAAGACCACAAAAGAAAGCTGAGATCATCCATCCAGTTATTTTGTATTTCATAGTCTCAATTCCCATTGCTTCAGCTTTATCTTCATTATCTCTGATTGCATTCAGAATTAATCTAAACCTTGTTGTGTAAATTGCTCGTACAGCAATGAAAGTTAGTACGAGTGCTCCAAAACTTAAAAAATAAAAAAATTCACCTCTTGCCTCAAGACCTCCTATGTTTGGAAAAGGAGGAGTGGTAAAGCCCTGTCCAGCTCCAATAATCTCAATACCTCCAGAAATTTCTCCTGCTGCAACTCCTAAACCTAATGTACAAATTGCAAAGTAATGACCTCTTAATCCTAAAATTGCATAACCTATTAATCCGGCAACTATAGTAGGAACAACGGCTGCAACTACCAGACCAGCTGCCATACCTTGAAAGAATTGTGAAGGTGTGTGAACGAAAGTTTTTTCACCACCACTTTCAGTCCACTCAGCTAACGGAAAAAACATACCAACTTGAACGGATGCACAAAGATACATTCCCAAGCCATAAAATAAAATATTTCCAAATGTATTATAGCCCATTTCACCACCTTGGATATTCCAAGTAGTTGCTAGAACAATCAATACACACAGAATTGATAATTGAACTTTAAAAGCCGGAAAAATAAACGGTGCAACTAAACCAAATACCAAAATTCCTATATACAAAATCCAACTATTTTTGTTCATATAAATTCTCTATTTTATCTCTAAAATCTTTATCAACTGTAAAATAATGTCCATTTTCTTCATGAAGACTAGATCCTGTTGAATGATATTCATCTAAATGTTTTTTAAACTTTTCAATATCTATTTCTATCAGTTTGCCATTATCGTCTTTAATTTTAGCTTTTCTCACTTTAAATACTCTCTCTTTCTTGAAAGTTTAAATCTTCTGTAAACTAAAATTAAAACTAATAATAAAAATACTGATCCTATTCTAAATTCAGTACCAAGAATGTAATCTGCAAATTCTTCAAATATTCCTAATCCCATACCTGACATAGCTACTCCAGGTAAATTTCCTAATCCTGCAACAATTACAATCATAAATGATCTTATAGTGTAAGGTAATCCCATATAAGGATGAATTGTAAAAGTTATTGAAATTAAAGCTCCTGCCACACCACATAATGCTGCATTTATTCCAAAGGTTGCTGCATAAACTTTTTCAGTATCAACACCTAAAATCTTTGCGGCTCTTGCATTTTGAGCTGTTGCTCTAATTGCACGACCTAATTTTGATCTTTTCATATAAACTACTAAACAAATTGCAAAGACAATACTTATAAAAGCAGAAAATATTTTAGAGTTTGGCAGAACAACATTATTATCAAATAACATAGTTGTTCCATATCCTGAGTTAGCTAATACAACATCTGCACCAAATGCAAAGTTCATTAACTGCATGAAAAGAATGCTAATTCCAAATGTTGCTAATATTGAAATAAAGAGATCTCTATCTACAACTTTATTTATAACTAATTTATAAATTGCAATACCAACAAAATACATAATTATAGGAGAGACAATTACTCCCCAAGCTGGATGAATTCCATATAAATACATAAAATATGCAATGTAACCACCCAATATAACAAGGTCTCCCTGTGCAATGTTAATTATATTCATAACACCCCATTGGAGTGCCATTCCATAAGCAATTAATGCAAATAATATTCCAAGTAAAAGTCCATCAAGACATGCTTGAATGGTTATCATTGGATATTGGAAGACTAAAAAATCCATAATTTAATTTTGATTTCTATAAAAAAAAGCCCCCTATTTCTAGGGGGCTTAATTATTTTTTTTTATCTTTCAGACCACTTTGGTACTGGGTGTATTAATTCGGCTGAAGCCCATTTTAATGGAGCAACAACTTTATTTTCACACTTACCAGCATCATCACACATTACTTGGAAAAGTACCATTGGTTTGTCAACATTTTGACCACCAGGTGCAAATTTAATATTTCCATAGAATGTTTGCATGTTAGTTGCAGCAAGAGCATCTCTTACTTTTTTCTGATCAAAAGTATTAGCTCTTTCAAAAGCATCTTTAAATACTAACAGTGCAGCTGAAGACTCTGCAGATTGATATGGCGGATCATAGCCAAATTCTTTTTCAAAATCTGCTGCATATGTCATACCGTCTTTAAAGAAATCATCTTTGTAAGTTAAAGTTTTATGCCATTGTGAAGCGCATAATGCATATTGAGAATTTTTACCATGTTGCTTTGATAATTTTGCAGCATCACAGTGTGTCATTGCCAACATCGGAACATCAACTTTCATTTCTGAAATTTGTCTTATAGCTGTCAAAGCTCCTTTTGTATGACCTGAAACAACCAATACATCTGGCTTCATTTGTTTCACTTTAACTAGTGTAGCAGCCATATCATTAAGCTCTTTTGGAAGTTTATCATCGATTATAATTTCTGATCCAGTTTCTTTAGCTGCATCTAAAATACCTAATCTTACATCTTGCGAGAATGCATCTTGCTCAAAAGCTTGTGCAATTCTTACGCCTTTTCCGCCATTTAACTCAACGGCTGTTCTTATTGCTACATCAAGATATAAGTTTGCTGGTGCTAATACCGCAAATAGATATTTGTAACCTTTCGTAAACAAAGATCTAGAAGCACCGTTAGCCTCAACCATTGGTACACCATATTTTTCTGTTACTGGTGCGATCGCTTTTGTTAAACCAGAACTGTATGGACCAAGCATGAACTCTACTTTATCTTGTGAGATTAATCTTTCTGCTAGCTGAGCTGCTCTTTTTGGGTTTGACTCATCATCGTAATAAATAATATCAAACTTATAAGTTTTTCCCCCAACTTTTACTCCACCCATGCTGTTAATTCTATCAACAGCCATGTTATAGCCGTTTTGAGTATGAACACCATTAGATGAATACTTACCAGTTAAAGAGATTGCAGCACCTAAAATAATTTTATCTCCAACAACTTTTGCAAATGACACAACTGAAGTTGAAAATAATAATGCTATTGCAGAAACAAATGTAATTAAAATGTTTTTTATTTTCATTTATTCCCCTTTAATTAATTAATTAATAAAGTTTAAATTAATAACAAAAACTATTTAATTGCAAGTGGGAGTAGTAACGCAATGAGCATTAGTATTGTTGAGTAAATGCGATAATTATTGCAATCAAAATAATAACACAAGCAGAAATTGTATTTATGATTTTAGGATTAGCTTTGATCCAAACAATTAATTTATTAGCCAAGATTGCATAACCAACCAAAGATAGAAAATCTAATACAACATAAGTTGTTATTAAAATAATAAACTGAATAATATAATTAGAATTAAAATCAATAAATTGTGGAAATATAAATGGAAAGAACATCCATGCTTTAGGACTTGTCCCTGCTACTAAAAATCCATCTTTGTAAAATGAAAAAAAACTTTTATCGGAAATATCTTTTGTATTTATATCTTTAGGTCTCGATTTATAAATATCATATGCAAGATATGTTAAATAAGCGATACCTAACCACTTTAAAGTATTAAGTATTGTTGGATTATCAGATAAAAAAGATCCAATAACAAATATTACAAGAGTTGCCTGAATAATGTTCGCAGTTACATCTCCTAATGCAGTCCAAACACACTTTTGAACACCATAGTTCATTGAGTATGAAATAATTACGATTCTAGGTGTGCCTGGGGTTATAAACATAAAAATGATAATCTGTAAAAAGAGGATAAAATCTAAGGGAAGCATTTTTAGGATAGTCCTAAAAAACCGGGAGCTAAAGATGGCTAGATAGGACTATCTAAAAGTGATAATATCATAGCCTTAAGTATTTGCATTAAAATAATTTTAGTAATTTGTTGAATTTTCATGAAAAAAAGTCACAGACCTACAACCAGAGTTAAGAATCCAGAGCCTCCTTTGGAGAGTCCAGATTGGGTCATATGGGCGGCCTGGGCAGATCGGATCACTTTCGAAGAAATTGAAAAAAAAACTGGAAAGACTGAAGGTGAGGTTATTAAAATTATGAGAAGATCTTTAAAACCCTCATCATTTAGGCTGTGGAGAAAAAGAGCTAGCTCTCAAAGTATAAAACATAGAAAAAAATTTGAATATTCAAGAAAACAGATTAAGTCAAAAATAAATAAAAATGATTACTTACTATAGTAATTTGTAAAACATAACTTATATATACAATAATGAAAAATATAACAGTTTACTCTGGTCCAATGTGTAACTTTTGTGATGCAGCAAAAAGATTATTATCTAGAAATAATCTTAATTATAACGAGATAGATATTTCAACAAAAGAAGGCCTAAGAGACGAAATGACTAAGAGAGCGAATGGACGAAGAACTATTCCTCAAATATTTTTTGGTGACTATCACGTTGGAGGCTATCAGGAATTAAGAGAATTGGAGAAAACTGGAAAGCTTTTTAGTTCTTTAGAATAATTTTTTAATCGACAAATGATATTGTCATTCCCGGTTCATTTGCATACATAACATTACCTGTGCACGCAGCTGCACCGCCTGTAGCTTCACCAACTGCATTTGAAACATCAAATGCAACCTTTACTGTTGGAAAATCACCAGCTTTAACTTTTAAACCGCCTCCTGAAATAATTTTTCTATATTGAAAATACTCATCACTACTTCCTATTTCACCATCGTCTGAAACAGATGCGCCCAAAGAGTCAACCGAACCGTTCATATGATCATCATAAGAAGTTCCATCTGGAACATATAAAGTTGAAGATCCTGGAGTACCTCCAGTTTGTCCTTTAGCATCTGTGGTTTTAGATCCAGACTCACCAGCTTTGGTTGCGCAACTTCCTGCTGTTCCGGTCATTGAAAATTGTCTACTCATAGTAATTTGAATGTAAGTATATAAGGTTCCTATTTTTGCTTTTGCAATATTTCCATAAGATCCGGCTGTGGCTCCTGCACTGACTGATGCGATATCTACAGCACCTGATGTTCCTGACGGTGATATAGTTAATGCATTTAAACAATTTGCTGTAGTACTTCCAGTTTCACACAGTTCAAGTTTTGTCATTGTAACTTTATATTCTGTTGCGGCTCCTGTTGCTGCATATGTATTAACTGAATAAAAAAAGATAAATAAAATTAATATTGATTTGATTAAATTTCTCATAAATTATTGCTTAGTTAACACTACTGCTCCTTGAACTTCTATTGTCATAGCGTTTCTTCTTCTAACTTTATCTTTCATTTTTGCCTCTACATCACCTTTTTCAAATGCAGTTGATGATAAAAATCCATCTTGAAGTGATGATTTATTTCTTGGTGGATTATAATACACAATTTTGAAATTCTCCTCATCTTCAACCCCGTTAGTATCTATAAAATTCTTTGACGCCTCAATTTGAATGCTAGGAGATAAATTCATTTCAAGAGAAACCAAATTACCACCTGTATTCTCAGAAGCTTTATCTTTTTCAAAATCATAATTTTGCACATTTAATCTCGTCCACGGCATGTATGGTAATTGTGATGATAAGTTTATTTCATGGCCATCTAATACTTTTTCTTTAACGCCATTAATAGTTTCAACTCCTGACAGACCTAAATAATAGTTTCCAGTAAGTTCTAAAATTGGAGCTTTTGCCTCAACTCCCAAACTTGTTCTTGCATGACCTTCTGTGTCATAGTCAACGAATGCATTTATTCCAGTGATCATTGATTTGTCTGAAGATATATATCTTTGGCCATAACCAAGGTTCAAGATAAATCTAGTATCATCATTTACTTCCTGAGTATGCAAACTCAATTGTGAAAATGAATTTTGATTTTCTGAACTATCTAATTCTTTAAATTTTAATATTTCTAATTCAACATCATCATCTTCAGGAAATTCTAAAGAGAATTCAGTGTCTCCTCCTAAAGTATTCTCAACAAATGATGAAATTTTGTCTGTAAGTTTATTTATTATATCATTACTTGTATCTGCGTATGCAAAAGTCGTGAATAGAGACAAGCAATATATAAAAATTAACTTATTTAAAAAATACATGCTTAAAGGTTTAATTTATTTTTATTTTAATTACAATTAATTATCTGGCTTAAAAACTAAGCAAACTCCGTTGTTGCAGTATCTTTTTCCAGTTGGTTGTGGACCATCATCAAATATATGTCCATGATGTCCTCCACACTTCTTACAATGGTACTCTGTCCTAGCATAGCCAATATAGTGATCCGTTTTAGTTTCAAAGACATCTGGAAGAGATTTATAAAATGAAGGCCATCCTGATCCACTTTCATATTTTGTTGATGATTTAAATAGTTCAGTATCACAATTAGCGCAGTGATATGAGCCTTCTCTTTTTTCATTATTTAATTCGCTTGAACCTGGAGGTTCGGTGGCTTCATTGAATAGAATATTTTCTTGTTCTAGAGTTAAATTTGAATTTTTTTTCATTATAAAAATTTAGCACATGTTTTATGTAAACTAGAATGTAATTCTACTAGTTTGTTAAAATCTTCGTTGTATCCACCTCCTAATACTCCACATATTGGAATTTTATTTGAGAAGAAATTATCAATAACTAATTCATCTCTTTCAAATATACCATTATCAGAAATTTTTAGTTTACCCAACCTGTCATTATAGTGAATATCAACCCCAGCGATATAGAAAACAAAATCAAACTCTTCTTCATTCAAATATTTTAGGTTATTTTTTAAAATATCAATATATTCTCTATCTTCTAAATTTTCCTCTAATTCAATATCAAGATCACTTACTGATTTTTTTGCTGGATAATTAACTTTCGAATGCATGCTGAATGTAAAGACTTGATTATCATTTTTAAATATTTCAGAATTGCCATTACCCTGGTGAACATCTAAATCAATAATTAAAATTTTATTTGCTAATCCTCTTGAGGTTAAATATTTGGCTGCTACTGCAACATCATTAAAAACACAAAATCCAGCTCCTTCACTAGATGTTGCATGATGGCTGCCTCCTGCAGTATTACACGCTATGCCATAATTTAAAGCTAGTTTTGTAGCAAGGACAGTTCCTCCAGTTGCAATAAATGACCTTCTAACTACACTGTCAACTAAAGGAAAACCAATTTTTCTAATCTCGTTTTTATCTAAAGTTTTGTTTTTTATTTTATTTATATAGTCCTCTGTATGTGCCTCTTTTAAAGTTTCTACTGAGCATGGCTCTGGAATATAGAAATTTTTAACTACTTTATTTTTAATTAACGCTTTAGCTAATTCTCCAAATTTTTTTATAGGAAATTTATTGTCATCATTTAATTGAGCTTCATAATCTTTATGATTGACGACAGGTAATTCCATAAAAATTGGTAGGGACTATATTTCCCAAGGATTATTTTTATTATTGTTGAGATTAAATTTACTAATCGCTTTTTCTAGTGTTTGTAATGAAACTTTCTTATCTTCATAAAGCGTATACAAAGTACTAACAACTATATGTTTGCTGTCTACCTCAAAAAAGTCTCTTAAATTTTTTCGAGTATCACTTCTTCCAAAACCATCTGTCCCCATTGCTAAAAACTTATTATTTATGTGGCTAGAGATTAATTGTGAGTATGCTCTTACATAATCTGAAGTAGCAATTATAGGGTCGTCATTAGAAATTAGCTGCTGCAAATAGTTTTGTTTTTTATTTGCAGGAGACAATGTGTTTTGTCTTAAAACTGATTTAGCATTTTTTTCTAATTCTGAATAACTTGTTATGCTATATAATCTTGAACCAATTCCATATTCATCTTTAAGTATTTTAGAAGCTTCAATACATTCTCTAAAAATTGGTCCAGATCCTAATAAATTAATATTTATTTTTTCATTTGATTGATCTTTGAAAAGGTAGCCGCCTTTTATTATTCCATCTTTATTTTTTATATCAATTTTAGGATGTGAGTATTTTTCATTATTTACTGTAATGTAATAAAATTCATCTTTACATTCAGTCATCATTCTTTTCATTCCTTCATCAAAAATAACTGCTAGTTCATTTGCAAAACAAGGATCATAAGATTTTAAATTAGGAAATGTCGAAGCAATTATATGACTTTGTCCATCTTGGTGCTGCAATCCTTCTCCAGCTAAAGTAGTTCGCCCAGCTGTAGCACCGATTAAAAATCCTCTTGGCATTTGATCTGCTGCTGCCCAAATCAAATCTCCTATTCTTTGAAAACCAAACATGGAATAAAAAATATAAAAAGGCATCATTGGAAAATTATGATTACTATAAGAAGTAGCTGCTGCTAGCCATGAAGATATTGCTCCAGCTTCATTAATTCCTTCTTCTAATAATTGCCCAGTTTTAGATTCTTGATACTTTAAAATTGAAGTTGCGTCTTCGGGTTCATATAATTGACCATCTGGTGAATAAATTCCAATTTGTGAAAATAAGTTAGCCATTCCAAAAGTTCTAGCTTCATCTGCAACTATAGGTACAACTCTTTTTCCAAATTCTTTATCTCTCATTATATTTCCTAAAGATCTTACTAATCCTGTTGTGGTTGAATACTCCCTATCACTTTTTTCAAATAAAAAATTTGAATGCTTTTCTATAATTGGAGTTTTAAGTTCTACTTTTTTAAAACTTCTCTTTGGTAGTGAGCCCCCTAGGAGATCTCTTCTCTTTTTCAAATATTGTATCTCATCTGAGTCATCTGAGGGTTTATAAAATTCTAAATTCTCTATTTTATTATCTGGGATATCAAGTTGAAAACGATCTCTAAATTCTTTTAAAGCATCAAGATTTAATTCTTTTTGTTGATGGTTTGTCATTTTAGACTCTCCTGCTTTTCCCATGCCGTAGCCTTTTTTTGTTTTAGCAAGTATAACTGTTGGCTTTCCCTTGGTTTTGACTGCTGCATTAAAAGCTGCATAAAGTTTTTTAAAGTCGTGTCCACCTCTTTTTAAACCATCTATTTCTTCTTTAGTTAATGAAGAGACTAGTTTTAAGACTTCTGGATCTTCTGCAAAAAAATTCTTCAAATTGTATTCTCCATCTCTTGCTCCCAATGTTTGATATTTGCCATCAACGGTTTTAGCAAATCTTTTTAATAGCAAGTGATCTTTATCTTGTTGAAAAATTTTATCCCATTCTGAACCCCAAAGAACTTTTATCACATTCCATCCATTAGCTTTAAAGATTGTCTCCAGTTCTTGAATTATTTGTCCATTGCCTCTTACTGGTCCATCTAATCTTTGTAGATTACAATTTATTATAAATGTTAAATTGTCCAATTTCTCTCTTGAAGCTATAGATAATCCAGCCAAACTTTCGGGTTCATCCATTTCACCATCGCCAAATAAACCCCAAACTCTTTTATTTGTTTTCAATAAATTTCTATTTTCCAAATATTTCATGAAACGAGCTTGATAAATTGCATTAACCAAACCTATTCCCATTGATGCTGTAGTGAATGTCCAATAATCTTTCATTAAATATGGATGACAATAAGATGAAAGCCCTTGTTCATTAAGTTCTTGTCTATAATTTTCTAAATGATTTTTTGTTAATCTTCCCTCTAAAAATGATCTTGCATAAATTCCTGTTGTGCACTGAGATTGATAAAAAATTAAATCTGCTTCGTCTCCTCCCTTAAAAAAATGATTAAATCCAGTTTCAAATACTTCAGCAAATGATGCATAACTTGCAATATGTCCTCCAAGACCTCCAAAATTTTTATTTGCTTTCATAACCATTGTTAAAGCATTCCATCTTAAAATTGCTGTTATTTTTTCTTCAATTGCTAAGTCACCAGGGTAAATTCCCTGATCATATTGGGATATGGTATTTCTATATGGTGAATAAGGGACGGGCGAATATAATACTCTTAAATCTTTTGCCCGTTGTTCAAGTTTTTCTAAAATTATTTTAGCTCCATCTCTACCATGATTTTCTACAACTGCGTCTAAAGAATCTAACCAATCATTCAACTCTTGATTATCTAATTTTTGATTTTGATTAGCTTTAAGTTCTTTGCTCATCAGAAATATTATACACAAAAATAAAAAATTTTATCTGGTAAAATTGTCTAAGAATTATACTATTCTATAACTCTTTGAGGTTTGCCTGATGCAAAACTATCAAGATTTTCAATCATTTGATTGTAGAAAGTTGCATAATTTTCAGCAGTTACGTAACCGATATGAGGAAGCAGAAGAGCATTCTGAACGAATCTAAGCTTATGACTTTCGGGTAATGGCTCTTTTTCATAAACATCTATACCCGCGCCAGCTATAATATTTGTTGATAAAGCTATAATTAAATCATCTTCATTAACTATTTCGCCCCTTGAAGTGTTTATTAAATAGGAGGTTTTTTTCATCTTCTCAAATTCTTTAATTGTAATGCAGTTTCTATATCTTTCTCCACCTTGAACATGAATTGATAGAAAGTCTGAATTTTGAATTAAGTCATCCTTACTACACGGCAAAACATCAAGCTCTTTGCATTTATCTAAGTTTAAATTTTCACTCCATGCCATAATTTGCATGCCAAAAGCTTTGCCAATTTTTGCAACTTGAGATCCAACTCTTCCCATTCCTAATAAGCCTAAAATTTTACCTTTTAATTCTACACCAATGGTTGATTGCCAGTATCCTTGGAACATATTGTCTATTTCAGTTTTAAAATTTCTAGCTAAACCTAAAATTAAAGCCCAAGTTAATTCTGGAGTTGGGTTGCTATTAATTTCAGTACCAGTAACCACAACTTTATTTTTTTTTGCTGATTCTAAATTTATTGATTTATTTCTCATCCCACTAGTAACAATTAATTTCAAATTTTTTGAACTTTCTATAAATTTTTTTGTTATTTTTGTTCTTTCTCTCATTACAAAAAGTACTTCAAATTCTTTCAGCTGTTCGATTGCATCATTTTCATTCTGAAATGGCTCATTAAATACCTGAAATTCATATTTTGAGGATAAATTTTTAATATCAATAAAATCCTTTGCTACATTTTGATAATCGTCAAGAATTGCAACTTTTAACATTATATAATTACTAAATAAAAAATAAATTTGAAATTAGTATATTTAATTTTAATAAAAAAATCATTTAAAATTAGTTTTTCTAATAATAAATAATAAAAGAAACATTGAAATAAAAAGTAAAAGATAAATTTGTAATAAGTTCCCAATTAAAAGAGACAAATGACTTTCTAGAAAGAATATTGGCATTAAAACAAAAAAAGATAAAGTGCTTTCAATATTAAGTTTATTTTTATATTTAAAAAAATTTGTAATTATTGAAATAATCGTACCTAATAAAAGCATTCCAATTATAACTCCTTTAATTCCATAATTTACATAAAATTCATTTAACACAGGCATATTCCAGGAGGTTTGATTATCATAATTGTTTTCAAATTTATTTAAAATGTTATATCTATGTCCAAACTCATTACCAAGTTTATCTGAAGGTTTATCTTTCCAAAATATTCTTGGGATAAGCTTTGATTTTAATATTCTATAACTATATCCATGCCAAAATGGGATATATTCAGGAGACTGTGATGTTACAACTATCAAAGACTCCATGCTATGAAATACTCTCCTCTGTAGTTTATTGTCGTCTCTTTTTAATATATTAGAAATTGATTTATCCTCATTTATGATATTTTTATAAGTCATAATGAATACTTTGAGTTTATCAATTCTCGATGGATTTAAATTTTCATCCCATATTTTTTTTCTAAACTCATATTTTCCGATATGGAGAAATGTAAAAATTAAAAGAAATATAGTTAATATAGTAAGATTCATTTTATTTTTTAAATAAAAGTAAAAAATTATTAGTAATAAAATATTAATAAAAGGTAGAGTGTACGAGCCTGATATAAATTCAAGAAGTATAATTAACATAATAAAAAAAACAGATAATAAAATTTTTAATCTAACAAAATTTTTATCATATTTAGAAATAGTTAAATATTTTAATAATAAACCTGTACCTAAAAGTTGTGTTGGAAATCTTAATTGATCTAATCCAGGTATTAAATTAGAAATATTGAAAATTAAATAAAAAAAAATATTGCAAATTAAGATTATAACACCAGTTAAAAATGTTTCCTGATTTGTACAATTCAAATAATTGATTTCTTTTTTCTTTATAAAAGTAGTTAAATTATTAGTTAAAAAGTATCCAAATATAAATACAAAGTATCCATAAAATAAAATTGATACTGCAAATTCATAATTAGGTATAGAGAATTTGTTAAATATAGAATTCTTGTCAAAGAAAAAAATACCAATATAACAAAATAAAAAATATAAATTAATATACTCAAAAATTGGAACTTTATTTATTTCATTTATGTAAACATAATATCTAATAAAAATAAATGAGCATGATATAAAAATAGCCACTATATATAAAATGGACATTAAGCTAAGTTCCTTGTTGTTAAGTATTAGGAAACAAGATCCAATTAATATAATAAA
Organism: uncultured Pelagibacteraceae bacterium; assembly: GCA_902543295.1. Taxonomy (GTDB): domain Bacteria; phylum Pseudomonadota; class Alphaproteobacteria; order Pelagibacterales; family Pelagibacteraceae; genus Pelagibacter. The sequence continues at coordinate 111,097 of CACBXW010000001.1, read as the reverse complement.
ATAAATAAAAAAATTTATTATTCTTGTCATTTTCAAATATTTGAATTTTTAAGCAGGTTTTTTGTTTGAAAGAATTATCCCTGATACAATAAATATTCCTCCTATGTAATGATATACCATTAATTTTTCATTAAATATAATCATAGCAAGTATTGCAGCAAGAATAGGCATTAAATGTAAATAAATACCTGCTCTATTTGCTCCAATTAACGCAACACCTTTAATCCAAAAAAAGAAAGATATTATTCCAGGTAATAAAACTACGTATAATAACACTAAAATAAAATTAGTGTTTATAATAATTCTATTACCTAAATATAAGTAATCAATTAAGTACATAGGAATTAAAAAAATAACGCCAAGACCAATTACGACTTGAAGTAAGGTTATTTGAGATATTTCATAATTTTTTTTTTTTAAGAGCGCTGAATAAACAGACCAAGAGATCATTGCAAACAATGCAAATAAATCTCCAGTCTCGAAATCTAAATTTTTTAACACATCAAAATTTGCTTTTGAAATAATAAAAATTACTCCAACAAGAGAACAAATTACACCCATGATTTGAAAAAAATTAGTTTTTTCAATTTTAAATAATATACAAAAAAATATTATCATTACAGGCACTGTTGAAATCATTAGTACGCCAGTAATTACTTGGGTTGTTTTTAACGAATAAAAAAGAGCGGAATTAAAAATACTTACAGCTGTTATACCCAAAAAACACAAAAGATATATATTTTTAAGAATAATATTTTTTTTTTGAATCATTTCTTTATAAGTAAAAGGAAGAAGTATTATGAATGCCAATGACCATCTTAATATATTTAAAGATATAGGTGGAATTTCATTAATTCCAGCGATCTTACCTACAATAAAGTTTCCTGACCAAAATAAGGCTGCTAAAAAAAGTAATATAGTAGCAAAAATAATATTATTTTTTTTTTGTACCATCGGTTTAGATTACTATAAAAAAGGATTTTTAACTAAACCTTATTGAGCTATATGGTTGTAAATCTAAGTTGGTGTTCTCCCCTGAAATCATTTTAGATATAATTTTTCCTGAAATAGCACCAAGTGTCCAACCTAAATGATGGTGACCAAAAGAATAAAAAACATTTTTATAGTTTTTTGAAGGCCCAATAACTGGTAGAAAATCTGGTAATGTTGGTCTAAAACCAAGCCACTCATCTTTATGTTCTGGTAACCCATCTAACATATCTTTTGCGTTTAATATCAAGTTTTTTATTCTCGATTTAGATGGAGAGTTTTCCAAACCTCCAAATTCTACTGTTCCAACAACACGCAATCCTTGTTCCATTGGTGTCATTCCAAAACCTCTATTTGCATAAACAATGGGTCTTGAAATTAAATGATCATAGTCTTTAAAATGAACGTGATATCCTCTTTCGGTATCTAAAGGAATATTTTCATGTAATTTATCAGTTAATCTTTTTGAAAATGCTCCACATGCAATAACTAGTTTATCAAAGATAAATCTTTGTGTTTCTGTTCTTAAAACAGGCTTTTCTTCATCAAAATCTATATCTTGAATATTTAATTTTAAAAATTTTCCACCTCTGTTTACAAAGTTCTCAAACAATTTAATTAAAATTTTTCTTGGATTCCTTGCATGCCTTGCATAATCATAAAAAACCCCACCATGATAAAATGGTTTTAAATTGGGTTCTAAATCATGAATTTCTTTTTTATTTACTAGTTGTTGCTTCACACCAAGCTGATCTCTTATTCTAATTTCTAGTTCTCTACTTTTCATATTTTGATCAGTCCAAACATAAAGAATGCCATTATTTTCAACTAATCCTTCTAAATCAATTTCGTCAAATAATTCATCGAATGCCGGCAAAGACTGATCTAAAATTTGGTGCATATTTTTAGCAGTATGCATCATTTTTTCTTGTCTACAATTTAATATAAATCTTGCAAACCAAGGGATCATCTTTGGCACATAGTTCCACTTTAAAGCTAGAGGTCCTCTTGAACTAATTAACATCGAAGGAACATCTGCTATAACATCTGGTCTGTTTAAAGGAACGGACGCATAAGGAGAAAAGTGGCCAGCATTTCCATATGATGCTGCACTGCCGGGCTCTTCTCTATCAAAAAGTGTAACCTGAAAACCTTTTTTTTGAAGAAATAAAGCATTGCAAACACCTTGTATACCGGCGCCAATAATTCCAATTTTCAGATTTTTTTCATCCACGTTTATAATATATTTTCAAAGAAATAGTTATTATATATGATATTTGATCGCGGGTTTATTTTACTTAAATTCTTAATTGCCTATAGAAATTAGGGTTAGGTTGTCACTTAGCTAATTATCCACAACTGTATTAATTACCTTATTTGATATATCTGATAGTTGTTTGTTAGAATCTGTATTAAAATTTTGCTCTATAATTTTCAATGCCCAATTCCAATGATAGTTAAATCATCATCAAGTATATCGTTATTTGCTTTTATACCAGTCTCTTTGTAATCTTTTTTGAGACTTTTAAGTCTTATTTCCTCTGTAGAATTTTCAAGTTCTTTTTGTAAAGAAGAATTTTGATGATTAAGTAAAAGTTTCTTAACTCCATCAATACCTATTTCTTTTTTATTTTCGTCCATACATTCTGAAAAACCATCAGTAAAACAATATATTCTTCCTCCATCTAATTTAAAAGTATCTAGCTTATAAACATTTTCATTTTTATGTTTGACTATTGCAAGAGGAGTAGAGGAAGATGAATATTCAACAAAATCCTTTCCTTTTCTCAACAAAGCTGGTTGATGACCTGCATTTGCAATTTCAATAATGTCTGTTTTAATATTATAGCATCCGACTATTGAGGTTATAAAGGTGCCTGGCGGATTAGTTTCATTCAAATCATTGTTCATTTCAAGAAGAATTTCATTAGGTTTAAATTTTAATCTAGAAAAAATTTTAAATAAAGTAATTGCCTTAGCCATAACCATACCAGCATTAACTCCTTTGCCAGAAACATCTGACAATGTGAAGTAAACAAGATCATCATGTAAATAAAAATCATAAAAATCTCCTGAAATTTCTCTGGCTGGAATATTTAGTCCATAAATTGGATAATTAGACAAATCTCTATTTGGCATTAAACGTTTCTGCACATTCATTGCTAATTTAATTTCAGATGAAACTCTGTTTTTCCATTTATTTTTTTGCTTTTCACTTTGTTCTAATTTTTCCATCAAAAAATTGTATTGGGTACCAATAATACCACTATCAGTAAATGGATCTTGGGGAGCTCTTAATGAATAATCTTCGGTTTTTGCTTGATTGGTTAGTACTTCGAGTAATTCGTGAGTATCTGTTGATGCGTTGTGTTCTGATATATTTAAACCAAGCTCCTCTTGGATTTTACCTACTCGAAGTGGATAAATATAATTTATAGATTTAAAAATTATGTATGAAGCAAAAAAGCAAAATCCACCAATGCTAAATGTTCCTATGATTTGAATTGTTAATTGTTCTAATCTTGTTTTATCTAATCCCATCATTTCGAAATCACCAAATATCGCAACTGATATAGTTCCCCACATACCTCCTACTAGATGAACAGGTATAGCACTAACAACATCATCAATTTTTAACTTCTCTAATAAAATAATTGTTGAGCCTGATAATATTCCTCCAATTGCTCCGATATATATTGCCTCCGATGGATTAACATAAGCGCAACTTGCTGTAATCGAAACTAAACCAGCCAAAGGACCTGTAATCATAAATAATGGCTCTGGTTTTTTCATTACAATAATACCCATCGCACTAGAAAAGATTAAACCAAATGATGCTGATAAAAAGGTATTAATTAATATCAATGGAATTTTTAAATCCATTGCTCCATTTGCGCCACCATTAAATCCAAACCAACCGAACCATAAAATTAAAGCACCAAGAGCAGCAATTGGTGTGTTACTTCCTTGAAACAATTTTTTATCTTTATCTTTTCTAAATCTACCTGTTCTACTTCCAATAATGAGTAATATTGATAATGCCACCCAACCTCCAACAGAATGAACAACAGATGCACCAGCAAAGTCTAAATAACCCATCTTACCAAGCCAACCAAATTTTACTGTTGGATTCGTAAAATCAAAAGCCCACGCCCAATGGCCTACTATTGGGTATAAAATTCCTGAAGTTATAAAAGTAATTATTACGTATGAGAAAAATCTAAGCCTCTCAGCAACAGCTCCGGATATGATAGTTGCTGCTGTTGCAACAAACATTGCCTGAAATACAAAATATGTTTGATAACCAGCAACCTTAGTTGTAAAAAAATAAAATTTATTACCAAACAAGCCCATCACACTGGTTCCATACATTAATGCAAAACCAAAGGCCCAAAAAGTAACTACGGCTATTCCAAAATCTGTAATATTTTTAAGAGCAACGTTAATGCTATTCTTGCTTCTTGATAAACCAGATTCTAAACACATAAATCCAGCCTGCATCAAGAAAACTAAAATAGCGCAAATTAATAACCAAAATGTATCTAAATTCGCTTGTAGTACAGCTTCTAATCTAAACTCTGTTGCTTTGATAGCTCCTTTACTTGTGAGCTCTAACTGACTTATTTTAGACTGTAGCTTATCAACCAAAATTTGGAGTTCAGCTACAGTCATAAAATTTTTTTTAATCTATAAGTTTTCTTGCTTCTTCAGCGTCTGTAATTATGCCATCAACACTAATTACTTTAACTACTTCAAATCCAGTACCTAAAATTGCATTTTTATATTCATCCTCAGATAAATTTGATTTATCTGCAAAAGTAGATACTGCAACCCCTTCTGGCCAAGAAACATTAACTGTAGCATCAGGACAAGCCTTTTGTAATGCTTCAGTGACCATTTTTTGACACTTGATACATATCATACCATTTACTTGTGCGATTTGCGTTTGGGCTGCAAATAAGTTAGTGCTAAATAATAGAAAACCTATAGTTAAGACTATTTTTTTAAACATAATTTCCTTATTGTTTTTTATAAATCGTATCATTTATACAAAAAACATACAAAATAAATTAGATCAAAATGGGGAAATTATTTTCCAATCGAAATTAACGTTAAATCATCACTTAATTTATTTTCACCTGCAACTTTAACTACTTCTTTTGTGATTTCATTTAGTTGTTTTTTTATGTCCATATTGAAGTTTTTCTCAATTATTTGAATTGATCCATCTATTCCTATTTCCTCACCTGAGCTATTTAAGCTTTCGGATAAACCATCAGTGAAAGCGCAAAACCTTTTATTTTCTAGCTTAACTTTGTGAGTTTTATAGACTGACTTATCCTTTTGAAGTATTACACCCATTGGTGGAGAATTACTTTCAAATTGCTCATAATTTCCAGATGATGATCTGATTAAAGCTGGCTGATGACCGCCATTTACCCATCTTAATTCATCTGTCCTCATATTATATTCTCCTAATATACTAGTAACAAACATGCCACCGGTTTTAGTTAAAAACAGATCATTATTCATATGAAACATCATTTCATCCGGATCTACTTGATCTCTAGACATTATTTCAAATAGAGTTGATGCTTTTGCCATCACCATTCCTGCATGAATTCCTTTACCCGCAACATCTGCAATAATAAAGTAAACGCTATCATTGTGAGGATAAAAACTAAAGAAGTCTCCTGAAACTTCTCTAGCAGCGATATTAATTCCGTGCACAGGGTAATTTTCTAAATTCCTCTTTGGTAAAAAGTTTTCTTGAACTTTTACTGCAAGTTTTACTTCGTTTGAAATTCTATCTCTCCATACTTTCTTTTCAGCTTCACTAGTTTCTAATTTGCTCATCAATCTGTTGTAATAAAGTCCAATAACACCTCCTGCAGTGAATGGATCTTGTGGACCTCTGATTGTTAAATCACCAGACTCAGACTGTTTTTCTAAAATTGTAATTAAATCGTGTTCTACAGAAGTTGCATTATGCTCAGCAATATTCAAACCTAATTCTTCATGTAGCGGACTAACTCTTAATGGATAAAAATAATTTAAAATTTTTAATAAAATATATGAACCAAAAAACGAGAATACACCGATCGAAACAATTCCAATAAATTGTGCTTTGATTTGTTCTAATCTTGTTAATCCAGTTCCAAGTATTTCAAGGTCACTAAATAACCCAACTGCAATAGTGCCCCAAACCCCTGCTGCCAAATGAACAGGTACTGCTCCAACAACATCATCTATTTCAAATTTATTTAAAAATTCATTTACAAAAATTGCAACCACTGCTCCTATAATTCCAACAAAGATTGAAGTCACTGATGTCATTGAATTACATCCTGCCGTGATTGCAACTAAACCTGCGAGTGGTCCAAGGATTACATAGTAAGGATCTGGTTTTTTAAATAATGCAAATGAAATTCCAAGACCTGTTAATAAACCAAAAGAAGCAGCAAGAAATGTATTAATTAAAATTAATGGAACTGCTTCATCCATAGCTCCATTACTTCCACCATTAAAACCAAACCATCCAAACCATAAAATTAAAGTTCCCAAAACTGCTAAAGGGAAACTTGATCCTGTGAATTTTCCTTTGTTTGCATCTGAATATTTTCCTATTCTGGGCCCTAAAATTAAAACAGCTGATAAAGCAATCCATCCTCCAACAGAATGAACTATTGTGCTTCCAGCAAAATCTACAAATCCAATATCTGTCAACCAACCTGTAGTTTTAACTTGTCCAGTAACAGCAAGTAATTGCCTTGTTGCATCGATATTATTTAAATAACTCGAAGACCATGCCCAATGACCAACAATTGGATATATAATTCCGGTAGCAATAATTGTAATTATTAAATATCCATTAAATTTCATTCTTTCAGCAACAGCGCCTGATACAATTGTTGCTGCTGTTGCAACAAACATTGCTTGGAATACAAAATATGTCATGTATTCGGCCTGATCAGTTTTAAAAAAGAATAAATCAGTTCCAAAATAGCCATTAAAACTTTTTCCAAACATCAAACCAAAACCAAATAGCCAAAAAATTACAACCGCAAGACCAAAGTCAGCAGCATTTTTAAGAGCAACATTAATACTATTTTTATGTCTTGAAAGACCAGTTTCCATACACATAAAACCTGCTTGCATAATGAAAACAAGAATTGCGCAATCTATAACCCAAAGGGTATCAACAAATGATTTTACTGATTCCAAATTGACGTTCTCCATCTTTATCCCTTAGGTTAATATTAAAAGATTATACATTAAATAATTCTGGTGCTCAAAATAGGTTTTAGTTGTCTTTTTTCTTCCAGATAAAATAAAATAAATAAGGTGATAAAGCAGGGACTAATCCAAACCAAATCCACTCATCCCATCTAAAACTTTTATCTAAACTTGGATTCCTTAGTCCATTCCACCAGGTTAAATAACCGATAAATATTATCCAGCCTAAACTGAGTGTGTAATAAATTTTTTGATTTTTTGTTGTTTCAGAATTTATGAAATTAGAAATTAGTTTTTTTACTGGCTCTAAATTCATTTAAACTAACACTTCTTATTTCTTTCAACTCTAGTATCAGCGAATAATTCTATTTTACAGCCACTACGGTTATTTTCTTCTATAGCTTTTGCTTTAAAACCTGAAGTATCATTAGAAATACAAATCCAATATCCATTTAATGCTTTTTTATCTTTTGGATCTATTATTGTTTTAGAACCACCCAATAAATCTGTTTCTATTGATTGAGATGTGGTGACTGTAGCTGTACAGTCATTACCAGTATTATCGTAATAGTATATTTGATTGTCAGAATAAAATTCGGTTTGAGCTAGCGCTATTTGTCTTAGAACGTTTTCAGTTGATTTTTTCTTAGTTGATGAAACGTAGCCATTATAACTTGTTATTCCAATGGCAGCTATAATTCCTAAGATTGCTACGACAACCAAAAGCTCAATGAGTGTAAAACCCCTGCTTTTGGCTGTCATAAGAAATTTCTTATTATTCTATGGTAACGTTACCAGTTAAGATGTCTTCATCTTTTTTAGTGCACGATTTTACCTGAACTGTAGTTCCATCATCCGTTACATAAGTTTCACCTTCATTTCCTGTTGCTTTGCAATCAGAAAAAGCTGTTAAAGTTATTGCAGACTTAGATGTTTTATATGGATTTTTAAATTCAGTGCCTAATGCGTTTGAAACTCCTGTGGCAACTACTCCGCCATTTTTTCTGTCATCACATTTTAAGTTGTTTGACATTACATTTGTCTCACCAAGCTCACATTTTTTTAACTCAGCTGCAACGTATTTAACTATAGCTGCTTGATTAGATTTAACTGCTGATTTTTTTGCTCCTGATGTGTAACCAGAATAAGCAACAACTCCAACTGCTGCTAAAATACCAATAATTGCTACAACAACTAATAATTCTATAAGTGTAAAACCTTTATTATTTTTTTTCATAAATGTTTATCCTATCGTAAATAAAAATATGTATATACATATAATTTATATATTTTAAAAGACAATATCTACACTCTAAAAGTAATCAAATTGGGTCATTTTTGTTGATTTAGCTAAGAAATTTAATAAATATTAATATTTATGTCATATAAAGTTACAGAAGAAGGAGATGTATCCATTGTTCACCTTGATGGTGAAATTGACATGGATGTAACTGAAAAAGCAAAAGAAATTATAATGCCTTTAATTGAGGCAAAGAAAGAAGTTCATCTTAATTTAAAAGAAGTTCAATATATGGACTCATCCGGCATCTCTGTTCTTATTGAGAGTCATCAAAAAGCGAATGAGTTGGGAAAAAAAGTAATTTTAAAAGATATTAGTAAATCAGTTTTAAAAGTAATTATGATGGCAAAACTCGAGCAAATATTAAATTTAGGATAAATAATGGTTGCACTAAGACAAATTTCAGAACAACGAGACTTTGTTGTTAGTTCTGCAAGTTTGAAGGACGTAAGATCATTTTCTAGAGAAGTATTTGAAAAAGTAAATATCGAACAAGATTTAAAAGATGAATTAGTCCTAGCGATTGCTGAGGCTGCACAAAATATTGTCAAGCATGCTTACCAAGGTGAAGACACTGAAGATAAAATGGAGATAAAAATTTCTTTAAAGAACGGTGAATTAGAGATAGGTTTTTTTGATAAGGGAAGACCTGTTGATAAAGAAAATGTTCGGCACAGAAAAATTGATGATGTTAAACCAGGTGGTTTAGGAACTTTTTTTATACAACAAATTATGGACGCAGTAGTATTTAAAGAAGGTGAAAAGCCTTGGATAAATCATTTAATTTTAACAAAGAAAATCAATTATTAACTTCCAATAATCGCACCAACGTTGAATATTGGTGAGTACATCGCAATCATTAATCCACCAATCATTGTTCCCATGAATACAATCATTATAGGTTCAATTAAACTAGACATGTTATCAACGGCAGTGTCAAATTCTTCCTCATAATAAGCAGAGACAGAACTAAACATCTCATCTAAATTTCCTGTTTGCTCTCCAACAGAAATTAATTGGCTAAACGTTGGTGGAAATACAGGTTCTTTTAAAAAAAGTTTAGTTAATGTATCTCCTGAAAATACTCCTTTTTTAACATTTTCTAATGCTTGTGTTACTACATCATTGTTGCTGACTGATTTAGCAATCTCAATACTTTCAAGTAAATTAACTCCTGCAGCACTTAAGTTTCCCATGATCAATGAAATTCTTGCTATTAAAGACTTTAAAATCATATCACCAAATACTGGCATTCTAAGAACTTGTTGATGCCATTTATATCTTACTGCTGGCATCTTAGTGGTTGTGTATTTAAAAATAATAAATATTGTAAGTAGAACTAAACCTAAAGTTAAACCACCAGCACCTCTCATAAAGTTACTTGCAGTCATAATTACGGCAGTTGGTGTTGGTAATGCAACACCCATTCCATCGTACATTTTAGCAAATACTGGAACAACTTTAATTAACATGAAAACCATAACTATTATGGCGACTGAAAACATAACCACTGGATAAGTTAATGCACTTTTAATTTTCTTTTTTACTTTTTCTCTTTTTTCAAGAGAGTCGACTAATTTAAGTAAAAAAACATCTAATTTACCGCTGGCTTCACCTGCTTTGATAAGATTTATGTAAACATTATCAAATATTTTTGGGTATTTTTCAAAACACTTTGATAAAGTAATACCACCCTCAAGATTTTTTCTAACATCTTCAATAATTTCTTTCATTGTGGGATGCTCAATTTGATCTCTTAACATTCCCAATACATTTAATATTGGCAATCCAGCTTTTACCATTGTTGCAAACTGTTTGGAGAAAATCATTACATCTTCTGGCTTTACTTTCTTTTTTCCAAATGAAAATCCACCACCCTTTTTTTTGTCTTTTTCAGCTTTTTTCTTTTTAACTTTTGTTAAATTTGTGATTATTACTTTTTGTTCTTTGAGTTTAAACGAGGCTTCCTCTTGATTAATTGCCTCAATCTCACCCTCTATATATTTACCTGCAGATATACCTTTGTATGAAAATGTTTCGGATGACATTTTTAATCCATCGATAGAACTCTATCGTATTCTCTAAAATTCAAGTCTCCTGTTAAAATAAGCTCTCTCCCCATATCTTGCATTGTTCTAAAACCTTCATTAGCAGCAATTTCTTTTAACTCAGGAGTGGTTGCTTTTCTTAAAATTGCTTCTTTAATTGGTTTTGTAACATTTAAAATTTCATAAATTCCCATTCGTCCTTTATATCCACTATCTTTGCATTTCGCACATCCTTTACCCTTTTGAACTTTTGCTCTTGATGCTTGTTCTACAGTAAATCCTAAGTCAGCAAGAGCTTTTGGAGTAATGTCTTCATCAGGCTCTCTACATTCAGTGCAAGTTTTTCTTGCAAGCCTTTGTGCTAATACAAGTGAAACAGCTGCACTTATTAAATAATCTGGGGTTCCCATGTTCTGTAATCTAGTAATTGTGCTTGGGGCATCATTGGTGTGTAAAGTGCTAAATACTAAGTGTCCTGTTAGTGCTGCTTTTAATCCTATATCGACAGTTTCTTTATCTCGCATCTCACCAACAAGAATAATTTCTGGGTCTTGTCTTAAAAAAGATCGAAGTGCTGCAGCAAAATTTAAACCAATATCATCTTTTATTTGAACTTGTCCAACACCATCCAATTCATATTCAACTGGGTCTTCAGCAGTTAAAATATTTAAATGTGGTTTAGAAACTTCTTTAAGAATACTGTAAAGGGTTGTTGTTTTTCCTGAACCCGTTGGTCCTGTTACAAGTACTAATCCCTGCGTTCCATGAATTGCTTTTCGTAAATTAGATAAATCTGTTTCCTCAAAGTTTAATTGTTCTAAACTTATGTCTCCCGCATCTTTGTTAAGTACCCGCATTACAATTCTCTCATTGTTTGCAGTTGGTAAAATAGATAATCGAAGATCAACTACCTTTCCATCTATTTTAAATGGAATAGCTCCATCTTGTGGTAATCTTCTTTCAGCAATATCAAGTTTACCCATAATTTTAAAACGTGTAACCACCGCCCCATAATTCGAATGAAGAAATTTTGCAAAATGTTCTTGCTCAGTTAAAATTCCATCTAACCTATATCTAACTCTTGATGAAAATCTGTAAGGTTCAATGTGAATATCAGATACACCAGATTTAATAGCTTCAGCAACTACAGCTGTACTGAATTTAATTACATCAGACTCATTTTCAATGGCTTCGATATCTTCTTCTGGTTTTTCTTCTAATACCTCAGCATTTTCATCAACGTCATAATCAAAAGTTTTAGTTTTTTCACTATTAGCCTTTTGAATAGACTCCATTGTAGTTTCACCATCCGCTAATAATCTGTCTATATACGATGAAATATCTGAAATTTTAGCAGCGTGTAACTCAATATCTTTTTTTGTGATAGTTTTTAAATTTCTCATCAAGCTTAATTTTGAACTGTCTGGAATTGCTATATGTAAAACATTTCCCTCAATTTTGAATGGGGCTATAAAATTCATATTTATATAATTTGAAGGAAGAATAGATTTTATTTCATCAGTGATTTCAACAGTCGATAAATCGATTATATCTAGAGATTGTTCATTTACTAAAAGATCTAAAATTTTTTGTTCGTCAGTTAACTTTAATTCAAATACTGCTTCTATTTGAGATTTTTCCCCCTCTGAAGAGGCTTTCTTGATATCAACTAAATCCTTTCCGGAAATAATATCCTGATCAATGAGAATATTAATTAAATTTATTTCAGACTCTCTACTAATTTTAAGCATTATAAAATTCTTGGTGCTATAAATATAAGCAATTCCTCCAAATTGTCTTCATTCTTTTTATATTTTAATAGATTACCAATTACAGGGACATTTCCAAGACCTGGAACTTGTTCATTTGCTTTTGTCACATTATTTGATTTTATTCCACCAATTACAACAATATCTCCATCAGCAACCAATAATTTCGTAGTAATTTCCATCTTAGTTATAGGAGGTTCTGACTGAGAAGTATCAGCATCATCATTATTTACCTGAATGTCTAACAACACATTACCATCTCCAATTATGCTAGGTGTAACTTGAAGTTTTAATGCTGCCTCTTTAAATGATGTTGATGTTGTACCTTCAGATGTTGTTTCGTAAGGAATTTCTTTACCTTGCGTAACCGATGCTGGTTGATTGTTGATTGTAAATACTTTTGGATTTGAAATTGTCTCTACTATACCTGTTTTTTCTAAAGCTGTAATTTCAGCTTTTAATACAGCCGATCCTGTTCTTTTTAATACTCCAATACCACTCGTCGCTCCGATTGCAGGTAAATTTGTTAAACTATCTTTAGCTGTTTGAACAAGTGCAGCAGATGTATCATCTAAAGTTCCTGATGAACTTGTTGTTCCAACAACTCCACCAATTTGTTCTTGTTGTCTTTGGTAATATCCTCCTAGTCTTGTTCCAAGTTGTCTCTCAAATTCAGACGTAGCTTTTACTACAAATGCTTCGATAAGAACTTGCTCAGTTTTAATATCTATTTCTGTCAGAACTTTATCTACAGTATCTAAATCTCTTTCCTTACCTCTGACTATAATTGATCTAGTGGCTGTCTCTTCTGTAATTTTTATAGGAGATGTTGATGCTTCTCCTGAACCAGTCTGAAATAATTCTTCAATTGTAGCTTTTGCTAACTCAGGAGATATATAATATAATCTAAATATTTCAGATATAATTGGTTCAACACTATCTTCTAATTCTACTTTATTTTTAACTGCCTGTGCTCTTTCAGATTTATAATTTTCTTGTGCAGTTAATGTTTCAGGAGAGTGAATTCTTATTAAATTGCTGTTAACATCTATGTCAGAAGCATAATTTTTCATGTCTAAAAGAGCTTGGAACGCTTTATCCCATGGCACATCAACTAACTCAGCTGATATTGCACCAGCAACCTCATCTCCTACTAAAACATTAATTTCGCCAATTTTGCCCATCATTTTCATTGTTTCTTTAAAATCTAAATTTTTAAATTTCAAAGTTACTCTTTGTTTAAGCAATGGATAGCTCTCAGGAATTAAAAGATAATTTCTCTGTGTTTCAGATGTTATTTTTCTTCTTTTCTTTAATTTGACCGCATCACCATCAACTGGCTTGGGTCCCATTTCTAAGGTTTTAGCAATTTCTGCTTGACCTGTTTGTCTTATATCATTTTTAATTAAAGGTGTGTTGTGTTTAAAAGGTTTATTATATTTTTGATTAAATTTAGAATTTGGACCACAACTATTTAAAATTATTGCTAATATTATTAAGTATGCAGATGTAATTATTTTCTTAGTATTCATCTGCCTCTCTTATTTGGTTATTAAAATCTATAATTATGTATGATTTATCTTCTTTTAAAAAGATTGCTTCTGTTAATCTTAAGTCAATTAATTTTACTTTCCCAAGATATTGACCAAGTGTTATAGTCATTACATCCCCTGATGCATCTGTAAGACTTATATAGCTCGCATTTGCTCCTGATATTAATCCTGATAATTTAAAATTATATAAACTCATTGGATCTCTTTCTTCTCCTGTTTCAGGATTTAAAGATGAATTAGATCCTTCGTTTCCAGCAAATGGATCATTCAAAGGAACATCCTCTTCTTCTTCTTCAACTTTTGTTTCTAAAGTTTTTGTAATCTCTTTTGCCTTTTCGACAAGTTCAGCATTTGTAGAATGATTATCTGCAAAACCAATGTTTGGGATACAGAAAAACAAAATAAAGAATAATATTTTTTTAAAAGAATTCATCCGGTATTCCCACTATTGTAAGTTCTCCTTTTGCAATTATCGCTCCAGTTGAATCGTTTTGTACTATACTTATAGTCTCCTTGTCAAAATTTAACATTTTCTTGGATTTTGCAATTGATCTTTTAAATTTAATGTAGCCTAAAAAGTTGCCTTTTATCTCATATTCGACAGGTATTTGATAATAAGAGATATCAGATTTTTTTAATAGTTCTTCTGCTTGTTGAGCAACACCAGGTTTTAAAATAGGTTTTGGTTTTTTCTTTTCTATTTTTGAAATCGTCAAACCATTTATACCTGCAAATCTACTTAAGCTTTGATACAATCCCTCAACTTCAGCTTTTGAGTGAAACAATGTTGAACTTTCTTTAAATTGAGGTTTTAGTTTCTTTAATCTTTTTTTGTTTGTAATGATCTCATCCTCAAATTGAGTGATTTCAGATTCTTTTAAAACCTTGTCTTCGTATAACGCTTTTTTCTCTTTAACAATTGGATTTAAGATTAAGTAATACCCAATTAAAAAAATTATAATTGCAAAAAAACCAGCTCCAAATTTAATAAGAGTTTTTTTATCAACAGTTTTTAACTTTGCAGCTATATCACTTACATTTATATTTTTTAAATCTATATTTTTCAAATCCATTATGCGTTCTCCAGAATACAAGCTATTTTAAATCCCTTCATTGTTGGGGCTCCAGCAGTTTGACCATCTGGTAAAGTCATTGTGGCTAATTGTGCTTGCATTATTAGTTTTTTATTATTTAAATTACTTATTAACTTTAAAATATCTTGGTCGCTTGATGCTGTACCTTGTATAATAATCTGATTTGATCCGTTGTATTCTATTGAATTGAATTTTACTCTTTTTGGAACAGCTGAGGCTATTTGAGCCAGAACTCTAAAACTCACTTTTTTGTTTGATTTTATTGATTTACTAATTTTTAGAGATTTTAAAATTAAAGCTAATTCTTTTTCTACTTTATTTTTTTCTAATGTTCTTAGTTCATGAGTTTGAAGAATATCATCATATCCAACTAATTGTTTATTCAATGTATTTATTTGCCAAAAAGAAAGGCCAAATAATACTATATAAATTATTGCGATAACTCCTATTGCGCCTTTGAAAGCAAAATTTGAAAATACTTTGGCTTTTTTCTGTGCTATCATGCTATCTCTATTAGGAAGTAGATTTATATTTTTTACAGCAGTTACAAATTTGTAATATCCAAATACATCAAGTTTTCTAAACGCCAATCCAATAACAGTTGAAAGATAAGACCTATTATCTAACTTAACGCTCTCTTCTAGTTGTGCTGGAACTTTTATTTCTTTAATTGGATCTAATAAATTAAATCCTGTATTTGTTAAATTTTTTCTAAAAGTGCCGAGATAAGTTTCTACATTTTCTAAATTTGATACTACTTTCAGGTTTCTAATTCTTTTTTCATACTTTGTTTCAAAATCTTGCACCGCTTGTTTAACTTGAGTTACATATCTTCTAACTAAAGCATCCATCTCTTCCTGATTATCTGAATTTTGAAGAGTATTTCTATCTTGAGATCTTATAAATATATCTGTGATGATTGGATTATTTTCATACAAAATCATTACATAGTTTTCATCTAATCCAAATTCTAAAACTGCAGTTAAGTTTGCATCCTCAATTGAGCCAGCTAATTGATTCATTTGGTCGACTGCAGATTTAAGAGCAAAACACTTAACATCAATTATAACTGCATTTAAACCACCCTTCTTTATTATTGCTGTATAACTATTGATATCTGATAGTTTGGATGCAACGAATAAAATATCCATTGTATTTGCGGTTTTATCTCTATTTATTACTTGATGAAAAATTGAATAATCATTTAAGTTATCTGTTAATTGTACAAGGTTTTCCCAAAGAGAGTCTGTGTCTATTGCTTTACTCAGCTCTTCATCTGTCATTAAAGGTGCTGTTACAACTCTGATAATTGCACTGGTTACAGGAATAGCAATCGCAGCATTTGTCGTAGTTATTTTAGATTTTTGAAGAGCAATTTTAAGTTCGTCTCCAAACTTATCTTGATTATCTAAAACAGTAGCACTTTTATCTAAACCTTCAATTGGGTGAATAAAAAATTTTTCTAAAACCCATTTGTTGGATTTATCAGTTGTTAGTTGTGCTAATCTAATTTCTGTTGGTGAAAGTTCAACACCTACAATTTCTTCTCCTTGAACTGCAGATTTTCCAATCCTATTTTTAAAAAACTTACCTAAAAAACTTTCTTTTTTCTTTTTTTCCTCTTTTTTTGGAACTGGTGTTTGTTCACCTTCTTTAGATTTCTTTTTGAATAAATTAGCAAAAGGGTTTTTCATTTTTTAATTAAGTAATAATATTAAACCATTATTATATATTTACATTAAATCAACTAATACTCGAACTTTCAAGCAAAGTGTCTGAAATGGGTTTTTGCAAATATTTATTACTAATTTAATGACAATTTATTGTACTAAAGTATAAACTATTAAAATGTTTGAGAAATTAGAGCAGTTAGCAAAAGATAATAAGAAAATTTCTGATTTTCATATTAGAGCGGGATCTCCACTAGCATATCGACAAACTGGAGAAATCGTAAAAGTTGAAGGTACAAATGTTACAGCTCAAGATCTAAAAGATTTAATCTCAATGAATTGTAACGAACACGAAGCTGAAAAATTTGAAAAGACTCATGAGTTAGACTCTGCAGTCATGTTAAGCGGATTAAGATTTAGAGCAAATTTTTATAAAACGATTAGTGGACCAGCTGCAGTTTTAAGAAGAGTTGAAAGTAAAATTCCAGATATGGATCAATTTAGTCTACCGCAAGCTCTTTATGATATAGTAGATTTCCATAAAGGACTGGTGCTTGTAACTGGACCAACAGGTTCGGGTAAATCAACGACACTTGCAGCAATCGTAAATGAAATTAATAAAACAAGAACATCAAATATTATAACTGTTGAAGATCCAGTAGAATTTATTCACAAAGATAATAAAAGCATTGTTTCTCATCGAGAAGTTGGAAAACAAACTCAATCTTTTGCAGCAGCGCTTAAAGCTGCGTTAAGAGAAGATCCAGATGTAATTCTTGTTGGTGAGATGAGAGATCTTGAAACAATTAGTTTAGCGCTTACTGCTGCAGAAACTGGTCACTTAGTTTTTGGAACTTTGCATACAAGTGGTGCCCCAAGCACAATAAATAGAATAATTGATGTTTTTCCTCCAGAGCAACAAGAACAAATTAGAGCTCAAATTTCTACATCACTAAAAATGGTAGTTACCCAAAGATTGTTAAAAACAAGAGATGGTGCTGGTAGGGTTGGTGCATTTGAAATCATGAAGTGCACTGCGCCAATTCAGAACTTAATAAGAGAAGCAAAAATTCACCAAATACCAAGCATTATGCAAACTGCTGTGCGTGATGGAATGATCACTATGGAAAAATCACTGGAGGAATTAGTAAAGTCGGGTAAGATAGATCCAGGTGCAGCAAGATCAGGACATTAAAGGTTTTACAATTTTAGAATTGCTAGTTGTTATTGCAATTGTAGCAATCATATCTGGTGTAGCGTATCCAAGTTTTTCAAAATGGAGCAAAGAACGAAAAGTAAGAGCTGCAACAGAAAAAGTTGCAAGCATGATTTCTAATATTGCAACACAAACGCAAAGAGGAAACTTAGCTTATAGCCAATTAATGGTACAAACATTTACAGGCTCTAAAAACCAAGAAAGCTCAATTTTTGTATCAAAGGGAATGGGAGATAAAAATTTCAAACAAAAATTGCAGAATGGACAAATTAATTGTCCAGTATCCTCATCAGGTTATTGGGATGATTTTGGTAAACCACGTAAAAATATTGAGGGAACAAATTTTAGTGAGTATTACGAAATTTTCAATCCTGAGGAAAATGTGATTGGCGAGTCTAAAATTGCAGTTCATTTTCTATTAACATCAGCAATATGTTTTGGTAAAGGAGGAAATTATTATAAAGCAACCAATGCTCTTTCAAAAGGAAGTAACATTAACATCAATGTTGAAGGTAGCGCTACTCCTAATTACATTGTTATTTGCACTTATGAGAACGCAAAAAAAAATGGAAACAAATGTCCTACAAAAGGAAAAGCTCTTGAAAAACCAGCTTATTTAGTAAAATGGTCAAGATTTGGTAATGTAAGTAAATTTAAATGGAATGGAAGTGATTGGAATAGACAGTAAATTAAAAGAAAAGGGTTTAACGCTTTTAGAAGCTTTAGTTGCAACGGCTATTGTTGGAATAGGTTTTATAGCGGTTTTTCAGATGGTCAATTATTCAGTTAGATCAATTGATGTTTCTGGGGAAAGAACAAAATCTAATTATATAACTGCTATGATCGTAGAAGATTTAATTGGAGATTCAAATTCAAAAAAAGGTGATGATAAACTTTATGAACATCTAGCTAACTTAACGGATAAGAATGATTACGCTTGGCAAAATGCAGAATGCAGAAAAAGACAAAATATAACAGGTAATCCTTATAAAGGTACAGATATTGCAATTGATAATAAAACCCAAAAATGGAATTTAAGAGTATCAAGCGACAGAATTAAATGCCAACCTACAAGTATTGGTTCAACACTTACCAATGACATAAAAAAATTAAAAGTTTATGAGATTTGTAGAAATAACGTAAAAGAAAATGGGAAGAGTAGACCAAACTGTGATTATCGTAATGATGATATTTGGGACAAAACTTATATCGGCAGAATGGAAATATTAATGCCAACTACAGGGACAGATACGAAAGGTAAAACTGTTCAAAAGAAAAAATATTTATATTTCCAAATGAACTGATGAAAAAATTTAATTCAGAAACTGGAGTAACGCTAATTGAAATTCTTATCGGGGTTGTGATTTCAATGATAATGATGGCTGCTATGTTTACATCTTATAACGCAGTTAATAATAGTTATTCACAAGTAATTGATAGAGCAAAAATTAGTCAGACAGGAAGAGATATGATTGGAATGTTAGTGAGAGATATAAGAATTGCAGGTTTTAGATATTTTGATGATGTCAGTAAAACCCCAACAAATTACGTTCCAATTTTAATTACTAAAGCTCCAGGTAGCGGTTGTGATAAAATTGAAATAACTTACGGTGATAGAATTAGAGATCCTAAAAATCTTAATGCTAAACCACCAGTTTTTTTATATAAAACATACAAAGTCGTTTACGAGTGTAAAGCATCAAATATTGTAGACAAGAAAACTAACAAAAAAATTAATGCATATGCCATTTATAAATCAAAATATGAATGGAATGGATCTAGCTGGACGGCACCAACACAATCAACTGATGACTTGCTTTATAAAGATGAATTGGTGGTTGATTACGTTCAAGAATTAATTTTTATTCCAATTGATAGTAAAGGTAAAGTAATGAATCCAATTCCTAAAACACTTAGCGATAGCAACAAGATTAAAGTTGTTGATATAATGGTATCTTTAAGATCTCAGGGCGAGTTTTTTAGAAAAGAGAATGAAAGACCATTTAGACTTTTAGGTCAAAAATCTAATAAGAAATTCACAGATAAGTTTTTAAGAGAAGCTTTAGTCGTATCAGCACACACAAGAAATATGGGACTATGATAATTAGAAAATCAGAAAAAGGATTTGCAATGGTTTTGTCATTAGTTTTGCTATTGGCAATGTCATTAATGGGTGGAGCATTGATATTAATTTCATCAGGTGACCATCAAAGCAATAATAACAGTGATCAATATCAACAAACATTTTATGCTGCAGAGATGGCTCTGTTAGAAGGAGAAAAATATATTTTAAATGAGAAAAGTGGACCATGGGATGGAAAAAGCGCTAGAGATACTTCGAAAGCAAATTTACCAGAAGATCATACCTCTCCTTTTTTAGGAACTATGAGTGCGCAAAACTATAATCCAGGTGCTAAATATAAATTTACATCAACAATTGATCGAAAATTTATAAATACAGGTACATCTTGTTTTAAAAGCTATAGAGATATTGATAGAGATAATCCAGACGACAAAAAAAGGATGAGAGTTATAAAGAATGAAACCACGAAAAAAGAAGTGGCTCACAGTTTTAATCTTGGAGTAATTCTTGAAAATACTTTTAGAAATAAAGGTAAAGATTTTGAAAAAGAGGAAGCAGTTAGAATGAAAAGTTATTATTATGAGTACTTTATTGAGAGAATTGGTGCTGCAAGTACACAAGCAATCGGATCCAGCATTAAATTAACGGCATCTGATGCTTCAAAGAATGGTATTGCTTACAGAGTTTATGGTTGTGGTATTTATGGAGCTGAAAAAGAAAAAGATAGAATGATAGTTTCGTTAGAAAGTGTGGTAGTTTTACCTAAAAATTAAGGTTTTTAACTAATAAAATATGAATAAAATAAGATAATATATACGTTTATGAAAAAAATTATTTTAATAAGCTTCATATTCCTTTTCTCAATTCATGCAAACGCAGCTTGTAAATTTGATTTAGACTTTGGAGAGGATATTTCAAAAATACAGGACAAATATGGCCCAGCAATGCCACTAGAAAATTTTGGAGAAGATGAATTGAGCATGGTCATTGCTGTTGCTGATGAAGTCTGCCCAAACCACAGGTTAAAAGATGTTGCTATTGAGTATAGATTTTTAAACGACAAACTAGCTGCGGTTAATTTAATTAGTTTAAATACTGAAAGCGACACAAAAAAATCTGAAAAATTAACTATAATGAAATATGTAAAAAGAAATTATGGTGACTTTGATACAGGTCAAACTCCAACCTCATATCTTGGATATGAAGTATTTGAAAAAACAAAGCAGTTTATAGTTTACCAAAGAATTTTGGATGATCTTGGATTTATTGAAGAGCAAATGTATCTTTCTAACAAAAAATATGATGAGTTACTTGGAATTTTCTATAATCAACTTGAAGAAGAGATGGCGAAAAGTGAGTCTCAAAATTAATGAAATTTAAAATTTTTATATCCAGCCTAATACTGTTCTTTTCTTTTTTTGCATCAAACTTACATGCAAAATTATTGCCGCCAGGCACTGGAACACAAGCTGATGTTCCTTCCAACTTATTAATTCTTTTAGATAAATCTGGAAGTATGGGGTGGAGAATGAGTAACGCACAATCAATCAATAGAATGTTTGATGGTGTTACAGATAGTTCAGGAAATATTTATATTGCACAATTTTCAAGATATGGGGTTAGAAAAATAGATTATACTACTGGTAAAACTGATACTTCTTGGGGTTCAAATGGAAGAGTTGGTATGAGTGGGTCATGTCGAACTTACTATCCTTACAGTGCAGATGTTTATAACGGGGTCATGTATGTGGCAAGTTATTATGACCATAGAATTAGAAAGATTAGACTTTCAGATGGTGCTTGTTTAGGAAGTTTAGCTACTGGCACTTATCCTAGAGGTGTAACAGTTTATCAAAATTATTTATTTACCACTTCCAACAGTCGTTTGTATTCAATGAACCTGAACACTAATAGTGGAAGAAATTGTAGTTTTTCAAATAACGCTTGGAGATATTCATATGCAATTGCAGCAAATAACAATACTCTTTACAGTCACTATGCTGGTCGACTTTATAGTGCTCCTTTAACTAGTGTTGGAGGCACTTTATGTCCTACTGGAAGCACAAATAAAAATTTTAGAGATAGAGCTTCAGGCTATGTTTATGGAATGGAAGCAGACCCTAACACAAATGATGTGCTTTATATTATGTCTCGTAGCTATAATAAGATGCGTAAAATAACTGTTAACTCGTCTAGAACTGGATACACATTAAATTGGGACAAAGGCAGATACCGATACATGGGTGTTTCAACTGCAAGTAATACATTTTTTTATTATCCTTTTGGAATTAGTTATGATCATAGCAATGATAGGATTATTACCTATGGATATAATGCAAAAAAAGTACAGGTTTTTGATGAAAATGGAACATATATAAAGTCTATTGGTGGATATGCTGCTACTACAAGAATGGCAGCAGCACATAAAGCCATAAAAGCAGTGGTCACAGACTCAAATTTAACATCAGGTGTAAATTTTGGCTTTGGTTATTGGTCAAGTTCATGGTCATCGAAAGCATGGCCACCAGGTTTTAGTTCATGGTCAGGGGATATAACCACAGGTAGAGCAAAACCTTGTGATACCCAAAACTGTTTAAAAGTAAGAGTTCATAATGATGGAGCTGCGCAAATTAACAAAATTATTTCGTCAGTTAATGCAAGAGGTGGAACTGATGCCTATACATTTATGAAAATAGCTCAAGACTATTATCTTCATGGGAGTTTAAGCCCAATTGATAAAAATTCACCTTGTCAAAAAAGTTATGTCCTCGTTATTGGAGATGGTGATTGGTACAATCACTCAAAAGCTGTGTCTATGGCAAAAAACTTATTTAATAATTATAAGATACCCACATTCGCTATTGCTTTTGGAACAGGAATTAGCAATAGAGGAATGAGGTATTTTAATGAACTAGCTGTAGCAGGAGGAACAACAAAAGCTATTGTTGCTCCAACAGCAGAGTCACTCAAAACTCAACTAGCTGCTGCTGTTTCGCAAATAATTGCATCTAAGTTATCTTTCACAGCGCCTGCTATTACTGCAACATTAAACTCTGATGGATCATTGTATCAAGCGCAGTTTGATTATGCTCAAAATAAAGAATGGACTGGAACTATTAAGAGAACAAAAATAGATAAAAAAGGAAATCTTGATACAAAAGATAAAGGTAACTGGTCAGCTGTTGATGTACTGCCTAAACCAGGGAATAGAAAGATATGGAGTCCAATTCCTGGAACGGATTATTCGACAAATTATAACAACTGGGTAGAAAGTAATTCTTCAGCGATTGAAAGTATCTTAACTCTAAAAGGGTTTGATATTCAGGACTATCACAGAAAAACTAAAAATACTGATAATTCTATAAATAATAAAAGATGTGCAAACACAAGTGGTGTGGCTGATGGAACAGATGATGATTTAAAAGGCTTAATTAATTTTATTAGAGGAACAGATTATTTTGATTATGATGCAGATTGTAATCTGACAGAAGCAAGAGCTAAGCCAATGGGAGATGTTTACCATTCACAATTAGTTGTTGTAGGACCACCAACTGCGGAAACGGCTTTCACAAGTGAAAATCAAGAGGCTTATTGGAGATCAACTAAGGGATATGATAGTTGGGCAGAATCACAAAGATTGAGAAAACCTGTAATTTATGCTGGATCAAATAGTGGAGTTTTGCATGCTTTAGATGCAGGCTCAGGAGTAGAATTGTGGGGATTTGTGCCACCATTTATAGCATCAAGATTACCTACAATAATGAATACTAACTTAAATGAAATTAATCCAAACAAAGGAGGTTCAAATGCAATTTATGGTGTTGATGGATCTCCCGTTCAACATGATATTTTCTTTCAAAGTCCACATGATACATCTGCAAATTGGCATACCGTATTGTTTGTACCTTATGGAAGAGGAGGTAGTGGTTTCTCTGTATTAGATGTGACTGATCCTGCAAAACCAGAGCATTTAGTCTCAATATATAATGATATGATTAATAATCAGGTGTACAGAATGGATCATGCAAATAATGTTTTTGTATATGATTATATAGGTACATCTTATCCTCTAAGTGAATTTCTAGAAGCACAAGAAGTAGGTAACGTTTATGCTCCAGATAAAGATAATGAAGTAGCAAGTAAGCAAACTTGTGATGATACACAAACTAAGTATTGTTACGAAAGCACAAAATGGACTTTACCAGTAAAAAGTCTAACTAAAAGTATGCTATCAGTTCTTGAAGATGGAGTTGATATAACAAATAGCATTACAATTAGCTATGATACATCTGGAAACACTCAAATTAATTTCAACAAAAAAATGAAATTTGATGCTGACGAGTCCAAAACTCAAAGAGACAACTCACCGATAGGAGTGAATATAAAACAAGGAGCAGTTGGTACTGGAGTTGTAACAGACCCTGAATGGGACTACAGTACTCTTGGAGAAACATGGTCAGATCCAAGAATATTTAGACTACCTAATGCTGGTGCTGGAGACAATGTCAGAGATGACGATATATCAGTCGCTGTAATGGGTGGAGGTTTTGGTGCTCAATTCTCAGGAGCTGGTAGTAATGTATTTGTTATTGATCTGCAATCAAAAGATAAGTTTGGACAATTAATAAAGACAATTACGGTAGAAGATACTACTGCAAGCGATATTGATAATTCTGTTCCCGCATCATTAACAGTTATTACTCCAGATAAAGCAAGGGGTGCTGACTTTGCAGGAGCACTTGTATACTTGTCTGATTTAGAAGGTAAAATTAGTAAATTAAATTTAACAAATATGAGTACAGATCCTCAAAATGTACCTATAAAAATGTATGACATAACAACATTATTTAAAGCAGGAGCAACTAAATCAAATGGTAGATACATGTATAAACCATTAGATGCTTCAATTGGTGGAACAACAAATAATTTATGGTTGTACGCTGGAACTGGGGATGCTCAAAGATTGAATGCAAGAGTAAAAGGAACAAATAACTTAATGATTGGAATAAAAGATCCAGATTATCCATTCTATAAATCTATCGCAACTCCAAAAAATGCAGATGATATTACAAAATGTCAAAATACATCAAATGATAGAAGCGGAACTTCTTGTAGAGTGACAGACAAAGACAGAGGTTGGTATGTTGTATTAAAAGATTTTGCTAAAGTTACTGCTCAACCAAAAGTAAACAATGGTATGGTTTACTTCCCAGTTTATAGACCATCTGTATCTCAAAACAAATGTGATTTGGGAGATGCATTGATTTGTGTAACTGATGATGAATGTGGAACACATGACTCGTTTATCGGATTAGAGTCTAAAAGAACAGAACAACAAAAAACTTTATGTAGATTTGTTGGTAAAGGGGTCTTATCAGAAATCGTACTTTTCGCTGGCAAAATTTTTGCAAATATATCTGGTAAATCGTTAGGAGCAGTTGCTGACCTTGTTACTTTAGAAGCTGCTACTGGTGAAGTTCAAACTTACAGAAAGTCTTGGAGAGAAAATTAATAAAAAGGTGTAATGAAAAAAATATACCTTAGCTTAATTTTATTTTTTTTATTTAGCTCTCATAGTTTAGCAGGTCCATGTTTAACAACTATTGCTAGTGCATCAACTAATCAATTGGCTTGTGCAGATGATGATATTTTAAATATTACTTCTGCTGGTTCTATTACCTACAATGACCATAAGGCTGTTGATCTAGAAGATGAAACTGGAGTTCAGATTACAAATGATGGAACAATTGAAACTGAAGATGGAACTAATAAACAAAAAGCAATTCATGCTCAATCATCTTTAAATACAACAATAACTAATAATGGAACTATCAACTCAGACAATAATGAGGGAATTTATATAGATTACGCAGAAAATATAACAATCACAAATAATGCGGGTGCCACAATTAGCGCTGAAGCAGGAAATGCGATTGAGGGTCGAAATGTTGGTTGGTGTGATAAAGCTGGAAATAACGATAATTGTCAATCTAGTTTATCATCCTCGGGCTCTACTGCAGTTGGGCTAATATTACATAATCACGGTATGATTAGTGCAACACAAGGAACAATTTTGTTAGGCACTGGAGCAGGAGGAAACCCACGAAGTCGAGGTGTTAAAATTTATAACTATGATGGAGGAACAATTAAATCTACATCAGGTAATAACCCAATTATCGCAAAATATCTTACAGATAGTGAAATTATAAATTATGAGGGAGGAACAATCGAGAGTGCAGGTAGATATGGTATACTAGCTGAAAATGGATCAAATATTACAATAGATAATCGTGCAACAATAACTTCAGATAGAAATACTATTTATTGTAGAGAGTGCTCTGGAGTTACATTTACAAATTCAGGGACAATTAGCTCAACAAATACAGGTACTAATACAGGCACGGTTCTTATTGATAGACAAGGAGATAGTGACGACGCTCACACCATTACTAATAGTGGCACTATTGAATCAGCGTTTGGAGCGGCAATACAAATAGCTAGAAACACTGGTGGAACAACTATCGACAATACTGGAACAATAAAATCATCAACAGCTGCTATTGGAGCTGGTAGAACAAAGAACCTTACCATAAATAATTATGGAACGATAACATCAACAGGTGAGAATAATACAGGTCACTTTGGAATTGGATTTGGTAACGATTCAACATCTGTAGAAGCTGGTGAAAATGTAGTTCTAAATAATTTTGGAACAATTAGCGCAATTAATGGTGATGCAGACGGAATTAAAATTGGAGATTATCACGCCAATAAAAACTTTGATGACTTAACAATTAATAATTCAGGAACTATTTCAGGAGGTGACAATTCTATTGTTATGGCAAATTCAAATAACACAGGATTAGAAATAGTTACTAAGGGCGATGGAACTTATATAGGTGAAATTGAATTAAATAGTACCACTACTACCATGACATTAGATTGCAGTATTTCAAAAGATCAAAAAATAGAAATTCATAATAAGACAAATATGGTAATCACAAATAATCTTTGTGGAAATGATACCTATGAAATATTAGATAGTAACAGTAATTCAGATGCAGATAATTCAGAAACTAATGGTTTCTTATATGTTTATGGTGAAGATTTAGATATTGATAGTCATAACAAAAAGTATAGATCTGAAATATTTTTATCGAATTTAAACGATATTTTTAACTCAGTTTCAGAAAAAAAAAAATCTAGTGGATATTACTCTGTTAAAAAAAGAGATAATATTTATAAAAGTGAAACAAGTGGTGTAACGGGGGACTTTGAAATTGAAAATGATAATTTTACACCGTTCTTAAGTTATTCATCTCAGCAAGCTAAATTTAATAATGGAGAAGCTTTAGATAGTGAAAATTTAGCTATCGGTTTAAAAAAAGATATTGATTACGAGAAATTTAAATTTTCTGTAGTTTCAATTTTTGGGTTAACTCAAAATAAATATTTAGATCTTGAAACTGAAACACAACAAACTATTTCAAAAGAAAATCTAGGTCAGTTTGCTGCTGTAAATTATAAAGCATCTAAAGAAATAGAAATTGATGATAGTCAAAGTTTAAATATTGAAGTGGATGGTAAATATGGTCTAAGAAGACTTCCAACTTATCTAACATCTTTTACAGATGGGGATCTTTCTGTTGATGATGCTGTGGATCAAGTATTGTCAGGTGGATTTAACGTTGAGTATTCAAAATCTTTTGAAAATGGCTTCGTTCTTAAGCCATATACAGGCCTATCTTTAAATCAAACTTTGAGTGAAAAAATTGACATTGTTGCAGACGGTGAAAGAAAAGACATGGCCCATTTTATGAATGATGATTTAGCAGTAAAAGCTGGTTTAAATATCAGCAAAAATACTGATAATTTCGGCCTAAACTTTAATCTAGAGTTTAATGAACAAAATGGACTTAAAGATAGCCAAGTAAGTATTTCATTAACGAAAGTTATTCAAAATAATATTAGCAAAAAAATAGAGGGTCTACCTATTGATCCAGAACTAGAAAAATTATTTGATCAATTGCAGCTAGCTAAAGAAAATGAAAGATTGGCTGAGATAAGTGGTAGAGCAGTTGAAGAGAATAGAATAATGAAAGAAATGATTATTCAGTTGATCAAAGAAAATAATAAACTCAAGACTGAAAGAAATCTTTTGCTAAAAAACTAACTTTAAAACTTTTAAAAAACTTATTTGGTTATTTGAGTAAATTTGCTCTTCGTAAAATTTAAAGAAATTTTTGTATTTTGATTTATCTTTTTCCATCATTTTAAGATAAATCTCTTGGATAGTATCCGAATTTTTTATTTGAAGTTTTCTTTTCTTTCCTAGAAGAATGAAAGCTAATTTTAGCTTCATCAAATTAGTTGAATTGAAATTATATAATAATTTTATGCTTACAAATAATAATATTGGTACGAATATCCAAACAACGATTTTTGAAAAATTTAAATTTAGTAATTCTTTTATAAAATTTTTTCTTTCATTATCATCATATGATAGTAAATGTTGTGTCCACACAAAATCAATATAGTTAAAATAAAAATTCATTATTTTGAAAAAATTATTAGAAAATATCGTGTTTGAAGAATTATCATTGTTTACGAAATAATTATTTAATGAGTTTCTAATATTAGAATTAGGTATTGCCCTAGTTGGATCAATTCTAACCCACCCTCTTTCATCAAACCAAACTTCTGCCCAAGCATGCGTATCTTTTTGTTTAAATTTGAAAAAATTCCCTATCTCATTTAAATCTCCACCATAGTAACCTGTCACTATCCTGCTTGGAATTTGTGCTAACCTTGTAAGCAACACAAACATTCCTGCATAATATTCGCAGTATCCTTCTTTAGAATTAAAGAAAAAGTTTTCATATTTATTATTTGAGTTTATCTGAGGACTAAGGTTATAAAAATACGATCCATCAGAAAATCTTTTATAAATTTTTTCAATGAATTCTTCTTTGGTACTTACATTATTTTTATCTACCCATTCTTTTATTTTTGGTGATATGTTTTCTGGCAACAAAGTATAATAATTTTTAAGTGGGTTATCCAAAGAATAATCAGATTTATTCATTTTAAAAATTAATTTCTTCTTTCTGTCAATTAGTTCCCTACTTACAAAAGACTGGTTAAAATAATCTTTTGTAATTAGAATATCATTAGTGACTAATTTTGAGTTTTTTAAACTTGGTATCCATTTTTTTTTATATGGTTCTAAAATAATCTGATAATTTTTATTTAAATCTTCATTACCATTTATTCTCAAAGAATTTTTAAATTCACTAAAAAGATAGTAACTTGAGGAAGGTCTCCAAGATTGATCTTTTTCCATATAATCAAAGATTTTGACCCTAAAATAAAGATCCTCCTTCTTAAAATTGTTATTTATTAAAGTAAAAACTTCTTCGTCTGAGTTCGAAAACTGGCTAAATGAACCAAGATCTATGCTATCTGGAATACCTACTGAGCTTGCAGATGTATCAAATAATCTGAAATTTACCTCTGCCCTAGGAAATACAAGATAAAAAATAATAATAATCGGAAATATACTAAGAGCAAATCCTAAATATTTTAAAATATTTTTTAAACTGAAATCGAGAATTTCCTTTTGTTGAATAAGATACATGTTAACAACTAAAAGTATTAAGATTAGAAAGGAGTTTAATGTACTTAGTATATCTTGACCCTTAATTAAACTTGCTACAGCAATAATCATAGAGATTAAATTATATGACAAAAGATTATTTTTATTTTTAAGTTCTGAGAACTTTATTATTAGCAAAACTCCAAGGCAGTTTAGAAAAAAATCTTCGGACAAAACATATTGATTGAAAATCAATTGAATATATAGAGCTCCCAAAGCAAATACTCCAACTGCTATGGACTTGAACTTAAAGTGTATTTTTGAAAAAATAAAACTTAAAAAAAATAAAGTGCCCCAAAATATTTTATTAGTTAATATTAAATCTGTAGACAACGAAACTAAGCAAAAAAATAATATAATATAAGTTAGAAGACTAATATTTTGCGATTTAATTTTTAACATTTGAAATATACTTTAAAATTTTATTTAGAGAGTTTTTATTTTCGTTTAAATGGAACACACTGTCTTTGTGTTTAAAGGTTAAATTTAGACTTTTTGTGAAATAATAATCTAAAATAAATACTGAGTAACTTAATAATTTCTCAAATTCTATATGACTGTATTTATTTAAATCTAGGATTGATTTTTTCGAGCTTTTAAAAGACTTAAATTCTTTTACAAATTTTTTGTCTCCAATAGTTGATTTTTTCCAAGCGATTTTTGAGTAACTATCTCCTTTCTTGTATTCATCTATACCGTCAAATTCATCAGAATTATTATTTTGGTTAATTTTAAATTCTTGTAATAATTCTTGATTTGGAATTAATTTTTGTGGAAATACATATACTTTACTAAAAGGTTGATAATTTATTTTTGTCCTTATTATTCCAAATGGATATATCGATTTTAAAATTATTTTATTTAAAGAATAGACGCCCCTTTTGTCATTATTATATTTTATTTTAAATTCTTTTATTTTATCTGATAAATTAAAATTTTGTAATATTGATTTATTGATCTCTAAATCGATATTTAATTTTTTCTCTTTTGCATCATTAATTATCTTAAAGTTTATATGTTCTGTTTTATTTGCTTCAACTAAGTATTCTGTTAGAAAATTTATTCTTAAATCGTTAATATTTTGATGTGAGATAAAAATTGAAATAAAGAAAATAAAGAAAATAACAATTGAAATAAGAAGTCCTGAGTTATTTTCATAAAATACAGATATTAAAAAGCAAAAAAATACAAACAGTCCTAATAATAGTCCTTGAAGATTGGGATATATGTAAACTTTAAGTTTTTTTTTGAGATTGATTAAATTTTTAAAGTCTAAGTTCGTTAACCTCTGTACTAGCTGATTAACCATTGGTTATTTTAATTTTTTGAAGTATTTCCTCATTAATGAAGCTCATTTTATCCTCCTGGTTAAGAAATTTAATTCTATGTCTTAATATGTAAGGCAGAGTTTCCTTAATATCTTGATGAGTTACATAATCTTTTTCATGAATAATTGCCCAACCCTTAGCTAAATCTAAGATTTGCTTTAAACATCTTGCAGAAATATAAATTTTTTGATCAAGCGTTTGAATTACCTGCTCTATTTCAACAACATATTTATAAATTTCATCTTTTATGGTTAGCTGATCTTTTTTTTGTTTAATTGTCTCCCAATCAACAGCTTTTGATGAAGCACCATTTAATTTACTTGTATTTTTTAACATCAGAATTTTATCGTTTTCATTTAGATCAGATAAAGAAAATGAAATCATAAATCTATCAAGCTGTGAATCTGGTAAAGAACTTGTGCCTGAAGAATCCATAGGATTTTGAGTTGCAATAACAAAAAATGGTTCTGGCAGTTTATAACTTTCACCATCTATAGAAACATTTTTTTCTTCCATTGCCTCTAAAAATGCACTTTGCGATTTTGGACTTCCACGATTAAGTTCATCAGCTAAAACTATATTTGTAAAAATTGGACCTTGTTGAAAGTTTAACTTCCCATCTGAAAGAATATTAAATCCAAGAATATCACTGGGTAATAAATCAGATGTAAACTGTATCCTTTTAAAGTTAAGACCAAGATTTTGAGTAATAGCTTTTGCAAATGTGGTTTTCCCTGATCCAGGGTAATCTTCTATTAAAATACTTCCTTCAGAAAATATTGCAGCCAATGTCAATTTAATTTTATCTGCATTAGAAATTATAATTTTAGATGCGTTAGCTATTATTTCGTTAAACATAATTTTGATTATAAAGGTTTTCTTAAATAAATTGAAAAACTATTATTAAAAGTATTGTCACTACTTCTGTAGTGTTCATATGTAGCATTTATAGTCAAATTACTGTTGAGTTTTGCCCCAATTCCTAAATTTAACAATAAATGCCCAGAATTTTGATCGCCTAAAGCATTACTATAAATTTCAGAAGAATTATTAATATAATATGCCTCTGATAGTGAGTTGATTGTTTTATCTTTTCCTAATTCAAATTTAAAAGATGGTTCAAATATACCTTTTTCATTCTCAATAACTTTACTTAAATTTAAACCTGCAGATAGTGATGCGCTTTTAACGTTTTGTTTATTATAACTTACAGCTGTTCCATCACCTGTTTCTGTATATGCCTTAAGTTGGGTAAATCCTAAATCAAGTCTTGAATAATAATTTAAATTTCTACCTACAACTTCAACATCAGGTTCTAATAAATAAGTAAAGCTTCCAAAAAGTTGATTTCCTTTTCTATCTCCTTTATTTTTTCCACCTGTAACATCTCTGCTTAAATCTATATCCATTTCTCCAATACCAGCAACCATTTCAAAAAATATTTTGTCTTCAATTTTAAAACTTGTGTAATTCATAATACTAATTGCTGAAGCGTCCATATTTGCTTCATTGCTACCTACTTCAGTTTCTTGCCAAGATTTATTGATTGCAAAACCAATTGTCTTATCTTCATTTATTTTTTTATCAATTCCAAAGGTAATTCCATCACTATGAATATCTTGGCCTAAATTACCATCTTGTTGCCCTACTCTACCAAATGATATATTACCTTCACTCCAAACTCCCCATTTCTCTGTCTTTTTTTCTTTTTTAAGTAGTTTTGCAGAGAGCGAATTTATTTGTTGGGCCAATAATTGATTATCAAAGTTCATTGCTAATCTTATATTTTGATTTGAGGAATTGTTGTTAGTAGATCTTATATAATTCATTCTTCCTGAAATTCTATTTAACGACTGATTTAATGAATTTATAGCAGCTACAGTTTGGTTTTTTGTGAGAGTTTTTACAGTCTCATTAAAAACTTCTCCAGGTTTTGTTGAAAAATTTAAAGCAGTTGTGCTTGATATGCCTGCATATGAATTTCCAGCAGCATCATCGAAAGCACTAGCATCTATTAAAATATAATAATCAATATCGGCTGTTAAATCTGTGCTTGGATTAATAGTAATTGCTGTTGAACCACTACCACTGACTTTGGCTCCAGTCACATCAATTGTTTCAATAGTGCTGTCATCAGAAGTTCTTTTAATAGTAATATTTCCACTTTCAGCATCAACCGCCTCGCTAAAAGTTAGAACTATATTTGCATTTATTGCAACTTCTGTTGCATTATCAGATGGACTTGAAGATGATAGAGATGGAGCATCATTATCAAAATTTGTAACAACTAAATTCCAATTCGTACTTCCCGAAGATGTTTCTGTAAGTGTCCAATTGAACTTTCCGTTTGTTACAGTTACTGTTCCTGTGGAGCCAGCAGTAAATCTACTAGAAGAAACTCCTGTTATTACAGACGTATAAGTTCCAGCTGATAGAGCAGAATCTGTGCTAATACTGAAAGTAGTTGCACCATTTTGATCATCAACAGCTAGCTTTCCATAATCAGTTGTGCTATTTGCTAGGAAGACGTAATTTACTGGAAGATAGCCTGTCAATTTCAAAGCATCATTTCCTCCTTGATCATTTGTTAGTGATTCAAGACCTACATTTGTTTTCACTTCTAAATCATGATTGCTTGAACCACTTGATATAGTTCCTTTATTTACAATTATGTTTCCATTAGAGCCATTGTCGCCAATACCAAAAATTGCATCCCCTGTAGCAGATATAGTGCCTGTATTAGTAATGGTGACATCGTTTACATTATTAATTTCAAAGCCATTTCCTCCTGTTGCGGTGATCGTCCCAGAATTTGTAATAGTACCAGCTGAATAGTCAGTTCCTGATGAATATATATATAGTGTATTCGCTCTACCCGAAATAGTACCAGAATTTATTATTTCCCCTGCGTTAGCCTGTTGACCAAAATTAATTGTTCTATCTTTTGAAGATGTAATATTTCCAGAATTATTAATTGTTACTGTTCCAAAAGAAGGATGTAATTTAATAGTGTCTGCACGTTCAGACTCTAAAGTTCCACTATTTACAATAGATACTGTTCCTCTAGATTGTAACAATGAAAGTGCTGAACCAGGACTATTAGCATTATCAGTCACTGATACTGTTCCAGAATTATCTATACTAAAATCTGTAGATTGATCAGCTTCAATTCCTTTAGTTGTTCCAATAATTGTACCGTTATTAGTTATGGTAGTTGAGCTTGTTGAAAAAGTATGGCCTTCTAATTCTACAGGTTCTGCAGCACTTGTATCAACGGTGACACCACTTTCAACAGTAAGTGTATCGTTGTTTGACATAACAATTTGACTAGAGTGATTAGATGAAATTGTTATATCTTCAGCTTTGACAATATTTAAAAATATTTGATTATAAATAATTAAAGATAAAAATATTAAACAATGTCTCATATTTAAATACTTAAACATTTTTGATCAATTAGTTCTAGAGACCGTTTGTCATTAAAATCTTTAAAATAAGAGTGATTTAAAGCTATTTTCGAAAAAAAGATAAACTAATGTTCCAATGATTATGTATGGTCCAAATGGAATTTGTGAAGACATTGATTTTGAATTTTTCAACAAACTTGGAATAACACTTAATAAAGCAATTATAGATGATAAAAATATTACAAAGGGTATAGAGACCCATCCAAACCAAAAACCAATTGCTGACAGAAGTTTTGCATCTCCTAACCCCATTCCTTCTTTTTTTCGAATGGTCTTATAGATAAATATGATCAACCATATAATTCCGTAACCAAAAATTCCTCCAATTAAAGAGTTTATATAATTAGGAAACATTGAATTTAAATTTGGATCAAAAGATTTTATAAATCCTATTATCATTAAAGAAAAAGTTAAAATGTTTGGAATTATAAAATGTTTAAGATCTATAAAAAAAATAATTAAAAAAGATAATGAGAGTATAATTAAATATAAAGTGGTGAGTGAAGAGCCAAATTTATAATAAATTGAAGTAAATAGAATTATGCTTAAAGTTTCTACAATAAAATATTGAATAGATATTTTTTTTTTACAGTTCCTGCATTTTCCTCCAAGAACAAGATAGGAAATTAAAGGAATATTATCGTACCAATTGATCTTTATTTTACAATTTGGACAAAAAGATCTTCCAGATACAACGCCTTCATTGTTTGGAAATCTATATATGCAAACATTTGCAAAGCTACCCCATAGCCCTCCAAAAACTATTACGAATATAAAGTCCACTTAAAATTAATTATAATTTAATGTTTGATGAGATGTGAATTAATCCATCTATTACATATTGTACCAGTAACACTGCATCTTGAAGATGAATATATAAATTTGGCGTATAGACGATAATCTCCATTGTTGAAAAATTTATCAAAAATTGTTTAAATTGCTAGTAAATAAATGATCTTTTTTAAGTCAAAAAAACCTATCGAACCAGAAAAAGAAGTTTCACAAGTTAATGTGGATCTAGAACTGGTCACAAAAATGAATCAGGATTTTGCTTTATCACTGGATTTGAATGATACCCTAATGAATGCACTTAGAGTTATTATTGCAAGACTAAATGCGCAAGCTGCGAATATATTTTTAATTAATGAAGAAAAGAAAAAATTTGAATGTATAGCATCATTACATCAAGATTATTTAGATGAGTATGAGCTAGATTTAAAAGATGGAGTTATGGGTAAAGCTGTCGAACAAAGGAAATGTATTCGTGTTGGTAATGTTAGAAAAGATGTACGTGAAATAGCAGAGTTTTATTTTGATTTAGACAATAAAACAAATTTTACAACATACTCAGTTTTATGTTCTCCTTTAATTGCTGCAAATGAGTGTATTGGTGTAATCCATTGTTTAAATAAAAAAACTGAAGATAAATTATTTATAGAAGATGACAGAAAACTTTTAGAAACACTTTCAGCGCCAGCTGCTTTAGCAATTAGAAATGCAAAGATGGCAAAAGAAATGGTTGAAAAAAATAAAATTCAAAAAGAAGTAGAAATTGTTGGAGAAATTCAAAGATCTTTATTATCTAAAAATAAAGAGAAAGACTTTCCTATTTCTGGAATAAATATCCCTGCTAAGGTTGTTTCAGGTGACTTTTATAATTTTTCCGATTTAGGAGATGGTAAATATGGATTTGGAGTTGCTGATGTATCTGGAAAAGGCATTAAATCTTCACTACTAATGTCGAAAGCATCTAGTCTTTACAGATGTTTAAGTAAAACTAATTTTTCAGCATCTGACTTATTATTTCAATTAAATAATGAGATATGTGAAACTATCTCAAGAGGTATGTTTGTTACTATGTTAATTGGAATATACGACTCAAATAAAAAAGAGTTATTGTTATCTAGTGCGGGTCATGAACCTCCATTAATATTGTCAGCTGATGGAACTTTTAGTAATTTTTCTGAAGCTGGTCCACCATTAGGTATAATGCCAAAAACAAAATATCCAGAACATACTATATCATTTGAAAATAGTTCGATGTATATTTTCACAGATGGGATTACTGAGATTAAAAATCCAAGTGGTGAAATGTTGGGGTCTGAGGGTTTTGAAAATTATATTAAAAAATATCAATCAACTCCAATTAATGAGAGATTAAAAACAATGATTGATGATATTCTTGGTGCAGGTCACATGCAAAAAGATGATTTAACAATTGTTGCTATAGATGGAAAATAGCTAATAGACTGATATTTGTTCCTGATTATAAATTTTACAACTCATTACAATACTAAGTCCCAACATAATAGATAACAAAGATGACCCGCCATAAGACATTATAGGTAATGGCGCACCAACAATTGGCAGCATGCCTAAAACCATTGCTATGTTAACAAATACATATAAAAAAATTGCTGTAGCAAAACCAAAGCAATATAATTTTGCAAAGAAGCTCCTTGAGACTAGTCCAACATTTATTATTCTATAAATTAATAGTATGTATAACAATAAAAGTATAATTGACCCAAGAAACCCGAATTCTTCAGAAAAAAGTGTAAATATAAAGTCAGTATGTTTTTCAGGTAAAAATTCTAGATAGCTTTGAGTTCCTTTTAAATATCCTTTCCCAAAAAAACCACCAGATCCAATAGCTATTTTAGATTGAATTATTTGATATCCAGCTCCGAGGGGATCTCTATCAGGATTAAAGAAGGTTAGAATTCTTGACTTTTGATAAGGTTTTAAAACGGAAATAACAAAAGGCAATGATACTAATAACAACAATCCAGAATAAACAAAATATTTAATATTAAGACCTGCTAACCAAATTATAGCGATACCACTACCTGCGATTAAAATAGAAGTTCCTAAATCAGGTTGTTGAATAACAAGATAACATGGAATGATTAAGAGAATAATTGGTTGAATTAAAAATTTATAGCTTTGAATATCTGAACTTTGAATTCTATGATAATATCTTGCAAAACATATTATTACTGCAATCTTCATTAACTCTGAGGGTTGTAAATTTAAAAAGTATAAGTTTATCCACCTTGTAGCTCCTGATGCTGAAATTCCAAAAAATAAAACAGTTATTAATAAAAGTAGCCCAACAAAATAGAATAAATAAGCATTTTT
Source organism: uncultured Pelagibacteraceae bacterium (assembly GCA_902543295.1). Classification (GTDB taxonomy): domain Bacteria; phylum Pseudomonadota; class Alphaproteobacteria; order Pelagibacterales; family Pelagibacteraceae; genus Pelagibacter. The sequence goes on along the minus strand of CACBXW010000001.1, from coordinate 73,546 downwards.
ATACCAGGTAGAAACTCTCACAAAAGATAAAATTAAAAACAAACTAAAAAATACAGATAATCTAATTATATGATTTTTTGTGTAAAAAGAAAATTTTCCTCCCTCTGTAGAGTAAATCGCAAAAACACTAATTGAACCTATAGCAATGATTAATAATATTAATAAATAATCAATTGATCTTAATTTATCTAAAAAACTATAATTACTTGCTTGTATTCTTTCCCTCAACATTATGCTAAACTTGTATTTCCGTTATTAAATTGTTCTCTTAATTTATGTCTGTCGATAATTCTTTTGATCAATTTGCTTGCAAGCGGAGCGGCTGCTTTACTTCCAGAGCCTCCATGTTCAATAATAACACTTATTGCATATCGTGGATCCTTATATGGCGCAAAAGCAACATACAATGCATGGTCTCTTTTTTTATACTCAATTTGATCAGTATCTAAGTCTAGTTCTCTATCAAGATCAGTTATTCTTCTAACTTGCGATGTTCCAGTTTTACCAGCAAATTGATATTTGGGATCATCATAACGAGATTTGTATGATGTTCCATATTGCTCATTTGTAGAGCCAAACATTGCATCTAAAACAAAATTAATATTAGACTTTTTGTGATACATTCTTTGATAAAATTCAACTTTTATGTCATCTAAGTAATTTTTTTCATGCAATGGAAAATTAGATTGATCTAATTTTATTTTATTTATTACGTCCTTATAATTTATAGAATCGTCTTTTATGATGTGAGGTTTAATTTTATATCCTCCATTTGCAATTTGTGCAGTCATTAGACAAAGTTGTAGTGGTGTAGTTTGAATATAACCTTGTCCAATACCATTGATAACAGTTTCTCCTAAATACCAACTTTGCTCTAATGCACGTCTCTTCCATTTAGTATCCGGAACTAATCCTTTTTTTTCATCGTTATAAAGATCTCCGAGCACATTAGTCCCAAGCCCGTATCTTTTTGCAATTATTGATAATTTATCAACACCGAGTAATCTTGCCATTTCATAAAAGTAAATATCGCAAGATTGTTTGATTGCATTTCTCAACTTCATATAACCGTGACCTTCTTTTTTCCAACAATGATATTTAACTCCATATAGTTCATATGGATGCTTATGACCTTTGCATCTTATTGTTTTATTTGGATCTAATATTCCATATTCAAGAGCTGCTAAAGCAACTAATGGCTTAAAAGTTGAACCAGGAGAATAAAGCCCTGCAATAGACTTATTTATCAATGGTTTTAGAGGATTATTTTTAATTTCTTGCCAATCTTTTTGATTAATTCCGTGTGTAAATTTATTTGGATCATAAGTTGGTGATGATGCCATTGTAACAACTTCTCCAGTATATATGTCCATTGCACATATTGAACCTGCTTTTCCTTTAAGCAGCTCTTGGGCATATTTTTGAATTTCTATATCTATAGTTAAGTTAACTTTTTTACCTTGTCTTTCTTTAATATAATCTATTTGGCTTATTCTTTTTCCAGATGCATTGACTTCATATCTTTTAATACCGTAGTTACCTATTAACATTTTCTCTTGAGAATTTTCTATTCCATATTTCCCTACTTTTAGACCTGGAACAAAATTTTCTTTTATCTCTGGTTTTTCAAGATCTTTTGGACTAGCATCACCAACATAACCAACTATATGTGCTAAGTCATTTGCATAAGGATAGAACCTGGATGTCGATAATACAGGTTTTGCACCTTCTAATTCATGTAAATATAAATTAATTTTTGAGAATTGTTCCCAAGTTAAATTGTCCGAAACTACTAATGTATCCCAAGGTTTTAATCTTTCCTTCTTTTTATATAATTTTTTAATTTCAAACTGATCTAATCCGATTATATTTTTAATTTTAAATATTGTTACATCAAAATCATTAATTTCATCTAATATTAAGTGTAGCTGAAAAACTCTATCGTTGCTTGCTAGTACTTTATTAAAGTTATCAACAATTATTCCTCTCTGAGGAGGAGTTTTCCATTCACGTATTCTATTTTTATCAGATAAAATTTCATATTTTTCTCTATCAGAAATTTGTAAATTATATAATCTTGATGAAATACCTGCGAAGAGTAATATTTTTGCTGCAGCCAGTATAAACATCCTCCTTGTTATAACTCTGCCTTTCTCTATGTTTCTCCCTCTATTCAACATTTTCTTGCTTTAAACCTAATAAATAAATTTGATTGAATAATTTTGCCACTGCTGGATAAATTAAAAATGAAAAAAAGGCCGTTGACATTAAAGCCCCATAACTAATACTTCCATCAAAAAAAATTGCTAATACTGAGAAATGAATTGAGCTAATAATTAATATTGCGATAAAGAATAGTATCCAATCATAAATTAGATTAGGAACTAAAGTTCTAGTCCTAAAAAAAGATGCAATGACACATAGTAAAAGATAATTTATTGATGAAACTCCAATTGGTAGGTTTTGTACAACATCATTAATTACACCTGCAAAAAAAATAAGGCCATAACCAAGCATTTCAGGTTTCCTTAAAACCCAATAAAAAACAATTAAGTGAATAAAATTAAAAGATATATTAATTTTGAAAATCTGGAATGAAAATGAATAACCTGTCAAAGCAAAGAAAAATAATAAAATAATTGGAAAACCATTTAACAAAAATTGATAAAATTTTGTATCTCCTCTAGCCATTTTACTTATTTACCTGTACATAATTTAGTTGATTTAAGTTACTGTAAAACTTCACATACTTTTTATTATCTTTTATTATTATTTTTCCAACAGGAATTGATGCTGGAATTGTGCCATCTGAACCTGAAGTATACACAATTTCATTCTCTTTTATTTCATTGTCTTTCGGTAGGTACTCTAGTTCTGCATATTCATCATTTCCATTTCCTGAAAGTATTGCATTGATGCCACTTGGCTCGATAATGATTGGAATTTTGCTGTTAAGATCATTAGCCAGTAATACTCTAGAGCTTAAAAAGTTAACATTTACAACCTTTCCAATGTAATATAATCGATCTTTAACAGCTGATCCTAATTTAACTCCACTTTTTTGACCTTTATTAATTATCAAAGACTTTAAATAAGGACTTTGTTTGTCTAATAAAATCTTTGTTAACATATACTCTTTGGAAAAGAGATCTCTTTCTTCTATCAATTTTTTTAAGAGAGCATTTTCTGATTTATAAAAATCAACTTCTTTTCTAAGCGAGTCAAGATCAAGGTTCTTATCTCTCAAAATTGAAAATTCTTCATACATGCTCATATGATCTTGGAAGAGGTAATATTTATCTTTTACGTATTTAAATGGGCTTGATACAACGTATGAACCTCTAAAAATAATATCTTTTGTTATAGATCTAAATTGATTAACTGGACCAGTTTTAAAATACTCTAATGATAAAACTAAAATAGATATTATTAATAAAGTAAATAAAGAAAACTTCTGTCTATTACCTTTTTTTAGAAATGCTGAACGAATAGCAATAATAAAATCATCTCTACTCGTTTCTGTTGACATAATATTTAATACTCAGATAATACAGTAGAAAATATTTCTTGATCGTCTAACGCCTTTCCTGTTCCTATTGCAACACATGACAAAGGATCATCAGCAATATTTACTGGTAATCCAGTTTCTTTGGAGAATCTTTTATCTATGTTTTTTAAAAGTGATCCTCCTCCTGTCATGGTTAATCCCATATCAACTAAATCAGCTGATAATTCTGGGGGGGTATTTTCTAGTGCTTTTTTTATTCCAGATACAATTTCTTTAAGTATCGGATTTAAAGCTTCTGAAGTATCTTGTTCTGAGATATTTACCTCTTTAGGGGTTCCAGATCTTAAGTCTCTACCTTTGACTGCATAAGTATTATTATTAGTAGGTATTGCAGTTCCAATATCTTTTTTAATTTTTTCAGCAGTACTGTCCCCAATCATTAAATTATACTCTTCTCTCATATAATCTTTTAATGCATTATCCATTGCATCTCCCGCAACTCTTAAAGATTCTGAATAAACAACACCACCTAATGACATAACTGCAATTTCTGTTGTTCCACCACCAATATCTACAACCATTGATCCTGTTGCTTCTTGAATTGGTAGGCCTGCTCCAATTGCTGCTGCTATTGGCTCCTCAATTAGCTGAACTCTTCTTGCGCCAGCTGCCAATGCACTATCTTGAATGGCTTTTCTTTCAACTGGTGTTGACCCAGTTGGCACACAAATTAAAATTCTAGGGTTTGCAATTGTTTTTTTATGAACTTTTTTTATAAAATGTTTAATCATTTCCTCTGTAACAATAAAATCTGCAATGACACCATCTCTCAATGGTCTTATTGCTTGAATATTACCTGGTGTTCTTCCTAACATTGTTTTAGCTTCATCACCCACCGCTAAAACTGATTTTTTTCCTTTATTATCAACAACTGCTACAACAGATGGTTCATTTAGAACTACACCTTTACTTTTTAAAACTACTAACGTATTAGCTGTTCCAAGATCAATTGCCATATCTTGGCTCCAAAACTTTTTTAAATTGGCAAACATTGACATTTAATTATATTCCTTTCACTTTTTGGTGTTTAATATTTTGAGATGGTGCTTTTTTCTCACGTTTTATAAGCATTTTATTCAATGCATTTAAATATGCATTTGCTGATGCAACTAAAGTATCTGTATCAGCTGATTGTCCTACTGTTGTCCTATCGTTTTCTTCAATTTTTACACTAACAGTTGCTTGAGCATCTGTACCCTCAGTTACTGCGTGTACTTGATAAAGAGATAATTTTACATCGTGAGGAAATAATTTTTTTATACATTTAAATATTGCATCAACTGGTCCATCACCTGTTTCTGTAGTATTTTTAATATCACCGTAAACATCTAATGTCATTTCAGCTTTTTGTGGTTCCCCTGTGCCAGCAAATACTTTTAAAGATTTCAAATTAATTGCATTAATTTTATTATCTACAATTAAACTATCATCAACTAACGCTACTATATCTTCATCATATATATGTTTCTTTTTATCAGCTAAAACTTTAAATTTTCCAAATGCAGCTTGGATAATATCGTCTGTAAGATCCGAATAACCTAAATCAGATAATTTATCTTTAAAAGCATGTCGTCCTGAATGTTTACCCATAACAAGTGAGGTTTTCTTAACGCCTACACTTTCTGGAGTCATAATTTCGTAAGTTTCTCTATTCTTTAACATTCCATCTTGATGAATTCCTGACTCATGAGCAAAAGCGTTTTTTCCAACTATTGCTTTGTTAAATTGAACTGGAAAACCTGTAGCGTTTGAAACTATTTTAGAAGCTTTACTTATTAATTCTGTTTTAATGCCTGTATTATATGGCATTAAATCATTACGTGTTTTAATTGCCATTACTACTTCCTCTAATGCAGCATTTCCTGCTCTTTCACCTATTCCATTAATTGTACATTCTATTTGTCTTACACCTTCTGAGACTCCAGCTAATGCATTTGCTACTGCTAAGCCAAGATCATTGTGACAGTGTGCAGATAATATTGCTTTATCTATATTTGGAACATTATTTTTTAAGTGTTTAATTGTTTTTGCAAATTCCTCAGGAATAGAATAGCCAACTGTATCTGGAATATTAATTGTTTTGGCCCCACATTTAATTGCAAGTTCAACAGTTTTACACATAAAATCCATATCTGTTCTTGTTCCATCCTCGCAGGACCATTCAACATCATCAGTAAAGTTTCTTGCATATGTAACACTTTCTTTTATTGCATCTAGAACCTGATCATTTGTCATTTCAAGTTTGTGTTTCATATGTAAAGGACTAGTAGAAATAAAAGTATGAATTCTAAATCTTGGAGCATGTTTCAACGACTCATGGCATGCATCAATATCTTTCTTTAGTGCTCTTGAAAGACCACATGGAATTGAGTTTTTCATTATTTTACTTATTTCAGAAACTGCCTCAAAATCTCCTGGTGATGCTATTGGAAAACCCGCTTCAACAATATCTATTCCCATTTCATCAAAAACTCTAGATATCTGGATTTTCTCTTCGACACTCATAGATGCGCCTGGCGACTGCTCACCATCTCGCATGGTCGTATCAAATATGTATAATTTTTCTTTATCTGACATTGTATTTTTTAGCTCGAGCATAATACATGCTCTCGTTCAGATTGCAAAATAATTTGAGAGAATTTACCCCAATTTTAACATTAAGTTATTTCTTATCACTATCGACAAGCTTCTTCTTCGCAATCCAAGGCATCATTTCTCTTAGAGTAGCACCAACTTTTTCGACTGGATGCTCAGCTAGTTTTGCTCTTGTGGCTAGGAAATTTTTCTGACCATTTTTACATTCATCCATCCATTGTTTAGTAAATTTACCTGACTGGATGTCTGCTAAAACTTCTTTCATTCTTTTTTTTGTTTCTTCTTTGTTAATGATCCTTGGACCAGACTCGTATTCTCCATATTCAGCAGTATTAGATATAGAGTAATTCATATTTGCTATTCCACCTTCGTAAATTAAATCCACAATAAGTTTAACTTCATGAACTGTTTCAAAATAAGCCATTTCAGGTTCATAACCAGCCTCAACTAAAGTTTCATATCCATTTTTAATTAATTCAACAAGACCTCCGCATAAAACTGTTTGCTCACCAAATAAATCTGTCTCCACTTCGTCTTTAAATGTTGTCTCAATTATACCTGATCTCCCACCGCCAATTGCTGAAGCATATGACATTGCTAAGTCTCTAGCTTTTCCTGATCCATTTTGATGAACTGCAAATAAACATGGAACTCCACCACCTTTTTCATATTCACTTCTAACTAAGTGACCTGGTCCTTTTGGTGCTACCATAAATACATCTAAATCTTTTCTAGCTTTTATCAAATCATAATGAACATTTAATCCATGAGCAAAAGCGATAGATGTCCCTTCTTTCACACGTTGCTCAATATGATTTTTATAAATAGTTGCTTGTAATTCATCTGGTGTTAAAATCATCACAACATCAGCCCACTCAGCAGCATCCGAAAGGTTCATAACTTTTAATCCTTTAGACTCTGCTTTTTCAATACTTGATGATCCTTCTCGAAGAGCTACTACAACTTCTTTTACTCCACTATCTTTTAGGTTTAAAGCGTGAGCGTGCCCTTGGCTACCATATCCAAAGATTGCAATTTTTTTATCCTTTATTAAATTTGCATCTGTATCTTTTTCGTAAAACATTTTCATTTTTTTCTCCTAATTAATTATTTAAATATATCTGCACCTCTTGTCATAGCTACGGCTCCTGTTCTTGAAACACTCACCAATCCAAATTTTTTTAAATCCTTTGACATTTTGTCTATTTCTCGTCTTAAGGCTGTTATTTGAATAACATTCGATTTTTTTGTTTTGTCTAGTAATACAGGATTATATTTTTTACAGGCTTTTAATGCACCTTCTAATTTAATATTTGGACCAACAATTTTAAATAACGCCATCTCCTTAAAGATGACTGCTTTATCTTCTCTTTTAAAATCTGCAACTTTATGAACGGGCACAAGTTTTCTTAATTGAAGCTTAATTTGATTAACAACTTGTGGTGTTCCAGTAGTAACAATTGTTATCCTTGATATCTTTAACTTTTCATCAACTTGGGCAACTGCTAAACTTTCGATATTATAACCTCTACCAGAAAATAGACCAACTACTCTAGCCAATACACCAGCTTCATTGTCGACCCAAACGACTATAATATGTGTATCAAATTTTTCTTTTTTATTGGAAAAACTATACGCTGATTTTGAATTAGGCATTAAACTAAGGACTTACCTTTACCAGTAATCTTCTGATTTTCTTGATCTTTGGGTCCTAAAATCATCTGATTATGAGGCTTTCCTGATGGTATCATTGGAAAACAATTCTCTACTTTATCAACCATACAATCAAATATTACAGGTCTATCTGTGTTCAACATTTCAATAATTTTATCGTCTAACTCTTCTGGTGTTTTCGCTCTTATACCAACACAGTTATATGCTTCAGCTAATTTAACAAAATCTGGTAAAGCAGCAGTATAACTTTCAGAATAGTTTTTATCATGTAAAAGTTCTTGCCATTGTCTGACCATACCCATGTATTGATTATTCAATATAAATATTTTAATTGGAAGGTTGTATTGTACAGCTGTAGACATTTCCTGTATTGTCATTAATACCGAAGCCTCACCTGCAATATCTATAACTAATTTTTTTGGATGAGCGACTTGTACACCCACTGCTGCTGGTAAACCATATCCCATAGTACCTAAACCACCAGATGTCATCCAACGATTTGGTTTGTTAAATTTATAATGTTGTGCAGCCCACATCTGATGCTGTCCTACCTCAGTTGTAATGTATGAGTCTTTGTCTTTAGTCAATTCATACAATCTTTCAATCGCATACTGAGGTTTTATAGTCTCTTCACTTCCAATATAATCTAAAGATCTAACCGACCTCCATTTTTGAATTTTTTCCCACCACTTAGAAGTTTTTTGTTTATTTGATTTTAAAAATTTTGAATTTTTTTGTTTTAAACTTTTTAAAGTAGATGAAAGAACAGTTTTTACATCTCCCACAATAGCTAAATCAACTTTAACATTTTTATTAATAGAAGATGGATCTATATCAATATGAACTTTTTTTGATTTGGGTGAAAATTCATCTATTTTTCCTGTAATCCTATCATCGAAACGTGCTCCAATGTTAATCATTAAATCACAATCGTGCATTGCATTATTTGCTTCATAAGTTCCATGCATACCCAACATTCCCAAAAATTGATTATCATCACCTGGGAAAGATCCTAATCCTTGCAAAGTTGATGTAATAGGAAAGCCTGTTGCATAAACAAGTTCTCTTAAAAGTTCACTAGCCTTAGGTCCAGAATTAATTACTCCACCACCAGTATAAAAAATAGGTTTTGACGATTTACTCATTAATTCAATTAATTCATCAATACTATTTTGATTAAAATGATTGTGAGATTTACCGTTAAGTTTTTTTTCTTTTTTAGGTTTTGAATATTTTGTTTTTTGAAACTGAATATCTTTTGGTATATCAACTAAAACTGGTCCTGGCCTACCAGTAGTTGCTACTTCAAAAGCTTTATGTATTGTACTAGCTAAATCATTTATATCCTTGACTAACCAATTATGTTTAGTGCAAGGTCTAGTTATTCCAGTTGTATCACATTCTTGAAATGCATCTGTGCCAATTAAATGAGTTGGAACTTGTCCAGAGATACAAACTAGTGGAATAGAATCCATATAGGCATCAGTCAAAGCTGTAACTACATTTGTTGCGCCCGGTCCCGAGGTTACTAAAATAACACCTGGTTTACCAGATGATCTTGCATATCCTTCTGCAGCATGACCTGCGCCTTGTTCATGTCTTACTAAAACGTGTTTGATTGATTTAAAATTTTGTAGTTCGTCATAAATTGGAAGAACGGCACCGCCTGGATAACCAAAGATATGATCAACATTTTGGTCCTCCATACACTTAAATACGATTTCAGCTCCAGAGTATAATTTTGACATTCAGACAATCTAGCTGAAGTTGTGCTAATAGGTCAAGCAATCTATGCTGATTTAGGAAATTTTTTTAAATATGATTTAAGAGTATTAAATTTTATTTTTTGCCAGTCAGACATTTGTCCTCTTGCCCAAGTGGACTGTCTCTTAGCATATTGCCTTGTTTTTATTGATATTTTTTCTTTCAATTCAGTAAGATCTATTTTTTTGTCGAGATATTCTTTAATCTCGCTTAGACCAATAACTTTATTAGATGATAAATCTTTCTTTACTCTTAATTTATAAAACCTCTTAGCCTCTTTTATTGCTCCATCTCTTAACATTTCATTTGTTCTTACATAAATTCTTTCTATTAACTTATCTCTAGGATAATCGATATGTAACTTTATGAAACTGTCTTTAGTAAAATCAGAATATGTTTCATTATACCAATCAAACAAAGATTTATTTGTAAACTTTTTTACTTCATAGGCTCTTATTGATCTTTGAGAATCATTTTTGTTAATTTTTTTTTTGCAGAGCGGATCTAGTTTAATAAGCTCAGAGTAAAATTTAATTTGTCCTATTTTTGATTGTTTTTTTCTTATTCTATTTCGAATAGTGAGTGGGATATCGGGAATTTTAACAATACCATCGATAAGCGCTTTAAAATATAAACCAGTGCCACCAACAAGAATTGGAATTTTGTTCTTTTTCTTAATACTGTTAATTTTTTTCTTGGCATCCTTAAGCCAATTTCCTGTAGAATAATTTTCCTTTACACTTTTAAATCCATATAAATGATGATTTATATTTTTTAAATCATTTCGCTGAGGTCTTGCTGTAAGAATTTTTAATTCTTTAAATATTTGCATACTATCTGCATTTATAACTTCTCCATTTACTTTTTTTGCAAGCTTTACAGCAAATTTTGATTTTCCAGATGCAGTTGGTCCTGAAATAAGAATTATTTTGGACTTTAGGTCCATTAATTTAGTTTAACACCAATATATCTTCTTTGGTTATTGTTATTGTAAATTGCGATAAGTAAACTTTTATCATTACTTTTTAGAGCTAGTTTTACAATGTTATCTAGATCTCCAATGGTGTTGATCTTTTTCTTCTGTGCTTCAACAATAATATTATTTACTTGAAGATAATTAACTGGGCTATCTTTATCAATTTCTGTGATAACTAATCCTGTTGTATTTTTTGGTAAATTTCTTTGTTTAATGTCATCTTTATTTAGCAATCTCACTTTTATCTTCAGACCATCTATTGCATCTTCTTTAGGTTTTTCAGTTACTAAACCTTGGGATTTAAAATCTTCGGATGTTTCTAGTCTTCCAAGTATAATTTCCTTAGTTATTTCACGTTTATTTCTCCAAACTTTTAATTTTACTTTTTTTCCAACTTCAGTTTCTGCAACTATTCTTGGAAGTTCACTCATTTCATTAATTTTTTTGCCATCAAATTCTAAAATTATGTCTCCAGCTTTTATTCCGCCCTTATCTGATGGACTATTTTCAGCTACGCTAGCAACAAGTGCTCCTCTAGGTTCATCTAATTTTTCAACATCTGCAATATCTTTTGTGACTGTTTGAATTCTAACACCTAACCATCCTCTTTTAGTTTCACCAAATTCAATTAATTGATTAATTACTTTTTGTGCACTATTAGAAGGTATTGCAAAACCAATTCCAATTGAACCTGATTGACCTAATATAGCTGTATTAATTCCAATTACATCTCCATCCATATTAAACAATGGACCACCTGAATTACCTTGGTTAATTGATGCATCAGTTTGAATGTAGTCTTCATATCTAGAAAGACCGATACTTCTGTTTCTTGCAGAGATTATTCCTGCAGTAACCGTTCCACCTAAGCCAAATGGATTCCCAATAGCAATAACCCAATCACCTATTCTTGCGATATCAGAGTCACCAAATTTAACTGGTATGAATTTTTGATCTGACTCTATTTGAAGAACAGCCAAATCCATGCCAGGATCAGCTCCAATTACTTTTGCCTTTATATTTTTTTCACCATTAACTCTAACAAAAACATCTTCTGCGCCCTGTATCACGTGATTATTTGTAATAACAATTCCTTTTTCATCTATTATAAAGCCAGAACCAAGCGCACTTGTTTGTCTCTTTTGAGGAGTTCCATAATCTTTGAACATATCTTCAAAAGGAGAACCAGGAGGAAACTCAAATGGAAATGGATTAGACCTTGTGGTTATTGTTGTTGTAGTCGAGATATTTACTACTGATGGCATTAATTTTTCAGCTAGATCTGCAAAAGACGCAGGCATGTTTGCTGCGTTAGAGGTATTTTGAATATTGATTGAAAATAATATTAGTAATAAAATTTTTAAGAATCTCATCTTTTTAAGTACCAAATAATAAAAAATCCAATCACTGCAAATATTAATCCACCTGTTCTTAGTTGATTGTCAGTGGCTTCTTTTAATTTCATTATCATATTTTTCATTTTTGATGGAAATATGGCGTAAAGAATGCCTTCAATAAAAAGGAATAGACCAAATGCGATGATCAATTCTCTCATTAAAATTACTCTACTTTTTGATCAATATTTCCGAAAAATTTAAAAAATTCACTATCTGGTGAAAGTATCATTGATGTTTCACCACCAATTAAAGCTTTTTGATATGCTTGCATAGCTCTATAGAATGCAAAAAATTCAGGATCTTGTCCGAAGGCATCAGCAAAAATCTTGTTTTTCAGACCATCGCCTTCTCCTTTCATAATTTCAGATTTTTTTTGTGCGTCTGCAAGTATAACGGTAACTTCTTTATCAGCGGTTGAGGTAATTGTTACTGCCATCTCTGCACCCTTGGCTCTAAATTCTTTTGCTTCTCTTTCTCTTTCAGTTTGCATTCTTCTAAAAATTGCATCACTGTTTGCTTGTGGAAGATCTGCTCTTTTAATTCTTACATCTACAATACTAATTCCAAAATTTTCTGCTTCATTATTTACACCTTCTTGGATTAATGACATTTGTTTTGTTCTATCTTCTGATAAAAGTGTTTGTAGTTCTTGCTGACCAAGCACGTTTCTTATTCTAGAATTTATAATTGTAGCTAGTCTTGATCTTGCAACTCTTTCATTTCCTACAGATATATAAAATTTAAGAGGATCAATTATCTGAAATCTTGCAAATGCATCAACTATTAACCTTTTTTGATCAGATGCAATTACTTCCTCAGGTGGTGTGTCAAGATTTAAAATTCTTTTATCTAAGAATACAACATTTTGTATAAATGGAATTTTAAAATTAATTCCAGGTTTGGATATAATTCTTTTAGGATCACCAAATTGAAGCACTATAGCTTGATTAACCTCTTTTACTATAAAGACTGAAAAGTAAACTGTTGCAATAAATAGTATAATTATTGGTAATAAAAATTTTCCAGCTTTCATTTTAGTTTGTCCCTGTCTTTAATTCTTGTAATGGCAGATAAGGTACTACACCTTCACCTGAATTTTTGTCTATTATTATTTTATTAATATCAGCTAATACTTCTTCCATTGTCTCAAGATACATTCTTTCTTGAGTTACTTTTTTGGCTTTAGCATACTCATTATATATTGATAAAAATCTACTTGCTTCACCTTCTGCTTTAGCAACAACCTCTTTTTTATAAGCTTCTGCTGCTTGTAGAATTTTCGCTGCTTCTCCACGTGCTCTTGGAATTACATCATTAGCATATGCTTCTGCCTCGTTTTTAGATCTTTCCATATCCGCTCTAGCTGCCTGTACATCTCGAAATGCATCAATAACTTGGTCTGGTGGATCAGCTTTTTGAGTTTGAACTTGTGTAATTTGAATTCCACTTGTGTATTCATCAAGGATTTTTTGTATAATTTCTTGAGTATCAGCTTCTATAAGTGATCTTCCTTCAGTCAAAATTGGTTGAATATCAGATCGCGCAATAACTTCTCTCATCGCTGTTTCTGCAGCGGCTTTTACTGTTCCTTCTGGATCTTGGATTTTAAATAAAAAATTACCTGCATCTTTGATTACCCAAAATACTGAGAAATCAATATTAACAATATTTTCATCACCTGTAAGCATTAAGCTTTCTTCAGGAACATCTGCGACTCCACCTGACGAAAAACCACTATCTCTCTCAGATCTAAATCCAATGTCCATCCTATTTACTTTAGTTACTTTTGGAGTCAGAACATTTTCTATTGGAAAAGGTAAATGATAGTTTAATCCAGGCTGAGTTGTTTTAACAAATTTTCCAAACCTTAGTACAACTCCTTGCTCATCAGGCAAAACTCTATAAAGCCCACTTAAAGTCCAGACAATTAAAAGAATTATAAGTCCGATTATGATTGGCTTAGCTCCACCTTTGCCACCACCTAAAAATCTATTTATTAATGATTGCAGTTTGCTTATAACCTCGTCAATATTTGGCGGAGTAGGACCTTTTCTAAATCCACCGTTACCACTTCCTCCACCACCTGGAGGTGATCCCCACGGGCTTTGATTTTTAAAATCACTCATAATTAGACATTCTATATAGTGTCTTTCTTAGCAAAAACAAGGTAATGGTAAAATATGGACAATAAAAAAGTAGGTTTAAGTGACACAATGACGGCAAAAACTAAGCCAAAAACCTTTAGAAGAAACCCAATTATTGGAACGAAGTTTACCATTGCAATCTCTAGTGCCAAAGGAGGAGTCGGAAAGTCAACTTTTGCAACGAATCTAGCTTTAGCTTTAAAAAAATTGGATTTAAAAGTTGGATTATTAGACGCGGACATTTACGGGCCATCTTTACCAAAATTATTTTCAATTCAAGAAAAGCCCGAAAGTGATGGACAAAAACTAAAGCCAATTATGAAATATGGAATTCAATGTATGTCGATTGGTTTTTTAACTGACGAACAAACACCAATGATCTGGAGAGGTCCAATGGTTATTTCTGCAATTAAAACTTTTACACAAAAAGTTTTATGGGAAAATTTAGATTTTTTAATTGTTGATATGCCTCCTGGAACTGGTGATACACAGTTAACATTTGCACAAGAAATTAACATGGATGGGGTTATAATTATATCTACCCCACAAGAAATTGCTCTTCAAGATGTAAAAAGAGGAATTAAAATGTTCGATAAACTTAAAGTAAAAATAATAGGGCTTGTTGATAATATGAGTCATTTCATTGGAGAGGATGAAAAAAGGTATGCTATTTTTGGCGAAGGTGGTGTTGAAAAAACCGCTAAGGAATTCGACAAGAATTTTCTTGGTGAAATACCGATTAACCCAGAAATAGGAAAGCAAGGTGATTTGGGAACTCCTATTGTTGAGAGTAAACCAGATCACAAGATTTCTAAAATTTATTTAGAGTTTGCAAAAAAATTGCATCAAATTTTCATTTGATAATCAATAAGTTTTTATCTGTAAAAACAATCTGGAAGAGCTATGTCTTTTTTTAGAGGATTATTTTTCTTATCAAGTGGATGTGGAATTGTTTTTTGTATTTTATTTCTAGTTTTTACTAATTTATTATTTATAAAAGTAAACTCTAACAAACTTGGAATGTTTATATTATTAATAAATTTTGTTGAACCAAAATTATTAGGATGAATATGACAAATAGTGAAATATTTTAATATTTTGTCGAATACTTCGTCATAAATTCTATTGCCAAAATGATTACCCAAGTATAAGAAATCGTGAAATTCTATAATTAAAATATTTATTTTACTTAAAATTATTTCATCAATATTATAAATTATACCTATTTCTGATCCTTCTATGTCTAATTTTAATATAATATTTAAATCATTTAGATTTTCTACATTACTATCAAACCAAGTGTTGACGTCTATATTATATTCGTCATTGTAAATATTTAAATTTTTTTTTAAAAAATTAAATCCGTTAGGAGGTTCTACAGTTCCATCTGCTAAAAAACATTTAATATTTTTTTTTTTTAATTCTTGTTCGAAAGTAATATCGTCGCCAACACCAGCAGAAAAACACAAATGTATATTTTCAATTATATTTGGGATAAGATAGCCACCATCTTTCTGATTGCCTAACCTTATTAAATCATGACCAGTGTCATAAATTTTAATTTTATCAATAAATTTTTCAAAAAGTTTTTTATCTATATGATAATTATAATTTCCTGTTTTGGCTAAAAGTTTACTTATTATTTTATTTATCACTAATTAAATTATCTTATCCTTTAATTCAAAGGCCTCCATTAACTCATTCCATTCTCTTTTTGAAAGGCCTGATTGATCTAAATTAATATTCTCACCTTTCATCATTTTTTTTATAATTTCTTTTCCTCTAGCTGAAACCTCGACTCCACCAACTCTATAATCCATAAATGCTTCATAAGTGATTGGTACCCATTTTTTAACAGTTTCTAACATAGCATCAGCATAAGCTCTAATTTCATACTGAGCATGGTGATCTGCTCTGAGTCTCAAAAAGTTCATTAAATTTAACAAATCTGTTTTCCAATACCATTGGGTGTATGTGTTTAAAGTTAAATTCATTCTTGCCAACTCTCTTGCAAGTCCTACAGAATTCTTATCAATTATAGTACCATCATATCTCTCATTCAGCATAGTTTCATAATTATCGTATGTTTGTTCTGCATCCCCTTTTAATAAGGCTAAAACCTTTTTTGCTTTCTCTCCTTCCAAAATATCTCCTCTGCCCTGTCTATTACTTTGAGATTGAGCTGCTAAATTTTTAGGTTCAGGTAAATAAAATTCTTTGTCCAAAATTGAATATCTAGCAGAGTATTCATTTACATTTGCAGTTCTATGTCTTATCCACTGTCTAGCTATAAATATTGGTAACTTGACATGATACTTAATTTCACACATTTCAAATGGAGTACTGTGCCAATGTCTCATTAAATATTTTATTAAACCTGAGTCTGTAGAAACCTTTTTTGTGCCTTTTCCGTAGGAAACTCTAGCAGATTGAACAATAGAAGTATCGTCACCCATATAGTCTACTACCCTAATAAAACCATGATCAAGTATTGGAATTGCATCGTAAAGTATTCTTTCTAACTCAGGGGCTGTTACCCTTTTTGTTATATTTTGTTGGGTTTGTTGTTCCTTTATCTCTTTTATTTGATCTTCAGTTAACTTCATGAATAATTTATTGAATCTGTATGATTTGGTTTTATATTATTAATGTTGGATTTCCAACTATGACGATAAATGAATTTCGTAATAACCATTACGGACGTGGGGGCAGTACCCACCACCTCCACCATTTACAACTTATGGGGGTGAATAAGGATCGACGGATGACTAAAAGTTATTCTTTCGTTCGGTATTGTTCCGCCGCAAAGGGCTAATTTATAAATGCTAACGAAAGTTACGCACTTGCAGCTTAATTAATTTATTAATTAAGTTACGGGGTTTGGGGCACCTGGCAACAGAACGCCCCTATTATTTAATTGTTTTGGTGCGGTCAGAGAGACTCGAACTCTCATGGGCTAGGCCCACACGGCCCTCAACCGTGCCTGTCTACCAATTTCAGCATGACCGCTTGTTATGCGGCAGATTAAATGAATGACAATTCTATTTCAAGTTGATAAGTTTTTTTTATGGAATTTACTAGTGAAATAAAAAAAGCTACGAGCTCAATTTACAATAAAGTCTCAAAAAAAATTCCAGAGATAGAATGGGCTACACACGCACCATATATTTATAAAATTAATAAACTAAAGAAAGAGAAAAACGCTGTAATTCTTGCTCACAACTATCAGACTCCTGAAATTTATCATGGTATTTCAGATTTTTCAGCAGACTCTTTAGCTTTGGCTCTAGAAGCTGCAAAAACAAAAGCAGATATAATTGTCATGTGCGGAGTTCACTTTATGGCTGAAACAGCAAAATTAATGAGTCCGGAAAAAAAAGTTTTGCTCCCTGACATGAAAGCGGGTTGTTCATTATCTTCGTCTATAACTGGTAACGATGTTAGAAATTTAAAAAAACAATATCCTGGTGTACCTGTAGTTTCTTATATAAATACATCTGCCGATGTCAAAGCAGAGACTGATGTATGTTGTACTTCAGCGAATGCAGTAAAAATTGTAGAGTCTTTAGGTAAAAAAAAAGTAATATTTTTACCTGATGATTTTTTAGCTAAATATGTTGCATCACAAACAGATGTAGAAATTATTTCTTGGAAAGGAACTTGTGAAGTTCATGAACAATTTAATGATGAAGAAATTAATGATATAAGAAAAGCAAACCCAGGTATAAAAATAATAGCTCATCCAGAATGTCCACCAGATGTGATACGAGCTTCTGATTTTGCAGGTTCTACAAGTGGAATGATTAAATATGTAAGAGATAATCAACCAGAAAAAGTCATGATGGTCACAGAATGCTCAATGAGTGATAATGTACAAATTGACAATCCAAAAGTTGAATTTATTAGACCATGTAATCTTTGTCCTCATATGAAAAGAATAACTTTACCTAAAATATTAGATTGTTTAGAAAATGAGAGTAACGAAATAATAATGGATGATGAAACAATTGAAAAAGCAAGAAAGTCTGTAGAGAGAATGGCAGAAATAGGCAGATAAAATCTGTGTCTAAAATTCAATTAAATAAAAATTTTATAAAATCTTCATGTAAATTAGCTTTGAATGAGGACTTATATCCATCAGGCGATATTACTTCAGAACTAATTAATAAAAATATTAAAAAAAGAGCTAAAATGATATGTAACCAAAATGGAATTTTAGGTGGGATAGAATTTGCAAAAGAAACATTTAAATTAGTTGATAATAAAATAAATTTTAAAAATAAAAAAAAAGATGGATCTCGTATCAAAAAAGGCGAGGTAATTGCGACTATTGATGGTGACTTAAAAAATATTTTAACCGGCGAGAGAGTAGCATTAAACTTTGTTTCTCATATTTCTGGAATAGCAACTAAAACAAATATGTTTGTAAAAAAGGCTGGAAAAAAAACTAAGATATGCTGCACAAGAAAAACAATCCCAAATCTAAGAGTAATTCAAAAATATGCAGTTAAATTAGGTGGTGGAACAAATCACAGATTTAACTTAAGTGATGAATACTTAATAAAAGATAATCATATAAGTTCTGAAAAAAATTTTGAAAATTTAATTCAAAGAGCCATTAGAAAGAAAGGAAAAAAAAAAATAACAGTAGAGGTTGATAATTTATCTCAGTTAAAGAGAATATTGGGTCTGAAATTTGATAGAATTCTATTAGATAATATGAGTTCAAAAGATTTAAAAAAAGCAGTCAGATTGTCTAGGAAATTTTATGAGACTGAAGCATCAGGAGGAATTAGCTTAAGGAATGTTAAAAATGTTTCCTCTACAGGTGTAAATAGAATTTCCGTAGGATCTTTAACCCACTCAATGAATGCATTAGACTTAAAATTGGAAATATAGAATTTAATTTTATTTTTTTAATTGAGCTTGAGCGGCTGCAAGTCTTGCAATAGGTACTCTATAAGGTGAGCAGGACACATAATCTAGACCAGCTCGAGCACAAAAGTCGATACTTTTAGGATCGCCTCCGTGTTCACCACATATACCAAGTTTGATTTTTTTGTTTATTTTTCTGCCTTTTTTTGTTGCCATTTCTATCAAATCCTCAACTCCTTCATCTATAGAAACAAATGGATCAACATCAAAGATTTTATTATCAATATAATCATTTAAAAACTTACCACTATCATCTCTGCTAATTCCAAAAGTCGTTTGTGTTAAATCATTTGTTCCAAAACTAAAGAATTCTGCATGCCTAGATATATCATCTGCTTTGATTGCTGCTCTTGGGAGCTCAATCATTGTACCTACTAAAAATTTTAGTTTTGTTTTAGTTTTGTTTTCAACTTCTTTGGCAACACTAATTACCAAATTTTTCATTATTTTTATTTCTGCTTCAGTTGATACTAGAGGTATCATAATCTCTGGAATAATAGATTTTATCTTAAGTTTTTTACATTCAACTAATGCATCAAATATCGCAGCACACTGCATCTCATATATTTCTGGAAATGATATACCTAATCTACAACCCCTATGACCGAGCATTGGATTTTGTTCATGAAGTTCTGTTATTCTACCCTCTAATTCAGAACTTTTGATATTCAAAGCGTTCGCTACATCGCTAATTTCTTTTTGATTTTTTGGTAAAAATTCATGAAGTGGTGGATCCAATAATCTGACTGTAACAGGGAGACCATTCATAATTTTAAAAATATCAATAAAATCTTTTTTTTGAAAAGGTAGTAGTTTCTTTAAAGCATTAGCCCTATCTTCTTTTGATTTAGATAATATCATTTCTCTTACAGATAAAATTCTCTCTTCATCAAAAAACATATGTTCCGTTCTACAAAGACCTATTCCTTCAGCTCCAAATTCCCTAGCAATTTTACTATCTGAAGGAGTTTCAGAATTAGTTCTAATTTTTAGTTTTCTAAATTTATCAGCCCAGCTCATAAGTTTAGAAAAATCTCCTGAAATTTCGGGTTTAACAGTTTTAACCTCTCCTTTTATAATTCTACCAGTTGATCCATCAATAGTTATTAAATCACCTTCTTTAATTTCATAATTTTTCGTTTTAAAGATTTTATTTTGGTAATCTATTTCTATTTCGCTTGAGCCAGATACACAAGGTCTACCCATTCCTCTTGCAACCACTGCAGCATGACTGGTCATTCCTCCTCTTGCTGTAAGAATTCCTTTAGCTGCATGCATTCCCTGAATATCTTCAGGAGATGTTTCTACTCTTACTAGGATTGTATTTTGCATCATTCCATTTAATCTTTCAGCTTCGTCAGAAGTAAATACTACTTTTCCACTAGCTGCTCCTGGCGAAGCTGGAAGGCCTTTGGCTATTACTTCTAGATTTGCTGTTTCATCTAAAGTTGGATGAAGCAAAGTATCTAATGAATTTGGCTGTACTCTAAGCACTGCTTCTTTTTTTGTTATAAGTTTTTCTCTTTCCATGTCGACAGCAATTTTTACTGATGATTTTGCAGTTCTTTTTCCAGATCTTGTTTGCAACATCCACAACTTATTATTTTCGACTGTGAACTCTACATCCTGCATATCTTTATAATGTTTCTCTAATTTAATAAGAATTTTTTTTAGATTTTTGTAAACTTTAGGCATAGACTCTTCCATTGAAAGAAGTGTTTCTTTTGCATCTTTTCTAGCTTTCTTAGTTATATGTTGGGGGGTCCTAGTTCCCGCAACAACATCTTCTCCTTGAGCATTTATTAAATATTCGCCATAGATTTCATTCATCCCATTAGATGGATTACGTGTAAATACAACACCTGTCGCACAATCATCACCCATATTACCAAAAACCATGGACTGCACATTTACTGCAGTTCCCCACTCTGATGGGATATGATTTAATTTTCTATAAACCTTTGCTCTGTTACTCTCCCATGACAAAAAGACTGCACTAATTGCACCTAGTAATTGTTCATTAATATTTTGAGGAAAATTTTTTTTTGTTTTTTCTTTTACAATATTTTTAAAGTCTTTAATCAATCCATCCCAATCATCTTCATCCAAATCAGTGTCTAGCAAAACACCTTTTGTAAGTTTGTAATTTTCAATTAATTCTTCAAAATTATAACTTTCAACACCCATAACAACATTTGCATACATTTGTATAAATCTTCTATAACTATCTTTTGCAAATCTCATATTTGATGTTTTACTTGCTAAAGCAATCACAGTTTTGTCATTTAGTCCAAGATTTAAAATAGTATCCATCATTCCTGGCATAGATACTCTCGCGCCAGATCTTACAGATAACAACAAAGGATTTTTCAAATCTCCAAATTTTTTACCAGAATCTTTTTCAATATTTTTTAACTCTCTATTTATTTCATTTATGATTTTAGGCTTTAATTTCTTTTTATTTTTATAAAATAAATCACAAACTTCAGTAGAAATCGTAAATCCAGGTGGGACAGGTAAACCCATCCTTCCCATTTCTGATAAATTTGCACCTTTGCCTCCTAAAATATTTTTTGGGTTTTTTATTTTTATTGTGTCTTTAGATTTAAAATTAAAAACTAATTTTGGCATTTATGCTTCTATTTTTGAAAAGTTAAAATAATTATCGAAGCTTTTACACAACATTTTTAAAAGTTCTAGTCTGTTTTTTTTAATTAATTCTTCTTGATCATTAACTATTACATTATCAAAAAACTCATTAACCTCTATTTTGGCACTTGAGAGTGTTTTAAGACTTTCATCATAATCCTCGTCTCTACCTATGCTTGAAAAATACTTTCTTATAGCATGTATTTTTTTATAAAGATTTTTTTCATAATCATTTTTAAAGAGACCAGGATCGGCAGAACCTACAATTTCTAGTTTTGATTTACCTTCGCTATTTAAAATGTTTGCAGATCTTTTATAAATTGCAATAACATCAAGACCGAAATCTTTTTTAATATTTTTATTCAAATTTAATGATTTATTAAAAATTTTTAGTAAATCATCTATTCCATAAGAATTAGTGGAGCATTCAATAATATCCGACCTAATATTTTTTTCTTTTAAATAATTTTTTAATCTATCTAAAATAAAATCTCCCAATTCATCATTTATCAATTTTGAGTCAAAAGAGTAATTTTGTTCTTTGTATAAATTTATTGAATAATTTATTAGATCTCTTAATTTTATTTTTTTTTGATTTTCAATTATTAACCTTAATAAACTAATTGCCATTCTTCTTAAGGCATAAGGATCTTTTGAACTAGTTGGTTTGAGATTAATTCCAAAAAATCCAACTAAAGAGTCTATTTTGTCACTTAACGATAATGCTATGCTGTATGGTTTTTTTGGAACTTTGCTATCAATGCCACTTGGTAAGTAATGCTCTGAAACAGCTAAACTTATTTCTTCGTCAAAACCTTGCTCTCTTGCGAAATATCCACCCATCACGCCTTGTAATTCGGGAAACTCTCCAACTAAATCCGACATCAAATCTACTTTGCAAATTGAGGAGGCAATTTCTATCTTTTCTTTACTTATTAAAAGTTCATCTGATATTATTCCGCTAAGTTTTCTTACTCTTTGTATTTTATCAAAATAACTTCCCAACCCTTTAAAATAATTAATTTGCTTCAATCTAGATACCTGTTTAACTAAATTTTGAGACTTATTTCTATTCCAAAAAAATTCTGCATCTGCCAACCTCGCATCTACAACATTTTGATTTCCTAATTTAACTAATCCCTTTTTGTCCTTGCAATCTGCTACAACTATAAAATTATTTGTTATTTTGTTTTTGCTATCAAATGTAGGAAAATATTTTTGGTGATGCTGCATTGTAATAATAAGTATTTCTTGGGGAATTTCTAAAAATTTCTTATTAAACTCACAAACTAAAATTTTTGGTTTTTCAACAATATTTATTATTTCGTCTATAAGTTTTTCATTCACGTTTATATGAATTTTTTTTTGATTAGTTGCCTTGTTTATTTCTTTAATTATAAATTCTTTCCTTTTATCTTGATCAATTGTTACTCCTTTTTGTTTAAAAAATTTTATATAAGATTTAAAATCATTAAAACTTTTTACTTCATCTTCTAGATCTTTATCTGTGAAAGTTTTATTTGAACTATGTAAATGGTTTAATTTAAATTCAATTATTTTTTTATCAAATAAAGCTAAAATTGATTTTAACGGTCTTCCCCAATATAAATCATGATTGCCCCATTTCATTGATTTTTTCCATGAAATTTTTAAAAGTAAACTTGCAATACTTTCTTTTAATAAATCGTATGTTTTTATTTTTTGCGATGGTTTGTTGTAGAAGTAGAATATGCCTTTTTCAGTGCTTTTTTTGAAAACTTTTTCTTTACTTATTTTATTGGACTTTAAAAATCCTTCCAAAGCCTTTTCTGGAGCATTTATGTTAGGACCTCTAATATCCTCTGCTTTTTTTATTACATCTTTAGATATCTTATTTATATGAACAATGAGCCTATTTGGAGTTGAATAAGTATTAATTTTACCTTTAACTATAATTTCATTCTCATCAAAAAATTTTTTAAAAATTTGTGTTAATTCATTTCTAGCATTGATTTGTAATCTGGAAGGTATTTCTTCACTAAATAATTCAAGGAAAAATTCAGACATTTTAATTTTGTGTTTCTACCCAGATTTTTCCAATTTCTCTTGTCAGATCTCTGATCCTTGCAATATATTCTGCTCTTTGAGCAACACTTATAACTCCTCTAGCATCTAAAATATTGAACACATGACTTGATTTTAAACATTGATCATATGCTGGAAGAGAAATTTTCTTTTCAATTAATGATTTTGCTTCTTCTTCGAGCATATCAAAAATTTTAAATAATTTATCTGTGTTTGCATATTCAAAATTATAGGCTGAAAATTCTTTTTCAGCTTGATGAAAAACATCTTTGTATAAAACTCCCTCATCATTCCAAATTAAATCAAAAACATTTTTTTTACCTTGAATAAACATACATAATCTCTCTAAACCATAAGTAATTTCAACAGATATTGGATTGCATTCCATACCTGCCATTTGTTGAAAATAAGTAAATTGAGTAACTTCCATACCATCACACCATACTTCCCATCCAAGACCAGCAGCACCTAAGGTTGGACTTTCCCAATCATCCTCTACAAATCTGATATCGTGCTCTTCGTATTTAATACCTACTGATGAAAGGCTATTAAGATACATTTTTTTAATATCTTTTGGTGAAGGTTTTATTAAAACTTGAAATTGATAATAGTGTTGCAAACGATTAGGATTTTCTCCATACCTTCCATCTGTTGGTCTTCGTGATGGTTGAACGTAAGCTGTTTTCCATGGTTTAGAACCTAATGATCTTAGAGTTGTTGCTGGGTGAAATGTTCCTGCTCCAACTTCTAAATCATAAGGTTGTAAAATAACGCAACCTTTTTTTGACCAGTACTTTTGAAGATTTAAAATTGTATCCTGAAAAGAAATAAATGATTTTGGATTTTTTGTTTTTTTTTTAGAAACCATATTTTTGCCAAATAGATCTTTCTTCTAAAATACTTATCAATTTATCAGCATGGTCTTCAGAAGACGAAAGTTTTTTGGCAAGCCATCCTTTAGACTTTTCAAATTTTTTAATTTCAACATCTTCACCAAATTTTTCTCTCAATATCTGTTCTGCATTCCCTATTCCATCTATCAAACCAAGTTTTAAAGATGTTTTGCCAGACCAAAATTCTCCAGAAAAAAGTTCAACATCAGTTTTGTTTAATTTTGTTGATCTACTTGCCTCTACAACATTAATAAATTCTTGGTGAAGTTCCAGTTGAATATTTTTTAATCTTTGAATGTCCTCTTCTTTCTCGTCTAAAAAAGGGTCTAGAGTACTTTTATTTTTTCCAGCTGTATAAACCCTTCTTTGAACACCTATTTTTTGAATTAAATCTTTAAAACCAAAAGAAGAATAAATTACTCCTATTGATCCAATTATAGAACTTGCATTAGCATAAATCTCATCACCTGCGCATGCAATTAGATAGCCTCCAGATGCAGCAACATCTTCAGCAAAAACTATTACTTTTTTTTTGTTTTTCTTAGACTGTTCTCTAATAAATTTATAAATTAGATGTGATTGAACAGGTGAACCACCTGGTGAATTAATTGAAATTGCAACAGCCTCTGCTTTTTTTACTGAAAAAGCTTTTTTTATCATTTCTTCTTGAGAGGAATATTCTATTCCTTGTTTAAACTTTCCAACATTTCCTATGATGCCGGTAAGTCTTAAATGACTAACAATTTTTTTTTTTTTAAAAAATGAAAACATACAAATGATTATAAAAATTTTACTTAATTATAAAGCTACTTATAGTTGAAGAATTAGGTGCGTCAATTGATAAGTATATTAATAAACTTAATGTAATATTTTGGATTTATGGGTTCAGTAGTTCAATTAAAAAAGCAAATAACTAATGCGTATACAGATTTAGTAAATTCTGTTGATGAAAAACTAAGTTTAGTTGAAGACAAAATTTCTTATAAATTAGATAGTAAAGTTGAGCTTGTTAAAGAAATGACAGCTTACCACATGACTAGTGGAGGTAAAAGATTAAGAGCATTGCTTACTTTGGAGTGTGCTAAATTGTGTGGATATACAAAAGGTAGTAGAGATGTGAACCTAGCTGCATGTGTTGAACTTATACACGCAGCAACTCTTATGCATGATGATGTAATTGACAGCGCAGATTTAAGAAGAGGCAAAAAAACTACAAATAAAATTTGGGGAAATCAGTCATCAATTCTTGTTGGGGACTATTTATTAAGTAGATGTTTTGAAATGATGGTTGAGGATGGAAGTATTGAAGTATTAAAACTTTTATCTTCTACATCATCAACTATTGCTCAGGGAGAAGTTTTGCAATTACAACATAAAGGTGACTCTGAAATGTTAGAAGATACATATTTGAATATAATTTCTTCTAAAACTGCAGCTTTATTTTCAGCATCTTCAAAAGTTGGGTCAATAATTGCTGATAAAGACAAAAAATTTAAAGATGCACTAGAATTCTATGGAAAGAACCTTGGATTAACATTTCAGATTGCAGATGACACACTTGACTATAACTCAGAATTAAAAATGTTTGGTAAAGAGATAGGGAAAGATTTCTTTGAGGGCAAGGTTACTCTCCCGATTATTCTATTACATCAAAAATTATCTTCAGATGAAAAATTAGTTTTAAAAAAAATATTTGATCAAAATATCAGATTTAAAGAACAATTTGACTATGTGCTTACATTGGTAAAAAAATATAATATAATTAATGAGTGTTACAAAAAAGCAGAGCACTATATAAATTTAGCATCAAATTCATTAAGTATATTTCAAGATTGTGAAGAAAAAACTATACTCAAAAATTTAACTTCATTTAGTATTAATAGAAAATTTTAAGGTGATAAGAGAATTTTTTTCCAATCATTATTTTCTTTAATATATTTTAATCTTTCGTGAATTCTATTTTCACCATCTAACCAAAATTCAATTTCGTGGTGTTTTAACCTCCATCCTGACCAATGATCAGGTCTTGGAACATTATTTTCATCTTTATAGAGATCTTTAAATTTTTTTATAGATTGGTTTAGCTCTTCTCTATCTTTTAAAATTGAACTCTGATTTGATGCCCATGCACCAATTCTACTTCCGTAACTTCTTGATTTATAATAATTATCAGCTTCTTCATCAGAAACTTTTTCAGCAGTACCAACTATTCGAATTTGTCTGAGTAAACTTTTCCAATGAAAGCACATCGAAATGTTTGGATTCTGCTTTATAGAGTTTCCCTTATTACTGTTAAAGTTAGTGTAAAAAACAAATCCATCCTCTCCATAATCTTTGAGCAATACCATTCTTACATTCGGATAACCTTTTTCGTTAATAGTGCCTAGAGCTAATGCATTTGGATCATTTATTTCTGTTTTCTTTGCCTCGTTGTACCATTCAGTGAATAATAGTATTGGATTATCAAGATCTAGAAAGCATTTATCTAACCCTAAAGAATTTTTTTCGTTCATAATTTAACCAAAATAATTTATATAATAATATAATGTCTTTTAATACATTTGGAAAATTTTTTCGATTTACTACATGGGGTGAATCTCATGGTCCAGCCATAGGATGTGTTGTTGATGGTTGTCCTCCGAATATTAAGCTTAATATCAGAGACATTCAGTTAGAATTAAATAAAAGAAAGCCTGGTCAGTCTAAATTCACAACCCAAAGAAAAGAGGATGATAAAGTAGAAATATTATCAGGAACATTTGAGGGCAAAACAACAGGTACACCTATCTCAATGATTATCTTCAATAAAGATATGCGTTCTAGGGATTATAAAAATATTAAAGATAAATTTAGACCTGGTCATGCTGATTATACATATTTTAAAAAGTATGGAATTAGAGATTATAGAGGTGGAGGCAGACAGTCAGCAAGAGAGACTGCTTCAAGAGTGGCAGCAGGGGCAATAGCAAAACAAGTTTTGCAAAATATTATTGGGAAAAAGTACAGTGTAATTGGAGCCGTAACACAATTAGGAATACTAGGATGTGACACAGAAAAATGGAATGACAGTTTCATCACAAAAAACCCTTTATTTTGTCCTGATAAAACAGTTTTAAAATTATGGGAAAAATATTTACTTGGGATAAGAAAAGCTGGCTCATCATGTGGGGCTATTATTGAAGTAAGAGCAAGAGGTGTTCCTGTAGGATTAGGAGCTCCAATTTATTCAAAATTAGATATGGATTTAGCATCAGCAATGATGAGTATTAACGCAGTAAAAGGGGTAAATATAGGATCAGGAATGAACTCTGCTCAACTTTCTGGTGAACAAAATTCTGATGAAATGTCTCAAACAGGAAAGAAAACAAAATTTAAATCAAATAATGCTGGGGGAATTCTTGGAGGAATTTCTAGTGGTCAAGAAATAATAGTTTCTTTTGCAGTAAAACCAACTTCATCAATTCTTTCTCAAAGAAAAACAATTAATAAATTTGGAAAAAATACTTCAATTTCAGTCACAGGGAGACATGATCCATGTGTAGGTATTAGAGCAGTGCCTATTGGCGAAGCAATGATGCATTGTGTAATTCTTGATCACTACTTAATGAATAAAGCTCAATGTGGAAATTAATTAGTTTTTTTAATTAAAACTTTAGAATTTAGAGTTTCTAAAACCTTCGCTTCAATAGATTTAGCATCTAGACCAGCTTCTTTATACATTTCTTCTGGTTTATCTTGGTCTAAAAATTTATCAGGCAAAATCATTGATCTAAATTTTATATTATTATCTAATAAATTCTTTTCATTTAAGAAATGATTTACATGAGCTCCAAAACCTCCTATAGAGCCTTCTTCCAACGTAATTAGCACTTCATGATTTGTTGCAACTTGCCACATAAGATTTTCATCCAGAGGTTTTGCAAATCTAGCATCTATAATTGTTGGATTAATTCCCATTTTTTTTAAAACTTCTTCAGCCAATAGACATTCTTTTAATCTGTTACCAAAACTTACTAAGGCAACTTTCTTACCTTCTCTTATAACTCTACCTTTTCCGATATCTATTTTTTCGTTGATATCAGGTAATTCTAAACCTACTCCATTTCCTCTTGGATATCTAAATGCACATGGTTGATTATTAATATCTACTGACGTATTTACCATTCTTACCAATTCTGCTTCATCACTTGCCGCCATAACAATAAAATTAGGTAAAGTTGATAAATATGTAATATCAAAAGCACCTGCATGAGTGGCTCCATCAGCGCCAACTAAACCAGCTCTATCAATTGCAAATCTTACTGGTAAACTTTGAATTGCAACGTCATGAACTACCTGATCATAAGCTCTTTGTAAAAATGTTGAATAAATTGCTGCATAAGGCTTATAACCCTCTGTTGCTAAACCTGCAGCAAAAGTAACAGCATGTTGTTCAGCAATTCCAACATCAAAAGTTCTGTCCGGGAAAACTTTACTAAATGCGTCCATTCCTGTCCCAGATGGCATAGCAGCAGTTATACCTACAATTTTACTATCTTTCTTTGCATGCTCTATTAATGTATTTGCAAAAACCTTTGTAAATGCAGGAGTCTTAGTTGTTGATTTTTGTTGAACTCCAGTTTGAACATCAAATTTTGTAACTCCATGATACTTATCATCAGATTTTTCAGCAAAACTATATCCTTTCCCTTTTTGAGTTTTTATATGAATTAATATTGGACCATTATGATTGCTTTCTTTTGCATTTTTTAAAATTGGCAATAGTACATCTAAATCATGACCATCAATTGGACCAACATAATAAAAACCTAATGAATTAAATAATGTACCACCTGTGACAGCCGTTCTCAAAAAATCTTCAGCCTTTCCAGCCTTTTTGCTAAATCTTTTTGAAAATGATGAAATAATCATTTTAACTGTTTCTCTTAAACTAAAATAAATCTTGCCTGAAAAAATTTTAGCAAGATAAGATTTCATTGCGCCAACTGGTTTTGCAATTGACATATCATTGTCATTCAAAATTACGATCATTTTTGTATTTGAGTCTCCAGCATTATTCATAGCTTCATATGCCATTCCTGCGCTCATGGCACCGTCACCAATAACTGCTATAACCTGATCTGATTTATTTGATAATTTATTTGCTGTTGCAATACCAAGTCCAGCTGAAATAGAAGTGGAACTATGAGCTGCACCGAAAGGGTCAAATTCACTTTCCGATCGCTTTGTAAAACCAGATAATCCACTTCCTTGTCGTAAAGTTCGTATTTTATCTTTTCTTCCTGTTAAAATTTTATGAGGGTATGATTGATGACCAACATCCCATATCAATTTGTCCTTAGGTGTGTCAAAAACATGATGAAGTGCTACTGTTAATTCTACAACACCTAAGCCCGCACCTAGATGACCACCTGTTTTTGAAACAGCTTCAATCATTTCGCTTCTTACTTCTTCTGATAGAACTTTTAATTCTTCATTATTGAGTTTTTTTATATCTGAAGGAAAATTAATATTATTTAAATATTTGTAATTTTGCATTTATTTATTTCTACTTAATATAAATTCAATTGTCTCTTTTAAATCACTAGCATTATTTCCATAGCTAACTAAACTATTAAATATTTCTTTTTTTAATTTTGAGGCATATTTAATAGCATTTTTATATCCTAGTAAACTTATTAATGTTGCTTTTCCCCTTTTTGAATCTTTCTTTGTTTTTTTTCCTGCAGTTTTTGATGTACTGCTATAATCAATTAAATCATCTGCAATTTGAAAAAGTAAACCAATTTTTTCACCAATAATTGAGAATTTTTTTATTTGAACTTTTTTATTTGTCAAAATAACTGGAGACAAACAGCTGAATGAAAATAATTTTCCAGTCTTTTTAATCTCCATATCTATTACTTTTTGTTTAGAAACTTTTTTTCTTTCATAATTTAAATCCAAAAATTGACCTCCAGCTATACCTTGGTGTCCTGATGAGTGAGATATTAAATTTATTAAGGTTATTTTTTTATTATTATTTATATTGAACTTTGGATCAGATAAAATTTCAAAAGCTAATGTCAAAAGGGAGTTTCCAGCTAAAACCGCCGTTGATTCTCCAAATTTTTTATGTGTGGTTAGTTTACCTCTTCTAATATCATCATCATCCATACAAGGTAAATCATCATGTATTAGTGAATAAGCGTGTATACATTCAACTGCTGAACTTAAATATAAGAGATATTTTTTTTCTACGTTAAAAATTTTTCCAACATCAAAAATAAGTTTAGATCTTATTTTTTTTCCTCCAGGAAATAAACCATACTTAATAGGTATAATTAGATCTGTTTTTTTTTGTTTTGCTAAGTAATTTTTTAAAAATTTATTTACTTCATTAACAGTTTTAACTAATTTTTTTTTCATTTTTTTTTGAGGTTAATTCTTCTATTTTTAGCTTGGTACTTTCAGATATATTTTTTGAGTACTTTTGAAATTTTTTTTCTATTATATTATTTAACTTTATTAAATATTGATAATCTTCAATGGATTCTTCCAAATTTTTTTTATTTTCTAATTTTTGAATTAAACGATCTGCTATATCTGTGAGTTCACTCAAAGATTTTAATTCAATATCATCTGGCAAAATTTTTTCATTCATATAATAGTTTGTAATATTATATGAAAATTAATGATTCAAATATTAAAAAAGCAGTAAAATATTTAAATAATAACGAATGTATTGGAATACCTACAGAAACTGTCTATGGATTAGCTGCTAATGCCTATTCTGATAAAGGCACTAAAAAAATATTTAAATTAAAAGGAAGGCCTTCTGATAACCCCTTGATAGTTCATTATTATAATATTAAAGATTTGGAAAAAGATTGTGAGACAAATACTTTGTTTTATAAACTTTATAATTCATTATGCCCTGGACCAATTACTTTTATATTAAAACTAAAAAATGAAAGCAAAATTTCAAAAAACGTTACTAATAACAAAAAAACATTAGGTGTAAGATTTCCAAGTCACCGAACCGCTAGAATATTATTAAAATCTTTAAAATATCCTTTAGCAGCACCAAGCGCAAATATTTCTGAAGGGATAAGTCCAGTGACAAAAGATGATGTATATGATGAATTTGGAGAAAAAATTAAATTTATTCTAGAAGGTGGAAGATCAAAAGTTGGTGTTGAATCTACAATAATAAGTTTAGTAAAAAAACCTCAAATTTTAAGATTGGGCGGTTTAGATGTTTCTATATTAAAAAAAAAATTAAAAATAAATTTAAAAACTAAATTGCATGGTAAAAACAATATAAATTCTCCAGGAAGAGGGAGGGTTCATTATTCACCAGGTATACCCATTAGATTAAACGCAATTAAAATAAAAAAAGATGAGGCTTTTATCCTAATCAAGAAGAAAAAAGAAAATAATAAGAATTATTTTTATTTAAGTAAGACAAATAATCTAATGGAGAGTGGTAAAAATTTGTATAAAACATTAAGAAAAATTAAGAAGCTAGGTTACAGAAAAATAGCTGTGCAAAGAATACCAAAACGAAACTTTGGATTAGTGATTAACGATAGACTTCTTAGAGCATCAAAAAAATGAAAAATTTAGTCGAAGTAAAAAATATTAAAAAAAATTATGGAAAGAATGAAGCTGTAAAAGGTATAAGCTTTAACATAAAAGAAGACGAAATTTTAGGCCTATTAGGTCCAAATGGCTCAGGCAAAACAACCACCATCGGTATGTTATTAGGACTTTTAAAACCAACTAGTGGAGAAATTTTGATAAATGGTCAAAAATTGGAGGGAAATAGAATTGAAATCTTGGAAAAAATAAACTTCATATCTCCATATATTGAATTACCAAAAAAACTTACGGTTAAACAAAATCTAACCGTTTATGGAAAATTATATAAAATAAATAATATTAATGAGAGGATTGAATTTTTATCGGAAAAATTAAGATTGGGAGGATTACTTAATAGCATTACAGGCGAATTATCATCTGGACAAAAAAATAGAGTTAGTTTGGCAAAAGCATTAATCAACGAACCAAAAGTATTATTACTAGATGAGCCAACCGCATCATTAGATCCAGAAGTAGGTGATTTTGTTAGATCTTTTTTGGAAGATTATAAAAAAGAAAAAAAAATATCTATACTTCTTGCTTCTCATAATATGAATGAAGTCACTAGACTTTGTAAATCTATTCTTATGATGAAAGACGGAATTATTATCGATAAAGGAAATCCTGAAGAATTAATAAATAAACACGGCAGAAAAAACCTCGAGGAAGTTTTTTTAAAATTATCAAGGAGTAAAAATGAGCTTAACTAGAATGTATGGTCTTTTTTTAAGACATTTTTATTTAATTACCAGATCTTTCCCAAGGGTTTTAGATCTTGTTTATTGGCCGACTATTCAAATTACTTTGTGGGGATTTATCTCAAATTTTTTTGCTACACATACAACATATTATAATAATGCAGTTGGAGTTATATTAACTTGCGCGATCCTTTATGATTTTCTTTTTAGAACTAGTATTGGATTTAATATGCTATTTCTTGAGGAAATTTGGAGTAGAAACTTTACAAATTTATTTATTGCACCAATGAAAATTGGTGAAATATTAACTTCACTTGTTGCTACAGCTTTAATAAGAGCTCTTATAGGTTTAATACCAGCAGTACTTTTAACATCTCCATTGTTTGGTATTTCTATTTTAGATTTAGGAATATTTCTATTTTTTTTATTTTTAAGCCTATATTTATTTGGAATAACATTAGGAATACTTGTATCAGCTGGTCTACTGAGATATGGGCCCTCTTTTGAAAATATAGCGTGGTCTACAATGTTTTTATTAGCTCCATTTGGATGCATTTATTATCCAATTGAAATACTACCAGAGGTGTTCCAGAAGATAGCTTATCTAATACCATTGGTATATATATTTGAAGAAGCAAGAAATATTTTGATTAATCAAACTGTAGATATTCAAAATATCTATTATGCTTTCATGTGGAATGGAGTTTACTTTGTATTATCAATTGCATTATTCTATTATTCTTTCAATGTCGCAAAAAATAAAGGAACGCTTATTAATATGGGCGAATAATGGTGCGCCCGCAAGGAGTCGAACCCTGAACCTCCAGAGCCGAAATCTGGCGCTCTATCCAGTTGAGCTACGAACGCATAATAATTTAATATAATAATTTATGAAAAATATCATCAATTTAATTATTAAAGAAGATGATAATAACAAGAGAGTAGACACAATATTAGCAAATCATGATAAGAGTTTAAGCAGAACTAGAATAAAAAATTTAATATTAGATAGTAAATTAAAAATTAACGACAAAATTATAAAAGACCCCTCAGTTAAAACAAAATTAAATGACAAAATTGATCTTGAAATTGTTGAACCTAAGAAACAAAGCTTAAAACCTTATAATTTTAAATTAAACATAATTCACGAAGATGAAGATTTAATTGTAATTGATAAACCATCTGGAATTTCAATGCATCCTGGTGCTGGTAATTATGATAATACGATAGTTAATGCGTTAATGAATTATGATAGCAAAAATTTATCTAATATTGGAGATGAACTGAGACCCGGTATAGTTCATAGAATTGATAAAGATACTTCTGGATTAATTGTAATAGCAAAAAATAATTCAACTCATGAAAAATTATCACTTCAATTCTCCGAACATTCTATAACTAGAGTTTATCAAACTTTAATTTGGGGAAAATTAAGACCTCAAAAAGGAACAATTGAAACATTCATAACTAGAAGTTCGAAAAATAGACAGATGATGGAAGTATCATCAAGCAAAGGTAAAAAGGCAATTACCCATTATGAAACATTAGAGCTTTTTGAAAATGATAATGTTCCAACTTTTAGTTTTATACAATGTAAATTAGAAACTGGGAGAACTCATCAAATAAGAGTCCATATGTCATACAAAGGTAATAATATTCTTGGAGATAAAAAATATAAAAAGAAATTTAAGAAATTTAAAAACATTGATGAAGATCTTAATAGTAAAATTTTAAATCTAGATAGACAATTTTTGCATGCAAAACAGTTGGGTTTTGATCATCCAAAGTCTGGGGAAAGGTTAGAATTTTCATCAAATATACCAAAAGAATTAAATGATATCTTAAAAAAACTAAGAAAATTAAGTAAATAAAACGATTGTAAAAAAAAATTTCTCTATTACATAAATACTTCCTATGAGTAATAATACATACAACTTGCCTACTCTTTCAAATGAAGGTGGTTTAGCTGCATATCTAGCTCAGATAAAAAAATTCCCTATGCTAGATGCAGAAGAAGAATACATGCTTGCTAAAAATTGGCAAACCACAGGAAATGTTAAATCAGCTGAAAAACTTGTTACAAGTCATCTAAGACTAGTTGCTAAAATAGCGATGGGTTACAAAGGTTATGGTTTGCCTCTCAATGAAATGATTTCAGAAGGTAACGTAGGTTTAATGCAAGCTGTCAAAAAATTTGAACCAGAAAAAGGTTTTAGACTTGCGACTTATGCAATGTGGTGGATTAAAGCTTCTATTCAAGAATATATTCTAAGATCATGGAGCTTAGTAAAAATTGGAACTACAACAGCTCAAAAGAAGCTTTTTTTTAACTTGAAGAAACTAAAAAATCAAATTGCACCTAGAACTGAGGGTGACTTACGTGATGAACACGTAAAAGATATAGCAAACAGATTAGATGTTAGTGAACAAGAAGTAGTATCAATGAATAGAAGGCTTTCAGGAAAAGAGCAGTCATTAAATGCACCAATTGGGGAAGACGGTGATGAATGGCAAGATTGGGTTGTAGACAATGATATGGATCAAGAACTTAAATTTGCACAAAATGAGGAAATGGAGCAACGAAAAGACCTTTTACAAGACTCTATTAAGATTTTAAATGAGAGAGAAAAAGAGATTCTTTATTCTAGAAGATTGACAGATTATCCAATAACTTTGGAAGATTTAAGTAAGAAATTCAAAATAAGCAGAGAAAGAATTAGACAAATTGAAAACAAAGCATTTGAAAAACTCCAAAAACATATGTTGAACTCTGCTAAATCAAAAAATCTATTACCAGCTAATTGAGCTCGTTAAAATTCTTTTCTAATTATTAAATGGATCTATTAAAAGAATAGTATCTTTTCTTTCTGGACTCGTTGAAATACTTGATATTTTTGCCTCAATGAATTCTTCAACAGCTTTTACATAAATCTTTGCATTATTAGGTAAATCTTGAAATTTTTTTATTCCTTGGGTTTTAGATTTCCATCCCTCAAATATTTTATAAACTGGCTTAACATTTATTTGATCATCTACTGCTGCAGGAAAATAATCTATTTTTTTTCCGTTTAGCTCATAAGCTACACAAATTTTTATTTGATCAAGTTCATCTAACACATCTAATTTTGTTAATGCTATTCCAACAATTCCTGAGATCTTTATTGTTTGTCTTACTAGAACTCCATCAAACCAGCCGCATCTTCTTTTTCTGCTAGTTACAGTTCCAAATTCATGTCCCTTTTCACCTAAATGATTACCAATATCATCTGTTAATTCTGTTGGGAAAGGTCCTTCACCTACCCTTGTTGTGTATGCTTTTGTAATTCCTAATACGTAGTTTATTAAGTTTGGACCACATCCAGATCCTGTTGCTGCTGATGCTGCTACTGTATTGGAAGAAGTTACATATGGATATGTTCCGTGATCTACATCAAGTAATATTCCTTGAGCTCCCTCAAATAATATTTTTTTATTTTCTGATTTAAATTGATCTATCTTTCTCCAAACAGGTGCTGAATATTTTAAAATATTTGGAGCTATTTTTAATAAGTCCTTAACTAGTTTATCTTTTTCATATATTGGCTTACCCAATCCTTTTCGGATTGCATTATGGTGTTCAAGTACTAATGATAATCGATTTTCAAGATTTTGTTTTGATGCAAGATCCATTACTCTTATAGATCTTCTTCCTACTTTATCCTCATAGGCTGGGCCAATACCTCTTCTAGTAGTTCCAATTTTTGATTTACCAGCAGAGTCTTCCCTTATTTCATCCATCTCTCTATGAAATGGTAAAATTAATGTGGCAGCCTCAGATAAAATCAGATTATTTTCATTGATTTCTACACCTTTAGATTTCGCTTCTTCAATTTCATCCAGAAGCGCCCAGGGATCAACAACAACTCCATTTCCTATAATTGAAATTTTATTTTTTCTTACAATTCCAGATGGTAATAATCTTAATTTATAAGTAACACCATCTATAACTAATGTGTGACCAGCATTATGTCCTCCTTGGAATCTTACGACAACGTCTGCTTCACTGGATAACCAATCAACTATTTTCCCTTTACCTTCATCTCCCCACTGCGATCCAACAACGACTACATTATTCATCTAAATTTCTTCTCAATTATAAAACTATTTAAATGGTTAATTGGTCCATTTCCTTTTCCAAAGTTTGGTCTTGTCCTAATGGCATTGTTTACATATCTAATACCTAACTCACAAGATTTCTTTAGAGTTTTTCCACATCCATAATATGTTGCAATTGCACTTGATAATGTACATCCAGTTCCATGAGTATTTTTTGTTTTAATTTTTTTATTTGTAAATATTGCAATTTCTTTTTTATTTACAAAAACATCTTTCAAAGTTTTAGAATTTAAATGACCACCTTTAATTAAAACGTTCTTAGCACCTAAATCTAATAATATTCTAGCAGCGTTTTTCATATCCAAGATAGATTTAATTTTTATTTTAGTTAGTATTTCTGCTTCAGGAATATTTGGTGTAATTAAATCAACTTTTTTTATTAGTTTTTTTTTTAAAACTAAAATAGCCTTATTATCAATAAGCTTGGCTCCACCTTTGGCCACCATAACAGGATCTAGTATTATTTTATTTAAATTTGACTTTTTTATTGATCTCAATACTGAATTTATAACTTTAGTAGAATGCAGCATTCCTATCTTTACTGCGTCTGGCCTAATATCTTTTGAAGTAAATTCGATTTGATTAGAAATTTCTTTGTTAGGCACTGGAATTATAGACTTAACACCTGTTGTATTTTGAGATGTTACTGCTGTGATTGCTGTCATAGCGAAAGATCCAAGAGAAGTAACCGATTTAATATCCGCTTGAATTCCAGCTCCTCCAGAAGAATCTGATCCTGCAATTATTAATATTTTAGATTTGATTTTCAATTTACTGGATTGATTTTTTAATTATATTAACACACAATTTATTTAAACTTGAGTCATCTGACTCGCTCATAATTCTAATTTTTGGTTCAGTACCAGATTTTCTAACTAATATTCTACCTTTTTTTTTAATTATTTTATTTGCTTGATTAATTGCTTTTTTGCATTTTGGAGTATTAATTATTGATTTATCTTTAACTTCTATATTTTCCAAAATTTGTGGAGTGGGTTTAAATTTATTAAAAAGTTCACTGGCTTTCTTTTTTTTTCTTAATGAAAAAAGTATTTCTAAGGCAACCAGTAATCCATCTCCTGTAGTTGCAAACTTCCCAAGGATTATGTGACCCGATTGTTCTCCACCTAAATTAAACTTATTTTTTTTCATTTTTTCTTTTACATACCTATCTCCTACATCTGATCTTAAAAATTTAATTCCCTTATTTTTAAAAAAATTTTCTAAACCATAATTCGACATTAGTGTCCCAATTACTCCACCTTTTAAAATTTTTTTTCTTTTCCATCTTTCTCCCAACATGGCAAGAATTTTATCTCCATCAACAATTCTACCTTTTTCGTCACAGACTATAATTCTGTCTGCATCTCCATCTAATGCAATTCCTATATGGGCCTTATTTTTTTTTGTCATTTTACAAATTTTACTTGGATAAGTTGATCCAGATTTAAGATTAATATTCAATCCGTTAGGAGAAGTACCAGTTTTAAATACTTTGGCGCCTAATGATTTAAATAATTCAGGACCAGCTTTATAACCAGCACCATTAGCACAGTCTAAGGCAATTTTAATACCTTTTAAACTAAATGAGGATGGGAAATTTTGTTTTAATATTTTTATATAGTTATCATTAGCATCTTCTAGTCTTTTAACCCTACCAAGTTCAATAGGTTTAGACAGATTTTTTGTAATTTTTGAATCAATTAACTTCTCAATTTTTTTTTCAATTTTATCAGATAGTTTAAGTCCATCAGGTCCAAATAGCTTTAAACCATTATCATAATATGGATTATGTGAAGCTGTAATCATTATGCCCATATTTGCTCTCATTTTTTTCGTTAGCATTGCTAGACCATTTGTTGGTAGCGGTCCTAAAGTATAAATATGCATCCCCGCTGATGCCAATCCAGATACTAACGCAGGTTCAAGCGTGTAACCTGATAATCTAGTATCTTTTGCAATTATTGCTGTTTGTTTACTTTTTTTTAAATTTTTAAAATATGTTCCAGCTGCTAAGCCAAATTTAAAAAACATTTCACCATTTATTTTAGAGCCGTTAACTTTTCCTCTAATTCCGTCAGTTCCAAAATATTTTTTAATCATTGCTAATTTTCTAATTCTTTAAACACTTTAAATGCTTGGCTAATTTCTTTAACATCATGAACTCTTAAAATTTGAATTCCTTGTAGATATGCTTGAATACATGAAGATACT
This sequence comes from uncultured Pelagibacteraceae bacterium, assembly GCA_902543295.1. Lineage (GTDB taxonomy): Bacteria > Pseudomonadota > Alphaproteobacteria > Pelagibacterales > Pelagibacteraceae > Pelagibacter. Next base: position 34,197 of record CACBXW010000001.1, on the reverse strand, counting down.
GTTCCACCAATTCTCTCTTTTGTATCATTCTCTTTTGAAATATCCTTAATAAATCTCTTTCTAGATAAACCCAACATTACAGGGAGACCCAATGAATGAAAAATAGAAATATTCTTTAAGAGGGTAATATTATGTTTCAAATTTTTTCCAAACCCAATTCCTGGATCTAATATAATATTATTATGTTTTATACCTTGTTTTCTTAGATATTTTAGTTTTGTTTCAAAGAAGTCATAAATATCAAGTAAAACATTTTTATAAGTAGGTTTAATCTGCATATTCTTTGGTGTTCCTTTCATGTGATGAATGACAAAAGGTTTTTTTGTTTTTTTTAAATAATTTATAGTATCAGGGTCATAACTTAGTCCAGACACATCATTTATAAGATCTACTTTTATTTTAGAGGCTTTCTTCATCACAAAACTTTTTCTAGTATCTAATGAAACAAAACTTTTTTTGTTTTTTAAAATTTTTAAGATGACCTTTATTCTATCCCATTCTTTTCTAGGATTAATATCTTTTGCACCTGGTCTCGTAGACTCTCCACCAACGTCTATTATCTTTGCTCCATTTGATAATAAGTTATTAACATGTTTTAACGCTAAATTTTTTTTATTATATTTGCCACCATCTGAGAAACTATCTGGAGTTAAATTAACTATACCCATCAAAATAGGGATATCCGATAAATTTATTTGTTTAAAAATTTTCTTTTTTTTTATATTTTTTAAATCTCTAATAACTTTTTTTTTTAATTTAGTTGAAAGTTTTCTAATATCTTTAATGTTAATTATTTTGTTTTTTTTTCTGTCAATGATTTCTAATTTATCAAAAGAAATATGATTGTAACCATTGAGAGGAATAGATTTTTTTTTTTTTATGTTCGTTTTTGATGTTATTCCATAATAAAAATTACACGCTCTAGTGTAATATTTATTCATTAAAGCTTAGTGCACTATCTTTGGTTTTAGACCCATTGAACCAAGTGCTGAGCTTTGATCATCATCTTCAACTTTTAGATCTTCTTTATTCTTAGGATATATATTTTTATTAATTAAATCCTCAATTTCCGCACCTGTTAAAGTTTCGTAAGTAAGCAAAGCTTTTGCTAATTTATGCAGATCATCAATTTTTTCAGTCAATACTTTTCTTGCTCTCTCGTAACCCATATCAACAAATTTTCTAATTTCACTATCAACTTTTCTTGCAGTTTCCTCTGACATATTTTGCTGTCTTGCAACAGATCTTCCTAAAAATACTTCTTCTTCGTTTTCACCATAAGCAACTGGTCCCATTTCTTTACTTAATCCAGCTCTCATAACCATGGCTCGTGCTCTTTTAGTTGCCTGTTCAATATCACTTGCTGCTCCAGTAGTTACTTTGTCATCTCCAAAAATTATTTCTTCCGCAACTCTTCCGCCCATTGCTATGGCCATTTGTGCATGAAGCTGTTCTCTTGTTTGAGAAACTTCATCCCTTTCAGGTAATTGCATAACCATACCTAAGGCTCTTCCTCTTGGTATTATTGTTGCTTTATGAATAGGATAAGCGGCTTTTTCATTTATTGTCACAATCGCATGTCCAGCCTCATGGTAAGCAGTTAATTTTTTCTCTTCCTCTGACATTACCATAGATCTTCTTTCAGATCCCATCATAACTTTATCTTTAGCTTCTTCAAATTCTTGATACGTCACAATTCTTTTGTTTTTTCTTGCGGCTAGCAATGCTGCCTCGTTTACAAGATTTGCTAAATCTGCACCAGAGAATCCAGGTGTTCCTCTAGCTACTGTTCTTAAATTAACATCAGGTGCCATTGATATTTTCTTTGCGTGTACTTTTAAAATTTTCTCTCTACCGATTAGATCTGGATTGGAAACAACAACCTGTCTGTCAAATCTTCCTGGTCTTAAAAGAGCTGGATCTAAGACATCTGGTCTATTAGTTGCAGCAATAATAATTACACCTTCATTAGTATCAAAACCATCCATCTCAACTAATAACTGATTGAGAGTTTGCTCTCTTTCATCATTTCCTCCACCAAGACCTGCTCCTCTGCTTCTTCCAACTGCATCAATCTCATCAATAAATATAATACACGGAGAATGTTTTTTACCTTGTTCAAACATATCTCTAACTCTCGAAGCTCCAACACCAACAAACATTTCAACGAAATCTGATCCAGATATAGTGAAAAATGGAACTCCAGCTTCTCCAGCAATTGCTCTTGCCAGTAAAGTCTTACCAGTTCCTGGAGGACCCACTAATAAACAACCTCGTGGTATCTTACCACCTAATCTGCTAAACTTTCTTGGATCTTTTAAAAATTCAACTACTTCTTCTACTTCTTCTTTAGCTTCCTCAACACCGGCAACGTCATTAAAAGTAACTTTTCCTTTTACTTCATTCATCATTTTTGCTTTCGATCTTCCAAATCCCATTGCCCCACCTTTTCCACCTTGCATTTGTCTCATAAAGAATATCCAAACAGCAATCAATAAAAGCATTGGAAACCATGAAAGAAGTATTCCTAATAATGAAGGCATTTTTTCCTCTAATGGACTTGCTGAGATGCTTACACCTTTATCGCTTAGTTTCTGGATTAAGTTCGGGTCTTCAGGAGCATAGGTGGTGAATTGATTTCCATTTGATAATACTCCTTTTATATTTTTTCCTTGTATCTCTACTTTAACTACTCTTCCATTATCGACCTCGGTTAAGAATTCTGAGAAAATAATTTTATTTTTTTGAGAAATTGAACCTTGTGGGTTCTTAAACATATTATAAAGACCAATCGTTAAAATGACGATTATTCCCCACATGGCTAAGTTTTTAAAATTCATAGAGCATTAAATTAAGAATTATTAATAATTTAACAAGTGTCAATTTGATCATTTAACAAAAAAATTATCGTTTTTCTGGGTAAATAATCACCGAATCTTGAATTTTTTCAATAATACATCCAGAAAGTGTCAATTTCACGTTTTTGTTCGTAAACTTTATAGAATCTATAAGACTATTCACCTTTTTGCCTCTTGGATAGTTTTTTTTCCAACTAATGCGTTTAATTACTTGCATAATACTTCTCAAAATAATTTCCTCAGGATTATTAAAAAAGGATTTGTTTAATATTATTTTTTTATCTTTCTCAAAATACTTTGAGTTTTCTAAAATATTTTTATCAACATAAAATTCGATTACTTGATCACTTTTTGACAAATTTTTTAAAGTTAAATAAAATTTATTAAACTTTAGACCTTCTTTATCTAAATTTACTAGAAGTTTTCTAATTCTACTCCTCAAAAATTTATCATCATTATTTGTGGGATCATCTATAAAAAATCCAAAAGTTTTTTTATTTATTTTAAGTAGATCTTTTTTTGAAGTAGATAGAAATGGTCTAATAACATTAATTCCGTTATAAATTATTACGTTTTTGTCAAAAGAAACAAGTCCTTTTAAACCAGAGCCTCTCAGAAATCTTATAAAAAAATTTTCAATTAGATCATCTTTATGATGTCCTAATATAAGATAGTCTATTTTTTGTTTATTGCACTCTTCAAAAAATAAATCATATCTTAAGTCTCTTGCATAAGATTGTATATTCTTATTAATTTTAACAATTTTTTTTGAGAGAATTTTACATTTAATTTTAAAGTTTTGTTTAAGTTTATACTTCAAGTTTTCAGCCTCGATTGTAGATTCTTTTCTTAGTTTATGATCTATTATTACAGGGTACAATTTAGTTTGATGTTTTAAAGCATAGCACTGAGCAAAAAATAAAACAGCTAAGCTGTCAGCACCACCAGATACCCCAACCATAATCTTTTTATTGGTTAAATCCACAGATGCGAGATTTTTTGAGAATTGGCTATATAATTTTCTTACCTGAGGATCTTTTAATTTTGTTAAATAAAAATTAAGAGTTTTCTTTGTTGCACTCAAACTTTTTCTCTTCATATTTAGCTTTTTGAAGAACTGATTGAGTGGCATTTGGATACTGTTTTTTAACACCAGCAATCATTAAGCAACCCTGATCTTTCTCTCCTATTTGAACTAAAGATACACCAAGCTTCAAAAGGTTAATAGGTGCTTTTTCACTCTTGGGATATTTTTGGTAACCCTCTAAATAAGCAGATGCCGCATCTGTATAGAGCTGTCTTATTCTGAAAGTTTCCGCATACCAATACTGTGCGTTTCCAGAAAGGTCATTGTCTGGATTTGTATCAACAAATTCTCTGAATGCCCTTTCTGCCATATTATAATCTCCCACTTTTAAAAAACTAGTTGCGAATTCATATTGCTCTAAAGGAGACGCGTCAGGTAAAATTTTTTCCTCGTTTATAAAATTTTCTGTTAGGATTGTTTGAGTCGTTTCAACTGACTGTATTGCTTGTGTCTCATTTGTATCTGTCATGTCCTTATATGATATTGTGCCTAAATCTTGGGGTTGGGATGTGCCTGGCATAATTTTTTTGCTAGCTAGATCATTTTCTAGATTTTCATTTGTAATTGAATTTTCTTTATTGTTATCACTTTTTTGAATGAGGTTAGAATTGTTTTCTAAATCCTGAAATCTTAATTGATTATCTGCTTGTGTTTTAGAAAGTCTAGACGATAACTTATCGACTTTGAAATTAATTTCTTCAAATTTGTTAGTCAGATTTTGAAATTGTTTTTCTATTTCAGATAATTTTAATAGATGTCTTGTCAAGACATCTTCCTGTTCCTTATTTGTCAATGAAGTTTCACCTCCAGTTTTTTTCTGAAATGATTCTGAATAAACCGCTCTTTCTAAAGTTCTTAGATCTTTTTGAATAATTTCTAAAATTTCTCTCATGTTCAGTTCTTCAGAAGCTGCACTGAATGAAATGAAAAATATAGAGATTATATAAGTAAAAATATTGGAGAATTTTTTAAACATTAAATTATTTTTTAATTATAATGATGGCAAAAAAAAGACCCTGCAATTATTTATAATAATCTTAGGGTCTTTAAAATATTTCAAATAGCTTTAATTAGCTTTTACAGTTACAGATCTTCTATTCTTAGACCAAGAAAGCGGATTTGAACCTGAGTCAACTGGTCTTTCTTTTCCATAACTTATTACTGAAATTCTATCAGCAGATATTCCATAAGTGATCAGATAATCTTTGGCAGCATTTGCTCTTCTTTCGCCTAATGCCAAGTTATATTCTCTTGTTCCTCTTTCATCGGCATGACCTTCGACTACAACATTGATGCTAGAATTTTCTCTTAACCAATTTGCTTGTTTTCTTAATGTGTCTCTTGATTTAGTTGTTAAAATAGATTCGTTTGTCGCAAAAAATACTCTGTCCGGAACACCGTCAGCTAAATATTTAACTGTATCAGTTCCTGTGTAGACATCACCTTGCATTTGACCTTCAACTGTCGTAGTGGTTTTTTTCGTAGCACAAGCCGATACGATTAAACTTAATAATATAACTAGAAAAGTATTTCTAAATGATTTGCTAAAATTCATTAATGCTCCTTAATAATTTATTAGAACTTTTTCACAACTAATTAGATGTTTCAAGCATAAAAATCAACTTAATTTATATTAAAAAATTAATAAAATAGCCCTAATTACTTAATAAAGACGACCAAGATGGGTCGGAGGCATCCGTCTCTGTTTGAACTTGCCTTTCATTATAACCTGTAAGATCTATAGACCATAACTTGGCACTAAATCCTTCACCTTTATCGTTAGATTTGGTCTCTCTATAAAAAATTAATACTCTTCCATTTGGAGACCAAGAAGGAGCTTCTTGATAGTAATTTTCAGTCAATAATCTTTCTCCAGAACCATCCGTTCGCATAACACCGATATAAAATTTTCCTTTATGTAATTTTGTGAATGCAATTAAATCACCTCTTGGAGACCATACAGGAGTGCCATACAATCCTTTGCCAAATGAAATTCTTTTTACATTTGAACCATCAGATTTCATTACATAGATTTGTTGAAACCCACTTCTATCAGAATTAAATGTTATAAATCGATTATCAGGTGAGTAAGAAGGCGATGTATCAATTGATGGATGATTAGTTATTCTTTCAACAATTCTATTTTCCAAATCCATTGTATAAATATCTGAGTTTCCATCTTTTGCAAAACTCATAATAATTTTTTTTCCATCTGGTGAAAATCGTGGAGCAAATGTCATTCCCGGAAAATCACCAACTACTTCTTGAGTACCAGTTTCAATATCTAATAAATATACCCTAGGTAGATTTTTAAAATAAGATAGGTAAGTCACCATTTGACTTGTCGGATTAAATCGAGGAGTTAAAACTAATTCATTTCCTAATGTTAAATATTTTGTGTTAAAACCATCTTGATCCATAATAGCTAACTTCTTAACTCTTGCAGTCTTAGGTCCTTCTTCAGATACATAAATAATTCTGGTATCAAAATATCCCTTTTCTCCAGTTAATCTTTCATAAACTTTATCAGAAATTATATGTCCAACTCTCCTCCAATTACTTGGAACCGTTGTAAATGCTAAGGCCATCATTTCTCTTCCGGCTAAAATATCCCATAGTCTAAATTCAACTTTTAATTTTTTGTCCTCAATTGTTACTTTGCCTGTAATTAAAGCTTGAGCTTTAATCAATGCCCAATCCTCAAATCTTGGTTTTAAATGAGCAATATCTGGCTTTTGTAAAAATGCTTCTTTGCTAAGAGGATTAAATAAACCTGAAATTTTTAAATTATTTTCCACAACTAATGAAATCTCAGATCCAACATTTTCAATTTTAAGTTCATTAATTGAATTTCTTTTTGAATTGTCATCTTGAAACAATGGAGAAACTGCAATTGGTAACGGATCTAAATTACCCCTTGTTATATCTATCTCTATTAATGAATAAGCCTTAGCTGACAATAAAAAAAATATAAAAAAAAATAAATTAATTATTCTAATCATTATCCTCCAAGCATATCACGAGCATCAAAATTTAAAATCATATTTTTCCATCTTTCATACCCACTTGTGGGAACTTTTAATGGGTTACACAACTGAATAGCTCGTCTTACACTATCTGCTAGTGTTCTAAATTTTTCTTTACCAGGTGTGTTCATTTTTACATGATCTAACATTTCAAGTTTTTCAATTGTACCGTCTGGTTTTAATTGGAGTTTAACTCTAACTAATAAATCTTCACTAAATGGCAAACCTATAGGAACACTCCAGCATGTAAATATTTGGGCCTTTAATGCGTCCTCTTCACTAAGGGTTAGTTTTGAATAATCCATAGTTTCATCAGTTGATTGAGAAATCTTATCAACTTCTTTTTTTGTTTCTGCTAAATTTTCTTTTTTTTTATCAATTAAAGCTGCAATTTCGTTTAAATCTAATTTTTCTTTCTTTTCAAATTCTGAAACTTGTTTAACTTTTTTCTCATCCAAAATAGGTTTTTTTGTTTGAACTATTTTTTTGATATTTTCGTCGTTGATTTCTTTTGAAGGTTTCTGCTTTTTTTCTTCTTTAGGTTGAATTTTCTGTTTATCTTCATCTGGCATAGGTACAGCGTTTAATTTTTCTTTTTTTAGCTTTTCTATTTTATTTTCACTAGTTGGTGTTTTTTTTGATGCAACCTCAGAAATATCATTTTTTTTTTTATCTGTTTGAACTTCTTTTTTTTCATCTTTTTTTACTTTTTTAGGAGGGGCCTGTTCAGACAAAAGCTTTTCATTTTCTTTTTTTGCCTTCTCAATTATTTTTGATGCTTTTGGTGCGAAAGGAATATTTGTCTTTTCAGCTATTTGAATAAGCTCAACAGAGATAAGAGGTGGAATATCCAGAGGTTTTTTGGCAACAAATGGTAAAGCCAAGATACTCACCATAACAATAGCAACATGAAATCCAGATGAGATTAAAAGACCTCGATACATAATCTCTATCTCTCTTTATTCGGTTCAGATATTAAAGCAACTTTTGTAAATCCCGACCCTGAAAGCATTCCCATAATTTCCAGAACCCTTCCATAGTTAATAGCTTTGTCTCCCCTAACATAAATTCTTGTATCAGTTCTATTATTTGACACTGCCAATATTTTAACAATCAAATTGTTAAACTCGACTTTTGTTTCCTGAATAAAAATTTCACCTTTAGAATTAATAGTTAAAGTTAATGGTTCATTTTCCTCAGGAAGTGTATCAGCAGAAGTTTCTGGCAGATCTACCTGTACTCCAACTGTAAGCAATGGTGCAGTGACCATGAATATAATTAGCAAAACCAACATTACATCAACAAATGGTGTAACATTAATTTCACTCATTGGATCGTTTTTTGAACTTTTGAGCTTAAATCCCATTTAAATAATTGATAAGAATCTTTTCGAAAAGTTTTCTAATTTTTGTGAGTATTTTCTAGAGTCTGAATTAAATTTATTATAAGCAATTACAGCAGGAATTGCAGCTAATAATCCAAGTGCAGTTGCAAATAAGGCTTCTGCAATACCTGGGGCAACTATTGCAAGGCTAGTGTTTCTTGAAATTGCAATCGATTGAAATGAATTCATAATTCCCCAAACAGTTCCAAACAATCCTATAAATGGAGCTGTCGATCCAACAGTTGCTAAAAAACTATTATACTTTTCAACTGCTACCATTTGTTTTTCAATATTTACTTCTAAAACACTAGATAGTCTCTCAGATAAATTTGATTTTGATCTAGTTTTCATAACTGTTTGCATAGAACTTTTAAATAATTTTGCCATAGGATCCTCAATATTTGAAGGCAGACTGTTATAAAATGTTTCAGCAGACTTTGATTTCCAGAATTTCTCTTCAAATTCCTCTGCACTTTTATTAATTTTTCTAAACATTCTTATTTTTTCAAATATTATTGCCCATGAATAAATGGAAGATAGAATTAATATTATTATTACTGACTTGACAATTATATCTGCGCGCAAAAATAAACTAATTAAAGAAAAATCTGTGTTACTTGCTAAACCTAAGCTTTGTGTTGCAATATCTGAGTCCATTCAATCGTTTCCCATTAAAATATGTCATTAATTTGACTTCAAAAAACTCAAATAGTCTAGTTATCAATGTTTTCTCTTGTGTTTTCAAAATATTGAGCAATTAAAATAGCATCAGCCTTATTAATATCTTTTTTTCTTGATAACTTATTAGAGATTCTAGGAAACATCTCTATTACTTTAGTTCTACTGGCATCTTTATCAGAATTAATCAAATTAAAATGTTTTTTCCATTTTGCTGGTCTAACATAAAAAATGGGTAGCTCCATTGCAGAACAAATGCCTTTAATAACTCCAAATGATTGTCCAAAATTAAACATGCTTGTTACACCTTGTCCTGGCATAGCAGAAACTTGTTCGACTATTACACTCATTTTTTCGCTCTTAAAATTATTTTTTATTAGCATTATTTCATTATAAATTTGCCTACCATTAACTTGTTTTTTATTTTTTTTTCCTTCAGCCATTGTGGGCATGTCGATTACATCAATAACATTCCCACTAGAAAAAAAACAGATAGCACCTGCTATACCTGGATCAATTCCAACAATTATCATTTAATCTTCAAAGTTAACATTTGTATAAACATTTTGTACATCATCCTCATCATCAAGAGTTTCTAAAAATTTTACCATATTTTGATTTTCTTCACCTTTAAGAGATACCTTATTTATGGGTAGCCACTCGATTTCAGTAGAAAGAAAATTTGCAATAACTTTTTCAAATTTTTTTTTTACCTCGTATATTTCATCGATATCCGTATGCACTTCATGAAATTCATCACGAGAAATACAATCATTTGCACCCGACTCGATTGCTAATTCAAAAATTTTATCTTTTTCAATTTCATTTTTATCTATTTTAATTACACCCAATCTTTGAAAATTATGTGATGCAGAGCCCTGGGTTCCTAAAGAACCGTTATTTTTCGAAAATATTGTTCTTATATTAGAAGCAGTTCTATTTTTATTATCAGTCAATGCTTCAACTATTACAGCAGATTTGCTAGGTCCAAAACCTTCATACCTAATATTTTCAAAATTTGATTGATCATTGTTAGAAGACTTTTCAATTGCTCTCTCAATATTTTCTTTTGGCATGTTAGCTGATCTGGCCGCTTGTATTGCTGATCTTAACCTCGAATTCATATCGGGATTCTTATCTCCTAGTTTCGCAGCAACAGTGATTTCTCTGGAGAGTTTAGAAAAAATTTTTGATCTCTGTTTGTCAGCTTTGCCTTTTTTATGTTTAATGCCCGCCCAATGTGAGTGTCCAGCCATAATTAATTTATGTTTTTTAAACTCCCACCAAAAATGAAACTTTCTATATTTTTTGCTAGTCCATTTCTTACATCGCAATCTACAACTACACCACTCAGAGATGCTTCTCCATTGGCAGGAAAATGTTTTACAGCTTCTTTTTTTAGAAATCTGTTAATTGAATTTTGTGCATTCATACCAATTACCGAGTCATAGTCACCACACATTCCAGCATCAGTAATATAGCTAGTTCCATTTTTTAGAACTCTTGCATCATTTGTGGGCACGTGCGTATGGGTACCTACAACTAAAGTTGCATATCCATCAAATAGATTACCTATAGCCATTTTTTCACTTGTTATTTCTCCATGAAAATCCACTATTAAAAAATCATAATCTTTTGATTTTTTTTTTTCTGCAATAAATTCGGTAGCAATTTTAAAAACATCATCACACTTTTTCATAAAAACGTTACCCATCAGATTTAGTACACCAACTTTTAGATTTTTTTTTGAATTGAATATGGAAAAACCTTTACCAGGTAAATTTCCACTCATATTTACTGGTCTTAATAATTTTTTTTCAGTTTTTATATATTCATAAATTTCCTTTTGATCCCAGACATGATTTCCTGTAGTAATTACATCTACACCTACATTAAAAAGTTCATTAGCAATATTCTCAGTTAGACCCACACCTTCACTTGCTGCATTTTCACCATTAACACAAACAAAATCTATGCCTTTTTTTGAGACTATATTTGGCAAGTTTTTTTTTACTGATTTAAAGCCTGCGTCTCCGACGATATCGCCTAAAAATAAAATTTTCATTTTTACATTAATTTTTCTGTCAAAATTAAATCTAATTTTCTATCAAAATTTTCAACATTAATTTTATTAACTTTTTGATGTGAAAAAGCCAGTCCAATTGTTGTACATTTTTTAATTTGAGAGATTTTTTCTAAATATCTATCATAAAATCCACCACCGTAGCCAATTCTATTCCTGAATTTATCAAAAGCAACTGTTGGTACAAATATTATATCTGGGTATACTTTTTTCAATTTTAATGGCTGAGGAATTCCTAATGAGTTTAATGTTAAAGGATCATTCATATCCCATTTGTGAAAATCCATTTGATGATTTCTTTTTATAATTGGCAACGAAATAATATAACCGTTAGAATAAAATTTTTTTAGTATTTGCAAACAATCAAATTCAAAATTTATTGGAAAATAACCTCCAATAATTTTATTTTTTGATAGATTAATTTTATTATAAAAACTATTTATAATATTATCGTCAATTTTGATTTCAAAATATTTTTTTTTTCTTAAGTTAATAATTTTTTTTCTTAATTTAAATTTTGACACTGATATTTATGAAACAGAAGTATTTGTGCTATTTTTTTTGACAAAGTCTTCTATTTCTAAAGTTACTTTGTCTATTAAATTTTCATAACTTATTTTGTACTTTTCAATATCATTCTCAAGTTCTTCTTGTGTTGAGCTTAAATTTTTAATTTCATTTTCTTTGTTATCTTTGTACTGATAAACTAAAGATTTTAATTCTTTAAATTTTTCTTTTAATTCTTGAAGCTCTTTTTTTTGCGCATCTACTTTTTTTTTGGTTTCAAAATACTCATCCATGACTTTTATAGAAGATATTAGTAGTAATTTATTCTCTCCAATATTTCCAAGATCAAATTTTAGATCATTAAATTTTTTATTTAAACTCAAGGACAACTCTTCCAAATGTTCCTCTTGACCATCTTCACAGGATAATAAATATTCTTTACCATTAAATTTTATATTTACATTTGCCATTTATCTATTTCTTCCAATAAACTATCTGTTTCTTGATTTAATTCATCAATTTTTTCAGTAAAGTGATTTTCTTTTTTTTTTGAAATTTCATAATTTATTTTTAGTTCCTTTAATTGACTTTTAAGTTTTAAATTTTCTTCCTCTAAGGTCTTAAGAGATTTGTTTATCTGATCTTTTTCAATTTCTAATTGATTTTTCTGATCTCTTAATATGTTAACTTCATTTAATTCTTTATTATCTTGAACATTTATTTCTCTTAACTTTTCTAAAGTATCTTCTAATTTTTTTTCTTTTTCATCAATGTTTTTCATATATATATCTATATTAATAAATTGAATCACCTAAGTCTAGATAGGATACTTTTTGAAAAATAAAGAAAAAAATTTATCAAGCGCTATTCGTTTTTTATCAATAGATGCGGTTCAAAAAGCTAATTCTGGTCACCCTGGCATGCCAATGGGCATGGCGGATGTTGTAACAATTTTATATAAATATTTCTTAAAATTTAATCCAAAAAATCCAAGCTGGCTTAATAGAGATAGGTTTATTTTATCAGCTGGACACGGATCAATGTTGCTCTACTCACTTTTGTACTTAACTGGATATAAAAGTGTATCAATTAATGACATTAAGAACTTTAGACAACTAAATTCAATTTGTGCTGGACACCCAGAGTATCACCCCAACTCAGGTATTGAAACAACAACTGGTCCTTTAGGTCAAGGAATTGCAAATTCTGTGGGTTTTGCAATAGCAGAAGAAATTTTAAAGAAAAAATTAGGAAGTAATTTAATAAATCACAAAACCTATGTCTTGGCTGGTGATGGATGCCTTATGGAAGGAATAAGTCATGAAGCAATGAGTCTAGCCGGTCACCTTAGACTTAACAATCTTATAATGCTTTTTGATAATAATTCTATTTCAATTGATGGTCCTACTAGTTTAGCAGTCTCAGATGACTATAAAAACAGATTTAAAAGCTATGGATGGAATTATATTTTGATCAATGGGCATAATTACAGAGAAATTTATAATGCATTAAAAAAAGCACAAACATCTAAAAAACCAACAGTGATTTCGTGTAAAACAAAAATAGGATTTGGATCTCCAAATAAAAGTGGAAAGGCCTCTTCTCATGGAAGTCCTCTTGGAATAGATGAAATTAAGTTAGTTAGAAAAAGATTAGATTGGGATTATAAACCATTTAAAATACCTCAAAGAATTTTAACTGATTGGAGAAAAATTGGAGAGAAAGGTGTCAAAAAAGAAAAAATATGGAATAAAACTTTTAGTAGACACAAACTAAAATTTAAAAATATTATTAAAAATAAATTCTCGAGTTCAATTATAAAACAAAAAAAAGATGCAATAAAAAATTTTAAGACTATAGCTACAAGAAAATCCTCAGAAGAGTTTTTATCTGCTATATTAAAAGAGAGAAATACTTTAATTGGTGGTTCTGCTGATTTAGCGGGATCAAACAATACAAAAACTAAGTTACATAAAATTATTAATTCAAGTAACTTTGGTGGTAATTATATTCACTATGGTGTTAGGGAACACGCAATGAGTGGGATAATGAATGGATTAGCTCTTCATAGTAATTTTATTCCTTATGGAGGTACTTTTTTAATATTTTCAGACTATTGCAAACCTTCAATAAGATTGTCTGCTATAATGAAACAGAAGGTAATTTATATAATGACACATGATTCTATAGGACTAGGAGAAGATGGACCTACTCATCAACCTGTAGAGCAACTTGCTGCTTTAAGATCTATTCCAAACTTAAATGTTTTGAGGCCAGCGGATCAAACCGAAACAATTGAATGTTGGGATATTGCATTAAAAAGCAACAAAACACCTAGCATATTAGCTTTAACTAGACAAAACTTAAAACCCATAAGAAATAGCTTTAGCAAAAAAAATCAATGCTCTATGGGAGCTTACGAGGTTTTGAGGACTGGAAAAAATATAAATTTAACCATTTTAGCTTCAGGGTCAGAAGTCAATCTTGCAATTGAGACAAGTCATAAATTGGCCAAAAAAAAAATCTATTCAAAAGTAATATCAATGCCTTGCCAAGAAATTTTTGACAAACAAAACAAAAGCTATAAAAATAAAATCTTAAAAGAAAGCAAAAACACTTTTGCAATTGAGGCAGGTTCAAAAATGTCTTGGGAAAAATATATTGAAAAAGGCTTGTCTTTTTCAATAGAAGACTTTGGTAAAAGTGCTCCTTATAAAAAAGTCTATGATCATTTTGGTTTAAGTAGTGAAAAAATTAGTAAAAAAATTAAATTTTATATAAAAAAATGACAATAAAAGTTGGCATTAACGGTATGGGCAGAATTGGCAGAATGATTGTAAGGTCGATTTATGAAAATCACAAAGGTAAAATAATCATCAAGCATATTAATAATATATCTAGCTCTGAAATTTGCGCAAATTTATTAAAATATGATTCAATTCATGGAACTTTTAGTTCTCTGGTAAAATCTGAAGAAAATTACATAAAAATAAATAAAGAAAAAATATCTTACACCCAACACTCTAAAATTAATGACATAAAGTGGGAAAAATATGGTGTTGATTTTGTTTTCGAGTGTACAGGTAAGTTTAATTCTAAAGATCAATTAATGCCACATATAGAAAATGGGATAAAAAAAGTTATAGTATCAGCCCCGTGTAAAATGGCAGATAAAACTATAGTTTTTGGCGTAAATCATAATAATGTCAATAATAATGATAAGATTATTTCAGCAGCTTCCTGCACAACAAATTGTTTAGCTCCTGTTGCAGATGTAATTAATAAAAATTTTATAATTCTTAATGGTTTTATGACAACCATACATGCTTTTACAAGTGATCAAAGAATATTAGATAATTCTCACAAAGATCCAAGAAGGGCGAGGTCTGCAAGTCAATCAATTGTACCAACATCCACTGGTGCATCAAAAGCTATTGGCGAAATTATACCCTCATTGAAAGGTAAGCTAGAAGGGGTAGCTATGAGAGTACCAACACCAAATGTTTCATTAATTGAATTTATATTTAATGTAAAAAAAAATATTACGATAAAAAAATTAAATAACTCTTTATTTTCAGCATCTAAATCGAAACTTAAAAATATTCTAAATGTTACAGATGAGAAGCTAGTCTCAGTTGATTTTAATCACAATAGTGCATCCGCGATCATAGATTCCTCACTTACTAATGTAGTTGGTAATAAAATGGGAAAAATTTCAGCTTGGTATGATAATGAATGGGGTTTCTCGAACAGAATGTGTGATATTGCTGAGTATGTAAGCAAGATCAAATAATGAAATCTATTGAAAATATAGAAAAAATTGAAAATAAAAGTGTAATTCTTAGACTCGATTTAAATGTTCCAATGAAACACGGAAAAATAACAGATACTAACCGGATTGATAAGGTTATGCCTACAGTAGAATTTTTATTAAAAAAAAAAGCAAAGATTATAATAATATCTCATGTTGGAAGACCAAAAGGAAAAATAGTCAAGGAACTTTCTCTAGAATTGGTATCGTTGTATATTAAAAGTAAAATTAAAAAAGATGTATCATTGCTTAAAGAAAACATTTTTAATTTAAATAAAGAAGAAATTTTTAAGAATTCAAATGATGAGTTGGTAATACTTGAAAATATTAGATTTTATCCCGAAGAAGAAGCCAACGATGATAAATTTTCAAAGAAATTAGCAAGCTTAGGTGAAATATATGTTAATGACGCATTTTCATGTTCACACAGAGATCATGCCTCCGTATCAAAAATAACAAGGTATATTCCATCGTATAGCGGAATTCAAATTAATGCGGAGATAAATGCTCTTAATAAAATAACTTCTGAAATAAAAAAGCCTGTAACATGTATAATCGGTGGATCTAAAATATCTTCAAAAATAAATATAATAAAAAATTTAATACCAAAATTTAATAGTATTATAATAGTTGGTGCAATGGCAAACAATATATTGAAATACAAAGGTTTGAAAATTGGTAATTCTGTATATGAAAAAAATATTGATTACTTAATTCAAGAAATATTCACATATGCTGAAAAAAATAAATGTAAAATATATTTTCCGAAAGATGTTAAAATTGGAAAAAAATTGAATGATAAATCTTTTGAAAAAGATTTTAAAGATATTGAAGACGATGATATGATACTTGATGTTGGATCAAAAACATTAGTTGAAATAAAAAAAATTATTGACCATTCCTCGACAATATTATGGAACGGACCACTAGGTTACTTTGAAAATAAGAATTTTTCATTAGGAAGCTCAGAAATAGCAAAATATATAGCAAACAGAGGGGACAAAATTTTTTCAGTTGTTGGTGGAGGAGATACAGTGGCAGTAATTAATTCACTAAATATGAAAAATAAATATAATTTTGTTTCAACTGCAGGTGGAGCATTTTTAGAATATCTTGAAGGCAAAGTTCTCCCTGGTATAAAAGCATTAAATTAAATGTCTGAACTAAACAAAATCGCTCTTCAAATATTATCTAATGGCAAAGGTATACTTGCAGCTGATGAAAGCACTGCCACAATGACAAAAAGATTAGACTCGGTAAAAGTACATTCTGATGAAAATAATAGACTGCTTTTTAGACAAACTCTTTTTTCATCATCATCAATAAGTGAATGTATAGGTGGAGTAATACTATATGATGAAACAATAAGACAGAGAACGTCTAATGGAAAAACTATACCTGAACTTATTAATTCAAGTGGATCGTTAGCAGGGATTAAAGTTGATACAGGAGCCAAAATATTAGCAGGATCTAAAGAGGAAAAAATTACAGAAGGTTTAGATGGTTTGAGAGAAAGACTTAATGATTATTATAAACTTGGAGCAAGATTTACAAAATGGAGAGGTGTTTACGTGATTTCTGATAAATATCCTAGCAAATTATCTATTTCGTCAAATGCTCACGCATTGGCTAGATACGCTGCATTAGTTCAAGAAGCAGGAATGGTTCCTATAATTGAACCCGAAGTTTTAATGGATGGTGATCATTCTGCTAAAGATTGTTTCATCAAAACATCTGAAGTAATAAATAAATGTTATGAAGAGTTAGAAATAAATAATGTTGATTTGAAGGGAACAATATTAAAACCAAACATGATTTTACCAGGAAAAAGTTCCGATGAAAAAATTTCTAGCGAAGAAATTGCAGAACTAACTTTAGAATGTTTGAAAAATAATGTACCAGCATCAGTCCCTGGCATAGCTTTTCTATCGGGGGGTCAAACAGAGATAGAAGCTACAGCAAACTTAAATCAAATAAATGTAAAAAATGATACAAATTTTATAATGACATATTCTTATGGAAGAGCTCTACAACAAAGTGCGCTAAAATATTGGTCAAAAGATATTAATAATGCAATCGGAACCCAGAAAATTTTCGATCATAGAGCTAAAATGTGTTCTTTAGCGGCACAAGGAAAATGGTCAAAAAGTTTTGAAAATTCAAAATAAAAAATTTATTTATTTAATATCTCCTAATAAAATTATAAATAAATCATTTTACAACATCTTAAATATAGTTTTTAAATCGAAAAAGGTAAAATTTTTTCAATTACGACTTAAAAAAGAAAATATTAAAAAAAAAACTATAATTGCAAAGAAAATATTGCGAATTTGTAAGAAAAACAGAGTAAAATTAATCATTAATGATAATCCTCATCTTGCTTTAAAAGTGAATGCACACGGATGTCATTTGGGTCAAGGAGATATGAATATTTTTGATGCAAGAAAAATTTTAAAGAATAAAATAATTGGAGTTACTTGTCATAATTCAATTAAACTGGCTAAAAATGCTTCATCGGGTGGTGCAAATTATATTGCATTAGGAGCATTTTTTAAAACTAGAACTAAAAAAGTTACACATAAAGCGAATATCAAATCTTTAATTAAAATTAAAAAGTTAATAAATTTACCAGTTGTAGCTATTGGGGGAATCAATGAAAGCAATTATAAAAAACTATTGTTGAACAAAGCAGATTTTTTAGCTATTTCAAGTTACATTTGGAATAATAAAAAGTTTAAACCGCACCAAGCAATAAAAAATTTAATATGAAAATAAATGCAACAGAAATAAGAGTGGGCATGATATTAGAATATAAGGGGGAACTATGGGAGGTATTAAAAACTAATCATGTTAAACCTGGTAAAGGCGGAGCATTTGCACAAGTTGAAATGAAAAGTTTAATTAAAAATACAAAACTTAATGAAAGATTTAGATCGAGCGAAACTATAGAAAAAGCATCAATAGAGGAAATAAAATACAATTTCTTATATAGTGATGAAAATGATTTTTTTTTTATGAACCCCACATCGTTTGAGCAAATCAACTTAAGCAAAAGTATAGTTGGTGATAAAGGTAAATTGCTTACTGAAAATCTAGAGGTAACGATTAACTTTTATAATGAAAATCCTTTGAGTATTTTACTCCCAAACCAATTGACATGTAAAATAGTTTCAACAGATGTCGCATTAAAAGGTCAAACAGTTTCTTCGTCTTATAAACCAGCTATACTTGAAAATGGATTAAATATTCAAGTTCCTCCTTTTATCGAAAGTGGAGACATTGTAATTATTGACACTAGAACAATGGAATACGTTAAAAAAATTTAAAATGAATTCAATATCTCCAAATTTAAATTTAATGATAAAAGCCTGTGAAAAGGCGACAAAAGTTATAATAAGAGATTTTGGCGAATTAGAAAATTTACAAGTATCAAAAAAAGGACCAAAAGATTTTGTAACAAAAACAGATAAACGTGTAGAAAAAATATTAATAGAAGAATTGTCTAAATCAAAAAAAAATTACTCAATTATTTCTGAGGAAACAGGAATAATTAATAATAAGAATAAAAATTTTTTTTGGATTATAGATCCAATAGATGGTACTACTAATTTCTTGCATGGAATCCCCCACTTTGCTATTTCGGTAGCTCTAAAAAAAGAAAATGAAATCATATCTGGATTAATTTTTGATCCAATTAAAAATGAAATATTTTATGCAGAAAAAAATTGTGGTGCTTTTGTAAACAACCATAGAGTAAGAGTTTCTAAAAAATCTAACATAGAAGATTGTTTATTTGCGTCAAATAACGATGGAGTAAAATCTATTCATCCAAAATTAAATTTGAGAAATACAGGTTGTGCGGCACTAGATTTGGCTTATGTTGGATGTGGAAGATTAGATGGATTTTTTCATAACAAAATAAATATATGGGATATAGCTGCAGGCAAGATTATTATTGAGGAAGCTGGTGGTAAAGTTAATGATATAAATAATTTCTCAATTAATAAAATTGATATTAGAGCTGGAAATCCTAACATTTACGAAAAAATGATTAAAAAATTAGATAACTTTTAATTGTGTTTAAGAAATTTTTTGTTATAACGCTGCACATGAAAAAAAATATTCACCCAAAATACCATCCTATTAAAGTTGAGATGACTGATGGGTCTCAATTTGAAACAAAATCTACCTGGGGATCTGAAAATGAAATTTTAAAACTTGAAATTGACCCCAAATCTCACTCGGCATGGACTGGTGGAAAACAAAAGATTCTGGATAAAGGAAGAATTAGTAAATTTAATAAAAAATTTCAAAATTTTAGATCTGAGAACAAAAGTTAATGTCAAAAGCACCTTTAATGCCAATGGCTACTGCAGTGTGGCTAGTTGAAAATACAACACTAACTTTTAAACAAATTGCTGATTTTTGCCAATTACATGAAGTAGAAATACAAGGTATTGCAGATGGTGAAGTTGCAAAAGGAATAGTAGGTTATAATCCAATTATTTCAGGACAATTAACTGATGAGGAAATAAAGTTGTCTTCAAAAGATGACAACAGACCACTCAATATTATTGATAAAGAGATAGATATTAAAAATAATCAAACGAAAATTAAGAAGTATGTTCCACTTTCAAAAAGACAGGATAAACCAGACTCTGCGCTTTGGTTGCTAAAAAATCACTCTATTTTAAAAGATACTCAGATTGCAAGATTGGTTGGGGTTACAAAAAATCTTGTCACATCAATCAGAAACAAAAGTTATTGGAATTTCAACAATCTTAATGCAAAAGATCCTGTAGCCATGGGATTATTTACTCAAAAAGATTTAATTAGTGCAATTGAAAAGGCAGAAAGAAAAGCATTAAGAGAAAAAAATTCCAAAACAAAAATTTAAAAAAAAGTGTAAAATTTTAATTATATAGACAAATATTATTTAAAATGCTAACTAATCGCTTTTTTGGAGGTTGTTATTAAAATAGAAGTTAAAGATAATAATGTTGAACAAGCATTAAGGGTTCTGAAAAGAAAGCTTCAGAGAGATGGCTTTTTTAAAATAATTAAGTTGAAAAACAATTATGAAAAACCATCGGAAAGAAAAAAAAGAATTTTACAAGAAAATATTAAAAGAGTTAAAAAACTTAACAAGCTCAAAAATAGGATTTAATATCGCGGGGTGGAGCAGCCTGGTAGCTCGCAAGGCTCATAACCTTGAGGTCGGCGGTTCAAATCCGTCCCCCGCAACCAATTATCTAATCTAAATCAAAATTAATATTATAGACTTTTTACAATTTCCTCTGTCATTTTCTTAGCATCAGCAAATAACATCAATGTATTATCTCTGTAAAATAAATCATTGTCAATTCCTGCATATCCTGGAGATAAACTTCTTTTGACAAATAATACTGATTTACTTTTCTCAACATCTAAAACTGGCATTCCAAATATTGGACTTTGAGGATCAGATTTAGCTACTGGATTTGTTACATCATTTGCTCCAATCACATAAGCAACGTCACAATTTGCAAAATCATTATTTATTTCCTCTAATTCAAAAACCTCATCATAAGGAACGTTTGCTTCTGCTAGTAAAACATTCATATGACCCGGCATCCTTCCTGCAACAGGATGAATGGCATAAGAAACTTTAACACCGTTTTTCTTCAAAGCATCTACCATTTCTCTTAAAGCATGCTGTGCTTGTGCGACTGCCATTCCATATCCAGGAACTATAATAACTGATGAAGCGTTTTTCATTAAAAAAGCTGCGTCATCTGCATTACCATTTTTTACTGGTTTTTGCTCATTGTTTTTAGAAATAGATGATTGCTCACTTGCTCCCCATCCTCCAAGTATTACATTAAAGAATGATCTGTTCATACCTTTGCACATAATATATGAAAGTATTGCTCCAGATGAGCCAACTAATGCTCCCGTAATTATCAGCGCTGTATTTTCTAGCGTAAAACCAATACCTGCCGCTGCCCAACCAGAATAAGAATTAAGCATTGATATAACTACTGGCATATCTGCTCCACCGATTGGTATTATTAAAAGTATCCCTATTAAAAATGAAATTGCAACTATTGACCAAAATATATTAGATGACTGAGTTGCGCACAAATAATAAATCAAAAAAATAGTTGTTAAACCTAAAATTAAATTTAACAAATGCTGTCCTTTAAAAGTAATGGGAGCGCCTGACATGATGCCTCTCAATTTTAAAAAGGCAATTATTGAGCCTGAGAAAGTAATTGCGCCAATAGATGCTCCTAAAGACATTTCTATAAGGCTAGCCAATTTGATATTTCCAACTGTTCCTAAATTGAATACCTCTGGTTTTAAAAATGCTGATATTGCAACAAATACTGCAGCCAATCCAACAAGGCTATGAAATCCAGCAACAAGTTCAGGCATTGCTGTCATTGGTATTCTAAAGGCTATATATGCACCGACAGAACCGCCAATTACCAAGAATATTAATACATATATAAATCCTGTTCCAAAGTTTCCAACAGTTAAAAAGGTTACAATTATTGAAATAAGCATACCAGCTATTCCAAAATAATTTCCTTGTCTTGATGTCTCGGGGGAGGAAAGACCTCTCAACGCTAAAATAAAAAGTATTCCCGAAATTAAATAAAAAATTGCTGATAAATTAGCTGACATATTTTATTTTTTCTTCTTCTTATACATTTGTAACATTCTTTGGGTGACCAGAAACCCACCAAAAATATTTACAGCTGCTAAAATTATTGCGAGAAAACCAAAAATATTAGATGTTTCAAAAATTTTTTCTGAAGATCCTGAAAGTGTTGCAATTATAGCCCCAACAATAATCACAGATGAGATTGCGTTAGTCACAGACATTAGTGGTGTATGTAATGATGGAGTGACACTCCATACGACATAATATCCGACAAAAATGGACAAAATAAATATGCTCAATCTAAATATAAAAGGATCAATTTCCATTATTTAATCTTTGTTTTTTCAATTATCTCATCTTCTAAATTTATATCAAAGGAATTTTTTTCTTTGTTAAATAAATTGCTAATAAAATTAAACATATTTTTCGAATATAGATTTGAGGCAGATATTGGTAACTTGTTTAATATATTTGTCTCACCCATAATTTTTATGCCATTATTATCTACGATCTTATCTACCTGAGTTAATTCAGAATTTCCACCTTGTGAAGCAGCAAGATCATAAATAACAGACCCAGTTGACATAACATTTATCATTTCTTTTTTAATTATAATTGGTGCTTTTTTTCCAGGAATTAAAGCAGTGCATATAACGATATCAATTTTTTTTAGAGTCTCTGTTATTAGTTCTTCTTGTTTTTTTCTAAATTCATCAGAAGTTTCTTTTGCATATCCACCTGCTGTTTCAAGATTTTCTGATCCTTCAACCATCAAAAATTTTCCTCCTAAACTCTCTACCTGTTCTTTGGAAGCCATTCTGACATCTGTGGCAAAAACAATAGCACCCATTCTTTTTGCTGTAGCTATTGCTTGTAAACCCGCAACTCCTGCGCCTACAACTAATACTTTGGCGGCTGATATTGTTCCAGCTGCCGTCATCATCATTGGTATAGCTTTTTGAAAATATGAAAAAGAGTCCACTACAGCTTTATATCCAGCCAAATTTGCTTGTGAAGATAAGATGTCCATTGATTGCGCTCTTGTTATTCTAGGTAAAAGTTCAAGAGAAAAACAATTAATATTTTTTGAAATAATTTCTTTAAGTTTTTTTTCGTTAGAATATGGGTTTAAAACCCCAATTAAAATTTGTTTTTGAATTAATTTATTAAGATTTGAATCATTCAATATATTCATTTGGACAATTGCATCTGAGCTAGATAAAACTTCATTTTCGCTATCTAAAATCTTAGCACCATTTAACTCATATTCGTCATCTTGAATGCCTAAATGAGTTGCATAATTTTTAACTAAATTTATTTCTAGTCCTAAAGATTTATATTTTTTAATTATTTCAGGAGTTATTGCCACTCTCTTTTCTAAATTCAAATTTTCAGAAATTGAACCAATTATCATCTTATAAAAGAAATATAGCCATTAATGTTAAGATAACTACTACCGCAACCGAGCCCCATAAAACAAATTTTGTGAAATTATTCCAAGTATCTTTATGGCTTTTGTCGTCCATATCTTATTTCTGTCTTGCTTTAAATTTAGGGTTTTTTTTATTTATAATATAAACCCTACCCCTTCTTCTTACGAGTTTAGAGTTAAGGTCTCTTTTTTTTAGTGACTTTAGTGAACTTGCAATTTTCATAATTAAATTTTTTCGTTTTTAATAAACGATGTTATGTAATCTTTCAAATTTATTTTTCCGTAGTATTTGATTACCTTGTTATTATATGACAAATTAGTCAACGCAGAAGCATATCTTTCTCCTTGCCTATGAGGCAAATACCTTATTTTAGATCCAAACATTTTTGCCACATTTTCTATTGAATGTGACTTTTTGTGACTTATGCTGTAGTGCTTGCATTTATTTTTTTTCCAAGCTTTAATACATACTTCAATAGTATCAGAAATATGTGTGAATCTTCTTGTTTGCGATCCAGGCTTAACGACTGTGAGTGGTTTTTTATTTTTATATTGATATTGAAAAATACCTATAACCGTTGCCATTGGTCCATTCTCAATTTGCTTTGATCCATAAACGTTATAAAAGTAGATTACTTCAAATTTAAAACTAAACCATTTTTTTAAATTTTCTAACAATTCAAGATTTTTGGCTTTTGTAAATGCATAAGGAGATAGGTTTCGGTCTTTACCTCTATTACCAAGACTAGCAGAGGTGGCTGAATAAATTAATTTAATATTATTATTTAAACAAAATTTAAAAACTTCTTGAGTTCCAATTGAATTTGATGAAAAACATTTTTCAAAACTTTCAAAACTTTGATAAATTCTAGAAAACTCTCCAAAATGAAAAATTGTTTTTATTTTAGACTTTTTATATTTTAAAATTTTTGAAATGTTTTTAGTTTCGCCTTTTACATATTTGACTCTATTATTTTTAATATGATTTTTACTTGATCCCGATGAGTAATTATCAATGCTTATTATTTTATATTTGCTTGTTTTAATTAATGATTTAATTAAGTTCGAGCCTACAAAGCCTGCTCCTCCTGTTACTATTAGAAGTTTTTTCATTTATGATAGCCTGGCAATGTCCTACTCTTCCAAGTCTTAAGACTAAGTACCATCGGCGCAGAAAGGCTTGACTTCCGAGTTCGGAATGGGATCGGGTATTACCCTTTCGCAATAATCACCAGGCCCGCTACATATACAAAGGTAATTATACTATGTCAATAAATTAAATAACTTTGATTAATGTGATTATTTTTTAAACTCATACTTTGTAATTACATATCCTTGTAACCTAATACTATAAACTTTATTGAATGCCAAAATATTTTTATTTTTCAGAGAACAATCATACATCTCTCTCCAATATGAACCCTTGTCTTGATGCCAAGTTAGATCTAAACATAGATACCAAAAATCATTTTCAATACTTTCAATTTGATTTTCTTTTAAGAGAATTATTTTAGAATTTTTATAACCTTTGGTTAAATAGTTTTCAAACATGCCATAGTTTTCACTAACAACATTATAAGTATTAGAGAAATTAATCTGTCTTATTAATTCTGGTGTATCAGGTTTTTTTACTTGAGGAAATTTTAAATTTTTAAAAAATATAAAAGGGGTATAAAAAATTAAGATTATTAAAAATAATTTACTAATTAAATTTCTATTTATTACAGTTAAGTAATAAATATTCATTATAGTTATTATTGGAACTAAGTAAGACCAATACCTTTGTCCATTCATTCCAGTTAAAAGAATACTTCCAATTATAATAAATAAATAAGTAGAAATAAAAAGTAGAAATAAATAAAACAAACAAATATTTTCAAAAATTTTTTTTCTAGAGGAAACGATTGTTAAAATAATAATTAATAAATTAATAAATCCCAATATATAAGATGAAAAATAATGTTTAAAATTATACCCTAAAAAAAAATTTAAATTTAACTGATTGTGATTGTCCAGTCTTGTAGTTTCAATGCTGTTGAAAAAATATGATTTATTTAAAATAATATATAATATTATTGTAGCAACAATACATATTAAATAATAAAGAATATATTTTTTTTGAATATTTAATTTATTTGTTAATAAGATGAATAATAAAAGTAAACACTGTGAGATAACTATTACAATAGATAATGGATGGATAGATAATGAAATCAGATTTGATAAAACCAAAAAAAAATTATTAATAAAAATTTTGTTTTTTTTAATATTTTTAATAGATAATAAAAAAATATAAATTGATAGAAGCTGGAAAAATAAAGCAAAACTTACAACTCGCACCTCTGTAGCAGACCAAACTAAAAATAAATTAAATGCTAGTAAATACAAAACAAGATTATTTGAAGATCTGTTTAGTAACAATTTTGAAATAAAATAAGTTATAATTAAGCTAGCAGATCCAAATATTATGTGAAATAATCTCAAAAAATATGCCGAGTAATCAAAATAATGATTATATAAATTTAGAATAAAATAATAAAGTGCGGGTACAAAATCTGGTGAGTCTAAAGTCTTTTTGTTTATATAAGTAAAACTATAAAAAGGTTCAGATAGCCAAAATGTTAAATATTCATCGCCCCAAAAACCAATTGAGTCAAAATTATAAAACCTTATAAAAAATGCTATAATTATTATTAAAATTGTAATAATTAAGTGATTAGAAACTTTCTTTAAATTTTCAGTATATGACATTTAAATAAAATTATATTACTTGTATTTATATCTATATCAATAATTTCAATTTATAATTATGTTTATTGTATAAAATTTAAAATATTAAAATAATGATTATCAACTCTAATATTATAAATTTTATTGGTAAAACAATTTTTTTTTATTAAATATTTCCTTATGAAAAAAAAAATATTACTCGTTACTGGATCTACAGGATTGATTGGATCAGAAATAGTTTATGGACTTCACAAAGAGTATGATCTAGTTATTGGACTAGATAATAACGAAAGATCTAAATTTTTTGGAAAAAGTGGTAACACTAATAAAACTAAAAATTTTTTATTAAAGAATGTAAAAAATTATAAACATCTAAATTTGGATATAACAGATAAAAAAAAAGTATTTGATCTCATTGAGAACACAAAGCCAAATGATATTGCTCATTGCGCTGCACAACCAAGTCATGACACAGCAGCAAAAATACCTTTGAGAGATTTCGAAATAAATGCATCAGCTACAATAAATTTAATGGAAGCTGTTAGAAAAAAATTAAAAAAGACAACTGTTATATATTTTTCAACAAATAAGGTTTATGGAGATAACCCAAATAAGATTAAACTTAAGGAGAAAAAGAAAAGATATGATTTTTTGCAGGATAAATACAAAAACGGAATTGACGAAAACTTCAATGTTGATAATTGCATACATTCATTATTCGGAGTTTCTAAATTATCAGCTGATTTAATTGTTCAAGAATACGGGAGATATTTTGATATTCATACATGTTGTTTAAGGGGTGGGTGCTTAACAGGACCAAATCAATCTGGTGTTGAGCAGCACGGTTTCTTAAATTATTTGATTAGGTGCAATCTTAAAAAAAAAAAGTATACGATATATGGATATAAAGGAAAACAAGTCAGAGATAATATTCACTCTGAAGATATAAAAAATTTTGCAAGATTATTTTTTGAGAAGCCCAGAATTGCAGAAGTTTACAATATTGGTGGAGGGAGGAAAAATTCAATATCTATTCTTGAAGCAATAGAGTTTGTAGAGAATATCACCGGTATAAAGATGAATTATACATATAATAATAATTCAAGAATTGGAGATCATAAATGTTACATTAGTAATTTGAATAAAATAAAAAATCACTATCCAAAATGGGAAATAAAATATGATTTAAAAAAGATATTTGAAGATATTATCTTGAAAATAAATTAAATGATCATTGTTAATATTAAAGATGGATTGGGAAACCAAATGTTCCAATATGCTACAGCTTATGCTTTAGCAAAAAAAATAAATACTAATGTTATATGTGATACAAGATATTTAATTGAAAAAAAAATTAAACCTCCAAAAGGTTACATTATTAGAAACTTTGATTTGGATATATTTGATATAAAAAAAAAAAAAATTAATTATTTTGCCTTGCTCTATACAATGCAATTTTTTAATAATTATGTATTAAGACACAATATTACAAAATTAGTTGATAGACTTAATTTTCATGTATTTATGGAAAGATCTAGGAAAGTAGATTTTAGATTAATTAAAAATAAAAAAAAATTGGTATACATCGATGGTTATTGGCAATCTGAAGATTATTTTAAAGATTATAGGGATGAAATCTTAAATTTATACAATTTTAACGATCTAAGAATTAAAAAAGAAAATATATTATTCAATAAAGAAATAAATTTGGAAAATGATATTTGTTTAAATGTAAGAAGAACAGATCATCTTAACACTAAGGAATTAAATGCAATAAGTATTAATTATTATAAAAATTCTATTAAATATTTTGATCAAAAACTTGGTAAAATATCAAAAATTTTTATATTCTCTGATGATTTAGACTGGTGCAGAAGAAATTTTGGATATAGCGAAAGATTTATATTTGTTGGTCATGAAAAAGCTGGCAATAAATTTAAAAATTATCTTTATTTGATGTCTTGTTTTAAAAATTTTATTGTACCTAATAGCACATTTGCTTGGTGGGGTGCATGGCTCTCAAATAATAAAAATAAAATTATTATAGCTCCAAAAAATTGGAGTGGTACAATAAAAGAAAGTGAAATAGACACAGTTCCAAATAATTGGATTAGGATCGATAATTAAAATTATTAGCTATACTTATGTAAAAAATTAATTATTAATATGATTACAAATGAAAAAAACTGCGTTAATAACTGGTGTCTCCGGCCAAGATGGTGCCTATTTAGCAAATCTCTTATTAAAGAAGAATTATAAAGTAATTGGTTCTGATAGAAGATCTTCAAGATCAAGTCTTTGGAGATTAAAAAGACTCGGAATTGAAAAAAAAGTAATATTGGAAGAACTAGAACTAAGTGAACTATACGATATTAAAAGATTATTGCAAAAATATAAATTTGATGAAATTTATAACCTTGGAGCGCAATCTTTTGTGAAGAGCTCATTCAATAGTCCTTTATATACATCTAATGTTACTGGAACCTCAGTTCTAAAACTTCTTGAGACAATAAGGGAAGTAGATCCAAAAATTAAATTTTATCAAGCTTCATCTTCGGAGATGTATGGAAAAGTAAGTGAAAAAATACAAAATGAAGATACAAATTTTAATCCACAAAGCCCATATGCAATTGCAAAAGTATTTGGACATTTTACTACTCAACTTTATAGAGAGTCATATAATATTTTTGCTGTCTCTGGAATCCTATTTAATCACGAATCTCCATTAAGAGGAGAGGAATTTGTTACAAGAAAGATTACGCTTGGTCTTGTCAAAATATTGAAAGGAGATTTAAATTGTCTAGAACTTGGAAATATTTATGCAAAAAGGGACTGGGGTTACGCAAAAGAATACGTTGAAGCCATATGGAAAATGCTTCAGCAAAAAAAGCCTCGAGATTTTGTTATTTCAACAGGAAAAACATATTCTGTTAAACAATTCATAAATGAAACATTAAGATTTCTAAAAATTGATGCAAAATGGGTTGGAAAAGGACTGAATGAAAGATTAATTAATAGAGAAAATAGAAGAACAATAATAAAAATTAATCCAAAATTTTTTAGACCAGCTGAGGTTGATATTCTGATTGGCGACTCATCTAAGGCAGATAAATTTTTAAAGTGGAAATCAAAAACAAAATTAAAAGAACTTGTTAAAATAATGATTGAGTCAGAGTTAAATAATTATATTTAATTATATTTTAAATAATTTTTTTCAAAATCTTTTATAGTTTCTTTTAAACCATCATAAACGCTGAATTTTGCTTTCCAATTATAAGATTTGGCTAGTTTACAATCTAACACTTTTCTTGGAGTGCCAGTCAAAGTTTTGTTTATATATTTAATTTTAATTTTTATACCCAAAATTTTCATAATTTTGTTAGCATAATCCTCTATACTCATTTCTTTTTCAGTGCCAATATTTATCAAATTATGACTTGTATTGGTAAAGAGAAAATGAATTACAGCATTTGCAATATCTTCCACATATATAACTTCTCGCAAAGTCTTGCCATTTCCCCAAAGTTCTACAAATTTTTTATTTTTAATTTTAGCTTGATATATTTTCTTTATTAACGCGGGTAAAAAGTGTGAGCTTTCTAAATCATAATTATCGTTTTTTCCGAATGTATTACATGGCATTAAACTCAAAAAATTAGTTGAATATTGTTTATTATAGTATTCACACATTTTAACACCAGCAATTTTTGCTATTGCATAGGCCTCATTTGTTTTTTCTAGTGGTCCTTCAAGCAAGTATTTTTCTTTGATAGGTTGTTTGCTAAGTCTAGGATATATACAACTGGAACCTAAAAAAATTAATTTTTTAACACCAATTTTATGAGCACCATCTATCAAATTATTTTGAATACATAGATTTTCGTAGATAAATTGTCCTGATAAATTATTATTAGCTTTAATTCCACCAACTTTAGCTGCAGCAATTATAATATAATCTGGTTTTGTTTTTTTGAGAAACCTTAAAACTTTATCTGAATTTTTTAAATCTAATTCTTTTCTTTTCTTTACAATTAACCTTTTATAACCACACAACCTAAGTTTATCATATATTGCTGATCCGACTAACCCATTGTGTCCAGCTAAAAAAATTTTTGAATTTTTATATTTTTTCATAACATTATAAGATACACACTTATAAAAATTTTTTTATAAAATATAGTATAAAATGTCTAATATAGGAATTGTAATTCCAGCTTATCATGAAGAAAAAAATATTATTAAACTTATAAAACATATTAGAAAATACACTAATAGTTATATTGTAATTGTTGATGACTCAGAAAATGATAGAACAGAAGTAATCATAAAACATAAAAAATTAAAAAATCTATATTATTATAGACGAAAAAAAAAACTTGGTAGAGGATCTGCTGTAATTTATGGGTTTAAAAAACTTTTTAGAAAAAAGAATATTAAATATTTCATTGAAATGGACAGTGATTTCTCGCATAAACCATCTGAATTAAATAGAAATCTTAAAAAGTTGATAAATGAAAATTTGGATTTACTCATTGGTAGTAGATATTTAGTCAAAAGCAAAATTTTAAATTGGCCAATTAATAGAGTCATATTTTCTAGCTTAGCTAATTTATTATTAGAATTTTTATTCAGGCTTGACATAAAAGATTACACAAATGGATATAGGTTTTATAGTAAAAAAGGATTAAGAATTTTAATAAATAAAAAAAATTTTATCAGTAAAGAATTTTTAATATTGACTGAAATATTATTAATTTTTAAACAAGAAAAACTCAAGATTAAGGAAATTGACTCAATTTTTGTTAACAGAATTAGAGGTGAAAGTTCTGTTAACATAAGTTTAATTATTAATTCTTTTTTAAGCATGTTAAAATTATTCTGGAAATATAGGCTTTTGTCTAATTAGAAAATTTTTCAATTTGCAATAATTTATTTGCTAAATACTCTACTTTTTGTGTTGTGTACTTTTCAGTGGGTAATCCTATGAAAAATCCTCTTTCATCAATTTCATTTGCATTTCTGAAATTTTTTTCTGGATTATTTAAATTGTAAAGTGAAACACAGGGTTGTTTTAAAAAATTTCCACTCAAAATTGGTCTTGTCTCTATATTATTTTTATTTAAATATTTCAAAAAAATGCTTTTCTTTTTAATAAATTTTTTATTCATGAGAAGAGGAAGGCCAAACCAACTAGGTTCTAAGTATTTTCTCGCAGAAAAAAACTGAAATTGATTACTCCAATTTGGTAACTTTTTTATATGATTGGTAATTTTATTTTTATTATATTCTCTAATTTGTTTCATTTTATTGAGCCTCTTTAATTGGTTAAGACCAATGGCTGCTGTTAAATCTAAAGGTCTTAAATTAAATCCTGAGTTTATAAAATTAAATTTATTTGAATTTTTTTTTGAAATATTCCTATCCCATCCATGAGATCTAAGAACTTTTAACAAGTCAAAGTCTTTTTTAGTTTTGCATACAACCATACCTCCTTCTCCTGAGGTAATTTGGTGTGAATAATAAAATGAATATGTTCCAAAATCACCGAAAGTTCCTAATGATTTTTTTTTAAACTTAGATCCTAATGCCTCACATGTATCCTCTATGAGGTAAATATTATTTTCCTGACAGATGTTTGCAAGTTTTGATATATCGGGACTATTGCCCAATATATTTATAGAAACAATTGCCTTAATTTTATTTAAGTTCATATTTTTTAGTTTTGAAACATCAATACAAAAATCTTCTTTTGATACATCTATAAAAATTGGCTTTAAACCGCTCTGAACAAATGGCCATAATGAGGTTGACCAACAAATTGCAGGTATAATAAATTTATCTCCAAATTTTAAATTATTTTTTTTATAGGGATTAGTTAAGGCAAATGCAGCCAACAAATTTGCTGATGAACCAGAATTTACCATCACAGCATATTTTGCTCCAACATAATCAGCAAATCTTTGCTCGAATTTTCTTGTAATTTTAGACATTGTAATATTTTTTGAAAGCAAAACTTCTAAAGCTTGGTATATATCCTCATCTGTAAATCCATCTTCTAATAAAGGAAATCTGAGATCTAATTTTTTATTATTTTGTTTATTTAAATTAATTGAATTAATTAAATTTTTAATTTTTAAATCAAAATTCATATTTTAAAAGTTAAGCTATTGTT
Source organism: uncultured Pelagibacteraceae bacterium (assembly GCA_902543295.1). GTDB lineage: Bacteria > Pseudomonadota > Alphaproteobacteria > Pelagibacterales > Pelagibacteraceae > Pelagibacter. Next base: position 1,780 of record CACBXW010000001.1, on the reverse strand, counting down.
AATAGAATTTACAATTAAAGTATTTAAAAGTCTAAATATAAAATATATATATTTAACAATAATTAAATATGAAATCTTTCTTTATTAAAATATATGATTTATTTCTATCTTTCATTGTATTTAGTGTGGGATGGGTACTTATTAAATATAAAAAAAGAGGTCCTGAAAATTTACCCATAACAAAAAAAACACTTGATAAGCTCGGCTTGCATCCCATAATCAATCATTATTATGAGCCCAAAATTCAATATTCCTCCGAAGACAAAAAAAAATATTTAAAAAGAAATTTATCATCAATTAACTTAAATATTTCTAAACAAATCAAATATCTAGAAAATTTTAAATTTGAAGACGAATTGATAAAACTCGACTTAAATAACGGAACAAAAAATTATAATTTTACTTTAAAAAATGGATCATTTGAAGAAGGAGATGCAGAAATTTATTATCAAATGATTAGATATATTAAACCAAAAAAAATTATTGAAGTGGGCAGTGGTCACTCAACTTTGATATGTCTAGAGGCTATAAAAAAAAATAAATTTTTAAAATTTTCGACTGAAGTGAAGTGTATTGAACCATTTGAAAATAAATGGTTGAAGAATTTTGATATTGAAATAATTACGCAACCACTAGAAAATATATCTGTGAACTGGAGTTCTGAATTAGATAAAAATGATATATTTTTTTTAGATAGCTCACACATAATAAGACCAGATGGAGATGTATTAAAATTTTATCTAGATATATTGCCACAATTAAAAAGTGGAGTAATTGTTCACATACACGACATATTCACACCGAATAATTATTTACCTAATTGGACATTCGATAAAATTCGATTGTGGAACGAACAATACTTATTGGAAGGAATTTTATCAAATACAGATAGATATGAGGTTCTCTTGTCTCTTAACTATCTGAAAAATAGTCATTTTGAAAGCCTGAACAAAAAATGTCCTTATCTAAAAAAAGATACTCAGCCTGGTTCAATATACTTAAAAATTATCTAAGTTATAATTCATTTTCTATTTTTTTAAATTGATTTTCAAAATTAAAAACTTTTTTAAAAGTTTTGTTTGTATTTTTTTTTATTGTTAAATATTTTTTCTTATTTTTTAATGTAAGATTAATATTTTTTGCTATCATTTTTGGGTATAAAGAAGTACAAACGCCACAATTATACTTATCAATAAATTTTTTATTATCTCTATTCTTTGTAACAAGGACAGGAATATTTGCTGCTATATATGCATTAATCTTTTGTGAAGCTGTAAACATGTATTTATGGCTCAATGAAATATCTTCATATAGTGCTATTCCCAAATGATTTTTTAATATTTCTTGTTTCCAAACATAATCTTTTACATCTAATTTGACACTGATATTTTTTGATAAATTATTTTCTATAATCAACTTTTTTATATTTTTATAATAATTATAATCAACAACCCACCCATATATGGTTAAATAAATATTATTTTCCAAGTATTTAAAAGACTTAATGATATTATTAAGAGCATGACCAGGGCCAATTGATCCGAAATAAAATAATTTTTTTTTTGTAAAGCTTATATGATTTTTTCTTTTCTTATATTTTTTATAATAATCTAATGACAATGAATTATTAAAAATTAAGTATTTTTTTTTAATTTTTGTATCATTTAAAAATTTAATTGCTCTTTTTTCATGAGAGAAAATTATCAAATACAAATATCTTACTACCTTTTTTTCAATTTTATTTAATAAAATATGGAAAAAATTTTTATTTTTAGGCTCG